>NZ_QICL01000001.1 GCF_003201355.1 Indolivaga alginatilytica
TAGCTGATGGCATTATCATAGCCCCATTGTATTTGCTCTTTAGTAATAGATGGTAAGGTTTTGCTTGCCTCTACGATTTGTTGTTGGAATTTATTCTTTGGTTTCATATTGCTGCCATTTTAAAAGTCAAATAGACTTGGTTGGTTATTTATTTCTACTCGTTTGGCTTTCTTCTTGGGTTGCATCGCTCGGTTATAGGCTTCGTTATGTGCTTTTTGGATAGCTTCTTTACGTACTTCTTCTTTTTCTTCTTCGGTCAAAACTACTGTGTGATTAACCACAACGCCACAATTTACAGGTTTGCCCACTTCGATATTATCTTCATCGTAATAATGCACTGCCAACGAATATATTTCTTCGTCTGTGAAACCGTTGCAACCGCTTTTTTGAACAGCATTCAAAATATAGGTGATGCAATCTTCGATGTTCTTGTTCTCTTTTGTATATACCCATTCAAATTGTGTATCGCTTGCTACTCGTTCTTCTAAATAGGCTTTTATAGTATTCTTGAAATGATCGGTTGATTTCATAGTTGGAAGTTTTAAAAGATTAATACCAGAATCAGGGAGAGAATTGTCATCAGTACCATGACTGAGAGTATTGAAAAGAATATGCTGACTGACAGGCGAATGATTTTAAGCACACTGCGAAGAAGTATATACACTCCAATTACACAGATTGCCGATGCACCGATTTTGTAGAAAAACCACGCACACAACGCTAATAGAGCCACTCTCAGACACAATTTTATGTTAATTCCGGCAGGAGCGTCATTTTGTTTCATTCTTTCTTTTTCGTTTCTCATAATCATGACTTTTTTTTCTTCTGCGGCATCCGACAGGTCGGTCATTTTTGTTTCATAGAGCAACAAGAGGTATTGTGATTTTTGACAGGGATATTTTTTTGAGATAAATACGCTCGCCCAAAGGGAAAGAGGAAGATTTTCACGAAAAATGCGAAGCGGAATATCTATGACAAAAACACCATCATACCTTTGCTCTATGGACAAATGACCGACTTTGGATAAAGGAAGAATTGAGGAATGATTATAGGAGAAATGAAAAAGAAATGCAATAATCAATCATTTCAAAATATATGGTTTAGACCATATCAATAAGAAGGAGATGAGTTTTTTAAATCAAGGGTACACGAGGTACGCTTGGTTCAAAATCCGAGACTGTCTTTGAAGAGGATAGTTGTGTGATGCAGCAGGAATATTCAGTAATAGTGTATATTTCCGCTGTAAATTACAGAACAAACGAAAAAGAGGGTCGCAGGATTCTTATTACAATAATAGGGACTAGATGAAGAAATGAAGTTTTGCTAAATGGATGATATGTATTAGATTTGTAGAGTGTTCATCTGTTTGGATACAGATAAACCTGAATAGTAAAAAGGGTTCAACTTCTTAGGATATGAAAACAGAACAGACCAAAGCCGATCGTATTGTCAAAACCATAGGCATGGTACAGAATAGCGAGAAATTCTATAACTGAAAACAATAACTATAATTGTATATTAAATTAAGTAAAGTTTTTAATGCAAGAAAAGGAGCATTTCTATAAGTTTGGTTTCATAAAACGTAAAATTGATAATTATTTGAAGATATCATTATGGGATTAACAATACATTATAGTGGTCGAATCAAGACACCTGAATCATTATATTCACTGATTGAGGAGGTTAAAGACATTTCTAATATTTATGGTTGGAAATATCGTATCCATGAGAGTAAATTTCCTAATGATACTTTTGATGAGAATATTTCTTACGAGGCTATATATGGTATCACTTTCACTCCTCCTGAAAGTGAAAGCATATCATTGACTTTTCTATCCAATGGGCAAATAGTTTGTCCCTCCCGAGTATACTTCTTCAAGGACTCTAAAAATGAGTCAGAAAAAGCATCCGTTTTCATAGTTTCTACAAAGACTCAATATGCTGGAGTTATAGTCCACCAATTGGTAATTCATCTTCTCAAATATCTAGATGAAAATTATTTGCAAGATTTTAAAGTTAGAGATGAAAGTCATTATTGGGAAACAGGTGATGAGAGTTTGATGAAATATCAATTCAAAGAATACGACAAATTGTTAGATAATTTCGTATTATCTCTCCAAACTTTTCCTATGGAACCGGGAGAATCCTTTGAAATGTATTTTGATCGCCTGATAAAACATTTAAATAAAATCAAGGGAAAATAATAGAACTATAGCTATGCGTTCAGTGAGGTCGACTAAGAATAGAAAACCATTGAATAAAACCCTCAATTTCATTTTTATGCCAAATTAGAAATATTGTCTCCATGAATAATCATATCCGCATTAGGCAGGCTCAACAATCCATGTGTGTCTGAAATGAATAACTATTTTCATATATGATTAAAAAATTGACCTATCGATATTTTTCAACACATCATCTTCTGCTTCAATGAATGGATCATACCAGTCTATTTTACTTTTAGCCCAAGCAACCCACTCCAAGCTTTCTTTAGTCCATAGATTATGTTTTTCTATATTAACCAGATACTCGTCTATATATGATCGAAGTATCTTAGTTTTATGTAATCGATCTGCTAAAGAAAATAACTCTTTAAATTTCTTCAATTCTTCTTTTTTTCTGGCTTCATATTCTTTTTCGACTAACCTTTCTTGATCGGCTATAGCCTGTTTTGCATCTTGGGCCATGCGTTCTAATTTATCATTCTCCCCTTTAACCTCTAGAAAAGCAATTATATGTCCCAATCTTTCTTCAATAAGAGTCTCTGTTGAATCAATCCATTCTTT
This sequence comes from Indolivaga alginatilytica, assembly GCF_003201355.1. Classification (GTDB taxonomy): domain Bacteria; phylum Bacteroidota; class Bacteroidia; order Bacteroidales; family Dysgonomonadaceae; genus Dysgonomonas_A; species Dysgonomonas_A alginatilytica. The sequence continues at coordinate 2,787 of NZ_QICL01000001.1, forward strand.
ATATACAGAAAACATCCCATATCTAAAGCTTAATTTCCCATTATATACTAAATTATGCCTGGTCCAAGAAGCATCATTAGATATTTGTTGATCGGATTTTTCAATTAAACTTATGGTACACCAGTATCTTGTGTTACTTTCATAATAAAAGTATGTTTCTCCATTTTTATGCATTACCTTATGTCCTCTTATTTCTACAGCTTTAATAAAAGTATCCATTATACTCAGAGCTCTTGACTCTAATGGTTTGGAAGTTCTTATTGCTAAAAAATCACCAAAGGAAGATATCCTATATTCAGGTTGTTTGAACTTCTGAATAGAAGGGATAGGGTTTTTTACTGTTTGTGGTACTTTCAGATTTATTCTTTTATCCTTTAATACTTCCTTTTCTTTTTGCCTAATTTTGGCTCTAGTAGAAATATCTTCATCATTAAATGATTCTAGATTGTTAAAGTCAACTTCAATTATTTTCCCTGAAAAATCGGGCAGAGGAGTCTGTATCACTTGTTTGCCAAATTTAATTTTTGTCCAATAATCATTTTTAGGTTGAGGAATAGCCAATTTTTCACAAATTCGCTTTAAATCAATTGTTGTAATATTGAATCTGATCGATAGTTTGGATGCAGTTTCTTTCCATACCAAGTTGTATAGCTCTTCTCTCCTGAATTTAGTCTGTTCCATGCTTTTATATTTTAATATTATGCGATAAAATAAAATAAAAAAGTTCAGTTGTCAAGTATTACTTAACAACTGAACTTGATATATAGGATTAATATAAGTGATTTATAGAAAGGCAATAGAAAATTAACGGTAGGTTGCAAAAAATATTAAGTCCATTATTCTATATCATCTTGTACATATCCGACACGCTTTCGAGGTTTGCTTTCTATTTTATTTTGCTTGTTTGCCAATTCCGAAAGAGCAATGTATATTTCATCAAAGGCATTTTGATTATCTTCACTCAAATCATTTATTGCCTTTAGATTTTCCTCGCTATATGTCTCCAGAGTCCTGAGATGTTTCCATAAGTTCTCTATTTCTTTGGAAATAGAGGAATAATCAGCTAAATACTTACGTGTAGCAACAAAAGCTCTCATAATAGAGATGTTTACTTCAATGGCAATTTCACTTCTAAGCACACTCGACAACATGGCTACACCAGATTCGGTAAAAACCATCGGGTTGACAGAGCTATGTTTCAGAGTTTTGGGTAACCGGTCACAATTTGTGACCAGTTCACTCCATTCATTATCAGTTAATTCGAACATGAAATCGGATGGAAAACGCAATACATTACGTTTTACGGCTTGCTTCAATACCTTTGTCTTTACATCATAGAGTTCAGCCAAATGAAAATCAACCATAACTCGTAAGCCCCGAACTTCGAATATCTTATTCTGTATTACTTGCAGTTCCATATCAATTCAACGTTTTAAGTGAATACTCGTCCATTTTAGTATTGAATATCACAATAACTTCATGCTCTTTCTTTCTCCGGCTATATTCGCAAAAGGCATTGAGTACCCATTCCCGAAAAACTTTGATATAAATCGATTGAATACGAAATGATAAAAAGATAATTACCTCTAGGTTATAATATACCCGTATGTACTCGCCACCATTTAAAGCTGAATATGTGTATTCTTTGGTTACTTCTCTTTCCCGCAGTAAATTATCCTTGAACATCCCTCTTAGATGTTTGTAGATTGTCGGGGTATAAACCCCGAACAATTCCGCTATTTCGTTTACTGTCATCCAAACTGTACCATCAACGAGTTTTACCTCGATGATGGGCTTATCAGTTTCTACATTTGAAAATTTGATATATCCTGTTTCCATAAGGCTTATTTATTAGTGTATTTTTTTCTTTTGTAGGTCTTAGCTAAACTATCCATGTCTGAACTTAGCTTTTGGTCAACTATCTTGGCATATATCTGCGTGGTTTTTATATCGGTATGTCCGAGCATTTTCGATACTGTTTCAATAGGTACACCGTTGGCGAGCGTAACCGTCGTTCCGAAAGTATGTCTTGCAATATGGCAGGTCACGCATTTATCTATACCACAGATAGTTGCGATTTCCTTCAGGTATTCATTCATCTTTTGATTGGAGCAGATAGGAAATAATTTACCATTGGTTTGTTGCCCTCTATACTTCTCCATAATCTCCCTCGGTATTTCCAACAGACGGATATTTGATGGTACACTGGTCTTTTGCCGTTGAATCATTATCCATTTGTGTCCGTCAAAAGCCGTTTTTACAGAATCTTCTGTCAGTCGTGCTACATCTATGTACGACAACCCGCTATAGCACATAAAAATAAACATATCCCTTACCAAGGTTAGTCTTTCCGTCAGGAACTCTTTTCTGTATATCACATCAATCTCTTCTTGGGAAAGTACCTCACGAACAACCTTAGTCGTACGGAATCTAAAACTGCCAAAAGGGTTTATCTTAATATCTGCTCCGGTGTCCTTAATGTAGTAAAAGACTGCCCTGAACCGCTGAATAAATTTCAGAGCCGTATTGTTGCTGCAACTGTGGGTATTTCTAAGGAATAGGAAAAACTTCTCCACAAAAATGGGAGTCAACTCAAATACGGGAATATCCGAAAGATTATACTCTGTCTTTAGGAATTCCTGCAAACGAAGTTTCGTCAGTTTATAGCGGTTGGCGGTAATCAATGAGGTGTCTTTACCTATTTTTAATACATAGAACTCATTGTATTCACCAAAATGCTCTAGGAGCATTTTCCTACGGTCGGTATCGATTCCTAAAATAATATTCTTTATTTTCTCGGGTAGGACGTAACCGTATTCGCTCAGGTGCTTGTGGTACAACTCATTTGCTTTTACACTGATAGCATCCAACAAACGGTTAGTGTTCATTGCTTCAACACTCCGTCCGAGTGCTTTCCCGTTCTTGGTATCCCAAAACTCGGGTTTGATTTGCAACTTGGAGCTGAATTGTACTTTTTCTCCATTTACTGTAATTCTGACCATGATCGAAGAATTACCGGATTTGTTCACTTCATTTTTTCTGAGGTAAAACAATACACGAAAAGTTGACTTCATAACATTCATAACACATCATTTTTTAGTGTTCAAAACTAGAATTAATTGTTAGAAGTCAGGGAGACAAACGACTGCCAATAATCGACAAATGAGAAGCTTACAATCTTAATCGTTACGGTTTTTGTCTTTGGCGAAATCCGTAACGAATCCGTAACGAATGACTGTCTGATATCGGCATTTAAATGACTGATTATGTCTGAGGGAGAGAATAAAAAAACTCCCTAAGAATCTATCTTAGAGAGTTTTGTCTTGTTTTGTCAGAAATAAGTCGCTTAGTTTCTGATCTTTCAGTGATCCGGCTAGGATTCGAACCTAGGACCCTCAGCTTAGAAGGCTGATGCTCTATCCAGCTGAGCTACCGGACCTCACCTTTTCGGTTTAGCGAGTGCAAAGATAGGTATTTTTATTAAAAAAGAAAATATAAAACGAAAAAATATTGATATTAAACAAAGAAATAATTTCACGAACTCTATAGTATGGTATAGATAAATTAATTAGATTAAAATAAATCATAATTATAAATTTTAGAAATATTCTTTCTTCTCAATATAGGCATAGAATATTAAGATTGAAATACAAAATTTTAACATCTGGCTTTATTTCTGATGATTAAATAATATACATCTGTTTGATCAGACATAAATAGCTGACCATACTTTCAGATCATATTATTTACCTGTTGTCTAATCGTCGCTATTTAAAAGGCTTGTTATTTTCTTAATCAATTATATTCTGGGCAATTAGAAAATCAATAATAGCCTTACTTAATTTCGATTTATCCTCATCCTTGAATTTGCCGTGCCCTCCATCTTTAACAGTCATAAACTCGATTTTCACACCATTCTTTTTCAATACATTATACAACTCTACAGACTGAGAATAAGGAACAATAGGATCGGCATCGCCATGAACAATAAAAGTTGGAGGAGTTTTTTTGTTGATATAAGTAACGGGCGAAACCGACTTCATAAACTCAATATTTCCGGATTCATCACCTAACCATCTTACTGCTGATTTATAAGCTTTATCTCCTGTTGAAAACGGAACCATATCAGCAATACCATATTTATTGATAACAGCTGCTACTTTAATGTTTTTCAAATTACCCCTGTCTGTATCAAAAATCGGATTATCAGCAATATAACCTCCACAAAGAGCTAAATGTCCTCCGGCTGATCCGCCCATTATTACTATCTTATCGGTATCTATATTTAATATTTTTGCATTCTTTATCAAATAGATTAACACCGATCTTACATCTTCAATAGCGGCAGGAGCAGGAGCTACATCCACCAAACGGTAACCTATGTTTGCCACAGCCATTCCCTTTTTGAAGAATGAGGTAAAACCTGTTTGTTGGTCTTTGCTTCCGTGATTCCATCCTCCACCATGAATATTGATTATAACAGGAGTCGGTTTTCCGAGGTTAGGAGGCAGGTACAAATCCATCTTACCCTCCCACCCTTCTACTGTTTTATATACTACATCTGTTTTTGCGGTATAATTTTCGGGCATCGATACACCGTATTGGGTATCGATATATTTGACTTTCTGAGCAGAAAGAGAGAATGTAAAACAGACGAAAGTTAATAATAGAAATAAATTTTTCATAACTATAAGGTTTTAAAATTTACAGACCTGTTTTTGGCTAGTTTGCCTGATAAGCAGAATTAGTATACAATATGGATACAAATGTTACAAAGTATACAAATAAGGTAACAAAATACACTCTTTACTTGGTACAAGTGTCACTTTTCAGAGAACTCATTATCAATAACTAACCTCATAAAAAGTAACAAAAGTGACAAAAGTAACACCTTTCAGACTGTTCTTATTTTCTGCTTTATTCAATGAGGTTGTTACTTCCGAAGTATAGATAAATTATACACCGTTTTATCTATGTAGTATTCTTGCACTCTCTGCAAAAAATAATTCCACCAACCCTATATGGCATTGGTGGAATTAAAATATTAGTTACGAGAAGAATATACCACCGTTGATGTCGATGTTCGTTCCTGTAATATAATCCGAATCATCCGCTGCAAGGAATGCAACAAGATCGGCAACATCGCCTGCATCACCTTCGCGGCGAAGAGGATATACGCTTTTCATTTTCTCTCTGTTTTCGGGAGTATTGAATCTGTCATGGAAAGAAGTTGCAATAGTTCCCGGAGCCAACGCATTCACACGAATACCTTTTGGACCAAGTTCCTTTGCCATAGAGCGGGTAAATGTCATAACCGCAGCTTTTGCCGTAGCATACATAGAAGCACCGGGACCTCCGCCATCGCGAGCCGCCAAAGACGAGAAGTTAATAATAGAACCGCCTTCTGTAATATAAGGAACCGCCTCACGGGTACACAACCAACAGCTACGCATGTTTACGTCCATCAGGAAGTCATACCAAGCTTCGTCCTGTTCCGTAATTTGCTTACGTCCCACTAAACCGCCTACCACATTCACCAGAATATCGAGTTTGCTGCCAAAAGCTTCCTTACCTGCATCAAACAATTTTTTCACGTCAGTAGCTTTTGTCATATCACCTTGTACAATGATACACTCTCCACCAACTGTTTCGATAAGAGATTTAGTTTCTTCGGCTTCTTCTATTTTATCGAAGTAGTTTACCACCACTTTTGCTCCTTCTTTAGCCAATTTCAAAGAGATTTCACGTCCTAAATCTCTTGCACCACCTGTAACAACAGCTACTTTTCCTTTTAATTTCATTGCTTTAATTTTTTTTTATGATTAAAAAAATGTTTATTTTATTTGTTCAATTTTTCCGATAGTCAGAAAAATAGAGAGTAAAGAAAGAGGCACTAATGCAGCCAATAAACCGAATAATAGCGGCCAGCTTTCGATCTGTCCCGAAAATAGAATTGCCAGAATCGTACCCAATACGGCAGATGCCCCACCTAAGCCTGCTAATGATCCTACTGATTTACCCGAATGTAAATCGCTCGGGATTGTTTGAATATTAGTCATTGTGAATTGGAAGCCTCCCAAAACCAAAGCCATCAATACGACTGCCACCACTGCATTTGTAGCCATCACCGAAGCAATAACAGAAGGCACTATTATTACTCCTCCGATAAGCATAGCTATCTTTCGGGAATAATTAACCGTTTTTCCTCTTCTGATAAGAAATCCTGAGAACCAACCGCCCGATAAACTGCCAACCATAGCACCTACATAGGGTATCCAAGCCGAAAAGGCAAGTTCTTTGATATTCAGCCCGAACTGATCTACCAGATACATAGGCAGGAATGTGACAAACATCCACCAGATAGGATCGAGAAAGAATCGTCCTAAAATCACCGAGTAGTTTTTCTTATTAGCTAATAATTCTCCCCACGATTTACCTTTATCGTCGGCAGGTTTCATATTGGCTTCGGGTTGTCCGCTTAATATATATTCCCTTTCCTCTTCTGTAATCCAAGGATGTTCTTTAGGTCCTTTCTTGTTGATGATAAGCCAAGGGATAAGCCATAGAATACCCAGTCCCCCAACTACAATGAATGTAGTTTTCCAGCCTAAAGAAATGTATAGCATCAGTATGACGATAGGTGCAAGAATAGATCCTATAGAGGCTGCCGCACCAAATAATCCCTGAGCAAAAGCACGTTCTTTCTGCGGAAACCATTCGGCATTACTCTTGGTTGTACCCGGCCATGGACCAGCTTCACCCAATCCAAGCATCATACGGAAAGCCGTCAACGATATTTTCCCTTGGGCAAGCGATGTAAGAGCATCAGCCGTCCCCCAAAGGAGAACCGAGATAGCAAACCCTTTTCTTGTTCCGATTTTATCATACAATTTTCCTGAAAACAGCTGGCTTATACCATAAGCAATCATAAAGAAAATAGTGATAGTACCCAGTATCTCTTTGGCTTGTTTTGTCGATTCTTCGGGTGACGAATTTACGTCTACCATACCCAGATCGTATGCAATACCTTCTCTGTTTACAACTATCTTCCCATCGTTCTTGAATGCAACATTCTCCGCATTTTGTATAATCTCATTTCCATTTTTGGCTACAAGCTTATACGCGTTTTGTTCGGAAAGATACCGGGCTGTATTATCATCCAAAGCATCAGAAGCCTGATCTACCAAATGATATTCAATATTAGCAACCCACATATAATTGAGCGTACCACGATCAAGATAATTGATAATCGTTATCAACATAATCAGACCGATAATCCACCATCGCAATCCTTTTAATTTCATAAGATTGAGGTGTTAGATGGTTGCTATAAAATCTTCTCTTACAGGGCTGAATACATCAATAAGAATACCTGCTTCCAAACACACGCATCCGTGTATAATATCAGGCTCGGTATAGAATCCGTCTCCGGCTTGCAATACCTTTGTCTCGGTGCCGATTGTCATTTCGAATTTACCCGAAACCACATAAGTTGTTTGTGCATGAAAATGTTCGTGCTGATAGCCGATAGCTCCTTTTTCGAACATTACTTTCACCATCATTATCGTATCGTCATAACCCACAAATTGACGGGTTATACCTTCTCCTGCGACATACACTTTCTCTTCCGTTCCAATAAAGAACGGCGCACTTTTTATCTTTTTCATATCTTTAATATTTAGGATTAAAGGTCTTAGACCTCATTTGTTTATTTGATATGGGCAATCCCTCCGGCTACCCACAGGTGGAGTGGACTATCTATTGCTGTTTTTTTATTACACAAGTTTTATTTCTTGTATCTACTTTAATTATATCACCGTTTATTTTCTGAATTTCGATTTGGGTTTTATCAACATCAGTAAAACGGATATCTTTTATATAAGAAGCCGAACTGCTTGTTTTTTCAGCATCTGCATTAAAATTGCCATGGGGCTCAATTATCGTCAGAAAGGTTCTGTCTTTCGATCTATCTCTGAGCATAAACGAAGGCTCATTTCTTAAGTTGAAACTAGGGTCGTTAGCTCCGATTCGGTTTAGAAATAACGATGTTTCGGGATTCGTTGAAGTTGTTATTGTATAAAACCGTGAATCGTTAAGAAAGGTCATACTTGCAGAACTTTTCTTACTTTTCCCCAAAGCTTCTTTCCATAGATATTGGTATCCCTCTTTTGTTCCTAACGGCTCTCTAGAAGTAGTAAATGCATCATACTCGTAATCGGTTGACATCAATTGTCCTGCAAAATAATAGGAAAGATCGTATTGATGTTCGGTCATTGATTTTACTTTGAAAACATCAACAATCAAAGGATTTTTTGCACCTTCGGGTTTCACCATAATCAAATTACGCTCCATCTTTACCCCCTCATAAGCATTCTCTTCCGTAGCTGAAACCTCCTTGTAATTTTCTTTGTCAACAAATCCTGTTATCGTGGGTGCATATTTTTCAGCCACTTTCAGCTTACCGTCATAGTGAGAAGTTTCATTTACTGTCAACGTATTGTGTGCAATAGTTTGTTTTGCCCAAGCATCGTTTTCGGGCAGATAATGACCTCCGTTTTTGGCTTCTATATTTACATAACGAGCCGCACCATAATCTTTCAGTATTTCATTTCCATTGTCATATAATGAAATAGTCAGCTTATCGAAATGTCCGTGTCCCATGCCCTGCGAAGTAGCTTTCATCAATACACAAGTCTGATTATCGCCATCCTCCATTCGCAATACACCGAGTCCACCTTGTGAACCATCGGCACCGTCTCGGATAAGAATTGTTTTTTGCTGAAATGGTTTAGCTTCTCCTTTCAACAGATCGTTGGCTACTGCTAAACCTGCCTCGGTAAGTATTACCCTGTTCTGGTCTGCAGCTATACTCAGTAATGTTTTATCTTTTGTGATATTGTAAATAATATCTGTGCCATAAACCAATTCGGTATTTCTCCATGTTTTGTATAGGGCATCATTCAATAGAAAGAATGCTCCGTTAGAATCTGCCATTTGCAATAATGTACCAACCGCTTTTTCTAAAATATGATCCCGATGTTCGAATATCTTTCGTTGCGGATCATTGTTTTGAATAGCCTGTGCATACACTATAAATGGTTGCATCGAATAACGCTGATAATAAGGCCCTTCAGTAAAATATCCGTCAGGAGAAAAAAGCTCATCCAATTGACGCATAAATCCGCCTTTTCCGTCTTTAGATAATCCATACAATGATTTTTCGACCAGATCGTTGTCATTCATCACATAACCGATCATACCTACGGCGGCTACCGCCCAAGTACCGTGATTATGGATTTTATTGAAAGTGGCTTTGTTATCTTCGGAGAAAAATTTCACCATCGGATAAAAAAGGTTTTTCTCTAAATATTCCCTGTCTTTGGGCGACAGATAATCATAAATACAATCGTATGCCTGAGATACATGCACCAACCACACACATTCATTAAGCCCCTGCCAGAAAAGTTTCCCTCGGTAGTTCGACATCTGAACGGGATGTAATGGCAATGCAGGATACATTTTAGCATACTCCATCAACATATTTTTCACAAATGCCGCATATTTATCATCCTGATACAATTGGTAAAGAATACCCATTTGCTGCATCTCTTCATAGTTCTTTTTGTGCCGCTCGTGCGTGTATCCGCCTCCTGCATCTTTGGGCATGGGCACAACAACAGGTTGTGCTAAAACCGCATCCATCTCCAGCTTTGTTTTCGTCAGCGTTTTGTTGAACAACGATTTACCTTCGATACCTTTGCGGATATCCTGCACACCGTTTTTAGTAAGCAGCAGGCAAGGATGATCTTTACTTCTCACTCCCATAGAAATGAGAAGTAAAGCAAATACAATCAAACTACTATATACCAATTTAAATTTCACAGTATTCTTTCTTTAAGGTTCTATTTTAGCTACTCAACTTTCTGTTGGCTCGCAAACTCCATAACCCCTGCCAAGTGTTGCCTCATTATTATCTCCGCAGCATCAGCATCCTGTTTTCGTATGTACTCAAACATCAATTCGTGCTCCAGTGCTGTTATCGAACTGTTTTGTCTGCGGCTATTGTCACAAATCCAAAACTTCCGGTAATTAGTCATCAAATCGGGGGTTATAATCAACATCATCGATTTTAAAACCTGATTTTTAGATGCAGTAGCTATCTGTCTGTGAAAATTAAGATCCTCTTCTACGGCAGGCTCCCCTGCTCTGATTTTCGCATCACACAGTCTTAACCGCATTTCTATCAGTTTCAAATCTTCCTCAGTACGTCTCTCGCAACATAATCTTATTGCGCTCACTTCCAGCAATAATCTGGTTTCGGCTAACGAATAGAAATCGTATGTTTCGATATGCAAGGCATCAGATATAAGACCCTCCAAAGCCGAAATATCCAGAGCAGCTACAAAAGTTCCACTTTGTGGCAGTGTTTTAAAAATCCCGTAGAATTCTAATTTCTTAATAGCTTCTCTAACATGCGATCTGCTTGCGCCAAACTGTTCTGCCAATTTTCGTTCCGAAAGCAATCTGTCCCCTGGCTTTAATTGACCTGTATTCAGCCAGCTTTTCAATTGCTCAATTATTAAGTCTACCGGTTTGTCTTTGTCAGAATCTGTTTCTACTTTTTCTATTTCCATAGCTTGTTTCAAATTATTCTACACATTAAAATTGATGTGTATTAGGTAATCAAAATATTTTTTTGGAAGACCAATTCTTTTACAGAAATTATATTTTCAATAATAGAATCTTAAAAATTCCGATTCAAAATTAACTAATTTCAGTCATAAATACTTATTTGTTACCTGTTAATACACATTTTACTCCATATGAAAAATCCAAAAGCTATAAATTGGATTACCAGATTGGTTTTCCAAAATTATATAATTATATTTGATAAGTAACAACATCACGCACCAATTAGATACATGCTTTATAACATAAACACATTAATACACTTACAATCAAATACATACATCATACCACTGTCTTTTTTTTAAATAAAACGCTTGTGGGTTTATAAAATATTCGCTTATTTGCAGTGCTATAAATTGGTAGACCAATATTGACCTAAAAATTATTCTGTTTAAAAGTTAGACGTTTCATTAAAATTATTACCATGAAAAATACCTGGTCTTTTTTACTTATCCCAAAGATCTTCATGCTGCTGACATTAGGTTTATTATGCCTTAGTGCACAGAATATTGCAGCACAATCTTCGAAAGGGAGTATCTCTGGAACCGTTATCGATTCCAATAAAGATCCTCTTATAGGTGTTGCCATTCATGTATTGGGCACATCTAAAGGAACAATTACCGATCTTGACGGAAATTATACGATTGAAATAGATAACCCTAAATCTATACTAAGATTCTCCTATACAGGATTTGTCTCCAGAGAAATCCCTGTAGAAAATAACCGAAAAATAGATGTAACCTTATCCGAAGACTTACAACAGCTTGATGAAGTAGTTGTGGTTGGGTATGGTATACAAAGAAAATCACACCTGACGGGTTCGATAACCAAAGTGAAAACCGATGGACTCGAAGACATTCCCGCGTCCCGCGTCGATCAGGCTTTACAGGGAAGAATCGCCGGAGTACAAATACAGAATGTAACATCCGAAGTAGGCGAAGCCCCCAAAGTAAAGGTAAGAGGCATGGGATCGATCAGTGCGGGGGCAGAACCTTTGATTATTGTGGACGGGTTTCCTGTTGCCGAAGGGTTGGGAGTTGTTAATATGAATGACGTTGAAAGTATCGAAGTACTTAAAGATGCCGCTTCGGCCGCTATTTACGGATCACGTGCTGCAAACGGAGTTATTATGATCACCACTAAACAAGGTACGATAAATAAACCGAAGTACACTTTAAGAACTTTATGGGGAACAAAAAGTGCCTATAAAGTACATCCCATAATGACCTCTAAAGAGTATGTGGATATGCGTACCAATGAAGAACGGCTCAAAGGTTCGAAGCAACTACCCGATGCAGAATTAGCTTTTTTAGCAATCGAAAACAATACCGATTGGCAAGACGAAGGGCTTAGATCGGCTAATATTTACAACATACAGTTGGGGATATCAGGAGGTAGCAAAGACGTTAAATATTATATATCGGGATCGCATATCAAAGATCAGGGCATAATGATCAAAAACGAATACGAAAAAACGAACATAAGGGTTAAAGTGGATGCTAATCTTTCGAAAAGAGTTGTCTTGGGAGTGAATATCGCTCCTACATATGCAAACAGACAACGACCTACTACTAATTTTATCGATTTCTACCGTACCCCCTCATGGATGCCTGTAAAACATACTGCTCAAACAGCAGCCCTTACAGGGTACGAAGAAGGAAGCTATGCCAACGGAGCTCATTTCAATAATAAAAATTATACAGTTACCGATCCGATAACGGGAGAAGAGCGTACCATAAAAGCTTCACCCTTTAATACGGCAAACCACAATCCGAGAATGATTCTCGACAACGAAAGCAGCTTCCAGAAAGATTACCGCCTGCAATCGTCTGCATACTTAAACATTAATCTGATGAAGGGGCTGGACTTTAAAACATCCAACGGGTTTGATATCGTATACAATGATATTGATATATACAGAAACAAGGCTTCCCGCAAAGATGGTGAGACAAATAGAGGATTGTATCAGAATAATCTTCTGATAGACCTTATCACGGAGAATACATTGACTTATGCAACCAAAATAAACAAATCGCACGATATCAACATATTACTGGGAGCATCGGCACAAAAAACAACCCAAAAGCAAGCCGGAATATTGGGTATAAACTTTTCTACCGACCGAATCCAAACGTTGAATGCAGCCGGCTCTATCGTTCAATCCGAGACAACAAGCTCGGGAATAAATCAATATACCGGAACATGGAGGCAGGAACATGCGTTAGTTTCTTATTTCAGCCGTTTTACATACGCATATGAAGACCGCTATCTGATGTCGGCAAGTATACGTACGGATGGAAGTTCGAAATTCGGTAAAGACAACCAATGGGGATGGTTCCCGTCCATTTCTTTGGGTTGGAGACCTTCCGAAGAAGCCTTTATCAAAAACAATCCCGACTTCGCATGGCTTAATCAATTGAAAGTGAGAACCAGCTACGGTGTTACCGGAACAAACTCAATCCCAAATTACGCCAATACCGACAAATTACAATCGGCTAATTATATTTGGGGTACCGGCAATGGAACTGTAGGTGCAGGTTTAGCAAATAATTCGCTCATTTTGGGTAATTCGAAACTGAGATGGGAACAAACCAACGAATATAATGCGGGATTGGACTTATCGGTATTCAATAGCAGAATAGGACTTAACCTCGATTTATATTATTCGACAACTAAAAGCTTATTGTTCGCAAAGAATATAAATTCCATCTCGGGATATCTGAGAGGATGGAGTAACGAAGGAAAACTAAGAAACAAAGGTATCGAAATTGAAATGACAACATTTAATGTTCAGAATAAAGATTTCACATGGAATACTTCGTTGAACTTCTCGAAAAACGATAACAAGCTTTTAGATTTGGGAGGTTCGCCTCAACTTATTTTTCAAGGAGAAAGAAATGAAATGTATATTTCACGTATAGGAGGCCCAACCATTCAGTTCTATGGCTTTAAAACTATCGGAGTTTGGAAAAGTCAGGAGGAGATAGACAGTAATCCACATCACCTTACCGATGCACCGGGAGGACTAAGAGTCCAAAACACCAATGGAGACAATGTTATCGACGACAATGATATGGTTCCTCTGGGAAATCCATTTCCCGACTTCTCATGGGGTATAAACAACAACTTAAAGTATAAAGACATAGACCTTTCGTTTTTGGTACAAGGTGCACAGGGGGTCGATGTATGGAACGGAGACGAATACTACAACGAAACCCGCAAGTGGAACCGAAATTATGTTACTAACCGCTGGGTAAATGCAGACAATCCCGGAGACGGTAAAACACCTTACTTCAACAATGGAATAGACCATTTCCTTACCGACCACGCTATTCAGGACGGTTCATATATTGCTTTGAGAGATATCACTATCGGGTATACATTACCGAAGAAGTTTGTCAAAAAAGCAATGTTATCGAGAATGAGAGTATTCACATCTATCCAAAATCTGGGATATTGGTTTACGGGAGACTATAAAGGAATAAATCCCGAAGCACGCTTAACATCGAGCCCATATGACAGCCCACTGATTTCGGGTTATCAACGAGGAGCATTCCCGCTGCAAAGAACATTCAGTTTCGGTATCGATATTAATTTTTAAAATCCAAACTCATGAAAAATATTCTGAAATATATATTCATATTCTGCCTTGTTTTCGCAACAGGCAGCTGTAACGATATTCTGGATACAAATCCTATTGATGAAATCGGTGCAGGCGATTTCTATAAAAATACGGAAGATATAAATCAATCTGTAACAGCCTGTTACAACGGTATGCAGATAACTCTTAAAAATGAATGGTATCTGACCGAATTACGTTCGGACAATACACGCAGCTATGCCAATAATTCAACGGCTGTTACCAGTAAAAACGTCTATGCAATGGATATGTTCCGTGTAGAAACCACCCATCCTCTCAATAAAGAGTATTGGGAATCTGTTTATCACAATATTGCCAACTGCAATACGGTGCTTAAATATCTTGATGTAGTTTCCGATGCTACAACAAAAGATCAGTTTGAAGGAGAAGCCCTTTTTATCCGAGCTTATCACTACTTTAATTTAGTGCGACTGTATGGCCCTCTGTTTAAGGTTACAGAGAGAATCACTATCGATGAAGCCAATAAAAGTGAAAGAAGTTCTGTTGAAGATATATATGCTTTGATCGAAAACGATTTAAAAACGGCTGTAAGCAAACTACCGGCAGGTTATCCCGACCTTCAAAAAGGGCGTGTTGATATTTGGGGAGCCAAAGCATTACTTGCCAAAGTATATTTAACCCTCAGCCGTTTTGATGAAGCTAAAGTGTTATTGGCTGAGGTGAAGGACAATAATAAAGGATACGGGCTCCTACCCTCGTATAAAGATATATTCAGCATTTCAAATGAAATGAATAAGGAAATACTTTTTACGGTAAGGTATAAAGCCGGCGGTTTAGGATTAGGTTCGCCATTTGCCAGCTCCTTTGCTCCTGCCAATAGTTTCGACTTTGTAATTACAGCAGGCGGCGATGGAAATAACTGCCCGACCGAAAGTTTACTAAACTCGTACGAAGCAAACGATTCAAGAAAGGATGTAACATTGGCTGCGACATGGGATAATGTGGGAAGTACGGTATATATTGCTTACCCTAAAAAATACCTGTCGCAGGTTGCAACCAAGTACGATGCAGAAAACGATTGGCCTATCCTTCGTTTTGCCGATGTTCTTTTGATGTTAGGAGAAGTTGAGAATGAATTAACGGGACCTTCTGCCGGACTTCCTTATCTTAATCAAATCAGAAACCGTGCAGGATTACCTTCATTAACAACGACTGAAATCCCAAACAAACTATCGTTCAGAAATGCAATGGAGAAAGAAAGACGCGTGGAATTTGCTCTTGAAAACCAACGCTTCTTTGATCTTCAAAGAACCAATAAATTAGTTTCGGTGATGGAGAATCATTTCGAAACCGAAGAGTTCAGAAATGCCAATTCAGGAGCAATTATTGCTTATTATACCAATCCGTCGAACGAGTCGTATTTACCGGATAGAAAACTACACTCTTGGCAATTGCTGTTACCTATTCCGTTTAGCGTAATATCTGTTGCTACTAATGCAAGTCAAAATCCCGGATATTAATCCTGCAGAATATTTATCGTTGCATTTTGCAGGTATAACAACTTACAAATTATACCTGCAAGAGCAACAAACAGGCTTAGACCTTAACTGAAAAAACATGAGAAAATTTATATATACACTATTGTTATCTTGCTTGATATTGCCATTAACGGCAAAAGATTACAAGGTTGCAACTACCGCCGAATTCAATTCTACGGTTAAGACTCTTCAACCCGGCGACTGCATTATTCTGGCTAAAGGAATATGGAAAGATGCAGAGCTTGTATTCTTTGGAGAGGGAACAAAAGAACAACCGATCACGCTCCGGGTAGAAGAATCCGGAAAAACTACTCTGGAAGGATTATCTTCGTTAAAACTATACGGAAATTACCTTATAGTGGACGGACTTGTATTCGTGAATGGGTATACTCCCAATGGAGATGTTATCGAATTTAGAAAAGGAACTGCTAAAACAGCCAATAACTCCATCGTGCGCAATTGTGTAATCGATCGTTATAATCAACCCAACAGGCTCGAACAAGATACATGGATAAGTCTTTGGGGACAAAACAATCAGGTCGTAAACTGCTATCTTGGAGGTAAAACCAATTTAGGGACAACCTTAATAGTCTGGCCCAACGGCGAAGGACACAGTCAGAATTATCATCGTATTTACCGCAATTACTTTGCGGCTCGTCCTCGTCTGGGTTCTAATGGAGGAGAGACTATGCGGATAGGCACAAGCCATTATTCGATGGAAAACTCAAATACAATCGTCGAGGGTAATTACTTTGAACATTGTAATGGAGAGGTAGAAGTATTATCCGTAAAATCGTGTGAAAACCGTATTATCAATAATACTTTCTTCGAATGCGAAGGTAGTGTAGTGCTGCGTCATGGTAATAGAAATGAAGTCTCGGGCAATTATTTTCTGGGAAATCACAAACCAAGTACAGGTGGAGTTCGCGTCATTAACGAAGGACATAAGGTATTCAATAATTACTTTCATGCTTTGAAGGGAAAAGATTTCAGAGGTCCGTTAGTTATTATGAACGGAGTACCCAATTCGGTACAAAACCGTTACCATCAGGTAAAAAATGTTGAAATATATTTCAATACATGGGTAGATTGCGAATTACCCTGGCAGCTATGTGTGGGTAGTGACGAAGAAAGAACAGCTATTCCGCTGACTACAAAAATTGCTCATAACATTGTCTATTGCCCCGAAGAAACCGAACTGATTAAAGCATTCGATAAAACTACCGGAATACAATTTGCAGATAATCTGCTTATTGGAAGTAAAGGCGTGGAAAAAGGAACAGGCTTTGTTCAAGGATCAGTCGAAAAAAGTAAAAGCGCTAATGAGCTTCCTCAGATTTCGAGCAATTTAAAAACAAACGACAATGTACCCTTCGTCACAACAGATATAGACGGACGGTCTCGTGGAAACGAGAAAGCCATCGGGGCTATAGAAAATAAAGGCAAAGCAACTATCGAGATTGCATCCTCTAAAAACTGTGGTCCATCGTGGTATACCCCGGCACCTGCACCCACTCCCAATGGTAAAATTATATCGGTGAAACCCGAAAAAGATGCACTTCTGGAAGCTGTCAAGACTTCAAAACAGGGAGATATTATCGAATTAAAAGAAGGCGTATACTTCAACTCCAAGAAAATAGCAATACCTCATACATTAACGATCAGAGCTGCAAAGGATGCAAAAAGCAAGCCTGTTTTACAAGTCGACCCTGCGAATAATGCCTTGTCGGTATTGGAAGTTGGCAGCAACCTCAATTTAAATCTGAACGGTATCACCTTAGACGGAAACCTAAGCAACGGATCGGTAAAATATGCCATTGCTACCATAAAAGAAGGTATAGCTTCGTCCTATAATATGTATATCGACAATTGTGAGTTTGCCAACTTCAAAAATGAAGAAGGGGGAGCTATCTATAAAGCCTATAAAGGTTCTTTTGCCGATACATTGACGGTTACAAATTCAATATTCAGAGATTCATACCGTGGGTTTGCCTTAAATGACGAAAAGGAAGCACAAGGATTCTACAGCGCCGAATTTATGACTTTCGAGAACGTAGTATTCAAAAACATTCAACAATGGGCTATAGATTTCTTACGTGGAGGCAATGACGAATCTACACTTGGCGGACATCTGACAATCAATCACTGTGTATTCGATAATGTCAATAACAATGACGGTCAAACTATAATCAAACAAACAGGATTGGTAACTATAAACATCACGAACAGCGTATTTTTCAATTCTCCGAAGGTTAAATATCCTGTACGTTTAGCAGGCAGACACAACAAGATAAGTTTTAGTAATATCTATAATGCCGGAAAAACAAGCCTGACAAACGAAGCCACAGAAGGAGCGGGAATGATCTATACTGACCCTAAATTCAAAACGGGTACTTATGTGCCCGAACCTAAATCGCCTCTTATAAATAAAGCTTCTGATAGTACCAATATCGGACTGAAGCATTAAAATTTATTCCAATATGAAACAATCGAATAAATGGTTAGATGGGTTGACATCAATTGTTATTTGTTTCGCAATTTTTTTAGGTTGTCAAGGCAGCACAACGGAAGGGGAAATACCTTCTCCCTCCCCTGTGCCCGCTTTTACTGCTAAAAATTATATCGTTTCCAACATTGCCGAATATAACAGCAAAGTAAAATTGCTCACAGCAGGCGACACCATTACTTTAGCTAAAGGTGTATGGAAAGATAGCAAGATCATTTTTTACGGTGAAGGAACAGCAGACAAACCGATAGTTCTCACAGTGGAAGAGTATGGAAAAACAACAATCGAAGGATTATCTAATCTCCAAATACATGGGAATTACCTCATCATAGACGGATTGATTTTCACGAACGGACACTCTGCTACGGAGCAGCTTATCGAGTTCCGTAAAGGATCGTCTCTTACAGCTAATAACTCGATCTTGAAGAATTGCGTGATTGACAACTACAACAGACCTTTATCTACCGATAAGGATGCGTGGGTTAATTTATGGGGGCGTAACAACAAAGTAGAACATTGTTACTTCGGAACGAAAACCAACTTGGGAGTAACTCTCATTGTGTGGCCTAATGGTGACGGACATAACAAAAACTATCACCACATCTCGAACAATTACTTTGCAGGTCGCCCTAATCTCGATGTAAACGGAGCCGAAACCATCCGTATCGGAACCAGTGATTATTCGATGGAAATATCGGGAACTATCGTTGAATCCAACTATTTCGAATATTGTAACGGCGAAAGCGAACTTATATCCATCAAATCCTGTGAGAATCGTATTATAGATAATACTTTCTTTGAATGCGAAGGCAGTGTTGTTTTACGTCATGGCAACAGAAACGAAATCTCGGGCAATTACTTTATCGGTAACCGTAAAGAAAATACAGGAGGAGTACGTGTCATAAATCAGGGACACAAGATATTCAACAATTATTTCTACGGATGCAGGGGTGAGACACACCGTGCCCCATTGAATATCATGAAAGGCTTGGTCGATTCTCCCATCAACGGCTATCATCAGGTAAAAGACATAGAGATCTGTTTCAATACATGGGTAGATTGTGATACGCCGTGGCTGTTATCTTTTGGAGTAAGAGAGCATCAGGATTTATTACCTGTGAATGTAAAAATAGCACACAACATCGTTTATAGTCCCAATGAATCCAATCTGATTGAGGCATATGATAATATAGACGGTATCACTTTCGAAAATAATCTTTTAAAAGGAAAGAACGGTTTTGAGAAAGGTACGGGATTCATAGAAGGAAGCATTCAACAAGAATCAACTACCAATGGATATCCATTAGTTCTCACTGATATAAAGACGCCTGTGATCTCTTATATCTCTACTGATATTGAGGATCGAAAACGTATAGAACTCACCTCAATCGGAGCCTTCGACATGAATGGCTCCCGATCAACTAAAACACAGGCTGCAAGAAGTAATTCAGGTCCTGTTTGGTATAAAAAGTAATATAAAAGCAATAAACATGAAAAATACAAACATCTTTTTTAAAGCGGTTTATATATTAAGCTTCTTTTTGTTAGCATGCACGAGTTGCAACGAAAATCTGGTGGAAGATGCCACCAATACAAGTGCACCTAATATCACCGATTTTAGTCCAAAATCGGGTAAAGTAGGAACGGAAATTAAAATAACAGGCGAAAATCTGCTAAAACTAGACACTATCTATATCGGAGGTGGAATGGCTACCGTAAAATATCTGATTAATTCCAGAGAAGCAGTTGCCACGGTTACTTCGACATCCAAAACAGGTAAATTGAAAGTATCCGGAGTATATGGCGCTTTCGAAAGCAGCGATGTATTCACCGTAACTTATGTAGCTCCCGTAATAAATATGTCTACATTTCCTTCCGAAGGAAAAGCAAACGACAATGTTCTTATAGAAGGTACTGACATGGATGCTGTAATAGAGGTATATTTCGAAACCACAAAAGCAGAGATTATAACTCAAACTACTACCGAACTGATTGTAAAAGTTCCGTACTTCGAAGAAAATAATGTGGATGTTTTCTTGTCTTACAATACCGAAAGCGGAGTTAAGAAAACAGGGACTACAGGAAAACCATTCTCTCTTGATAAGCCTCAACCCACTGTTGAATCTTACGATAAAAGTGCAGAAGTCGGAGAAACTATTATCATCAAAGGAACTAATCTTAGTCTGGTAGATAAGGTTATGTTTGATAAGAAAGAAGCCACTATATCACTAAAAGAAGATAAATCAATCAGCGTAATAGTTCCATCGGGTTATACTGCGACAAGTAAGGCAGTACTTAAGTTAATCTATTATGTAGATCGTGAATTGATTGTAACTTCTGATTTTCAGGTTATCGTACCACAGATCAACTATTGGCCTGATGTTACCCTTTTTGCCAATGATGTAACTACGACCGACAATTTCTTTAATGCCATGAGTGGTAAAATCTATAATCCGTGTAACTATTCGGGCAATGCAAAGAATGTTTATTTCTACCTGACTATAACAAGCACGAGCTTAGCATTTAATAACCCTCGTAACGGAATCAATCAGATAAAAAACTTCAAATGCGAAAATGTAGCACTTCCTTCCGATACCGTAGGAACATTAAATGTGAAGTTCCGACGTATGGATCCAACTAATAGTGCAGACAATATTTTTATAGAAAAAGTAAAAAACAAAACTCTTACTTCTATATCACAAGCCGAGCTTGAGGAAGCCGGAGTTATAAAAGCCGGAACAAGCAGCTTCCGCCATAATGGAGTGCCGGGTGATCCAAACAATATGTATTCAGTAGGAGATATAATTTTATTTCAACATTATAATACTACCAATCTGACAAATACAACTGCCCCCATTATCGGCACGGGATTCTTAGAAGTTGTGAAAATAACATCAAAAGATCCCAAGACAGATAAAACATCATCAGTGACATTTAATTGTTACTTCCAGAAGTAAGGTTTAAGATCTTAGTATTCACTAAAAATTCATAAAGAAAGGCAGACTTTTAAAGGTCTGCCTTTCTTTATGATACTATACGAATTTATCGAACAGAAATTTTAGTTTTTCAAAATCAAAACTTATCCACGGATGAAAAACCGTACACATTACCACCAAAATCTGTTACGAATAAAGTATTGCCCGATATAGCTACAGTGCTGAATACAGGTGCTCCCGTAGCATGTTTCCATTCTACCTTTCCTGTATTTACGTTTACTCCATAAAGAATACCATCCGAAGCCCCGAAGAAAATAGTACTGCCTGCCAGCACAGGGCTGGTTTCTATTGTCGTTACCGGAAAACGTGTATAAGGAGCAGTATAAATAAGTGCAGGAAGTGTGGGTACATTCCATTTCTGTTCTAATGTTTCCCGATCCAAAGCAATCAGACCATTATCCACAGAACCAAAAACAATTAATTTATCGGTTACTAAAGGGGTAGATGTAACATCTACACTTACTTTCAGTTCTTTACGGCTCACTATAGCACCCGTTTTCACATCCATGATAAACAACGATTCGCCGGATATGATGTAAAATAAACCACCATGAATGGCGGGTGAAGCCCCTCTGCTCGATAAACCATAGCTTGTATGCTGCCAAAGCAGTTTCCCTGTCTTAGCATCATTACCGTACAAACCCCTCCATTGCGAGCCCGACACCACCACATCGCTTCCCAGAGTCGGAGTCGATGTAGTACCTTCGCCCTGCCCCCATCCGTTGTTTTTCCAGATTTCGTTTCCGTTTTCGGCATTATAGGCCGCAAAACCTTTCCCTGTACCTGCAAACACAGTTCCATTGTCGACAGTAAGACCATCTACCAGAGCAGGCAAACCATTTATTCCGAGTTTTTTCTCCCAGCTTAGTTTACCACTTTCAGCATCAATTGCGTACAAATACCCTTCCGCATCTTGTGCGTAGATAGTCCCATTGCCGCAAGCAATCGAATTTTTCACAGAGTTGCGTGTATTGTATTTCCATAACAATTTTCCTGTCACAGCATCAAGAGCATATACCCCACCCTCACCGCTTAGTTTCTCATCCACTGAACCTACATATACAGTATTATTATAAACTATTGGTGACGAAAAGAATAAATTAGCTTTAATATTAGTTATCCAGTTCAAATTAAGAGGTAAGCTCAATGTATCTGCAGAAATACCCATACGAGACGAATTATTTAATAATGTCAGCCAATCCTGATTTGTTTTAACTGAATGCTTCCCATCAGGTTGATAAATAAACGATTCCGAAGTTTTAGCAATCTCTCCGTTATTAAATATAACTTTTGCCTCAACAAATACACGCCTGTTCTTAGCCGATGAAGGCAATTGTAATTCGCCCGACCAATTCCAGTCTGTATTCTGAGTAAGAGCAACATCACCCGCTTGTTTTTTATCGTCTATTGTACAAGTATAAGATACACTTCGAGCCGGCGATACGGCACTGTATGTATTTACGGAAACAGGCACTTTCCCATTTGCATTTATAGAAGCCCTTTCATTTCCGATAGATGCTATCTGAATAGAATTATTTATATATGTATAACGTAACTGAGTTTTCACATCACCCTTTTTATCTACCGATACTATCCGATATGCCGATGTAGAATGATCTATACCACCTTTATCCAGATTAGCGGTAGAGATAGCCAAAACATTGCCTTGTCTACGAACAAAATTGATATGCCAGTGCCCATATAACCAAGCCTTGAGGTTATGCTCATTCAAATCGACATACTCCGTATCATTTATTCCGAAAATAAACTTGTCATCATACGATAACAAATCGTGATTAAATACAATTACAGGGGTATTCTTGTTAACATGAGCCAGATCGTTTTTCAACCAACGGTATACATCTTCTTTGGTATATCCGGGCTTATAGTCTCCTCCTGCCATAGGAGTTACTACATAGTGTACATTGCCTGCTTCGAACGAAAAATAGACAGGTCCGTAGATACTTTCGAATAATTCTTCTCCATATTTACCTTTCACTAAATCGTGATTACCGATACTATAAAACACGGGACAATTCATATTGCTCGTATTCATTAAACCGATATGTGCTTTCAGACCATTTTCATAACAGATATCTCCCGTATGCATTATAAATGCTGTTTTTTCATCTGCCACATAATCACGTATATTGTTTGCCCAACGTTCCATATCCACCGAATTGTGTATCTCGGTATCTGCTATGTGAACAAAATTATGGCTGCCATCGGCATCTATTTTTCCGGTTAATACATCTAATCCGAAATCGTAACTTTTGTTTTTGTCCGAGATAGCCCTATAATGAGCATTATCCGTTTTGTATCCCGAAGGTGTAGTTATAAAGACGAAGCGTTCTTTTGCATGTCCCGGTAATTCGAATGTGCCGTCTACGGCTGTTACAACCACATTTAAACCATCTGAAACCATTACATTTTTAAGCAGTTTCTCACCTTTGTCGTAAACCCCGTTTTTATTGGCATCTACATACACTCTTCCTGTATGCACAGCAAAAGTGCTGACCAATGGTAAGACTGTAGAGATGAAGATTAAAATTAGTTTTTTCATTTAAGTATTTATTTCTTTGATTAATACATTTCTATATTGGAATTGTCTATAAAGGTGACCTTTTTTTACTGACGCACCCTCTCGGGTTTGTCTTTCATTTTGCCTTGATGCAAAACGAAACAAAAGATCAAGACTATGCCTCTTTGCACGACCCGATACGTGCTCGAAAGCGAAAACAAAAAAACACATTTGACTTTGACCCCTTTTTGTTTTTTACGCTTTCTTCTCACATCGGGTTCCCCGTGCAACCGCCAAGGTCGGTAGCCTGACGGGCATAAACAAGCCAAGATTTAAACTGCAACCTTATTTATTCTGATTTAAATAGAAATAAGTAATAACGCTACCATGATCCGAAGGCCAGAAAGGCGGATGATGATCGAGAGTTTTACTCCAATAAGGCTGTATATTTTTCCCTTTATAGTAGATATAATCTATTCGATCACGTATACAGGTAGGTTTTACAGACGAATTACTTATGAGCGGAGACCATGTAAAACCGGGATCGGTTAACGGATTCAAATTGATTTCTCTGTAACTATCCTTATATTTTGCGTTTTCCATTTCTAGAGAAGCAGGCCACTTTATAATTCTGCCCTTGTGAATAACTTTAGTTGCATCGTTCCAATCGAGGTGAGAGCCGCTATTGAAATCACCTACCATAAATACAGGCACATTATCTGCATTTAGCGTATAGGGTTCTATCTGTTTTAATATTGCTTTTATTTCTTTGCCTCTTCTATTGTGCTCTTCTTTCATAAAATCAGTAAGATTCACTTTATCATCAATCAAATCACACATATTAGGCAGATAGTCGAGCCAGATATCAAAAAATGCCATTTTATTACCATTCCCTAGATTAAGAACAGCACCTCCCGAATTGAAACTCTTGTACACTTTTATAGTTTCATCTATCGGGTATTTACTCATAATACTCAGGTTAGAACTGATTAAATAGAAATAATACCCTAGAGAATCGGCTATTACTTCTCCCGAACCATATGTTTCGATAAGACCTATCACATCTGCATTCTCTTTCTTCAATACATTTATCACACGTTCCAATCCAACATGTTCACCAAAACGATGCCCTCCATGCCAGATATTCCACACCTGAACTTTTAATTCATTAGGAGAAATAACTTTTACATCCTTTTCTTTAGTTGATACAAATTCACTGTATAAAGATTTGACCGTAGATGATGTAAGAGTGCCATTGTACATTTTCACCTCATCTATCATACCATTGAAAGCTGTCCATTCCCTGCGTGACGACCAATCGTTATATTCGTCCGACCCTCCGATTATTGTTGCCAGTTCACTGCGTGCAGTCGAAAGTCCTTCAACATTGTAAATACCAACATTCTTACCATCATAATAAAACCAAACCTCTTTCTTATCCAAATCTACACTTATTGCAATCTGATGCCAGTTTCCATCATTTATGGGCTGACGATCAGCCGTAGGGGCATAGTTATAGGTCGATTTACCATCGCTTATATTGAAAAACCAAGCACCTCTGTCATTAGTGCCCAGCATCCATCCTGCTTTGTTTTTATCTTCGACTTTCTTATTACTCATTATGGGTGTTCCCTGACGGGCATTCTTCTTCGTCTTTACCCATAGCACCATGGCGAAACTCTTATCATATGGCAAGGTCTCATTTGCATCCAACGCAACAGGTAAACGAACGGCGACATCACTCGTAAGATCTAAACACAATCCTTTGAGACCTTTGCTAAATGTGGGCACAAAAGCCATTCGGGAATCTTCCGCTTCATTCAGATTCTCTTTCACTTTAGAGAAGTCGACCGATCCGTTATCAAATGATTTATAAATAAACGACTCTTGGGCAGATGTCAATCCGACGAGAAATGAAACAATCAGCATGGTTATGCATCTTTTTTTCATATTATTATATTTTATGGTTATCGCATTTATCAAATTAGACTAGAAGTTTCGCCCGATTCTTCTAGTCTAATTTTACATTCAATTATCCAAATATAGGACAATTCTCCCCATTTTTTCAATTACCCTCTGTTCAATGTAGCAATATTAAGTAATGGGAAATATTTATTGCTACACTTTATGACTATAATAATTTTCGGTTATTGTACTTGCCAAAGCAGTAAAAAGGTCTTGGACATTACTTCCAATATTTGTTTTGAACCAGATTACTGTTTATCAGAATATCCTGATCGCTTATCGGTTTGTAATAATATTTAGGCTCTTGGAATGTAAATCTATTCTTATGAGCTGTAATTTTCACATAACCGTGATCTCCTTCCGATAAATAGAAAGTATTGCCATCCAAGATATAAATAGTCAATTTGTATTTTTGCTTATCATCTTCCGGTATCTTATCGGCATCTGCCTGTGTCTTAACGACTGCAATATCAGGTAAACCATCGCCTGTAATATCATGATATCCCAATCCGCTGATATAGATTCCTTCCGATTCTTTAGCCATCAGTGTACCCACTTTCCAGCGATAGATATCATTAGCTCTGAATCCTTCGCAAGCCAATTCTATTCTTCGTTCGCGTCTTACTTCAAGAATAGCTCCTCTTTGAGTTCCTGATACATTCGGATAACGGTTCGCCTGAACAGGATCAATAGCAGACAATACATTCGATAGTATCATATGGGGCATCCCTACTCTATCACGCAGCAGATTGATTGTAATATCTAAATCGCTTTGAGTCAGTTCACCCAATTCTGCACGAGCTTCTGCATAAACAAGCAATACTTCAGCCAATCTGATTAGCGGCAGAGCGGTATAAGACTTGTTCCACGATATTTGATCGTATGTCAACGGATCATATTTTACCTGTACATAACCACCTATACCAAATTTTGCTTTGGTGGGTATCGTAACACCGGCACGAATATGTCCCGGTTTCATGAAGGTATAACCCAGTCTGGGATCACGGTTGGTAAATATATCGTTTACACTCATTTTATCATAGCCGGGTACTTGCTGAAATGTTTTGGTTGTATTGCCATTTATTACCAGATAATCCTCCATCAAGTCTCTTGTTAAGCCATAATAATTGTTATACATTACCTGAACATTATGAAAGCTGTTTAAATCTTGTTTATATTGTTCATACCATATAATCTCAGGATTGGTTGATAAATCGAGGCTTACAAACAATGCCTGATAAGGCTCTAATGTACCTTTAGCCTTGTACAACGAAAATTGATTGTTTTCAATAAAAATTTTCTTTGCGGCATCACGTGCTAATTCAAGAAAACGCTTATGGTCTGTCAATTCCAATTCCGCATGATACTTTCTGTAAGTACCCTCCTCCAATGCTATGCGAGCCTGCAATGCCAATGCTGCCCACTTCGTTACACGTGTTTTAGAAGAAAAATTTCCGACAGATTGAATATTTTCCACAGCAAATGCCAAATCTTCGAGAATCTTATCCACCACTACAGCTCTGCTGTCTTGTGTTTTATATAATTCTTCCGTATCACCGGTCTGAAGTGTTTTTGAATACCAAGGCACATCCGAAAAAGTCCGAACTTTGCCATAGTAATGATAAGCTCTGAATAGACGGGCAATGCCAACATAATGATTAATTTCTGTTTGATCGCCTACGGCTGTCACATGATTTTCGATCAGGAAATTTATTTTCCTCAGTTTCTCCCAGTTCCACGTACCTTCGGTTTGGGGTTTCACATCACCCCTCATCATCTTGTACATACTCTCGTCCTCATTCGAATTTTCGTTATCACTCACCTGATCACCATACGAAGAAGTTATAATATCACCATATAAACCATTCAGATATGTATTGAGATCCTGAGGATTCTTAAAGAAGTTCTTGGGACTGATTTCGGATTCCGGGTAACGCTCCATAAATTCATCATTACATGAGACAAAAAATATTCCTATAAGCAATGATGCTATTATTACTATTTTATTTTTAAGGTTCATAGTTGTAGATTTTAGAATGAAACATTAAGACCAAAAGAGTACGATCTTTGGAATGGATACATTTGTCCATTAAGACCTTCGGGGTCTGCCTTGTAATGACTATCCAAGCCACTCAGTTCAGCCAGATTCTCACCGGAGAAAAATACTCGTACACGACTGAGACCTGCTTTCTTCACCCAATATTGCGGCAATGTATATCCTATCGTTATATTTTTGAGCCTCATATATGCCGCACTTTGAAGATATTTAGTTTGCGGAGCAGCTAACTCCCTACCACCTTCAGCAACATAAGATTTCCTTCTGGGAAAATAAGCATTTGTATTTTCAGGAGTCCAATAATCCAGATTCTGCTTACTCACATTAGTCCAGGGTTGTGAATACACTCCCCAGAATAACAAGTCGCTACCACCCGGATAATAATCTCTCTTACCTACACCTTGCAAGAAGAAACTAAAATCGATATTATTCCAATCGGCACTACCTAAAAAGCTAAAGTTGTAGCGAGGAGTTGTATTTCCAATCCTATAATAATCGCCCGGATTACTGAGAGTCCAATCTCCCCAGTCCACTTTTTCATCTCCATTCTTATCCCAGAATTTTAAATCTCCCGGTTCTATAGAATGCGTTCCCGGATAAGCTGATACCGTAGTCTGATCGGCATGGTTCTTTATTTCCTCTTCCGATTGGAAATAACCCAGAGTTTTCATACCCCATATCTCACCAAGCTTTTGTCCTACATAAAATTTATCAAGACTTCCCGTAGGATTGTCAAACTTAGTAACTGTAGTTTCGTTATCAGACAATACGAAATTCATATTGTATACGAAAGGTTTTCCTTTCACCTGAAACTGATCTTTCCATTTGATTGTCAACTCCCATCCATTAGTCCGCATATCCACTGCATTCTCTAAAGGTTGAGTTGAAACCCCCAATACGTTGGGTAGTTTTTTTCCCGCAGCAAGCATATCTTTAACATCTCTCCGATATATATCGAAAACCGTAGTTAATCTGTTATTCAAGAAATTTACGTCTACACCAAAGTTCAAAGTCTGTACAGTTTCCCATGTCAGAGACGAGGATACCAGATTAGGAACCTTCACATATACAGGTTGTTTACCATCAAGTAACAAAGTAGTTTGTCCTTTCGACATAATCGGGATATAAGGATAGTTGGAAACATCCTGATTACCCAAACTTCCATAAGACGCACGGAACTTAAGGCTACTAACAACAGGAGATATAAAGTTCATAAAACTTTCCTGAGAAGCTACCCAAGCTGCTGACACGGAAGGATTAAAAGCAAAGCGATCATCTTTAGGGAAACGCGATGTACCATCATAACGACCATTGGTTTCTATTATATATTTATTATCGAATATATAATTAACTCTGTAGAACAATCCGCGTAAAGCATATTCGCTACTACTTGAACTTACCCGCTGATCGCCTGTTCCTAAGTTAATGCTTGGCAGGTTATCGGATATTAAATCTTTTACTTCTCCGTTAAATCTTCGGTATTTATACTCTTCCTGATTAAAACCTCCTACCACATTCACAAAATGCTTCTTATTAAATGTTTTATTGAAATTTGTGAAAACATCAAACACCAGATTGTCGGTATGATCCGATCTTTCACCGGCAGAAGATGTTGTATTGTGGTATTTCATTTGCATATCAGGACCTTCGCGATATCCAATAGGCAGATAAGCATATTGTTCGCTGTATTCGCTTCTATTCAGGGCGAAACTGCCGTTTACCGTCCACACATCCTTTACTAACTCATATTTAGTAGAAAACTGGGTAGTAAATATCGAGTTAAGCGTATTTCTACGTCCTCCATCTCTCATACGTCCCAATAAATCAGCTCCGGTACTAGTCCACGTACCATCGGGATTGGTTGGTATATCCAATGTGTTCTTACGGGAAATATTCCAGTAATAATCACTCCCCAAATAACTGGGTGCATCATAATCGGCCGTAGAATAACTGGTATTATTACCTATAGTCCAACGATCATTTACATGAAAGTTCAGCTTACTTCTTAAATTATATCTGTTAAATTTATCATTATCCTGTTTCAACATACCGTTTTGCAGGAAGTAATTACCGGAGAAAAAATAAGACACCAATTTTGTAGCTCCCGATATATCTATACCATGATTAGTTGCAAATCCGGCATCTTTATAAGCTTCGTCATACCAGTTTGTATTACCGAAATACTCCCATTGTCCGTTAGTATTCACGAAATAAGGAGAAATTGATGGATCTGCAGAACGTTTTTTTGCATATGCAATTGAATTTTCGTCGTACAGATTATACCAAGGGTATGAAAAAATATTTCTCATATCCACCACAGTAGCAGGATCTGTAACAACATCGGGTCTGTTAGTTAGTCTGTTAAATGTAAAATTGTTGTTATAATTTACCTTCACTTTTTCGCTTTCGCCATTCTTGGTTGTTACCAATATAACTCCAAATGCAGCCCGCGAACCGTAGATCGCTGCGGATGCCGCATCTTTCAGCACCGATATATTCTCAATATCCGCAGAATTCATATTATTTAATTCCTGAATGGAAGATACGATACCATCTATCACTATCAGAGGGCTTCTTTCATTCGCACTTTCCAAAGCGGTAGCTCCACGAATATTAAACTTGGGAGTGCTGTTAGCCTGTCCGCTAGGCATCGTAATATTAAGGTTTCCCACAGCACCTTGCAACCCTTGTCCTATATTTACAAGAGGACGGTCTTCCAGTACTTTTTTAGAGATTCCTTCTACTGCACCCGAAAGGTTGGCTTTTTTCTGAATACCGTACCCGACAACCACAACTTCATCCAAAAGCTCTGTATTTTCGGCTAATGATATATTTAAATTGGTTTTACCGGCTACCGGCACTGTAATTTCTTTGTATCCGATATACGAAACAACTAGTTCTCCCTTATCAGGGACATTTAATGAAAAATGACCATCTATATCGGTAACAGTACCAATAGTAGAACTTCCTTTCAGCTTCACCGAAACTCCTATGAGCGGATCGCCGGACGCATCAGAAATAGTACCTGCAACCATTTTAGATTGTTGGGGAGACTTAGAAATTATATCCTCTTCTGTTTTTCCTTGGGGGATAAGTATTATTTTTGTATTATTTAGTTTAAAAGTAAATCCGGGTAGGATTTGAGATAAAGCAGTGTTAATATCCTTATCTTCGATTTTTACATCGATTTTCTTTCCACTATCAACATCAGCATCATTGTAAAATAAGGTGTATTTACTTTGAGCTTCTATCTCTTTGAGGGCTTGTTTCACACTTATCTGTTTCTTATTGATGGACACTGTGCCTTGTTGGGCAAAAGCACTTGTGAAAGACTGAATCACCAATAATATGAAAATCAGATAAAATGCTCTTGTGTTTTTTAACTTTTTTTGAGTTATTGGAGAGCATACGTTCTTCTTTGAATCTATTTTATTCATAGATTTGTATTGATTTAAGTTGGTTACTAAAATACGGCACTTAATCATTGTGCCTAAATAATTTAAATCATCCGAATAGGTGAGCGTTGCGAGCGTTCACCTATTTTTATTCGGATATCTCACTTAGTCTTAGATTGTAGGTTAAAATTAAAGAGTGGTTTAAAAATTAATAAATTTGTTTTATTTTCCTCCTTTCTTTGTTATGTAAACTTTATATCCTTCATGTTTATATCTTATCGGGGCTATTTCTTCCATAGCTTCCAATATTTCATCCAATGATTCGCGACATACAGTAAACGACATGTTTGTAGATTCTGCAATATCTTTAGAGCATTCTATATCTACTCCATACCATTTATTCAAATTAATAATAATGTTAGCTAAGGATAAATTATCGAATACAAGTTTTTCATTTATCCAGCTAGTGTAATAATTAGTGTTTACGATTTCACACTTCAGTGAATCTCCTTTTTTTAAATATAAGACCCGCTCATTAGGCACAATGGCCATTTCTTTAAAATGCGAGCTTGTTATATTTACGGCTCCTTCGGTTAGTATAGTTTCTACGTAATCGTTTTTATCGTAATTCTGTACAAGGAAACTTGTTCCTAACACTCTCACTTTTATATCATCTGCATTTACCCAAAAAGGTGCAGCAGAATCCTTTTTCACTTCAAAATATGCCTCTCCCTTTAGGTGTACCTCGCGCTTGTCTTCTGCAAAATGTTCCGGATACTCCAAAACACTGTGAGCATTCAACCAGACTACAGTACTATCGGGCAGTATAAATTTACCTTTACTATCCGCTGTCAGTAAACGGTTTATTATTCGGATCTCATTTTCCTTATCATCTTTATATAAAAAATATACTACATTAAAGAGAATCAGAAATATGGCTGCCACTTGTAATATTTTGTAAAGAAGAGGTAATTTTACTTTTTGTACCTCTCTAATCGAGGACTTTTCTGTACCTATTCTTTCTCTGAATCTAGCCAGTGCCAATTCGGTTTCCAAATCATCTTCCAACTCTGCTTTACTCATAAGCCAGAGACTTGATAAGCTTGAAAATAACTCCTTATTTTCCTCCGATACTTCCAACCAAGCTAACAATTCTTCCTCTTCTTCCCGGGTACAGGATTTATCTAAATATTTTACTATTAGCTCTTCGTGCTTCAACATGAACTTGTGATCTTAATGGTATATTTATAATACAAATTGGAAATAAAATACCCCCCCTCGAATAATAAAAAAATTATTCAATATGATATTTTTAAAATAAAGAGGATAATAATAAAGAGAAGAAAGCCGCTTTTATACAAATGCGTTCTTAGTTCAAAAAGGGCTTTAGTTATCTGTTTTTCAACACTTTTAACGGAAATCCCCAGAAGTTCGGCAATTTCTCGATTCTTTAAATCTTTGTTTCGGCTTAATAAAAAAATTCTTTTGCACTGCGGTGGTAAAGTTTCTATATGCACTCGTATTATTTCCTGAAGTTCTTTAACATGCAATACCTCATCCTGACTATCGGCTCCATCAGTATGAGATAAAAAGGTATCATTTTCAATTGAACTTTGACTTGTAGTAGCCTTGCTATTTAAATGATTTAAGCATTTGTTGTATAAGGTTTTATACAAATAAGCTTTTACAGTTCCATCCAACTCAATATAATCCCGTCTGTTCCACAACTCAACGAAGGTATCCTGAACAAGATCTTCAACAACATCAAGATCTCTGACAAAACGTAATGCATATATTTTTAGAGATTTATAATTATTCCTAAATAAGTCTTCAACCCGATCTTTGGCTGACTCTTCAATATGCTCTTCCATCATAATAATCTATAATACAACAACATCAGTAATTAAGCAAGAACTTATCTGCGTCAAGCAGACTAATCCCTCAGTAAGAGTATAATATTTG
Source organism: Indolivaga alginatilytica (assembly GCF_003201355.1). Taxonomy (GTDB): domain Bacteria; phylum Bacteroidota; class Bacteroidia; order Bacteroidales; family Dysgonomonadaceae; genus Dysgonomonas_A; species Dysgonomonas_A alginatilytica. The sequence goes on from NZ_QICL01000001.1 coordinate 36,016, forward strand.
ATTTTTGAATCAAATGCCAAAATACATAAAATAATCGGTAGATACTTCAAGAAATAAAAAAAGTTAAACAATAAAATCATATGTTTAATAAATCAGGGTCTCAGACCTATTTATTGCTTTGGCAAGCATAAGCATAAATAGCGGTTATCAATAAATAATATTACATTAAATACCTACTGTTACTTAGGTATGCTTTATCAATACAAATAATATGCTATTTTTGCATCGAACTAAAAAAGATTCAAATGGATTTAGGTACTCTTGTAATTTTTGCGATTATAATTATTACGGCAATAACAAGCTATATAGGTTTTAATAACAGACAATTTTTCGATCGTTATAAGTTCAGTACTTATGCAATTCTCGAAATGAAGCAATATGACAGGATGCTAACTGCCGCTTTCCTTCATGCTGATCTTATGCACTTGCTATTCAATATGCTGACGTTGTATTTTTTTGCACCTGTATTGGTAGCTTATATAGGACCGGTCAAGTTTCTTGTACTTTATCTGGCTGCTATTATAGGAGGAAATACATTATCTCTGTGGATGTATAGACGAGACTCCATATACACTGCCATAGGAGCCTCCGGTGGAGTTTGCGGGGTATTATTTGCCTCTATTGCAACAGATCCCGAACGTATGATGGGATTTTTTTTCATACCTATGCCGGGATGGGTATTCGGAATATTGTATTTAGCATATTCGGTATATGGAATGAAAAGATCAATCGGTAATATAGGCCATGCAGCACACTTAGGCGGAGCAATTGTAGGATTACTTCTATTAATATTATTTTTACCCCAAGTTCTATTAATACATGGTTATTTTATAGCTTTAATATCATTGCCTATTATCGCTTTAGGATATTTCGTTTATAAGGAAAAATAAAATAAATGGTACTTATATAAAAACCCGATCATCCTTAAGTATGATCGGGTTTTTATTTTATAGTCAAAAGTGCAAATTAGTACACTTCAAAAAGCTAATGCTTGTAGAATATCTTTTTTCAAATCTTCGACATCTTCAATACCTACAGACAAACGTAATAGATTATCTTCAATACCCATCACTTGTTTCATTTCGGGTGTGAATGTTCCATAGATTGTTGATTCTGGATGTATTATTAAAGTTTTATTATCAAATAAGTTTGTAGCTCTGTGGATCACTTTTAATCTATCCATAAAGCGATAACAGTCTTGTTTCGTTGCCAAATTAAATGTCAACATCGCTCCCGGATTAGAGGGGAATAACTGATCCGAAATCTTCTTATATGGAGAACTTTCTAATTTGGTATATCCTACCCTTTTCACTTTACTGTTTTCAGAAAGATACAAAGCTAAATAATAAGCCGATTGAGACATACGTTCGAAACGAAGTTCTAATGACTCCATACCTAAGGCCTGTAATGAGGCTGTCTCAGAATCCATACAAGCACCTATATTACGGGCAATCTCGCGTTTGATCTTATACATAAAAGCCGACATAGATGTATTGTTAGATACTGCTTTTGCCAACTTCTTACTCTTCGACCAATCGAATGTTCCATAATCGAGGATAGCTCCACCTACACTGGTTGCACCACCCGATATATATTTAGTGGTAGAAACAATCTCTATATCCACACCATGTTTCTTTGCAGAGAATCCGCACCAAGGGACGATAGTAGTATCTACAATTAAAGGAACACCCTTGGCTTTAGTTATAGCTGCTATCTTAGGTAAATCAGCTATTTCCATATGAGGATTAGTAATCAATTCGCAAAAGAAAGCACATGTATTTTCGTCAATTGCAGCTTCTATTTCCGACAGATTATCAGTATTCACGAAACGAACTTCTACGCCAAATTCAGCCAGAGTAAATTGAAACAAAGAAAAAGTATTGCCAAATAAGTGAGGCGATGTTACAATATTACTACCTGCATAAGCCAATGCCATAAATGTATTGGAGATTGAAGCCATACCCGAACTAACAGCCATCACACTTTCGGCCCCTGAAGCAATTTTCATTCTCAACTCCAGATTTTCGACTGTAGGGTTGGATATTCGAGAATAAGTGTGGCTATCGGTTTTATTCTGAAAAGCATTCGCAATAGCTTCCGAAGAAGGATATTCAAATGCGGCATTCCGATAGATAGGCATACTTATAGCTCCATGTGCATCTTCCTTTTTAAATTTAGCACCTATAATACGAGTAGCAAATTTCTCGCTTTGACAATCTTCTAATTCCATAATAACAATACTCTATATGATTTCTATAATCAAAGGTAGTGTATTTACAAATAAGCTGTCCCTTTTTCATAAAATAAATCTAGCTGAATAATAAAATATTTTCTATTATTTCACTACAAAAACCACATTCATATACGTATCATAATCTGCTTTTTTTACGATCGAATAAGTCATCTTTCCATCGTCCGTAATATTGTTTATTTTCAAGACACTGGTATCATAGTAGGTGATATAGTAATGCAACTGATTGGCAGTAGTATAGTGAGGGATTACACTAGGGGCAGTAGCGTTCTTTCCTGAGGGCGTATTAAACTGTTTCTTGTATTCGGCATACAAGTCCAGAGGTGTTGCTACTGCACCTAAATTGGGAGTAGGAATATTAATGGATGGCATATAAAAGAAACGTGTTGCATTCTGGGTCAAACACATCCATTGAGGATTGGTTTCCGTTCCTATGTTTTGAGATATACATTGCTTATCGGTATCATATACCAAAAGCCCATTTGAAGGTGACGGCATGGCTTCCTTATCTAGAGTTGTTAGTCGTGGCAAAAGTACTCCTCTATTGGTACTACTAACTTCTAGAATAGCACTGGTATGAGGATTTTCAGTATTAACTCCTATCTGACAATATGCCAGATTGGAAATCAAAAGAGTTAGTGTAAGTAATATTATTTTATTCATCATTATTCTATTTTAGTTTGGAAGAAGATCTGATCGGATCATTCTATTCGTAACCACTTTACATTCGGCTACAGTATTTGTGATAGTAGTTATTTTACTGCTTTCGGCTAGTCCATTAACCAGATAGGGAGTTACCCTGATGGTGTACACTCCTTCAATATTATAAGTATGGCTTTGTTTATAAGTGGTGATAGAACTACTCATATTGTAATCTTTTACGACGGGAGTACCATCGCCAAAGTTCCATTCTAAGTACGCTATTTGCTGAGTGCCACTACCAATTGAGGGAATCTCGACCGAATATTCCGCACTGTTACCAACACAGACTATTTCTTTTCCTTTTATCGGTTTAATGTTAAAGAAAGAAGTAATAAACGGAGGCAATCCCAAGCGAGGCAAACGAGGAGAGATAAATTTATTAGGAACTTCGGCTATTTGAGTACCTCCATTATCCGGATCCAAAATAATCCATAAAGAAGATTGTTGATTTCCAATAGCATATATCCTATTATCCGGACCAAGCTGCACATTATCGATATTTGCATTCGGCAAAATCCTTGTAAATGGGGCTGATATATTATTAATAGGCTTCATATACAGTCCTCTATCTCCTCTCTCGATTGCAGTAAAATAAAGATAGTTTGCTGTAGGCGAAAATTCGAGACTGTATAGGTTCTCAAGATAAGTAGAAATAAACTGAAAACTCGAAGCCTTACCCGTAGAAGTGTCAAAATTCCCTATTGTCAGATAATGGTTTGAATCGAATCTGTAATCCGCATGAATAATACGTTTGCCATCTGGTGATATTTTAGTAGTACCTACACCAATACTGCTGGGAGCAATTGTAGGAATCCCCAAATCCATACCTATTTCTGAAATCACGGGAGTAACATTAATTCCGGCAGAAGTTATCAGCCACGCAAATATTTTACTTCTTACACGACTTACTACCCAATAATCTTTTCCATTGGCATGCCCCACTGCTGTTAGGTTTTCATAAGCATGAGTGATTGGGTACCCTGAACTTCCGAAGGTAAGGGATACATTTTTTAATACCACTGCTCCCAACCCTCCATTTGCAGACATATTTACTGTTGAATAACAAAGTCCCGGAGCTGTATTATTTCGGTCGGGAGCCGTAATAATATAATATAAAGAAGGGTTATCGGGCACAGGAATCACAATACCCGAATTAGTAGAGGATGGATGCCCTAAAAGCCCTGTTCCATTCTGCATAGTAACCAAGTTCTTATTATATACCGTAATACCATCAGACGCAAACAAAAAATTACCATCCTTGTCTGATATAGAAAAGCAACCTTCGAAAGTACTTATAGGACCCTGCACTGTACTTGGTACTCCTAAAACATTTCCTAATGAGGTTGATTCTGTATGTGTATTAGAAAAGTCAAGCCCTGTGTTAGTTCCAAAATACCAATGGTACGCTTCTTTTTGGCAGTAAGCGTGTTGAGTAAATACAAGTAATAGTATGAATATTATTTTTTTCATTGTAGTATATTTAATGCACTTATTTTACGACAAATACAACATTGAGAAACGAGTTGTAGTCGGCTACTTTAATGATTTCGTAAGTAACCTTCCCGTCATTACTTACATTATTTATTTTAAGAACATTGGCATCGTAATAAGTTATATAATAATGTAAATCGGTAGCTACAGGGAAATAAGGGATATTAGCAGGTGCGCTGGTATTCTTTACCATGGGCGTGGCAAATTGCTTTTTATACTCATTGTACAAATCCAAAGGAGTAGCCACAACCCCTAACGTTTTTGCGCTGATGGCTACTGAAGGCATATAAAAAAATCTTGTCTGATTCTGAGCCAAGCAAATCCAGATAGGACTGGCTTCTGTTCCTACGTTTTGCGACAAACATTGCTTGTCGGTATCGTAAACGATTAATCCTGATGCCGGATTGGGAATAGCTTCCTTAGCCGCAGTACCCATACGAGGTAATAATACTCCTTGATTATTGGCAGGGCTCATAATATCAAGGGCAGCACTTGCATGTGGCACTTTAGTGTTAATACCTACCTGTGAATAGATGGGACTGAAAAAACCGATTACGATAAGTAATAGAATTATTCTTTTCATTGTTGTATGTGATAAATTAGTTAGTAAATTTTCAGTATAAGAATAAGAAAAGCAGTAGCGTGTAATCACTACACACCACTGCTGCACATAGCTATGCCATAGGTCAGGATATTTTGCAGTAAAGCTTTTGAACGACAACAAAAAAAACAAAATGCTTGTACTACAATCCAGACCGGCTAATCTATGATTGTTGTATTTATGGGGAAAATATTGTATTTTAGGAAATTGGCTTGTGCTTGGAGCTGACAACAACAAAAGACAGAAAAATCTGCCTAAAATGATAAAAGAAATGTTTTGTGAATAGGTATGGAGGTTATCTTCTACTCTCTCTCTCTCTCTCTCTCTCTCTCTCTCTCTCTCTCTCTCTCTCTAATATTTCAACGCACATAGGCAAACCTAAATAGTTAAAATTTAGATTATTAATCACTGATATGTTTGTTAAATAATTAGTCATTCCGAACGTAAATAGTTATTGCACAATGGCAAATATACTACAAATTTGTTAAGAGACAAATCGGATCACCTCAAATTTGTCTCTTTATATTATTATATAGCAACCTCACCTTTAATATGCGGATGGGGATCATACCCTTCTAGTTTGAAGTCTTCGAATTTAAAATCGAATATACTTTTTACATCAGGGTTGATAATCATTTGAGGTAAAGTACGCAATTCGCGTTCCATTTGCATTTTCAACTGATCGATGTGATTTGTATAAATATGAGCATCTCCTAAAGTATGCACAAAATCTCCCGCTTCAAGTCCAGTAACCTGAGCCATCATTTTTAGCAACAAAGCATAAGAGGCAATATTGAAAGGTACTCCCAAGAAAATATCGGCACTACGCTGATACAATTGCAAGCTCAGTTTACCATCTGCTACATAGAACTGAAAAAATGCATGGCAAGGCGGTAAATTCATGTTAGGAATATCAGCTACATTCCAAGCACTTACTATTATACGACGCGAATCAGGATTATTCTTAATTGTGTTCACAACTTCGGTAATCTGGTCGATATGTCCTCCGTTATAATCTGGCCACGAACGCCATTGAAATCCGTAGATATGCCCCAAATCGCCGTTCTCGTCTGCCCATTCGTTCCAGATACGTACTCCATTATCCTGTAAATATTTGGCATTGGTATCACCTGCCAAAAACCACAGTAATTCGTAAACGATAGATTTCAGGTGTAATTTTTTGGTGGTAAGCATCGGAAAACCATCTGCCATATTATAACGGCTTTGATGCCCAAATACGCTGATAGTACCAGTGCCGGTTCTATCTTCTTTTTGCACTCCTTCGCTCAGAACGCGTTGTACTAAATCTATATATTGCTTCATCGTTTCGTTAATTAATTAAGGTATGAGACTCATTGATTTATAAGAAAGTATAAAACTAAAAACTTTGGATAATTCTAAAGTAATCCGTCAAATACTTTCATTTAATTTCAACCATATTCATTGTCGCATTACAAAGGTAAAACAAACTTTCATTATGACATTTATAATAGCCGAAAATGAGTCAAAAACTACAAAACATGCTTTATAAATATGTTCAAAAATAGCATATTTTTAAATCATTGTCAATAATATATTTCATATATTGCATCCCTTAGCTAAAAATCGAATACTTTTTTAACGCCAAACTTTAATTATAATATGGAATACTGTATATTTTCGTTCGCCGCCGATATTGAGCAGGTAAAAAAAGTCTTTGATTCACACGATTCATTATTATTCGATCAAATTCAAGATAATGATGTGTTTAAAAATTATGCAAGTCAAGACTTGGAGAATCAGGTATCAACCAAAGAAGCTCTTAGACAAATAATACATGGGGAGCCTTATAAGAAACATTCTGCACATGCCTACTGGTATGCTCTGATTTCTATTTTCGCTTTTCTGGGACAACAGCTACCATATAATCAGGATATAGAACTGGATAACGAAACCGAAATGATAGATAGTTACCTTAGGTCTGACTTTGGCATCGAAACTACTGTTGCTGAAGTATTATTAAATAATTTTCCCGATTTAGGGTTACCCGATGTTGCGACCTTTCCATTAGCCGGAGCAATCTCTCCTCTACAAATATCTTTACTATCTGACGAATTGCAAAACGTCATACTAACCAATAGCCAAATAGATTTGTTATGGCAAACCCAAAAAGAAAAAGATGAGACTAAAGCCTTTGTCTATAACAGCATCAAGGGATTCAAAGAAAACATTGATTTCTGTAATGAAAATAACCTTAGTCTCATCTCATTTTGTCATTGATGCACCTTATCCACAGTCCTTAAAAAAGGAATATATTTAAATCTATATTCTGAAATAAACATTGATAACAGAATAAGACCTCCTCCTATAATGGTGCGTATGGTAATAGGTTCGCTAATCAATACATAGGCTGCCAGCGTTGCGAAAACGGGTTCACATAGATAAGTAAGCGCCACCTTTTCTTCTTCTATATATTTTTGAGAAACATTTTGTATTCCATACATATAAGCTGTTGCGAAAATTCCGGTAAATAGAACTGCTTTCCATACATTCCAATCCATAGGCAATACCATGTGGCTGAAATCGACAGTAGCAAAAGCCAATACCGCATAAACTATTGTACAAGTATATAATTGCACAATAACCAACGATATAGTTTCTACCTTGTTATTGTATTTTCCAACCATCAACACATAGGCTGCGAAGGCTATTGCACCACCCACAGCATACATATCACCTCTATTGAAACTACTACCGGCAGAAGCCATCGCAATTACATACAAACCCGCCAAAGCCATTGTACAAGCAAGCCATGTTTTGGGTTTAATAGCTTTACGAAATACACAAAACTTAAGAATAGGTATCAACAATACGTCCATACCCGAAATAAAAGAAGCATTAGCCGACGATGTATATTGCAAACCAATTGTTTGTAATAAAATAGCCAAAAGTAGGGGTATACCTACCCATACACCATATTTGATTGTTTGCCAATTTATCTGTTTCAATTGCTTAGAAAACAAGATTGACAACACCAGTGCTGCAAGCAGGAAACGATACATTAAAAATGAAAATGGATGGACGATAGAGATGCCTTCCTTAACAAGAGGGAACGAGATTCCCCAAAAAGCTGTACCTAGCACTAAAAGACCTAAGTAAATTCTACTTTTCTTCATTACTCAAATAATTTAAATTTTACATTAAACTATTAGGGCATGTAAAAACAAAAATTTACAAAAAGTTTGCATATATCCCCGATTCTCTTCCCTAATGTTGGGATACAGCGCAAAAAACCTTATCTAAGGTGCAAAGTTATAACACTTTGATCAAAAAAACAACCCCCTACAATAAAAAATTGAGGGGGCTGTCTGTATAAGTTGAAGTATTAACCTTATTCAGTCCAATCGGCAATTATTGTTTGACGATCGTAAGTATATGCACTGAAATATCCTAAGGCTCCACCTTTAATATTACTTGTAGGATTGGTCAACGAAGAACTTATTCTTCCTAAAGTTTCGAAGAAGGTATAAGCTCCTTTATCCAAAAGCTGGTGCTCTATTGTAATAGTATCACCTTTCTTGATCGGGTCTTCAGTACTGCCGTTTTCTTTATAAGCAGGAACTATACGGCTCATATAAAACCCTTCGCGATCGTCTGTATCTGTTGCATCCTCATCGAGTTTCTTACGTTTGCCGTTTATATACAACAGCTCTCTGTAATAATTCTTCGATCCTTTAGGATCTTGAAAGTGAATCATCGGAAACGCGTATTTAAATAAAGGAATAGGATACATGGTAATAGAATCGATCTTCACTGTGTGTGGAGACATCGCAGATGATGCTGTATACTCTTGCCCCTCTACAGTAACTTTCAGGTTGTAAGTCCGTCCGGGAACTCCTTTCAGATTTTTAGACCTGTACATACCATCATCAGACATCTGTAAAATTTCAGAATTTCCTGTATTATCCGAAACAGAAACAAGGGCTCCTAAAACCGGATCGAACGTATTATCACTAATAAAGTTTTTCGACATCGTAAGTTTTACCTTGGCAAGCGAATCGGCTGTTACAAGCCCTTCGATCACCAATTTGGGCTCAGCGGATTTAAGATCAACATCTATTTCTTTTTCACACGACGTGAATACGAAAAGCGATATTATTGCTGCAATTGTTGTTATATGTTTATTGATATTGATATTCATATTTTATTTGAACTTTAATTTATAAAATGATACGCTTAGAATCGGAAATTCCACGAAATAGATGGAACAAAACGGAATAATGAATATTGGTACGCCGATGATTTCGAAGGATCGTCGTCATTCGTTCGGAACTCAATAAAATAAGTATTCTCACGACCATAGGCATTGTACAAGCTAAATGCCAGTTCCGAATAGAATTTCTTTGTTTTTTTCAATACACAAGTTGCACCTAAATCGAGACGATGATAATCAGGAGCTCTGTAGCCGTTTCTTTCGGCATAATATACTATTTCTTTGCCATCTACCTGATATTTTCCACTGGGATATGTGACTGCATTTCCGGTGTAATATATCCAGGCACCCGAAAGCGTCCATTTATCATTCAAATTATACATTGCCACCATCGAAATTTCGTGTGTTCTGTCCTGAACAGCATCATACCATTCATTATTATTGATACCATCAATCTTCTTTTCGGATTTCGACAAGGTATAACCAACCCATCCGCTCAACCTTCCAACTCGTTTTTTGAAGAGAAATTCAATACCGTATGCCCTACCCTTACCGAATAAAAGTTCGGTTTCCACATCATCATTACCGTATGTCAGTGCATTGTCCTTAAAATCGATTTGATTTCTCATATCCTTATAATATACCTCTGCACTAAATTCGAAAAGATTGTTGGCGAAATTACGGAAATACCCTAATGTAAACTGATCGGCAATCTGAGGTTTTATATTGTTAGAGGTGGATACCCAACGGTCGTAAGGCGTTGCAAATGTTGAATTCGACAACAAGTGCATACTTTGAGTAGTTCTTGCATAGGCTGCCTTTATTGACGATACATTGTTCAACCTGTAAGCCGTAGAAAAGCGTGGCTCCAAATTAAGGTATGTTTTTACAAACTCACCCGATTTATAAGATACCGTATCGATAACTTCATGGTTTTCATTGAGATTATAAAAATCGCCTGCACCTAAAACCGAGAATGCCGACACCCTCAATCCATACATTATTTCGAGACGATCGGTAGCCTTCAATGTGTTTGAAGCAAAGACACCGTTTTCCCAGGAATATCTGTTTTGTAAACGTCTGGAAACACCTTTATCCAACGGTATATCTAATTTTCCGGGAGCAATATCATGGTATGTAGAGTGTACCCCCAGTTTCCATGTAGAAGCCGCACTTTGCAAATAAGTAAACTCCTGTTTCAAAGCATAATCATTTATTATAGACGCTATATGTATATCCTGATTCATATCCACAGCTATATTATATGAATACCTGTTGTAGATTAGAGCCGTAGATGAATTCCACTTATTACTCATCGTTCTGTTCCACTTAAGAGTTCCAACGGTATTACCCCAATCGGTATCTACCACATCGGCTATGCCCAATTTATCCTGACCGGTATATGCTGTGAAAGTCAAACGATCTTTATCCGAAAGCTGAAAATTCAATTTCATATTCAAGTCATAAAAATACAAAGTTGTATTCTTAATATCTTCCGACCCGAACGCACGAGCTATTACATCGGCATATGTGCGTCTCGCACCTACGATAAAGCTCGATTTTCCTTTCTTTATAGGACCTTCCACATTCAGTTTAGAAGAAATAAGCCCCAGTCCTCCGTTCACATGATAGTCTTGATTATCCCCGTCACGCATCTGAACATCCAGAATCGAAGACAAACGCTCTCCGTATTGAGAAGGTAAAGCTCCTTTATATAAAGTAACATCCCTTACCATATCTGAGTTAAATGCCGAGAAGAAACCCATCAAGTGAGAGGCATTATACACACCTACGTTGTCAAGCAATACAAGATTCTGGTCGGAACTACCTCCACGAACATAGAAACCTGTCCCCCCTTCTCCTGCCGATTTAACACCCGGCATCAATTGGATTGCTTTTACTAAATCGCGTTCTCCAAATAGTACAGGTAATTTATTTATTTCCTGAATACTCATCTTTTCTACGCCTGTTTGTACACTCGCAATATTCTCATCAGCTCTTCTTGATGAAACTACTACTTCATTCAAATCGATAGAGGAAGATTCAAGCGATATATTCTCTACAATATCTTTAGTTAAAGAAATCTTCACTTTTTTATCTTCATACCCAACATACCTGACAATTAAAGAATAGTTTCCTTTGGGTAAAGTAATTTTATACTCACCGTTATTGTTAGTAAAAACGCCTGTTGCCGTTTTTTCAAGTACTCCGACAGGCACTCCCGCGAGAACCTCATTTGTCTTTTCGTCTACAATCTTACCTCGTACAGTATAGTTTTGTGCAATTGCCGAAAGTGGCAATAAAAAGAATAGGATAAACCCAAAACTTAGCCTAAAAAACTTGCTCATATTAGTATATAAAATTAGATATCGTTTCTCGTCAAAATTCTTTTGGAGTCGCAAAGATATTAAAAGCATAACTTTTAACAGCTAAATTACGTTAAACTCTCCCATTTAGTTCATAAATATAATTGATATGATCAATGTGTTACCCTTTTACTCTTGCAAGAAATAATATATAACCATAACATAGCAAAAGGAATACATCAAAAAAGCTTACTTTATTAACTTTTAGATAAAGTTCAGATTAAGAAATTTCCTTTCTGTTTCTTCTACAAAAGAATAACAAATAAACCTTACTTTAAAGAGATTATCGACGAACTACATTATTAACAGGACAAACTGCAAAAATTCTATGTTGTTTTATAGATATGGAATTCTCACAATAAACCGACTTCTTGTTTTCGAAACCTCTATTTCTTTATCATATAGCGTATATTGCTTTTGCAGATTGCTTAATCCATGCCCGCTCTCTTCTACATTAAGACGCGGTTGTATATTATTTGTTACTTCGATATAATCTGAAGTTATACTTATCTCCACAAGAAGAGGTCTATCGACAGATACAACATTGTGCTTTATTGCATTCTCGATCAATAACTGAATGCTGACAGGAATTACCTGCTTTTGTATCTCGCGGTTTCCCGCTATATTTATTTGCAGAGCATCTTCAAATCTTATCAACAGCAAATAAAGATAAGACTCTACAAATGATATCTCGTCCTTCACCAATACGCTTTTCTGAGTATTGGTAGACAATAAGTATCTGTACACATTCGATAACTTCTTAGTGTATATATTTGCTCTTTGAGGATCTTCAAATATCAGCGAGGATAAAACATTCAGACTATTAAATAAAAAATGCGGATGCACCTGAGTTTTTAAGGTAGAGTACAAATACTCTATTTTTTCCTTCTCTATCACAGCAATGTGTTTTTGAGATTCCAATTGACGTTGATTATAGAAAAACAACTCAAGTATCAAAATAATAAAGGAATTACCCAATACTAATATAATAAGGGATGGTAGTTCCGGATAGACAGCCTCTTCAAAAAACAAGTTACCAAATACATAGTTAAGCAGAAAAGAATATGTACAAGCAAATACAAGAGATACAAATAGTTCGAAACTAACACGTATGTATATATTGTCTTTGTATTTAAAATATTTATTAGAAGTATGAACAATCAATAAGCTTACAAACCCCATAATTATCACAAAAGGCAAGTCCGAAATAAGCCCTTTATAAAAGCTCTCCTCATCCAGACCGGTCATAACATAGTAGACCCACTCAAACAAAAATTCAAAAAAAGCAATAATGATGATGAAAATTATAATATTGCCTTTTCGACTATTTACCATAACCAATTTGCTTTTATTATACGATTCCATCAACCCACTTCAAAAAGTCTGCAACCCGTATTCTACTAACCAGAATCTCGTGAGGACATTCGGGCTGAAAGGAAAGTTTGAGACGGCTATTAAAATATTTTGATATATCGCGTATTGCTTTTATATTAGTGATGCAATTACGTGAAGCCCGAAAGAAAATCGATTTTCCCAGAAGCTTTTCCAATTCATCCAATGTATAATCAATAATATACCGTTTGTTATCAAACGAATGCAGAAAAACAGCCTTATCTTCACTATAAAAAAACGCAATATCCTTTGCTTCAATATAGAAATAAGAATCTCCCTTTTGAATAAGAAAACGGCTTTTTACCTTTTGAGTTATCACTTCCCCCAACTGTCTATAATCAAAAGAAGTTTGTTTTGATTGGTAAAACTGCTCATATTTTATTAGAGCATCTCTCAGGTCATTCTCTTCAATGGGCTTCAATAAATAATCAATACTATTCAATTTAAAAGCTTGCACAGCATGCTCATCATAAGCAGTCGTAAAAATAACAGGTGTAGACACTGAGACATGGTTGAATATTTCGAAGCAGTCACCATCCGCCAACCTTATATCCAACATAATAAGATCTACCTTATTATTTCGGAGAAAAGAGATTGTTTGTTCAACAGTCTCCGTTCGCTCCGAAAATATGTATTCGGGGCGCAATTTACTTATCATTCGCTTTAGCTCCTCATATGCCAATCGCTCATCTTCTACTATCAGGTATTTTATATGTTGTTGGGACTGAATCATATCAAAATAAATATACAATTTAGACTCAAAGGTATGACATTATAGATATTATCTCAAAATAACCATCCGATTTCAGATAAACTTTAATATTTTGAAGATCAATTTTAGAATATCTATACTAATCTTAAAAAAATTCAAGGCTAAAGTTAATTTTGCAACATCAACAACACAGTATGCTTAAAAGATCAAATACCTCTTTTTCTCCTCATAAGTCGAAATCTTATAACCATATTTTTTCTACCTTTATCAGTAAAAAAAATAAAGATGAAATCAATAATACAAAAGGCACTTTTATATTCTATCTTATTCTTCACCACAATAACAGCTTCTGCACAAAATAAAGATTGGGCAAATATAAATCGTTATCAAGCCAACAACAAAGAACTTATGGGATCAACAAAGCAAATTGACGCAGTTTTTATAGGAAATTCTATTACTGAAAACTGGGTAGGCTTAGACCGCGATTTTTTCATCAATAATAATTATATAGGACGAGGCATAAGTGGACAAACAAGTGCACAGATTCTGCTCAGAATGAGAGAAGATGTTATTAAACTAAAACCCCGTCTGGTTGTTATAAATGCAGGCACAAATGATATTGCCGAAGGTGCAGATACATATAATCCTGAAATTACTTTGGGAAACATAATTTCGATGGTTCAATTGGCACAAGCTAATAATATAAAGGTCGTTCTGGGATTACTTTTACCGACTAAGCAGTATCGATGGAGTCCTGATATTCCCGATGTAGCTAATAAAGTTATAGATCTCAATGTCAGAATAATAAATTATGCTGATGCAAACAACATCCCGTATATCGATTATCACTCGGCACTTAAAGACAAAGACAATGGTTTGGATATAAAATATGGAGACGACGGGGTTCATCCAAAAATAAAAGGATACCGCATTATGGAACCTTTGGCTAAAGAAGCTATTGAGAAAGCATTACAACAATAAGACAGTAACAATGCAAAATATAGTTCAAGCATAGCCTTATCAGGTTATGCTTTTTCATTTCGAAACCCCTCCTACTGACATTTTGACACAAAACAAGCTATGGCAAATAATTTGCAGAATGACTACTAAAATAGAATACAAACGAAATAAAGAAAGGAGATATAATATATGAATTTCAATAACTTTACTATTAAATCTCAAGAAACTTTACAAAAAGCAATTGAGATCGTAAGAGAGAGAAATCAACAAGCAGTGGAAACCAGCCACGTATTATTATCAGCTATTTTAACAGGCGATAATATTGTGAATTTTCTCTTTCAGAAACAAGGAGTAAATCCTCAGAACCTAACTACTCTTCTCGAAAGGCAAATAGAATCCTATCCAAAAGTGATGGGAGGCGAACCCTATTTGAGCAGAGAAAGTAATGCTGCACTACAAAAAGCATCTGATCTAGCCAAAAAAATGGACGATCAGTATGTATCCATAGAGCATATTTTACTCGGTATACTTGCTGAAAAAAGTACCGCTTCTCAAATAATGAAAGATGCAGGCATTACCGAAAACGGATTGCAACAAGCTATTATTGAATTGAGAAAAGGCAGCAAAGTAGACAGCCAATCGGCAGAAGACACCTATCAGTCACTTGAGAAATTTGCAATCAATCTGACTCAAAGAGCCAGAGACGGCAAACTCGATCCTGTGATTGGTCGTGACGAAGAAATCCGTCGTGTATTGCAGATATTAAGCCGCCGCACCAAGAATAATCCTATCCTCATAGGTGAACCCGGTACAGGAAAAACAGCCATAGCCGAAGGATTAGCCTATCGGATTATTCGTGGAGATGTACCCGAAAACTTAAAAAGCAAACAAATCTATTCTTTGGATATGGGTGCTTTAATAGCAGGAGCTAAATATAAAGGAGAATTTGAAGAACGTCTCAAATCCGTAGTAAACGAAGTAACCAAAGCCGAAGGCGAAATCATCCTTTTCATCGACGAAATACACACTCTTGTAGGAGCAGGTAAAGGTGAAGGGGCAATGGATGCTGCTAACATATTAAAACCAGCTTTAGCTCGTGGCGAATTACGCTCCATCGGTGCGACAACTTTAGACGAATATCAAAAATATTTCGAAAAAGACAAGGCTCTAGAACGCAGGTTTCAGATAGTAATGGTAGACGAACCCAGCGAATTAGATACCATTTCTATCCTTAGAGGATTGAAAGAGAAGTACGAAAACCATCATCAGGTACGTATCAAAGACGAAGCTATTATTTCGGCAGTTCAGCTTTCGAGCCGCTATATAACCGACCGTTTTTTACCGGATAAAGCTATCGACTTGATGGATGAAGCCGCTGCTAAACTTCGGATGGAAGTTGATTCCGTTCCTGAAGAACTAGACGAAAAGAGCCGCCGTATCAAACAATTAGAAATTGAGCGTGAGGCTATCAAGCGTGAAAACGACAAAGATAAAGAGGCTCAACTTAGCAAAGAAATCAGTCTTCTGAAAGAAGAAGAAAAAAATTTAAGAGCCAAATGGCAATCCGAAAAAGATGTCATTAATAAAATTCAGCACAATAAAATAGAGATTGAAGACGCTAAGTTTCAAGCAGACAAAGCCGAACGCGAAGGCGATTACGGAAAAGTAGCCGAATTACGATATGGTAAAATAAAGGACCTCGAAAGTGAAATAGACAAACTGCAGTCTCAATTACACAGTATGCAAGGAAGCACTGCAATGGTAAAAGAAGAAGTAGATGCTTTTGACATAGCCGATGTGGTGTCGCGCTGGACTGGCATACCTGTCAACAAGATGCTACAAAGCGAACGCGAGAAACTACTAAATCTGGAAGATGAATTACACGAACGGGTAGTTGGTCAGAACGAAGCTATTATAGGAATCTCGAATGCCATAAGACGCAGTCGTGCAGGCTTGCAAGACCCTAAACGTCCCATAGGATCATTTATCTTTTTGGGTACAACAGGAGTTGGGAAAACCGAGTTGGCAAAAGCATTGGCTGAGTTTCTATTCGATGATGAGAATATGATGACTCGTATCGACATGAGCGAGTATCAGGAAAAATTCAGTGCTACCCGTCTGATCGGAGCACCTCCCGGATACGTAGGATATGATGAAGGTGGACAATTAACCGAAGCGATTCGGCGTAAGCCATATTCCGTAGTGCTGTTTGATGAGATAGAAAAAGCTCATCCGGATGTATTCAACATCTTGCTACAAGTATTGGATGACGGACGTTTGACCGACAATAAAGGACGAGTAGTTAATTTCAAGAACACAATTATCATCATGACCTCAAATATGGGATCAGGACTAATCAGGGAAAATTTTGCAACAATTACTCCCGAAAATCACGATGAAGTTGTAGAAACAACTAAAAAAGAAGTCTTAAGCATGTTGAAATCCAACATTCGTCCGGAGTTCTTGAATCGTATCGATGAGATAATTATGTTTGAACCTTTAAGCGAAAAGGACATCGAAAAAGTAGTCAAGATTCAATTGGAAGGTCTTGTCAAACTCCTCAAAGGAAATGGTGTTAGACTCGAATTTTCGGACGAAGCTATATCATGGATCGCTCACAAAGGATATGATCCTGAATTTGGAGCCCGTCCTGTGAAGCGTGTAATACAACGTCAGGTACTTGATACTCTGTCTAAGCGATTATTAGCTCAGTCGGTAGATAAGTCAACCCCTATCACTGTAGATATAAAAGATGGTGAATTAGAGTTCCGAAACTAAGGCAAAACTCTGCACATTAAAAACTCCGCTTCTCTTATTTTCAGAAAGGCGGAGTTTATTTTTATTTACCAGTATCAAGATAGATACAACAAATTATAGTTGTTACACTTGAAAGAACACTGAATTGACCTGAATTTTTACTCCTTTTGATGAGAAGAACGCCCCAAATAATAAAAAGCTATTAATGAACTGATTTGCAATGCAGCAATAAGCAACATTCCTCTACGGCGTCTATTTTCCCTCTTCAATTTCTTTAATTCCTCCAACGTTTGCTTCTCTATGGAAATATCCTTATTTTCAGACATAACATATTATTTTTTTAGAGGTGACAGATCATCACTTCCTATTTATTTGTTATAAACAAACCCAAACTAATTATAGTTCATTTTATAGCGACAAAGTCATCATCTAATTCTATATATTCTAAGCTTTCACTCATAATAGTTAATATCTACTAATACGAGATGATTAAATTTAGAATACACAATAAACATAAGACACAAACAACTATATATCAAAAATTTAAACTTTATATAATTAGTTATATATAATACCATAATATCTAAATTAACACGAAATACTATACTTACCTATATTAATATAACATAAAATATAAAAAGTATATATTTAAAGAAAAACTATCCAGATAAAACAAAATAGAATATTCTCCGATAAAAAGGGCAAATAAAGAAGATAATTCACTCATTATTCATAAATTAGAAAACAAAACCCAAACAAACAGATAGAATATTTAACACATTGAAAAACATCAATATAACAATTATTTCAACTATAAATCCAAACAAATTATAAAACAACAAGAGAGAGCCTTTCCATCGTAGAAGATATTTTACTCAAATAAAAGATAAGATAAGGGAAAACAGTGTAGTAAACATATATTAACATTATATGTTTCCCCTAAAAGTTATAGAATATATTATATCAATACAGATACTAACAATCAAACATCTAAAAAACATAGATACATAAGCCAAAAACATTGATTTCATCGATAATATTAACAATTAAGGCACCCTTAAATCACATATATTTAAGATATCGAACAGATATAAGTTAACATACTCATTATAAGAATTAATATAGATATATAGATAATTATATCTACAGAAAAACTATCGATGAAATCGTAAATAGAAGATAAATAAAAAAAGAAGATAAATAAAGAAGCAATTAGAAATAAAATAACCTTATAATTTTCAAAAAAGACAACGGTAAAATATGTAAGAATACAAAAATATAGCTATATTTACCTCATTTCCAATCAACTCTCATATATGAACATCATAACACTCAATCACGAAAATCTTATAGAAGAACATATCTGCTGTGCCTTAGACAGTAAAACGAGTGCCATTGGAATAGCCGAAAAAAAGGAATGGCTCAAAAACAGGATAAACGAAGGACTAAAATTCAAGAAATTGGATGCCCGAGGCAAGGTATTTATTGAATATATTCCCGTTGAAATGGGATGGTTACCGATCGAAGCAAAAGGATATATGCTTATAAACTGTCATTGGGTATCGGGTAGCTACAAAGGAAAAGGTTATGGCTCGGAATTGCTGAAAGAATGCGAAAATGAAGCAAAAAGCTCTGGAATGAAAGGAATCGTCATCTTAACGGCAAATAAGAAAAAACCTTTTTTATCAGACAAATCATTCTATTTAAAATCTGGATATGAAACAGTTGACTCCGCTCCACCCTACTTTGAGCTGATTGCTAAACGCTTTGACAATAGAGCAGAATTACCGAAGTTTGCCGATTCTGCGAAGAGAGGCTTTCCTGAAGAGATAAAAGGTATTGATATATTCTACACAGCCCAATGCCCCTTCACTGTTCCTTATATAGAACTTTTAAAGCCCATAATATTATCTTCTGATGTTCCTGTTCGTACACATCAAATAAAATCACGAGAAGAGGCTCAAAATCATTTTTGTCCCGCAACAACATACAGCGTATTTATAGATGGAAAATTCCACACCCAAGAAATACTTACCCCAACGAAGTTGAAGCAACTGATTACTAAATTATAATAAATACAAAAAGATCCCTGTCCTAAATATGAACAGGGATCTTTAGTTAAGGTTGTAGACCTTGCTATTATTCTTATGAGTATAACCAAAATAGCCTGATTCAAAATATCATAACAGACATAAAGACCACCTTACTATTTATCCGGTATTACGAAATCTAATTAAATAATCCCCTGACTAATAGTAGCTCTTGCAACCTTCATAAATCCGGCGATATTTGCACCTTTCACATAGTTGATATAACCATCGCTTTCAGCTCCATGTTTTACACATTGCTCGTGGATGCTATACATAATCTGATGAAGCTTTTGATCTACCTCCTCCGCAGTCCATTGATAATGCATTGCATTCTGAGTCATTTCCAAACCAGAAGTTGCAACTCCTCCTGCATTAACCGCCTTACCCGGTGCAAAAAGAATTTTGTTCTCTATAAATAATTTAATAGCCTCTTCGGTACATCCCATATTAGAAATTTCGGCCACACACTGAACACCATTCGACAGAAGTAATTTTGCATCCTCTTCTCCCAACTCATTTTGAGTGGCACAAGCAAGAGCGATATCCACTTTCTGTTCCCATGGACGCTTTCCTTCATAAAATTTAGCTTCCGGAAAAGCTTTTGCATAAGGTGCAACAATATCCTCACCCGTATAGCGCAATTCGAGCATATAATCTATCTTTCTGGACGAAAGACCTTCCGGATCGTGAATATACCCATCGGGACCCGAAATAGTAACCACCTTAGCCCCCAATTCGGTAGCTTTTAGTGCTGCCCCCCAAGCTACGTTACCAAACCCTGATATTGCAACAGTTTTTCCCGCAAGAGTAAGTCCTTTAGCTGCAAGCATTTCTTTTACAAAATAAAGTCCTCCAAATCCGGTAGCTTCAGGACGAACAAGCGAACCTCCATACTCCATACCTTTTCCTGTGAAAGCTCCTGTATTCTCACGAGCCAACTTCTTATACATACCATATAGATATCCTATTTCGCGTGCACCAACCCCTATATCTCCGGCAGGTACATCCGTATTGGGTCCTATATTACGCCACAATTCCAACATAAAGGATTGGCAAAAACGCATCACCTCTCCATCAGATTTTCCTTTACAATTGAAGTCTGAACCTCCCTTGGCTCCACCCATTGGCAAAGTAGTCAGAGCATTCTTAAAAGTTTGCTCGAAACCCAGAAATTTCATAATTGACAGGTTTACAGAAGGGTGAAACCTCAAACCACCTTTATATGGACCTATAGCATTATTAAATTGTACCCGATAACCGATATTTACATGGATAGCTCCTTTATCGTCAACCCAAGGTACCTTAAACATAAGAACACGATCGGGCTCTACAAGCCTTTCTATGATCTGAGCTTTTTCAAATTGAGGATGTTGTTCATAAACATCTTTTATTGAGATTAATACTTCTCTTACGGCTTGAATATACTCTACTTCTCCCGGGTGCTTGGCTTCCAAGGATGACAAAATGTTGTTAATATCCATATCAGACTAATTTTTTAAGTCATTTTTTCATTCCAAATATACTAATAAAGAGAATAAAGTATCATTATAACAATGCAAAAAATCACTCATTTCAAGAAAAAAATATAGCAGAAGCAATACCGCTTCTGCTACAAACAAAAAAAGTTTTATTCTATTGATTTTTCAACCAGTTTTAGAAAAACAAAAGGGTTCGAGACCTTAAAAAATATTCTTTTTAGGAGTGGTGGCTACAAAATCCTTCAGATAAAAAGGTTCGAAATAAGCAACATCAACAAATTGCTTAGCAGCATACGCATCCTCTGACAATTGAACCATATATTTTGCCGAAGGATATACACCTTTCAGAAAACGAGCATTACTATCTGTTATGCAATCATCGCATTTATCAGCTCCATTACCCAAAAACAGAACTTTCGATTTTGATAAATACTCTTTATAAGAATCACCTTCGACAATATCCGCAGCAATATCTCTCACTACATTCAACTGCTTGTCATATAAAGCGGCATATACTTCCATACGGCGCGCATCTATCATCGGACATAAAAGGACATCAGCATCTACCTCTTCTGTCTCAATAACCTTTTGAGCTAATATAAGAGGTGTTTTAATAGCTATCATAGGAATACCCAGACCATAACAAAGACCCTTTGCCTCCGAAATCCCAATTCTTAAACCGGTATACGATCCGGGACCACAACTAACCGACACTGCATCTAATGTTAGCCCCGAAGCTCTCACTTCCACCATAGCATCAGCAACAAATACCCCTAGCAAACTCGCATGAGAAGGCCCTACGGTATTTTCTCGTTCAAATATAATCTTCCCATTATCTGAAACAACTACCGAACATACAGGCGTGGCTGTTTCTATATTTAAAATACATGACATATATCTTTCTGCTTTTTTTAAAGACACAAAGTTAAGATTTTCCTATATAATAAAAGTATGATCAGATCAAAAACGAAAATGCACCGTTAAATAGTCTCAATTACCCCATATCAACTTGAATGAAAAAAAATTCACCAAAACAAAAGATCATAGACCAAAAATTGATATATTTGTTACCAGAAAAAAATAGCAATGAGAAGTGATCATCTATACCTATATGTAATGCATTTACAAAAATCATTCTTTAGATTGAGTTTTCATTTTTTATTCATATAATATACCCTCGGAAATTTTATTTTTCGAGGTTTTTTTTGATGTAAAAACAGTAAGTGTTTATTTACACTTACAAAAGCAATAGAAAGGTCTGAGACCTTAATTTATAAATTCGGCTGCATATGGAAAATAAAAGTTTGGTTTCGATTACCGATTATACGAAAAGCGATATAATCAGAATACTTCAATTAGCAGAAAAATTCGACGAGAATCCCAATCGTCGCCTTCTGGAAGGAAAAGTATGTGCTACACTATTTTTTGAGCCATCGACCCGCACCCGTTTAAGCTTCGAAACTGCTGTTCATAGGCTGGGTGGACGTATTATCGGGTTCTCCGATGTTTCGACTACCAGTTCAACTAAAGGTGAAACACTGAAAGATACCATAGCAATGGTAAATAACTATGCCGATCTAATCATTATGCGCCATCATCTGGAAGGTGCTGCCCGGTATGCTTCGGAACTTTCTAGCGTACCTATCATCAATGCAGGTGACGGAGCTAATCAGCACCCCACTCAAACCATGCTCGATATGTATTCTATTTACAAAACGCAGGGTACACTCGAAAACCGTACAATTACCATAGTAGGCGATCTTAAGTACGGGCGAACAGTGCATTCGTTAATAATAGGTATGTCTCACTTTAATCCGACATTCAGATTTGTTGCACCCGAAGAATTAAGGCTTCCCGATGCCTACAAACGCTTTTGCGACGAACATCATATCAAATACGAAGAGTCAGCTGATTTCTCGGAAGACATACTTAACGAATCGGATATCTTATATATGACTCGCGTACAACGCGAACGCTTTACCGATCTGATGGAATACGAAAAGGTCAAGAACGTATATATCCTTCGTAAGAATATGTTAGAGAAAACACGGGAGAACCTCAGAATATTACATCCGCTACCTCGTGTAAACGAGATTCAGCAGGATGTAGACGACAGTCCTAAAGCCTATTATTTTGAGCAAGCGCGTAATGGTGTCTTTGCCCGTCAGGCAATTATTTGCGACAGTTTAGGAATCGATATTCAATAAGATCACAGACCTTCTTACTATTTTAGCAAGTATAAAAACTGTATCTTGTTATAAATCTAAAAGATATTATTAAGTACTTTCATTAAAGCAGAAATTGAGAATCATGAGCGAAATAAGAAAAGAACTTCAGGTAGCCGCACTTTGCAATGGAACAGCTATCGATCATATACCTTCCAATCAAGTATTCAAAGTGTTATCCCTTCTCGATCTGGGTGATCTGAAAAACCCTGTTACAATAGGGAATAATCTGGAAAGTAAGAAAATGGGAACTAAAGGTATTATCAAGATTTCCGACAAATTTTTTGAAGAAGAAGAAATTAACCGTATTGCCCTGATTGCACCCAACGTTATACTCAATATCATCAAAGATTATCAGGTAGTAGAAAAAAAGAAAATCAGCCTCCCACAGACTATTGTAGGCATCGTAAAATGCAACAATCCTAAATGTATAACCAACAACGAACCGATGTTGACCCGATTTGAGGTTCTCGATAACAACAAGGTTGTATTAAACTGTCATTACTGCGACATAAAGATCCAGAAAGAAGATATTATCCTAAAATAAAATCATAAAAATAAAAAGACACAATCTAGTACCTCAGTCCTGTTTGTTACTTTGGCGAATATAATAAAACAATTGTAATTATAAAATGTAATAATATTAACTGAAAATAAAGAATTCGCACGATAACGTTTAAGATTTTAAAGACTTTTTCTCTTCCATACAAAGAGAAAATATTTATCTTTGTATTAATAAGAACTCAGAACAGACTAAGACACGGACCTATTAAATGACAATCCGAGATTAAATTCTTAATCTTATAAAGATTAATAGCCTGTATACAAAAAAGTGATATTCTTCAGTATACTTTAAGAAAGAATTAATTTATTTTGATTCACTTAATATATATTTGTTGAAACTTCTTGTATCAACGTATTTGAGTGTAATTTTATTTATATAAAAATGCCAGCATCCAAAAGATTATTTAATATATTACCTGTATTTCTTCAACGGATATATCATTCGAGTAAGAATAAATCTCAAATCTCGAAATGGATTAGAAAAGGGAAACCTGTACCTGCACCTCATGCGGTAAAGCAAGAATTAGTTACACGCTACCGAAAGAAACATGAAATATCCACACTCGTAGAATCAGGTACTTATCTGGGTGACATGGTATGGGCTCAACAACATAATTTCGAAAAAATCTACACCATCGAATTGAGTAAACATCTGCAGGAAGCGGCAAAACTTCGCTTTCGCAATAGCTCACACATAGAATTCATTCATGGAGATAGCGGAAAGTTGATGTCAACTTTAATAAAGGATTTACCTGAAAAAACTTTATTCTGGCTCGATGGACATTATTCGGGAGGAAAAACAGCCAGAGGAGATAAAGACTGTCCGATAACCGATGAAGTAAAAGCTATTTTATCTTCAAATATCGAACATGTATTGCTTATCGATGATGCCCGCTATTTTATAGGAGAAAGAGATTACCCTACTATCAACGGACTTTCGGCATACATACTCAGCGTATATCCCAACAGCAAAATCGATATAGAAAACGATTGTATTATAGTAGAACTTAAAAAATAAATTTATGTATAAACTCTGTGTAGGATTATTTATAGTATCTACAGTTTGTATTTTCATAAATATGACACTCATATTCAGGGATATGCAAGATACCAACCACTACGCAAGAGCCTGCACATTTATTATACTCTCCGCATCGTCATTCTATTTGATGAAATATTATAAATCGAGAAGAAAATAAGGTGGAAAATATGAATACAAAAATTTTATTCTCAGAAACGCAAAAATTTAGACAATGGTGGCTGTGGATTTTATTACTAGCTGTCTTCTTCAAGTGTAACAGTTTATTCCTTTACGGAATTTTTAAGCAAATAGTAAAAGGTGAACAGTTTGGAAATAACCCTATGAGCGATACGGGACTATTGTCTGTCTCGATAGTTACTTTTATTATAACATCACTAATAATCTGTCTATTTGCTTATTTACGACTCGATACAAAGATAACCGAAGACGGAATTTATGTGAAATTTTTCCCATTTAATCTAACTTATAAAAAACACGAATGGGAACAAATTTCAAAATCATTTGTGAGACAATATAACCCCATTTCTGAATATGGTGGTTGGGGATTACGATTGGGAGCATTGAATGTATCCGGAAACAAGGGTTTACAGCTTGTATTTAAAAATGGGAAAAAATTACTGATCGGAACAAACAAAGTTGCTGAACTGAATGAGTTGCTGACTAAAATAGGAAAAGTAAATTGATAGTAGCCAATAATAATTAATGCAGCATTTATTTGTAGAGGTTGGGCTCCGCCCTGCCTGCGTACTATAAGAAATACTATACACTCGTACAAGATAGAAAAAGGAACTAACAACAATGCTAGTTCCTTTTCTTTTGAGCCTCTTGTCGGATTCGAACCAACGACCCCGAGATTACAAATCACGTGCTCTGGCCAACTGAGCTAAAGAGGCAGGTGGGTAAACTTACTATATCGCGCCGCTCAACCGACTACCCTTGCTGCGATCAAACCCTGGGGGATTAATCAGGAGCTGACCGTATAGGGCTTACCCGGGCACAAAGGTAGATATTTTTTTTACATTCCAAAATGTCTAGTGCACTTTTTCCTTTGATTTCATTTTAGTATCTTTGTTGATAAGAACCAGCCGATGGAATAATGTTTTTAAAAGCAATTAGTTATAATTCTAAAAAAGCTTTTTCGAAGCCGGTATTTTTTTTTCAATTTAATTTAAAACTCGAACAAAAACGATGAATGTAGTCGACAGATTTATCAAATATGTGAAATTTGACACCGAATCAAATACAGAAACTCTTACCACTCCCAGTACTCCGGGACAATTAGTACTAGCCGAGGAGCTGAAAAAAGAACTGATAGAAATAGGACTCGAAGATATATCATTAGACGGTAATGGATATTTGATGGCAACCTTACCTGCTAATTCGGATAAAAAAATACCGACTATCGGTTTTGTTGCACATATGGATACAAGTCCCGATCTAACAGGAAAGAATGTCAATCCACGTATTGTAAAATCGTACGACGGCAAAGATATTATTCTCAACAAAGATCTTAATATCGTGCTTTCGCCAAACGACTTCCCCGAACTGTTGAAATTTACGGATCAGGATATTATCGTAACCGATGGAACTACTTTATTAGGTGCTGATGATAAAGCAGGTATCGCTGAAATTATAACGGCAATGAAATACCTGAAAGACCATCCCGAAATTAAACATGGAAAAATACGCATCTGCTTTACCCCTGACGAAGAAATAGGAGCAGGAGCTGATGACTTTGACGTAGAAAAATTCGGAGCCGAATGGGCTTACACGATGGATGGTGGAGAGTTGGGCGAACTTGAATACGAAAACTTCAATGCAACCGGCGTAAAAATAAACATACAAGGACGCAGTGTACATCCCGGATCAGCTAAAAACAAGATGGTTAATGCACTTATTGTAGCCAATAAACTGGTATCGC
Organism: Indolivaga alginatilytica; assembly: GCF_003201355.1. GTDB lineage: Bacteria > Bacteroidota > Bacteroidia > Bacteroidales > Dysgonomonadaceae > Dysgonomonas_A > Dysgonomonas_A alginatilytica. Next base: position 62,760 of record NZ_QICL01000001.1, read on the forward strand.
TTATTCCTGCAAATGAAAGACCGGAACACACTTCTCATTACGAAGGTTTCTTTCACCTGATGGGAATGTCTGGTTCGGTTGATTCTGCCTCGGTATCATTCATTATTCGCGACCATGACAAAGCATTGTTTGAAAACAGAAAGAAAATAATGACAGATGCTGTTGAATACCTTCAAAAGCTATACCCAAGCAGTACTATTTCACTTGAGATAAAAGATCAGTACTATAACATGCGCGAGAAAGTAGAACCTGTGATACAGATTGTAAACTACGCTTTCAATGCAATGCAGGAACTGGGTATAACACCTCTTGTAAAACCTATCAGAGGAGGCACAGATGGCGCCAGACTTTCATTTATGGGACTACCCTGCCCTAACATATTCGCAGGAGGATTAAATTTTCATGGACGCTACGAATACATACCTATCCCCTCTTTAGAAAAAGCGGTACAAGTAATCGTAAAGATTGCCGAATTAGTAGCTAAGGGTTAAGACCTCTTTATTACTGCTTTTTCTTAAAATGACAAATTATTATTCTGTATATTTACCAAAACAACAAAAAGGTCTGCGACCTTAAAGCATTATTGCTTTAAAACAAAAAAATATGAGAAAACGATTGACTATAGCTCTAGTTGCACACGACCATCGCAAAGCCGATATGGTAGACTGGTGTTACTATAATTCAGATTTCCTATCAAGCCACCACTTGGTATGTACAGGAACAACAGGGCATCTTATCCGACAGGCTTTCAGCGAAAAAGGTATCGATGCCGAAATAACCTGTATGAACTCGGGGCCTCTGGGGGGCGATGCCGAAATAGCGGCAATGGTAGTACGTCAGGAAATCAACATGGCCGTTTTCCTTATCGATGACTTGAATCCTCAACCTCACGAAGCAGACATTATGATGCTGTTGCGCCAGTGTCGCGTACATAACGTACCGATCGCCTGTAATCGTTACAGTGCCGACCTGATGATCACCAGTACTCTTTGGGACAATGAAGACTATACACCCACCAAACCTCGCTATGAACGTTTCGATCGTGAAAAATTTGACGAGATATATGGCAAACTAAAAGGTTGAAGACCTTTTTATTTAGTATAAAAAAAGAGAGACAGCTTACTGTCTCTCTTTTTCATATAATCCCTATGTAGTTTATTTATAATCTTCCGGAGTTATTTTGAAACGATATATCGTATTACCATCCAGACCTCTGTAAATATATTCGGTTGTAATTCCATATCCGCGAATATCTTCCATTCCAGGATCGTTCTTTGTCATTTCCTTCACCGAAGCTACGATTTCATCTTCAAACTGAAGTGTATCAAAAGCTGCTGTATCGGTATAAGTATAATAGTGCTGCAAATCATTATTTTTCAGCAGTACAGTACTATCTATACGGATTGTAGTATTAACCATCTGGGGAAATTGCTTATTCAAAGCATCAACCTCAGTTTTCAATTGTTCATGAATTTTATCGCTACCGGATGTACATTGCACAAAAGACAATGCGATTAGAGATAATCCGGTACTAACTTTCAATAGTGTAGTAAGTTTCATTATAAATATTTTTTATTTTTCACCCAAATACATGGAACAGACTCCCAATGTATAAGTTTTGCACTTTGCATTACGGAAACCGTTTTTACTAAGTACTCCCACCATCTCTTTACCTTGAACAAAGGCTTCAATAGATTTGGGTAGATATGAATATGCAGTTTTGTCTTTTGAGATAAACCGACCGACAGTCGGAATAAACAATCGGGAATATAGCCAGTAGGCTTGTTTCATCGGGAAGTGTTCGGGACTCGACAACTCGAGTATCATTAATCTTCCTCCCGGTTTTAAAATTCGATGTATTTCTTTCAACCCCTTATCCAGATCTTCGAAATTGCGTATTCCAAATGCAACAATTGCCGCATCATATGAATTATCTGCAATATCTAATGACATGCAATCTTGCTTCTCGAAAGTAATTTTGTCTGATAAGCCTAGTTTAGCCACCTTCTGGCGACCAACCTCCATCATCCCTTCGGAGATATCTATACCTGTGATTTTTTCCGATCCAAGCAACCTATATGCTTCTATCGCTAAATCGCCTGTACCTGTGGCAATATCTAAAATAGATTGGGGTTTGAGATCTTTTAGAGTCAAAAGACCTTTCTTTCGCCATCCACGGTCTATACCCATAGATAACGTATGATTCAGTGTATCGTAGTTTTCTGCAATAGAATCAAACATACGTTCGACCTGAGCTCCTTTATTTTCGGAACTCTCATAAGGAACTACTTTTTCTGCCTGATATGTCATGTGTAAGTTTAAGGTCACCGACCTTTTTTGCTTTGGATATGAAGACGAATCTCATTCGCCCATTATATTAAAAGATAGAGCAAACCCTATCCCTTGTAAATCAAAGTTCAGCAATAAATTGCCTAGAATACTTAAATGATGCCTGCTGATTCAGCTTCGTTGCTCAATTTTCGAGCTCTGACTTTAACGATTTTTCCGTTTTTAGAAAAGATGAGATTACCATCTTCAATTTGTTTTTTTTCAATTAAACGAGTATAAGAAAGACTAAGACCAACCAATAATTTGCTTCTCAAAGCCAATTCGTTACGAGTCATATATTTTTTATTTTGTTTAAAATATCTTCATTATGTTTCTCTATCATGTCTGATCTTTTACCTTCAGCCACCAGACAAAACGGATTTTCCGAATTGTTTACTACCAACCAATAATCAGCGATTGGAGTATATAAAGTAAACAGATTTTGCGCTCCCGCCCTGTATCTCCGACGAACTACATCCTGAGGCACATGATGCCCTCCGGCTTTAACTCGGTCTTCGACTCTTTTAATAGCTAATTCAGGAGAACTGAGCCAAAAATACAACAATGTTACGAAATAACCTACTTTTTGTGCTTTTTTAATAAATGATACATACGATTTGGTTGCGAGCGTCGTTTCTATCGCAAAATCCTGTTGCAGCCTCAACATCTCCTCCATTCTGCGTATCATTATACGCCCTGCTTCGATGGATGCTTTCTCGGGTTGAAAGGGTGAAAGCCCCTTTGCAATCTCATCGGCATTGATAAATTCTTTACACTCGAGCATCTCGGGTAACATAGTATATGAAGCCGTAGTTTTTCCGGCACCATTACAACCGGATATGATATAGAGATTTGGCATAAATCAAAGTTTTCTTGTTAAGGTCACAGACCCTATTTTTCTTTCAGCAGTTTATCCACCAAAATTAATCATAATTGAAAATATAGCAATAAATATTTAGCAGTACTTAAGCAGTATTCAATTGCTTTTAAATAAAGGTAACAATTTACTGCCAAATACCAAATAAGGTTTGAAACCTTTTTACCGCTTTAATAAAATGGACGCAACTGATAAGCTCTACTTTGAGATACTACAAAAAATATACCAGATATCTAATAGAAAACGTCTGTCAGGATATTTCCAAAAACGATTGGCTTATATCCGACAGACGACTTATTTCAGAAACCCTCCGATTAAATAATAATAAAAAGGTCTGAGACCTTATTTTTTCAAATAAGCAGTTATATTTTTCTCTATACGACCTTCAACATCGGCAATATCAGCTTTTACAAAAGGCTCGCCAACGATCTTTTCATATAGCTCGATATATCTTTCTGAGACCGAGTTGCAATATTCTTCAGTCATTTCGGGAATTTGCTGTCCTTCTTTCCCTTGAAATCCGTTCTCCATTAGCCATTTACGAACAAACTCTTTAGACAACTGACGTTGTTCTTGACCTTTTGCAAACAAATCCTGATAAGTATCCGCATAAAAATAACGAGACGAATCGGGTGTATGTATTTCATCAATCAGATAAATTTTACCGTCTTTTTTTCCGAATTCGTATTTGGTATCTACAAGGATCAGTCCTTTTTGAGCAGCCATCTCTGTACCTCTTTGGAAAAGAGCAAAAGTATATTTTTCAAGTTGCTCGTATTCTTCTCTCGAAACCAATCCTTGAGCAATTATCTCTTCTTTCGAAATATTTTCGTCATGCCCCTCATCCGCTTTAGTTGTCGGAGTAATGATCGGTGTTGTGAATTTTTGATCCTCCTTCATGCCATCGGGCAAAGGTAAACCGCAAAGTGTACGGGCTCCACTCTTATATTCACGCCATGCGCTTCCTGTAAGATAACCACGAATCACCATTTCCACCTTATAAGTTTCGCAACGCAAACCTACTGTTACCATAGGATCGGGTGTTGCCTGCTTCCAATTAGGAACTATGTCTGCGGTTGCATCCAAAAACTTGGCTGCTATTTGATTCAAAACCTGCCCTTTGTATGGTATACCTTGTGGTAATACAACATCAAATGCCGAAATACGATCGGTAGCAATCATGACCAATGTATCTTTTCCTATTGAATACACATCACGTACTTTACCGTGATAAACATTTGTTTGATCTGAAAAATGATAATCAGTAGTAACTAAAGTATTCTTCATTATCTGGATATATTTTATTTTTATAAATTGGGTTCGACAAATTTACCAACAAAATCTTACTTTCTGACCTTTTTCGAAAAGAGAGTAGAAAATTTTCTACTTCTATCAACAAATAAATGTAAGCTTTGTTTCCTTTCTTTTTTACTTCTATAGTAATTATCTCTGTTTAGTAATAAAGTAACACTCTTTATTACCCTATTTTTAAATAGAACTGCTGACTGAAAAAAATTATCACAATTCAAAAAAAACATAAAAATAAAGGCTGAATAATTAAATTACTCAGCCTTTGTTTTTATTGAATTATATATTTCCCTTCCATTCTCGTTACTGCACCACCTCCGAAAAAAACTCTTATATCGCCTTTCCCATCAGTTTGTTTCTGAAGCTTTACAATATTATACTGATCTTTAAAACTATTCTGTTCAATAATAATAGTTTCGGTCTCCCACAGTTTACACCCCAAAAGGTAGTTACCAAAAGCGGAATTGCCCGAACCTGTCGCAGGATCTTCGAGATACCCGAATGTGGGAGCAAAAACCCTCGTCCTAAAATTATTTGATTTATTAGAAACATCTTTCGTAAACACCTCAATAATATCAATCTCCGATTTAATACAAAACTCTTTCAATTCGTCTATATCGGGAAAAATATTGAGAATAGATACCTGTGTCTTTATAGGTACTAATAATGTCGTTAATCCTGCATTAATTATTGAAACAGAAAAGTCCGGATCAATTTCATTAATCTCTATCTTTAAATTCTTAGCGATGTCTTTACTATCTGGTAACAGTGCTTTTTCAAAAGGCTCAGGAGCTTGAATAAAGACTGCATCCTGTTCCTTTATCTTGTTTTCAACAGTTAGCACTCCCCTATTTGTCTTTATTTTAAGTGAATCGAACTGTTGTAAATCAATGTCATTCTTCAAAAGGTCGTACATGATAGCAATAGTGGCATGACCACAAAAATCGACTTCACGTTCCGCAGAATAATATTTCAATTCAAATTCATCGGCAGAAGTTTTCACAATATAGCCGACTTCATTTACAAAGCCTTTCAACTCTTTGGCTATTTGCAGCATCTCCTTATCGGTAATATCCGAGAAAGAATCAAGTGAAATATATCCCGCAGGATTACCCATTGAGTTTACTGTCGCAAAGGCATCTATTTTCTTAAACTTAAATTCTTTCATTGTTACAGGTATAAGAAGTTTACAACTTCAATTACTCCTTAGACTCCGGGAACTCTTTTCGGCGTCTCTCGTCTTCTTTTTCATAAGCATCTACAATCAACTGAACCAGTTTGTGACGAACAATGTCTTCTTTCGTGAATTCTATTTTTGCTACACCTTTCACTCCATCTAACACTCGTAAGGCATGTTTCAGCCCCGACAATTGCGATGGAGGTAAATCGATCTGAGTGACATCACCCGTTATTATCATTTTCGCATTCATCCCCAAACGGGTAAGAAACATCTTGATCTGATGTATACTTGTATTTTGAGCCTCATCCAGAATAATTACTGCATCGCTCAAAGTGCGTCCACGCATAAATGCCAGAGGTGCTATCTGGATAACTTTATTTTCGATATACTCCTTCAATTTAGCAGGAGTTATCATATCTTCCAGAGCATCATAAAGAGGTTGTAAATAAGGATCGATCTTATCCTTCATATCTCCGGGAAGAAAGCCTAGCTTTTCACCGGCTTCTACAGCAGGACGGCTCAATATTATACGTTTTACTTCTTTGTTTTTGAGGGCTTTTACGGCAAGCGCAATAGCCACATAGGTTTTACCCGAACCTGCCGGCCCGAGAGCAAATACCAGATCGTTTTTCAGAAAACCGTTTACCAGTTTCTGTTGATTCTCATTACGTGAATAAATAGGTTTACCATTCATCCCGAATATAATCAGATTGTCCTGCTTGGCAACCTGTGGCGACTTTCCCTTGATAACATCAATAATATTTTCTTCGGTAAGCATATTGTGGTCTACACAAAACAATTCGAGTTCCCTCATCTTCTCCTCAAAGAAGGGGATTTCTTCAGCATTACCAATCACTTTGATTATATTACCGCGGGCGATTATTCGCAGTTTGGGAAAGAGTGTTTTTAGTAATTGCAGATTACTATTGTTGGTGCCGAAAAAAACGGCAGCATCTGCATTATCGAGTACAATTATTTGTTCTATCATCTAATTTTTATTCAATTTGACAAAAATACAATTCTTTCTTTTTATATCGCAATTTATCCAAACTATTATTTCGCTTTAGATCAAGACATACATATGCATAAAAAGAGCCTTTACTAATAAAGGCTCTTTTTATTTAAGCTGTTCTACTCGCCAAAGGAGTAAAAAGATCTGCGACCTTAATATCCCGGATTCTGATAATAACCTCCGCCCCCTTCGAGTGTAGAAGTAAATGTAGTCGAGATAGGACGTAGTGCATACTCTGTATGGAAAAACTTCGCTACATCGGGATGAGTACTTTTCAGGTAACTATCATCCTTTAGCATACCCGTACGTTTCAAATCGTAGAAACGGCTGTCTTCGCCGCAAAGTTCACGAGCACGCTCATCCAGTATCGTACGGATAGTTGGTGTTGCTATCAACAGCTTTGCTCCTGCACGAGAACGGATCTTATTAATATATTTAGCGGCATTGGCTCCACCCGATGCATAAAGATCTGCTTCGGCAGCGATAAGATATACCTCAGCCATACGTATAATGAAAACAGCATTGAGATTACCATTACGTCTTTGTGAAGCATTGGCTACAAAATAGTTACTGCTGTTATGCTTGGTAAGAGACGGATAAAAATAATTAAATAAGTTTTCAGACGTTCCGTTAGCAGTATAACCTGCCGATGGATTTTTATAAGAATACGTCATATTGATATTCTTATTCGCATCATTATACATATCCTTATAATCGACTAATAAGTAAGGCACTTTGTGTTTTGTGGCAACTTCCGAAGTATAGTCTGCATCCTGAGGCATAACAAATTTGATAGCCAGACTACCTAAGGCGAGAGAATTACCCAATACAGAAGCTTCTTTATCGTATTTATTGACCGATCCCTGATCCCAGCTATATTTTTGATTGGTCTTCCATTCCGTTTGAAAAGAGTTGTGGAATCGGGGATCAAGCGTTCCATCTTCCTGTACATATAGGCTCAACAGATGTTGCGTAGGCATGAATATTCCCGATTGGTTTCCTCCCCACTTCAAACGGGTTTCCTGATCGTCTACCATCGCTCCGAAATTAGTAACCTTACAATAAAAATATTCATTGTTACGGTTCAACCTGTAATTACCATTACTCGAGCCATGACCGTCTGCTCCCGCATACCATCTGTGTTTCCACAAAGCCTCTTTGTTTGTCCAATTATTTGCTTCCTTAAATACATCTTCATACGACGGATACAGGTAGGCATTGTACTGACCTCCCCCCGATTCTGCGTCGTCTATCAACATTTGGGCATATTTTAAAGCATCGGCAGCATATCCTTTAGTTGCGTCATATTCCACCGTTTGTAAGCAAGCCTTAGCCAGAAAACCCAGTGCTGCTTTTTTGGTAGGTCGGGAAGTGGTTGAATGGTCTCCAACAGGTAACCATTTAAAAGCAAATTCAAGATCGGGTATAATGATTTCTTTATAAATGGTTAAAGGGTCGGTTCTTTCGGGATGAAAATCGATCCCCTTTGCCGGTTCTGTAATTGCTGTTACACTGCCAAATTGCTCTACGGCATTAAAATAATATACTGCACGAAGAAAATAAGCTTCCGCAACAACAGCATTGCGTATTTCTTCGGTCTTGTAAGGAGGTTTATTTGCATACGCAATAGCAATATTACATGATCCTATTCCGTCATAAGTACCATTCCACCAACTATTAGTATAGGTTGTATTGGGTGATGCTCCCGCAAAATACCAAAACCATTGGGTGTAAGATGTCGATTTATTGGCTTGATAAGTCCATAAATCAGTACCGCCTTCCATCAGTGTCACCCAATTATCCGTACCGTAAAAATAACGCTGCATCGAAAAATAGCACTGGTTAATCAGCGTTTCATATCCTTCAATAGATTCCGCTGTTTTTTCCATCGTAAATCCCCCCGGATTTTCCTCATCCAACGAACAGGACGACAAAAACAGATTGGATAACAGGAATAGCGAGAGCAAGGTTTTTATATCAAATATTTTTTTCATAATAATTTATCTTTTACAAGTTACTTAAGTAACATTAAATATTGATTGATGCAAGCTTACCAGTTGTGAGTAAACAAGTTTACAAACGTTGTACATTTGTTTACTTGTACACTTATTAACCAGTCAACTATTTTCATAAAAAGTCTGAGACTTTAAAATGATATATTCACTCCAAATACAAATTGTTTGTAGAGAGGAAATGAGTCAGATCCGTTAGTTTCGGGATCTGTTCCCCTTAATTGCTTGTCTTTTACATATAAAAAGGTATTATATGCAGTTGCATAGAAACGACACCTTTCGATATTGAACAGCTTGGGCAAGGTATATCCGACTGTAATATTTTTGACTTTGATAAACGAACCGTCCCTGTATTTAAGAGCAGGCATCACTGTTTGCTCGCTGCCACTTCCTGCCACGGGATAATAGGCATTCTGATTGTTTTCAGTCCAGTAATCAGCTCCCGAAATCTGGTTATTCGAACTGCCTGTTTTTGCCGAATACCACCCCAACAAATCACTGGTTATAGTTTGTCCGTAACGGGCGGTTGCAAAAATACTAAAATCAAAACTCTTATATCTGAAAGTATTGTTCAGTCCTACGATAAAATCGGGATTCGAATGCCCTAATACTTGCCTGTCTTTTTCACTGTATTTATGCACACCTTCATCATTTACCTCTTCACCGTTAACGGTAGTTGTCTGTGGTACAGTTTCTATTTTTACCCACCCCGGTTTTACACCGTATTTAGCCAGTTCTTCGGCTGAGGTGCTTGTACCCCAGATGCCTGTATACTTGTAGCCGTAAACAGCTTTTATGGGTTGTCCGATAAACAGGTTTTCACTTATGAGGTCTCCGCTTGGTAGAGATTCTATTTTTTCTTTACTCCATGTAAAAGTTACGGTCGAATTCCATACAAAATCACGGGTTTGAATATTTCGGGTATTAAGAGTCACTTCTATACCCTCATTACTTGTCTCGGCAATATTTTCCCAACTCGCTAGAGGTGCACCCCATCCCGTACTTCCACTGGTAATAGGCATTGTTCGTTTAAACAGCAAATTTTTGGTACGTGTACTGAACCAATCTATAGATCCGTCAATTCTATTTTTCAAAATAGCAAAATCCAATCCGATGTTCCAGTTATACGATTTTTCCCAGCCTAAGTTTGAGTTACCGTAGATTCCCGAATATTGAGTAAAAGGTACTATTTTACCATCAAGACTGATACCTGCCGAAGAATATGCATACGCATTCGTTGCCGAACTGTAGGCTCCAATACCTCCGTCATTACCCGTTACACCATATGCTACTCTTAGTTTGAGATTATCCAGCCACGTTTTCGCACCGCTCATAAAAGCCTCATCCGAAATACGCCATGCTAAAGCCCCTGCGGGAAAACTATCCCATTTATTCTCTTGTGAGAACCACGAAACACCATCCCAGCGATTAGAAAATGTCACTAAATAACGTCCCTTGTAAGAATAATTAAGACGCATGGCATAAGACATCTTCATATTCTGACTATAATCAGATTCAACCCGAGCCGAAGTACCTGCCAAGAGCCTGTAAAAGCTCCATGAATCAAGGAACTGTCCGCTGGCTGCCGCTTTATTGCTTTCATCCTCATTTTTAAGCCACGAAGACAATACGGTTGCCGTTACATTATGATCGGTAAGGAATGTTTTATTGTAAGTAATTATATTATCCCACATATATCTGTAACGGTAGCTATTGGTAATTTCGGCATGTGGAGAACCGGCATAAGAAGGACGCAGCGCATTTGCCCTGGCACCCCAGAATTGCCCCCTGCGGGAATTATCCAATGTACCGTTTATGACCGTTCTGAAATTCAACTCTTTTACAGGTGTAATATCAAGGTACGCATTGGCATTAATATAAGTGTTGCGTGTATTATCCGCAAACTGGTTTGGGATAAAATCTCCCAGAGGCGAATACTCATCCTTAGCATATTCATAATTGATATCACCGTTTTCCTCATAGGCATCCCCCAATGGAAAAGCCGAAATAGCTTTCGTAAAAGTATTCTTTACGCCATTGTTCCGATTGGTGTAAACCATATTAGAGGTTACCCCGATTTTAGCCCATTTAGCAATTTCCTGATCAATATTTAACCGCATAGCATATCTGTTCAGGTTTTCATTTTTCAGCAGACCTTCCTGACTGTCATACGATAAGGAAGTAAAAACCTTAGTTTTAGCACTACCTGCCGACACCGACACGTTATACTTCTGATTTACTACCGAATTGCCCGAAGCTTCGTCTACCCAGTCGATCCATTTATTATCGTTATAAGCAGCCAGTTTAGTGGCATCGGTCAAGACAGAAGACATATCTGTAGGATACTGGCCGTTTAAATATTTATAGGCTTCCCTTTGATAATTAGTCCATTCATCGCCCTTCATGCCATGATGGAATTTTGCATCTCCGCTAAAGCCGATAAATCCGTCAAAGTTTACAGCTACTTTTCCTTCTTTACCTCTTTTGGTAGTAATCATTACTACCCCGTTTGCTCCTGCCGAACCAAAGATTGCTGTCGACGAAGCATCTTTCAGCACATCAAAGCTTTCAATATCCATAGGGTTTACCTGTTCGTAGCTTCCAATAACACCATCTATAATAAATAAGGGTGTATTATTACCATAGATAGAACGGTTTCCACGCAGTAAGACCTGCACATTTCCTCCTACCTGACCTGTTGTTTTCAGAATATCCATCCCTGCAATCCGACCTTGCAGAGCTTCCATCACATTATTGGTTGGAGAGATGGTTATATCCTCATTCTTTACGGACGCTACAGACCCTGTAAGATCTCTTTTCTTTACCGTTCCATAACCGATAACAACCACTTCATCCAACAATTTTTCGTCAGAGACCATTACAACATCTAACTTACGAGTACTTCCGACCTGAATATTCTGAGTCTCATAACCGATAAATGAGAAAACAAGTATAGCCTTGCTATCAGGTACAGCAACAGTATAACTGCCGTCTATATCCGTAAACACTCCGGCTGTAGCGCCTTTCACGGTAACACTTACACCGGGCAACCCTCCCGTATCGTCCTTCACTGTTCCCGAAACAGTTATGCCACTCTGTGCATAAACCGTATTCCCGATAAAAGAGAAGAATACAAAGAGAAGTAAAAACTTTAAACAGAAAAGTTTCTTAGACTTTTTCACACATCTTTTCATGATATTAAAAATTTACAGTTAAGAATTAAGGTCACCGACTGACCTATTTATTACTTTGGAACACAAAAACAATAACCTGTTACGATTAGAAAGTATATCATTAAATACTCTCATTTACCAAGAGTCTGTTTTGATAAAATAAAAATTAAAGTTAAACGTTTTAGCAAAATAGTATTTCAATACATGTTAAGTCACATTTTTTAATTACGATTATTTATAACTATACGAGCTTATATTCAACATATTCCCTGCCGGTTCTTAGACACAGAAACGCCTGCCAGAGAATATTTCTCAGACAGGCGTTTCTTCCTTATACCATTTATAGTAATTCCTTCCTCTATATTATAAAGATATAAGGATATTACATGATTTTTTCTTATTTTATAGCTCTCTCTCATAAAATAGAGGTATCCACCAAATTTTCAGGGATAAAAATCAGCGAAGAAGTGAATATTTGTTGAGATAAGTTTAGCATGAAAAATCAGATCTAAGGTTCGGGTTAATAAGACTATTCTTTTTATGATTCCAATATCAGTCACAAAAGAATATTTGGATTATTGCTACAAATATATACCATCCCCGATCTTTTCAATTATACATATTGAGATTAATCATTAGGAATTTGATCGAAGTAACAGGGCACTATATTTAGAGCCTGTTAATTTACCTCTAATTATTTAGCCTTTGCAACAGACGAGGCATAAACTCCAAACAGACATAATACCGAGCAAATTATGAAAGTGATCCGCATACTATACATTAATTCGGTATGCACATCAGAAGAAAACTTTATATTTCCAATTTGTACCGAAATAGCCATCATGGCAATTCCCATACTCAGAGATTGTCCCACTAACCGCATTGTACCCGACGTAGCAGAAGCAAATCCATAATACTGCTTATCGACCGAACTCATTAAGATATTCATATTAGGAGAAGAGAAAATACCAAACCCAAAACCGATTAAAACCAGAAGCCCTATAATAAAATAGAAACTGGTTGTCTCTCCAATAAAACACAAGCCTATCAACCCTACAGAAATGACAAACATACCCAATGTCGCCAAAAATGAAGGAGACATTTTATCTGATAATTTACCCGATGTGTATGAAAACACAGCCATCATTAGAGATTGTACAATAAGGATAAGTCCGGCATCTTGCGGTGATAATCCCCTTACATATTGAAGGTAAAGGCTCAACATAAAAGAGATCGCAAAGGTTGCCGAATAGTTTATCAATGCTGATATGGATGAATATTTGAAAACTTTATTTTCTAAAAACACTCTGATATTAAATACGGGATTGATTTGTTTTTTCTCATATGCCGCAAAAAACAGCATAATCAATATTCCGACAACAAGTAATATAAATCCCGATGCATGAGGCAAACTGGCAAAACCATATATAACAGCAGATAATCCCAATGCATACAATATGGAACCCATGGTATCGAATTTCTGCTTTTTATCCTCTTTCCAATCCTCTTTAATCGCAAAAAAAGCTCCGATTAATACAAGAAAGGCTATAAACGACGACACATAAAAAATACTCTGCCAACCCCAATATTGAGTCAATATACCTCCAAGAAAGGGGCCTGCCGCCAGAGAAAAATAAACAGTAGCTGCATTAATCCCCAAAGCTTGTCCCCGCTTTTCCAATGGAATCGCCGACATCAGAATTGCTGCACTTGTACCAAATATCATAGCACTCCCAATTCCCGACAAAAAGCGATATATAATCAGGCTTTCTACCGAAAAAGCCAATCCACTCAGTACAGAAAAAAGAATAAACAGGATAAGCCCCCATATAAATACTGTCCGCCGCCCGATCATATCCGCCAATTTTGCACAGGGAATCTGAAAGATAGCGGTCGAAAGCATATAGCTTGTCGGAATCCAGCCCGAAAGGGAAGCTTTGATCGAGAAATCATCATTAATATAAGGCAGTGCTAAATTTAAAGCCGATCCCATAAAAGGAACTAATGATGAAGAAAGGCAAATAACTAATAATATCGCATTAATATTCGTCTTCGATTGTATATTTTGTGAAGTCATAATAGGTATCTCTTATGGAATTTACATTCGATTTGCCATCTATATAGCAGAAAGCCTTAATCCGAAAAGAGTACAAATATGAGCAAAAATATCAATATAAACTCTCGTGAATGGTGTGATTTTGTTTTCAAGAATCGCAATAAAACCTATGGAGCCTATAAAATGCGGAAATCTTCGTCCAGAGATCACAGTATAGCATTTGGTCTTACAATAGTATTCATGGCTATAATCAGTCTTTTCTCTTTGATTGATAGTAATATCATAAATAACCCGCCTGACGGAGGTTGCCCACCTATATACGATGTTGATATTGTAGAAATCATGTTACCTGCTCCACCTAAAATGAAACCTGAGAAATGGATATTTATACCCCCTACAGTAACCCCGGACAATAAGATCATCAAAGTTACAGGAGATGACAAAAATGGTATTCTTTACGAAAATGGTAATTATCAGTATATACCTCCTGTCATTGATATAAAGAGCGAAACCGAGCCAATACTTTGTGCAGAAATACCCATAGAGTCAATTATAGAATGTAATTTTGATGACGTACATGCAGACCCTCATCCGGGTGGGGACATACTCCCTCAATTTCCGGGAGGAAATAATGAACTGTATAAGTTTCTCGAAAAAAATCTCAGATACCCTTCCTTAGCATTAGAAATGGGCATACAAGGCAGAGTCATAGTCGGTTTTACAGTCAGTAAAACAGGAGATATTATTAATCCCCAAATTTACAGGAGCCTGTTTTCCTCTTGTGACAAAGAAGCCATAAGACTAATAGAAAAGATGCCTAGATGGCTACCCGGGAAATCAAGGGGAAGACCTGTCAACGTAAGCTATATATTACCTATAAAATTTAGCTTGATCTGAAAAAATGAAAGTAACTAACAGCATAGTTATCAAATAATAGTTCAAGGTATATTATCTTTTTACTACCTTTGCAGACTGTATTCACTAATAATAATTGACAATGAAGTTTAATTTTCCAATTTAGTAGAAGTAATCCACCCAAGAGGTTACACAAGTATGAGATGCGAATCTTGTTGCTACACAGCTTTAGATATGAAAATATCCACCATAAAAACAGTCAATTAACCACGTAAATTAAGTAAGATAGATGATCGATTCAATGATATTAAGTGTAAAGAATCAAAAGGCGATTCTTGTAGGTCTTATCACACAACAACAAACCGAAGAACAAGTAAACGAATACTTGGACGAACTGGCGTTTTTGGCTGAGACCGCAGGAGCCGAACCTGTGAAGAAATTTACACAAAAACTGGAACATGCAAATGCTGTAACTTTTGTAGGAACAGGTAAACTACAAGAAATTAAGCAATATATGGAAGATAACGAAATCGGATTGGTAATTTTCGATGACGAACTTTCAGCAAAACAAATTCGCAACATCGAGCAGGAATTACAAGTTAAGATTCTGGACAGAACCAGCCTTATCCTCGATATTTTTGCGATGCGTGCACAAACAGCTTATGCTAAAACTCAGGTAGAACTGGCACAATACCAATATCTCCTACCCCGTCTGACTCGTATGTGGTCTCACTTAGACAGACAACGAGGCGGTGGAGCTATGATGCGTGGTGTGGGTGAAACCCAGTTGGAAAGTGACCGCCGTATTGTTCAGGACAAGATTGCCGATTTGAAGGAGCAATTGAAATCCATAGACAAACAAATGATAGTTCAACGTAAAAACAGGGGAAAGATGGTACGTGTGGCTCTCGTAGGTTATACCAACGTCGGTAAATCTACTATGATGACCATGCTTAGCAAATCGGAAGTTTTTGCAGAAAACAAACTGTTCGCCACATTAGATACAACAGTTCGTAAAGTAATTATTGATAACCTACCTTTCTTGTTATCGGATACGGTCGGATTTATCCGCAAGCTGCCAACTCACTTGGTAGAATCGTTCAAATCAACTTTGGATGAAGTTCGCGAAGCTGATCTTCTGGTACATGTAGTGGATATATCGCATCCTAATTTTGAAGAACAAATAGAAATTGTAGAAAAGACTCTGCTCGAAATAGACAAAGAGGAAAAAGCTACTATTCTTGTATTCAACAAAATTGATGCCTTCACTTATGTAAAAAAGGATGAAGATGATCTGATGCCCTCTACCCGAGAAAATATATCCCTGGAAGAACTGCGCAAAACGTGGATGGCTAAATTAAACAACAATTGCATATTTATATCGGCAACCAATAAAACAAATGTCGATGAATTGAAGCAAATGTTATATGACCGGATCAAAGAAATTCATATAGAACGTTATCCTTACAACGACTTCTTATTTCAGAAGTACGATGAAGAGGATATGGAATAATTCTGTTCACTAAACAGAATCAAACAGGTAGTCATTTCAAAAAATAGCTACCTGTTTTTTTATAATACCAATACTTCATCCTAAAAGAAAGAAGCAGCAGAGTGTAATCGCTACACCCCACTGCGTACATAGTTATGCCCTGGTAAATAATATTAAAACTTAAACAAAACAACGACGATAGAATTATTTACCACACAACCACCTTATTTAATACTAAATGCTGTATTTATTTTAATTGTATTCTTCAAGTATTACATATATCATATCCATAGAAACCACTTTTTAGTGATTAAAAAGAGACTATTACACTAATCATAGTCAAAAAAGCAATCTTTTCAGAAGGTTTCAGAACTATAAAACCTCAAAAAAAATATTTTATTACTATAATTTACTACCCCTTATTTGCAAAAATATGCTTTTTTGAATTATAATACAACATTTTTAGTAGATATAATGACACAATAAGCCAAGCATTCCACAAAACAACAAACAAACACTTAATATACAGATACATGAACATAACACAAATCACTAACTTATTAGTAATTACTAAAGGTAAAAGAAACACAATAATAGATTAATTTCGAATACAAGAGTTCAAATGATAACAAATACTAAAATAAGTGTAAAAACAGCGATAATAACTGTTAACATAATATGCAGTACACATTTCTTAGTTAAAATATTTTTCACTAGTTTTGCAGAGGTGTTAATATCACAACAAATAAAATGAAAACTCCCGTATGCATTTAACAACTAAAGACAGAGTCCTTCAATTTATTGACTACAAAGGAATAAGCAAAGCTATATTTCTTAATGAAACCTCTATAAAACGGGGATTCCTTGATAAAGACAAGCTAAGTGCTAGTGTTTCAGACATATTACTTGAAAAAATAATCCAAACTTATCCGGAGATAGATTTGGTATGGTTAATAACCGGAAAAGGGAATATGTTAAAGAAAGGGCTTGTACATGGCAAAGAAACTATTAGCAGCTTCGAGTCGCAAAGCTATAACGAATATCCACCTGTTCCTGTATATACTTTAGATGCTGTAACCAATTCGAGCCATCCTGTATATAATGGACCGAAAGATGCAGAATCTGTATTATTAATACCTCACATGCCCAATTGTGATGCAGCCTTATATATTCATACAGATACAATGTATCCCATATTAAGAACGGGTGACATTGTCTGCTACAAAAGGGTTTCGGATGTAAATAACATATATTGGGGCGAAATGTATGTGATGGACATATCAAGACAAGAGGACGAAAATTATCTGACTCTAAAATACATACATAAATCAGACTTGGGAGACGATTATATAAGCCTTTGCAGTCACAACCCTATATATCCGCCTCAGGATATCCTGAAAAAGAATATAAATAGAATGGGACTCGTTAAAGTCTGTATACGCTACAACTGTCTCGTTTAAGAATAAGATAACGACAAACAAACACTCCAATTAAGACCGTACCTAAAAAACGAAAGGGTTTCAAATAAATTTGAAACCCTTTCTCTATTTTAAATGTACTTCTACAATTATGCTTTACCTGCACTACCTAGTACAGCTTCGATTTTGTGTTTGTACAATTTCTTCATATTATCACGAGCTGGTCCAAGATATTTACGTGGATCAAATTCTTCTGGTTTAGTAGCAAAAACTTCACGAACAGCAGCAGTCAAAGCAAGACGGCTATCTGAGTCGATATTGATTTTACATACAGCAGAAGCAGCCGCTTTACGCAATTGTTCTTCCGGAATACCGATAGTATCTTTCAATGCACCACCGTATTTGTTGATAAGAGCAACTTGATCTTGTGGAACCGAAGATGCACCGTGTAATACGATAGGGAAACCTGGAAGTTCTTTTTCACAAGCTTCAAGTACATCAAAACGTAAGGGAGGTGGAATTAATACACCATTAGCGTCTTTAGTACATTGTGCCGGAGTAAATTTGTTAGCTCCGTGAGAAGTACCAATTGAAATAGCTAAAGAATCGCAACCTGTTTTAGAAACAAAGTCAACAACTTCTTCTGGTTTTGTATATGTATGGTGTTCTGCAACAACATCATCTTCAACACCTGCTAATATACCAAGTTCACCTTCAACAGTTACGTCAAATTGGTGAGCGTATTCTACTACTCTTTTAGTAAGAGCAACGTTTTCGTCATATGGAAGGTGTGAACCATCGATCATTACTGAAGAGAAACCTGAATCGATACAGTCTTTACAAGTTTCGAAAGTATCACCATGGTCAAGGTGAAGTACGATTTGAGGTTTTTCCCAACCTAAACTTTTTGCGTACTCAACAGCTCCTTGAAGCATGTAACGCAATAAAATAGGATTAGCGTACTGACGTGCACCTTTAGACGCCTGAACGATAACTGGCGATTTTGTTTCAGCTGCAGCCTGAACGATAGCCTGCAACTGCTCCATATTATTAACATTGAACGCAGGAATTGCATATCCGCCTTTTACTGCTTTTGCGAACATGTCTCTTGTGTTAACAAGACCTAATTCTTTGTAACTTACCATTGTTTTAATTTTATTATAATAATTATTGATAGAATATTTATTCTTTAATACAAAAGTAAAAAATAAATATGAATAAACTAGCTTTACACGAATCAAAAATTGAGATTTAGATACCTGCTTAACCTATATTTAATACTCTTTTCGGAACCTGATAATATACCACATTAATGGTATTGGGGTTTTATATAACAATCTTCATCTTTGCATCAATCTATCATTATAACATAAAATCGAAGGCAAAGTTCAACAGCACTACGATTGCCGAGCAGAGTCCTTTGATCATAAACAAGTTAACCTGATTCATTATATCCACAGGTATAAAAACTAAGTTCTCACATCTCAACTTAGAATAGTTATAAATTAGCTATAAAATACATATAATTGAATTCTGCTAATCACCTGAATTAGTAGGACTTATTTTTCCATATAGAAAACAAGCTTTCCAATATAAAAAAGTGCGCTTTTTTGTTCCATCCTAAATTGGTAAATTTGTAAGTATCAACTAGAAAGATCCAAGAATGTTTATGATAATTAATAATATCATAATACCAACTGTACACCTTAAATAAGAGATACAACAGATCAACTAAATAAATTAAACTATCAAAATCATGGAAAAAAGTATCAAAGGTACAGAAACTGAGAAATGTCTTTTAACCTCGTTTGCAGGTGAGTCTCAAGCCAGAATGCGTTACACCATGTTCGCAAAAGCGGCTAAAAATGAGGGATTCGAACAAATTGCAGCTATCTTCATGGAAACAGCCGAACAAGAAAAAGAACATGCCGAACGTATGTTCAACTACCTTGAAGGCGGAATGGTAGAGATCACTGCCTCTTATCCGGCAGGAAAGATCGGTACTACTGCCGAAAACCTGATAGAAGCTGCTGCCGGAGAACATGACGAGTGGGCATCAGAATACCCTAAATTTGCAGATATAGCAGAAGCCGAAGGTTTCAAACAAATAGCTGTAATGTATCGCATGATCGCCAAGGTTGAAAACATGCACGAAGACCGTTACAAAGCTCTTCTGACAAGAGTAGAAAGCGGAGAAGTGTTTATGCGTGAAGAGCCTATCGAATGGCAATGTATCAATTGCGGTTTTGTGATTAAGAGCAAAACTGCTCCTAAACAATGTCCTGCCTGTTTGCATCCGCAAGCATATTTCGAACCGCTTAAGTGGAACTTCTAAGGTCGCAGACCTCTCTATAGCTTTGGCTGGTATAATAATTAAAGGTAGTTATGGCTACGAAATGTAGCAATAAATAGTTGGATTACTTAATTTAAGTAGCCTTATAAAGAAACATAAAAGTTTGCACTTATAGAAGTAGTGCAAACTTTTTCTTTTTAGAATCAATTACAATATTGTTATAAAAACTATATTTGCAAACAGAATTCAAGGTCTAAGACCTTTTTATTGCGACATTACTTAATATTAGCTCATATGCGGTTAATTTTGACCTTATCCTTACTAATACTATTCATACATACAGCTCTCGCTGATGAAACTCCTTCGAGCGAAATCATTAATTCGGTATCTCACAGGCAAGTGAAAGATGGTAAATTAACAGTCAGCGACACCCTCACCATCCAGATAAACAATCGTGATGGAGACGATCATGCAGAAATCCTGATACCTTACTCTAAAGGCGACAAACTTTCCATTGGCGATGCATGGATTGAGGATATGTCGGGTAATATTATCAGAAAACTCAAAGGCAAAGAAATTTTAGACCGGAGTTTTATTTCCAATATATCGCTTTATGAAGACGATTTCGTGAAGGAATTCGAACTCAAACACAATCAATATCCCTACAAAATTGTATACTCCTATAAAATGACCTTTAATAAGTTCTTTCAGATAGCATCGTATGACTACAGAAACAAAAGTCGAAAAATAAGAAATTCGACAATTATAGTTGAAACAACCGAAGATCAGCCCATTAAATACAAACAAAAAAACATTAATAACCCTAAAATAGAAACAACGGCTAAAACAATACGCTATATATGGCAATTTAGCTACGATCCGTTGAAAGGAGAAGTCAATGCATCCATCAACAATAGCAAGGCTCCTTTATTGGAAATCATACCTCTCCACTTCACATATGGAGTAAGCGGGAGTTTAGAGAATTGGCAAACCTTCGGAAACTGGGTATACCGTTTAAATGCAGGTAAGGATATTTTACCCGAATCCGAAACAAAAAAGATAGACGAACTCCTCAACGGAGTAAAAAACGACCGGGAAAAAGCGAAAATACTATACCGTTATTTACAGGATTACAATCGCTACATCAATGTAAAATTGAATGTAGGCGGATTGCAAACGCACTCGGCAGAATATGTAGCAATCAATCGGTATGGAGATTGCAAGGCTCTGACTAATTACATGCAGGCAATACTAAAATACGCGGGAATAAAATCTTATTATACCCTCATCAATGCGGATGACCGTGTAGAAGATATTGACCCCGACTTTGCCTCTCAGGCTTTCAACCATGTCATACTTACCATTCCATTCGGTAATGATACTACGTTTTTAGAATGCACCAGTAATAATCTGCCATTCGGATACATTCATGCATCTATTCAAAACAGAAAAGCATTACTCATATCCGAGAAAAATAGCCGGCTTATTACAACTCCGGCACAAAGTCCGAAAGATGTGCTATGCAATCGCAATATAATAACGCGGTTAAATACCGATAATTCGGCAAGAACTGAGATTTTAATAACCCAACGGGGAGTAGAATATGAAGCAGCTAATTATATATCTACAAATATCAACAAAAATACAGTCGATAAATACATACGCAATAATATACTCGAAGGATCGTTTGATTTAATCAATTTCAACTTCATAAAAGCATCGCGCGACAGTGCCAAAATACAATTGCAGGTCGAATGCAAGATGCACAGTCTTTATAAAAAATTCGGGAATAATATTTCCATAACTCCCTATTCTCTAAAAATACCTTATTACGAAAATGCGGATAAAAGGATTCAGGATGTACAAATAGACCTTCCTCAGTATTATGAAGATAGTCTTGTTTATGAGATTCCGAATGCTACCATAAATAAAACTCCGCCAAATGTACAGATAATAACTCCCTACGGACATTATCTTTTACAGTTCGAGGCAAAAGACAATCAATTTTCAGTTTATAAATCAATACTGATAAAAGCCGGTAACTACCCTTTAGCCGAATACGGTAAATTCCATGAGTTTATCCAGCAACTCAGAAATCTCGAAATAAAAAATTATTATATAGAAGTACTATGAAAACAATAATCCTATGTGTTCTTGTGGCTCTAGCTCCACTAATCGGCAATGCTCAGGAGAACTATTCGGAAGAATACGGCAAGGTTACCCAGTACGAAATTTCGATGACTGAATATGCCGCCGACCCCGAAGCAGAAGCCGTAGTAATATACGACATCGGCACTAATTATTTTCAAGGAGATGATAATCGTGGTTTCCTTCTTCATATGGAGAAGAAAACCAAAATAAAAGTATTGAAAGCCGCCGGAACGGAGTATGCTAAAATAGAAATTCCTTTTTATACGGATAACCGAAACGGAGAATCTGTAATAGATATAGAAGCAACAATATATAATCTGGACAATGGAAAACCGACAAAAAGCTTCCTCGATCCAAAAAAAATATTCGAAGAAAAGATCAACGATGATGTATCGGTAAAAAAAATCGCCCTTCCTGATGTAAGGGAAGGCTCGGTCATAGAGTTTAAATATCATATTGTCACCCCGTTTTTCTTTCACATGCGTAAATGGGATTTTCAGCAAAAAATACCCGTCATACATAGTCAGCTTATTTATAAAGCAATTCCTTACTATGAATACACCTACATTGTAAGGGGTACAAAAAAGTTTGACGAATTCGATTCAGTAACAAAAAATCACGATATACGGTTTGGTTCACTGCTATATCAAGAAAAAATCTACACATTTGGCATGAAAAACCTTCCGGCTTTTAGAGACGAAGAATTTATCAGTGCCGAAGAAGATTATATGGTCAGCATAAATTTCCAGATTTCTAAAATTTATTTTGCCCAAGGAGGTAATCAAAACTATATATCGACATGGCCTGCCCTATGTGATGACTTTTTGAAAAGAGACGATTTTGGAAAATATATAAAAAACAGCGAGAAGGAAGGTAAAAAACTTCTCCCTACGCTCGACCTTGCCAATAAATCGCAACTCGATCAGGCAATTGAGATTTCCCAATATGTAAAGACCATGTTCAAATGGGATGAAGTAAACAGTAAATTTGCAGCAGATAACTTATCCGGCTTCTTAAAATCGAAAAGCGGTAATGCGGCAAACATCAATTTATACCTTATCGGTCTTCTTAAAGCGGCAAATATAACCGTTAACCCACTTGTTTTAAGTACACGGAATCATGGAGCAGTAAGTAAAAGCCATCCGTTTCAACAGTTTCTCAATTATGTAATTGCTCAGGTCGAAATAGATGGAAAAACCTATTTTATAGATGCAACTGAACCCTTGCGTTATTTCGATGAATTGCCCATCCGCTGCACCAATGTCGAAGCATTAGTGGTTAAGCCTAAAACAGAAGAATGGATTGTTACTACTCAGAAAGAAATTTCCCGTACAAGTAAAGCGTTCAAAATTAACGTTATGCCTGAACTACAGACACTGGATGTGAATATACAATATACACTTTCGGGACAGGATGCATACCAATTTCGCAATATATACGATGGCAAAGATGATAACCTAGTGAACTACTTTAAGAAAAACAACAATGTAAATATCTCAGATAGTCTGACTATAACTAATTACAAGGAGATGGATAAGCCTTTCAGTTTCTCTTTTCAGTCAAATACAGGATTCGAAAAAGCATCGGATAAACTATTTATACACCCCTTCTGTAATTTGTCGGTTTCAGACAATATGTTTAAGCAGGAAAGCCGCACACTTCCTATCGACTTGATCTACCTGCGTAATGTCGATTATAAGTCCGAAATAGAAATACCCGAGGGATATAAAGTAGAATACCTGCCTAAAGAACTGAAACACGACAGCCGATTGATGTCGATCAACTACTCAGCTAAAAAGGTAGATAATAAAATAGAAGTCACTGCCGGATATTTCTTTAATACGAATCTTTATGATGCGAAAGATTATGTACGCCTCAAATATTCGTATGCAGAAATAATCAAACAGTTTACAGATATGATTGTATTGGCAAAAGAATAAAAATTATAACATACAGTAAAAAATGATCATTATAAGAAAGAGAATAGTTTTTAGTAGAAATGATAAGACAAAACTTTGCATTATCCTGCTAAGTCTAATAGTTTTTATCGCTTCATTGACTCAAACTGCATTCACTTACGATGATTATGATGGAGTGAAAACGCATTCTTCCATTTCCTTACTAATTATGGGAGGAATTGTAGTTGTGGGGGGTGGCTTGCTCGAATGGTTTATCTGGCTTGCAAACCCACTATACTTGTTTGGGCTTTTTTATTTCTATACAAATAATCGGAAATGTATCTATTTTTTGGTCTCCGCATCAATCCTATCCCTATCATTTACAACATGGAATGAAATCTTAGCAGCAGAGAATGGGCGTTTAGCAACGATAAAATCACTTGAATTAGGATACTGGCTCTGGGTAATAAGTATTTTGGTGTCTACAATCGCAATAGCCATTTTTAAGATCAGACACAAAGTGGACAAATAGCTTGCAAATGATAAATTGGAAATAGAAAAGAGAGGAACTTGAAAAATTCCTCTCTTTTTTTATTATCACTTCAAGTATTAATCAGAAAGAGCCTCTGCACCCTCCCCATCTTTGTACCAATCGATTTTACGTGATACAAACATCACTATAGCCAAAGCTATAAACAGTCCGATACTGCCTAATAAAAGAGCCATATCTTCTAATTGAATAACCACATATAAGAATATATACAAGCCACTTAAAAATAATCCCATAAACACAGTCTGCTTTTTCGATTTAAATATAGAATACGAATATGCCGTAATAAGAGTAACAATAGCCACAGCCGACACCAGATACGACCAATCGAAACCAATATGTTCCGACAATGCCAGTAACAAACTATAGAATAAAACCAAAGCAAAACTTACCAACAAATATTGAACAGGGTGTATTCGCCTCTTACTCAACAGCTCAACCATGAAGAATACAAGAAAAGTAAGAGCTATAAACATAATGGCATACTTTACGGCACGCATCGTTTTCTGATAATGATCGACAGGTAGCAGAAGATCCAAACCTAACTTAGTACTACCGAAAGAATCATTCTTGCCCACCCACATTTGAGTATAGCTGCGATTGTAATCGAAAACATTCCATTGGGCATCAATTCCGTCTTTTATATCTGCCTTTTCGGTAGGTACATAATCGCCTGTATAAGCTACTGATTTCCAAGTAGAATTAAGATGCACGTTCGTTTGCTTTCCTATGGGCAGAAAATGCAAACCATCTGTACCGTTAAGTACCAAATCGAAGTCGAAATTGTAACTTTTCCCCATATCGGCAGGCGACAAAGGCATTTTAACCATTACTCCCGACTTAATAAGATCGTTATCCGGCACACTCGGTAAAATCTCTTGCGGATGCCCGTTCAGATTAAATACAATCTTGTTTTTTACCCCTTGAAGATTCGATATACCCATAACGATATATGCTTCGTCCCACAAGATCTGAGACTCGTTTATATTCAGCTTAGTGTAATCGGGGAATATAAACTTGCCGTCAAAATGCATTGCAGATTGATAACTCAGAATTTTTTGTATTCCACGGGTTCGTTCTTCGGGCTTAATTTCTCCTGTCACATTATACTCTTCGGGCAGGCAATAAATAAAATTAGCTCCTGTCCCCTTTTCAACCAAACTCTGCTTATAAGGTAATACCAACACAGGGCCTGTTAATAATTGCCTGCCCCCCCATCTGTCGCTCATCTCTGTTTGTTCCGCAATCTTATTACCTTCACGCTCTTTGATAAGAGATTTCACCATTCCGATCGGAATCAACATCAATAAAGTCAATACAACTACTATTACAATTTTTGTAGTTAGAGTCTTTTTTCCAAAAAAATTCTGCATTGTTTCCATATTTTCTATTTTAAAAGAACTTTGAAATTCAAAGTTTAAGATTAAAAAAAATTATGATAGAGGATTAATTAGTTTTTCGAGTGCATCAATATGTTCCTGAAATAGTTTTCGCCCCTGATCGGTGACGCTATAAGAGGTATTCGGCTTTCGTCCTATAAACTGTTTCTTTACAACAATTACTTCTTCTTTCTCCAAAGCTTTAAGATGACTGGCCAGATTGCCGTCGGTCACATCAAGCAACTCCTTGATAGTATTAAAGTCGAGACTGTCATTAACAACCAATACCGACATAATACCCAGACGTATCCGACTGTCGAATATCTTATTTAGACCTGATATTATATCTTTCATCATCCATTAGCTTTATCTGATTTAGCATCATACTTCATGTACATCACTATGCCATATACAATATGCAATACACCAAATCCAATTGCCCACAATAATAATCCGTTTCCGATCAAAATCCCTGCCAATAATCCGAGAACTATCTCACAAAAGCCTAATATCTTAATATCATCGTAGGTTTTTGCTCCTGCATTGACCAGTGCAATACCATAAAAGATAAGCATAGTAGCAGCAGTCATCCCAAAATATCCATTATAGACCAATATAAGGCTAAACAAACCTCCCGTTACAAGTGGTAAGCCTGCATCTTTTATTAACTGAAAAGTTACAGGTGTCCAAAACTTAGCACCTGTTTTTTTCGCCTTTCTCATCGAAAAATATACCCCGACCGAACATGCAGTAACTAAAACAATAGCTGCCAGAATAAGAAGATCGAACAGAACAATACCTGTCACAGAAAGCTCCCCTCTCATTATAAGATAAGCAAGATAAGCGCCGCATAAAGCCACTAAACCTGCCACCACTCCCGAAATCCCGCTCAATGAAAGGAATTTGGTAGAACGTTCCATAGTAGAACGGATATATCTTAAATCATCAACATTGCGATCCATATATTTTTCACTTTGAATTACAAAGTAGGTTCTTTATTTTGAATTCTGCAACAAAAAGGAGTTCTTTTTTTACTTTAGAGTCTGTTTAAAAATTAATAAAGAATATGTGTAGGGGAAAAAACCTTTCACGCGATGTTTGACGGGCGTATAACTATACGTCTCGACGGTTGTTTCAAATGCTTATTCAATGTCATCCCCGAAATTTAAACAGGCTCTTAATAACTCCAACTATTTATTGCCGTATTTTATCATTACAACGATCTCGAGTTGCCGTACTTGCCCAAGTAATAAAAAAGGTCTTAGACCTTAAAAAAGAAAAGCAGCAGAAATTTCGATTTCCACTGCTTTCTTAATATTGTAAAAGGCATAAAACCTTAACTAGATGCTATCTAATCCCTCTTTCAGCTCATTAAGCTCTTTTTTGATATCCTCCAGCCGATGAATTAAATCAATGCGGCGACTTTCCTCATCCTTCTTCAATTTAAGCGTCTGGCGTGCCCCTTCCAAAGTCAAACCTTTATTTTTGACTAAAGAATATACCAATTCGATAGCTTCAATATCTTCTCTCGTATACTGACGTACACCTCCCGGAGTTTTACGAGGCTTAATCTCTTTAAACTCTGTTTCCCAGAAACGAAGAAGCGATTCATTTACACCGAAATGATGTGCTACTTCTTTTATGGTAAAATATAATTTCTTACTGTTACTAAAGTCTATCATAAGAGTTATCAGTTATCAGTTATCAGTTATCGGTTATCAGCTACGAGTTACAAACAACTGTTAACTGATAATTGTTGACTGATGACTGATTAATCCATTACCTGACCGTGGTTAGCAGCAATCTGCAACATCTGATCATATTCTTCAGGAGTTAAGTCCATAAAGTAGTACTTCGCAGGATTGTCGGGCTTACCTTTTACGTGTACCTCATAGTGCAAGTGAGGTCCTGTGGATTTACCTGTACTACCTATCTTACCGATAAGCTCGCCACGTTTCACCTTCTGTCCTCGCTTAGCCACATACGAACTCATGTGCCCATACAATGTCTCGAAACCGTAACCATGATCTATCATGATACAATTTCCGTAACCCTGTCTCCACTCTGCCCACGTAACAACCCCATCACCCGTAGCATAAATATCGGTTCCTTCCTTCGCCGTAAAGTCCATACCTGCATGGAATCTCAACGTACCATATACAGGATCGATACGGGTACCGTAACCCGAGGCTACACGAGACATATCTTTATTAGAGACAGGCTGTATACTGGGTATATGTTGCAAGCGGTCTTTTTGCTGTCTCGACAAATCGAGTATTTCATCAAAAGATTTCGACTGCACATAAAGTTGTTTCGAAATTAAGTCTATTTTTTTAGATGTCTGCACAATCAGATCGGGATTCGACAATTCCATCAGATAATCATACCTGCCGATTCCCCCTGCCGTAGAGTTACGTATAGCAGAAGCAATAGGCTCTGCATGGAAAATAGCCCTGTACATATTATCATCCCGTTGTTGGATATCCTTTAACACTTCGGACACATTATCCATTCGCTTTGACAATACATTGTATTGAGTGCGTATCAATCGGTTTTCCTTCTTTAATTCCATCTCCTTGGGTGAGTCCAAAACGTAATACATTAAAGCCCAGAAACCTAAAGCTCCTAAAACAATACCTCCCAAAAGATTACGAATGATAATAAAGATTTTTTTCCCAAGGCTCGGATACACTCGCTCGTAGGTCAGCGATTGTGGATTATATATGTAAAATACCTTTTTTGCCATTCTTTAAGATCAATTCACCTCAATTTTATTCGCTGAGATGGGCACAAAAGTAAAGTTTTTAGCTTATTTTTGCAAGCTATTATTTATTAAGAATCTGTAAAACAAAATACATAGTTATAAATATCATGACTTCTAAAGAAATCCGTAATTCGTTCAAAGAATTTTTTAGGTCTAAAGGACATCAAATTGTTTCTTCTGCTCCTATGGTGATTAAAGACGATCCCACATTGATGTTCACCAATGCCGGTATGAATCAATTTAAAGACATCATTCTGGGCAATACACCTATTAAATATCCTAGAGTAGCGGATTCTCAAAAATGTTTACGTGTAAGCGGAAAGCATAACGACTTGGAAGAAGTAGGACACGATACTTATCACCACACCATGTTCGAAATGCTTGGCAACTGGTCGTTTGGCGATTACTTCAAAGAAGAAGCTATTGCATGGGCATGGGAATATCTGACAGATGTTCTGAAACTGGACAAAGAAAGATTATATGTAACCGTATTTGAGGGAGCACCCGAAGACGGACTTTCCCGCGATGATGAAGCAGCCGATTTCTGGCTTCAATATCTACCGAAAGAAAGAATCATCAACGGAAACAAAAAAGATAACTTCTGGGAAATGGGAGATACAGGTCCCTGCGGTCCTTGTTCCGAAATACACATAGATATACGTTCGGATGAAGAACGCGCAAAAGTAGACGGCGCAACATTAGTAAATATAGACCCTGATGTTATCGAGATATGGAATCTTGTTTTCATGCAGTTCAACCGTAAGGCTGATAAATCACTGGAAGAACTTCCCGCAAAGGTAATAGATACAGGAATGGGATTCGAGCGTCTTTGTATGGCTGTTCAGGGAAAAACTTCGAACTACGACACAGATGTATTCCAACCGTTGATCAAAGCGATTGGCGAGTTAACTAACAGCACTTACGGAAAAGACGTGAAAAAGGACATAGCAATGCGTGTTATTGCCGACCATATCCGTACAATTGCCTTTTCTATTGCTGACGGACAATTACCATCGAATGCAAAAGCAGGATATGTAATCCGTCGTATTCTTCGCCGAGCAGTTCGTTACGGATATACGTTCCTAGATCAGCATAAAGCATTCATGTATAAGCTGATCCCCACCCTTATCGAATCGATGAGCGAAGCTTATCCTGAGCTATATCAACAAAAGACATTAATTATCAGAGACATACAGGAAGAAGAAGAATCATTCCTGCGTACTTTAGATACAGGTATAAAACTATTAGACAGACAAATAGCTGAAACCAGAGCTAACAATTCGACAGTTTTAAAAGGTCTTGATGCCTTTACACTATACGACACATACGGATTCCCTCTTGATTTAACTGAACTTATATTGCGTGAAAATAATATGAGTGTGGATGAAGAAGGATTTAAAGCCGAAATGCAGAAACAAAAAGACCGTGCACGTAATGCTGCGGCTGTAGAAACGGGCGACTGGATTATTATACGTGAAGGTGAACCCGAATTTATCGGATACGATTATACTCAATGTGAAGCAGAGATACTTCGCTATCGTCAGATCAAACAAAAGAATAACGAATTTTATCAGATAGTGCTCGATCGTACTCCCTTTTACTCCGAAATGGGTGGACAGGTGGGCGATACCGGCTGGTTAATTGATGATGATGAAACAATCGAGATTATTGATACTAAACGTGAAAACAATCTGGCAGAACACATCACCAAGAAATTGCCTAAAGATGTTACGGCTCATTTTGTCGCTCGTATCAATACCGAAAGACGTACGGCTGTGGAATGTAACCACACAGCGACTCACCTTTTACACGAAGGTTTACGTGAAATATTAGGTACACACGTAGAACAAAAAGGATCTTTTGTATCACCGGCAATTCTTCGATTTGACTTTTCTCATTTCCAAAAACTGACAGATGAAGAAATTCGCAAAGTAGAACGCTTTGTAACTTCTAAGATAAGAGAAAATATTGCTCTGAAAGAAGCCCGTAACATTCCGATCTCCGAAGCCCAAGCAATGGGAGCAATGGCTCTGTTCGGTGAAAAATACGGTGAAGAGGTTCGTGTAATCCGTTTTGGCGATTCTGTGGAACTTTGCGGTGGTACTCACATCTCATCGACAGGACGAATCGGTTCGTTCCGCATCATCAACGAAAGTTCTATTGCCGCAGGCATCAGACGTATAGAAGCAATTACAGGCGAAGCTTGCGAAGAATATTTCTATGCTCAACAAGATATTATCACAGAGCTAAAAGCATTAATGCACAATGCTCCTAACCTGACTCAGGCGTTCCAGAAATTCTTTAGTGAAAGTACAGAAATGAGAAAACGCATTGAGGAATTTATGAAAGAAAAAGCTGTTCAGGTAAAAGAGAGTATTATCAAAAGCAGACAAATTGTTAATGGCATCGAGATATTCACATTAAGAGGACATTTCCCTGCTGAGATAGTAAAAGATATAGCATTCCAAATCAGAGGACAGTTCCCTGAGCATGCCGCATTCATTGGGGCGACTGACATAGACAATAAGCCGAATCTTACACTTATGCTCTCTGACGACCTTGTTGAACATGGTTTAAATGCATCGGTAATTGTACGCGAGGCTGCCAAGAATATACAAGGTGGCGGTGGTGGTCAACCTCACTTTGCTACGGCAGGCGGTAAAAATTCGGATGGTTTAGCAAAAGCTGTAGACGAAATTCTGGAAAAGCTGAAATAGACTAAGATTCAAAAAATAAGACGATTCAATATAAAATAAATTAGTATTGAATCGTTTTATTTTATCGAAATATCACTCTTACAAAGTGAATCATATGGAGAAGAAACCAGTTGGTATTAAAAATCGTGAATCGAATATCGAACTATTGCGCATAGTTCTGATGCTCATGATAATCACACATCACCTCATTGTACATAGTGGTTTAGCCAAGAATGCATTATTTATATCTATGGATGTATTCACCATTATTGCAGTAAATTGCTTTGTATTCATTTCCGGCTATTATGGCATCAAATTCAAAGCAAAAACATTACTCTCATTTATTGTACAGGCAGTATTCTATTCGGTAGCTACGTATCTCATCTATCATGCTTTCATATCAACGGAAGATTACTCAACCAAAGAACTTATACATAGTTTCTTTCCTGTAACATATGTACGATGGTGGTTCTTAAGTGCTTTTCTGGGAGTTTATATATTATCACCTTTTATCAATAAAGGAATAGATTCACTAAATATATATCAGTCAGGTTTTATTCTTATTGCTCTCTTATATCTTAATTGCAGTTATCCCGTAACTAAATACAATTTCTATTCCGGAGACGGATGCACTTTCTTCAATCTGCTATGCATATATATTCTTGCACGCTTTTGCAGTAAATACATTAAGGACATTAAGAAACCTTTGATTCTCTATATTTGTACTTACCTTCTGACTCTTTTGCTTATTTATATTCTTCTCGCAAACAGTTATGCGGATATTGCGTGGAGACTGATAGCATATAGCTCTCCTCTTGTTATCCTTGGCGCAGTTCTCTTTTTTTATACTTTCAGAAAAATAAAAATAAAAAGCAATGTAATAAATAAGATAGCACCCTTATGTTTTGGTGTATATCTTATACACGATACGGCAGATACCCGCTCACTAATTAAAGGATTCATAGAACAAATAAATAATGCTGTAACAAATCCGCTAATTATGGGATTAACGGTAATCGGAATAGCAATTCTCATATTTATAGTATGTGCATCTATCGAAAAAATAAGGCAGATTATCTTCAATCCTATCATAGATGCTATAGATAAAAAACGGTCTGTATTGTTCTTGAAGATTGAAAAGTATAACGTATAAAACAATAAAAACAACACTAATGAAACATTTATTATTCACAGCTCTTCTTATTATTGGTTTCGGGATAAGCAATAATTCTTCTGCACAAAATCAAATTCAACTAGCAGATATCGAACTGACCAATTTAGGTGATGGTCAGATGTACGGTCATTCCCGGGACGAAGAGAAAACACCCATTAACGGTAAATCCCGAATCATAACCGGCTTTACAACCGAATATATTGATGCCGAATTTGCAAAAGGTTATGCTATCGGAAAATGGGAATATTATAAAGACAATAAGCTGTCGGTCTATGTGACCTATGACAATGGCTATATGGATGGAGAATATGCAGAACTATTTCCCAGTGGAACACCTAAACTGGAAGGTAAGTTTGTAAAAGGGAAAAAAGAAGGAGAATGGCAAACCTACAATAGCGATGGTGATAAAAAGCTCACTGAAGTATATAAAGCAAATGAATTGGAGAAGAAAATCACCTATTACACCAACGGCAATATCGATACCGAACGCAATTATAAAAATGGAAAAGAAGACGGCGCAGTTAAACAATATACATTGGAAGGAGTTCTCAAATCGGAGAAAAATTTTGTAAATGGAAAGCAGGTAGGTAAACAAATACAATATTATGCGAGTAATAACGGCGATTATATAGAAACA
This sequence comes from Indolivaga alginatilytica, assembly GCF_003201355.1. Taxonomy (GTDB): domain Bacteria; phylum Bacteroidota; class Bacteroidia; order Bacteroidales; family Dysgonomonadaceae; genus Dysgonomonas_A; species Dysgonomonas_A alginatilytica. The sequence goes on from NZ_QICL01000001.1 coordinate 96,013, forward strand.
AGTAATTATTCTCCTGACGGAAAAAAAGAAGGTGAATACTCAGAAGTTTATGCTGACTCAAAAAGTTTTAAAGTAAAAGGGCAATACTCAAAAAATCAAAAAGACGGAAAATGGGTATTTGAAAACAAAGCCGGAAAAAGAGTCAGAGAAGAAGTATATGAAAACGGCGTTCTGAAAACCTCTACCAAGATCGAATAGAGAATAATATATAATAAACGTCACAGCAATACAAAAGAGTCCGATAGAAGTTGTTCTTACGGACTCTTTCTTTTGCTAAAAATAAGCTTTTACATTATATTTGTCACATTCTCCATAACTATATTAGACCTGAGAGGAAAATAAATAGGTCTCAGTCGTAAAAATATTAATAATGAAAGTATTATTTCTTACAATTACATTTTTATACAGTTGTCTTTTAGTGTCGGCACAAGAAAATGATTTCTACAACCGGCTATCAGATGCTGCTATAGAATTAACCGGATCGAAAGTCAAGTATGACCCTGCCTATTTTAGTATACCTTATCCAAACGGTGATGTTCCGGCAGATAAAGGAGTATGCACCGATGTTATTATAAGAGCATATCGGAAAGTGAATATCGATTTACAGAAGAAGGTGCATGAAGATATGAAAGCCAATTTCAGCAAATACCCCAGTCAGAAGAAATGGGGATTAAAAAAGACAGATACCAATATCGATCACCGTCGGGTCTATAATCTGGAAACATTTTTCACGAGGAATGGTACAACAAAACCTATAACAACAAAGCCTGAAGATTACCAACCCGGAGATATTGTATCATGGACACTCAACAATGGATTGGCACACATAGGAATAGTCGTAGACAGAAAATCAAAAGATGGAAAACGAAATCTCATTGTACACAATATAGGAGGTGGACAAGTTATGGAAGACTGTTTATTCGCTTGGAAAATTGTGGGTCATTACAGATACAAATAAGGTCTCAAACCTTTTTGTTGCGTTGGTAAACATAACAGCAATAGGTTACTACAATTTAAAAGTACATCATTAAATAGTTTCATCTACTTAAAAAAACAGCACAGATATGAAATATGCTATCTATTTAAATACAGCCTTGCCTATTCGCTCCGAAGCCAGCGAAGCGTCCGAGATGGTCACCCAGTTACTATTTGGTGATACTTGTGAAATACTCGAAGAATCGGGCTCTTTTGTCAAAATTAAAAACTCTGGGGATGATTACCAAGGATGGGCAGACTCTAAATCACTGACTGAAGTTGATCAAGAAACATATAAAAAGATAATCAATCATCCGGTATTTAGAACCTGCGTACCTATTGCCGACATATTCTGTATGACCGATAAAACTATATACCGCTTATCGGCAGGAAGCCTTCTTCCTCTTTATAGTCCGGAGAGGAGTAACTTTGAGATTGGTGGAAAAGTATTTCAGATTCACCCGACATTTGTAACTTATCTACCCGAAAGCAATAAGAACAACATCATTGAATCTGCTATGCTCTTTCTCAACACACCATATTTATGGGGGGGTAAAAACATATTAGGGATAGACTGCTCCGGCTTCGTGCAGACAGTATATGCTATGAATGGATTTACATTGCCTCGTGATGCAGGTATGCAGGCTTTAGAAGGTCTAAAAGTTGAAACTTTAGAAGAAACACAACCCAATGACCTATTGTTTTTCGAGAAAGAAGGGCGCATAACCCATGTCGGGATATATCTCGGAAACAATAAGATTATACATGCCTCTGGTAAAGTAAAAATAGAAAGAGTTGACAAACAAGGTATCTATAACGAAGAGTCAGACAAGTACACCCATAGTCTATCAACAATAAAACGAGTATAACTCACTTTCGGTAAAAAATCTTATCTTTGCCACAAAGTCAAAAAGTAGTAAGGTCTTAGACCATTTTATTACTTTGTTAAGCATAATAGCTAGAGACAGCTATAAAATAAATATATAGTGTTACTTGATTATTAATAAAAACAAGAATGTCGGTAAAAATTGTGCCAATAAGCGATAAAGCTTCTAAAAAGAAATTTATCAAGTTCCCTATCAACCTCTATAAAGACTGTCCCTACTATGTACCATCATTGGTATTAGACGAATTAGGAACATTGGATTCTGAAAAAAACCCTGCATTTGATTTCTGCGAACAACAGCTATTTCTAGCTTATAGAGACAATAAAATTGTAGGGCGTATTGCTGCAATTATCAATCACAGATCGAATGAAATATGGAACCAAAAGCATGCACGTTTTGGTTTTGTCGATTTCATAGATGACAACGAAGTAGTGGATGCACTCTTTGGAACAGCCGAAGAATGGGCTCGCAAAAAAGGTATGAACGCCATACAGGGACCAATGGGTTTTACTGATCTCGACCACGAAGGATTGCTAGTCTTCGGTTATGACAGAATCAGCACTATGGCTACCACCTATAGCTATCCTTATTACAAGGATCAGATAGAACGTATGGGATACGAAAAAGATGTGGACTGGCACGAATTCTATATTCCTGTACCCGAAGCCGTACCCGAAAGACACCAACGCATCGCCAATATAATTGCCAATAAATATGGGCTAAAACTTCTTAAGTTTAAAAATCTAAAGCAAATCACACCGTATGTAGATAAACTCTTCAATCTTCTGAATGAGGCTTATGCTCCACTTTACGGATTTGTACCGTTGACTCAGAAGCAAATCGATTATTATGTAAAGATGTATGTTCCATTATTGAGATGGGATATTGTGTCGCTTATAATCAAAGAAGATACCGACGAACTTGTTGCTTTTGGAATCGGAATGCCCAGCTTATCATTAGCATTGCAAAAATCGGGAGGAAAATTATTCCCCACAGGATGGTATCATTTACTTAAGGCTCTTAAGTTTAAGAGTAATAAAGTGATCGACCTTTTACTCATCGGCATCGCACCCGAATATCAGGGAAAAGGAGTGAACGCTATGATATTCAACGACTTTATACCATCGGCCCATAAAAGTGGATTCCATTTTGCGGAGAGTAATCCCGAATTGGAACAAAACAACAAGGTATCAGCACTATGGGATGGCTTTAATGCCGAACATCATAAAACAAGAAGAGCTTTTATGAAAAAGATATAAGCTGATAAAGCTATTTATCTCAAGATTTGCAATCAAATAATTACAAATAACATCAAGCGGACTTTTTAATAATAAAGTTCGCTTGATTCATTTTCTAAAAATTCACTATCTTTGCTAGAAAGCTGATTTTTGACACACGAATATCTATGGAAGAAGAAGAATTAGAGATCAATTTACCTCAGGAAAATTATTCTGATGACGACATAAAAACTCTTGATTGGCAAGAGCATATACGTCGCCGTCCGGGTATGTATATCGGAAAACTGGGCGACGGAACTTCTCCCGACGACGGAATATATGTACTTCTGAAGGAAGTACTCGACAACTCTATTGACGAATACATGATGGGGTTCGGAAAAACGATAGAAGTAACCATCAAAGACGGGGAAGTATTTATCCGTGACCATGGTCGTGGAGTACCTCTGGGTAAAGTGAAGGATGTATCATCTAAAATGAATACCGGTGCTAAATACGACTCTAAAGCATTTAAAAAATCGGTAGGTTTAAATGGAGTCGGTATCAAGGCGGTAAATGCTTTGTCATCCTATTTTAAGATTCAAGCTTTCAGAGAAAAACAAACCGTTTGGGTTGAGTTCAGTAAAGCCATAGTAACCAACGAAGCATCTATAGAACCAACTACACAAAACAACGGTACTCTTGTAGAGTTTATTCCCGATACTACCATATTCGGCGAATACCTGTACAGAGACGAGTATGTAGAAAGCTTATTGAAGAACTACGTCTATCTGAATACCGGATTGACAATAATATACAATGGCAAAAAATTCTTATCGAAAAATGGTCTGGTAGATCTTTTGAACGAAAATATGACTTCTGAAGCCCTCTACCCTATCATGCATTTCAAAGATACAGATATAGAGATTGCGATCACCCATACCAATCAATATGGTGAGGAATACTATTCGTTTGTAAACGGGCAGCATACCACACAGGGTGGAACTCATCAATCGGTTTTCAGAGAAACTGTTTCGCGTGTTATCAAAGAGTATTACGCTAAAAATTTCGACTATGCCGATATACGAAGCGGAATAGTTGCCGCAGTCAGCATAAAGGTTGAAGAACCCGTTTTTGAATCGCAAACAAAAACAAAATTGGGTTCGAGAGACATGGGGCCTAAAGGACCGACAGTCCAAAAATTCATTGGTGATTTCATCAAAAAAGAACTGGATAATTATCTTCACAAGAATTCCGAAACATCGGAAACGCTGTTGAAGAAGATTCTCGATTCGGAGAAAGAGCGTAAAGCAATAGCCGGTGTTACAAAATTGGCTCGTGAGCGTGCAAAAAAATCCAATCTTCATAATAAAAAGCTTCGTGACTGCCGTATTCATTACAATGATACAAAGGGTGATAGCATGGACGAATCGTCTATCTTTATCACCGAGGGGGATTCGGCTAGTGGATCTATTACCAAGAGCCGCAACCCTAATCTTCAGGCAGTATTCAGTTTGAGAGGTAAACCTCTGAATAGCTTTGGACTGACTAAGAAAATTGTATATGAGAATGAGGAGTTCAACCTGCTTCAAGCTGCCCTAAATATAGAAGACGGGCTGGACGGACTTCGTTATAATAAAGTAATCATAGCAACCGATGCCGATACCGATGGTATGCACATCCGATTGCTGTTACTTACATTCTTTTTGCAGTTCTTCCCCGATTTAGTGAAAAAGAACCACGTATATATCCTGCAAACTCCTTTGTTCAGGGTACGTAACAAAAAGGAAACTATCTACTGTTACAGCGATGAAGAACGCATTGCAGCCATCAATAAACTAGGTATAAATCCGGAAATTACCCGATTCAAAGGTCTTGGAGAGATTTCGCCCGACGAATTCCAACACTTCATAGGAAAGGACATACGTCTCGATAAAGTGACAATGAAGAAGGAAGATTTAGTGAAAGATATGCTAAACTTTTACATGGGTAAGAATACTCCCGAAAGACAAGTATTTATTATAGATAATCTGGTTCAGGCAGAAGATTAATAATAATCGGTCAACAGTGATCAGTGAACCAGCTTTGTGCATTTGTTCAATGATCACTGTTGACCGGTAACATCGTAACTAAAAAATAATGAAAGATTCTCGTGCTACTATTCTGATATATTCACCCGATCAGCCGGGTTTAGTGGCTGCTGTTACCGATTTTATCTGTGTAAATGGAGGAAACATTATCCAACTCGAACAGCATGTCGACAAGCAAGAGGATATCTTCTTTATGCGCGTTGAATGGGATATAACAAAGTTCCTGATCCCGAAAGATAAAATTGGCGAATACTTTCAAACGATGTATGCCAATAAATTTGAAATGACATTCAGATTATACTTCAATGATTATACGCCTAAAATGGCTGTCTTTGTATCCAAAATGTCACACTGTCTATTCGATATACTGGCACGTTATACAGCAGGAGAATGGAATGTGGAAATACCATTAATCATAAGTAATCACGAAGATCTCAGATGGGTTGCCGAACGATTCGGAATAGAGTATCAGGTAATCAAAATCACCAAAGAAAACAAAGATGAGATGGAAGCCAAACAAAAGGCTCTACTCAAAGAAAAAGGTGTTGATTTCATCGTTCTGGCACGTTATATGCAGATTCTTACAGACGAATTTATTAAAGAATACCCTAATAAGATTATCAATATACACCATTCGTTCTTACCCGCTTTCGTTGGAGCAAAACCTTATCATGCAGCTTACGAAAGAGGTGTGAAAATTATTGGAGCAACAAGCCATTATGTAACCACCGAATTGGATGCAGGTCCTATCATAGAGCAGGATATAACACGTATATCGCATCGCGACAGTATATCCGATTTAGTACGTAAAGGGCAAGATTTAGAAAAGATTGTTCTGTCTCATGGTATCGAATACCACATCAATCGTAGAGTATTGGTTTACAAGAACAAAACTATACTATTCTCATAAGGTCACAGACCTTTTTATTGCTTTGGCTGGGTTATAGATTAACGTTCGTTAGAACTACTATAAAATGATGCAATAAAACTGTATATCAATTACAATTCTATTTCGTCAGCAGAAATATATCCGTGACTGATACAGTAGAAAATAAGTCCCGAAACGGTTTTAATACCTAATTTCGCCGTAATATTTTTACGGTGAGAAAGGACTGTGTTTAAACTGATATTAAGACGATCAGCTATCTCCTTATTCAATAAGCCAAGAGCTATCAGTTTTAAAACCTCCAATTCGCGAGGAGAAATTGTATGCGATTCATCCGATAGTTGATGCGATTTAGGTTTGCCTATTAAACTTTGCCAATCATCGATACCCGCCTCAGCCAACTCTGCAATCATCGGTTTTAATATCTTCTCTCTTATTCGATTGTGTTTAGTCAAATCGTTCAGTAAACTATCAACAGAAAACACAACAGCATAACAAAGGTTCTCATTAAAACTACCTGATATATGCTTTATCAGAATATTCTTCAAGTCTAATAGTAAAGCCTGAGAAGTATCATCATCCAGCAAACCATTGTTGATACGATGAATCAACGCTTCTTTAAAACGAATGAAAAGTTTACGTATAAGTTCGAGCTGCTTATTATTAGGATCGCTTGTCGCAATCAACGCATTTAGATGCTTTTCGATATTAGTTATCTGACCATGAATATAATACATATCAGTCCGTTTCAGATAATCAGTAACAAGATCTATCTCGAACTCCTTCAATTTCTTTTCAGGAAAATAATCTTCATTGAGGTATGTATTCAGAATAGTCAGAAAAAAGTCGATATTCTGATTGTATTCCTCACTAATAGTCTTAACCGATTTATCTCCTAATCCTAACTTAATACCAAAGCGATTGATAACGGGTATCAATAAATAATTAACGCTCACAATTTCGGATAAAATAGAAGAAGGAGTCAGAAAAGCCATAATAATTTGATTATAAGAAATGCAAATATTTAATATTACATAAAAAAAGATAGCTAACTCTAGTTTTTGTACTTACCAAAGCAACAAAAAGGTCTACGACCTCAAATTTACAGAAATAATCCGACATCTCCCTCACGTTACGTTAAATTTAAGATTGCGGACTACTGAGTTTGTTCAATCCGTTTTTGTTGAGTACTTTTGAACCGAATTATAACCACATATTATATATAAATGAAGCCTGATAGTTTAATTTTTGACATGGACGGTACTCTTTGGGATGCCGTAGATACTTATGCTTATAGCTGGACACAAGTTTTGAAAGAAATGGGAATAATAGATAAGCCCCTAACAAAACAAGATATACAAGGCTATATGGGCATGGAAGCAAAGCAAATATACAAAGTGATGTTCCCCGAATTGCCAGAAGAAACTATTGAGCAAATCTATCAGAATATTATCGTAAAGACAGATGAATTACTACCCAAAATGGGCGGCAATATCTATCCCGATGTATTGGAGGGTATTGAACAATTATCAAGAAAATATAAATTGTTTATGTTGAGTAATTGTCAGAAAGGAAGCATTCGCGACTTTATGATATATACTGAAACTAAGCAATACTTTTGCGATTATATAGAATACGGGTCTAACCATCAGCCTAAACATATCAATATGAAAACTTTGATTGACAGGTATAATTTGAAAGCTCCCATGTATATAGGTGATACCGATTCGGACAGAAAACAATCTGATTTGGCATATGTTCCTTTCATATTTGTATCGTGGGGATTTGGTAAAACAGATTCTTATGCACACAAGTTTGACAGCATGAAGGAACTAACCGAATATTTTATGAACTTATAATAGTTTACCACAAGGCTATGATAGGTACAACCATTTTAATCATATTTGCCGCCTACTTCGGAATATTATACCTCATATCAGTTCTCATCAGCAGGGGAAGCTCAGATAACGATGCCTTCTTTGTAGCTAACCGAAAATCACCATGGTATATCGTTGCTATCGGAATGATAGGAACAAGCGTATCGGGTGTCACTTTTGTTTCGGTTCCGGGGATGGTCGGAGCATTTAATATGTCGTATATGCAAATGGTATTCGGATTCTTTTTCGGATATCTTGTTGTTGCTTATCTCCTTCTGCCTCTCTATTACAAACTCAATCTCACGTCTATTTATACCTATCTCGATCAACGATTTGGAAATTACTCCTACAAAACGGGAGCTTCATTTTTCATTCTTTCTCGTATTATAGGTTCTGCGGCAAAGTTATATCTGGTAGCACTGATATTACAGACTCTTGTATTCGATCACTGGCATATTCCTTTTTGGATGACCGTAAGCGGCATCATACTTTTCATCTGGATATATACCCGAAAGAGTGGAATCAAAACAATTGTCTGGACAGATACATTGCAAACTCTGAGCTTTATTATAGCTGCAATACTCATCATATGGCAAGTATCGTCGTTATTAAAGTTAGACTTAGGAGAAGCTATCAGCACTATATCAAACAGTCCACATTCTAAAATATTTCATTTTGAATGGAAAAGCCCATTAAACTTTTTCAAACAGTTTTTTAGTGGAATATTTATAGTCATCGTTATGACGGGGCTCGATCAGGATAATATGCAAAAGAACCTGACTTGTAAAAACCTGAAAGATGCACGAAAGAACATGCTGACTTACGGTTTTTTATTCACGCCTATCAATTTTCTATTTCTGTCATTGGGTATTCTTCTTTTGGTTTTTGCCTCACAACAAGGTATTGCATTACCAACCGTGTCGGACGAAATACTGCCCTATTTGGTTAGTAATTATCTGGGCTTACCTTGCCTTATTTTCTTTACGATTGGCATTATAGGAGCTTCGTTTGCCAATGCCGATTCGGCTCTTGCTTCGCTTACAACCTCTTTTTGTGTAGATATTCTGGGTATAAACCAAAAGAACGATAAAGAAGCTAATACAACCCGAAAACGAGTTCATATCGGCATGAGTATTGTATTTATTCTTGTAATTCTTTTTATTCATCACATCGGGCAAGACAATGTACTGAATACTATTTATAAAGTAGCATCGTATACTTACGGTCCGCTCTTGGGGTTATTCGGACTGGGCTTGTTTTCAAAAGTGCAGATTAAGGATAAATATGCACCCATAGTATGCATTCTCGCCCCTATTATATGCTATCTCATTGAAGAAACATTAGCTACTTCTTTCAGGTACAAAGTAGGATACGAAATACTGATGCTAAACGGATTACTAACGGTCATCGGATTATTAATCATTTCGGAACGAAAAACAACACCGAAACCCATATAATACAAAACAGATACCATTTGAAATGATATCTGCTTTAATACTTTATAGAGAGTTATCTCAAATCAATGCGTCCATGGCATTAAATGCACTCCTCCTAAACTAGCCTCTTCATATTTTTCTCTATTGAAAGAGTATAAGTAAGGAGCTTTATGAGCACCGTTTTTACGTTTTTCATCCAATCTGTTTATCAAACCTACGGATAACATCTTACGCTGGAAGTTTCTCCTATCGAGCTCATAACCCAAGATAGCTTCATAAATTAAACGAAGCTCAGGCATTGTAAACTTTTCGGGCAATAATTCATAGCCAATCGGTACAATACCAATTTGTATGCGAATTGTATTAATTGCTTTTTCAACTATTGCACCATGGTCTGCATAAAGTTCGGGCAACTTATCCAAATCGTACCATCCTACTTCTTCAACTGATTCATCTATACTTATCGACGCCTTACTATACTCTACAAGAGCATAATAACCCATCGAAACAAAGCGTTTCAGAAACCAGTGCCCATTTTCGGGTGTTATTCCCCAAGAATCCAGCATCTTTAAGCTTTCTTCTTTTCTTGTTCTATCGCAATTGCCAAAGAGATGAAATTGTTTTAAATAAAGGTCTGCAATACCCACTCTAAATTTCAAAATACGATTTGCTGCATCATCCACATTTTCATCGATATGAACAAATCCACCAGGCAACATCCACTTGTCGCTTATCTTAAATTTATTGAGAAGTACTTTTAAACTACCTTGATGAAAAGCTAAAATCACACAGTCGACAGAAACACTGTCCAAGAAAGTATCATTAGCCTGTGCAAGAACTTCTGCTGTCGGATACCGTTTTGTCATTTTTAATTATGTTTTTTGTCTACTATTAATAAATAATTCTAATAAAAATCAGATTTCTATTGTGTTATATCTACAAAGATAATATTTTCATCATTAAATTAACTTATTTATCAACAAAAACTCCATCTTCCATCCTTCTAGGATCAGCAAAAAGCATCATTCCTGTCTTCATTTTCTTAAAACCAAGCTTTCTGTAAAAATCTTCTTTTCCGGGCGAAGCGTACAAAACAAAATTACAATCGGGAGTCGCATTCACCAATATATCAATTACTTTACGACCAATTCCACAACCTTGGTAAGTAGGATCGATTGCAATATCATATAGAGCCGACTGACGAACTCCATCTGAAATGCTCCGTCCAATACCAACCATTTTTTTCTTATCAAAAACAAAGACTACAGCAAAGCTATTTTCGAACGAAATACGATGTCTTTCGACATCAACAAATGACATTCCAACTTTTTCGAGCAATTGAGGAACTTCTTCCCAATTTATATTTTCACAGTTTTCCTGATATATTAATTCCATAAGAACATATTAATATGATTATAACCTCGTAAAATAATAAAAAATTCTGAGACCTTAATCTTCATCGGGATCTATACCCTTTATTTCTCGGGCAATCATCAGATGTTTAATAGACAATTCCTCATTACCGATTGATGAATAACACTGAGCCAAATATTCATGGCAAGGTGCGTGGTCACGTTTAATCACCGAAGCACGATCCAAGTCAGTAATAGCCAATTCGTATTCCTCCATAGCTATTCTATTCTTACCTCTATTATACAGAGCTTTAAATGACATAGGACTAAGACTTACCGCTTTATTGAAACAGACATCGGCTTCATAATAGTCAGTCAAATCGTATAGAGTAACACCTTTGCGTACCCAAGCATCTACGTATGTGGGATCTAAATCCAATGCCTTATTGAAGTTAGCCAAAGCAGCTCTTGTATCTTTATAAGAAACAATACATTCGTTACCCAACAAATAATATTCTTCGGCATACTTATGCAAAGCTGTTCTTTGTTCGAGCATCTTACTTATAAGTAATTTATTTTGCTGTTCGAGTTCGTTGATAACATTCAGTTTACGACGGATAAATCGTTTCGATAGAGGTTTTTCAATATCATAACGGGCACGTATTGCTCTAAAGAAAGTATCGATACACTCTTCGAAATTACGATCTTCGAATTCACTCACCGTCTTACCATACAGATAATCGGCATCAGATTCTTTCAAAGCTTTTTCGATCAACTGTTGATTATTGAACTGGCGACTGAATTCTATAATCTCGGGACGAACAAATACATCTGATCTGCTTATCATCTTCCGCAGAACCATACCTTCCAATGAGGTACATCTACTTAAAGCAACATAAGCCTGACCTCCTGCAAAAACTCCCCCGTTGAAATCGACAATCACCCGGCTAAAGGTCAATCCCTGACTTTTATGCACAGTGATAGCCCAAGCCGCTTTAAGTGGCAACTGAGTAAAAGTACCTATTATTTCTTCTTCTATTTTTTTCTCTGCTTCATTATACTTGTATCTGTAGTTTCGCCAGGTTTCGAGATCGACTAATACTTCTTTGCCGTCTTCCAACAAGACATAGACATTATCCATTTCATCGATATTGGATACTACTCCCAAGGTCCCGTTCACCCAACGCCGTGGCCATTGAACGTCGTTATGAATGAACATTACTTGTGCATGTTCCTTTAACAGCAAGTTCTTAGCAGTTGGCAAACTCGATTCGGGAAAGTCTCCGTCTATTGTACCATTACTGATAAACTCGGGAGTTTCCAATTCAGCCATTTTCTTTTCGTTAATGTAATCAACATTGTCACGGCGTGTAGCCAATGTGATATACATTTCATCCTCAGAAGGATTAAATGAGGGCTGAAACCTTGTATTCAAGGTTTGCATTTCTGCTGAACCTACTACTCCCGTTCTTATTTTATCGAGAATAGAAATAAAGACACGATCGGTTTGACGATATATCTTAGTAAACTCAATAGGAACCAATTTAGCTTCGGAAAACACTTTAGCCGAAAAGAAGTAGGGATTAGGATAAAACCTACTCAGAATATCTTTAGAATCGCTTGTTACGACAGGCTCCAACTGAAAAACATCGCCCACAAAAACCAATTGCTTACCCCCAAAAGGTGTACGCATATTATTGGAATAGACGCGTAAAATACGATCAATACAATCGATCATATCAGCACGTACCATCGAAATCTCATCAATAATGATAAGCTCAACCTCTTGAATCAGCTTTCTATGATCTTTCTTGTATTTAAAGAATTCAAATATACGTCCATTCACCAAACTCAAATCCTGATCGTCGAGTAACATCGGACGGAAAGGTAATTTGAAGAATGAATGAATCGTAGATCCATTGGCATTAATGGCTGCGATACCCGTTGGGGCAAGCACTACATACTTTTTCTTCGTTATATCACACAAATGTTTTAAGAACGTAGATTTTCCTGTACCTGCTTTTCCTGTCAAAAAAACAGATTGACGGGTACGGGTTATCAAGTCTAATGCATTCTTAAATTCGGGATTGGATGTATCTATAGATGGCGTCAAAATTTTCTCCTTTTTCTTGTAATACAAAAATACAAAAAAAGCCTTGAATCGGCATCCCGAATCAAGGCTTCTATTTATTATATTAAGTACTCTTAAGTATTTAAGACCTCAGTCTTTTTTGTCATTCTATGAAGTGAATTATTGAAAATCGGTATCAGAAACACCTTCATTCACCTTCACATCCACAACATTGAGTTCTATTTCAACACCAACATTCATGGTTGATTTGTAAGGTATCTTCACTCCCGAAATCTCTCTGTAATCACTATAAAAACCGATTTGATCGACTTCCTGACCTGGAGCAACTTCTTTCTTCACACCTTCTGCAATCTTCAATCCACTATTTACATCATAGTAGTAGCTGATAGAACCATCAACTAATTTATAGGCATCCGCCCCGTTTAGATTTTCGATTCCTGCGACTTCAATAGTAGAAGATTGAACCATCAACAATTCAGGGAAAATAGCAGAATATTTTAGATCAGCCAAATCTTCGGCAGACATATCTTTGCGTTGTCCCTGTACTTCTACAAATCCTGTTTTGCCATCATATACAGTTTTTAGCAAAGTCATTCCCATACCGGTTATCATTTGAAGCGATTTTCCATCCGCAGTCGTTTTCTTCAACAAAGTTATCTCTTGTCCCTGTATACTGGCTGTTGATGTATACGAAAGAGTTTTTATTGCCTTAAGAGCCTCTTCTCCTCCTATCGCATTTATATACTTAGCTAATATATCTTTTACAGTAACACCCTCTTCTACTTTCTTCTCTTCGGGTCTGGTAGTCGGATTTCCGTATTTATCAAAAAACTCAACAGGAATACCCAATCTCTCTAAGCCAGGCAATACATCCGAAGCTTTACCTGCAATAACTATACGTGCAGCATCGTCCGAAAAATACTTTTTAGCAGCAGCCTGCACTTGCTCTAAGGTAACCGCATCAATATTCTTGATATAGTTTTCAAAAAAATCGGCTGGCAACGATTGTGTTCTTTCACGAAGTGCGAAACTTGCAATAGTTGTTGGTTTCTCCGCATTCATTACAAAATTACCAACGTATTTAGCCTTTGCCAGTTCCAGCTCTTTCTCTGTAGGTAGAGTTGTACGTATTCTCTTGATTTCATTCAACATTTCCACCAAAGCACTATCTGTTACAGCATTACGAACCGCAGCAGATGCAGAAAAATCAGAGGTATGTTTATCGCCCGAAAGACTCGAATAAGCTCCGTAAGTCCAGCCATGACCTTCTCTAAGGTTCATGAACAAATAACCGTCACTAGCTCCTCCCAGAATATAATTAGCCAAAAGGGCAGCAAAATAATCGGGATCGGTCATTTTCAGGTTTACAATATTATTAACCGAAATTTCAGACTGAACAGCATTCGGAACATCTACAAATCCTATTTTAGTTTCTGTCAGATTCACCGGTTCAGTATAAACACTCTTAGGAGCAGAGGCTTTTTTCCAAGAAGAGAAATTTTCTGTAACCAGTTTCTTTACCTCATCAAACTGCACATCTCCCACTATTACCAAATAAGCATTTTCGGGTACAAAATATTGTTGATAGTATTTATTCACATCTGCCAATGTTATCTTATTGATAGATTCCTCGGTCAGATACTCTCCCTTAGGATGATTTCTACCATACAACAATACATCTTGCACTCGTGCGGCAATAGCACTTGCACTCTTCTCCTGAACTTTAATATTATCGAGTAATTTAGCTCTTTCACTTTCAAGTTCTTCCTCCGTAAATAAAGGACCAAGTGCCCCCTTAGATGCTAATGTAAGCACCTCGGGGAAATACTTCGACAAGGTTGTACCTCCAATATTATGAACACTAAATCCTATGGATGCACCATAAAAATCGAGTTGTTCGTTATACTCATCCTTACTTATTTTTGATGTACCGTTGCCCATCAAAGAACTGGTCAGGTTGTCAACACCTTTGATAGCACCTTCAACTGATGGCGGATTATCTAACGACAAAGAGAATGTTACTCTTGGTAATTTATGATTTTCGACCACCAATACTTTCAATCCGTTTAGCAATGTAAAGGTTTGAGGTTTTCCCAGATTAATCGTGGGTGCGGGACCCGGTTTGGGCTGTACCGATCTGTCTATCTGTGCTTGCAAAGACAGAGATATTACAAGTGCAACAACTATATATATTATTTTTTTCATCTTTTATTCTTTTAAGTAATGCTAAATATTTAATACTATGTTTTATCAGCAAACCGCCTCCGGTTGTTGTGCCGAGACAAAGCAATAAAAAGGTCTGAGACCTTTGCTTGGCTTTAGCTAGAATGAAACTTTATTTTTTAGGAAGATAATCAAGTACCAATCGTTGATTTGGCTGCAAGTATTTATTAGCCACATCTCTGATTTCCTCTCTTGTTATCGATCTGTAAATATCAATTTCGCTGTTGATAAGTTTAACATCGCCATATAACAAATAATATTCGGCTAAGCTATGTGCTACACCTTCGCTCGTTGCATTTTGACTCACATAAGCATTCTCGAACTGATTCTGCAATTTTTGATATTCCCTTTCCGAGATAAGCTCAGTACGCAATTTAGCTACCTCTTCATCTATAACCACTTGAATTTCGGGCAATGTTTTACCTGTCATTGGCAACGCATATACAATATATGCACTGTAATCTTCTTCTGCCAGATTAAATGAGCCAGCCTCCAAAGCCAGTTTATCTTTATCTACAAGTCTTTTATAAAGTCTCGAACTTTTACCACCACTCAACACCGAAGATATCATCTCTAAAACGCGAGCATCGCGCTCCTTCATCGAAGGTATGCGATATGCATTAAGCAACATCGGAATCTGAATATTGGCGTCTTCGTGAGTAGCATTAATTTGTGTAGTAATAGGATCTTCTACAAATTGTTGTTTAATAACATCCGCTCCTCTTGGAATAGTTCCGAAATAGTCGGTAATCCATTCTTTTGCTTGTTTGGTATCAAAATCTCCGGCTACTACCAATACAGCATTGTTTGGAACATAGTATTTTTTGAAGAAAGCTTTAAACTCGTCCAAGGTCGCAGCATCTAAATGTTCCATCGAACCAATTGGAGCCCAACGATAAGGATGTTTTGTAAACAAATTCTTCTTGATTACTTCCCAAAGCCCTCCATAAGGTGCGTTGTCCATTCTCATTCGTTTCTCTTCTTTCACCACTTCGCGTTGAGTATCTACTCCTATCTGGTTGATTACAGGGTGAAACATACGTTCCGACTCCATCCACAAAGCCAATTGTAAATTGTTGGAAGGAAAAGTTTCATAATAATACGTTCTATCGTCATCGGTATTGGCATTTCCCTGCCCACCGTTTGCACCCAGAATTTTATCCCACTGTCCGCGAGGAATATTCTCTGTACCTTCAAACAACAGATGCTCAAAGAAGTGAGCAAAACCTGTACGATCGGGATTTTCATCCTTAGCACCCACATGATACATTACGGACGTAGTCACTACGGGAGCCGATTTATCTTGCTGCAAAATAACATGTAATCCATTATCCAGAGTAAACTCCTCAAACTCGATATGTTGTGCCATAACAGCAACTCCCGAGATAAGAAATAGTCCGAATGCTATAAAAACTTTCTTCATACCTTCAATTTTCAACTATTTATATTCAGTAATGTGAGCTATTCTCTTTTCAAATCAAACTCTGCACCACCTTGTTTTAAAATCATTTTATTTTCGTCAGGATAAAATTCTATTTTAAGTTTTGCCTGATCGAATTTGAATTTATTTACGTCAAAACACTCTAACGCAAATGCAGGCTGCCCTGTACCTTGTCCCTTCAGAATATTTCCTTCTTTACTTATTGTTAGTTTTATAGGGAAATTCGGGGCAGAATATACTCCCAGATATTTATCCAAATCTTCCGATTTTAGAGCAACTGCTTTTTTAAATACCGGAAGTTTATATTCTTTATTCCAATAAATACTTAATGCTCCGAGTAGTATATCATTTAATGGAAAATCTACGGCATTAGAAGTTAAAGAAATTGAAACCTTTTGCTCTGGAAAGTAGAACACATTTGCCTGAAAGCCATCTATCCCACCGGTATGTCCAAAGCCTTTCAGATCATAAAAAGGAACTTGAAATAATCCTATTCCAAATCCATCTTTAATAGTCTTCATTAACTCCAAACTTTTTTGATCAACTATTTTTCCTTCAAAAAGCTTATTGTAAAAAGTATTTAAATCCGTAGGAGTCGAAATTAAAGCTCCTGCACCTAACACAAAACTCAAATCAGTCTCTTTTTCAAGTCTCCACTCTCCGAGTTTGGTATATGAGTCAGCTTCATTCTTCGTTTTGTTTATTTTTGATCCAATCGAAGTATTTTTCAAACCACATGGTTTTATTATATATTCATTTAGCAAGTCCGAAAATGTTTTATGACTAACATCCTCAGCAACAAAAGTCAGCAAAACATAATTGGAGTTCGAATATTCGGCTTTTTCATTTGGTTTAAACGAGTTCTCATAAGAAACCATCTTATCCAAAAGTTGCTCTTTAGACAGTGGAATCGTATGCCATTCTAAATAATCGGCAGCACTCGTAAAGTTAAATATGCCGCTTCTATGTCGTAATAAATCTTCAATTGTAATATCGTCGGCATTTATGATCTGAGGATAGAATTTACTTAATTTAGTATCTAGCGTCAACTTGTTATCTTCCACTAATTTCATTATTATAGTGGCTGTAAACGTTTTCGACACAGACCCTACCCTATACTTAGTATCAGAGTTTGCACTAATCTTATTTTCGATATTAGAATACCCGTAACTCTTACTATAAACTTCCTTACCGTCGTGAAAGATAGAAATACTACCCATCCCTTTGTCATTATTCTCTATAACAGAAAAAAGGCTGTCCATTTTCGATTTCTCAAATGAAAACACAGCAGGAATTACACCCAAGAATAGGGCTAACGTAAAAAACATCAATCTCATTTTGTTATTATTCATATTAAGATTTTAGACCTTTTATTACTTTGGTAAATACAACGGAAATAGGCTTGTTATAAATAAGGAGTATATCACTAAATACTTTTTCCTGCCTATTTGTCGACATTTGTGAAAAATAATCACACAATATTAATGATTTCATCACAAATAAAGGCTTATTTTTTAGTTTTGTTTTGGATACAAACTATCCCACCAAGAAGAATCGTCTTGCAACCATTTAGAGAACCAAGCATAGATCGAATTATTCCATTCAATACGCTTTTTGTAATCTCTTATACCATGGTTTTCACCTTTTACTTGTATAAATTCAACAGGCTTTCCTAATATTTTAAGTGCTGTGTACATCTGAATGCTTTCGCCAATAGGCACATTAGTATCTTCTGTACCATGCAGTAACAAAATAGGAGTCTTCACTTTATCGGCTTGAAACAATGGACTTTGTCCTACATACATCTCTGGGTTATTCCATGGGTAACTATGTGCACTTGCTCCCGAGCTATATGTATATCCCCAAAAGCCTTCGCCCCAATAGCTGGCAATAGAACTTATACCAGCATGAGATATGGCAGCCGCAAACAAATCGGTTTGAGTTTGTAAATACATAGTCATAAAGCCTCCATAAGAAGCCCCTATACAGCCAATTTTATTGCCATTTACAAACGGATGCTCTTCTACAAACTTTTTGGTTCCCTCTATAATATCATCAGCAGTTCGTTTTCCCCATGCATTTACATGACGTGCCGCAAACTCTTGCCCATATCCTGTTGTTCCACTTGGTTGAAGCACATATACCACATACCCTAAAGCGGCATATACCTGCGATGGATAAGGTGATTCCAGAGTTCGTGGTGTTGGCATTGTACCTCCATAGTAATAAACAATCATTGGATATTTCTTTGTCGGATCGAAGTTAGGCGGTAAGTAATACCTGCCATCAATAGTTGTACCATCCGAAGCGGTAAAAGTCCAATCTTCTGTTTTTCCTAAACTTAATTGACTTAATGTCTTGTTATATGGATCGGCAATAAGTGTTGATCTCTGATTTTTCAGATCTAAAGCATAAGCACGGGTAGAATTAGAAAGACCTACACCAAAATAAGTTGCAGATGTACTACTTTCAGCAAAAGAAATAGATCTGATCACATCCTCACTTAAAGGTAAAAGTGTGAATTGTTTTTGTTTGGGATCGTATTTATAGATTCGTTCATAATCTTTATCTGTCACCGAGAAATAAATCATACCATCCGATACATTCCAAAACGATCTATTGATGCTTGGCGTAAAATCGCGGCTGATAGCTTCTACTTTACGTGTTGCAATATCCATAATAAAAGCCAGATTATTATAGCTATTTGCAATTTGCCCTTCTTTTATATTTTGACTAATTCCTCCAAAAGCTTCACCCGAACCTCCGATAAGAATACTCTTTCCATCGGGAGAAAAAGAAGCTGAGTTTGCAAAACCTTCATTAGTCCACAAAGTGTCTACGGCTAATGTTTGCACATCAAGCCTATACATGGATGTCTGAAAGAACGGGCGAATGGTTGGAGTATATTCCGTTACAGAATAAAGCAGATAGCGTGAATCTTTACTTATATCATTCAGACTTGTAGAATGTTTACCGAATGTCAACCTTTGTTTTATTCCTGTAGAAAGGTCGTAAAGAGAAAGAAAATACCGATCATAATTATTAGGCTGTCTGCTCTCAGGGGCTGTTAATAGAATAAGATCACCCTTTGGAGCATCGGCAGCCTCACGGTCTGTATATATCAAATATTGCTCATTGTAGGCTATTTGGAAATCGCCCGTAGGTATATTGTTAGACAATACTTGTTCAACCATTGTTTCGGGATCAACCACTATCAGTTTTACTTCGCCACTTGCATTATCAGTGTAGTAGAACTTATTTGTGGTAGGCATCCACTCATATTTATTGCTGTTCGCCAACGCTACCCTCTTATTGGTTTTAAGAGACAGAAGTTCCTTAGTAGAGAATGTTTTCCCATCACTCTTGGTAGTTGTATAGCCCAATAAAATATACTGTCCGTTAGGAGAAATCGAGGTAGACGACACACGCTCACCATCCAAAAGGTCTTTTATCGTGATGTTTCTTTTATCTCCATTGTCGAAAGTGTAATTTACAGTAGATTTTTTGTCTTCGGGCTCTATCGTTACCTTGATTCCTTCGGCACTTTTATTAGTTGCCAAACTCATATACTTAATAAGTACGGTATATGTACCGGGCAAAGCGGGGAAGTTCAGTTTTATCGTTTTAGAAGTCGAGAGCGTATCCTCTATCGAAGTTTTAGAAGTCTCTTTGTTCCCATTGATATATGCCTCAAACATACTGGGAGCAGTTATTCTTATGTTCGTTTTTGCATACTTATCCACATTTACCCGAAAAGAGAGTAAATGAAAGCGTGCACCTCGTTGAGCTTTAGTCACAAAAAAGTAATTAGACAAATCAGGTTTCAGTTCCTCTGTAAAAGCACTCTGATCGGGAAACGAAATAAAAGATTCCAACAAATCTTTATTATCAAACTTACTCCCTTTCAAATTAACGGAATCGATCATTACAGGATTTTCAACATTATATGGTTTGCCAGTCGAAAACAACCTTTTCAAAGTAATGGTTTGCTGTGCAAATGCGGTATGGCAAATTAGCAGACAACAGAGGATAAAATAATACTTTGGCTTTGTCATAATTACAATATTTAATCCTGCTCTAACAAGATTTTGTTTATGTTTTGGTCTCAGACCTATTTATTTGTGTACTTTATTCAGTAAATATACACAGAATAATGATTTAAATAATAGCTCTATTTAATGATATATTCTCATGTTACCAGTTTTAAGTAACGTTTAATATTTAATGCGATGTTTTATCAGTATAACTATCTCTGGTTGTTATGCCTGCCAAAGCAATAAAAAGGTCTGTGACCTTATAACTGTTTTAGCTACAAATACAATAAGAGTACACGCAACTTTAGTTTTTTCGTCCAAAATTAAATAATGGAGATTCAGTACGTGCATTATCCATCAGAAGTACAAGTTCACTCAGTTTCTCGGGTTTAAGAGTTGCCAGATTCTGATCTTCATGAATATCTTTATCCAAATCATACAACTCCAATATAGTTTCGCCTACTATTGGTTGACGGATAAGTTTCCAATTTCCACTGCGGAGAGCTTCACGTCCATTCATTTCGTGAAATTCCCAATACAAATATTCATGTTGTTTCTGATCAGTAGTCGAAAATAATGTTGGAAGAAAAGATATTCCATCACCTTTTTCGGGCAAGGTAACATTTGTCAGTTCAGCCAAAGTAGGCATCACATCCCAAAAAGCACTTATATGATCGGTTTTTACGCCTCCCTTTATTTTAGAGGGAGACCACACAATCATAGGCACACGTATTCCACCCTCATATACATCACGCTTCACGCCTTTTAAAGGACCATAACTTTTAAAGTAATCGGGATTAGCTCCACCTTCACGGTGAGGGCCATTGTCGCTGGTGAAAATAATGATTGTATTTTTATCCAATCCTAAATCTTTCAACTGGGCAACAACTTCTCCCACATACATATCGAGCCTCGAAACCATAGCAGCAAAAGAAGCATAAGGTTTTTCACTTGCATAATAACCTGCACTTCCATCATAAGGAACTTCCTCAAAAGCATTTTCGTACATTTGATAGAGTGAGTCATGAGGTAAATTCAATTCGGCATGTGGCAGTGTATACGTCAGCATAGCGAAAAAGGGTTTGTCTTTATTCGCTTGTATAAATTGCATGGCTTGTTGATGGATTAAATCCTGAGAATAAACTTTCCTGCCATTATTTTCATTTTCAGAAAGCAGAACAATATTATCGTTATGCCACAAATGTTCGGGGTAATATGTGTGAGCTTCGCGTTGGCAGTTATAACCATAGAATTCATCGAATCCCATTTTCGAAGGAACAGAGGCTGAACCGGGATAGCCTAATCCCCATTTACCAAAGATACCGGTAGCATATCCGGCAGACTTCATTAAAGTACCCAGCGTATAAGTACCTTCCTGCATCGGTTGTTGACCTTCGGGTTTGATTTCTTTATTTCCACGTATTTGCGAATGTCCCGTATGCAATCCTGTCATTAGCGAACCTCTCGAAGGTGCACTCACCGTACAGCCTGCATAATGTTGGGTAAATAACATCCCTTCGCCCGCCAGTTGATCAATATTAGGGGTCTTTATTTTCTCCTGAC
This sequence comes from Indolivaga alginatilytica, assembly GCF_003201355.1. GTDB lineage: Bacteria > Bacteroidota > Bacteroidia > Bacteroidales > Dysgonomonadaceae > Dysgonomonas_A > Dysgonomonas_A alginatilytica. Next base: position 118,083 of record NZ_QICL01000001.1, read on the forward strand.
CATAACATCCGATATCGCCATATCCCAAATCGTCTGCCAGAATGTATATCACATTCATAGGTGCCTGATCTTTAAGAGTCTCGCTTTTACATGCAGTTTGTACTGACAAAAATGCACTTGACAGAAACAACAATTGAACTTTCATAGCTTATAATTATATTAGAATTAGGTTATTCATCAGGAAACTATATCAAACACAATTTCTGTTATTGCCATCTACTGAGAGAGTAACAATAACAGAAACTAGTCGGATATTTATCACAGACAGGGCAACTCCCTATCTCTGTAATCTATTCAATTAAGCGTTTTTAGCTTTGAATGCCATAGCGTAAAACCTCATTTGCTTTACCATCGACACCAATCCATTCGAACGGGTTGGGGAAAGATGCTCATTCAAGCCTATTTTATTTATGAAATACAAATCTGCATTTATAATTTCGTCCGGTGTATGATTAGTCAGAACCCGTATCAATAAGGCTATAATTCCTTTTACAATCACCGCATCACTTTCAGCTTTGAATGTTACAATACCATTTTCGCATTCAGCTTGTAACCAAACACGGCTTTGACAACCTTCTATCAGGTTTAGTTCTACTTTATACTTTTCGTCTAAAGGTTCTAATGAATTTCCCAATTCGATCAGGTAGGCATATTTATCCATCCAATCTTCGAATATCGAAAATTCTTCTATTATTTCGTCTTGAATATCGTTTATTTTTGCTTGATTCATTTCTATTAATGTACAATGAAATATTAAAAAACAGATAGGTTTTTTAAACCTTATTTCTCTTTATAGACTACTTCCAATACTGTCTGTCCGACAGCCTTAAGCGTCTCTTTACTGATATTGCTCATATCGTCTTTTGTTGTATGGTGATACCATCCAAAACCCGAATCGGTACTCAAATCATATTGAATAATATCGATGCTGGGTATGCCTCTATTCTCATTTACAGGCAGATGATCATCAGTAATACCTCCACCGTCTTTATCTACAAAATGTTTTCCGTATCCTAAATCACGAGCTGTACCCCATACCTTTTCAACAATGCCTCGGGCATATTGCCTTGATATTGATTCTTTATAAAAAGTAGCATCAGGAGCACCAACCATATCCAGAAGAATACCAAAACGTGCTTTATATCCGGGCACATGAGGGTTGTTAGACCAATATTCCGAACCCAAACACCATCCTTCTCCTGAGGGAATATCATGAACAAAATTAGGTGTACCATAATCCTCGGCATCAAAAAAGATGATATCAACACCTAAATCAGGAGCCTTTTCCTGCAATATACGGGCAACTTCGAGTAAGACTCCCACTCCACTTGCTCCATCATTAGCACCTAGTACGGGCGTATGATAATTCTTCTCATCAGGATCTTTATCCGAGAAAGGACGTGTATCCCAGTGTGCAAATAATAATATACGGTCTGTTTTTTCGGGGTTAAATGCACCTATTATATTGCGTGCATGTAGTATCGTTCCGTCAAAAGCCTTTAAATCTACTTTTTGCTCAATCACCTTAGCCCCAAACCGCTCCAACTGAGACACCAGATAATCACCACACGCTCTATGAGCTTCGGTGTTAGGCACACGTGGTCCGAAGGCTACTTGTTTATCCACAAAATAAAAAGCACTGTCCGAATTAAAATCGGGAGATACTTGTTCATAACGTTCCGACACTGTTGTGTTATTTACGGTTTTCTGTCCACACGAACAAGCCAATAGGCCCACCATAAAACAGGTTAAAGTTACATTTCTAAAAATCATAAGTTATATAAGTAACGTAAATATTCATGGTTCCTCATGGGTGATATCTTGATCCTTTTATCTTTACAACAAAAAATCACAAAGGTCTCACACCTTACTTTCTTACAAAGATATGTAATGATAGCAATAAATAGGTCTGTAAACCTCAATTTATTATTTATGATAACCACCCGACAACCCCATATTCTGATATGTCTGAGTCAAGGTTTCCTCGCTATTCATCATCACCAAAAGCTTATCGCCCACATGCAATTCGGTCTTACCCTTTGGTACAAAATATTTGTCATTACGCTTTACCATCACCACCAATGCATCGTCTGGTAAAGGCATATTCATCAATCTATTTCCATCTTTAACAGCATGCTCCGTAACTTCTATCTCAATGGAAAGAGAGCCTATTTCTTCGGGTAAATCCATGTCGAAGTCGTCATGACGACGGCGTACTTTAATTGGCCCTAAGAGCCCTAACCATTTTGCCATCTGAGTCAGGAAAGTACCTTGCAATAAAATAGACAATAAGGTTATGAAAAACACTATATTGAAAATAAATTGAGCATGTGGTACGCCTGCGGTAAGAGGAAAAATAGCAAAGATAATAGGTACAGCACCTCTTAATCCGACCCATGAAACAAATATTTTATCCTTAAAACCAACCTTTCGGAAAGGCAGCATACTAATAAAAACACTGACAGGACGTGCTACAAACATCATAAACAAACCGATAAGGAGAGCAGGCACAGCAATAGGAAGCAACTCTGTTGGGTTTACTAATAATCCCAGAGTTAAGAACATCAGAATCTGGCTCAACCACGATATAGCATCAAACATTTTGAAGGTTGTTCGCTTCGTAACAAACTTAGAATTACCAATAATCAGCCCTCCTATATATACAGCCAAATAGCCGTTGCCATTCACAAAATGTGTAAATGAAAAGATAAATATACAAAACGTCAGTACGATAATAGGATAATAAACCTCATTACCAATCTTTATTCTATTGAGAACATATACCGCAAACCGTCCTACAAAATACCCAACAGTAGCTCCTACAAGTATTTGCATAATTATAGACAGAACTATCATCAGTATATTGGGCTCTCCTCCTGCTTTTATCAACCCTATAAGTGTAATTGTCAGCATATAAGCCATAGGATCGTTACTACCACTTTCAAATTCGAGAGTTGGTCTCAAGTTATGTTTCAATTGCACATTTTTCGAGCCGAGTATTGCAAATACCGCTGCCGAATCGGTAGACGACATCACCGATGCCAGTAATACCGCTGTTAATAGAGAAATACCAACAGACGGTAATAACTCACCACATAACCACCATGCAAACAATCCTGTAAGAGCTGCAGTAACTACCACACCTACGGTTGCCAGCATTATACTTTGTCCTATGATAGGTTTTATTTCCTTGAATTTGGTGTTTAAACCACCCGAAAACAATATGATACAAAGAGCTACAGTACCTATAGCCTCCGCCAAGTATAAATTATCAAAAATAATTCCTACTCCATCAGAACCAAAAATCATGCCTACAGCAAGAAACAAAACAAGTACCGGAATCCCCAAACGCCCTCCTATTCTACCAACTACTATGCTTATAAAAAGGAGTACCGACAATATCAACAAAACAGTCTCTAACATTATATGATCCATTTCATTGTTATTTTATCTTCTTTCACTTCTATTTTTGCCATTCCTCCATGTAAAAGCGGATAATTTTCTTTGACATGACCTACAGGAAAATCAAAAACAACCGGATAATTATAATCATCAACTGTACTTCTGATCGACTCATAAATGGTAGAACCCATCGCTGTATCTTCGGGGCAATCCGTAAACTGACCGACTATCAATCCTGATAAGCGACTCAGTATTCCCGACAGTTTCAATTGCCACATCATACGATCTATTTTATAAGGAGCCTCTCCGATATCTTCTATAAATAGTATTCCGTTTTCAGGAACATCCACATAAGGCGTACCTATCAAGCTACTTAGCACAGCCAGATTTCCACCAAACAATTTCCCCTCCATAATGCCTTCCCTGTTTAATAGATGAGAAGTTATTGTATAGTCGGGCATCCCCCGAAATAATGTCTCTTTCAGAAAACAACTTGCGGTATCATTGCTGTCTTCACTCAAATGACGAGCCATAGGAGCATGAAGCGAAACTATTCCTTTTTGAAGTAAAGCCAAATGTAAAGCGGTAATATCACTATATCCTACAATCCATTTGGGATGCTCTTTTATCCCTTCTAAGTTGAGTTTATCCAGCAATTGGACAACTCCATAACCTCCCCGGGAACAAAAAATTAATTTTATATCCTCATCATCCACAGCCTCTTGCAAATCAGAAAGCCGTTCTTCTATCGTACCGCCATATCGTCCGTATTGCCCTCTTGCATGAGGAGCAATTTCGACCATTAAGCCCCAACCTTGTAATACCTGATAAGCACTATCTATATATTGAGAATCTATACTTCCTGAGGGAGATATTATTATTGCTTTGTCAAGTGTATTTAAGAAGGGCGGACATATTATTTTCTTCATCCTAAAACATTTCCTTTATAACAAATGTAGTAATTATTAAGAAAAACAAATCGAAAAACAATCTTTTTATGAACCGAAACCACACAAAAAAAGGATACAATATATATTGTATCCTTTTCCTATTTTATATTATAAGCTATTTCTTATACGTCTATCTTAGCATAAGTAGCATTTTCTTCAATAAACTCACGGCGAGGAGCAACATCTTCACCCATCAGCATCGAGAAAATATGATCTGCTTCTGCAGCATTTTCAATCGTTACCTGACGAAGCGTTCTATGCTCAGGATTCATTGTTGTATCCCAAAGCTGAGTTGCATTCATCTCTCCAAGACCTTTATATCGTTGTGTGTGAACAGCACTTTCGTTACCATCACCATATTTATCGATAAATGCCTGACGTTGTCTGTCATCCCAACAATACTCTTCAACCTTACCTTTTTTACACAGATAAAGTGGAGGGGTAGCAATATATATGTATCCCAACTCGATCAATGGTCTCATATGACGGAAGAAGAAAGTAAGAATCAACGTTGCAATGTGACTACCATCGACATCGGCATCGGTCATGATAACCACCTTATGATAACGGAGTTTTGCAAGATTCAATTCTTTAGTATCCTCTTCGGTACCAATAGTAACCCCGAGAGCTGTATATATATTTCTGATCTCTTCACTTTCCAACACCTTGTGTTGCATCGCTTTCTCCACATTCAGAATTTTACCTCTCAATGGAAGAATAGCTTGAAATCCACGGTCGCGTCCTTGTTTGGCAGTACCACCCGCAGAGTCCCCTTCGACAAGAAATATTTCACAAACTGCAGGGTCTTTACTTGAACAGTCAGCTAATTTCCCGGGCAATCCACCACCGGTAAGCGGCGATTTGCGTTGCACCATTTCGCGAGCCTTACGAGCCGCATAACGTGCAGTAGCTGCAAGTATAACTTTCTCTACAATTATTTTAGCTTCCTTCGGATGTTCTTCCAGATAATAACCCAAAGCTTCGCCTACCGCCTGATCTACAGCACCCATTACCTCATTGTTACCCAACTTGGTTTTGGTCTGTCCTTCAAACTGAGGTTCAGCAACTTTAATTGATACAACAGCAGTTAGCCCCTCACGGAAGTCATCGCCACTGATATCAACTTTCACTTTATCCAGCATTTTCATATCATCGGCATACTTCTTCAAAGTACGCGACAATCCTCTACGGAAACCGGTTAAGTGAGTACCTCCTTCAATTGTATGAATATTATTTACATACGAATATACATTCTCATTATAAGATGTATTATATGTTATAGCAACTTCAACAGGAACACCTTGCTTTTCAGTATTGATATGTATAACATCCTCAATAAGAGCTTCCTTGGCTGCATCTATATATCTCACAAATTCTTCAAGACCTTTTTCTGAAAAGAAAGTATCCGATTTATAAGAACCATCGTCTTTTTTATGTCTCAAGTCAGTCAATGACAACTTGATACCTGCATTCAGGAATGAAAGTTCACGCAAACGTGAAGCTAACGTATCATATTTATATTCTGTAGTTATAAATATACTGTTATCAGGTGTAAATGTTATAGTTGTACCTGTTTCTGTAGAGTCGCCTAAGATCTGAACCTCATGCAATGGCTTTCCGCAAGAGAAATCCAACATATGTATTTTACCTTCTCTGCGAACTTCTGCTTTCAGATAAGTAGATAATGCATTCACACATGACACCCCTACTCCGTGCAGACCTCCTGATACTTTATAAGTCCCTTTATCGAACTTACCTCCGGCATGCAGAACTGTCAATACAACTTCGAGAGCCGATTTTTGCTCCTTCTCCATTATACCTACAGGAATACCCCGTCCGTTGTCCCATACCGAAATAGAGTTATCCTCTAAAATCGTCACTCTGATATCATTACAATAACCCGCTAAAGCCTCATCAATAGAGTTATCGACGACTTCGTAAACCAAGTGATGTAAACCTTTTTCACCTATATCGCCAATATACATGGCTGGTCTCTTTCTAACAGCCTCAAGACCTTCTAATACTTGAATATTGTCGGCGGAATACGAGCCGCTTGCTAGATTTTTTTCGTTATCTGTCATTTTATTTCATTTAGCTTGCATCTTTCAGGAAGGTTTGAACAGAAGTGCACGAACCCTTCAAAAAAAGCAAACAAATATACAAAAAATTACCCTTATAAACAAGTCGATTAGCATATCATAATCTCAAAAAAACATAACATAAAAACATTTACATTTCTACAAAAAAACACGCTCGCAATCAACGATATGACTACGAGCGTACTCCTCAGACAAAAGTCCGATTTTTATTCTATTTTACTTCTTCTTGGCTGTTGAAGAAGATTCTTTCTTGTCAGTTTTTTCTGTGCAAGTGCCTTTTTTGTCGGCATCTTTCTTCTTTGAGCAGCAAGATTTTGTTTCTTCTGTTTTAGGCTTGTCAGCTTTTGCTGGTTTTGCATCCTGAGCCATAACTGCGCTTGAAGCCAACAACGCACAAGACATTACTAATGATAAAGCTATTTTTTTCATAATTCAAAACAATTTAATTGTGTTATACTTTTCTAAACATTAGAAAGACACAAATATAGTATATATCACAGAAAATGGGTCAATCTGCTCAACTTTTAGTTTAAATTAATCTTTTGGAACATTTCACAACAAAACACCTCCAACAGATCATAACAGAGGGTTAAACAAATAGCAAAAAGGCCAAACTTAAAAGTTCGACCTTTTGTATTATTTTCAGATATAATTTCTTATAAAGAATTCATATAATGAGCAAGCTTAGATTTCAAATTAGCTGCTTTATTCTTATGAATAACATTCTTTTTAGCTAATTTATCAAGCATTGAAGATACAGATGGATATAATTTTCTAGCTTCATCTTTATCAGTCAAAGCACGAAACTTTTTCACCGAACTACGAGTTGTTCTAGCCACATATCTATTACGCAGACGTTTTACATCTGTTTGTCTTATTCTTTTTATCGAAGATTTATGATTTGCCATTTGACTAATCTATTTCCTTGTTTAATTTCTATTTCTTTTTTGTAGTCCATAGGGGAGTCGAACCCCTCTTTCCAGGATGAAAACCTGGCGTCCTAACCGATAGACGAATGGACCAATTTGTGAGTTACAGCTTGACTTTTCAAGTGTCGTTATCTCTCGATTGCGGATGCAAAGGTAGTGGATATTTCTATTCCTGCAAACATTCTCAATACTTTTTTTCGAAAAAATTAGCCATAAAACCCTAAAATTTTAAGAATCAAGAACATAAAAGTACATCTTTTTTTCATTATTTCAAAGCCCGATATGCTTTTCCTATATATTCGATCATATCACTAGGCAACATTCCTTGCTGAGATTTTGACTTTGCTGCTAAATCTCCTGCCAACCCATGTAAATACACTCCCAAAATTGCCGCATTCAGGGGCAAATATTTTTGAGCAAGTAAAGAAGTTATCATTCCGGTCAACACATCACCACTTCCGCCGGTCGCCATTCCGGGATTTCCGGTCGAATTAAAGTACACCTTTCGTTCAGGTGTTATAATTGCAGAGTATGCACCCTTCAATACAATGTAAATATCATACCTGTTCGCAAATTCTCCAGCTTTTTGCAATCGTTCATATCCATTAATAGACACACCCCCCATTAAACGATCGAATTCCACAGGATGGGGCGTAATAATACTTTTAGACGGTATCTTTTCTTTGAGTGATTCATCTCCGGCAATTATATTCAGAGCGTCTGCATCGATAACCATCGGTTTACGATACTTATCAAAAAGATCGGATAATAAATCTTTAGTCTTATCGTCAGTCCCTATACCCGGACCAATACCAATAGCAAACTGATCAATATTGTCTCCCACACTACTTACATTCTCCGGAAACTCATCAGCCTGAACCATTGCTTCGGGAACAGCAGTTTGCAGGATATCGACCCCACAGCGAGGCACATGCATAGTAAGTAATCCCACACCAGTCCGCAGACAAGCACGAGCCGACAAAACAGCAGCTCCCATTTTACCATATGAACCTGCAATCAGCAAAGCCTTTCCAAAAGTTCCTTTATGAGAAAAATTATCTCGTGGTATAGGCAATTGTGTTGCATCCGATTTTTCGATAAAGAACAAATCAGTTTCTTCTTCCTTGATGCATTTTTCACACAACCCGATATTCACGACCGTCATTTTCTTACAATAATTCGCACTGTCGGGCAGCAGTAAAGAAAGTTTTGGAAATTGGAAAGTAAATACTTTTTCCGCCTTAATAATACCTTCAGGATTATTACTTGCATTATCCTCAACAAACATACCCGAGGGCATATCAACAGAATACACCTTATTATGTGAGGCATTAATTACCGTTACAACATCCAGATAGACACCCTCCAAGGGACGGTTAAGACCCGACCCGAACAATCCATCGATAACAATGCAATCCTCAGGAATATGCGGTATATCCTGATTTTCTTTAATAAGCTTCACGTCAGTCAGTCGCTCCAGACATTCTTTATTCACCAGGCAATCATCAGAAAACAGCTCGTCAGGAGCAACAATATATACGTATAATTTAAAATGTCTCGATAGAAGTATACGGGCAATAGCCAGTGCATCGCCTCCATTATTACCCGTTCCGGCAAAAACAAGTATACATTGATCGGGGTCTAAAAACCGGATGAGCTTTTCTGCAACTGCAAGCGAAGCTCTTTCCATCAAATCTATAGATGTAATGCCCTGATTGATGACCGTACAACCATCGATCTTCTTGATCTGAGATACATTAAAAATCTTAACCATAACTTAGTTCTTATAAAAAAAAACACTTACTTATAAAGGATCATCAAATATTGCAAATTGCAGTGCCTGAGGATAGTAAAAGGCTAAACGTTTTTCACCATTATATTCAAACAAAATAGCCTTACCAGCCGCCAAGTATTTACTGTAAAGGATTCTAATTTTGGCAGCATCATATCCGGTTACTTTGCCCAATCCCTTCATCAAGTCGGCCAAACTATTACTTTTTAGAGGTATCCAATTCAGCTGATTCTGTTTTGCTGCATTACTGCCATTCCATTCGAAACTATCCATTAATCTCGAATAAGCCAGATTCTCGGAATCGGAGCCTAAAGACGCTTCACTTTTGATAAGCTTAAAGCCAGAATTTGTAGGGAATATTTTAAATATACCTAGATCTTTATTCGGATAAAACTGTTCATTCTTACAAAAGCCACCAATCAGAATAGAATCTACATGTAATAAAACACGATCGTCATCTAAAAGTTTAAATTGACCATATACATTCGGGAAACAATCATTACCGCAAGGAGCCGTATAATAAGATCTAAAAGTTCCATCCGGATTGAAGCTCATCCAATTACCCCAATCGAACGCCTGTTCATCTGATTGAGTAATCCTATATAAGTTATATTCTTGATGATCTTCAATCTGATTATACCATAGAGATATCAAAAAGTCTATTTTCCATTGACAGATAATACTTTCTTGAGATCGAAGGCTTTGAATACAAGCGAAGAGAAGGATAAGGGAGAAATACTTTTTCATAGATAAGTGAAATTTTAGTGTGTACATACCTAAGTTATACCTCAACAGATATAGTATATAGATTAAGTAAACACTAAAATTCCATACTCAAGGTCACAGACCTTTTTATTCCTTGTGGAATACTGTAGCCGAGGCCTGAGCCTTTGCCATCAGCAATATATCTTGCACGTCTACATGATCGGGAGCCGATACCGCATAAGAAATAGCATCTGCAACATCATCAGCCGTAAGAGGCACAAAGCCATCATATACCTTATCCGCACGATCCCCATCCCCTTTAAAACGTACAAGCGAAAATTCAGTTTCGGCAGCTCCGGGACAGACCAAAGTTACTTTAATACCATACTTAACCATATCCAAACGCATACCTTCCGACAATGCTTTTACAGCGTGCTTGGTAGCACAATATACTACACCATTGGCATACACCTCTCTGGATGCAATAGAACCTATATTAATTACATGTCCCGATTTACGTTCGACCATACGGGGAGAGATTATACGCGTCACATATAACAGTCCTTTGATATTGGTATCGATCATTCGTTCCCAATCATCCACGACTCCTTCCTGAATAGAATTAAGACCAACAGCCAAGCCTGCATTATTCACAAGCACATCTACATTCTTCCATCTTTCGGAAAGACTGCCCAGATGTTTTTCAACCTCAGCATAATTACGAACATCAAATTCGAGAGAAAGCACCTCTGTCTTATATTCTTTTTGAAGTACACTTTCCAGTTCCTGTAATTTTTCTTTTCGGCGTCCGGTGATAATAATGTCAAAACCATCTTTCGCCAATCTTTCGGCGGTAGCCTTTCCTATACCGGAAGTAGCTCCGGTTATTAATGCAATCTTTTTCATTCGTGCTTTATATTTTAAATCTGAGACCTTAAATTTACAATTCTTTTATGAATGTTAATCAGTTATTACAAAAAGTAAACAATTAAGGTAACAAAAGGAACCGGTAAATGACTAAAAAGTGTCACTTTTCACATTTACACAAACCGCTACAAATCAACGAATAACAATTCAAAAAGTAACAAAAGTGACAAAAGTAACACTTTTTTTACAGGTTTATTTTCTGTTATTTTTAAGAATCCGTTTAATGTTTACTTATAGATAAACTCAACAACTCACTCGCATTCTAAGGTCTCAAACCTTTTTATTGCTTTAGTAAGCACAACAGCAATAGCTTATTACAATTCGAAAGTATCTCATTAAAAACTTTCATTTACTTAATATTAAAAGCCTGCTTAAATTTAGGGAATGGCATTGAAGTCTGAAACCTTAGTAAACCTTATAAGTAATACAAAATATTTAATGCTATATTTTAAAGTTATAACTAACTATCGCTAATCCACTTGCCAAAGCAATAAAAAGGTCTAAGACCTTAATTTGAGATAAAAATCTTTCACGAATTCAGAAAATTCATCCGTATATACATGACGTTCTTTTTCTATAATCAAGTCTGCAACTTCAATATCCTGCTTTATCATCGAAAACTCAAGCAATACCCTTTTGGCTTGTAAGTGAGACATCGGATAAACAGTCGTTATTCGAGATACAAACAATCCTGCATTTTGTGCCAGCTCTATCAATAACTCTTTTTCAGTGTGCGGAAATATCAGGGATAAATAACCGTCAGGAGACAATAAGTGAGCTGAAATATTCATAAATTCTGCCATTGGCAACGAATCGGTATGTCGTGCCAGCGTACGCTGCCCGGATGGAGAATGCAAAGAAGACGAAAAATAAGGAGGATTAGATACAATTAAATCGTAATGCTTACCACAGTCAATTACATAATCCTGCAAGGAAGAATGGACAGACCTTATATTCTTAAAAGACGATTGCTCCACATTCTCGGTCGTTTGCAGTATTGCACCCTCATCTATATCAATAGCATCAATAGACAATAGACTATCCGAACGCTGGGCAAGCATTAAAGAGATCAGCCCGGTACCGGTACCAACATCAAGAGCAGTTTTTGCCTCTTTTATTTTAACCCAGGCACCAAGCAAGACACCATCAGTGCCCACTTTCATGGCACATTTATCGTGGCAGACTGTAAATTTCTTAAAGCTGAAGTATGAATTAGACATAATCGATAATAAGTTATAGACAAATTGTCAACACCGCCCCTTTATAAAGTCAAACAAAACTATACTGGCACAGTATTTGTTAAACTTAAACAGTAAAGCAAAGTTAGCTATTATTATTAACTTTGCACACCTCAAAAATAACAAGAAGCATAACAGGATAAAACCAAATAACATACAATGTTTGAAAATAAAGACAGAGATTTTTTTAGTATTGACGGGAACTCTGAGCCTGTAATTTCTATAGTTTCAGACGAATTAGGCAATGTTGATTTTGACATTGACGAAAAGTATCTGAAAGAAGAAATTCCGGTTCTGGCACTTCGAAACACTATCATCTTCCCTGGAACCAGCCTTCCGATTACAGTAGCCCGACCCAAGTCACTTAAAGCTCTCAAAAGCTTAAAGAACAAGAAAGGCATTGTAGGAATGGTCTGTCAGAAAGATGCAGAAACAGAAGATCCCGAGCAAAACGATTTATATGACATTGGTGTCATCGGGGAAGTTATCCGTATCATTGATATACCCAATGATCCCAATCTGACAGTTATATTACAAGGGAAAAAGCGTTTCAGAATAGATCAGTTAACTGCAACCGAACCTTTTCTGAAAGCTAAGTATACAATAAAAGAAACAACTGCTGCGGAAAAAGACGATAAAGAATATCAGGTTCTTTTAGAGTCTATTCGTGACCTTACCATACATATGCTACGTATGTACGGCGATCCTCCCAAGGATTTAATAACCAAGCTCAACGAAAACTCTAAATCACCGTTACTGGTAAACTATTGCTGTACAAACCTGCCTGTGTCGGGTTCTGAAAAACAAGAGTTACTGAATATTGACGATGATAAAAACAGAGCTTATCGTTTGCTTATGATTCTGAACAGGGAAACTCAAATGCTGGAAATGAAAATGAATATCCAGATGAAAACCCGTGAGGAATTGAATCAGCAGCAAAAGGAATATTTTCTTCAACAACAGATCAAAACTATTCAGGATGAGTTGGGAGGCAACCCTCAACAAGCCGACATTGATGATCTGAAAGAAAAAGTAAAGACTAAAAAGTGGGATGAGAAAGTAGCTGAAAGCGTAGACAAAGAGATTAAAAAACTGGAACGCCTACACCCTCAGTCACCCGACTATTCTACACAATATACCTATTTACAAACCCTATTGGAATTGCCTTGGAACGAATACACCAAAGACAATTTCAATTTGAAACACGCTCAGAAAGTACTCGATCGTGACCACTTCGGACTCGAAAAAGTAAAAGAGCGTATCATAGAGCATCTTGCCGTCTTGAAGTTGAAAGGCGACCTTAAGTCACCTATTATCTGTCTTTACGGCCCTCCGGGAGTAGGAAAAACCTCTCTGGGAAAATCGGTAGCCGAAGCTCTTAACCGTAAATACGTAAGAGTATCTTTCGGTGGTTTGCACGACGAATCGGAAATCAGAGGACACCGTCGTACTTATATAGGCGCTATGCCCGGACGTATCATTCAAAACATACAAAAGGCAGGAGCATCGAACCCTGTATTTGTATTAGACGAAATAGATAAAATAGGTAACGACTTTAGAGGCGATCCTGCATCAGCTCTTTTGGAAGTGCTTGATCCGGAACAAAACTTCGCTTTCCACGATAACTATCTGAATATCGATTACGATCTGTCGAAAGTACTGTTCATTGCAACAGCCAATAATGTTTCGGCCATATCGCAACCCCTACTCGACCGTATGGAATTGATCGATATCAGCGGATATATTATGGAAGAAAAGGTAGAGATTGCCCGCAAGCACCTCATTCCGAAACAACTCGAAAATCATGGTCTAAAGAAAGAGGACATCGATATTCCTAAAAAGACTATCGAAAAGATTATCGAAGACTATACACGCGAATCGGGCGTACGTTCATTAGATAAGACTTTGGCTAAAATAATGCGTAAAGTGGCTCTGAAAGTAGCTTTAAAAGAAGAATACCCAAAGACTCTGGATGTTGCAAACCTTAAGGATTATCTGGGTGCAAACAGATTCTCAAGAGACGAATACCAAGGCAACGACTATGCAGGTGTCGTTACGGGCTTAGCTTGGACTTCGGTCGGTGGTGAAATTCTATTCATTGAAACATCACTGAGCAAAGGAAAAGGAAGTAAATTGACTCTTACCGGAAATCTGGGAGATGTAATGAAAGAATCGGCTATGCTGGCTCTCGAATACATACATTCTCACAACCAAAGGTTAGGCATCGATGACAGTGTACTCGAAAACTGGAATGTACACGTGCATGTACCCGAAGGAGCTATTCCGAAAGACGGACCTTCTGCCGGTATTACGATGGTAACCTCTCTGGCTTCGGCATTTACTCAACGCAAGGTAAGACCCAATCTGGCTATGACGGGCGAAATTACTCTTCGTGGAAAAGTACTTCCTGTAGGCGGTATCCGCGAAAAAATTTTAGCTGCTAAACGTGCAGGCATCAAAGAGATTATCTTGTGTAAAGAGAACAAGAAAGACATAGAGGAAATAAAAGAACTTTACCTGAAAGGACTTACTTTCCACTATGTTTCTGATATATCTGAGGTTCTGGAAATTGCACTTCTTAAAGACAAGGTAAAAAACCCTCTGAGTTTTGAGATGAAAGAACCGGAGAAAAAAGATAATTAAAGGTCTGAAACCTTTCTATCATTAAAATGTAGGGGTAAACCTATGTGTCTGTCCTAATATTGGCAAACACATAGATTTACCCCTACAAACATAAAGGCAGTTATAATAACCTCACGTCATCCCCCCAAATTATGCTAGAACTGATAAGAACCAATAGCGAGAACAACGATTTTAAGAAGCTTATTACAGAACTCGACAAAGAACTAAGTATTCGCAATGGTGATACACAATTTCAGTATGACATTTATAATAAGATTCCATTTATAGAGACTGTTGTAATAGCTTATTCTAACGAGAAAGCTGTCGGCTGCTGTTGCTTCAAAGAGCTTGACAGCGAAACGGTGGAAATAAAGAGAATGTACCTTGATGCTGATTTCAGAAGTAAAGGTATTGCAAATAAAATGCTCACAGAAGTAGAATCATGGGCTGCGGAAAAAGGCTTTTCGATTGCGGTTCTCGAAACAGGTTACAAAATGCTCGAAGCCATACATCTATATAAGAAGATGGGATACACCCAAATACCCAATTACGGACAGTATGCCGATAATCCCGAAAGCATTTGTATGAGCAAATCGTTGCAATAATATGCTGATTACAGACAAAAGACAGAAAGTAAAACATCTGCCTTTTTCTTTTTTAGCAAGATTGGATAAGTAAATCGAAACAAGATATTCCTATCTTTGCTTTCGAATATAAACAACTAATTATTAATACAATGGAACAAACTTTTTGCCAAAGCTGCGGAATGCCTATGTCAGCAGAATTTAACAGTACAAACAAAGACGGATCGGTAAATACAACCTATTGCAGCTACTGTTATAAAGACGGTGCATTTACAGCCGATGTAACAATGGACGAAATGATCCTTAAGTGTGCAGAATACGTAGACGAATTCAACAAAGATTCGGATATAAAATACACCAAAGAAGAAGCAATTGCAGGAATGAAGCAACACTTCCCTACCCTTTTACGTTGGAAAAGCTGAAAAAGCATTCGTTGTAAATTGATACCGTAGGGACGTATTGCATACGCCCCTACCCTTAAACAGTTTTTTTACTCTATGGAATATACTATTTGTCAAAGTTGTGGGATGCCTTTGCATCAATTAAATGAATTCGGCACCGATAAAAGAGGTATCAGAGTAAAAGACTATTGTGAATATTGCTTCAAAAACGGGCAATTCACATCCGACTCTACCATGGACGAAATGATAGAACTCTGTGCCAAATACATGACAGATATTACACCGAACGAAGCCATAGATCATCTTAGAAAAAAACTGCCTACACTAAAACGATGGGCACAAAAAGAAAACACGCAAAAGGAGTATCACAAGTCGATAAATAAAGTGCTTGATTATATCAATGAGCATTTGAACGAAAAACCCGACCTTACAACTTTATCGCAAATTGCCAATGTATCACCTTTTCACTTTCACCGTATATTTAAAGCTATCATAGGCGAAAACCTCGGCGAATACGTGCAACGCCTGAGACTGGAATACGTTGCCGGAAAACTTAAAACAACAGAACTAAGCCTCAACACACTAGCCGAGAAAGCAGGTTATAATACGGAACAAGCCCTTTCCAAAGCTTTCAAAAAACATTTCGGAACACCTCCCAGTGTTTACAAACTGGCATCGGTTGATAAGAAAATCTATAGTGACCGACTATCTCCGCAAATTTGCGACATAGAGCAAAAGAACCTTATCTATATAAGGGTAATAGCCCCATACGGAACCAAGGAAGTATACAAACGTGCATGGGGAGAACTTCACCAATTTGCAGCAGACAATAATTTATTACGGGAATCCAACGAATGGCTGGGAATCAGTTTTGACGACCCTAACACTACACAAACCAACAAGTGCCGCTTTTATGCCTGTCTCACGATCGATAAACCGGTCATCCCGACTGGAAAAATAGGTTGCAAAAGCATAAAGGGCGGACAATATGCCGTTTTCACACACAAAGGATCATACAAAGGCTTAAACGACTACTACAAAAACATCTGGTTCGGATGGTTACCAACATCAAACTATAGATTGAGAAAAGCCACTTTCTTCGAAAAGTATACAACCGATCCCGACAAAGTAAAAGAAGAAGACATTATTACCGAAATATACATACCTGTATTATAAAAGTAAAAGGAAGTAATGTCACTTTGTTTATATCTACTCTTTTTTTGCTACTTTCGCATTGTAATTACATCGACCGTTATTAAAAATTATGAGCGAAAACAAAAAGAGCATGGCTTCTACTGCCATGAACTATGCAATCCCATTGGGATTATTCTGGATATTCAAATATCTGTTTATCATTGGAGGCGAATATGCCGAAATAAGTAAATATATCAATAGTATTCTGAGTATCGGTACACCATTAATAGCATATGCTTTACTATGCAGATATAGAGATAAAGAACTTGAAGGTATTATTACCTATAAAAGGAGTATCCTTTTTACGATCACAGTTTTCATCTTTGCCTCTCTCTTCGAGACGGTAATCAGCAGTCTTCATTTATTGGTGCTAAATCCGGGAATAGTGAGCGTGATGAATCATGAGATTTATACCGAACTTAGCAAAATGAACCTGCCTGCCATATATATGAATCAACTTGATACGATTCTTTCATATACGGGAGTATACTATATTTTCTCTTTTATTCTTCAAAACATAATAATAGGATTTTTTCTGGCTTTGATACTCGGGTATTTTGTTTCACGCCAAAGAAATTATCCTCCTAAAAATATGTAAGTTATGAATTTATCAATTGTCATCCCTTTATACAACGAAGAAGAATCGTTGCCCGAACTATACAGTTGGATAGAACGGGTGATGACAGAACATAACTTCTCTTATGAGGTAATATTTGTGGATGACGGGAGTACCGACAGATCGTGGCAGGTGATAAAAGAATTAAAGGAAAAATCACCCCATGTAAAAGCAATAAAATTTCGCCGCAATTACGGAAAATCGCCCGGCTTACATTGTGCTTTCGAAATCGCTCAGGGAGACGTGGTTGTCACCATGGATGCCGACTTACAAGACAGTCCCGAAGAAATTCCTGCTCTGTATAATATGATCGTTAACGAAAACTACGATCTAGTATCGGGATGGAAGAAAAAGAGATACGACCCGATCACCAAAACACTCCCCACCAAACTATTCAATGCAACCGCACGCAAAGTATCGGGCATCAACCTGCATGACTTTAACTGTGGATTGAAAGCATACCGTATAGATGTCGTAAAAAACATAGAGGTATACAACGATATGCACCGCTACATACCATATCTGGCAAAAATTGCAGGTTTTAACCGTATTGGGGAAAAGGTGGTACATCACCAAGCTCGAAAATATGGCAGCAGTAAATTCGGTATCAGCCGTTTTTTTAACGGCTATCTCGATTTGCTGACTTTGTGGTTTCTTTCCGCCTTTGGACGTAAGCCTATGCACTTTTTCGGTCTTATGGGTAGTTTTATGTTCTTCATCGGGCTTATTGCCGTTATATGGATAGGAGCATCCAAGATGTATGCCATGACTAACGGTATGCCTTACGGATTGGTTACAGACTCGCCCTACTTTTACATATCGCTTACCACCATGATATTGGGTACGCAACTCTTTCTCGCCGGATTTATAGGCGAGCTTATATCGAGAAATTCAGCCGGGCGAAACGATTACAAGATCGAAACTCAAATATTATAAGGTCTCAGACCTTCTTATTATTTTCTTCAATACAACTCCCTATCGGCCATGACTGAGAAGCAGAGCAATAAACAGACCGTATTGCTTACTTCGGTAAAACCGTAAATGAATAACTCAATCAATCAAAACAAAATGATGTTAATCAATTGAGGTGATGTATGATTCTTTTACAAAAAGAAAAAAACGGCTTGTATAATAAACAATTTGATTACTTTTGCCGTTTCATTGTATGAATACAAAAAATAACATCGAATGCAGAAAAATTTAGTTATAGTGGAATCTCCTGCTAAGGCAAAAACAATAGAAAAGTTTTTGGGCAAGGATTACAAAGTGATGTCCAGCTACGGGCACATCCGTGATCTCAAGAAAAAAGACTTGGGTATTGATTTAGCGAACAGTTACAGACCGCTATACGAAGTACCGGCAGATAAAGAAAAATTGGTATCCGAACTCCAAGCTGCGGTAAATAAAGCTGATGTTGTATGGTTGGCTTCCGATGAAGACCGCGAGGGAGAAGCTATTTCGTGGCACTTATACGAAACTCTGGGCTTAAGGGATAAGCAATATCATAGAATTGCTTTTCACGAAATAACCAAAAATGCTATTTTTCATGCGATAGAAAATCCGCGAAGAATAAACAGAGATTTGGTTAATGCACAACAAGCACGCCGTGTACTGGATCGTATTGTAGGTTTTGAACTATCTCCTATATTGTGGAGAAAGATTAAACCTGCCCTTTCGGCGGGACGTGTACAATCGGTAGCAGTACGGCTTATTACCGAAAGAGAACGCGAGATAGACGCTTTCCAAAGCGAAGCAGCATATCGTGTACAAGCTACTTTCCTGAAAAAAGAAGGAGGTACTCCTTATCAGATAAATGCAGAATTAAATAAGCGATTAAAAACAAAAGAGGAAGCTCTGGAGTTTTTAAACAGACTCAAAGGCATCAACGCTTTCACCATAGACAGCGTTGTTACCAAACCAGCAAAAAAATCGCCTGCTGCTCCGTTTACGACTTCTACACTTCAACAGGAAGCTGCCCGTAAATTGGGATTTTCTGTTTCGCAAACCATGTCGGTAGCTCAGAAACTGTATGAATCGGGAAAAATCACTTATATGCGTACCGACTCCGTGCATCTTTCGTCACTGGCAATCAATGCCTCGAAAGCTGAAATTGGAGAAGCATATGGTAAAAAATACGTTAAGACAAGACAATTTTCGACTAAATCCAAAGGAGCACAAGAAGCTCACGAGGCTATACGTCCCACTTATATGAACGCCCATCAAACAACGGGTACTTCACAAGAGCAAAAGCTATACGAACTTATCTGGAAACGCACCATAGCCTCTCAAATGGCTGATGCGGAACTTGAAAGAACAACCGTTACCATCAATATTTTTGAGGACGAAGATGTAAAATTCGTATCAAGCGGTGAGGTTATCACCTTTGACGGATTCCTTCGCGTATACCTCGAAAGTACCGATGATGAACCTGCGGATAACGAAGAGAGTACATTGCTACCTCCCATCATGCGTAAGGATATTCTCGATTTGAAAGAATCTACTGCAACAGAACGTTTCACGCAACGCCCTGCCCGGTATTCGGAAGCTTCTCTGGTAAGGAAACTCGAAGAACTGGGAATCGGTCGTCCATCGACTTATGCACCGACCATTTCAACAATTCAGAACAGAGAATATGTTGAGAAAACAAATATAGAAGGTACTGATCGCGAATACAATGTTTTGCATTTGAAAAAAGGCAAAATAACAGACGCTATCAAAACCGAAAAAACAGGTGCAGATAAGAATAAACTAAAACCGACTGATACGGGAATAGTTGTAAATGATTATCTGACCGAATTCTTTCCACGTATTTTGGATTACAACTTTACTGCTGATGTCGAAAAAGAATTTGACTACGTAGCGGTAGGCGCCGAAGTATGGACGGATATGATTGATCGTTTCTATAAGAAATTCCATCCCGTTGTAGAGGAAGCTCTCAACACTCACGAAGATCATAAAGTTGGTGAACGTATTTTGGGTATAGACCCTAAATCGGGGAAACAGATTTCAGCAAAAATCGGACGCTTTGGTCCTATGATTCAATTGGGTACTCAGGACGATGAAGAGAAACCCCGATTTGTATCTCTGCGCAAAGGACAATCCTTAGGAACAATCACCATAGAAGAAGCTATCAAATTATTTGATCTGCCCCGCCCTATCGGAGAATACGAAGAAAAAGAACTGACCGCTTCCATTGGTAAATTTGGTCCTTATATTAAGTTCGACGGCAAATTCATATCGCTACCCAAAGATGCCGATCCATACACCATAACCCAAGAAGAGGCTATCGAACTCATCGAAGCTAAAAGAAAGCAAGACAGAGAAAAACTGATCAAAATTTTCGAAGGAAAAGATGGAAAAGATGGGAAAGATGCGGTTCAGATACTGAATGGTCGTTACGGTCCGTACATAGCCTATAAGGAGAAAAATTATAAGATTGCAAAAACAGTGGATGCTGCAGCTCTTACCTTAAAAGAATGTATGGAGATAATCAAAACAACCAAAAGTAAAACTAAAACCAAGGTTGAGAAAAAAGAAAAGAAAAAGACCAAAGTAACCGAGAAAAAGAAAAAGGTATTGGAAGAAGAAGCTAAAGAAAAGAAAGCTAAAGCTCCCAAAAAGTAAGTACCTGTTTATAATCTCACATTGCGTGAACATTGGTTATAAAGGATTGTTATAATATAATCGAATATTAAAAATTTAAATATAAAATATCATATGAGTGCTGAAATAGATCCAATAGGTTATGATGAAGATGATGCTGTAAAATATATACAGAACTACCTCCCTCAAGAATTGAAAGGCAAATTTTCAAATGATGAAATCAATTACATCATTGATATTATATACGAATTTTATGAAGACAAAGGTTTATTGGACGAAAGTTCGTCCGATGACGAGGTTATAGACATCGATGAGGATGAATTGACTGCCTTTGTCCTGAAAAATACTAAGAAAGACAAACTGAAGGATTTCACTGCTGATGAAATCACATTTATAATACAAGGAGAACTGGCATATTGCGAGTCCATAGACATTTTTGAATAAGAAAATTAAAATAAAAATATTTTGATTATGAATAAGAACATTTTTGGAGCATTAGCTCTTTCCGCAGCATTATTATTATCTAGTTGTGGTGCAAGCAACACAGTTAAAGGAACAGGTGTTGGTGCAGGTGCAGGTGGTGCATTAGGTGCAGGTATAGGTGCAATTCTGGGTGGTGGCAAAGGTGCAGCCTGGGGTGCAGGTATAGGTGCCGTTGTAGGTGGCGGAGCCGGTGCGATCATCGGAAACAAGATGGACAAGCAAAAAGAAGAATTAGAAAAAATAAATGGTGCTCAGGTAGAGTCTGTTAATGACGGACAAGCTATCAAAGTAACATTCGAATCGGGTATATTATTTGCAACTAATTCCAGCTCATTGAATTCAGCATCACAAAGTGCTCTTAGTCAATTTGCTACATCATTGAGAAATCACCCCGATACCGATATTCAGATTACAGGTCACACAGATAGTTCAGGTTCTGACGCTATCAATAACCCGTTATCCGAAAAACGTGCACAAGCCGTTTATAACTTTCTTTTACAACAAGGTGTTGCAGGCAACCGTATGACATCGTCGGGTATGGGATCAGCACAACCTGTTGCAGACAATAATACCTCTGCAGGAAAAGCTCAAAACCGTCGTGTGGAAGTATATATCCATCCGAACGAAAAAATGATTCAAGACGCTCAAGCAGGTAAATAATTTAGATATTTATCGCACCATAATACAAAATCCTTGATGTTAATTACATCAGGGATTTTTTTCGTCTGCCAAAATGAGTAAATTTGCACCATACGTATCTTTTTATCAATGCTCCATAAGACTCAAGCCATAGTGCTCAATACGATAAACTATAACGACAAGTATCTGCTTGCCTCGGTATACACCAGTGCTTTTGGACGGGTTACGTATATGGTTCCCAAGTCACGAAGTAAATCGACAAAAGTACAGAAATCACTTTTTGCACCCCTGTCTATACTCGATATGGAGACAGAGCATCAGGCTTCACGCGATATTCAGCGCATACGGGAGGCACATATACTTTATCCTTTGTATTCTATTTCGGGAAACATGGTGAAAACATCCATTGTTTTCTTCCTATCCGAATTTCTGAGCCGAATACTAAAAGATACCGATGAGTACGAAATCATATACAATTTCCTGAGTCATTCGATACAAGTATTGGAAGAGTCCGAAAAAGGTTTGGCAAACTACCATCTGGTATTCATGTTGAAACTGACCCGGTTTCTAGGCTTTTATCCAAACCTGGAAGATTATCATAATAACGATTACTTCGATATGCTGAACGGTATATTCGTGAGTAATCAACCCTTGCACAACCATTATGTAAATAAGGTTGACAGTAAAGTATTATCTTTATTATCCAGAATATCGTATGAGAATATGCACTTATTCTTATTATCGAGACAAGACCGGCAGAATATCATAAACCGTATGCTCGAATATTATCGTATTCATTTACACGATTTTCAGCCACTCAAATCACTGGATATTTTGCACGAATTATTTTAAGCGTACCCCTCTCTATCCGGCATGACATCCAGTCAGTATAAAAGCATTTTATAAAAGCCACAAATCCATATGTAAAGAGACAAAGTTTATTCTTCCAACAATAAATCTGTACCCCTTAATATAGAAAAAATTATATCTGTTTCCTCTTTGTTTTTTTTATTTCCTTTGCGATTGCTACTTAAAATCAGATTTGAACCTCCAAATACATCAAAAAATTATGCAGATACAATTTGCAAAAAGAATGTCCAACATAAAAGCTTCAGAAATAAGAGAACTACTTAAAGTTACAGAAAAGGAAGATGTAATTTCATTCGCCGGGGGATTACCTGCACCGGAACTTTTCCCTATTGAAGAAATTAATGAAATAAACCAGATAGTTCTAAGAGAATTCGGAGCAAAAGCTCTTCAATACACCACAACCGAAGGCTATAAACCACTGAGGGAATGGATTGCCAATCGGATGAATATACAACTTGGAACATCGTTCGATGAAGATAATATCCTGATAACTCATGGTTCTCAACAGGCTTTGGATTTATCCGGCAAAGTTTTTCTTGACGAGGGAGATGTCGTTCTTTGCGAAAGTCCCACATATCTGGCGGCAATCAGTGCATTCAAAGCATACGGGTGTAATTTCATCGAAATACCAACCGATCAGGATGGTATGATAATGAGTGCACTGGAAAATGTTTTAGAGAAAACAAATAATATAAAGCTAATATATGTTGTACCGACTTTTCAGAATCCGACAGGAAAAACATGGAGTATGGAAAGACGCAAACAATTAGCCGAATTATCTTCGAAATATAATATTATTGTTATTGAAGACAATCCGTACGGAGAATTAAGGTTCGAAGGAAAACCTTTACCATCTATAAATTCGTTCGATACAAAAGGTTATACTCTATGCACAGGAAGTTTTTCTAAAATCTTCTGCCCCGGTTTTCGTATAGGCTGGATTGCCGGAGACAAAAGCATCATCCAGAAGTACGTCTTAGTTAAACAGGGTACAGATTTACAGTGCAATACTATTGCCCAAATGATTATTGCCGAATACCTGAAACAGTATGACATCGACAAACATATCGAGAGAATAGTAGAAGTATACAAAAGACGCAAGGATATAGCTATTGAATGTATAGAACTTTACTTTCCTGAAAATATAAAATTCACCAACCCCGAAGGCGGATTATTCACATGGGTAGAGTTGCCCGAAAACATCTCTGCACGTGAAATTCTAGACAAGTGTCTAGAAAGAAAAATCGCATTTGTGCCTGGCGATTCTTTTTTCCCAAATAGAAAGATGGAAAATACACTCAGGATCAATTATTCTAATATGCCGGAAGATAAAATCAGAATAGGGCTTAAAACCATCGGAGAGGTGATTAATCAATATGTAAAAAGTTAAATCGATTTCTTTATAATGTCTCCCAACAGCATTAAACGCTCTTGAATAGCAGGAGTCCATTTTTGTCCATAACTTAGGCGCATACAATTCTTGAACTGATCTTGTAAAGTAAACATACGACCGGGGGCTATACTTATTCTTTGACGCATAGCCTCATAATACAGCTTTGTTGTATCGATTTTTTTGTCTAATTCGACCCAGATCATAAAGCCACCTTGCGGACGCACAATTTTAGTCTCTTCCGGGAAATAATCTATAATGGACTGTACAAAATGAAGGCTGTTCGAGTGTAGCTCCCTTCTTAACCTATGCAGATGATTTTCGTATCTGCTGTTTTCCATAAAATTGGCAACAGCCATTTGGGTTAAGGGGGGTGTAGATATTAGATGAATCTTTTTTTGGCGGATAATCGCATTCTTGAATTTACCGGGAGCAATCCAGCCAACCCTGTAGCCGGGAGCCAACGTTTTAGACACAGAACTACACCAAAGAACCAGTCCTTCTTCGTCAAAGGCTTTACATGGTTTGGGTCGGGAGTTCTCAAAGAAAACATCACCATACAAATCATCTTCGATCAGCGGAATATTATAGTCCGCCAGCATTTTCACTACGGCTTTTTTGTTTTCTTCCGGCATGCAACATCCCATAGGATTACTAAAGTTACTTATGAGTATACACGCTTTAATCTGTGGCAACACTTTTTTTAGAGCATCGGGATCAATTCCGACAATGGGATTTGTGGGCAACTCCAAAACACGGAGCCCCAAACTGTTCGCCAACTGCAGTATGCCGAAATATACAGGACTTTCGACGGCAATTGTATCGCCTCTTTGTGTAATTGCCAATAATGCCAGCGAAGTAGCATTTCCTGCCCCTGCCGTAATTACAATATCTTCTTCCGTTAAATTTCCATTCCAATTATATGTAAACCGGGCTATGTCGTTTCTTAACTTGAGGCTTCCCTGTGCATCCTCGTATCGTGTTCCACTGCCGGGAAGTGAACGCATAGCTCTTATAAGTTCTTTGTTGAGTTTTGCGATTGGCAAAAGAATATCTTCGGGAACACCCATAGAAAAACGGGTGATTGACAAATCTTCTATAGAACGGTAAACTTCCGATATTAAATAATCTTCTTCCTCACCCGTATCTTTGGTTGGAGGTTGCGTTGTGGCAGGCGCCGATAAACGTAAAGGTTTGTAATTAACAAAATATCCTGACTTTGGCGATGCAACAATAAAACCTTCTTTTTCCAATTCATAATATGCTTGTATCGCCGTATTTAAGCTGATACCATTTTCTCTGCTGATAGTACGCAAAGAAGGAAGTTTATCGCCTACTCTCCAGATACCCGCTTTTATCTGACGGGCGATTGTACCGGCTATTTTCTGATATAGAATTTCTCTTTTCATAATCAATCTGTATCCTGCAAATATATCAATTTTACATCTGCATCCCTACCCTATTTTTAATGTTCTTTCAGCAAAACTATCAAATATATGAAAGAATTACTCAAACAGTATAGCTTAAACCCTTAGCTTTGCCACAAATAAATGAAACAAAATTTCATTTTCTATTATATCTTTGTCCCTTAATTAGTATACCGGATGTGTTAGATGTTGGCTTTTCAGATATTAACCGACTAATCCCATTGATATATTAAGTAAAAGAAAATATTTAATGCTATATTTTGGAATCATAACTATCTATTACTATTGCACTTGCCAATGCAATAAATAGTTCTGCGAACTTAATAATTTTTCAACTAACGTAAATGACTTCATAATGAATATAAGCGAAGTACAGTCTCATTATTCGAATATCATCAATAAGTACGATAATGAACTCGGTCAACTAAAGAAAGTAATATTCTGGGTAGGAACCATACGATTGATTATTTCCATAGCCGCCATAGTAAGTACCTATATTTTGTGGGGCGATACAACATCCGTTATAATCACTCTTATTGCCTTTATCATAGCGTTTCTGGCATTAATGAAACACCACAATAAATTATTTATAAAAAAGAGCTATTGCGAACAGCAGATAGTAAATGCTCAAAATGAATTGAAAGGTATAAATTATGACTTTTCGGCATTCGATGGGGCTCCCGAGAAAGCAGATGCCGAACATAGTTTCAGCCTCGATCTCGATCTATTCGGCAAAAGGTCTTTCTTTCAGTCTATAAACAGAACTGTTACTTCCTTCGGGAAGGATACCCTCGCCAATATATTCATACATCCTTTCGAAAATAAAAAAGACATCTTAGATCAACAGCAAGCTGTAGAAGAACTTAAACAAAAAGCAAAACTACTGGCTCATTTCAGAGCAATAGGTCAAATGAGCGAAGCAGACAGCCTGAATTCAAAAGATTTTTCGGCATCGTTTAAACGTCCTTCTATATTGAAAAATAGCATTTTATGGAAAAGTATGGTTTACATCATACCCCTCATCCATATCATATTCGGGCTACTTATTTATTTCGATGTTATAGTTGGAGGATATTATTCGCTGGTGTATATCCTGACATTGGGTATAAGCTTCATTCCGGGTAAAAAAGTGGCTCAGATAATGGAAACCTTCAACGAAAAGTCGAAGGTACTCGATACATATTCAAAGCTTTTCAGAATCATTGAAGATGAAGAGCTTAAGTCCGCCAAGCTAAAAAACATTCAGTCACAGTTGAAAGGTATAACGAATGCCTCGCATGCAATAAATCAATTAAAATCGTATCATAATAACCTTACTGTATCTTATACTTTCCCTGTCTTGATGCTGTTCAATCCTTATTTGCTTTGGAATGTAAAATATGCAATCAAAGTAGAACAATGGACTGAAAAATACAAACAGGAAATAGAACAGTGGTTCGAAGCCATTGCACAATTCGATATGCTTGTATCTATGGGCACATTTGCATTTAATCATCCCGATTATACGTATCCAAAGGTTGCCGACAAATTCATTTTCGAAGGTAAAGCATTAGGACATCCTATGCTACACAGAGATATATGCGTACGCAATGATGTCAATATTTCTAAGACACCTTACTTCTTAGTGATCACAGGAGCCAATATGGCGGGTAAAAGTACTTATCTGCGTACCATCGGTATCAATCATACTCTGGCTTGTACAGGTTTGCCCGTATGTGCAGAATCTTTATCGTTTTATCCCTGTAGATTAGTTACGAATTTGCGTACTGCCGATTCTCTGGCTGATAACGAATCATACTTCTTTGCCGAATTAAAACGTTTGAAAATGATTATAGATCGCCTGCAATCGGGTGAAGAATTATTTATAATTTTAGATGAAATTTTAAAAGGAACCAATTCGGAAGACAAACAGAAAGGCTCTATGGCTTTGATGAAACAATTGATCTCACTCAACGGAAACGGTATCATTGCAACTCACGATTTGTTACTGGGAAATCTGGAGCAGGAATATCCCGATAATGTCAAAGACTATCGTTTTGAGGCGGATATCACCAACGATCAGTTAACATTCTCATACAAGATACGCGAAGGGGTAGCTCAGAATATGAATGCCTGCTTCCTGATGAAGAAAATGGGTATAACAGGATTGTAGTTTCAGTTATCAGCCAACGGTTATCAAGTCTTGTAAATCTAATAAATAAATATATAATTATGAAAAGTAAGTTATTAACCTGCTCGATGCTTCTAGCTTCTGTCTCTGTATTTTCCCAATCAGTAACAGAGAAAGATTTGCAGGATATAAGAGGCAGTTTCAAAAAAGACGCTCCTACTACAGCCATTCAGAATATTCTTACCGTACAGAGCAATATCAAAGACAACGCCCTGAATCACGATCTGCAAACAGGAATAGATCACCTATTCAAATACCGGGTTGAGGTGAAAGGTATTACGAATCAGAAAAGCTCAGGACGTTGCTGGATGTTTACTTCGATGAATGTACTTCGTCCGTCAATCATGGCCAAGTATAATATAGACAACTTCGATTTCTCTCACAATTACCTGTATTTCTGGGATATATTCGAAAAGGCAAATCTATATCTCGAAAATATAATAGCAACCGCATCAAATCCTATTGACGACAGAGAAGTAGTCACATTCTTTAAATCGCCGGTCAGTGACGGAGGGGTTTGGAATCTATACTACAATGCCGCACTTAAATACGGTGTAGTACCTGATGCCGTTATGCCCGAAACAGCCCACTCGAACAGTACAGGTCAGATGATCGGACTTATCAACGAAAAATTGCGCATGGGCGGATATGATCTCAGAGAATTGGCTTCAAGCGGAAAAAAAGATAAAGACCTCAGAACCGAAAAACAAGCTATCCTGAAAGATGTATATCGTATGCTGGCTCTGTGTTTGGGTGAACCTCCCACACAATTTACATGGAGATACAAAACCAAAGCGGGCAAAATCGAAGAAAAAAAATATACTCCTAAAGAGTTTTACAATGAAATAACTCCTTCCGATTATAGCCCCGAAAATTATATTATGATAATGAACGATCCTACCCGCGAATATTATAAAATATACGAGATTAAAAACTATCGGAATACAATTGAAGGAATCAACTGGGTATATCTTAATCTTCCGAATGAGGATATAAAGAAAGCCGCTTTATCTTCTATTAAAAATAATGAAGCATTGTATGCCTCGTGCGATGTAGGCAAGCAACACAACAGAGCAACGGGTATTATGGATCCTGATATGTATGATTATGAGTCGTTGTTTGGAGTAAAAATCAATATGGATAAAAAAGCACGCATACTAACTCGCCAGAGTGGATCGAGCCATGCCATGCTTCTCATCGGATGCGATACCGATAATAACGACAAGCCAACTAAATGGGAATTCGAAAACAGTTGGGGAACAACAGCCGGAAACAATGGTTATCTGACATTTACCGACAATTGGTTTAACGAATATATGTTCCGTCTGGTTATTCACCGCAAATATCTGGATACAAAAGCTATTGAAAGTTTGAATCAAAAACCAATTCAATTACCTATGTGGGATTATATGAATTAAACAGATCAAAAAAGCTACTCCCTCCCTGATGGAGAGAGTTGGGGCAAGGTGTATAAATTATGGATTTTGTATTATCTCTGTGTATTTTATGTTATATTTACCATGATTCGGCAGCTAATTATAAAAACGACATTATGGAAAAGAATAACTTAATTGATGCTAATAATGCGGGTATAGTTATACTGTATCCTTACTTGCCCCGTCTTTTTTCAATGCTATCACTTATAGAGAACGGTGACTTTAAAGATAAGAATGCCCGTATAAAAGCCATATTCATCCTGCACTATGCTGTTTGGGAAAGGGAAGAAGCCGACGAGTTGGAACTCGCAATAAATAAACTTTTTGTGGGAATGGAAATCAGTGATCCGATACCTCAGAAGGTGGAACTGAGCACGCAGGAAAAAGAGACTGTATCATCGATGCTGAACGGAGTATTACAAAATTGGCGGAAACTGCAACACTCATCTATCATGGCATTACGCGAAACTTTTTTAAGGAGGAACGGCAAGCTAGAAGAAAAAGAGGATGCGTTCTATCTTACAGTGGAAGAAAAAGCATACGATATACTTATGGACAGTATTCCATGGAATTTCAGGATGGTCAAAATGCCTTGGATGAAGAAGCCTGTTATAGTAAAGTGGAGATAGGGTTTGTTTTTGTCTATTTGAAATGGGTCATTCGCTCTATCTTCTTCGCAAATTCGATCTCCTTTACACTTGTCTGCCTGAATAAAAGCGCTGCAATGCAAATACCTATTGCCAGAGTAAATAATAGTGACATGGTAAGCGTCAGATTATGCGCCATGGTGATAAGAATTGTCGGGTTATCATCCACAACACTCAAGTCGGTAATTTTTATTCCGGCAAGCATCGTTTTATAAGCATACATTCCGGGAATCATAGTAATACAAGCAGGCATTGTAAATACAACGGGAGGATTATCGACCCGATGAGCAGCAACAATACCGATAAAGCCAATAGCAACCGATCCTGTAAGGGTAGCCATAATAAGTCCAAAATCTAGTTCTAAAAGGATAAAACGCAGACAGTGCCCCAATCCACCCAATAATCCGGCAACAATAAGTACTTTTTTAGGTGTACCGAAAAGTACCCCCCAACAAACGCCAACGATAAATGCTATTGCAAAATCGCGGGCGATAGACAATAGTATATCCGTATCTATCATTTTTCTAAAGCTTAAAATTTTCAATACCCAACAGAGTAATGCTTAGAGTCATACCTGCTGCAATACATAACAATATAAATCCGGCGAATAGAGCCCTGTTTACCGCCGAAGACAAGTAACCCTCAATCAGATCGATTACACTGTTAATAAGCGGCACACCCGGTATGAGATAAAGCACCGCCGTTGCCATTGCAGCCTCGGGATAGCTGCCTATTCCAAAAACAGTTCCCCCACCCGTTATCATTGTAGTAATAAAAGCAGCAATACTTATCGAAATCATCTGATTGTATTTTAAAGCTGCAATTTTATATCTGAAGAGCGATCCCATAAAGGCACCGCACATAGCCACCAAAGCATTAAATATATCGCCAAAAGCAAAGAAACACAATCCGGCACAAGAGAATCCTACTGCTACAGATACAATCCATGGATTATAATGAGGCATATTCTTTATCTTGTCAAATTCATTCTCTGTCTCTTCAATCGACAGATTCTCTTCGTATACCTTCCACGAAAGATGGCTAACCCTTGTCAACACCTCTAAATGTACCACATGAGTAGGCGATTCTTTGAACATGGTTATAGTATCGTCTTCCCGACAGTGGCTTTTCACCGTTACCAATAAACCTTTAAATGTGGGTTGTAGGTTCACATCAAATCCCCATGTAACAGCCATACGTGTAATATTGCTCTTTACACGCCCGCTATGAGCTCCCGAAGCAAGTAGAAAAGTTCCGATATCAAGAATTAAATCAGCAAAACGTTTCACCGGAATATTTCCTACTATTGCACAATCATATTTAGGATTTGACATATCAAAACATACTTTAAAAATCCTTGCAAAGATATTAAAAAGAGTGCTCTCATCTATAAGAAAATTAAAGTTTAGCAGACTTAAGATTCAATTTAAATTATCTGATTATGTAACCTCAATCATAATTTTAACATTTAAAACATGTTTTATCCAATAACTTTAGCATATAATATAATTCAACTGTTAAACTAAATCAATATCTTTGCTTTTTAATTTTTTATCCTGCTAAGATGTTATACGATATTGTTATCATAGGAAGTGGATTAGCCGGTGCAACGTCGGCTCATATTCTTGCCGAAAATGGATTTAAGGTACTTGTTGTTGAAAAAGAACGTAATATAGGTGGACAGTGTTTCGACTATAAAGATTCTAATAATATTACAATACATAAATATGGTCCTCATATTTTCCATACCAAAGAAAAAAGGGTCTGGGATTTTGTCACCCGGTTTAGCGAATTCAACCTCTTTCAACATAGTGTCCTCAGTTATGCGGAAGGTAATTTTATCGAATTTCCGATAAACAGAATTACCATAAATAAGATATTTGGCTTAGAACTCTCATGTAATGAAATTGAGGGGTTTTTAAAAGAAGAAGTTAAAAAATCGAAATTCAACACCCCTCATCTTTCCTTTAGAGATGCTATAGTATCGCAAGTGGGTGAAAAATTATACTCTCTGTTTTTTGAAAATTACACAAAAAAACAGTGGAACACTGATCCTGAGAACTTATCGCCGGAACTAGCTTTTCGCATACCTATCAGAACTAACAACGATAGCAGGTACTTCACCGATATGTATCAGGGAATACCCAAAGATGGCTATACAAAGATGATGAGCAATATGTTGGATCATCCTAATATTCAGATTTTACTCGGATGCGATTATTTCAGTAAAAAAGATGAAATAGAGTCGAAATTAACAATTTATACGGGCGAATTAGACCGCTTCTTCGATTATAAGTTTGGAGAATTGGAGTATCGTTCGGTACGTATCGAACTGAAAACTTATGATACCAAGCAGTTCCAACCTGCTCCTGTTGTAAATTACCCAAATGACTATGATTGGACACGCACCACCGAATTTAAACAATTAACAGGCGAAGTTTCGGATAAAACGACTATCTGCTATGAATATCCACTGGCTCAAGGTCATGCTTTCTATACTGTTCCAACCAAAGAAAACAACGAGAAAAGACTTAAATACATGCAGGAAGTAGCACAATTAGAAGCTTCCGGCAAATTCTTATTTATTGGCAGGCTCGCCGAATACCGCTATTATAATATGGATAATGTGATTGCAGCAACTCTCGACAAAATTAACAACTGGCTAAATAA
Organism: Indolivaga alginatilytica; assembly: GCF_003201355.1. Lineage (GTDB taxonomy): Bacteria > Bacteroidota > Bacteroidia > Bacteroidales > Dysgonomonadaceae > Dysgonomonas_A > Dysgonomonas_A alginatilytica. The sequence goes on from NZ_QICL01000001.1 coordinate 150,877, forward strand.
TCAGAAATGATATCAGCAGACACATTGAAAGACCTATTTCTAAAATGCCGCTCTCTAATTATATATGGCATAATTGGAGTTATATCAGCTGGATTAGATTTTATTATTTATCTTTTTCTCACTAATTATATTTCTTTTAATTATCTAATAGCAAACGTCATAAGTGTTCATTGTGGAATAATTTGCAGTTTTATACTTAATAGGCAATTCAATTTCAAAATAAAAGATAAAACAGCAGTAAGATTTATAAAATTCTATGGAATCGGGCTTTTGGGATTGACTTTAAGTTTCTGCTTTCTATATTTATTGGTTGATATTGTAAACCTTAATAAAGTTACATCTAAATTACTGACAATAATCATTGTTGCTCTGGTTCAATTTATACTTAATAAAACAATCACCTTTAAAACTAAAAATGCATGAAACTATATATCGTCCTGCCGGCTTATAATGAAGAAGAAAATATCGAAGCTGTAATCAAACAATGGCATCCGATTGTAGAACAAATAGGTATAGATAGCAAACTTGTGATTTTTGACGATGGAAGCAAGGACAGTACTTATGCCAAGTTAAAAGATTTAGAATCGAAATATCCTCAATTAATAGGTAAGACGAAGAAAAACTCAGGACATGGAGGAACTTGCCTTGCTCTTTACAATTATGCGATAGAGAACGAAGCCGATTATATTTTCCAAACTGATTCTGATGGACAAACCGAGCCGGCTGAATTTTGGCAATTCTGGGAGCAACGCGATCATTTTGATATTGGTATCGGAGTTCGTAATGCCAGAGAAGACGGATCATCCAGAATATTGGTAACACGTGTACTCCGAATTGTTATAAGATTTACATTTGGTCTTGATTTAAGAGATGCAAACACTCCTTTCCGACTAATGAAGAGAGAACACCTTATTGAGTATCTAAAGCTTATACCCAAAGATTTCTTTTTATCAAATGTCCTCATTTCAGTTATAGCCAAAAAGAAAAAAGAAAATTTTCTTTGGCTACCTATTACATTTAAACCTCGCCAGGGAGGAGTTAATTCTATAAACTTCAAACGAATATGTAAGATTGGACTTCAAGCCGTAAAAGAGTTTATTGAGATTAACAAAATATTAAAAAAGTCTATCTGATATTATTTATGCAAACAATCAAGCCAGATAGGTATCTACTTTTATCTTTTTTTTTATTCTCCTTCATAATAATGTTTTTCGGGACTAAATCGTCCCCTCTGTATTTTTTTAACGAAGGTTCAGACCCTAATGTTTATTTTATTATGGGGAAAGGCTGGCTAAATGGGTATATTCCCTATAAAGATTTATTTGACCATAAAGGTCCATTACTATATGTCATTTTTGGAATAGGATATCTTATATCTAATGACAGTTATTTAGGCATTTATATATTACAAAGTATTTCTTTTTCTTTTATTTTGTTTTTCATATATAAGTCAGCATCTTTATTCGTCAATATCCATTATGCTTATATAGCAGCTCTATTATTCAGCATTATTTTCTTTTCTACAGGTAGCTTAGGTGCTAGTGCCGATGAATTTAATTTACTATTTACATCGATAGGTTTATATCTTATTCTCAAACACTTCACTGATGATAATAACCCAAGGAATCTATTTTATTTATTTATTCAAGGTATTCTGATAGGCTGTGTCGCCCTAATTAAATTTAACATCATTATTTTGTGGTTTTTTCCATTACTGGCAATCATCATAGAAAAATATCGGACCCGGAACATAAGATTAGCGTTACAATATATTCTAGCTATAATTTCAGGAATACTGATAATTACACTCCCTTTTATTGCTTATTTTTATTTTGTAGGAGCCTTAGGTGATTTTTGGGAATCATACATCATATTTAATTTTATATACTCCTCAGTGGGTACTAAAATTGATCCTTTTTTCATTATAGTAAAGGATGAATTTACTACAAATCCTATTATAATGTCAATAATAATAGGTGGTGTTGTATATTTTACCTTTACAGATAAGATACGAAGTAATATCTTGAAAAGTAGTATCCCTTTAATGTTTATAGCTACCTACTATATTATATTTAAAAATACTTATTACGCCTACTATATTATTGGCATATGTATCATATCTGTATTAGGATTAATTGCTTTACTCTCTATTATTGAAAAAAAACAATACAAACAGAATTATACTCACATATTGATTATATTAGTAGGTGTAATTCTTATAAACTTATTCCTAAAACGAAATTTCATTAAACAACGAAACTCATATAATCATCAAATTGAGTTCGTAAATTATATGAAAGAAAATTCTAAAGGAAAAGAACCTGAACTATTAACCATAACATTAGATGAAGGATATTATCTTCTAACTAATTCATTTCCGGTAAGCAAATATTTTTATATGCCTGCAATTAAATATGAAGTATATCCGAAAATTATCGACTCAAATATTAAACTGCTAAAAAGTGATAAAGCACCTTTATATATTACTGATTACAGATATGTAGACATGACAAAATCGTCAGCGGGATACGGTTCGCGTTACAAAGAAATCATCAATCTAAGATATGAGGTAGCAAAAGTTTACACTGATTACGGCAAATGGCCAGCATTACAATATATCCTTTATAAAAGAATAGACTAAATTGTTTACATGAGATATTCTATGAATATTATACCAGCAATAAAAAAAGAGAAGTATATACTAATATCCTTTCTTCTCTTCTCCTTCATTACCTTATTACTCGGAACTAAATCGTCTCCGATTTATGTATTTAATGATTGGGAGGATGTCAACGCATACTTTACCATGGGCAAAGGATGGATGAATGGATGCATTCCTTATAAAGATCTATTTGACCATAAGGGTCCACTATTATATATAATCTACGGAATAGGATATATTATCTCCAATGACAGTTTTTGGGGTATTTATATATTACAGTGTATAGCTTTTACTACTATTCTCTATTTTATGTATAAGTTAAGCGGTCTTTTTTTATCAAAACAATATGCCTATATCGCAAGCCTTTCTTTCAGTATTATTTATTTTGCTACAAATCTTCGGGGAGGAAGTGCCGAAGAGTTTATCTTATTATTTCAGACAATTGGACTTTATTTGCTCTTCAAGCATTTTATAGACAAGAATAACCCTCGGAACTTAAGATATATTTTCATACAAGGTATTCTAATCGGATGTGTTGCCCTTATTAAAATCAATATTATTATTTTCTGGTTTATTCCATTACTGGCAATTATAATCCAAACCATTATTGATAAGAATTTCAAGTTAGCAGTACGATATTTTCTATTAACGACTTTAGGTGTGCTTCTGGTTATTGCACCCTTTGTATGCTATTTTTTTGCTGTAGATAGTTTATCTGACTTTTGGGAATCTTATATTATATTCAATACAATATATGCATCAATAGGTTCTGATTTAAATGCTTTTTCAGATATACCAATAGAGGTACTAAAGACGCACCCCCTAGCACTTTCTTACATAATATTAGGAATATCATATTTCACTTTTAGCAGAAATGTAATAAAAGAAAGAGTATTTAGATTCTCTCTTTTCCCGATGTTTGGAATTTTATATTTATCGATATTCAGAAGTGCATATTACGACTATTATATCATGTCGGTGTCTGTTCTCTCAATATTAGGGATTGTTACTATAGCGAGCATTATCCAAAAGCGCTATAATAATGTGCACATAAAATATTTCATTATAAGCATACTCCTAATTATAGGTATTAATGTGGTATTAAAAAGAAAGATGATCAAGAATATAAATAGCTATAATTATCAAATTGAATTTTCTCAGTATATGAAAGAACATATAGGAGAAAAAGAATTAAGTATATTAAATCTGGGAATGGACGAGGGTTATTTTTTTCTTACAAATACCATCCCCCCCAATAAATATTTTTATCTGCCCAATATCTCATATAGCCAATATCCGCAGATAATAGATACAAACATAGAGATAATGAAAAGTGATAAAGCACCTCTATATATAACTATTTCGAGATATATAACAATAAACAATGTAAAAACCGATATGGATATCTACCTCCCCGTAATAGAGGCTGAATATGATGTCGTAAAAGAATATACATCATACGCTAAATGGCCTGCATATCAGCACATCCTTTACAAACGCAAAAATTAAGAAATAGCTTGCCTTCACGATTCAATTCATCTTCATATAAAAAGAAAAAGCAGTAATATTAAATTACTGCTTTTCTCTTTTTTATATAGTTGTATTTAAAAACTAAACTCAAAGCTTATCCGGAATCCTGATTTTTTGACATCCGGATTATCCAAATAATTCAAACGCCGAACATAATCGACTCTGAAAAATTGAAATATATTTTCAACCCCTACGCTATATTCCATATATGGAGTTTTCCCCATCGAAAAGACCTCTTTAGGGAAGACAAGCAGATCTCTGTTATATTCAGGGTTATTACCATCCGTTAAATGTCCCCAAAAACCCCTAAAACCGGCAACTTCCCTCAGTTTAAGTAATTTAATGATAGGAATGCGGTTAAAGAGCCACCCACCCATACGGTAATCGACATCCCATGTCACTTGCGAATCATTCAGAAACTCCAAGGGACTAAGCATATAGAACGATCCTCTCTGAATGGTTATAGAAGTATTGGCATTCGCCGATAACAAAAGAGGGAACGGTACAGAGCCCCATATTTTCTCACCCTTTGCAGTAATCCCCAGACGCCCATAAGGAGCAATCCAGAGTTCTTTATCAAAAGAAAGAGAACTTTTATTATACTTAAACTGACCTCCCAATACATTCTTGAATCCCATGATATGAGAGTACTGAATTGTATATCCTTTTGAAGGTAAAGCTTGGCGTCTGCGTTTTTGCTGGAAGAATTTCTCTCCATGAGCATATCTTATATCTATTCCTGCTTCCGTCGTTTTCAGATTACCCATGTTAACCAACATACCGTTCTCATCTTTGCGTTGAAACTTGAGTTCTCCGGCAGCTTCTTCGTTATGAGTTCTACCATATATATTATATGAAAACCCACCATGATACTCATGTATATAGTCAATTTCAGTCATACGATCGTAAGTCATGTTATTATACCGTCTTGCTCTAAAAGAAAGAAGTATATTATCACGCTCTGCCTGTAAGAAACGCTGGCCTAAAGGGTTTACATCGTATTTATGAGCAATAGAAATATTGTGTTTCGGAAATTCATCTTTATGATATTTCTTCTGATTGAACGACCAGGTAGCCTCTCCATAATATTTCCACTTCTCATCCTTTGTTCCATATGCAAGGTATCCATACAGGAAAAAGTGAGGATGCAGATTTTTAGTTGTAGAAGCTGTCAAACGGAACCTGTTTCCTTCGAGGTGATTATAACTGTAGAAAGTAAGTGTAGTTCCCAAATCAAGCTTATTCTTCTCCTCATTGCTATTCGTGGGCAGATATTGACTTGTCAGGACATCTATTGTTTTCAGTGTAATATCCACAAACTTGTTAGCTCTGAATTCGTCCATCATTTCACCCAAGCGATAATCTTTATTTACAACCTTGGGTCTGCTGGCATTCCAATAATTTTTATCATGCTTTTTATAATCTGATAAATAAACTACCGGCGATGATGTTCCGAAAGCTGCATCAACCGGAAGATTGAATACGAAATTCTCAAAAGTCCTTTCCTTTTCCACATAAAATTTAGCAGCACCATACATAGACATATCTATGGCTGTTGTAAATCGCAAAGGCACCCAGAGATCAGGAGACTTTTCATAAAACTCCTGAGTGATAAGCATATTTTCTACGTAATTCACATTAATTTTTGGTGGCACTCTGAATGATACTCTTTTAACTGCATATGGAGCTTCGGGCTGAACATAAAGATTCCCGATAAAACCAACATCCTGAGTATTAAAAGGCACAAATCCAAGATTTACGTACTTCTTCTGATCTATCATTACGGTATCAATAATATACCATTTGTAGAAATTGACAGATGATGTGCTGCTCAATGGACTTACAAAGTCCTGAAACAGCATATTAATATTATTATCCGTAATGGTTACATCTTTGAATACTTCGGCAATAACGCTCTCCATCGACTCGGTATTCATCTGTTCATCCAGACCTTCATTCTGATAAGCCACCACCACCCTACGTGTTCCTTTGGGATCTTTGCGGTAATAAACATTAGATAATGTTTCACGAATCGAAAACGGCAATATCGGTTTATTATCTATTTTAGAAGTATCGGCATACTTAGAAACGAATTTGAGATTTTTCAATATCCCTTTTCCCGGCACATACTCGTTAAATGCAAACATGAGGCGATCATATTCGTCATTCATATAATAATCCTGATTGGTTATCAGGTAATCATATTTATTCGCTATTACCTTTTTGATTAGTTCTACTGCGGGATTATCCTTTTTTGAGTATTTCTCTTTTCCGGGTCTGATTACGATTTCATTCAATTGCACCCCTTCAGCTTTCAATTTAATATCAAGTTGAGAGGCTTTATTGGCAGGTAAAGTTATTTTTCGGGATTCGTATCCCATCATCGAAACAACCAGAATGTTACCTCCGGTATTATTGTTAAGTGAAAATTTACCGTTTTCATCCGACAATTTCCCCAGAGTTGTTCCATCAATACGTACTGTGGCAAATTCGAGAGGTTCATTGGTAACGGAGTCTCTAACAACTCCTTGCACTGTTGTAGTTTGTGAGTATATGGTAAGGGTAGAGAATAGGGCAAAAAGCACTATCATCTTATAACGGAGAATTCTTAAGTTGTATATGATGGATATCCTCATTCGAATCTTTTACATTATTTCTAAAATCTATCCTAAAAAGGGAAACAGGGGCATTAAGCCCCTAATCTTCTCTTAATATCCGGATTTTTCGATAAACAGATCACCTGTTTTTATTGTGTTGATAGATATTATAACAGAAAAAGTAATAAACAGTTCTCATGAGTGATTACATTAGTTTACGATAACGAACACGCTTAGGTTCAACATTACCTAAACGAGCCTTTTTATTATCTTCGTATTCGCTATATGATCCTTCGAAATAAAACACTTCCGAATTGCCTTCGAAAGCCAGAATGTGTGTACAGATACGGTCTAAAAACCAACGGTCGTGAGAAATAACTACCGCACACCCCGCAAAATTTTCCAAACCTTCTTCTAATGCACGCAATGTATTAATATCAATATCATTTGTAGGCTCATCGAGTAATAAAACGTTAGCTTCAGCTTTCAGTGTAAGAGCCAGATGTAAACGGTTACGTTCACCACCCGACAGTACTCCACATAGTTTTTCCTGATCTCCTCCTGCAAAATTGAAACGGGACAGGTAAGCTCTCGAATTTATTTCTTTTCCTCCGACTCTGATAAAATCAGAACCATCAGATACTACCTGATAAACAGTTTTAGCAGGATCGATAGATTCGTGAGCCTGATCAACATAAGCAGTCTTCACAGTTTCACCTACCTCGAATGTTCCTTTGTCGGCAGTTTCCAATCCTTGAATCAAACGGAAAAGAGTTGTTTTACCCGCACCATTGGGTCCGATAATACCCACTATACCATTGGGAGGAAGCGAGAAGTTCAGATCATCAAACAACAGTTTATCGCCATAAGCTTTAGATACACCATGTGCTTCTATTACTTTATTACCCAAACGAGGACCATTAGGTATAAAAATCTCTAATTTCTCTTCTCTCTCTTTTTGGTCTTCATTCATCAATTTTTCATACGAATTCAAACGAGCTTTACCTTTAGCCTGACGAGCTTTAGGAGCCATTCTCACCCACTCCAACTCATGTTGTAATGTTTTGCGGCGTTTGCTCACTTGTTTCTCTTCCTGCTCCATACGTTTGGTCTTTTGCTCTAACCAGGAAGTATAATTCCCTTTCCAAGGAATACCTTCACCACGGTCAAGTTCAAGAATCCAACCTGCTACGTGATCCAAGAAGTAACGGTCGTGAGTAATACAGATTACTGTACCTTTATATTGTTGCAAATGTTGCTCCAACCAATCAATAGATTCAGCATCCAAGTGGTTAGTAGGCTCATCAAGTAGCAATACATCGGGTTCTTGTAGTAAAAGACGGCAAAGAGCAACACGACGCTTCTCTCCTCCTGACAAATTTTCGGTCAACTGATCTTCATCAGGACAACGTAAAGCATCCATTGCACGCTCCAGTTTATTATCCAGATTCCAAGCGTCAGCAGCATCTATTTTATCTTGAAGTTCTGCTTGACGGGCAAATAAACCGTCCATCTTATCGGCATCTTCATAATATTCGGGCAGACCAAATTTTTCATTGATTGCTTCATATTCCGCCAAAATGTCAATAATCGGCTGAACACCCTCTTGAACTATTTCTTTTACGGTTTTAGTAGGATCTAATTTTGGATCTTGTTCCAGATAACCTACACTAAATGCCTTATCTGAAACTATCTCGCCTTGAAATTCTTTTTCAATACCTGCTATAATTTTCAGCAAACTTGATTTACCCGATCCGTTCAGACCGATAATACCAATCTTTGCTCCATAATAAAACGACAGGTAAATGTTCTTCAACACTTGTTTTTGTGGAGGGTAAGTCTTGCTTACACCAATCATCGAAAAAATAATTTTTTTATCTTCTACTGACATATATTTTTATATTTATTTAAGCTCACAGAGCTATTTATTTCTTTAGTAAGCACATCAACTAATACTGGTTATACTTATAAAACATATCATTAAATACGTTCAATTATTTTTTTCTTATTTGCTGTATCATCAAATTATTACGGCTATCGCCATCCAATTCAATAATGTTTCGATTAAAATCTTTTCTCCTTATTTCTATATCACGAGAATCTCCCGTTCCTAATACCAGTTGATTCAATTTATCCACATCTTCAAACTCACTTCTGGGTACAGACTGTTCAAATTCGGTAAGAATCAAAATATCCTCTTTTACTTCCTTTACCTGAAATACCCTTGCCGGATCATAATAATCTTTATTACAAAGAATAAAATCTCCCGGTTGAATATTTTCTAACCATACCTTTTTCGCATCTTGCCCATATGCTTTCGCAAAATTTTCTTGCGCATTCTTCACCACCCTGTTATGATCTACAACAGTATCAATAATTGCATAAGACATTATTCCTGTAAAAAGAACGAGTAGCAAGATAATAAAACCAAATCTTTTCAAAAAAGAAGGCTTAAATTCCTTCTCCTTACTTGCCGCCAAATCACGAATGGACGAGCTTTGGTATTTTTTGGCTATCCTTTTTTCGCAACCCTTACAAACAACAACTGCTTTCACCATTCTTGTATTTCCGAGCAAAACAGAAGCCTTTGTTTCTACTGTATTTAATAACCATTTATCAGAACCACATTTAGGACAAGAAAAGGTAGCATCCAACTCTACCTGATCTACCAGTGTTCTCTCATAAGAAATAAAAATTACGCTCATCGTTATTATACAGTTCTTTATTTACCTATTATTTCCGGCTCATCAAATAGTGTCTGCAAATATAATGAATTATGTCCTACCAAGAGAATTTTCAACATTTTATAGCAATGCAATATCTAAATCCGTTAATAAGTTTTAATGAACAAATATATCTTATAGAGTGTTAATCGAATATTGTCCAAAAAATAGCGAGGAATAAAAGGAAATCTTGTGTATTCGCCCTATCTTTGGCATTAAAATGGAACTAACACTATCCACTATAACTAATTTTGAAGAATTATTAACAAAGTAAAGTAATTATGAAAAGATTATTTTTAGCCGCTTCATTGGCACTTTCGTTATCAGGACTGTCTGCACAAGATGCAACACAAGAAACAGACAGCACAAATATATCACCATGGAAACACAATGGTATTGCATCTCTGAACTTTTCTCAAACGTCTTTATCAAACTGGTCTGCCGGAGGTGATAATGCCGTAGCCGGTAATGCAGTTTTTAATGGTAATTTACAATATCGAAAAGGCGAATGGTTATGGAATAACCTCTTAATTTTAGAGTATGGTCTTACCAGAACCAAAGCGGGAGGCTCTCAAAAAGCAACCGATAAAATAGACTATACGACTCAACTCGGATACAGCACCAACAATAAATGGTTTTATACCGTTATGGCCGATTTTAAGACCCAGTTTAGTAAAGGGTATAACTATCCCAACAAAGACGAATATATATCTAAGTTTATGGCTCCTGCCTATTCTAATGTTTCATTAGGGATGGAATTAAGACCTAAAGATTCGTATTACACGCTATATTTCTCTCCTACTGCAGGTAAATTTACGTTTGTGAATGACGACTTTCTTTCCGACAGAGGATTTTTTGGAGTAACGCCCGGGGATAAATTCAGAGCCGAATTTGGTACATTTCTGAGAGGTACCTATCAGAAAGAAATTATGCAGAACGTAAAGTTAATGACCGATGCCAATTTCTTTACAGCTTACGACAATAGTTTCGGCAATATCGACATAGATTGGAATGTACTGATAAACATGAAAATAAACAAATACCTCAATGCCAACATCAATACCAGTTTGAAATATGATGACGATATAAAAGCTATCAGCGAAGACGGTACTAAAAAAGGCCCCAGAGTTCAGTTCAAAGAAATCATCGGTATTGGTATCGGGTATAATTTCTAAAAAACAATATTTTAGTTTACGCTATAATTTTAGTTATTTACTAAAAAAAACGATACCGGATGCAACATTTCGAGTATTCGTCAATCTTAGATACAAATGCATGATAGTTATGTCCGAGCCCAATATTAAAATATCAGTTATAATACCTGTATACAATGTTGAAAATTATTTACATGAATGTATTGACAGCGTATTAAATCAAAACTATTCAAATCTTGAAGTGCTGCTAATCAACGATGGTAGTACCGACACTTCGGGTCAAATATGTAATAGTTATTCTGCAAGAGATCAACGAATAAAGGTCTTACACCAAGAAAATAAGGGAGCAGCAGCCGCCCGAAATTTAGGTTTAAAATATACATCAGGAGACTATGTCTGCTTTATCGATTCCGACGATTTTATAGGACAAGGATTATACTTGGAAATAATTGATTATCTGGAAAAAAGCAAAGATACTATAGATGTTTTCTATATACCATTCACTGACAGAAAGCACAATATCAGTAAAACTATATATTCTAAATCAGAAATCCGATCGCAATTTATTCACCAATTTATAGGTACAGCCAAAATGGCTATAGCTAAGATGGGATCAGTATGTGCATTATGTATTCGCCGAGAAATTATAAAAGATTTAACCTTTTGCGAAATAACAGTGATTGAAGATAAACCATTCTTTATAGAAACTTTGATCAGGGCTACAAATTTAGTTATATTAACCAATAAATATTATACCTACAGAGTTAATACAACTTCTCTAATTCGTAGTTATAATAAAGAATTTATGAAGAGTAGTACTTTTGCAAACAAAGTGATTAAAGAGATATTAAAAAAATATGATGCTGATACCCAAAGTTTAATTTATTTAAACGACAATACTACTGTAATCTTCTATTATCACCTGATCAAAAATGAAATTAAGAATAATGATATAAACTGCGATCCCATTCAGATCAGGAACAATATAAAGCAATACTACACAGACAATAACATCAAAAAACTACTGACATGGGAACGTACTATAAGAGCCTCTTTAAGAAATCCTAAATGGTTATTAATAAAATTGGGATACACAGATATCGTAATAAATATGCTATGGAATAAAAAGATGAAAAAACTTAGAAAACCAAATCTTCAATACTCACCTCAATCTTAAAATATCGCCTTCAACAGGTACATATTCGAAGTCTCTTTTATTCATTTTATAGAGATTATTCACTTTTATGCCATATAGTTGAGAAATACTGTACATCGATTCGCCCACTTGCACCACATGCTCATAATAGGGTTTATCTGCTTTTTTCTTCTTTTTCTGGAAATAAATCAGATCGCCTTCCTGAATCGGGAAATTGTCGGGTACTTCGTTGTATTCACATAAATCTTTCACTTTAAAGCCAAATTCACTTGCTATAGAAGCATAAGAATCATCTCTCTGGGCTACTACATATACCAAACCATGGGTTTTGTAAGGAATATGTCTTACACCTGATGGTACAACAGGTGTTATAATTTGGATCTCTTCTCTTTCCACATCCCTTTTTCCACCTTTTTTATCGTACCTATACAATTCATAATCTTCAATCAGTTTGATCAACTTATTGGCATACGCCTTATCAGTGGCATAACCGGCCTTTTGTAAACCTCTCGCCCATCCCCGATAGTCGGTTATATCTAATGAAAACAAATCGCTATAACGTTGTTTTTCACTTAAAAACCGAGAATGATCGTCAAACGAATCTTCTGCTTTCTTATATTTCCTGAAACAGTCGTTAGGAGTATCATCTGCAGCTATTACCGATTCGCCTTTCCAACCATTATGACATTTTATCCCAAAATGATTATTTGATCTCAAAGTCAAAGAGCTTCTACCCGCTCCCGACTCCAATAATCCCTGAGCCAATGTAATACTTGCCGGTACTTTATATTTCTTCATATGACTAATTGCCAAATCGCTATATTTCTCAACATAAGCATCATAAAAAGTATTCCGTTTTCTTTCAGCTGCAATAAGTGTATAGGGAAGCAGTATCAATAGAACCGCAAATACCAATAATCTCAAAATACCTTTTCTTTCAAATATGTGTGACATCTCTATTTTTTTATATCTTTGATTGTTATCTGAGGTCTGAGACCTTTTTATTACTTCGGCAAGTATGAGTACAACTAACTATTCTCTTTGAAAATGTTGTATTAAATACTTGCTGTTACTCAATAAACATTAATAATTGATGGAAAGTTTAGAAATACTTACAAAAGTAAGGGTTTATAGTTTAATAGAATGCTCAAAAGAGAAGAAAGATTTGATAGAAAAAGCTAAAAAATCTACAAATTCAGCATATGCCCCTTATTCGGGCTTTCATGTGGGAGCAGCAGTTTTGCTCGAAGATGGTACTATTGTAACAGGAAACAATCAGGAAAATGCAGCCTACCCTTCCGGAATATGCGCCGAGCGTACTGCACTGTTTTATGCAAATGCACACTATCCTAGTCTGGCAGTCAAAGCAATAGCAATAGCAGCTCAGACTAAAGGAAGCTTCACTAAAGACATTTGTGCGCCTTGCGGATCGTGCCGCCAAGTACTCGTTGAAGTAGAGAACAGGTATGATACACCCATCCAAATTATTATGTATGGGGAGAATCATATCTATGAAGTAGATTCGATAAGAGATTTATTGCCTTTTTGCTTTGGAAAAGATTCTTTAAACGGGTAGCAAGTAACCTTTAATAATTTAATGCGATATTTTATCAGCAGAACTATCTCTGGCTGTTATGATCGGTCAAAGCAACGTTTAGAGCGGTGAAAGCAGAATCAAATTTACTTGAACTATGCCGAATCGTGATAAACGACTAATCCAATTGAATAAAAAGGTCTGAGACCTTAAATTCACCAGTGTACCTGAGACTTATTTAATTCGAGGGTAAGCTGTCTGGCGTTTCCATCGGTTACACTATCTAATAACTGCCAGAATCTTTCACCATGATTCATCTCAATGGTATGACAAAGTTCGTGCAACATAACAAAGTCGATTAGATATTCAGGTAATAAACAGCAAAAATAAGAGAGATTAATCCCTTTTTTAGAAGAGCAACTCCCCCATCGGGATCTGCTCTTGTTTATTTTAAGATCAGTATATGTAAAGTTATTTTGTTTTGCTAAAGCTGTCAATTTAGCAGGAAAAAGACGTTTAGCTTCATGCCGCATTGCTTTTTCGATACAATTACGAATCATACCTTGCACGTCAGAATCATCAAAATCAATATTTTCAGGGCATACAATATACAGCGTATTATCCTTAAGAGTCATATAATGATTCTTGATCTTTCTCTCCTCTATTTTCAGCGAAAAGCTGAAAGTCTGAAACGACGAATCGGCAGAAAAGCTTATAACAGGCTTTTCGGGTAAAACTTCGAGCCGTGGTTTCATTTTCTGAAAAACATCTGAGATTTGCTTCATCGAAAACCGATCAGGTACAGTCAATTGAATATAACCCGACTTACGGCGTGCAATCACACTTTTTGCCCGAACATTTCTGATTATAGCAATCCTGCCTAAATCTTTATCGATAAATTCTTCGTTCATCTAAAAGCCCTTATTAAAAGAAGCTTGATTTTTTATAATAAAAAAATCAAGCTCTTCATATAATTGTAAGTAACCTTCTATTTCTTCTTATGATTCTCTTTTATGAAAGCTTCCAAAGCTGCAGTCATAGAAGTAACACCGGGTAAAGGAGCCTCACAGTCGAGTCGTAAATTAGCATCACGCACTCCTTTTGCTGTTGTCGCACCAAAACTACCGATAGCAACCTCACCCTGTTCAAATTCGGGATAATTCTTAAATAAAGATAGTACACCCAAAGGACTAAAGAAAACAAGCATATCATACTGTTTTATTTCTTCCGGTGTAAATTCTGTACTTACAGTTCTATACATAATTGCTTTGGTGTAAGAAATTTTCTTATCGTCCAAAACATTAGTCATATCATCGTTATGCACATCCGATACCGGTACCAGGAAGGTTTCTTTGTTATGCTTTACCAATGAAGGAGCCAAGCCATCCATCTTTCCGGTAGTACTAAAGAATATCTTACGCTTACGATACACGATATACTTTTGTAAGTAAAGAGCTACCGACTCCGAAATACAGAAATATTTCATCGTTTCCGGCATCGTTATTCTCATTTCTTCGCATAGTGAAAAGAAATGATCTATTGCCACTTTCGCTGTAAAGACTATAGCAGTATAATCCTGAATATTGATACGCTGCTGTCTAAACTCTTTCGCATCAAGACCTTCTACTTTAATAAAAGGCCTAAAATCGATTATCACATTATATTTCTCTGCAATATCGAAATAAGGAGACTTTTCAGTTGCCGGTTTCGGTTGGGAGATCAGCACTCTTTTTATTTTCAAAGCCATAATAAACCAATTAGATCAACTTTATACAAATAAATCAATACCTGATACAAAATTATATAAGGTATAATTTCAACGCCACAAAGGTAGGCAATCAAAAAGAAAAAATTAACATTCCCTTGTAAAAAAAAAGTTATAACTCGATAAAAAAGTATTAACTGCGAGATAATGAACAGTCCAAGAAAGAATATTAGCAAAAAATCATGAAAATTTTGGGAATATACCATCATCAATGTAGGTATGAAAGCTATAATACCAATCATTGAAAAAACTATCGTACAACTTCTCAACCATATCTTGACCCGATCCCGTATATCGAATAAATAACCTAATACTCTATATAATAAATATTTCAAGAAAAAGAAGACCCAAATAGTCAGCATAAATAAGATAATCGTATAAAAGCTGTGCTGCGGGACTTTGTACGCATCGGACTCCAGAAAGACATCAAAAATCACAATGGCGCCGAGCAATATCGTTTGGAAAATAAGAATAAAATTGAACCAAAATTCGGTGACTGTAGTTTCACTAAACAAGTTCAGATTTTCACGAGTCGAAAATAATAACCGTGCATTCTCTTTAAAGAAAGTAAATCCACCTTTAAAAACCCGCGTAAAGAAAAGAAAGCAAAGCACTAAGAGTGCCAGCACTCCATCATCCTGCTCCAATGTAAATATTTTCCCGACCCCTTCATGCCCTCCTCCCATTTGAGTTTGAACGGCAGTACCATAGCGGGCTTCAAGTTTATCTTTTGTGAAAAAGAGACTGGTATCTTTCTCGAAAGCGAACAACGCACGATGATCTACAGAATCTTTGCATGATTCGGCAATTCTCAGGCTATCTATCACATAATATGTTGTTGCTTCGGTATTCAAAAGTTATGCAAAATTAAATTCGCCACAAAGATAGTTATAACAATGCATCCTTGATATAAAATCATCAAGGATGCATCACTTTTTTTATTATTAAGGTCTCAGACCTGTTAAATATTTCACTAAGCATAACAATCATAAACTGTTATAGCTACTATACATTTTTATTTACAGATTAAACGCTTTTTTAATCACGTCAACCAAATCGAGTTTCTCCCAAGTAAATAATTCAACTTCTATCTCTTTGGGCTCAGGGTTATATCTTGATTTAAAAACTTTAGTCAAAACCTGAGGTGCACGTCCCATATGACCATATGCCGCAGTTTCCGAATAGATCGGATTTCTTAGCTTCAAACGGTCTTCTATCGCTTTAGGACGCATATCGAACAATTGATCAACGATCTTCGCTATCTCACCATCCGAAAGCTTCACATTAGCCTTTCCGTAAGTATTCACATAGATGTTCATCGGTTTAGCTACTCCGATAGCATACGAAACCTGAACCAATACTTCGGAAGCAACACCTGCCGCAACCAGATTCTTAGCAATATGACGACTTGCATAAGCAGCAGAACGGTCTACCTTCGAAGGATCTTTTCCGGAGAAAGCACCACCACCGTGTGCACCTTTACCACCATAAGTATCAACGATGATCTTACGACCTGTTAATCCGGTATCTCCATGAGGACCACCAATTACAAATTTTCCGGTAGGATTCACATGATAAGTTATATTACCATCAAAAAGATTGATGATATCTTCACGGAATTTATACTTTTCTTTTACTCTTGGAATCAAGATGTTTATAACATCTTTACGGATCAAATCCTGCATTTCCTGATCGCTTCCAAAATCATCATGCTGAGTAGAGATTACAATAGTATCTATACGCAAAGGCGTTCCATTATCATCGTACTCAATAGTCACCTGAGACTTTGCATCGGGACGAAGATATGGCATCAAAGCCAACTCATTCTTACGGATAGCAGCCAATTCAAGTAATAATGCATGAGACAGATCTAAAGCCAAAGGCATATAATTATCCGTTTCGTTAGTTGCATAACCAAACATCATACCTTGGTCACCTGCCCCCTGATCCATAGGATCGGCTTTTTTATCAACACCTCTGTTAATGTCATCCGATTGTTCATGTATTGCAGATAATACACCACATGATTTAGCTTCGAACTGATATTCGCTCTTTGTATACCCGATACGCTCGATAACATTACGAGTAACTTCAGGCACATCTATATATGCTTGTGATTTAACTTCTCCGGCTAATACAACCTGACCGGTTGTTACCAGAGTTTCGCATGCTACTTTCGAATTTGGATCATAAGCCAAAAACTCATCTAACAATGCATCCGAAATTTGGTCTGCTACTTTATCAGGATGTCCTTCAGAAACGGACTCCGATGTAAATAAATAACTCATATCTCTTAAGTTTTATTTTAATTAAAATAAAAGAGGAGCAAAATGTAGTGTTGCAGAAAAAAATGAAGAATAATCTATTTTAGCATTTTTTCTTGTGGTTGCAATCGTACAAATCTATCCACCGTAAACTGATACAAAGGTATCTTTATTTTTGGAAACAAAAAAGATTGATACAAAATTATGTATCAATCTTTTATATATTAAGATAAATAAATCTTATTTAAGGTCTTAGACCTTGTTCATTATCTTGATAAATATAGCTATAACAGATTGTTATATTTAGTACTAACTGTTACTTAATAGCCTCCAACAATTGAGGAGCTACCGTATTGGTTGGATCTATCTCCAACATTTTTTCACTATATAATTTCACTTGCTCTTTATCAGTAGCACTTTTCGATTTATCAAATAACAGATAGTAATAATAACTTAGGTACTGATAAGCTTCCAGTAATTCAGTTTGATTACTTCCGTCAGCTTTTCCTACTACTATGCTTGCAACTTGCTCATAATATGGCTTAGCTAATCCTCCTGTAGTTTCCGGATCTAATAATGCATTCGTACGTGCTCTCCAGAAATATCCTAAATAACTATCAGGAATTCGTTCGCTTACTGTAGCAAAAGCTTTATCAGCCTGAAGTAAAAGCTCTTTAGCCCGTGCAGCTATAGCAGGATCTTCGCTTTTGATATTACTGCTGGCAAACAAGTAAGAATATCTTCCTAAAGTAAAGAAATCAGTCGCTTCCAATGTAGCAGGATCTGCTTTATCCACATATTCCTGATAATATTTAGCAGCATCTGCATATTGACCGGCATCTGCACAAGCAACAGCTATCTCTTTATAAACAGCCGACTTAGAAGGGTCTAATTTGATAGCTGCATCATATTGAAGCAAAGCCTTATCCAATTGATTATTTTTGCTCAACAATTCGCCATAAGTCATAAAATCCTGAACAATATATTCACTGGTACCTTTATCTAAAGAGAAAAATCTCTCAGCAGCAGCCAATCCATTCACAAAATCTCCCGATTGAAGGTAGCTATACATCAAAAGACGGTTCAACACAAAATTATTAGGCTCTTTAGTGATACCCTCAGTTATCAATTTTTTAGCCTCTTCGAATTGTTTCGTGAAATATAATGCTCCTGCATAACGAGTCAAGTCAGTTACATCATATGATCCTTGTGCGAAATATTTTTTATATGCTTCAATTGCTTCAGGGAAATGTGCAGTATGAGAATTTATACTACCCAGATACTTATAAGCTAAAGTATAATTTGGATTAATTTCGAGGGCCTTTTGCAACATTTCAACAGCTAAAGTAGGATTTACAGTTTCGTAAACCTGTGCTGTTTTGATATAAGCTATAGCAGAAGTCGGATCGAAAGTATATGCCTGAGCATAGCTACCTGCGGCTTCCCCTACATTTGTTTTAGCCTTTAGATCACCTTCCAGAATATAAATAGCCGGTGCTTTTTTATCAGCTTTTCTTGCGTCGGCCAATTTTGCATCCGCTTTTTCTTTCATATTATTATCATAATATGCACGGGCAATTGCAACAAGTACAGCTACATCTTTTTTATCTTTTTTCAAAGCAATAGAGAATTGCTCTTCTGCTTCTTTAGGATTAGTCTTTAATAAAAGTTTACCCAGACCAACATTATTAAGAACGAAGTCAGGTGATGCAGCTAATCCCTTTTCGTAATTTGCTTTAGCATCTGCCATATTACCTTCACGGTAAGATACTTCACCTAAGTAATAGTAAGCTTCCGCTGGAGATTGACTTATTTGCTTTTCAAAAATTTCTCTCGCAACTTTTAGCTCTCCGGTATTTAGATAGTCAGCACCAATATTGCTTTGTGCAAAAATTGGAGAACTAAGTAATAAACCAAGGAAAGCTCCTAATAAATACTTTTTTTTCATCGTTAAATCTTATAATATAGTTTATTTACTCATTTTAATTATACCGATAGACAGTGCATACTCCACTTAACTATCAGAAATTTTCTTTTACCGTAATCAATCGCATCGGTCTTGTTGCCGGTACTAAACCTGCTTTTAAGATAATTCTCTGGCCTCTGTCATCTGCTATAAAACTAGTAAATCCGGCTGGCAGTGTTCCTCTCAAATCCGATAATATTACATATACGTCACGTCTTAAGGGATACTCGCCCAATGCCAGATAAGCTGCAAATGGTTGGAAACTATTTTGAATAGTAGGTTCATCATTTTTACTGACAGACATTACCCGAATTTTATTGGAAAAACTCAGATTAGTTGTATCGCCGGGATTATTGATCCAGTTTACACCTATCACACCCATTGCATTAGGTGTTTTAGCTACATAATCCAAAACAGCTCTATTATTATCCTGAGCTTTTAAAGTTTCAGCCAAAGGTTCGCCTCTGTTAATAGAATCCTTAATAAAACGAACTGTACTTGAGTTCGGATTGTCAAATACAACCGAAATCTTATCATATTTTGATTGCGGATTGATTGATTTCCATGAATCAATCTCGCCTGTCATTATCTTTTTCAGTGCAGACAAACTAATTAGTGAGTCCGTATTTTCTTGGTTAATGATTAAAGCAATACCATCTATTGCTATCTTTTGTGAACGAGCTTGCAATTTCTTGTTCAATAAGCCTTGTCTTTCAGCATCAGTAAGATCACGTGCTGCAATTATTAATCTGATACTATCTTTTAAGAGTAAATTTATAACATCTACTTCATTTGCAAAAATAGGAATAATTGATGCCTCATCATTCAAAGCTTCAAATACATCTATCTGTTCTTGAATTATGGGAGCAAAGCAATCATCAACAGCGATCTCGGCTACCCCGCTTGTGGGAGTATCAGTTCGTGTAATTTTGATTTGTCCGCTATTACACGCTGAGAAAATTGTTATCAATAACAATATACAAAATAAACCAACTTTTCTCATAAATTATGATAATTAAATAAAAACTTCGCTAACTAAGCTCACAGAGCTTTTTATTGCTTTGGCAAGTATAACAACCAAAGGCAGTTATAGTCATAAAACATAGCAATAAATATTTACTATTACTTAAAATTTCTTTCTTTCAACAATCTATACCCTCTGAACAAAGCATATACAGCAACTCCTACACCCAGTACGATGCGAGGTATTACAAAATCATCATGTGAGTCATTCGCCCTGTAATTGTAAGGCAAAAGCATTGGTGTAAAAGCAATCAAATAAGCTATACCCAGATATATCACAAACATGATAATATTCCAAATAAACTTAAATGTAATGCCATTCTTTTTTTCTTCTTCCATGTGTAGCTTATATTTTAAAAAAGAGAAGTGAATCCATATAAAATATCATCAACTTCTCTCTTTTACATTATGGTTTATGTAACTTCTTATGTGAAGCCATACATATTCTTATTTTTGTAGTTTAAACAATACAGGCAGCGTATAATAAACTGGTACATTACGTCCATTTTGTTTACCGGGTACCCATTTAGGCATTGTTTTTACTACTCTCACCGCTTCTTTATCACAAGAAGGATCTAGCGATCTTACTACTTGTACATCAGATACGTTACCATCTTTTCCGACAACGAAACGAATTACAACACGTCCTTCAATTCCATTTTCTGCTGCAATAGTTGGATATTTGATACCTCCATTAATGAATTTCATCAATTCAATATCTCCACCGGGGAATTGTGGCATTTGTTCTACGCTGACGAAAGGTTTTTCTACTTCCTTTTCTTCAACAATCACTTTATGCTCTTTCAATTCTGCAATATCTACAGCGTTTTTGTCATTTGTACCTTCTACGGTTGCAATAGAGATCTGAACTTTCGTTTCGTTTAACTCCTCGATAGATTTCATTTCTTTATCTTCATTCACTTTACTGTCTTCTGTAATTACAGGAGGTGTAAACTGAATAGTCGCCTTCAAAGGGGGGGGAGGTGGTGCGGTTTCCTGACGTATAATGTTTTCTTCCGGAACCTGTTCCTCTACATTGGCTATATTCGATAATTCGAAAGCTTCATCTACTCCGGCTAGCTTTTGGCCAGCTTTCACAGCTTCAAGGAAAGCAGGTAACGCTGCAACTACTCCAACAAACACAAGTACTACAATAAATGCAACAACGTGTCTTTTTGAAGATGAGCTGCGTAACTCATACGCTCCATATTTTTTATTTTTGCCTTCGAATACTATATCACGCCATTCAGAGGAATTTAAATTAATATCTTTTCCCATTTTTATGTTATTAAATATGTGATTTATTTTCCTCCAGTCTGAGCTGATAATGCGCCTTTGGATTCAAAGTTCTGTACTAAGAAATTATCTCCATCAGCCATTTCTACAATAGCATATTTACCAATACTACAGATAGCCATCTCATCAAGCACATCTACCAAATTTTTATACGAAGCTCCGTTTGTAGGTTTTATTACAACTACCTGACCGTCTTTCGCATTTTTTATTTCACTAGACTGCTCTTTGAATTCTTCTTCTGTAATTTTTTTCTTGACTTTATCAATCCTTAGTTCTCTTATTTTAGCCACAGCATCCGCGTTGCGTTGCAATAAAAGACTTCTAAAACCTTCAGGAGTATAATCTGTTACTTTTAGAGTATTAAAATCAGTATAATCAGGTTCCCCTTCATAATAATAAATTTTATCTTTCTCACCAAGTATCACAGTAATCGCTTTAGAAGCTTTTACCTGATTTTTATCCTCTTCTGTAAGGTCTTTATCTTTCGTTGGCATTACAATGTCCATCGTCTGAGGCTTACTCAAAGTTGTACAGAACATAAAGAAAGTAATCAAAAGCATGTTCATATCAACCATCGGTGTAAAATCTACACGTAGATTGATTTTCTGGGGCTGGCCTTTTTTTTGTTCGCCGCCGCCGGTATCAACACTTGACATAATCTTACTGTTTTAATGTTAAAGTTCTATTATCAAACACCTGCAGGCATTGTCTTCAGGGTTGTTATCAAACTATATCTGTTCTTTTTTAAGTCTTGCAACGTAGACATTACATTCTTCACCAGAGCATAGGGAGTACTTTGATCAGCTTTGATCGCAATAGTCAAATTTTCATTTATTTCCGTAGCGGTAGTAACCCAAACAGCCAATTGATTGTTTGGACTGATAATAGTATCAGTTGGAATACCGAATTTTTTTATCACCTCATCCTGCTCATCCAGAGGAAGATCAAGAAATGATTGTAAACGACTGATAGGCACGCCTATGTGTGTTTGGTTTACGAATGATAGAATTTGCTTTGGAGTAAATGTCAGATTATATTGCTTACCAATACTTTCCAGCACTTTTCTTTTATCATCTGGTCTGTCTAAATTCATAAAAACCTGTCCTTGAGGGTCAATTAAAATAGTCATGACATCATATTCAGGAATTTTCACTTCAGAAACCGAAGCAGGAGTCATTACCTGAATTGGTTCTTTAGGGATGAAGTTAGCAGTAAGCATGAAGAATGTCAACAAGAGAACAGTCACATCACTCATCGCCGTCATGTCGATGAACGTATCCTGTTTTTTTACTTTTACTTTACTCATTTCTTCTTGTTTTTCTTACTTATTAGAGTGGAATTTTAATTAGATTCCACAATCATTCATCATAAAAAATGATAATTATTTTCCGTGCTTAGAGGTATAAGTTTGACCAATTGCAAAACCTACTTCATTTACGGCGTCAGTTACATCTTTAACTTTTCCTTGGAAGAAGTTATAGAAAATAATAGCAACCGCACCTGTACCGATACCCATCGCTGTATTCATAAGAGCCTCAGAGATACCAACCGCAAGAGCTGTTGAATCCGGTGCACCTTCGTTACCCATCGCCGAGAACGATTTGATCATACCAAGTACCGTACCCAATAGTCCGAATAATGTACCTAGAGTTGAGATAGTAGCGATTACTGATAGATTTTGCTCCAAATATGGAAGTTCAAGAGTTGTAGCATCTTCAATTTCTTTTTGAATAATTTGAGCTTTCTCATCATTATTCATGTCAGTGTAAGTTTCTACGTCTCTGTATCTAACTAAACCTGCTTTTAGGATATTAGCTACTGAACCTTTTTGTGCATCACACAATTTTTCAGCACCTGTAATATCACCAGCTTCTAATTTAGCTTTAGCTTCTGCTACGAATTGAGGTACACTACCTTTTCCGCTAGCTCTGTTTAATGCGAAAAATCTTTCAACAGATAAGCTTAAAGCTGTTAAAAGAAGAGTAATAACGATAGGAATTACATAACCTCCTTGGTATAGAGTTGCAAATACGTTACCTGGGTGTGGATGTCCTTTTTCATCAAATCCAGAAGGATTTCCGCAGACAAAAAAGAAAAAGCAGAAAGCAACGATAGCACAACCAACGATCACCAATCCTGCCGATACTCCTTTAGATCTAGATTTTGTTTTTTGTGGTTTAGTTTCCATAATAGTAATAAATAAATTGTTTAAATTAATTAGTAATATTCAAATATTTAATTTTCGTAATATAAAATATCCATTTTCTCAATTCGTATCCGGAATGGCTTTTTTTAAGAAGCGTTCTAAGTACAAATATATAAATTGATTCAATGATAGCAATCATTTACCATAAAAAACGGTGTATAATCGCTATTTTTATTCAAAACACAGAAAAAGTCTAACCAATATTCATTTTGGTTATCAAAAGGACACTCAAACTATGCTTTTTTTAGCTTATTAAGAGAAGTGATTCGAATAAAACGGCATTCTGGTTCCAACACTATCGTCAGCTTATACATCAAGGCTCTCTTTGGTATCAAATTCTAATTTCTACGACTCAATTATACTTTTGCAAAAGTAACAGTTATATTCTTTTATACAAGAAAGCTCAATAATTTCTTTCTAAAATTAACTAAACTTAATTCTATCTTAATTTAATCTTAATCAGAAAGTATGCTTTATAACATGTTTTCATTACTTATGTAAGCATAAAGCTTCATTAAGTGCGATAACTGCATCATTATATCGTTCACGGCGAATAACAAACTGCATGTTTACCTGACGCAGCGATTGCCCGAAACTTTCGATATTTATATTTTGCTCATACAGAGCCTTAGAGGCTTTATACAAGAAACC
This sequence comes from Indolivaga alginatilytica, assembly GCF_003201355.1. Classification (GTDB taxonomy): domain Bacteria; phylum Bacteroidota; class Bacteroidia; order Bacteroidales; family Dysgonomonadaceae; genus Dysgonomonas_A; species Dysgonomonas_A alginatilytica. The sequence goes on from NZ_QICL01000001.1 coordinate 175,404, forward strand.
GGGCATTGCAATATTAGTACCCATCGCACATATAAGTGCAACCGATTCGGTACGAACCTGATAAAAATTTTGCCTTAAGTCCAGAATCAATTCTTTAGATTTTGCATTTTCCCATACAACCATAGTTATAGAGTTGGCATTGGTCGACTTAAGAATATAACTGACGCCGAATTTCGCAAAATGAGTCATTATACGCAAGTCAAAACCGACCTCTCCTACCATCATCGGGTCATGTATCTCAACAGCAATCACTTTGGTAGTTCCTGATACAATCTCGACTTTCGCCTCCGGTGATATATATTCACGTGTAATGAGCGTTCCTGGATGATTGGGTTCAAAGGTATTTTTGATTCTTATATTTATACCTGCCAATTCGAGAGGTTTAGCAGCTTTGGGATGTATTGCCTCCATACCAATATCGGCCAACTGATCGGCAATCACATAATTGGTATGTCCTACGGGAACAGCTTTATCTACACCCACAATACCGGGATCGGCACTCGACAAGTGATATTCCTTATGGATGATAGCCTCATCGGCTTTTACCTGTACTGCTATTTTACTGAAAGTCACCTCAGTATATCCTCTGTCAAAAGCTCTCATAATACCCTCGGTTCCCTTAGTATAACCGGTAGCAATACACAAGACCTTATCAAATTCTATTCCATCGAAAGCTTTTGCAATACGTTCGTCAATAGTCAAAGGAAGGGAATCATTAAAACCACAGAGATCTACAAAACGTGCCGTAATACCGTTGTTATTCAATATGTTTACCGAGTTCCAAGCAGAATGAGCTTCGCCTATCGAAGCTAAAATTTCGCGGGCAGCCAAGCATATATCTTCGGTATTTACATATCCCGAGGCCAATACTTTACTCAAACTATATAGCATCACTTTTGCCTGTTTGACCCGATATTCGATAAATTCTTTTGCTTCAGCCTGATTTAGGCCTATTTCAGCAAAAGCTTTATTGATATGTACCAATCGTTGACAAAGACCATCAAGGCCAATGCTATAATCTTCATTTCTAAGAAATTGAACATATACACCGGAATCTCCGGTCTTTTTATGCTCCAACAACCAGTTGGTCACATTATTATATGCAGAAACAACAAATATTCGATTGTAATAATCATCGGGAGTACGTTCTCCTTTGATAATATTAGTCAAAACATCCTGAAACTGAGACATCGAAGTGCCTCCAATTTTTTCGACAGTGAGCATTTTAGATTTTTAAAATATTTTTCGATTAAATAACTTCAATTATTTATTGCTTTTATTCGAGTAACAAACTACGCCTACAATTACCCAAGCAGTAAAAAGGTCTGAGACCTTAATGATACAAAAATAACAATAAATAATATAGTTGTAATACTATCTGTCAATTAATTTGGACTATTTGCCTGCAAAGGATTTCGAAATATAAAATTTCATTGTATATTTGCTTGAAAGGAGGCTTACTATAGTCTTTGTTAAATTAACAGCTATTCGAAATGCACAAATTCTACCTCATACTTCTTGCTATATTATTATCACAACCCATATTTTCTCAAAATTTCAAAGGGAAAATTACAGATAAGAAACAACAACCGTTATACGGTAGTAATATCTTTATAAAGGAAATAAATCAAGGTCTTATATGCGACGAAAGGGGTGAATTTCAAACGACACTCACCAATGGAAATTATAATATCACATTTCGTTGTCTGGGCTACAAACCTGTCTCCAAAACAATCCAAGTAAAGGATAATCCGGTCAATCTCCATATTATTATGGAAGAGGATGCATACGAATTGAAAGAAGTTACCATAACCAATACGGAAGACCCCGCCTATGCAATCATCCGCAAAGCCATGGCCGAAGCTCCCCGCCATCTCAATGCAGCAAACAAATACACTGCCGATGTATATATAAAAGCCAATATGGAGCTTTTCACCGTATCGAAACTCGTCGATAAACTGGCTTCGGAAGATGGTCTGAAAATCTCAGACTTTAAAAACAATGTATTTCTTCAAGAATCTTTTAATGAACTTCAATTTGTAGCTCCCGAAAAGTATACACAGACAGTAAAAGCTTTTTCTAGCACTATTCCTGATAATTTCGACCCGAAAGAATCTTTCAGAATAATGAATGCTTCTATATATTCGCCATTACTCAATCAGAATATATCACCTCTCAACAAAGATGCCTTCAAATATTACAGATATAAATACGAAGGCTTTAATGAGGAAAATGGGATGACTATAAATAAAATAAAGTTTGAGGCCAAATACAAAAACCCTCGACTCATTGATGGCTATCTATATATAGCAGATGATACATGGCACGTTCAATATGCAGAACTTTCTCATGACCTATTCGGTATGAAGCAAGATTTTGTAATCTCATACGAAGAAGTCTCTCCCCAAGTATATCTGCCCATATCTTACTCACTAACAGGGAAGTTTGACATATTAGGCACTAGCGGTGCTATGAATTATTTCTCATCACTAAAATACACAGATATCGAGGTGAATAAAGAAATCGTCAAACAACTATCTAAGAAAAAGTCCAATAAACGAAATTTCGAAATCAAAAGAGACACTCTTTATACTACCATCACCGATAGTATGGCTACCAAAAGAGATTTATCGTACTGGAACAAAATTAGAACAATAGCACTTGATAGTACCGAAATCCGCAGTTATCAGAAAAAAGACTCTATACAACAATATGTAGACTCTTTGAAGAAAGAATACCACTCTCCTACTTTTAAACCATTTGATATTATAATGGGAGGACGCGTAGGCAGTGATACTGCACGTATTAATTTCGAATATGGTGGACTGATCCGTGCCTTTCGCGAATATAACTTTGTTGATGGTGCATGGCTCGGACAGAGAGTAAAAATGAATATACGATTCAACGAGAATCAAAAGCTGATAATATCGCCTTATGCCTATTATACTACAGGACGAAAAGAGATTCTTTATGGAAGTGATCTGACATTTACTTATGCTCCTCTAAAACTCGGAAAACTGAATATTTCGGCAGCATCTATTTCGGAGGATTTCAACCCCAACGGTATCTCACGTCTGGATAATACTGTTAGTTCTGCTCTATTTAGAAAGAGTGACAGTTATTTCTATCAGAAAGATTTCGTCAACACCAAAAACAGTATCGATTTAGCTAATGGCTTACAACTAACAACAGGTTTTGAAATTGCTAAACGGTCAGGTCTCTCTAATCATAGCGATTGGGGAATTTGGGGTAATAAAGGTAAAATCAAGCCAAACCTATATCCAGCCGATCGTTTCGATGTAGTTTCCTATTCACTTAAGCTCACCTATTCTCCATACGCATACTACTCTATACATAAAGGGCGAAAAGTGTATCGGAAAATTACTTCACCAACATTCTCCGTAGAATATAACGAAGGATTTTCATCATGGCTCAAAAACAATTCTAGATATAGAAAGCTACAAGGAAGTATATCTCAGAAAATAAAAATAAGTTATTTCAATGATATTGACTATTTAGTAGAAGGAGGAAGCTTTTTAGGTAGCACTGATAGAACCAACTTTGCAGATTATCAACATTTCAATACTTCAAGAAAATACTCGTTGACCGATTTTCCGTTTGACACATATACCCTACTAGGCAATTACGAAGCATCAACCAATCGTTATTGGATCAGATCGCAATTTAATTATCAAAGTCAGTATTTACTATTGAAACGATTATCTTTTCTGCAATCGCTTCCTATGACCGAAAACTTACATTTCAAGAACTTATATACTCCTGACCTCAATTTGTATACTGAAATTGGATATTCGGTAGACTTAATTAATCTTGTGAATGTAGGGGCATTTACTTCTTTCCGCAAGGGAAATTATGATGCCTTTGGTATTCGTTTATCCTTCAACTTAAAAGCAATTCTTGATAAGGAATAGAGAATATCTTCGGGTTTAAATTTTTATCTTTGCAAAAACAAAGAATATGGCTTCCTTAAAACATTGGATTTCGGCACTACGTCCCCGAACTTTATTTCTTGCCGTTGCCTCCACTATTTGTGCAAATGGCATGGCTTACAGTACCGGTCACTTTAGTATTAGTATATGCGTACTTACAATATTGACTGCAACACTTCTTCAACTACTTTCCAATCTAGCCAATGATCTGGGAGATTTTCAACATGGAACAGATATAACAGGGCAACGAGTAGGTCCTACCCGCACCGTACAAAGTGGAGCTATTACTCCTCATCAAATGAAGGTTGCCATTGGCATAGCCATTTTAGCTTCTATGCTGGTAGGTGCAGCATTAATATACGAAGCATCACAATTTATCAATATCATATATATCATACTACTCCTTTTTCTTGGAATAACATCTATATGGGCAGCAATAAAATATACTGCCGGAAAAAATCCATACGGATATAAAGGGTTTGGTGATATTTTCTCGTTTGTGTTCTTTGGTCCTGTAGCCGTTGTAGGAACATACTTTCTACACTTGCACGAAATGACATTTCAGCCTTGGTTACCTGCTATTGGTTTGGGTATGTTTACAGCCGCAGTACTTAACGTCAATAATATGCGAGACATGGAAAACGATCGTAATTCAGGAAAGATGACTTTAGCCATTCATTTAGGACTGAGAGGTGCAAAGTTATACCATGCTTTCCTCTCTCTCAGTGGAATACTTTGCTTTATAGCATATAGTATAATATATAGTACCAATTGTTATCAATACTTATATATGGTATTCTTTATACCCTTCCTTATTATTCTTCGAAACATATACAAGAATACAGATAATCGCCTGCTTGATCCTTATTTGAAATTTACTTCTCTATCAGCTTTCGTCTTATCTGTTGCTTTTGCAGTTTGTATTAATTTGTAAAATACAGGAAAGTAAATAGACTTAAATATAAGCCTATTCTTCAAATTCTATTCTATCATTTCCTAAACTCTTTATGTGCACCAACGATTCAACATGAATATGTTGCTCACGAAGACGCTTACCTCCATCTTGAAAACTCTTTTCGATAATAAAGCCCATACCTGCTAATGTAGCACCGGCTTTTTCGACAAGATCTTTTACACCAATGGCTGCGTGACCATTTGCCAAGAAGTCATCTATAAATACAACCGTATCATCTGGAGTTAGAAAATCGCTGCTAACACAAACATCATAAGTAATATCTTTAGTAAAAGAATATACCTGAGAAGTTATCATTCTATCCATTGTCTTGGGTTTTGCTTTCTTCACAAAAACTACGGGTAATTCGAGCAGATAACCCAACATTATAGCCGGAGCAATTCCACTTGCTTCAATAGTAACAATTTTATTGATAGGAAGATTGCCAAAACGACGTACAAATTCTACTCCTATCGATTTCATCAATATTGGATCCATTTGATGGTTAATAAAGCTATCGACCTTTAATATGCCTCCATCAAAGCTTTTTCCGTCTTTTAGTATTCTGTCTTTTAATAATTTCATGGTCTTCCCTCTTTATATTTAAGTAACTGAAAGTATCTAATTATACATTTTAGAGTTATAACAAACTAAAGCCGTTATACTTGCCAAAGTATTCATAAGGTCTGAAACCTTATTCTTTTATTCTGATAACGATGTTTGCTATAATAGCAACTAATCCTCCGGTAGTAATTCCCGACGAGAATATACCTTTCACCCAATCGGGCATCTGTATTAAAATATCGGGGGCAAGCTCTACTCCCAAACCGCAAGCAAAACTAACTGCTAATACTAATATTGCTTTTCGGTCTATATCCTGTGATGCAATGATACGTACCCCCGAAGCGGCAACTGTACCAAACATCAATAATGTAGCTCCACCAAGAACAGGTTCGGGCATTAAAGAGAAAAGTCCTCCAATAAAAGGAAAAGCACTCAATAAAATCAAAAAGGCAGCGATATAATAACCAACATATCGGCTTGCAACACCCGTAAGTTGAATGAGTCCATTATTTTGAGCAAAAATCGAATTAGGAAATGAGTTCAACACACCTGCTACAATCGAATTAAAACCATCAGCCATAACTCCTCCTTGAACACGTTTCACAAACTTCTCACCTTTGATCGGTTCTCCGCCAATCATCGAATTAGCTGTAATATCTCCCATTGCTTCAATAGAAGTAATAAAGTATATAAGAGCTACTGCGATGAACGCCGATAGATCAAATCCCAATCCGTATTTAAAAGGAGTAGGTATATTAATCATTCCAAGAGTTCCCAGTTGCGAAAAATCAATCAATCCCATAAAATAGGAAACGACATAGCCTAATAGAAGTCCCAACACGATGGAACACATACGTATATATTTATTTCTAAAGCTATTAAAGATCAAGATAGACACCAGGACCATACCTGCAAGACCTAAATTCTGATAGCTTCCAAAAGTTCCGTCTTCAATAGCACCAAAGCCGCCACCACATGCAGTAATACCCACTTTGATAAGGCTAAGCCCGATCATTGTAACGACAATACCCGAAACAAGTGGGGTAATAATTTTTTGAGTATATTTTAGTATTCTACTTACAAACATTTCAACAGGAGCACCTGCAATACACACACCGAATATAACAGGAAGTGCCGCAATACCCATACCTTGAAAACTGGCAGTTAACGCCCCAATAAAAGAAAAGCTTGTCCCTTGTACACAGAGCAAGCCACAACCCAAAGATCCTATACGTCTACATTGAATAAAGGTTGAAATACCGGAGGCTAAGAGAGCCATTGAAACCAGAAAACTCGTCGTCTCCTTATCCAGACCTAAACTGGCGGCAATTATTAACGGCGGAGTCACGATTGCGACAAAAATAGCTAACAAATGCTGGAAAGCTATAAATACAGCCTCTTTGAAAGGCGGACGGTCTTCAATCTGATAAATCAGATCGGTTTTCTGGATAGGTAGAATCGTTTCATCTAACTCTTCTTCGATGATTGCAGACATAGTTGATTTAAAAAATTTGCTAAAGGTAATTAAAATATAATCTTTATCGTATACTTTTGGTGCTGTTAAACAATTCTTGATCTATTATTTTTTCAATAATACACAAAAGACACAATATTAAATTATTTTCTTACTTTTAGATATGAAGCAATAATAATAAATCTGCTCAATGAACCAAACCAATTTTTTATGAAAAACAACCTTTTTTTATTCAGGCAAATACTAATTATGGGAATTTGCATAGCCTTTTTATCTTGTACATCTACAAATAAAGACCAATTTCCTGAACCTAAAATAATGATGGCTACAGCTAAGGTAACGGGAGTAGTTCGTAATTTTCAACTAAAAGAAGGCGAAGAAAAGCCAGTTCTGAAACTCTACGTCCCCGCTCCGATTACAGCAGAAGTAGGTACATTCGAGACATACCTCACTGAAGATGGCAGTTTCAGTTTCGAAGTTCCCATCGAATGTAACATGATAATCGGTACAATTACTTCGGAAATATTCGACCAAAGTTTAATTATCGGTCTGGCTTCGGATAAAGAGACAAAACTGGTAATAACAAAAAAAGACGATAATAATATAGATGTAACTATTTTAAGCAGAATTGGATTAACTTCCAATGATGTATTGAACAGTGGAGATGTGATGGAGCAAATGATGAGCCCCGGATCTACTTATTCATCTTTTTACAAGATGACACCTAAAGATTTTGCTTCTGTTGCCATTAAGAACATGGAAGAAAGATTGAATATTACAGTCACCGATTCTACTTTATCGAAAGGTGCCAAGAATTTTATTACGAATGAATTCAAGCTAGCTTATCTTGTCGGATGCCTTCTTGATTATACCGGCTATATGTCTCTAAACTATCAAAATTTCAAAACTGAAGAGGAACCCGAAGAGTTTACTCCACAGGAACCCGATAGATCTTATTATGCTTTTCTAAAGTATTTTGACCTCAATAATCCTCAATATCTATATAATGCAACCTATTCGAGAGTACTGAAAGCCATACTCTCGAATGAAACATTAAATATTCCATTAATCAACGATACACCTATAGATGAATGGCTAAAGGGTGTAAAAACAACAATGGCAGATTTAATTGGCTCCGATAACGGTTTATTCTACGACAGGTTAACTGCCGGTGCTTACATCTCTCAGTTTGATAATGAACTAAAACCTCTATCCGATAAACAGATAGAAAACATCAGAAATTACTTTAAGAATAAGGAAATTACAAAGATCCTTTTGAAAAAGAATGAAGAAGTAATAAAATTGGCCGCACAAAAAAGTAATGCAAACTGTAAAGAAACACCGTCGGTTCCACAAAAAGAATTGATGAACGCTATTATTTCGCAATATAAAGGCAATGTTGTTTTAGTCGATTTCTGGGCTACCTGGTGCGGTCCCTGTATGTCTGCGATGAAAGAAATCAGAGAAATAAAAGGTCAATACAAAGATAAAAACATTGTATTTGTATATATAACCAACACCTCTTCTCCTTTAACGTTGTGGAAAAAGAAAATCAACACAATCGGAGGTGAACATTATTACCTGACCGAGGGCGAATGGGAGTCTCTTCAAGATAGCTTTGATTTTACGGGAATACCAACCTATCAGCTTTATGATACCAATGGCAAATTAGAAAAGCAATTTTCGGGCTACCCCGGAACAAATAAAATGAAGGCAATGATAGATCAATTGTTGCCCTAAGCAAAATATTCACGGGGAAGCCATTCCAGCCTCCCCGTGAATAAATACATTTATAGTATAGAAGCCCTTCACTATATCTATTCATTTTCATAGAAACACCGAACCCGGCATAGGCAATTTCGCTTCATGAACTTCTGTATAATTATATATTAACAGACACAATACCCTCTTACAAAACAGTATTATAAGAAACAATACAATCAATTCTGTTATTTATGAAGTCTTCTCTGGCGATACCTGTTTAAAGGACTATCCACAAAACGATATAAAATATACGCAAACAAAATAGAGAGTATTACAATTGAAGAAGCCCATAAATTCACCTCCAACGAAAGTGATAATGAATTAATAAACATCAAAACAAATAGATGACAAATATAGATGGGATACGACAACTCTCCTATTTTACGATCCCTCTTCGAGTCTTTTGTATAAATAAAAATAAAAGGCAGTGATATAAAAAACAAAACTATAAATAAGATATATAGCCCCTTAAAATCAATAAAACTATATGATAAAGTAAGCAAAATCATAAAGTATAAAATACCCCTCAATACATTTTTATGAATATTTTTATTTTTCAAAAAAACAGATATACGATAAGCTACTGTACCAAGTAAAAATAAAGCCAGTTCTGTCGGAAAAAATCGATAAGACCAAACAGGTTCCTGACTTTCAAAATTAAACATCATCAGTACCCTCAAAAGAAGAGACAATACAATTATTGAGATAACAATCGTGATATTTCGCCTCACTACGAATGGAGCACAGACATAAAACATCAATTCGAGACTGACAGTCCACGCCTGAGGTATGAATAGAAACACATATAAGTTCGGTTGAGGATATTGCAAACTCGATGTAAAAAATAAGTTACCTGTAAGCGTATCCAATCCCAAAAACCAAACCAGCTCCTGACCAAATATGAAAAGGTTGGAAAATATTAAGTAAAGATATGACCACAAACTCAGATTTTCAAAATATATTTTATAATAAGAAAGTGTAATACCACTATCACCGCTATTAAAGAAAATCATAAAAAAAGCGGAATAAGCGACTATACATAAAAGAACAAACCAATATGAGGGATATAATCGCAACACTCTATTCGATAAAAACAACTTATAGGACTTATTCTCTCCTATATACTTCTCATTTAAAACCAACGATATATAAAATCCCGAAATCATGTAAAAGCTTTGAACAGCCAAACTACCGGGTATTAGCCGATAACCAAATATAGGGGCAGAATGAGCAATTACAACAGCTAGTGCAAAAAGAAAACGTAGAAATCCCATAGTATAAAATTACATTCCTTTACCTTAAAACGGAAATAACAATGGTAATGCTATAATCATAACAATACCCATAATTATCTGCAAAGGTAATCCAACTTTTATATAATCCATAAATTTATATTTACCTGCCGACATAACCAATGCATTGGGAGCGGTAGAAAACGGCGAAGCAAAACACATACTAGCAGCAACTGCTACCGCAAACATAAAGGGATAAGGACTCACGCCCATATTTACAGCCGCCTGCATACCGATAGGGGCAAAAAGCAGAGCTGTTGCCGTATTACTGATAAACATGGTAAGAATAGAAGTTCCAAAGTAAATACCAGCTAATAGAGCATAAGGTCCATAAGGTCCCAAACCACCAACCAATGTACCCGATATAATACCTGCGGCCCCCGTTTGCTCAAAAGCAACTGCCATAGGCATCATACCTGCAATAAGAACTACACTTTCCCAATTTATATTTTTATAGGCTTCTTCCATATTACGAAGACAGCCTGTAATAACCATCATTACAGCAGCAGTTAAAACTGCAATAACGGGAGCTACAATATTAGTAACCATAGCAATGACCATCAATACCATGATGATAGCCGCCACGGGAGCTTTATGATCGAGAGTTACTTTTGCAGCTTCTTCCAAAGGTTGGCCCACAAGCACCAAATCTTCCTGACGATTACCTAAGCTGGCAATATCACCCCATGTACCTTGAATAAGAAGAGCATCACCCGAATGTAATTTCTCTTTCTGCAAATCACTCATCTTATATTCATTATTGCGTTGAATACCTAGGATATTTACGTTAAACTCATCCCGAAAGTGAGCATCTATAATGGTACGGTTCACCAGTTTAGAGTTGGGCATAATAAATACTTCGGCAATACCTATATCCTTAAAGTCGAAAATATCCTTTCCTGCACCTTCTTTCTCTACCAAAGTCAATTCTTTTTCTTCGATAAAACGATTCAAATTACTTTTTTTACCGTAGCATACCAATATGTCTCCTCTTTCGATGACCGTATTTGGACCAGCAACAACCTCATTCACGCTTTTATTGAATCGAGATGCGTTTACAATCTTTTCAACAGTTACAACACTTATGTTATAAAGACTCGGTATGGAAAGTTCTCTTAAGCTCTTGCCAACCATATCCGAATGTTCGGGAAGACTTAAATGTGTAAGCTTATGCAATTGATATTCATCGGCTAAATCATCCAAAGTTTTGCCTTTTCTCTTTTCATCGCCATCTCTATCGTCTTTCGATAAAAAGATTTTGCTCAGAAAATAAAGAACTATTATTCCTATCCCTAAACAGATTAAACCCACTGGGGTAAAGGAGAAGAAGCTAAGAGCATCATATCCGTTTTTTTGTAATTCTTCGCTTATAATTAAGTTGGGAGGGGTAGCAATCAAAGTTAATATACCCATACTACTCGCAAAAGCCAATGGCATAAGAAATCGACGTGGACTAATATTAGCACTCACCGCAATACTTACCACAATAGGCATCATCACCGCCACAGTTCCCGTATTACTAACAAAAGCTCCGATAGAAGCTGTTACCAACATCACCAAAACAAATAATTTGCTCTCGCTATTGCCTGCCAGACGCAGTATTTTAGAACTGATAAGCTTGGCAAGCCCTGTACGGAAGATTCCTCCTCCTACAATAAATAAGCCCACCATCATTAATACAATAGAACTAGAAAAGCCCGACAAGGCCTCCACCGGAGTTATTATATTAGTAAGTACCAACGCCAGCAGTGCACACATTGCAACCAGGTCTGATCGTACTTTGCCACTCATAAAAAATGCTGATGATACAAAAAGTATAATCAGAGTGATATTCATCGGGGTAAAAATATCATTCAATGCCATAATTAATACCTGTTTATTTTCTAAATTAGTAATGTAAAATAGTTATTGCTTATAATAATACAGATCCTGCTTTGGAATATCATAAATAACGAGACAAACCCTATCTCTATTTAAAGTAAACACTACAAGATCCGAAACCTTCAATAACCAAAAAACTCTCCATGTTGAAAGTACACAAAGATAACAACTTTGTACGTGTCAGAGAAAGCCTGTAAACTTTAAATTTCGCTAAATTTTATATCTTTGGCAAAGATTTTGTAAGAGTATATACAGAATGAAATAAAAGACCGAATTTGTTTACAAGCAAATACGCGTCTTAATTATGTATATAACAGTAGATAGAAAGTAATATAAGATATGAAGGATACTAATAAAAACGAAGAATTTGAGTCACTAGAGAATGATTTGAATATCGAAAATGTGACAAATGATCAGATTAATGATGTAAACGAAAACGAAGACAGTGCCAATCTGGCGGACGACTTGGAGAAAAAGTTTGAAGACCTGAACGATTCGTATTTACGTTTACATGCAGAGTTTGACAATTATCGCAGACGAACCATGAAAGAAAAAGCCGATTTATTGAAAACCGGTAATGAAAAAGCCATCATAGGAGTTCTGTCAATTGTGGATGATTTCGAAAGAGCACTACCCAATATTCCGGAAGACGCTAAAGAAGGAGTAGAGCTTATTTATAGCAAATTCCAAAACTTTTTAGCTCAAAACGGAGTAAAGGAAATAGACTCGTTGGGCGAACTTTTCGACACCGATAAGCACGAAGCCATTACAACGATTCCGGCTCAGAGCGAAGATCAAAAAGACAAAATAATAGACTGTATACAAAAAGGATACACACTGAACGACAAGGTGATCCGTTTCCCAAAAGTAATTGTTGCTAAATAAGGCTACAAACCTTATTACTATACGTAATACTATTAGGTAGAAAACTAAAAAAATGGCGAAGAAAAGAGATTATTACGAAGTATTAGAGATTTCCAAGACTGCGACAATAACGGAAATAAAAAAAGCGTATAAAAAGAAAGCGATTCAATATCACCCCGACAAAAATCCGGGTAATACTGAAGCCGAAGATAAATTTAAAGAAGCAGCCGAAGCTTACGAGATATTGAGCGATGAGCAAAAACGTGCTAAATACGACAGATACGGACACGAAGCTCCCGGCGGTTTTGGAGGTCATGCAGGTGGAGGATTCTCTATGGATGACATCTTCTCACAATTCGGCGATATCTTCGGAGGTCATTTTGGTGGTGGCTTTGGAGGAGGATTCGGCGGTGGCGGCGGAAGACGTGTCACCAGGGGTTCCGACCTACGTGTAAAAGTAAAACTTACGCTTAAGGAAATAGCAACAGGCGTAGAGAAAAAGATAAAGGTAAAGAAATACGTTGCTTGTCAACATTGTAATGGAAACGGATCTGAAAACGGAACCGCTTATACTACTTGTTCAACATGTAACGGCTCGGGAACACAAACCCGCATAGTAAATACTATGTTGGGACAGATGCAAACCCAAACTACCTGTTCGTCTTGTAATGGCGAAGGTAAGAATATCACGAAGAAATGTCCTCACTGTTCGGGTGAAGGTATTATAAGAGAAGAGGAAGTAATAACCATCAACATTCCGGCAGGAGTTGCCGAAGGTATGCAACTATCGATGAGCGGAAAAGGTAATGCTGCCCGTCATGGAGGCGTGAACGGTGATTTACTGATTGTTGTAGAAGAAGAACCGCATCCGGAACTTCTGCGAGACGAAAACGATGTAGTTTATAATTTACTACTCAGCGTTTCAACAGCAGCTTTAGGTGGTAACATCGAAATACCGACTATTGACGGAAAAGTGAAGGTAAAGATTGATCCGGGAACTCAACCCGGAAAAGTACTTCGCTTGAAAAACAAAGGTTTGCCTAGCGTTCATCGTTATGGAACGGGCGATTTACTGATAAACATAAGCGTATATATACCCGAAAAGTTAGATGATGGTGAAAAGAATATCCTTTCGGGATTAGAAAATTCACCGAATTTTCAGCCTAACAAATCGGTAAAAGATAAAATATTCAGCCATTTCAGACGTATGTTTGACTAAGCATTCCGAATGATACAATATAAACAGGGAGCATCTTTATTTGATGTTCCCTGTTTGCATTTACAGAACTTAATCGACTAATTTTGAAGTGCTAAATTCTTTTTTAATCAAAAAATTACAGCACAATATATATCTTTTATAATATTTCGCCAATTTAAAGTTAAACACTAGTTTTATAGAAAAAAAAGGATGTAATCGGCAGCCACACAAAAGAAAATAATTATCCTGACAGTTTGGACATAATTTTAATAGACAAGTCTATTAAGTAATCTATTACAAGATGGTTGCAATAATCTGAAAACATTCTTCTTTTGACACATTAAACTTTTTTACATAAAACTACGTAAGTTGCCAATATATTATTTACTCTTTTTTGCTAATCGCATTATCGTTATTTTCCTGTAAAAAAGACAGTGGCATATAATCACTACACACCACTGCTGGACATAGTTCTACTTAAATAAATCATTTATATGTACAAATTCAAAACGACAACAATAAAAACAAATCTGCTACAACATGATCAGCGAAACTATTTTGGTTGTTAGTATTGAGAGATATTATGAAATTAGTTAAAATCGTCTTACATCACAAAAAATGTTACAGTAGACACCATATGAGTAGTAGCAGAAGTAGTCCAACCTCCATAGATAGGTCTGACTGCAATTTCGAGATAATCACCCTTTTTACAGTCGGGAGCTACCAAGACCGTAGATAATGTAAAATAAGTACTCGCAGATGGTACTTGTGCATAATACTCCTGAGTATCTATTGCCGTTCCGTTTTTGTAAAAATAGAAATAAGCATTGGTCGACCCTCCATTTACTACTGTATCCGTTCTGCCCCACCATCGTATAAATACCAGGTAATTGCCCGATGCAGAGACTTTATATTGTGTACTTCCCAATAAATTGAGCTTAGTAGTTGTACTTTTCGCATAGGTGGCTGCCGGCAATGCAATTTGCTGCCCCCCACTCGATTTCATTGTACCCCATGCGGCATAACCCGCCACATCAGATACTAGCACACGATTGTCTAATTGACCACCATCTACTACCCGCAAAGCAGTCTGCCCCGCAGGCACATTCAAATGCAACTGGGCTGTGGGAGAAGTAGTACCAAGTCCCACAAAGCCACTCTCTTTTACAATGACATCGTCAGTTGTTGTGGTAGGGCTGTTCATTCCGGGATCGATATGAAAAATACCGCCCGGTTCTTTTATATTGATTCCCACCTGTGCATGGAGTAATGCACTTGCAAGTAATGCGATAGTTAATATTATATTAATTTTCATTCTATTTTAAATTTTTAAAATAATGACCGTCGGGTTTAATTCTTTGCTTGTAGTATTTCCGATTGTCCAGCTATATTGTCCTGCCGGCATCGGAGTAGAGGGTGAAATATATAGTTTTAGCCACTTGTTTGCCGTAAAACTGCCGCGAAGGTAGCTTGTAAAAGAAAACGGAGCACCAGACTGGGGATATTTAATATAGTATTCTATATTATCTTTGTTGACATCCGCAGCATCGTTTGCAACATTATTCACACCTTCCTTTATATTAAGATACGCACTAATCAAGCCAAACGAAGTATTAGCAGTTCCCCACCAACGGAGCATCACAATATAGTTGCCCGATTCGGGAAGTTGAACCGACAGTAAAAGAGCACTATATCCATTCAGATAATTGCGAAGCCCTCCCGTAAAGTTAACTACCTTAGTCCACGACGTGGGAGGCGTTAACCAGGTCATGTTACCATTAGCATCCTTACTACCCAGAATTTTACCATCCCCCTCGCTCCCATCTGCCAGGTGTATAGCCGGTAAACTGACTGTCGTTTCAATATGTAGTTTAGCCGTAGGAGATAGTACCCCCACTCCCACTTTACCGCTCTTGTCTATAACTACATCATCGGATACATTGCTGTTGGCTGATGTATTTCCTTTTGCATCTACATGAAGCAATTGCTGCGGCGATTCGGTATTTATACCTATTTGAGCCAATAGCTGATAGCTCAGGCAGGCAAATGCCATTAAAAATAAATATCTTTTCATTATTTTGTTCAATTATATTCTATATACGGAAATACTCGGATTCCAGTTTGCATTCCAGGCATCGATCTCGCCGGTTTTCCAAGGACCACCCACACCGACTTTTATATATACTTTCAGATAAGTTTCTACTGCAGCTTGTGATGATAAGGGTAAAGCGAAACAAAAAGGATATGAATTTTTATCAGTAGTCGCATTAGTAGATACATACGACTCGGCACTATCCTTTACATTGGGTTCATCGGCAGTCCACGCATTTCCTGAGCCGGTAGAACTAGCCAGATAAAAAACAGCAGCTGTTACCCCCGTACCATTTACCCCCCACGTTCTTCCCCACCAGCGAATAACAATCTGATAAAAACCATTAGCCGAAATGGGTATGGCTTTTACTAAATAAACGGTGCCAGCATTGAATGTTAGTACAGACCCTGTTATAGAATAGTTAGCCGCACTGGTCGACGGCATATCCATCCAGCTTGCATTTCCTTGTGTGTCTGACTTTAGAACTTTGTTTGTACCCTGCCCGCCATCCACAATACGAAGGGGCGAGTTAGTACCGGCTTTCACAATATCCAATTTTGCTTTGGGTAATAACGTTCCTATACCTATGTTACCCGAAGCATCTATCAGTACGTCGTCCGACGAATTGGTTGTACCCGAAGTATTCCCTTTAGGATCAATATGCAGTACACTACCGGTATATGCATTCTGCGTATTTATCCCAACCTGTGCCGGCAGAAATTGCATAATCGATATAAAAAAAATTAAAGTGTAAATTCTCATAATGCTCAAATTTTACGATAAGACAAGGCAGTGATTATAAACGTCAGAGCTCTGCAATAGAGAGAGTGTGTGTGAGTGTATGCACAATACCAAAATCCTATTCAAAAAAAACAGTTAGTCGCCAGTGTTGTCTAATTAATAAAAACGTTATTTTTTGTTGTATACGATGCAAAGGTAGTACCAGCCCAAAAGAGATAGTCTCAACATCGCAGAATAGGGTATCAAAATCGCAAAAAAAGAATCCCAAAAACGCAAAACTATATATATAAGTAATTTAAATAGAAAAAAATAAGAGGAGCTTTGAAGAATAACTTCAAAGCCCCCTTTGTATTTAACAAATAAATATATGATAAAATTAAAAAATTGGTCTAAATGAGACACCGACTGCATCTCCAATTCTAAATCATACTGTGCCGGATTTCCCCAATATTTAGAAAAGATGTATGGATTTCATTTTTGGTTAGCAGCAATTTCCCTTATTTCTTTAGGAGTCAAATCGTACTTCTGCTTGAAAAGGCGGTAAAACGTACTTTTACTATTAAATCCAGAAGTAATATACACCTCGTCGATAGGTAAATCTATACTATACGATAAAAGACGGCGGGCATAGCAGAGCCGCATATCATTAATGTATTCCATAAAAGTCATCCCTGTATTTTCCTGTATTGCCTCTGTCAGGTACTGCCGGTTTGTTCCCAACTCCAAAGCCAGCGATTCCCTCGAAATATCGGGATCGAGAAAAGCCTCGCCAGTATACAAATGAGATTTTATTTTTTCAAATAAAGCTCGTTCCGGATTATTCTCCGGCGACTCTTCCGACAAAAGATCGACTTCTTTATTTGTATACCTATCCAAGTCTCTATATTGAGAAAATATAAGCTCATTCTTCTTTTTATTTTTCTTCGCATTCTGTACTTTTATCCAGAGTAATATTATCAGTAAAACACAAAGTAAGGATAAGGATATAATAATCATGCGGGTGTACCGGGCATTTAGTTCATTTTCTTTTTCCTGCATTTCCATTTGAAGTGTACTTCGCAACCTTTCAAGCTGTTTTGAAGTACTGGTCGATTTTATGGAATCCGAAAATTGGATAAGGGCACTCTTCAAAGCAAAAGCATTCTTATAATCGCCTTTGGCGAAAAGTATTTCGGATTTCAATTCCTGCGCAGCAATATAGTCTAGATTGGGCTGTTTATCCGGAACTAAAGCCTCAAGATATTGAAATGCCCTTTCATAATTATGTTTTTTAAAATAATATTTCGATAACACCATATTAATAGCATTAACATACCTGTAGCTTGAATCTCCTACCTCTTCAACATAAGCCTGTGCTCTTTCCAATGGACACTCGGCTTCTTTGACTCGATCCAGATCTAATAAGCCTTCTGCTATCGCCAGATCACCGATATAATTCACATTTTTTCTACTAGTCTCAGATAATTTCAGATTTTCAAGCCTGCTTTTATGTTCATAAGCGTATGATAATGCCAGCTCTTTTTTCTTCGCATAACTGGCGGCAATAGATTTCATAAGAATATGAAAGGTATATTCTCTTGAAATATCTTGCAAACTATCTACTTTTTGATAGGCTTCGGATGCTTTATCGAAGGATTCAAGAGCCTCATCGGATTTTCCTGAATACAAATAGATTTTACCCAATACTGAATAAACACTTGCTTGCTGGTAATAATCATTAGAATTCTGTATATCGTTTAATAGAGAGTAGATGTTCTTTAATGCCAACTCGTAACTCCCTTCTTCTATTAGATAATGAGCGAGGGACGACTCAGCCAGCACCTCACCCTGCTTATAACCGGCTCTTTTGAAATACTTTTTAGCTTCTTCCAAAGCAAAAGGAACACTGTCTCGTTTTGATAATTCGAGCAAATAATAGTTAGACAAGTAATAATAGGCATTACCTGTATAGCGGTCATTCCCGAGCCTCAAAGACTCTTCCTTTAACTGACGGATATACCCAACACCTTTTTCGGTAGAGTTGTTCCATAAATAAGCCTGCTTTAGCTCTTCAAGCTTTCTTACATCCTCTTCGTTGCCTTTTTTATTGCAGGAAGTAGATAGTATTATCAATGTGATTATCGAAATAATGTAAATAAACGGTTTAAAACCAAGAATTTTCTTGTTCCACATAAATTGGTTTAACATTTCAAGTTGTCTAAAATAGTTGTCTGAAAAATACATTCCCATGTATAATAGAAAGGGCAAAGGTAGAATAAAAAAGGAAATTGAGGAAAGAATAAAAGCTATTATTAGTTATTTGTTTTTAACAATCGCAAAAGCCCAAAAGTAAGGGAAGCCCTTTTCGGACTTCCCTCCCTCTTATTCACAAACCTATACATCATTCTTGCTCCCAGACATAGCAATCTGCAAAATGATGTTTAAGATCCGTTTTTTTATTAAAGATAGCATATACCGACGATCCCGATCCCGACATCGAAGCATATACTGCTCCTAAAGCATACAATTTCAACTTGATTTGTTCTATTGCAGGATGTTTTGTGAAAATACTTTTCTCAAAATCATTAACCATGCGGTTTTTCCATTCCGATACAGGTTGTTTAATAATCTCTTTCAGGGAAATCTCCGACTGAGCGGGATTCACCAATGCAAAAGCATCTTTAGTTGCCACATTGATATCAGGCTTGATAAGCATCAGATAATAACCTTCTAAAGATAATTCGACCGGCTCTAATATCTCTCCTATCCCGCTTGCGAAAGATGGACGATTGGAAATGAAAAATGGGCAATCGGCACCCAACTGAGCAGCTAACGCCTCTAATTGACCATTTGTAGCATCGAGCGAAAACTTCTTATTTAATAATTTCAGCATAAAAGCAGCATCGGAAGAGCCACCTCCGATTCCTGCAGCGAAAGGAATTTTCTTCAATAAATGAACATCCAGAAAAGGAATATCATAATGAGCTCTCATCAATTTCAGAGCTTTCATTACTAAATTCGTTTCAGGCGATGTTCCTGTTTTGATTCCTGATTCGATAAAAGAATCCTTATCTTGTCGCTCAGATACAATAATTTCCAGAGCATCTTTTATCATTATCGGATAAAAAACGGTCTCCAGATTGTGGTATCCATCCTCCCTTTTCGAGACAATGTTTAAACCCAGATTAATCTTTGCGTTCGGAAAACAAATCATAGTTTTTCAAGTAAATTTTATACAAGTTTCTTTATTAGAGATTCTCTCTCTCCGTAAATATAGTCAATAATTGGGACTTCGATCATAGTATATGCACCCGGAGCCTGTTTTAATGAAGCACGAGCTGAAGCAACCAACACCTGTGCCGTTAATGCCGGGTTGTTAATTTTCATATTGAAATCTAACAGCTGATTCTGAGAATTACCCGAAACACCTTTACGCACCATGTTTACACCATGTCCCATATCTTTCAGGCTATCCACACAATCGACCTGAGTTACGTGCGTTTCGTCATGTGCAAAATAATCATCGGCTTTAATAGCTGCTGCAACATCTGCAAATTTATGACCTTCTTCAACTTCTATATATACCATACGGCGATGAATGCTTGTTCCCAAAGGAATAGTCATAGACAGAGCTGCTTTTACACCCTTAATTGCTTTCACGGCTACCGTATGTCCCATACTCATACCCGGACCGAAGTTAGTATAGGTAACACCCTTAGGAGCCATAAATTCGAACATAGAGCGAATCATTGAATCTGTACCCGGGTCCCATCCCGCAGAAATAATAGATACAGCTTTATATTCTTTGGCAGTTGCATCTAAACTACGGCGAAGGTCTACAATACCGCCATGAATATCATAACTGTCTACTGTATTAATACCCAATGCCAAGCATTCTTTCGCAAAACTCTCTACACTTCTGGTTGGCGTTGCAAGTATGGCTACATCCACTTTACCCAATTCTTTCACACTTGCCACAACCTTATAATCTTTCAGTTCAACAGGAACATCATTAGGATTACGACGTACAATACCTGCCACTTCGAAATCAGGAGAACTCAAAATCGCATCCAATACGTATTTTCCAATATTTCCGTACCCTACGATAGCTGCTTTTATTTTACTCATATGTTATTTATTTTTATTAATTAGATTTGTATTTAGAAGATCTGAGAATATACATATTCATCGCCACGCAAAAATATATAAAATTAATGAATTCCTTTTCTCCTTTTTCCTTTGTTAACAAGAGATTCTATAAAAAAAATTTACCTATATTCGTAGTTTATAAAAATTGCGATAATGAAATTAAACATACCGAATTTTCCTGTATCCGAAATTGATTGTATTATATTCGACTTCGGCGGAGTTATTATGGACATCAACATTGGAAGAACGATAGCTGCTTTTTCCAACCTCCAGATCGAAGGGTTAGAGTCCGATGATATTATTTCTGCCCACAAGAAATTTTTACTCGATCTCGAATTAGGTCTTATAAGTCCGTCTCAGTTTATAGACGCTATTCACACCGACTACCCCGATGCAAAAAACGTATCTGAAAAACAAATATGGGATGCATGGAATGCTTTACTTCAACCCTACCTACCCGAACGAATTGCTCTACTCGAAAATATCAAAAAAAATTATCGCACCTACTTACTCAGCAACACCAATTTCCCACATAGAGTCAAGTTTAAAGCAATGTACAGAAAACAATTCGGAGAAAACTTTGACGATCTGTTTATCAAGTGTTTCTACTCTGATGAGATGCATCTTAGAAAACCCGATCATGAGATATACAGACAGATGATGGCAGACATTCGCCAGAATCCTAAAAACACTCTTTTTATAGACGATAACGAACTTAACATTACCGAAGCACGGGCATTCGGACTACAAGCATATCATTTAACAGGAGGCGAAAGAATAACTGATTTATTTATTGCCGATTGAGGTTTCAGCCCTTTTACATTACTTTGGTGTAGAGAGCTGAATCCATCTGTTCGCTCAGATACGACGGATACACAGGTCTGCCTCTACAAATAAAATATAGCATTCAATATTTTCATTTACTTATTCTATATGAAGAAACTTATTTTCTCGATATTTTTAATTTTTGCTACAAGCCAGATTATTTACGCTCAGGATTTGAGTAATTGGGTATCGGGGTTATCGCTAAACGAAAATGCTCAATATCAACTGGTAGATAAAGCTATGCTCGAAGCAACTCTGGCAGCAGCAAAAGCAAGCGACTCCAGTGGTATGATTCCGACAAATACGCCTCCATTTATGGAGAAATTAGAATCCATAGATGTGATTAATCTGACAGAATGCTCCGCTGAGATAAAAAAATTATTCTTAAAAGATTTAGAAGAAATTAAAGATGAAAACGGCTACGAAACATTAGTGAATGTAGTTGATGGAGCCGATAAAGTACGTATCATAGCAAGAAAAGAAGGGACTGTAATTCCTCAAATATTTGTTTTTGCAATAGATATGGAGAATCTGGAAATTGTAATTGTGAGAATGACAGGCAGGATGAACGAATCGGATATCGCCGACGTCATTAAGCAACAACAGCAATAAGCCTGTAACTCTTAGAAAATTAAATTTATAGCACCATAACAACAAAGCTCTAATCCTGGGATTAGAGCTTTGTTGTTATGGTAGATTATATAAGTATCAGTATAGAATTGACATATAAATACCCGCATACAGGTCATTACCCATTAAAGTCGGAAAGTTATCGTTATTATATTGAATATTATAAGTAATTATGCTCGGTTTTGTCCCTTCAGTAATATTCGTTACAGTCTCTTTAATAACATTATTTGAATAATTGAAAAAGATACATCCATAATCATTTCTGTAATCTTTATTTCTATATGCATAGAAAGCATAAAACCAAAGCGGCATATCTAACCGGGATACAACGCCATATTTATCGTCGTACTCATAAGTGTAACTTGCCGTAGCTTCCGAAGTAATTTTATTGTAAACTGTTTGGTTCAACAGATTCTTAGTCGTTAAGTCATAAGTAAATATAGCGTAAGACTCTCCCTCCCTTATCTTTGTTATCTCTCCGTTACTTCCGGTATGAGAGTATACTCCTACATCCGTAATCTTTACAGGGATGCCGTCATTGTCCAATTCGATCTCTTGTTTGTATATACTAGAACTAGGCTCAGCCCATCGTTCGATAATAATTTTATTACCCTCTCTTGTAAATTCGGTGAGTGCGTGACCATCTGCCACATTTTTATCCGCAGGAGAAACTGATATTGAAGACAATTCACCATTTTCGTATTTGAAGTCACAAATAGAACCTTTCTCTTCTTTTATCTGATTGATTCGCTCCTCATAAGAGTAAGAAAAAAACACTCTTGAGTCATTACCGTCTTTGAGGCTGCTGGGTCTTCCGTTTACCCCTCCGGCATTATTATATTTGTCGTTATCACAACCTGACGTAACACCGACCAGAAATAAGAGCGTAAATAATAACTGGATTATTGTTCTTTTCATCTCTTCTCAAATTTTCGGTTAAATATGCCTAAATGAAATACGAGTTAAAGATAAATAATTAAATAACATATAGGTTATAATAATCACTTTTTTTACTAGCTTAATATAACAAATACAAAATCGCTAAAATTCAGCCATTGGGTATATAACCAGCAGATAGTAAAAAGAGCTATTTCTGTCTGCGAAATAGTTGAGTTTAAAATTTGTATTTATTATTCGTCTTTAAGGAATTCGTATAACCAAACCAAAGATTCGTAATCCTCACGGATAATATCTGCAAATACGGGAGAAAATACATCTTCATTCACAGGTAGATTTTTACCTACATACAGATTCTTACGCTGTACCCATGTCTGAAAATACTCAGGCAGTTCACTGGGAATAAGACGCTTGTATTCATCCCCATACACCACAAAACCACGATCAAGAATTTTCTGGGTTTGAGCCTGAAATTCTTTAGCATCATAAACAATACTATCACGCAGATTATCCATTGTTTTTTTCTTTGGGCCAAACAATCCCATACCATAAAAATACATATCGGCATTCAGTTCCATAAAGAAACCCGGTATATTTACCCAATCGGGCGTAGGAGCCTGAAAGCTCATCCAAAGGCAGGTTTTGTAGGGGTCTTTATTCTTCGAAAACCGAACATCCCGATAGATACGTGACAATACTCTATGCGGACGCAATTCGAATTGCGGATCTATATTGTACATCGTTGGAGTCAATGATGCGATAAGCTCCTTAAAAGGTTTTACCAATTCTTCTTCATAAACTGAACGATGCTCTTCGAACCACTCCTTGTAGTTATTCTCTTTCAGATCGTTAAGAAATTGTATTGTTGCAGGTGTAAATCCATTAAAAGCCATAATTCGATTATTAAGTAATATAAAGTATTTAATGCTATATCTTATTTGTAGAGGCAGACCTGTGTACCCGTCGTATGTAAGCGAACACATAGGTTCACTCCTACGCCAAATAATAGAAAGGTCCGAGGCCTTATTTTCGTCCAAAATCAGCAGGAATTTCGCCCCACTCTTTTGTCTCCCACTTTATAATTTTGGTAGTATACGTATTTTCTTTCAGCCATTTCTCGGCACGCTCTATCATATAGAACAAAGATAGATTAACAGAAGTTTTCTCCAGTTTAGTTTTACACTTTTTCTCCTTTACCCATTTAATAGCATTGGCACTATCCGAATAAAGAGGCATAGCGAGTTTTTTTTGTTTCAATAAAGCCAGACCATGAACCAGAGCCAAAAATTCACCGACATTATTGGTTCCCTGCTCATAAGGCCCCTGATGAAATATTTGTTCACCGGTGAGCACATAGACTCCACGGTATTCCATTAATCCCGGATTACCGCTGCAAGCAGCATCTACTGCCAAGCTATCTTTTATTATAGCAGGATTGGATAGTAATTTTTTGGGAGTTTCTTTTTTTGCCTGTTTGCCGACATACAGCCAAGGACTTTCATCGAAAGCCTTCTTAGCTTGTTCTAAAGAGGGGAAAGATTTATATATTGCTCCATCGTAGCCCGAAACCTGAGCCTTACACTCATCCCATGAGTTATACACTCCGGGTGTGACGCCGTTCCATACTACGTAGAAGTTTTTTTTTGCCATTGATAAAAGGAAGATGTTTAGAAAGCAAAGATAAGGATTTATCTAAAACTGCACTTCTACATCTACACGTAAAGTTCCATATTTCCATTTCGGACCGTTTTTCACAAGACGAACCGCTTCTCTATCTAAATCTTTACAAAGTCCTTTCTTTACATAAACATCTATGGGATTACCATTCTTATCGACTGATAATTGAACAATAACTTTGCCTTTCTTATTTTTACATTCACCGTCCTTAGGAAGGGTCACGTTTTCTTTCAAATATTTTTTATATTCCTTTTCACCTATCAGAGGTTCGGGTTGAGTTCTTTTTGCTGAACCCGATGTAAAGGATCTTGACGAATTTGCTTTGGGCTTATAATACGATTCACGGGAGATTGTTCTTTTAGTAGTTTCAACCTCATTCAGCTCAAGAGCATTTCCATCTAATTCATCAGCTCCTACCACTTCTATTTTATCGAATCCGGCTTCCTCTGCCAGAAGTCGAGCCTCACGCGAATCAACTTTGAGTGTAGAAGTCGCTTCGGTTTCTTTTGTGGTAGATATTTTTGGATCTTCGGCTATAGTCAATCCCATAACACGCGTATTTTTTCCTTTTTCATTTTGAGTGTTTACCTCCACACCTCTGCTTCGTGTAACTTCGGTTGTCTCTTTAGTAGTCCATGCATCTTTTAACTTGTCAGGCATAACTTGCTCTTTTCCTGTTTGGAGTCGTGAAACTTTAGCTTCTGCCAGAATAGAAGATGGTCCTTCCGCTATAAATATCTTTTTAGTCTCTTTAACAGGAGCGGACGAATCGTCATCTGCTGATTCTTTTTTAAGATCAGCATAAACACCGGGTATATATAATGGAAGTACTTCTACCGGTTTGATTACCTCATCGAGATTGGCGATAGGCACAACCGATTCGACAGAAACATCCTGAGACGGATCGTTTTCGATCATCGCAGTAAGCTCTATCCTTCTTTGCTCTATATAATCTTCGGGGGCATATAGGTTTATATATGAATTCTCCTGTTCGTTGGCGAGTGCCATCGACGATTTATGATTCATCAATGCAAAATATCCGCTAAGCAGAGCTATGACGGCAACTGCAGCAACTGCAATCTTCCATGCTCCCGGTTGAGTTTCTCTTCTGGCAGTACGCGCAAGCACAGATGCTTGCATCCTTGCTATTCGATTGGCATGATTCCCTTGTATTGAATCATATCCTTCGATAGCTTCGGACAAGAAAGGATCACTCATCGCTTCGTGTTCTATTCGATGTGCGGCCTTCCCTCTGCGGACTCCTTGTATGTAATCAAGAAACTTCATTGTTCAGTCTGCTTTCTATACACAATTTTAAATTACGTTTACCATTTTGGATATAACTTTTAACGCTCTTAAGATCATACCCTGTTAGTGTGACAATATCGGCATAAGACATTTCTTCGTAAAAGAACTTGTCTATGGATATTCGTTGTGGTTCCGAGAGCTTAGCCATGCAATAATTTAATGCATCTTCCTGCTCTTTTTCCACGTCTTCACTTAATAGAGTTAAAATTTGGTCAGATTCCATAACGCTAGAGTCGAAATCTACAATTATTTCTTTTTTATTCTCTTTTAGGATATGGAAACAGTGATTTCGGACTACGCTATATAACCAAGTTTTAAATACTTTAATTTCGTAACCACTTACTCGGGGTAGTAGATTTTCGAAAATCTCCATCACAGCATCCTGCGACTGATCCTCGTTCTGTAAATACTTCAAACAGAGACCATACACCAACGGAATATACCTATTGTAAAGCTGCCCGAAAGACTCAGAATCCCCGGTCTCTCGGTATTGCTCCAACAGTTCCTCATCCGTATACTCAACAGATTTTTGCCTATTTAGTGTAAAAAATCTCAAATCTTGTCGTTTTATATAGTTGGCAAAGCTACATGATTTTATAAAAGTTTGCAACGATAAAAAAAAAAAATGTTTCTTTTGTGGAATTAACAGTGACATCTTCTCTATAAAACAAGACATATAGCAATACTTTGATTACACAAAGTTTTTGATTCACTCTATGGCTTTTCTTATATTATCAGGGATTAGAGCCAATTAAAGGTCAAATTCCAAAAAACAAAAAGCATATACACACAAAAAAAGTTAAATCTAAAAATAAACAGCTATGAAAACAAACACTAAGATCTTAGTAGCATTGCTTCTTCTATGCGTTTCGAGTATAATAAATGCTCAAAGCATCAAGATTACAGGAGTAATTACCGACCCTGCAAATGATCCTATTATTGGCTGTACGATATCAGAAAAAGGAACTAATAATCAAACAATGTCTGATATTGATGGAAATTACAGTATAACAGTCCAAGCCAATTCTACTATTGTATTCTCATATATAGGATATGTAAGCAAAGAAATAAAAGTAAAAATTCCCGAAAATATTAATATAACTCTGGAAGAGGATAGCCATATGTTATCTGAAACTGTAGTGATAGGCTTTAACTATGTAAAGAAAAAGGATGTAACCAGCGCTATGTCTACATCATCCGGAAGAAGACAGAAAGCAGGCAAGAGCAAACCCTCTGCTCCTCAAAAACCGTCTATAAGTATATCTCAGAGTGATATGAAATCGACTCTGGAATACAATAAAAAGAATAAGAATGAAGAGTACGGAGCGTATGTCGAAAACAGTTTCAAATCTCCATTAGACGAGGCACTATCAACACTTTCCATAGATGTAGATGCAGCCTCTTATACCAACTTCCGCAGGTATGTAAATCAAGGAGAATTTCCACCGAAAGATGCAATCAGAGTAGAGGAATTCATCAATTATTTTAAATATAAAAACGACGAGCCAACCACGAAAGACCCTGTAAAAGTGACAACCGAAGTGGGACAATGTCCATGGAACGAACAACATCGCTTGGTGCGTATCGGAGTAAAAGCCAGAGAAACCGAAAAAGAAAACCTACCTCCAAGTAATCTGGTCTTTCTCATAGATGTATCTGGTTCAATGGCGGGAGCTACCCGACTTGATCTCGTAAAAAAGTCGATGAACCTTCTTGTTAATAATTTACGAAACACCGACAGAGTAGCCATAGTCGTATATGCCAGTGAAGTGGGCGAAAAACTAGCCTCGACACCGGGTAGCGAAAAGCAAAAAATAAAAGAAGTGATCGACGGACTTGTAGCCTCAGGCTCTACCAACGGAGCAGGAGGCATTCAAAAAGCATACGAAATTGCCGAGAAAAACTTTATAAAAGGAGGCAATAACCGCATTATCCTTTGTACTGACGGTGATTTCAATGTAGGCGTATCGAGCAATGAAGGCTTGCAAGAACTAATCGAGAAGAAGAGAAAATCGGGCATATTTCTTTCTATACTCGGCTACGGCATGGGTAACTATAAAGACGCAAAGATGCAGATTCTTGCAGAAAAAGGAAACGGTAATGCATCATACATCGATAATATGCAGGAAGCCAACCGGGTGCTTGTTCAGGAATTTAGCGGAACTCTGTTTGCTGTAGCTAAAGATGTAAAACTACAAATAGAATTTAACCCTGCGCAGGTACAGGCATACAGGCTTATCGGGTACGAAAGCCGCATCCTTAATAAAGAGGATTTTAATGACGACACTAAAGATGCCGGAGAAATGGGAGTAGGACAAACGGTAACCGCCCTTTATGAAGTGATTCCCGTAGGAGTAAAAACAAATAAACTGCCTAAAGTAGACAAGCTTAAATATCAAAAAGCAGCGAAATCGAATGAAAATATTATCCTTACGGATTCACCTGAGTTACTGACTGTAAAACTGAGATACAAAGAGCCAGACAAGGATAATAGCGTTAATATGGAATTGCCTGTTTTAGATAATAAAAAAAATGACGTATCTTCGGATATGCATTTTGCATCGGCAGTAGCCATGTTTGCCCAGTTAATCAAAGATTCAGACTACAAAGGTGATGCTACTTACGACAAAGTAATATCGCTGGCTAAATCGGGATTGGAAAACGATCAGGAAGGCTATAAAGCCGAATTTATACGATTGATAGAGGTTACTAAAAATTTAAAATAAGGTCTGAGACCTTTTTATTGACTCATAACAAATAAAAAAGATAAGTATGAAATCGAAACTAGGTATAATATTGGTTTTACTGTGCGCTGTATCATTTTACATTTATGATCAAAAAGACATAAAAAAGACCAAGCAGTTAGAGAAGGAAACTCTCATTAGCGGTAAAATAGTAGATATTGCCAATGACGAGCCTATCCAAGGAGCTTCAATCGCCATACAAGGTACTAACCCTCAGTCTTTATCGAATGCCAATGGAGAATATGCTATCATGGCTCGAAAAGATCAGGAGCTAGTATTCAGACATGCACAATACAAGAGTATCACTATTGATGCTAAGGATGCTAAAACTATAAAAATGGAAGCTACGAATCCCGATGACGTAAAACGTATTCAGGACAATTTCGAGAAAACAGAATAAAATTTCAGACTTACTCAAAAATAAAAAGAGGCGGATCATTTACGATCTGCCTCTTTCTTTTATGCTTTTACACCAGTCACGGTAATTGAATAAATACCTACATTTCCGGCTTTGTATTTTATGATAGTTGCCTCATCTAGGTTTTCTTGTAAAACTTCGTCAGGAATCACAACTGTTTTTGTCCTTTCGATTTTGATATCAGTGAAATTAGCTTTTTCTATTTCTCCTAAATAATCTTCTTTTTGAATGGCACTTGCAATACAACCGGCATACATAGAAGCATTATCTGTAAACTCCTTTGGAAAAACACCGTTTAGCACCACGTCCGAAATACAGAAATGGCCTCCCGATTTTAGCACACGGTAAATTTCTTTAAAGATCTTATTCTTTTCGGGTAGCAAGTTCAACACACAATTACTTACTACTACATCTGCTGTATTATCGGGTATAGGCATTTCCTCAATATCACCTTCCTTAAACTCAACATTTGTATAACCTCGTTTAGCTGCATTTTTCCGGGCTTTTTCTAGCATAGGTATAGAAAAATCAATACCGATGACTTTACCACTTTCACCCACTTCGGCTCTGGCAATAAAGCAATCATTGCCTGCACCCGATCCCAAGTCGATAACTGTGTAGCCTTCTTTTAAGCCTGCATATTCAGTCGGTAATCCGCAACCAACACCTAAATCGGCATCCGCTTCGTAACCTTTCAAGTGACTGTAATCTTCACTCATTATAGTAAATACTTTTTTAGATGGTTTTGCCGGATTAGTACCGCATCCACAAGACGACTTCAATAAATCACCATTTAAAGCCAATTGGCTATATTGTTGTTTTACCAACTCTTTTTTATCTTTATTTGTTTCCATATTTATATGTATTTCTTTTTATATGCTATTTGTATAATACTTCTTCTTTAACCATAGCGCAACATTTACCAAAACAATCAGCACAGGTACTTCAACCAAAGGCCCTATTACTCCTGCAAATGCTTGTCCGCTATGTAAACCAAATACGCCAATAGCAACTGCTATCGCCAATTCGAAATTGTTTCCCGTAGCAGTAAAAGATATAGAGGCATTTTTGTCGTAAGGGGTTCCAACTGCCTTACTCGCAAAGAAGCTGATAAAGAACATCAATCCAAAATATATAATAAGCGGTATTGCTATATGCACTACATCCATAGGGATTTGAACTATTAACTCTCCTTTCAGACTGAACATAAGCACAATAGTCAATAATAGTGCTATTAATGTAATGGGAGATATGGCAGGAATAAACTTTTCGGTATACCATTTCTCACCTTTTAACTTCACCAATACCAATCGACTAAGTATACCCATCACAAAAGGAATACCTAAATATATACCCACCGTTTGAGCAATTGTGGTGATGGATATATCAACAATAGCACCTTCAAGCCCCAACAATGGTGGCAATTGGGTAATAAACAGCCAAGCATAAAAACTATAAAAGAATACTTGAAAAATACTATTTAAAGCCACAAGCCCTGCTCCATATTCGGAGTTACCCTCCGCCAGATCATTCCACACTAAAACCATAGCTATACAACGAGCCAAGCCAATGAGAATTACACCCACCATATATTCGGGATAATCGTGTAAAAATATTACAGCTAAACCAAACATCAACACAGGACCTATTATCCAATTAAGAATCAATGATGTTGTCAGTACCTTTACATTAGAAAACACCTTAGGTAATAACTTATAATTCACTTTGGCTAACGGCGGATACATCATCAATATAAGCCCGATAGCTAAAGGTATATTTGTGGTTCCACTCGAAAAGGAATCAATATATCCACTGAATGAAGGGATAAAATAACCCAGCCCCACCCCTATTGCCATAGCCATGAATATCCAGAGCGTTAGATTTTTGTTTAGGAAACCCATCTTTTTACTACTCATCACTTTTTAATTTTGAGATATACAATTCATAAAATGCTTTCTTTATTTCGTCCCTCACCCTGATAAATTCGCTATTAATAAACTCAGGTGTGCCAACAGCTTCCGAAGGATCATCAAAACCGATATGCAAACGGTGCTTTACTTTTCCGTTGAATGTGGGGCAGCTTTCGTTTGCCCCGCCGCAAACTGTTATTACATAATCCCATTCGTCATTCAGATATTTCTCAATACTATCAGAAGTATGATGCGAAATATCAATCCTAGCTTCCAGCATTACTTCTACGGCTTTTGAATTAAGTTTTCCACTTGCTTTTGTTCCTGCCGAATATACTTCGAGCTTAGAGTCGAACGATTGAAGCCAACCGTGTGCCATTTGGCTACGACAACTATTTCCTGTACAAAGAATCAATATTCTCATTTCGTTTTATATTTAAGCCCATAATTCGCAATTCGTAGAACAACGAACGTTAAGAGCAAATTTTTTAAGATTAAGAACACTCGGTATCTAATTCAACATCTTTCAAGAAAGCTGAAAATAATGTTTGTGCCACAGTCCAATTTTCAAGATTTATGCAATACTTCACAGTTGGTGGAGTAATTGTCCCTTGAATCAATCCTGCATCTTTCAACTCATTCAAGTGTTGTGAAAGAGTACTCTTGGCAATAGGTAATACTTCCGACATATCACCATGAAAGCAACAAGACTGGTTTGCCAACATTTGCAGTATCGCAATTCGGATAGGATGCCCTAATGCTTTGGCAAATCTAGCCAACTGTTCCTGCTCCTTAGTTAATTCTTTTTTCGCCATAATCATTTATTCAGTTCGTAAATATACGAACAATATTTATATAACTATATATGAGAACAAAAAAAGTAAGAGAAAAATCTATAAACCTTACAGTTCTTTGATTTTTCTCTTACTTAAACGGGAGCAATATATGCTCCTATATCTATTCTATAAGATACAATCTTACTTTGTAATAACACCCAATTCTGCTACAATATATTCTTTTGCAGTAGCTGTAGTTTGCAAAGGTTCAAGCTTTATAAATTTTGCCTCTACTGCTTTGTCAAACAGTACATCTTGCTTAATCGGATTGTTCTTTATGTTGTTGAAAGCTGCATTACTTTGCACCTTAGTCCAAACTTTGCCATCTAGGCTAGTATACAAATTGTACTTATAAACATTATTAGCAGTTTCGCTTTTCAACGGATCGTATGAAAAACCTTTCAGAATAAGTTTATCACCCAAATCTACTACAACAGCTTCTTTGTCTTTAATACTCACATACGAAGATGGATTACCGTCTACTATGCGAGCTGCATTATCAGTTGTTGGAGAAACAACAGACCACTTAGCTGGAGCAATATCAAATACTACTGATACTACTTCGCTTTTAGTCTTACCTTCTTCTATAGTAGCAATAGCTTTTACCGAACCGCCTTCAACCAGTTTAAATGCGTCTTTATATACCTTAGAAGACGTTGTTGGCTCAGTGCCATCTGTTGTGTAATAAATTACAGGCTCGGGAGTAGCACACTTGATAGAAACAAGACCGTCTTCACTTCTTTGAATAACAGGAGTCGACAGCTTCTCAGGAGCAGCAAACAAACCTATCTTATTTAAAACAGGACATGCCAACGAATTTTGAATATTGATTCTCAACTTCTGTGTAGTAATAGTAGGGAATCTCAATATACGTTTGTAACCGACCGTTGTAGCAGTGGTAATTTCTTCCCATTTATCACCATTGAGATACTCTACATTGAATTTCTGAATACGTTGCCCTAACGGTATATATTCTTGGATCACCAATCGATTGAACGTTTTAGCCTGTCCCAAGTCTATTTCCAGCGAAGCAGTCATATCCTTGTCGTCGGTCGCCCAATAAGTATCGTAATTATCGTCCAGCAAATTAGCTGCTGCAAATTTAGAAGAATTACCTCTGGTTTTAGATGCTGATATTTTCGCACCTTTAGATAAATCGTTACTGAATACCGATTCTACAGTCTGACGAAATTCCATCAAACGGGTAGAGTCATTCGGATGAATACGTCCTCTTCTATCAGGTGGTACATTCAATAACAGATTAGAATTTCTACCTACCGAAGTATAATAAATATCCATCAACTGATCTACACTCTTCACCCTATCGTTGGTAGAAGGGCTAAAGAACCATCCCGGACGAATAGATACATCCGTTTCGGCAGGAACCCAAGCAGCACCATGTATATTACCTATATTAAGCGTATCGGTAGGAGGTGCAGCCTTGCCCGGTCCGAATCCTTCGACATTCAATCTCGACCAGTTGGTTTCGCCCGCAACACCGCGTTCGTTACCCATCCATCGACAACCCGGACCTATATCGCTAAAGATAATAGCCTGAGGTTGGTTTTTATATACTACATCGTGAAACATTTTCCAGTCATATACTTGTTTCTTTCCGCCTTCATGTTCACCATTAGCACCATCAAACCATTGCTCGAATATAGGACCATAGTTCGATAAAACTTCGGTCAGTGTATTAGCAAATATCTGATTATATTCGGGAGTTCCGTATGCAGGGTGATTTTGATCCCAAGGTGAAAGATATACGCCAAATTTCAAGCCATACTCTTTACAAGCCTCCGATAACTCTTTCAGCAAATCGCCTTTACCATCTTTCCATAAGCTTTCGCGAACGGTATGTGTACTGTATTCACTTGGCCATAAACAAAAACCATCGTGATGCTTAGCCGTCAAGATGATGGCTTTCATTCCCGCAGCTTTAGCGGTTGCAGCCCACTGGCGACAATCTACATCTGTCGGATTAAATACTTTGGGATCTTCTTTACCATTCCCCCACTCTACATCCGTAAATGTATTGGGTCCGAAATGAATAAACATATAGTATTCCATTTTTTGCCATTCCATCTGATCGGCAGAAGGTAATACTCCATAAGGTTTAGGTGGATCGTCATTGGTACAGGATGAAAACATCCCACTCAATAGCAGACTTAACGAAAGCAGACCTGCCTGACAAGTTTTTGTAAGTTTCATTTTATCAGATTTTAGAATATAGTTAACAATTACAAATACAGTTGCAGCCTACCAGATCAATTCATTTTCGCCTACAATCATATCCATTTTTATATCTCTATCGTCAGCAGGTATCTGGTCTTTCAACTGAAAGTCGAAACAGACTCCTACTTTCGGAACTTTTATTTTAGCCAGAAAACGGTCATAATACCCCTTTCCCCGTCCCAACCGATTGCATTTCCGATCAAAAGCCGTTCCGGGTACAATCACCATTCCTATTTTCGAGTAATCTGTAAAATCGTCTCCAATCGGTTCATCAACTCCTATTTTAGATTTCTCAAAAAGAGTATCTTCCTGCAATTTTCGGAATACCAGATTACCATCCTTCACAACGGGTAAATAGAAGTGTTTCTCCGATTTCCATTTTTCGATAAATGCCTGAGTAGACACCTCATCAGCCATTGCATTATATATAAAGATGATAGAAGCATCTCTGAATGTTCCTGTAATTTCAAGTACCGAGAAAACTTCATCCGACATCAGAAGAAGTTCTTCAGAAGTGTATCGACGTTTCTCGTTTGCAATTTCTTTTCTTAATTTGTCCTTAGCGGAATCTATTCCCGATTTCAATTGTATCTCAGTTTTAAGGTCTCAGACCCAGTTGTTCATATCCATAGAAATTATAGAGATAGAAGGAGTCCTGTCTCTATAATATCCCATTATACTATTTTTCTTTACGTCTTTATAAGTCTGACCCTTAATCGCTGCAGGCGTTGCTTTCTTTTCCTGTATAAGCTCTATTGCTTTTTTCAGAACAATATCATCTTGCAGAACAATAGAATAATAGCCTTCATCGCCAAAGAAATTTCTTACGATATTAGCTCTAAGCTGTAAGTTCAGCAGATTGCGACATTCTGTTACCAGATAAGGTCTGTAGCGAATTCCTTTTACATCTGCCAAACTAATAAGATTAGTCAACAAAGGCTGATATGCAAGGTAAGCATCCATCTCCTGCCATGTTTTAAACTGCTCGAGACGCTGACGGTTTTTGTCTGTATATGTAAATGCATATTCATAAACAAGTCCGTTATTCATTACCGAGATATAATAGGAGTTGACTCCTATAGTATCACGCGGTATAAATACATCAGGCATGATACCTCCGTTTCCGTGTACCAGACGACCGGCTGCGGTATGAAATACAGGCTCGTTATCTTGCTTGATACTATCCTGAGAATCAAATTCACCTCTCAAATATCTGTTCATTAAATCCTGATTGTAATCACCTGATTTACCCAGTTCGTAGGGTTTCTGGATAGAACGTCCGGCAGGCGTATAATAACGGGCAATAGTCAATCTTAGAGCCGATCCGTCTACAAATTTCTGCTGACTTTGAACCAAGCCTTTTCCGAATGAACGGCGACCTACAATAAGCCCTCTGTCATTATCCTGAATAGCTCCTGCAAATACTTCACTAGCCGAAGCACTACCCTCATCCATCAGTACAATCAGTTGATCTTTTTTAGAAGTTCCCGATCCGTTTGCAAATGCATCTTCACGTTTAAATGCCCTGCCTTGGGTATAAACTATAAGTTCACCCTTATCAAGATATTCATTTACCATGTCGATAGCTGCCTGTAAATACCCTCCGGTATTTTGGCGTAAATCGATTATAAACGATTCGCTTCCTGCCTTTTTCAATTTAGAGATAGCCGAAATAAATTCCTGCGTAGTAGTACCTCCAAATTTGCTGATCTTGATATATCCGATCTTTTCGGCAGGTTGATACGACATATCTACTGTGTTTACAGGTATATCGCCTCGTCGCACAGTTATATTTACAATTTTAGGATTGTCAAATCGTTTGATACCCAATTTTACATCCGTACCCTCGGCACCTCTTAAGTTGAGCATTACTTTATCGGTAGTCATTCCCTTACCTGCAAAAAGGCTGTCGTTAACATATACTATACGATCGCCCGGGCGAATTCCGGCTGCCTGAGAAGGTCCGCCGACAATTACACTTACTACCATAACTGTATCGTTACGTAACACAAATTGTACGCCGACTCCTCCGAAATGACCTTCAAGATCATCGCCTGTCAACTCCATTTCCTTCGCCGTAAAATAGGTCGAATGAGGGTCGAGTTCGGCTAATAATCCGGGAATCGCTTTTTCTATTAATTCCTCTGTGTTTACCGTATCAACATAAGCTTCGTTAATATACTGCAATACAGCATCAAACTTATTTCCACCACTGAAAATTTTCTTCTGAGATGTGAATATCGAGAAACCATTACCTATGACAATGCCAATTACAATACCAAAAGCAATCCACAAGGGTAACCAAACAAAGTATCTTTTACTGCTAGATGTTGATCTCATTGAAATCAAGTATTATTATGTGTTGATATTTAAGGTCACAGACCTTTTTATTAATTGGAAAGTATAAATGCAACAACTATTTTGTTGTACTAAATACTTATAGTTCATTTATTATTATATTTTCTGTCAAATCCACAAAAGCGACATCAATACCTGCTCTTTCGAGAATCTCGCATCCGTCCATATTGTGATATTTATCGCTAAAGACCACTCTTTTTATTCCTGCTTGTATAATGAGTTTCGAACATTCCATACAAGGCGATGTGGTAACATACATCGTAGCTCCCATACTGCTGTTGTGCGAACAGGCAACCTTGGTTATAGCATTGGCTTCGGCATGTAGAACATATGGCTTAGTCAAATAGTTTTCGTCTTCACAAATATTTTCAAATCCGGCAGGAGTTCCATTATAGCCATCGGAAATTATCATTTTATCCTTTACTATAAGAGCGCCGACTTTACGTCTTTTACAATAAGAATTTTCTGCCCAAATCATCGCCATACGCAAATAACGATTATCCAACAATTGCTGCTTTTCAGTATCCATGCCTTTCTTATCTAAAAAATATAAAAATTTTCAATTTCTACAAAAATACACAATTAAAGTTTATTTTAATAGGGAAACTCAATAAGTTATGCATAAATATTTAATAAAACCAGAGTCCTGTCAATTTTCGAGAGTACAATATTCTTCAAATTACAAAAATCATGAAAAATATATTCTTATAGTTGATTCCTCTGCAAAAAGCTGTAAATTCATCCTCCAATACTAATCTTAAAGTCAAATCAATAAACAGGTCTGAGACCTTAAATACGTATTATTATGAATAAATTCGATATTCTATCCGCATCTTACAACGACATTAAAGACCAAAAATACGATTATGCAGTGTTACCATGGGGAGCTACCGAACCTCACAACTACCATTTGCCTTATTTAACCGATTGTTATCTGGCATACGACACATCGCTGGATGCAGTAAAAAAGGCATATGAAAGAGCAGAGGTCAAAGGCATGATACTACCTCCTGTTCCTTTCGGTTCTCAAAATCCGGGACAATTCGACCTGCCCTTTTGTTTACATGGTCGTTACGAGACTCAAAAGGCAATACTGTCGGATATTGTTGCATCGCTTCACAGACAGAATATAAATAAGCTTATCATTGTAAATGGTCATGGTGGAAACAGTTTCAAAAATATGATCCGCGATTTGGCAATAGATTATCCCGATTTTTTAATTGCTGCAACAGACTGGTTTAAAATAGTTCCGACTAAAGATTTTTTTGAAGAAGCAGGAGATCATGCCGATGAACTCGAAACATCTGTTTTAATGCATTATCGCCCCGAATTGGTTAATCTCGAGATAGCAGGCAATGGCACATATACACCCTTCAAGACAAAAACTCTTCGTGAAGGTGTTGCATGGACTCCACGTAATTGGTCGAAAGTTTCGCAGGATACGGGTATCGGAAATCCGCATAAATCGACTGCCGAAAAGGGAAAAAAGTACGCAGAAGCTGTAACAGACAAACTGGCTACTTTATTTATAGAATTGATTAAAGAAGAGATGTATTAAAGTCTCAGACCTTTTTCGAGGCTACACCAAAGATGGCAGATATAGCACGTTAGCTATTTCTCAAAAATAGGAAACGATTCAAAAATACTTTTGAATCGTTTCTAGTTATAAGTAATCTAAAATAATCATTACACTCTTTTCAAATTATAACGAACTCTCGTTATTATACCCGCCAAAGCAATAAAAAGGTCTGAGACCTTATTTTCTCCATTCAAAGCATCCGATATCGGGTCCATCGTCACTGCGACGTGAAGTTCCTATCAAGTCGTCAGGCAGAGCCACTGCCTCTTGGCGTGATCCTTTGTTTATAGCGGGCGAATTTTCCGACAATTCGAAATTATAATAATAAAACAAACGGGGATCTTCTGCTGCTGTTTCCAACGAATAGATATACCTGAATTTAGGATCTACATTCCATACAGTGTTTACAAATTGCTCATTGTTCGATGCCGGAAT
Source organism: Indolivaga alginatilytica (assembly GCF_003201355.1). Taxonomy (GTDB): domain Bacteria; phylum Bacteroidota; class Bacteroidia; order Bacteroidales; family Dysgonomonadaceae; genus Dysgonomonas_A; species Dysgonomonas_A alginatilytica. The sequence goes on from NZ_QICL01000001.1 coordinate 214,156, forward strand.
CTTTATTAAACAGTTCTTGAAAAGATAGTTAAACGAGAAACCGTCCTTTTTTGCCAGAGACAGTTCCTGAGATCCATTCCCTGCAACAATCGTATTTATAAACGAAGTGTTCTCCAAAGGAAAGTCTACAACTTTACCGGACGCATTCTCTCCCGTATTAGCCAGTAAAAGGGTACTTTTCCGAGGCAGCGTTATCCAGCTGCTATGCATATAATTGGCAATGGTACAATGTAAAAAATCGTAATTCCCACCTAATAACCTTACCGTATAATTACCCGAATTAGCAAACAACGTATTCTTGGCCGTTATCTTACAGTTGACCGCCCAAAGGATTTCTTTAGTCGTATTCTGCACAATGGTATTCATAAATGTAGCTTTTTGCCTGGTAGGATCTGATTCGTGAAAAAGAACACCATAAATACCATTACGGATTCTCACATTTTCGAAATTGTTATCATAACTATCGGCTGCTACTTCTATGCCATCCCATTGTCCGGGCACTCTATCGAAAGGTACATTACCCGATTGATACAGATTGTCCAAACGATCTCCTCTAAAAACAACAGGCTCGGCTATTGTACCTACGGCATCCATGCGACCGTTAATTAACACCTTTGCTCCACTATGGAAAAACAGACGCACATTTTTCTTAATGCTCAGAGTCGCATTTTTTGCGATATACAGTGAATCGTATATAAGATAGGGCTTTACATCGGTGAGGGTGGTATCACGATCGATTCTTTTTCCTCTCCAAAGGATGACGTCCTGCCCTATTGCCTCCAATCTCACATATTGAGTCACGCCATTGAACTGAAAGCGTATCGAGTCGTCAATCAGCATAGGTTTACTATCGTCAAGGGGATTAACCGTCACCTCAACAAAAATATACATACTGTCTTTGCCTAAAATATCGACATTGTTTATTTTGTTACCACTCTCCCCGTCTACATTCATTCTGAATCCGGTATTGGCTGCATTCATCAACTCAACCGAATTGATGGTTAGTGCATTCTTATTCCGATTATAGATTTTCAAACGCCTGGTCGCAGTTCCGATAGTTGTAAAAACAGTATCGAATCGCAAAGTATCCATCGAAAATGATAATCTGAGATTACTATCGGTCGAAAAATTATCACCATTATCACACGAAAAAAACAAGGATAATGATGTAAACAAAGTTACAAATAATGCAAAATATTTATTGCTACGCTTCATATTCAACTGACTCTGATTATATACTACACGTTCCATCGGGCGAACAGGCACGCCCCTTGCGTTTGTCGCCGCCTCCACCTTTGGATACACCGTTTTCTTTCCAGAAATTATAAGAGTTATGCAAAACCTCCATATACTCTTCCTCGGCAAGAGATCCTTGTATAATGTCCTTACCATTGAACAAGTAGAAAGGGATGTACTCCAGATTCAATTCATCTTCACTGAATCTTATATCCGCTTCGATATCTACAACAAACTCATCGCCGTTCAACAAAGTCATTATTTCATCTTCCGGTAAGCCTACGCTTGTACCCAAACGTACTAAAGTAGCTTTATCGCTGATATCTTCACCATCCACAAAGTAAGCTTTGAACAGAACTTCTTCTGTTTCATCAGCCAGTTTATGTTTTTTTGCCAACTTTACCAAACGTAAAGCATCCGAGGTATTGGCGACTACTAATTTTTCGAAATGATAATCCAAGCCCACTTCTTTTGCCAAATCGACCAATCCCTGCAAGTCGGCTTTTACTTCTTCGATACTCGAACCATGCAATCCTGCAAAATATTCGTAATACGATTGTCCTAATGGTCTTTTGGGTAAATCGGGATTCAATTCATAACTGTGCCACACCAACTCCACCTCATTTGCATGAGGAAATTTTGCCAGAGCATTTTCGAACTTACGTTTTCCTATATAACAATACGGACAAGCTATATCCGACCATATTTCAACTTTCATTTTTCCCATAACACTTCTTTTTTGTGAATCGGATATTATTATATAAATACCAAATTCTGATTTTTAACCGATTAAATATTTGCTTTTAGGCAAATACGATAGAATCTTAATAACAACATAAGAGATTATAAAACAGCATATCGCAATTAATGGAATTTTGATCGCTGCACTTTCAAACATACCATCGAAAAGCGAATAAAAAACATTCAAAATCATAATATGCACCAAATACATTCCATAACTCATATTTGAGATACTTGTTATCAGGTTATTTATGGCGTTACTACTGCAACTTCGAATATTCTTCAGAACAAGAAACAGTCCTAACGACATCATTCCGACATTAATAGTTTCGAATCCCCAAGACAGTTCTACTTCCCAAACCATCGGGTGAGTAGTTGCACGTTCGGCAAATACCAGATAAGTAATGGCATACCCGACTACAATAAGCAAACCTCCCACGGGCAAATGCCAGCTTTTCTTTTCCGACCAGAATTTCTTTATATAGAACGCCAAGAGTGCATATCCTAAAAATCCTGAGAAATAATAAAGCAACGGCGTCTGATTCCAGAAACATTCTCCCAAAACTTCGGGGAATACCTGATGTATATAAGGCAAACAAAGCGATACAAGCCATATTGACAGATAGAATTGAATGCTTTGCTTCGAAGCCGTATTAAGCCATGGCGAAATAATGGGAAAGAACAAATACAACCCGATCAGCATATAAACATACCAGAGATGCCCAATCTCAACGCCGAAATTGACCGGAATTTTCAATATATTAATGAACGCTGTATCTAACTCAACCTGCCCTCTGAAATACTGATAAAAAGCATACAAAGCACACCAGACGATAAAAGGAATAAGCACTCTTGTAAAACGTTTTTTCAGGAATGTACCTAATCCGTCTTTTACCGGCAGGATAAAATACCCGGTTATCATAACAAATAGTGGAACCGCTGTTCTACATAATGAGTTATAAATATTGACCCAAAAGGAATCGTCACCACCCAGAAAAGCACCCTCTTCTCCAATATAAAAATACTCTCCGGCATGTACCTGTATAACCATATAGCAGGCGATAACCCTTAATAAGTCGAGTCCGAATACGCGTTGTTTGCCCATAATAAAGATTAAGATTCTATGATTTATTTCTATAGACAAATATAGGACAAAGTTTTCCTTGTCCTATACCTTATAATATATATTTTGCTCGTTTACAAGCCTAACACATTTCAGACACTCGTCAACAACATGTCTGCCCGAGCAATAAAAAAGGCTATGATCCTTTATTTCTTTTCAGGGATATTTTTCAAAACATCAAGCAATAATTTCCACCATTTATCTACCGATGGTATATTTATTTGCTCTGCCGGCGAATGGGCATCAGTAATAGTGGGTCCACAGGAAACCATATCCAAATGAGGATATTTTTCGAGAAACAAGCCACACTCCAAGCCGGCATGAATGGCTTTAACCTCGGGCTCTTTACCAAACAATTTCTTAAACGATTGCTCTGCAACTTTCAATATAGAAGAATTCGGGTTAGGCTTCCATCCGGGATATCCGTTTCCATGTTCCACTTTTGCTCCTGCTAATGTAAAGACGGCATTTATCATATCACCGGCATAGTTTTTCAGAGATTCTGTAGAACTGCGCTGACTTGTACAAATCACAATAGTATTACCTTCTGTCATCTTCACCGAAGCCAAATTGGTAGAAGCTTCAACCAGACCGGGTACATCCTGACTCATAGCCAATACACCATGAGGGCATGCACAAATAGCATTCAACAATCCGCAAGTTGTTTTTTCGTCTATTATAGATTGAGGTTCATCCGTTGTTCCAATCAAAATCTGAACATTCGGATCAACCGCTTTCAATTCGTCTTCTATTTCAGAAATAAATACATTCAACAGAGTAACTACTCTGTCTTTATCGCCTACGGGAATACCAACTACAGCCGATGCTTCACGGGCAATAGCGTTATGGAGATTACCTCCTTCTATTGAAGCCAAACGTATTTCCATTTTGCGAGAGATCGTCCACAAGAAACGGTTCAGTATTTTGTTGGCATTACCCAGTCCTTTATGTATCTCCGCACCTGAGTGACCGCCGTTCAGCCCTTTTACCTCCAGCTTAAACCAAAACTGATTCATCGGGGTTTCGAACTCTTCATACTTAAATGTAGCAGTAGTTATCTTACCTCCGGCACACCCGATATAAAGTTCTCCTTCTTCTTCGGTATCGAGATTGATAAGAATATCACCTGTCAGGAAATCTTTACCCAAAGCATAAGCACCCGTTAGTCCTGTCTCCTCATCTACTGTAAACAGACATTCCAATTTACCATGCCCTATATCGTCCGACGCCAATATAGCCAACGCAGCAGCTACACCCACACCGTTATCGGCACCCAATGTAGTACCTTTTGCTTTCAGCCAATCTCCATCTACATATGTTTCAATAGGATCGTTATCAAAATCGTGTACAGTACCACTGTTTTTTTCGCACACCATATCCACGTGCCCCTGAAGAATAACTGTCGGTAGATTTTCTTTACCCTTAGTTGCCGGCTTTGTGATAAGTACATTGCCAATTTCATCTTTTCTTACTTCAAGATTATGCTTCTTGGCAAAGTCCAGCAAATATGCTATTACCTTTCCCTCTTTTTTCGAAGGTCTGGGAACTTGTGTCAATTCATAAAAATATTTCCACACAAGATGTGGCTCCAAATCATTTATAGTCATAACATGCTATTTATTAAAAATCCTTATATTATCCTTTATATTAATAGATTGTCTATAGCAATACCAATCTTTATATTGTTTATCGCTTAAGCCTATTTAATTAAAAAAATCATCACAGACTTTACTCTATATAATTAAACAAGCCTCATAATATCACTTTAATTGATCTTGTAAAATACTTTCCACTCCTCTACACTTCGAGGTCTGTCTCTATCATTCGGATAATATTTTTTTACAAGATTATACATTTCATCCGTCAAAAAAACAATTTGTCCATCATTACATTCATAGATTAAGTAAACTTGCTCTTTACTTCCCTGCAATTTTAGTTGATCATTAAGCATATTTGCAAAATTAATGAAAGCTATACCCCATGACTTTTCATCTATCTTACCTTCAAATGCAACATACTCCTTCTCATTTATTTTTATAGTATGTTTCCAATAATCGGGATTTTTCTTTTGCAGTTCTTCATATTCAACCTCACAGCCATATTCAAATATCAGATTTAGTCTGCTAAACGTATTCTCTACATGATTTAAATATTGTATCAAACCTCCCGGCTCAAACAGATCTTCAGTATCAATATTGTAAAATCTATTATCAACAGATAACAATGAATTATCATAGAATCTTGCTCCAAAATATCTTAATTTATCATAAGATTGAATCATTTCCAACTTTGCACGATCTAATTCGACTAAGTCGGTAATATTAAAAAATCCGGCACGATCAAGTTCTTCTATGATAAATCGCCCCTCCTTATTTTCAGGATTTCGAATCTCATCCCTATTATATTGCGAATAGCAAGAAATCAGACCAGAAAGAAAAATGATTATTAATATAGTTACTCTCACAGCATTATTCTTTAATAAATCAAGTTGAAAAATTAAAAGTGCATATCAATTAAGGATATACCTACTATTGTTTATTTGTATAGTATAAAAGTAAAGATATATAGAGGTATACACAAACTTTTTCACATCTTTTATACTTAGCAGGAATACCATATCAACTATTACGGCTATCTTTGTGCTGAAAATCCAAAATAGGATTCTCAATAATAGTATTTTCAACCTTATTCTTATTTATTATTGAATAAATGCGGTAAATTTAAAATTTGGTTCTATTTTTGCGAAATAATCAGTAAACAAATACTTGTAACAATATATTTTAGTCATCAACATTAAGTTACTTATATGAAAAATCTTTCTTTTGTGATAAATGGTATTTTAGCAGTTGCTATTATTATACTTTTTATCCTGTTCTTTAAAACGAAAACGACTACAGAGAACGCACCTTCTCTAAAATTCGAAAATGACACAACAGCGACTTTACCGATTGCATATGTCAACATTGACAGTGTTTTGACAAACTATCAATATGCAAAAGAAGCGAGTGATGCACTGATGAAAAAAACGGAAACATCAAGAGCTTCAATCAATCAAAAGCAAAAACAGTTGGTGAGCGAACAGCAAGAATTTCAACGTAAATACCAAAATAACGCATTTCTAAGTCAAGAGCGTGCCGAACAAGAAGCCGCCCGTATACAAAAACTTGGAGCAGAATTGGAGCAAACGGCCGGCCGTTTGGATAATGAGTTGACTATGGAGCAGATCAGAGTAAACAACCAATTGGCTGACTCGGTTAGGCTGTGCATCAAAGAATTCAACAAGACTGCTAATTACCATATCATTTTTAGCAACTCGGGACTTGACAATGTGCTTTATGCAAAAGAAAAATACAACATTACCAACAAAGTAATAGAGTTGTTGAATGCAAGACATGCATCAGCTTCTAAAAAATAAGAATTACACATTCCAGAATATAAAAAGAGGAATACATGAAAATGTGTTCCTCTTTTCGATTATATAAAATCAGTATAAACTTACTAAATAACCTCTCTCTTCAGTTCTATTCTAAACGTAGTACCTACGCCGATTTCCGAACTCTTCACATAAATTTTTCCTTTGTGATAATCCTCTATGATTCTTTTCGCTAAAGACAAGCCCAATCCCCATCCCCGTTCTTTCGTCGTAAAACCGGGCGAAAATACACTTTTAAACATAGCCTTAGGCAATCCTTTTCCCGAGTCTGTTATATCAATACAAACCATCCCGTTTTTTTGAGACAGTTTAAAAACAATACGCCCTTGTCCCTCCATTGCATCCACCGCATTTTTGGTAAGATTCTCGATGACCCAGCTAAACAGCGAAGTACTAATCTTAGCATATAGAGGGTCACCCGGAATATCGAATTCAAATTTAACCTTCTTAGAAATACGTTTCTCCAAATAAGCAACCGATTGCATCATCTCCTCTCCCACTTCCCGGGTCTCAGGCGAGGGAGTAGACCCAATCTTAGAGAATCGATCGGCTACCACCTGCAACCGCATGACATCCTTCTCCATTTCATTCAATGTTGACACATCAGAAGTCTTGGTTTTCAGATATTCCACCCAAGCCAGCATAGAAGATATAGGAGTCCCAAGCTGATGAGCCGTTTCTTTGGATAACCCAACCCACAATTTATTCTGCTCGGCATTCTTCGTACTCAATAATGCCAGAAACGAAACACAAATAAAAAACGTCATCACCCCAATCTGGATAAAAGGATAATATTGCAGACGTTTTAATGTTGATGAATCGCCATAATAAACATATTGCTTAAAATTAGGAGATTCAATAACAATAGGAATATTCGCTTTTTTTAAATCAATCACCTGATCGGCCAAATACTTCAAACTGTCATCCGAAGGAATATCTAAATTAGCATGCATCAAAACATTATTATCCTCATCACACAGTATGGCAGGAATCGTTTTATTGCTGGACAGAATCTTCAAGGTAAGATCCAATTCGTCAACCCCATTGTTATCTGCTGCCCTCTGGAGGGCATCCGCCCACAACTCCATTTTTTGTCTTTCGTCTTTAGCCATGTCACCGGCCATTTGATTCGATATAATAAGAAAACTAATAGCAATGGCTATTGCTATAGCAATAAATATATATTTAGCTAATACTTTTTTATCGAAAGATCTCATTTTCTTAAATTAAGTCAATTTTGAGATAGGAAAGGTACATAATCTTTATCAGATACTAAAATTAGAACAAAAACAATCCGATATATCATAATTTTGTTAATATATACTATATAATATCAAATTGATTGGATTTAATCTCAGGATAACATATCTTTGAACTGTGTTTTTTCATGGTATTAGATTTTAAGGTTAACAATGAAGATTGGTTGTCGGGATGACAACCTTTCCTTTTTTAGATACACAATGACCAACACTATTGTATGTTATGTCATCATTCCCTTCAAAAAAGAAACAATATCCCCGCATAAAGTCCTAGTAAATATTAAAATCACGCAACAAACAAGTAACAATATCACATTTTTGTTAAATATATTGATTTAACATTAAAAGGATTGGATATAATCTCAAAATCGCATATCTTTGAAGTGTGTTTTTTCATGGTATTAGATTTTAAGGTTAACAATGAAGATTGGTTGTCGGGATGACAACCTTTCCTTTTTTTAGATACACAAGTCAGTTATTATTTTATTTTTTTCTATTCTATTAATTTCATAACTGCAGAATAAAATTGCCATGCAAGTGCACTCCTAAAAAAGATAGTATCCTTATAATTCTTTCGACGCATTCTCTAAATGGTAAATTCCAGAGACATTTGAACTATTAACACGACCTCTTTTGAGTCCTGATTACTAAAGTATCGGAAAAATGAAGCATTATTTAAAAATAATATATACATTTGCTCATGTAATAACTCTTTACATCACAACATGGCAGTTCAGTTAACAAACATATCAACAAATAACAATCTAAATTTTAACAGTTTAGATTTGGATATGCGTGTTGAAATGTTAGAGAGAGAGAGAGAGAGAGAGAGAGAGAGAGAGTAAACAACCCTGTTTCAGGCGAATTAAATCATATTTTAATTTTGGGCGGATTATTCCGTCTATTTTCATTTTTGCGTATAAGATACGCAAAAGTTATGTACTTAAAAAAATATCCCAATAAATATATGTTTTATAACTGTATCGATAATATCTATCGTGTAATGATTTGTTTTGTTGTTGTCGTTCATAATCTGCACGAACAAATAGCTTATCTATGGGACAGTTATATCCGGCAGCGGCGTGTAGCGATTACAGGCTGCTGCTTTCTTATGATTCGATTACTAACTTACCAATAAAATAAACACCTAACATAATTTAATTAACGACAATGAAAAAAAATATTCTACTATTAGCCCTTACAGGCTTTATCGGTGCAGCACAGGCACAAGTCGGTATAAATACCGAAACTCCCAGAACCACTCTGCATGTCAATGCATCCAGTACAGCTGCCGGCACTGCCGAAGGAATTATGGCGCCGACACTCAGCAGGGCACAGCTTATCACCAAGGATGTCCAGTACGGGATAAACCAGCGGGGAGCATTTATTTATATAACAGCTATCGACGGTACAGCAACCGCTAAAACCTCCAAGGTGACTGTTATCGGTTATTACTACTTCGACGGTAGCCTCTGGCAGCCTTTCGACTATACGCCCGAAACGCTTTATCTGCCCTCTTTCAACCTGCCCATGACAGCTGTGGCAAACAATGTGACATACGATTTATACAATCAGGTCTATAAAAAGCAATTCACAAAGGCAGGCAATACCACTTGGGTAAGCAGCAATGCCTCGCTTACGCAGATACCCGAAGTATATGCCGCCAATCAGTTGGATTTTGTAGTCACCTACTACGATGCTTCTGTAATAACCATCAATAGCATATCGGCAGCAGGAGTTTTAAACTACAATGTGCTAAATGTGAATCCTACCGACAAATCGTTTATTAATATTGTTCTTGTCATAAAAAAATAATAGAATATGCTTACTAAAAAAACAGTCATAGCCCTGTTGCTTTTAGCGGTTACTTTTAGTGTAACCGCCCAGAAGGAACAGAACAACTGGTTCTTCGGCTACAATGCAGGACTCACATGGAATACAACCCGCAGTTTTACAGCGACCGGTATGCTCGGTGCTGCCAACACTACATTAACGGGCATACCTACCGTAGTGACAGACTCCAAGATGACAACTTACGAGGGATGTTTTTCCTTATCGGATGCCAATGGAAATTTATTGTTTTTTTCGGATGGAATAACTATCTGGGATAAAACAAAGGGACCAATGCTCGATGGAGGTACTTTGACGGGCAATCCGTCCTCTGCGCAGTCGGGGGTGATACTCCCCTATCCCGGTAGCCTCACACGATATGTCGCTATAACTTTGGGATCACGCGATGCTAACAACCTGTCTTATACAATAGTCAACATGAGTCTTGGTACCGCAGGTCGCGGTGCTGTTGAAGTTAGCCCCATCAACAACAAAAACCAAGCCTTTACGGGACAATTGGGAACACTGGGCGAAAGCGTAACAGCAGTAAGGCACTCAAACAAAAACGATTTCTGGGTTATTGCAGTAGGAAGGGCAGCCACCGCCACTACCACCGCCTTCAATGTATGGAAAATAACAGAGGCGGCAGGAATCCAAAAAGCCCGCCACAGTGTAGCATCTGTTACACATACTACCACCGCAGTAGTTGGAGCAGACGGATATATAAAATTCACACAGGACGGGAAACGGTTTGTATGGATAAATTTCAATACACTGGCTTTCGTCTACGGGGATTTTAACCCTACTACCGGAATTATCAGTAATCTGAAAGTACGTACAGGGGCAGGTCCAACTAACGGGCGTGGATATGGAATAGAGTTTTCGCCCAGCGGTAAATACTTATACCTGACATATGCTCCGGGGTCTACAAACCAGACCGGTGTAAACACAAGTATAGACATTTACGATACAGATGCCTTATGGGCAGCAAGCAACCCGAATACTGTCAACTATGTACGACGTTTTCTTCTCCCGACGGGCACTTCCGACGGTAAATCCGATTTATTTGCGGGAATACAATTGGGACCCGACAACAGAATGTATATATCGGCTTTTTTCACCTCTAATATATTTATTCTGCCCAACCCTGATACTCCTACAACAACCAGTCTCTACAAACTGACTAACGTATTGGGAGCAGGTGCTACTTCATATTGGGGTCTTCCTTCATTTGCAGCTCCGTGGTTTAAAATGCTGATTACTTTGCCCGAAAAAGCAGAATGCTGTTCGGAATATACGACCAATTTTCCTCTGACTATCGAAAACGGTATGGGATTCAGTGCAGTCACCCGAATAGTTATCGATTTTGGGGATGGTGCCCCCAACTCAACAACAACGATCAACAGCCCCACACTAGGCACAGCTATATATTCCTATAAATATAAAAAACCCGGCACATACACTATTACCGTTACCGCATACAATGCCTCCTCAGGTGTGGAGCTAACTCAAACGGCATCAGTAAAAGTGAATAGTTGTGCCCTAAAAGTAAATAAACATATCAGAAGTATAAACAACTGACAAGTATCAAGCTCTCATTCTAACTTATACTGAAATGAAACATATTATATTTAAAACACTTAGCCTCGCATTGATATGGGCGTGTTGTATAACACTACAGGCACAAGCACAAGTAGGCATTATAACTACCGCCCCCAGATCTACGCTGGATGTTACAGCACAACCGCTGGACGGCGGTATTACCGACGGCATTATAGCCCCTTTGCTCACACGGGCACAACTCATAGCTAAAGATGCTCAGTATGGAACAAATCAGACCGATGCGATAGTATATATAACGACTATCGACGGAGTGGTTACAACCAAAACAGCTAAAGTCACTACAACCGGATATTATTTTTTTGACGGGAGTATATGGCAGAACATAGACCGCGCCGGGTCATATTTCTATTTACCTCCGTTTATACTTCCTACAACATCGGTGGGTGCAGGCAAAACTTTCGACCTTTATACAGGTGCATTCAGCAAACAGTTTAACCTGTCGGGAAATACACTCTATAAAACAAGCAACTCCATATTGCAGCAAATACCCTCAGCCCGGTATACAGCAAACCAACTGGATTATGTGGTAACGTATTATGATACCGATATTATCAAAATCAACAGCATTTCTACAACAGGAATCATAAATTATGATGTACTGAGTACTGTATACGGACCGGCAGCGTTTATTAATGTGGTCGTAATTACAAAATAAATAGTTAAAAGACTGTGTGGATGGGCTAGTACCACTCCTAAATTTAAATAAAATCTAAAATTACCCTATTAACAAGTCTCAACATTATATTTCTGTTAAAAACAGCCATTTAAAATTAAAAAAATTGGTTTCAAATCTAAAACAGGATATCTTTGAACTGTGTTTTTCATGGTATTAGATTTTAAGGTTAACAATGAAGATTGGTTGTCGGGATGACAACCTTTTTTTGCATACATAAGCACCTGTTTTTTTTGATATAGTACCTATTAAAGAAAATAAGACTACAGATTATACGATGCTTTTATCTATTAAAATATAGAAATAGATAAAATGGATTATTTCTCCTATTTTTGTGATTAAGTAGATTCTGAAAAATAAACCAATTCGGGATGTTCAGAAGAAAAATATCTAAAGCATTAAATACTTCGGAAGCAGCCATTATAAAATCAAATGCAACAATAATAAAATTAATTAAGATGAGACTACTTTGTCTATTTACTTTTTCACTAATCTGTTTTTATTCTTTTGGACAGATACCCGTAATGCAACAAAAAGAAGTTACCCAAGAAGATAAAGATAGCTTAGTCTTTACCTTATTCAACAGAGATAAGGCTGAATATATAGACGGCTATACAGAATTACACAAGTTTATCAGGGAAAATCTTCAATACCCCCCAAAAGCATTGCAAAAAAAACTGGAAACAAAAATAGCTATACATTTTATTGTGGCAAAAAACGGAACTTTATCCGACTATAAATGCTACGAGCAAGAGTATCCCGACGCAGGTTTTAAAGAGGAGGCTATTAGAATTATAGAACTGACTAGCGGAAGATGGAATCCCGGTACTTATGAAGGGCAACCCGTACGCTCAAGAGAAAGTGTTTACATTGATTTCAAATTGACTGATAAATAAATAAAAACCTGAAAAGTTACTTTAACATTTCAGGGAACCAATCTAATACAAGAATATAAAATGCAATTATATCCAATAACCATAACACATTCGTCTCTTTAGTACTTCAACCATATATACACTAAAAGCACCAGTTTCAAGAAAGATACTGATAAAGAAAATCTTAGAAGAACTATTTCTCAAGAAACTTGTTTAATACTTATTATAAAACACATAAGTATTTTACAAATCAAGATTGCATTATGAAAAAGTTTATTATTTCAGGTATTATGGTAGCTGCTCTTTTTATTTCAGCTAATACAGCATTGGCACAAGAGGTGAATAAACAAGAAGTAAAGAAAGAAAAGACAGCTCAGGATAAAGAGACAAGGAAAGACCGCAAAAAAGGAAAGAAAGACAAGAAAGAAAGAAGTTCTGAAAGCACAGAAGGCAAATCGGAAGGGAGAGAACGCAGTCGAAAAAACGGTGAGAGCAGATCGGAACGTACCACTCAAGGCAATGATAGCATATCCGAACGTAGAGGAGGACGCAACTCTAAAGGCAACAAGAATAAATCGGAACGCAGAGAGCGTAACACCGAAAACAAAGAAACAAAAACTGAAACTAAATAACTCTTCATTAGTTTCCGATAAAACAATATCTAAAACCCAAAAAGCTGATAATAGTAATTAATTATCAGCTTCTTTTTTTTTACTACCATTACACATCAATAAAACCAATATCCTATAGACAGATTCTTTTTTTATCTTAAAAATTTCTTCTCGTTCTAATTAATATTACTAATTTTGTAAACAATCTAAAATTACTAACTTTTTTATAAGAAATCATGAATATTTCGCACATCGAACATCTTGGTATTGCTGTAAAAAGTATCGAAGACAGTCTTCCTTACTACGAAGGCGTTTTAGGCTTAAAATGCTACAACATAGAAGTTGTAGAAGATCAAAAAGTAAAAACTGCTTTCTTCAAAGTCGGTCAGACTAAAATAGAACTACTTGAGCCTACAAGCCCAGACAGTACTATCGCAAAATTCATCGAGAAAAAAGGAGAAGGTATCCACCACATTGCATTTTCAGTAGACAGCGTAGCTGCATCATTGGCTGAAGCAGAAAGTAAAGGTGTACAATTGATAGACAAAGCTCCTCGTGCAGGTGCAGAAGGTCTTAACATTGCATTCCTTCACCCAAAATCAACTTGTAGTGTATTAACGGAGTTCTGCGAACACCCAAGCAAATAAGATATACATTAGAAAGAGGCTTTACGATGTAAGGTCTTTTTTGCGTTATCCGATATAAGATAATACAAAAAACAATGTACTATTTTAAGCTTAAACAGCTTATGCTGTTATGCTTGACAATGCACAAGAAAAGGTCTTAGACCTGACAAAAATCAGTATTAAATTTAAGAATCAAAATATAAAAACATGAGCCAACTTGAAAAAGTAAAAGAGCTTATTGCACTTCGAGAAAAAGCACGCCTAGGTGGTGGTGAAAAAAGAATCGAAGCTCAACACGCAAAAGGAAAATACACTGCTCGCGAGCGTATCGCTATTGTACTTGACGAAGGAAGTTTCGAAGAGTTTGATATGTTTGTAGAACACCGTTGTACAAACTTTGGAATGGAGAAAACAAAATTCCTTGGTGACGGTGTAGTAACCGGATGTGGAACAATTGACGGACGTCTGGTTTACATCTTTGCACAAGACTTTACTGTAATAGCAGGTTCGTTGTCTGAAACATTGGCAATGAAAATCTGTAAAGTAATGGATATGGCAATGAAAGTGGGTGCGCCTTGTATTGGTATCAACGATTCGGGTGGTGCTCGTATTCAGGAAGGTATCAACGCATTAGCAGGTTATGCTGAGATTTTCCAACGCAATATCCTATCATCCGGGGTAATTCCTCAAATATCAGGAATTTTCGGACCATGTGCCGGAGGTGCTGTATATTCTCCAGCTCTTACCGATTTCAATATCATGACAGAAGGTACTTCTTATATGTTCCTTACAGGACCTAAAGTGGTAAAAACTGTTACCGGTGAAGACGTTACTCAAGAAGAACTAGGTGGTGCAAGCGTACACACAACAAAATCGGGTGTTGCTCACTTCTCAGTAGAAAACGAAGATGATGGTCTATCATTGATCCGTCACCTGATGAGTTTCCTTCCTTCTAATAACAGAGAAGAAACTCCTCGCAAGGAATGTACTGATCCAATCTCAAGAATGGATGACTTATTGAACGACATTATCCCTGACAATCCGAACAAAGCATACGATATGTATGAAGTAATCGGTTCATTGATCGATAGTGGAGAGTTCCTTGAAGTACATGCAGCATATGCTAAAAATATAATTATCGGTTTTGCTCGTTTCAACGGACAATCGGTGGGTATCGTAGCCAACCAGCCTAAATACATGGCCGGTGTGCTTGATATCAATGCATCTCGTAAAGCAGCACGTTTTGTGCGTTTCTGCGATGCTTTCAATATTCCTATCGTAACTTTAGTTGACGTACCCGGATTCCTTCCCGGAACTGCACAAGAATATGGCGGTGTAATTGTACACGGTGCTAAACTTCTTTATGCTTACGGCGAAGCTACTGTACCTAAAGTAACAGTTACCCTACGTAAATCTTACGGAGGTTCTCATATCGTAATGAGTTGTAAACAACTTCGTGGCGATATCAACTACGCATGGCCAAGTGCAGAAATTGCAGTTATGGGTGCTGATGGTGCTGTGGAAGTATTGTATGCAAAAGAAATTAAGGCTGATCCGGATCCTGTAAAACAAGCGGAAGCTTATGCAGCGAAAAAAGATGAGTATAACAAATTGTTCTGTAATCCTTACAATGCTGCTCGTTACGGTTATATCGACGATGTAATCGAGCCCCGTAATACACGTTTCCGTGTAATCCGTGCATTGGAGCAATTGAGAACTAAACATCAGGTAAATCCAGCTAAAAAGCACGATAATTTACCTCTATAATTTTCAACTGTAATACATAGAAATTATGAGTGATAAAAATATACCCACAGATGTATTAGCTGTTATAGCTATGGCTATATATGATTTTCAACATCAGCATGATGTAGAGAGTAATGTTCTGACCATTAAGCATGAATCTCAAGATCATCTTCCTTGGGTTGACAGAAGCGCCAGTATGCTTCAAATGCCAATAAGAAAATAAAAATTAGAGAAATTTATCATGAAACAATTCATATATAGAATTAACGGTCAAGACTATATAGTTGCCGTAAATAAATTAGAAAACTCTATTGCCCAAGTTGCAGTAAACGGAAGCAATTACGAGGTAGAATTAGTAAGTAATGAGGAGGAAGTTACACTAGTATCTCGTCCGGTAGCTAAAACAACTGCTGCACCTGCTCCTCAAAGAACAGCTACTGTATCGGCACCAACAAGTGCACCTGCCAAAGGCGGTGCTGGAGCTGTAAAATCTCCACTACCCGGTATTGTCGTTGCAATCAACGTTAATGTAGGTGACGAGGTAAAAAAAGGTCAAACAGTTGCCGTACTTGAAGCTATGAAGATGGAAAATACCATTGCTGCACCTCAAGCAGGTAAAGTTACCTCTATCAGTGTAAACCCTGGAGACTCAGTTCTCGAAGGTGTTACTATCCTGACTATCGAGTAAAGGTCGCAAACTTTCTTATAACTCCATTCGGAGTATAATACACAAAATCCCCCTTAGATAAATTTTCTAAGGGGGATTTTATTTCTATTTGAGAAGATAAGATATTTTAATCTTGTAACTGAAAAGCAACAACCGCATCTTCGCCCCAACCTGCAAAATTACCAATAGTAAAAGGAATGCTCTGTTGTGTATTGCCTGCAATCACATAATAGCGTCTGGTGGCAGCTGTCTTATTATATATAATGGATGACCCCTCCACTGTAGCGAATACTTCATACCAGCCAACACCCATTATCGGAGTATATGACTGAACATCGGGACTAATTGTCAACGAAGGCAAGGTTGCTGCATCTGCAAATGATATTCTTAATCTATAAGTAAGAGGAACACTTCCTCCTGAAGTTTGAGGCAGTAAAAAAATAGAACTTACAAGCCATCTTCCGGGCGGAATATTAATGTAAGCACCTGTATAAACATACACATTGGTAACCGCAGCCAAATTAATATTCACACCGGCACCGGCAGGTAATACACCATTAATAGCCCCCGATGGCGAAGGATTAGCCCAAGTAGCATATCCATTGCCATCAGAGGTGAGCATCCATCCTTGATTTTGACTGCCATCCCTCAACTTAAATCCAAGAACCGGATTACCTGCAACACCTCCTGTTACAATATCAATTTTAGCTGTAGGAGTTAATGTACCCATACCCACATCTCCATTACTGGCAATGATAACATCATCTATAAAATTAATGGCTGTTGGAGATAATTGTGTATTACCTTTTCCATCAATATGAAACACTCCTGTGGGAGTTTCCGTATTTACTCCTATTTGTGCATATATGGGAGTAATCCCAATTAATAGCAATAATAAATATATATATTTCATGTTTTTCGATTTTATATTTAGAAGCCGTCTATATTTAAGTACCCGACATTTGTAAAGCAAATATCAAATTATCTGGAAAGCCGGGATTGGCTCCTCCAAAATTTGTTACGGATAAACTTGCACCATCAGTTCCCGGATAATAGACATATCCAGCATAGTAGGTATACCGTTTTACAGCAGTAGTACTATTTTTTATAACAATATATCCGGTCATTTTAGATAAATGCCCGCCTATAACCTGCCCCGAAATGTATTGACTGCCTTGTATATCTGCTGAGGGTTGGAATGTAGATCTCAACCAAGAATGCTCTCCGTTGCCAACTCCATTCACCTGTAAGGTCATAGTAATATGCACATACCATGTCCCGGGAGGCAGATCAATATATGAAGAGGTACTAAGAAAATCTGTACTGCTAGTCTTATTCAGAGGTATAGAAATACCTGTCCCCGTTAATTTTCCTAGTACAATAGGTACTGTTCCGGGAAATTGCCAAGATCCGTTTCCCTGAAAATCTGAAGTTAACACTCTATTTTGCTGCTCGCTTCCGTTTCTCAGCCTGATACCCTGTTTAAGTGTAGGCGTTAAGATGTCTAATTTATACAGACCGGGCATTACTCCTATACCCATATTTCCATTTTGATCAATTATTACATCATTGCTCAGTTGTGCTGCTGTTGGTGCACCACTCGCGGCATTATCTCCTGCACCATCGATGTGAAATATCTTTTGGGAATTAATTGTATTTACTCCTACGCCCTGAGCATAGAGGATATTTAAATACAAAAATGCCATCAAGCCTACACATATTGCTGTTTTAATATATTTCATTTTATAGTCTGTTTAATTATTCACTTAATCTAAAAGCTACAATATTATTTTCGCCTGCACTAGTACCTCCAAATCGAATTGTATAGGGCATAGATACATACCAGGTTACCATGCCTACTCGATAATAATATCTCTTAGAAGCAAGTGTCGAATTACGGATTATCGTATATCCCGAAATAATACTGGGGATATTATACCATCCTTGTCCTGATATCTGACTTGCCAGTACGATATCGGGATCGAAATTTAGAATTGTTCCTAAAGGTGCATTACTCGAGTGAAATGTTGAACGCATCCAATATGCAGCTCTATTTCTGGCAACACTAGCATCAGCCAAAGGAACCTGCATAACCACACTTACAAACCACTTACCGGGAGGTAAATCAATATAATCACCTGTAGGCATGGTTTTGGTAACCGGATTTGGATTAGATAATACAACATTGGGAATATAAACACTGACACCTGCTCCTAAGGTTGCCTTAACCGAAGCAGTGTAACTAGTCCAGGTTCCCACACCATTTACGTCAGATACCAATACAGCTGCTCCGGCTTCATTCCCATCTCTAAGCCTGAACATCGATCGACTGGCATCGGTCTGTAAAACATCAAGTTTCGCACTTGGAGTAATATTTCCTAATCCTACCCTTCCGGCAGAAGTTACTAGTACATCGTCTGAAATATTTACAGATCCATTGGTGTTTTTCTGCGGATCAACATGAAATACTCCCTGCGGATTCAAGGTATTTATTCCGACTTGCGCATGACACCAACCAATAGCAAATAAGCTAAGAATGAATATTAAGCGTTTCTTCATTATTTTCAATTATTTATAGAGTTAGTTATTTTATTCTGAATCAAAAAAAGCAGCAGCGTGTAATCGCTACACGCTACTGCCGGACATAGTTTTGCCATAGATAAGTTTACGAATCGTACGAATTTGAACGACAACAAAAAAAACAAATCTGCTATACGATAAATCTTATCGACAAAACTAAAATTATATTTATTGGGGAAATATTTTCGGAGACACACATAAGTGTCAAAAACACACAAGAATAAAAAAAGACGAACAAAGCCGCCTAAAATATTTTTATTACCAGCGTAGCTGCTAGTTACTCTCTCTCTCTCTCTCTCTCTCTCTCTCTCTCTCTCTCTCTCTCTCTCTCTCTAATATTTCGACACACATATCCAAACCTAAATCGTTAAAATTTAGAGTATTACTCATGGATATATTTGTTAATTGAAATACCATTTTCTACGTAAAGAGTTATTTTACAAGGGCAAATATAATAAAAGTTTGCATACAGTACTAACCATCGCCCTAAAAGATGAAGAATTATAGAGATAATTTCTTTTTGAGAATAGTATATTTGTTTATTTATAAATTCAGCCGCTTTATTCTATTTATCTTTATTGTTTCCTATCTCATTTTTCAGTTTTTCCTTCCTTTATCTTTCCTTATCAGTTAAAATCCATATAAATAGCCTTAAACAAAACCATTAAATAGTAATACCTACCCTATCATAACCTAAAAACAAGCTTTACAATAAAAAAAAACCTATCCTTTAACTAATGGCATTTAGTAAACAGTAATGAGAAACCATAAGGCTTGAGCAGTCTAAAAAAGACTATCTGTTTCTCCTTTAGACAAATAATAACATTTCCTACATATATTTTATCATTTACATTTACTAATATTTTAAAAATAATTATGTATTTTTGGAACTTAGGATTTTGGACATTTAAAACGACAACAATGAAAAGGATTTTATTATCTATACTAGGCTTCTCTAGTATAGGACTTTTACAGGCACAGATAGGTGTCAACACGGACACTCCTAAAAGCAGTTTGGACGTACAAGCAACAACTACAGACGGCAGTACGGCTGACGGAATTTCAGCTCCACGACTAACCCTCAGTCAATTAGTCTCGAAAGATGCCAGATACTTAGCCGCTCAAACAGGAGCCTTGGTGTACGTAACAGATGCAACCTCTGCTGCCTCTGCTAAGACAAGAAATGTCACCGCACCCGGGTATTATTATTTTGACGGAACTCTCTGGCAAACTGTTGGTTCTGATCAAGGTTTGAGGTATTTCTACATGCCGGCAATTGCACTTTCAACCAACACTTCCGACCCCTCCTACAACACAAGCACACAAATATTTACAATAGATTTATATACAAAATATGCCGGACAATTTGGAATCCCGACTTCAGAAACTTCAGCTAAAAGCCCAAGTGCAACCTCGCTTCCTGTATTAATGAGTAATGAAATTGAATATCTTATTACCTATTACGACGATATTGTATATAAAGATATCACAATTAGTAACACCGGGGTATTAACATATAAAGTGCCAGCCTCACCTGCTACTACAGATAAAACCTTTATGAATATCTTATTTAAGATAAAAAGATAAATATTATCAAAATTAACCAATTATTAAATTATGAAAATATTATATACAATCATATTAGCGTTATGTGCTATATATGCATATTCACAGGAAGGTCAGCAAAATAAAAATGACGGAGTATACCTCTTCCAAAAAGCAACACTAACTACCTATAATTACAACTCCAAGGCGGAGATTAATACCCGCATTATCGAAGATGTTACCTTAATCGACAGTACGGATATATTTTTACAAAACATAGTTCTGAAAGCAATTATATACAATGGAGTACTGTCATTCTGCATCTTACCCGACCATCGGGAATATGTAGTAAGAAACGAAGTAATATTAATTCCTGCAAAAGAAGGAGAAGAGCACGCAAAGAGTAATAATCCCAAAGAATTATTTCCATACACATCGTCATTCGATAACAATACACTAACTTTTACTTCCGAATATTTATATGGCAATCCCACATATGAGTTTCCGCTCGAAAATAAATTAGCAATTATCCTTACCAAAGAAAAATAACTATGAAACAACTATATTACAAAATTATATATCTGTGCTTATTTATATTTTCAGTTGGAAATATAACTGCTCAGGATTGCGACCTGAATTTCACAGTAAGCACCCAATCTACCGCTTCCACCTGTCAGGCTAACGGGACGATAACCGTAACTATGGGGGGTGATTTAAGTAATATCAGCCACGCACAATATGGGCTGACTTCTGCAAGTGGTTTTACCATCAACCCACAAGAGAGCAATGTGCTCAGGAATATTCCGGCAGGCACTTACTCGGTGACAGTCAGAGCCTTTTGTCTTAAAAACACAGAATACAGTGTAGTAAAAACAGCTGCCAATATCACCGTAGGAGGCACCTATAAAGTTCCTGTAGCATCTTTTATTGCTTCATCCTCACGCAAATCTTACCCGGGATGTAAAACAGGTATTATCGCACTGGAGGTTCTGAACGGTAGTGGAAACTACACTTTTAATGTTGTAGAGGCACCCGAAGGGGTAACTAAGGGCACTGTGGTTCCCAACAGGAGTACAAATTTGTATACACTCCCCGATCAGAATTATCCGGCAGGTAAATATGTGGTGACAGTATATGACGGCTGTTACACTGCTGCATGTAACTTTACTTTAGAAGATGTAATAGGGTTCCCTACATTTGCCAACACATCTTATACGGGATTCACTCCTGTAACTACCGATGCCTCCTGCCATTCGGTTAATTGGTACGCATCGTCAGTGAGCTCCACAGCAAATCCCGACTATTACCGTTACTATCAGGATGGCATGTACGAAGTAGGTGCGGCTCCAACCGGTGGCGGTATGCCTACTGCTTGGAAAACATGGAATGCAGCTAATCTGATATCGGGCAATCTGTTATTAAATATATCCCCATATACTTATTCCGACTTTTTTTCACCAAAAGGTATATCTATATACACGAGAATAAAAGGGTGCGAAACCAATTATACCAAACTGGACACTTATATGTATCAACCGTTATTAACTTCCAGTGTTACCCGAACTTGCGAAAACATATCATATACCGTTCAACCTCAAGGAGCAAATTATTACGGATTATTGTGTTATCCTCTTTCTGTTTCTGTAAATAAAGGATCGGCAGTCGGGGAGGTGGTAACTACCGGCTCTAATTTAGCATATCCTGCTTCGGTAAAATTTGCCGCAGATTACAATAGTGGCTATTATTATATAACTTTTACTGATAAAAATGGAGTGAAAGCATCAACAAATGTATCTAGTACCAGATCAACTTTTTCTCTTAGTTATACAGAGGACTATTGCAGTACCCAATATCGCCTGACTTACTCTACAACTAGTAACCCCTGTTATCCTGCCAATGTGACTATTAAGGACGAAGGCGGAGCTATTGTACACACTTATACACTCACTTCAAGTAATACCAGTGGTAGTTTTTATTTAGATTATGGTAAAAAATACTTTTTTGAGGGTGTATATCCGAATTCAACCACATCACCTACTTATACTTATGCAATACCCGCCAGAACCACAACTCTACCTAGTGCTTATAATTTGACACTTTATTATACCTCTAGTAATTATTGTACCGAAGACCAAGGACAATTAGTAGTCTCACCTACATCAGGCGTTTTTCCTATAGGTACAACATTCACGATAACGGGGCCTGCCGGATATACGACACAGACAGTGAAAACTACAAGTGCCTCAACTTCTTATTATATGCCTGTAACAAAGTTGCCTGCCGGAACTTACATTCTGAATGCTGTTAACGGCTGTGGTAATACCGATCCAAAAACAACTACCGTAACTCTTAACGGTGTATACAGTGGTAAAAAATTGGATTACAAATACGAAAACACTTGTGACGGAATGAAGGTTAGCCCGTTCGGTAATATAACCCTAAGGGGAGTTGATCAGCCAAGTACTACTTTCTATCGATTGGTTAGTGGCCCTACAAGCGGTTATGACAAAACAGTAATTAAACCCGGTGAATCTGTTACTCTTGGTACAGACGGAACCTATGAGTTGGGAATTATGGTTGGCAGTACTGCCGATGCTTGTGTTATCAATAAAGTGACAATTATTTATACTAAACCAAGGATAACATTAGACGTAACAGGTACAGGTGGTTATGAATGTGTAGATAATCCTACCTCTATTATCCTTTTAAAAGCAACAAACGGCGTAACGCCTTATTACTTTGAGTTATGGAACGAGGATAATACGGTTAAAATAAACCTTCCGGAAGCCAAATCGGTCAATGGGGAGCAGGTATCTTTTAAATATGGAAAAGGTAATGAGACTTATACGATACGTTTCAGAGACAATTGCTCCGGCGGTTTTCCTCAGAAAGTCACTATATCTGATTTACGTACCCCACGCATCGTTTATGCAACCAGTAAAGAAGTTTGTGCAGGTGCAACCATAGAACTAAAATGTATCACACTGGGCACTACAGAGTATAAATGGACAGGTCCTAATAATTGGAGTTCTGATAAGCAGAACCCTATAATCACCAATGCTCAGGCGAATATGTCAGGAGTGTACAAAGTTTCGGTGAAGCCCGAATTTTGCGGCGATCCGGTACTAGATCAGGTTGAGATTAAAGTTTATGAACCTCTGACAGCCGGAGTAATTACAGCTAATCAGAAAATATGTGTACGGACAACACCCAAAGCACTAAGTTGTGCTGTTACAGGAGGTAGCGGCATATATACTTATCAGTGGCAATCGAGTCCCGATGGCATATCGGGTTGGTCAAATATACCCGGTGCTCCTAACACTGTACTTTATACACCTGCCAGTCAAGTTACAGCAAAAACATATTACTACCGTGTAATAGTGACCGATGCTTGCGGAAGTATAACCAGTAATACGATGACAGTAGACTTCACATCTTGTTTTATCCCAGTGAATCCGCATATCAATGTAAGAACAAGCAAGAAATAAAATATCACTTTAAGCAAAAAAAGGGAAATGTCTTTCAGACATTTCCCTTTTTTATTGAATTAAGAGCCTGTTTGTTATGATAAAGCGATAATAAAATAATGCCACACCTTTGAATCGAAGTTTACTTAATATATCGAACACAGTATTGCCGCTTTTCTTTTGTCTGTTGCTATAGGTATGTCATACATCGCATCTAAAGTATAAAACGAAAACCGTATCTTTACATCCGAATTTTCAAGAAAACTTTCTCTAATGACAAAACAAGATTGGAAACCGGGAACAATGGTATACCCTCTTCCTGCTGTGATGGTGAGCTGTGGCAACACACCCGAAGAATATAACATTATAACCATAAGCTGGACAGGAACAATATGTACCAATCCTGCCATGTGTTACATATCGGTACGCCCCGAAAGACATTCGTATGACATTATAAAACGAAATATGGAGTTTGTGATAAATATCACAACCGAACAATTGGCATATGCTACTGACTGGTGCGGTGTAAAGTCGGGAAAGAATGTAAATAAATTCGAGGAAATGAAACTCACAGCCGGAAAAGCGTCCGTAGTAAAAGCACCCATCATCGAAGAATCTCCACTATCGGTCGAATGCAGGGTAAAAGAAATTCTACCACTAGGCTCTCACCATATGTTTATTGCGGAAGTAGTAAATGTAAAAGCCGACGAAAGATACATCGACCCGGAAACAGGTAGATTCCAATTAGACAAAGCCGGAATAATGGCTTACTCTCATGGTTTTTACTATGCTTTGGCCGAAAAGATAGGTCGTTTTGGCTGGTCCGTAAAAAAGAAATAAAACCCCAAAAGATTATTGTCTTCCACCAAAAGGTATCGATACACCCATCTGTAAATTTATGGCATGACTCGATGTAGGCAGCCATTGAGGCGATATACGAACAATACTATAATCACTTGCCAAAAAGAAATTTATGCCTCTCGTTGGAGCCACATGAACTGCTAAGCCAAATGTTTTGAAAGCACTGTAAGCAAACGAATAGCTGAAGGTGGTTGCAAGCCATGGTTTCGGCATATAATTGGCTGATAAGGTGAACTCATTGGAGGTGAAATACTTTCCGAAGCGGGTGGAATACAGAAAGCCTGCAGTCATTTTATCATCCCACACTTCATATTCCAAACCCACATTCATATTTGCCCTTAAAGTAGCCGTATAACCGCTGGTAACAGGATCTTCATGCAGGTTAACCGCCTGACGGAGATCATCCAGAGCGTGATCAAATATGTCGATTATGGATGTAGTCCCATCGTTGTGGGTAGTATAATCATTAGGCGAAACAATGACCTCGGTTTCGGGTGAGCTGAGTTGTACAAAATTACTTTTCGACCACGAAATAAATCCTAAATCATTTAAAGCATAAGATACTTTCAGCTTTCGAAGAAAATCAACGGATACATCTTTAAAATCATAAACGGCACCTATATCAAGCCCCAAACCAAACCCGGGAATATTGAAATCTCCGAAATCAAAACCATCAAAATCCTGTTTGTCAGGGTTATATTCATTTTCCTCATACCGCCCTTTTATACCGGGTGCCGCCCCCCTTAATATAACCTGCGATTTTGCCCGCCAGAATTCACTTCCAGCCGTGATATTCAAGCTCTTTGCATCCAGATCGAGATACGATATCCCCAAAAGAAGCTTTCCCCGAGCACCTAATGTCAGGCTATTATTTAAGAATGTACGGGAGTTGGTCACACCAATTTCCCCAAAAACACTACCGGCAAGGCTTATATTCGAAAGATCGTGCGTAACTGTTTCATTTTCTTTAAACCCGACTTTCAATAATTCGAATACCGATTTAGGCACATTCGAATCGGCGTTGGCTCTTATACCAAAATCGAAATTCCAATACGAATCGCCTCTAAAAAACCCTGCGGAGAAAATACTAAAAGCCAGATTTGTTGTTATATAATTATCGGTCGAAATATTTGATAATGCCTGGCTCTCAGATATCTGGGCATGCATAAATGTTACACGTTCGCCATTCAGCGGAAAAGTCAGATTTTCCATATTAAACGTATTGGTTCGTGCATCCAAATAGATATTAGATAAAAAAGGCACACCAATATACCCGTGCTCGGGTCTCAAAGCAGCGTTAAGAGCGGTACGTGTATAAGACGTTTTCATAAAATAGGAAGAGCGGGTCGATTGTGCAAAACCATCCGGAGACAAGATGCAACCTATTATAATTGCAACCGAAACGCTAAAAAGAGATCGTAATTTCATTTTGTTCCTTGGATTTTTCATTAAAGTTCAAGTTGTATACCTCCCGCAAAAAGGATTACCCTCCTCAGATAAATATAATCCTGTCGTGTAAAATTAATTGCCGCAACCCTTATTCCGAATATAAAATGTAAATCCCGTGCATTCTTCATATACTTCATATACTCGGGTCCTATTCTCACTTCGAAATTCTGATTCTTAGCGGATACTATTCTTTGAGAAGGAATCTTTACAAACTCATTTTTGGTTTTGTCTGCATCAATTATATCAAGCAATACCTCTATTTCCAATCCCGACTCTTGCGGCATCACCATTGCATCCAGCTTAGCCGAAATCACAACGCCACTCGACCCTTCGAAGAAGAACCTGTCGATAGTATTCTGATCAAATAAACCACGTATAGTATCACTTAATGCAACTCTTGCTCCTATTACAATTTCCGGAGGAATTGACGGAAGAAAATTCACATAAATAGTATCAAAACCTCCGAGCGGAACCGGCGGAACATTCAACTCAATATTTGTATTCAGCTTATCCGAATCATATTCTTTATCTACGCACGATTGCATAAATAAAAACAGAATACCGATTCCGATTATATTATAGATTAATGATTTGTTCATACTCCGGGTTTTAGTTTATGTAAAAAAGCTGCAAGAGCCTACTTGCATAATAAGTAAGCCTGCTTAGTTAGCCATTTGTTAGTAATGTAAATATTCAATGCAATGGTTTGTCACTATAACTACCTTTGGTTGTTACGACTAGCCAAAGCAATAAACAGATCCGAGACCTTAGTTGTTAAGATGCAAAAATACATCTTTTTGTTTATTAACAATCTTTAAACCTATAATGTTTTCAGGTCAGATATCATTATGCAGATTTCATCTTCGAGATCAATCATGGCATTTATCAGATAAATTTTCGAGAAAGACGATAAATCATCCACGCTAATATCTGTTTCTCTGATAATTCCCTTCCCTAGAAGATATTGACGCTTGGTTCCTCCCAACAAATAACTTTTGGGAGTGAAAAAACCTTTACTATTCCTGAAAACAACATTCGCAAAAGAGGTATCGGCAATCAATCCGTTTTTGACAATAAGAATATCATCACCGGTTGCTTTTCGCGAAAAGAGTGTATTTAGAGCACTTCTGTCCGCCGATTTGTAAGTATAGTCAATCGCATTACCCTCAACAAGAGTCAAACTCGATATTCTGCGGAACACATACGGCTCAAATTCTATAGAAACGATTTGCGAACCGTATGTAACCCGACATTTCACCAATCCCACCTTCAAAGCCTCGGGAATCATATCTTCCAACAATTTCAATACAGGAGCCGAACCGAAAAAATGCATTGCAGTTCTATTTAACCGGGCTATATGCAAAGGCAGATTGTAAAAAACACCATCCTTTACTTTTATGGACTCTACAAATAATAAAGGTTTATTCATATAAACGGGAAATATATTTTATTCAAAACTTCCTGATATTCATCGCTGCATTTACTATAAGCGGTAATTCCTCCGCCGCTTCTAAAGTACATCTGCCTATCGGTTTGCTCTATAAAACGGATCAGTACGGCAGAGTCTAAAGCCGTACCATCATAATATCCGAAAATACCTGTATAGTACCCCCTATCCTCTCCTTCTGCCGATCGTATTAAATCGACAGTTGCAGTTTTGGGAGCACCCGAAATAGATCCGGCAGGCAACAATTTAAACAGGATATCTCCCAGATGCGAATGATAATCAGCAGGCAGATCTCCCATGATTTCGGAACTTACTTGCAGAATCTCCTTATTCCTGCTCCTTATCCGATCTATATATCTGAATCTCTCTACACGAACATGATCGGCGACTATACTCAAATCGTTACGAATAAGATCAACTATAGTATTATGTTCGGCCGTTTCCTTAAAATCATTGAGAATAATCTGTTCGGCATTCTCAATACCTGCATCAATAGTACCTTTCATCGGATTGGATGATATGCGCCCGTCTGCTATCCTCACAAAGCGTTCGGGCGAAAAGCAGACAAAACGATCGGGCATATACAACTGATAAGGAGCCTTACTTCGGTCGAAGATATCTTGCAGCGAAATATTAGTTGCAATGGGTGTCTTAACAGTCAGGTTAGTTAAGAACGAATCGCCTCGCCTCAACCCTTTATGCACAATATCAAATTTATGTTGATATTCACTTTCGGAAATAGGCGTATACGTAAGGTCGGCAGATACATTACTAACCTCATCCGTTTTTTTATTACCGATCCCTTTTAGCTGAAACAATAAATCGTTTTGTAGCAAAGGATTTTCAATAAAAAAACCTTCCGACATTTCATAATTGATACCAAATAAAAAGGGCTCATTTGCAGAACCTGCTTCATTCATTTTAAGACGAATATCATCTGTATCTCTATAGAATTGCATCCTTATCGAATTTAAAAGAAAAAGAAACTGTTCGTATATAACAACAAACAGTTTCCGTTCTCTTTATGGGTAATACTTTTTATTACTTCTTGCTCAGGAATTTTCCTGTCGAATCGAAAAGTAAATCTATATTGTTATTTAAATCGACTTCGTAGCCACCCGAAACCAATTTATCTATTTCCACCACTTTCGCATCTGCATAATTGGTAGTCAGGTACTCTTGCGTAATTGCGGGTAATAATTTCACAACCGTTTGAGGAATTGCATTTGTAGCATGCTCTACACTCACCCAATCGCCATTCTTTTTAAAATCAATTTCGTAACCGCCGCTAAGATAAACCATATAATAAGTGCCGTCAGATTCGGCTGTATATCTTTCCTTAGTCTGGCTCACTACGATATCTGCGCCAAAGTGTGCAGTTACAAATGCTTTACATTCGGATGGCAAGCTGCTATAATCGATAATAAAATCTTCCGAATCATCATCTTCCGTACATGCATTGAATGCAAATAGCGCAATAAATAATAGTAAACTTGCTTTTAATAACTTTTTCATATCATAAATAATTTAGAACGTTGTGTCAATCGTTATATTCACTTGTATTTCTTTATTCAAATTTAATCGATTTGGCAGGAGATATCCGTGCAATAAGGTACGACGGGCCTATCATCATTGCCATCGATATCACCAATGCTCCCACATTAATAAGAATTATATACCAGACATTCAGATAAACAGGCATTTCTGATACATAATAAGTTGCAGGATCGAGTTTTATAATACCAAACAGTTTCTGCAAAATACAAATACCCAAAGCTATCACGTTACCCCATAGCATCCCTTTCAGAATAAGGAAAGACGATATGTAAAGAAACACCTTCTGTATTCTGAAATTACGTGCCCCCAATGCTTTAAGAATACCAATCATATTGGTACGTTCGAGTATGATAATGAGCAAACCCGATATCATGGTAAAACCCGATACGGCCAGCATCAGTATGATGATTACCCAGACATTCATATCAAGCAAACTAAGCCAGCTAAAAATCATAGGATTCAATTCCTCTATCGAACGGGTATACAGAGAGTTTCCATCCCCATCGTGAGCACCTGCCATTTCATAAAACAAGTCGTTCTTTATTTCAGTCAGCCTGTCATAATCCTTTACCGTCAGTTCGATACCGCTTACCTGATTCCTTCCCCAGCCATTCAAACGCTGTACCAAAGCTATATCGGTGACAATAAAAAGCTTATCGTAATCTTCGAAATTGGTACTGTATATACCTGATATTACAAACTTACGGGCTTTTATCGGGTCTTGTATAAAGTAAGTGACAAAACTGTCGCCCAGTTTCAATTGCAGCCTGTCGGCAATATATTTCGATATAATCGTCTGGTTCACGGTAGACGTATCCGATTTATGCAGGATATCGCCTTCTATCATATTTTGTCTGAAGAAAGTCCAGTCATAATCGTTGCCTACGCCTTTAAGAACCACTCCCTGAAAATCGCTGTCTGTTTTGATAATACCGGGAATATTTGCAAAAACTTCGATATGTTTTATATCCGAATTATTTTCCAACGCCACCGCCAGACTATCGGTCATGCGAACGGGCTGAACCTCGTACGACATATTATTCCCGAAATTGGTCAGCTGAATATGCGAACCGAAGCCAACCACTTTATCCCGTATTTCTTTCTTGAAACCAACCACAATACATACCGACAATACCATTGCCGCCAGCCCCAAAGCAATTCCCGCAACTGCTATCCTGATAGCCGGAGACGATACCTTTTGCCTGATACCTCCTCCGAAATATATTTTTCGGGCTATAAATAATTCTAAGTTCAAAATATACTATTGAATAAATTTTTACTGAAACAAAGGTATAAATTATCCTTAATAATAGATAACGATAAAGCCCGAAAACTATTATCATCCGGTTCAAGCTCTTAGCTGTAATATACGTATACTGTCTTATAACATATACTACCGGCAACCCATTACCTCAGGCTATATGATAAACGTACGTAATTACACTGAACTTAATGCGAAACAATACTATTTATTTCCTCTCGAAAAAAAGTAGTCAAAATGCGTAATATTTATAGGCATAGATAGTATTGATATAAGAATTAATAAGAAAAACGCCCCTCTAACAATAAAACATAAATAACTGTTAACTAAAACATTGATAAAAAAATAAAACACCATACAAATTCCGAGCCAAAGTATATAAATAATCTAAATTCGATTTTTTAGCAAGGAAATAACTTTATCTTTGTGTCATATTTAAACAATAACAAAAACAACAACGAATATACTATGATTCCGAGCTTCTGAGAAAGCTGAAAATCACCTTATTTAATACACTTGCTGTATCTAAATAACGACCGACTGACCCAACAGGCATCAGACAACGAGAAAACAACGACGAAAATAACTAAGAGCAATTATCATTATGAATAAATCTATTAGGTACGGGGTATTATCACCTCTCTATTTAGCTTCGATTCTCATTTTGTCAGCTCAGGTTGGCATTAACACAAAAAATCCTCAGGGAATATTCCATGTGGATGCACGTTCCACTCTGGCTTTAACCAATCCGGAGACAGGTATCCCCGATGCAATTCAGGAAAGTGACGATTTCATTATCACCCCCGAAGGCAATGTAGGAGTCGGAACCATTACACCCAAGACCAAACTGGATATCAACGGGCAAATAGCAATCCCATACAAGTCAGCCTCAGGTGTATACATAAAGGATTATATGCTACAATCCGATGCTACGGGTCTGGCATCATGGACGGAATCTTATTCGCTCCCCCTTTATCGTACCGAAATCACTGTGGACAGGACAAAAGCAAAAACCTTCCAATTACTGGAAAATGAACCTAACGCCAGAGTAATTGCACCAGGCGGCATCGGAGTATCATTAGGCACATCTTATGCGGGAGTGGTAGATCTCGAATCGACATACATATCGAGCCAGCCAACCTTTACGTTCCTAAAAGATGCATTATATCTGGTAACCGTAAAGCAAAGAACGTCCGACGCTGCAAATAACGATTTGGCAGCATACGGAGACTTTATGCTTGCCGAAGTGGTAGACAATACAAATTCGAAAGAGTTTATATCCAAAATACCCATAAGAGAGGGTGCAGCCGGATCTGCTTTTCTGCTAAAGGTAACAAATGCACCTAAAGTATACAGATGGTATATCTCCCTGCAAAATGCAACGGGCATAAACTGGTTTGCAACAGCTCCCCTCACCGCCCATGTACAGTTTGATGTTACCTATTTGTATTTACGCAATCTCTGAGGTCACAATCTTTTAAAAAGCAACAAACAAAGACTATTAAAACGATAACAGATAGTAATAAATAGTTGAAACAATTTATTAATATGAAAATAAATCTATCCTGCATACTTGTTTTATTGATTATCTATTTATGCCCTTTGGCAGCACAAATCGGCGTAAACCTCGAAAATCCGGAAGCACTTTTTCATCTCGACAGTAAAAAGAATAATGCTACCGCAACCGCTACCACTAAATACCTCGATGATGTTATCATAGACAATAACGGAAATCTGGTAATCGGTGCAAAGGCCGCAGTAGCGGGTGCTAAAGTAACCGTCACAGGTGAATCGGGATCTAAAGGTGTACTAAAGATAGTGGACGGAACTCAGGGAGAAGGCTACATCCTGCATGGCAACAACGAGGGTGTGGGAGACTGGGTCAACTTCAAAACTTTCCCATTCAACAAGTACTGTATCTGGACTTTGCAGAATACTGCATTTAGTTTCTCCTCCATCGGTAAAAAATCAAATCTTACAGGTACGGCATCTATCGATTACAACGAAATTACAGGAGCGAGTACCGCCTCTTCGGCAATTACAATGCCAAAAGGACGATACCTCATTCTTGCAGCGGGCGAAATAGAATCGACCAAGGAAAATGCAATACTTCACTTACTCGTAAACGGAACGGAAACCAATAAGGTGTATTATTCCGATTATGTAAACGGAAGTATCTTTTATCAGGACTTATCGCAACAGTCTGCAATAAGCCTGCAATGGGAAGCGGTCGATACAAACAATATATATTATGCAGCCCCTCCGTTTCAGAAACCGTATAAGTATTCACTGACATTTATCCGTATCAAAGACTAAAAAACAGTATATGAAAAAATATCTTTATATAACTATACTCTTCATCACATCACTCAACCTCTCAGCTCAGATTGGCATAAATATTGCCAGCCCGAAAAACGGACTAAATATACATGTAGATCCCAACGGAGATACTACGGCCTCGTCAACTAACAGTTCGGACGATGTGGTTATCGACAGCGACGGTAAAATGGGAATAGGCACAACCACCCCAGAGGCAAAACTTCATATTCAGAACGGCAAAATAAGACTCAGGGGAGGTAATCCGCGGGAAGACAGATTCCTTTTTTCTTCGAACGAAGAAGGTTTAGCCGAATGGAGATACTTTTCGATGGCAGGATACAGGGTTTCGGAATGGCAGGTAGAGGTTCAGACCAACAATATAACCACAACTCCCGTTCCGATCAATGGCAGTTCGACTTTCCTTTCGAATGAAATCGGACTCACTACCAAAAACAACGGAGGTACTCTGGTGCTTCCCGCCCGTTTTACCAGCTCGGGTTATGCAGGTTACTTTGTCATCGTTACAGCCGACGTAGAAGATGTACGCGAATACGGAAAATTACTTTTCACCACGGGTGGAACTGCTACCAACAGCTACCATACAAGACCCGAAATAACAACTCAGGATTACTTTGTGTATTCCGATTACCTGTCGGCACGTGTTTGGTACGTCAAATTCTCGGGCAATTACCCTGCCGAGGTCAGCCTCAGTTTTCAGGCAACGGACGTCAGCAGCGACCCCAAGAAATCGATACCCTATCTCGACCCTCTACCTTACACTAAACCGTCGGGTATAAAAATCTGGGCAAAGCTGCAAATCATAGAAATGCAAGGTCGTACATCCATGTAAAAAAGAGGGGGATACCGAAAAAGAACTATTTATTTTAACCGCAAAGGAGCAAAGAACGCCAAGATATTTTTTGTTATGTACAGATTTCAAACAGACAATAGCGTCCTTCGTACCTTTGCGGTTAATAAGTATTGCAGAAAACAGATAGTGTTTTGCAATGCCAATCGACATTAATATTTCATTCAAGCACATCCGCTATATATATTTCGGCAATTTCCAGATTTATTTCAGTAGTCAGTTTTGCATATTGCACAATCAACGGAATATTTAGGTAATCCTCATCAGTTTGCGGCTCCATACTTTTCAGGTATTCTAATTTTGCTGCAATGCTTTCTACCTTTTGGCGAAACAACAAAATTTCGGGAGTTTCTTTCGTCCTGTAAAGTTTATTTAAAATATTCTCCAGCATTTTCATTCTGTTATGTTAA
The DNA here is from genome assembly GCF_003201355.1 of Indolivaga alginatilytica. GTDB lineage: Bacteria > Bacteroidota > Bacteroidia > Bacteroidales > Dysgonomonadaceae > Dysgonomonas_A > Dysgonomonas_A alginatilytica. The sequence continues at coordinate 248,363 of NZ_QICL01000001.1, forward strand.
TTTTGAAACAAAAATAAAAGAGTATCAGCACGTATAAAAACACTGCTGATTGTAAAGCACAAAATTAGGGGAGTAAAATACGCTCCGTGATTTAGGTTATTTTTGTATATTTGAAAAATAAAAAATTAGAAAAAACAGCTATAGATATAGAATATGAATACATCTTTCGAAACGAAAAAGAGAAATGACGGATATAGCGTCAAGCGCCTACGTGAAATACTAGGTGTGAAGCAAGAAGATTTAGCCGATAAACTGCAAGTATCACAACAGACAATTTCAAAGATCGAGCAAAAAGATATTTTGGAAGATGAACTTTTAAACAATATCGCAAAAGCTCTAAATGTTTCTGTAGAAGCAATTAAAAACTTTAGCGATGAGGCTGCTATTAATATTATAGCAAATACATTTCAAGATGAAGCCGTAAGCTATGCCATTCATTACAAGTGTACCTTTAATCCTTTGGATAAAGTTATAGAACTATACGATGGAAAAATTGAACTACTTGAACGTATGCTGAAAGCAGAACAAGAAAAAGTGAATATCTTGGAACAGATGCTCAAAGACAAAAAATGATGCTCATACACATTAACTAATAATGCGAATCAGTAATTGGATTATATAAAACGCTCTTTTTTTACTGACGCACCTCTATCGAGGTTTGTCTTTCATTTTGCCTTGATGCAAAACGAAACAAAAGATCAAGACTGTGCCTCTTGCCCGACCCGATAGGTGTTTGAAAGCGAAAACAAAAAACTACTTTTGACTTTGATTTCTTTTTGTTTTTTACGCTTTCCTCCCACATCGGGTACCCCGTGCAACCGTCAAGGTCGGAGAGCCTGACGGGCGTAAGCAAAGCCGACGTTTACTTCGGGGGTGAGGTATCCGTTCAACGAAGCTGTCGTTAAGAATAAAATACAAAAGTCCGACAGGACGGCTTATTTTATTCCGATGGCAAGTTGCTAACGGATCACCACCGTAAGTGGTCGGCAAAAGACTTTTTGGTTCCTTTTGCGGCTTTGGGCAAAAGGAACACAAACAATCTTTGATTGTGCGTAGGAAATTAATAGCTTAAAAGAGAGTTCATTACTGACAATTCAACTACTGATTCCAATTAATCACATATACCGACCACATGCCACTAACCGTTAATACAAATAGGCTCAGATCATTAATCTGCGCTCTATTCTTTTGCTTTATCCTCCTGCCAGCCTATTCTCAGGAAGCAGATCAGTTCGATATCAATTCTCTGGAAAGTATTTTATTAGAATCATTACCTACACAAGACAGAGTTATTGATGATCCCGAAGATTTTGAACTTTTATATGACGATTTACATATTGCCGAGATATTCACAACCAACGATCTGAAAGACCTTATTGATACTCAACTCGATAAAGTATTGGAAATGGAAAAAGAAATATGTACTCAAATGTTAGAAAGCGAAGAACTGACAGCCACCATATCCACAGGAACATACTCCGTTTCTTTTGAAGATGCAGAATGGATAAAAAAAGGTATCTATTTCACCGTAGCAGGACTAGTCCGTACCATGATCGATCTCACTCAGGAAAAAGATAAGGAAACATCGGAAGAGATATAATCGAAAAAAGAAACCACAAAAAGCAGGATATGGGAATACAAGCCAAATTCTGCTTTTTTTTATTTTAATGAAGGAAAAAGACCGGAAACAGCAAAAGGCGTTACATAATCAAAAGAATAAAATTATCTTTGCAAAGTACAATAAAACAACTGTAAGTATTTAAAGCAATATTATTTAAGGTCTAAGACCTCAAAATCAGCAGGATCGTTCATGAACAGAATAAAGGCTTGTATAGCAAGCATTATTTGTACAATAGCCATATTTCAGTCTTTCGCCCAAGAGGGTGAAAGAGCCTTTAGTTTCCTTGGGCTGCCTACCTCAACACGGGCAAATGCACTGGGCGGAACAAATATTTCGGTCATAGAAAACGACATTTCACTCGTTTTTCTCAATCCCGCAGCACTAGGCCCCGAAATGAACATGAATGCCAATGTCAATTTCCTTTCATACATATCGGACATAAAGGTGGGAAGTGCCATTTTCGGTAAATCCATTCGTGAAAATAATTCGTTTGCCGTAGGCGTAAATTATATAGATTACGGAGATTTTAAAGAGGCAATTAACGGCGAAGTTATCGGAAGTTTCTCTGGTAAAGACATAGCCGTAAACGGAGTATACAGCCATATGCTGACCAACAGGTTAAGAGGAGGTGTTACAGCAAAGTTTATAACATCAAACTATGAGGATTATTCATCTACAGCCATCGGATTCGATGTCGGTCTGAGTTATTATAATGAAGATCGCGAATTTTCTGCGGGTTTGGTACTCAAAAACATGGGTAGCCAGATATCGTCCTACGACGACAAGCGTGTGGGCTTGCCCTGGGACGTACAACTGGGCATAAGTAAAAAGCTGAACAACGCCCCTATCCGCCTTTCGCTTACTGCGGTATACCTCACTCAATGGGACTTTGCCAGAGTAAACGAGGCTAACGGTATAGATACAAGTGACGACGGTTTTCTTAAAACCGCATTCAAGCACACCATATTGGGAGTAGACATTATTCCTTCCGAAAACTTCTGGATAAGCGCAGGCTTCAATCCCAAGGTACATTACGATATGGCATTGGAGGATGGGAACAAATTCGGAGGCTTCAACGGAGGTGCAGGTATACGTATCCAAAAATTCAGTATCGGTTTTTCACTGGCTAAATTTCACCCGGCGGCTACCACCTATCATTTCAGCTTAGCCGTTGATATCTCCAAATTCTAAAAGAAAAGAGAGGCCTGTGACCTCTGCATCCGAATTCAACGAACATTTTAAACATACTATTGTTGTAAATATAGCAAATAATGAAAACGATTACAATTGCAATTGACGGGTTTTCGTCATGTGGAAAAAGTACTATGGCTAAAGATTTAGCTAAACAAATAGGGTATATATACATCGACAGCGGAGCCATGTACAGAGCTATTACTCTGTACTGTATCCAAAATAACCTGTTCGACGGAGATGTATTAAATGAAGAGAAATTGAGTCAACATATAAAAGATATACATATAAGTTTCAAGCTGAATAAGGAAACAGCCACACCCGAAACATATCTCAATGGCGTAAATGTAGAGAAGGAAATCCGCACAATGGAAGTTTCCAACAAAGTAAGCTACGCCAGTGCAGTAGGTTTTGTACGCAGGGCGATGGTTCTGCAACAACAGGAAATGGGTAAAATGAAAGGTATCGTCATGGATGGCAGAGACATAGGCACTGTCGTTTTCCCCGATGCCGAGCTTAAATTTTTCGTAACAGCAAGTCCCGATATCAGAGCACAACGCCGTCTGGACGAGCTTCATGCTAAAGGAGATACCGAAACAACGTTTAACGAGGTTTTAGACAATATAAGACAAAGAGATTACATTGATCAGCACCGCGAAGAAAGCCCTCTGACGCAAGCCGGGGACGCTCTGGTGCTCGACAATTCAACACTAACCAAGGAGCAACAAATGCAATGGCTCCTTGATAAATTCAATCATATCACATCACAATGAATACAATAGAAATAGATTCAAAATCGGGCTTCTGCTTCGGGGTAGTAAATGCTATAAAGAAAGCGGAAGAAGAATTGGACAAAGGTGGTATACTATACTGTCTGGGCGATATTGTACACAATAATCTGGAAGTAGAACGCTTAGAAAAGTTAGGACTAAAAACCATCAATCACGAACAATTTGCAGAGTTGAAGAATGCAAGAGTGTTGCTTCGTGCACATGGTGAGCCACCCAGCACTTACGAGATTGCAAAAGAGAACAATATCGAAATTATTGATGCCTCATGTCCTGTGGTACTTCGCCTTCAAAGACGAATCAAAGATAAACACAAGACGGAGATAGATAACGACACTCAAATCGTCATCTACGGAGAGAAAGGTCATGCCGAGGTAAACGGACTAATGGGACAAACGGATGCCCGTGCCATTGTTATCGAGAAAAAAGAAGAACTGGACAAATTAGACTTCACCAGAAATATTTGTCTGTTCTCGCAAACCACTAAACCTCTTGACGGATTCAGGGAAGTGATCGACATCATCGAATCGAGAATGCAAAACGGCGCTCAATTTGAGTATGTAGATACCATATGCCGACAAGTTTCGAACAGAATACCCAACATCAAGGAATTCGCAACTAAGCATGATATTATACTTTTTGTGGCGGGACAAAAAAGTTCTAACGGAAAAGTGCTTTTTTCTGAGTGTAAAAAATACAATACAAATTCTTATTTCGTATCTTCGCCAGACGAAATTGACCCGTCCATTATAAAGAAAGGACTTTCCATAGGTGTATGCGGAGCCACTTCGACTCCTAAATGGCAAATGGAAGAAGTTGAAAAAAGAATAGACGAAATTTCATCGCATCTGGAAGAATAAGTAAGGTCGCAGACCTTTTTATTACTTGGATGTAGGGGCAGACCTATGTGTTCGCCTGAATAGGACAGACACAAAGGTCTGCCCCTACTAGTGGAAAACATATCATTAAATAGATTCACTACTTAAAATATATATAGTCTTAAGAATTATGGCAAATATTAAATGTATTGGCGTTTTGACCTCGGGAGGCGATGCCCCTGGAATGAATGCAGCAATCCGCGCTGTCACTCGTGCTGCTATATACAATAACATCGAAGTTAAAGGTATTATGAGAGGGTACAGAGGTCTTATATTTGATGAGATCATCCCTTTCAGAAGCAACAGTGTCAGTAATATTATACAACAAGGGGGTACAATCCTCAAAACAGCCCGTTGCAAAGAATTTATGAGCGTCGAAGGACGTCAGATAGCATACGAGGCAATGCAACGCGAAGGTATAGACGCCTTAGTTGTAATTGGAGGAGACGGATCTTTGACAGGTGCACGCATTCTTGCTCAGGAACATAACATTCCGATCGTAGGTTTACCCGGTACAATAGACAATGACCTTAACGGAACCGATATGACTATCGGTTACGACACAGCTCTGAATACGATAATGGAAGCTGTGGATAAAATCAGAGATACTGCCAGTTCACACGAACGCCTGTTCTTCATCGAAGTGATGGGACGCGAATGCGGTTATCTGGCTCTTAACGGAGCTATTGCAACCGGAGCAGAGGCAGCCATCATTCCCGAGAGAATGTACGGTACCGACCAGTTGGGCGAATTAATTTCACAGGGATTCAGAAAAAGCAAAAACAGTAGTCTCGTTCTTGTCACCGAAGGCGATATTACAGGTGGCGCTATGGCTATGGCTGAACGTGTAAAAAAAGAATACCCGCAGTACGATGTACGTGTAACCATTCTGGGACACCTTCAACGAGGAGGTTCTCCAACGGCTACAGACCGTATACTTGCCAGCCGTATGGGAGCAGCAGCTATCGATGCATTACTTGACGATCAGCGCAATGTAATGATCGGTATACAAAACGATCAGCTGGTATATGTGCCATTCTCAAAAGCAATCAAGAAGAATAAGCCTATCAACGAAAATCTGGTTAATACCCTAAAAATACTATCTATCTAAGGTCTCAGATCTGTTTATTGCGTCGGTAGACGCTATTACAGTAAAAGATATTTAGATATTTAAAAATAACCACTTTACCTTACAGGTATATTGATAATTACAAGAAAGGAAATCATTGAAAAATGGTTTCCTTTTTACATTGGTAAAACATGAAAAGAAAAACATTTAATAGATTTTCACACTTCCATCATTCAAAATTGATTATTTTTGTAACTTTCGTAAATAAAATAAAATAATGAAAAAGGCTATTATCATCATACTCCTAACCGTTCTAACATTCGGAAGTGCTCATTCTCAATATCGTCTGGGATTCAGAGGTAGTTTCAACATATCTTCGTTGAGTACCGGTAGTTCAAAGAGTAGAGCAGGTTTCAGTGCAGGAGCTATGTACAGTAAAGAGATTGCCGATCATTGGTATTTTCAACCAGCACTTTTATATAATCTCGAAGGAAGTAAATCGGTAAGCCGCTTCAAACCTGCTTATTCGGCATATACATACAATCTCGAAGTTCCTCTGATTATGTCCCGTAGAATGGGAGACGAAGATATAAGCTTCGGTCTCGATTTCGGCCCCTTCTTCAAATACGGTCTACACGGAGGATATTGGGTAGACGATCTTACGACAGGAGAAAGAACCAGACCTAATATTTTTGATCACAAAAAAAGATTTGATGTTGGTCCGCAAGTAGGATTCAGCGTTATTGTTTACAGTCTCTATATCGGATATTCCTTTCAGTTTGGGATGATAAGAGCATGGGACGATGCAAGTAACAGAAGAGGCAATTATTACAACTCCTGTATGACTTTCGGGTACCTGTTTCAGATGGGAAATTAAAAACTATTATAGCAGATATATCTTTAGTTGATAGAAAAAGCAAGGTCTGCGACCTTTTCATTGCTTTGGTGTAGGGAAGAACCTACATATTCGCCCAAAGAAGACAGACACACATATCTGCCCGTACAAATTGAATTATATCATTAAATAATTTCATTTACATATAAAATTTTAATGTAATAATAATTTAGCTAATTAAAAATAGTTTTATTACATTTGCCCCTGTGAAATAACTCTTTACATCGAAAATGGCATCAGCATTAACAAACATATCGACATTCAACAACTTAAATTTTAACTATTTAAGTTTGTCTATGTGCGTCGAAATATTAGAGAGAGAGAGAGAGAGAGAGAGAGAGAGAGAGAGAGAGAGAGAGAATTAACTAGCAAGCACGCTGGTAATAAAAATATTTCAGGCGGCTTAGTCCGTCTTTTTTTGCAGGTGCGTCCCAAATACACAAGGCTTTTAATATACAAATATTTCCCCAATAAATACACTTCTAGTTCTGTCGGTAAAGCTTATCGTACAGAGCTTTTGTTTTGTTGTTGTCGTTCAAATTCTGCACGAACAAGAGCTTTACCTATGACACAACTATCTCAGGCAGTAGCATATAGTGATTATACGCTGCTGCTTTTTTTAATTTCAAACAGAATAACTAACTATATCAATTACCTAACAATGAAAAAGAATTTAATATTAATCTTTAGCTTATTCTCAATCGGATGGTGTAATGCACAGGTGGGAATCAATACCGAAAACCCATCAGGAATTTTTCATATAGACCCTAAGGCAGATACACAACTCAATGGCAGCGGAGATGCAGATGATATCATCGTCACCAAAGATGGCTATGTCGGTATCGGAACTAGTACTCCATCGACCTACTTGCATATAAAAACAGCGACAGCAGGTACAGATACTTCGACTCCTGTATATGGTTTAAGGCTGGTTGACGGAAATCAGGCGGACAAACGTGCATTGGTTTCCAATGCCGTCGGCTTAGCTACGTGGGCAAATATTATCCCTGAAGGGGGGATATCGGGTGTCAAAAGTACAACAGGCATTACACAACCGGCAGTAACCGGCAATACTCTTTATAATTCGGGTACTACTTTGACCCTACCTCAAGGAAAATGGTTTGTACAAGTGGCTATGTATATCGTCATGGCCGGTTCTCCAACAGCACAATTTAACGACCGTATAGCTCTCAGCAGTACTTTTTCGGAAACAAATCTATCTCAAACTACAACCGACGTAGCTTCTGCACATATCGAAGGGGCAAAGTACGTTTCGGGTATATTCTGGAAATACGGATCGGCGGGCATCCTCTACGGTACCTTTATCATCAACAATCCTCTGACAAGTACAACCTACTATTATTATATGGGCAGAACCACTGTTTACGGCACATCCGACTCTTCTGTTCTATATGCTCAAATAGGAGGCACAAAAGGCGAAGACAATATAATTGCTTACCGATTGCCACAAAATTTATAAAACATACTAAAAAACTTAAGACTTAAATATGAAACCAGTTTATAAATGGATGTTATTTTTTTTGTGTATCACAATATCCTCATCGGCACAAGTGGGTATAAATACCTCAAACCCACAATCGGGGGCTCTGCATATAGATCCTAAAAACGATAATAATGTGACAGGAGCTCCTGCAAGCACTCAGACAGTGGATGATGTAATAATCTCATCGGCGGGCAATATTGGCATCGGGCATATTGCACCTACATATAAACTCGACATCTGGGTCAGACCCTCGGGAACTTCAAAGCCAGCATTTCGCCTTGAGGACGGCACCGAAGGAGATTCCAAAATATTATTATCGGACGCCTCGGGAAATGCATCATGGGGATATCCCGGAGAAATTTCTATTATACGGGGAGTATATACAAAAACTACAAATTATACTATTCCCAGTATATCGCCCTCGTTAGTATATGCAAATATGTATGCAAATGCTTATATCAAATTACCCAAAGGGCGTTGGGTGGTTATGGTAGACCATCGGGTAGACCCCGCTTCGGGAAGTTACGGCACTTCGTATTTGGAGAGGTCTTTCTTCAGGCTTACTTTTTCCGACAATAATCTGTCGGGAGATGGAACTCTCTATCCTGCAAACGGTGCAGGGGTATCGAAAGATATCGAAGGATCGGCCAATGGAACTGCATCTATCGGATCATTGATCTCTGCCAATGTCAATTTCAGAACAGCAACTATAATTTCGGGATTTGTTATCATTAATAATAAGACGAGTAGCACCAAAACTTATTATTTGAAAATTGTAAATTCCGCTTATCCTACTCACCTCAATCTCACAGGCAGGATACTAACAAGTGCTAACCCTGCACATACCGAAAACCGTATTATAGCTATGCCTCTGCAATAGATTATCAAGAACCGTAAAAAAACTACAAAATCATTCAAGATAGTATTCTAAGACAACCATTAAATAAAAAAATGAAAATGAAATATTTAACTTTATTGATATCATTAATAATAATTCCTTTGGAGGGATTTTCGCAGATTGGTATAAATACCGATAATATAACTTCGTCGAATATATTACTCCATATCGATCCGGCAAAAGACAATGCTGCATCGGGTACGCCAACTACCGCCCAAACAAAGGAAGATATTGTTATTGACAAATCGGGTAATCTGGGTGTAGGTACAAGCACTCCCACCGTTAAGCTGGATATTGTGACAGCTGGTACTTCGGCATCTCCCGTGAAAGGATTTTCGATCAGAGACGGGTATCAGGCCGATAAATATGTTTTGACCAGCGACAACAGCGGAACTGCATATTGGCAGGTTTATGTACCGGGAACAGAAAAAGGTGTGATGGGCAGTGGCATTAATATATCCAATACATATACTAATTATGTAAATACAAATACAAAAATATCACTATATCCGGGAAAATGGGTTGTTTTTGTATCGCTGAATATACTTGGGAATGGAACTAATCCCGATTTTTCGTGGATGAACTTTGGTTTTGCCGATGCCTCTACACTAGCGTCATTAACATTATCTGCCGATGAGCAAGGAACTATATCGGCAGCCTTATTTAATGATATCAAAGCCTCACCGGGATCAAGTGTAAATGGAAAGATATTTATCACCAATAAATCGTCAGGAAAAAAAGATTATTATTTACTGGCCGGTAAAGTGGTTCGTAATGCAACGTCACCCAACAGTGCAACCTTTCAGGCTGTAGGAAGTACGGGTAATTTATATGCTTTTAGGGTAAATGACATTACTCCACCTTAAGCGGATTTTCTCTAAAACAAAAAAATCTAAGAAATCATTCCCCTTCATATCGAATAATTTCTTAGATTTTAAATCAATGGACACCGAATCTTACTACGACTCATGAGATTCATGATGATGTCCTCTAAGCAATCCAAACAGGACGAATACTGAGCCTAACACGATTGCCAATATTCCAAATAGCCTATAAAGACTCGCTTGCACCACACTCAGCTGTTCACTCGCGCCAATCTGTAAAAAAAAGAATAAAGAGGAAACAGCCACACAAATACCAATAATGGTATAAATTCTGCGTTTTTTCTTGCCTTCCATAATAACATTTTTTTAAAGATCTATATAATATAAACACACGAGTTCAGAAAACGTTCATAAAAAAGAGTGTTTATTCAGTTAAAAATCAGACTTTAACTTATCATAAAACGACATCAAATTTGGGCTAAATACCTGTTCAAATTTTCTCTGGATATTTTCAAAAGAATAAATTAACCGTAAAATAGCCCTAAAAATTAGAATGAGTAGAATTTAAACAAGCTCTAAATATATTTTTTTATTATCTTTGCGCCTGTAAAGTGATTCTTTACAGTAACGATGACAACAAATTAATAGATAAATTTTTCAAGTAACAGCTTGATTTCATTTATTTAATTAATTATGTGCGTCAAAATACGAACTAAAAAACACGTTACCGCTAAAAATATCTTAGACGAGATTTACCGTCTTTCTTTTTCGTTTCTTCCAAAAGACGCATCTTATTCGTCTTGTAAATATATCCTAAATAAAAATATTGATAGTTGTCTGGGTACACGTTTTCGTGTTGCAGATTTGTTTTGTTATTGTCGTTCAAAATCGGCACGAAACATCCGTTTACCTATGTCACAACTATGTCCGGTAGCAGTGTGTAGCGATTACATTTTGCTGCTTCGCTATTTCCATTCATCAAATGATAATAACTAACATATATAAACTAATATGAAAATGAAAAAAAAGTTTCTAATATTATTCGGCATTTTTTGCATAGGCCTGCTCAATGCGCAAGTCGGAATAAATACCAGAGACCCAAAAGGCATGTTACATATCGACGCCAAGAGTGACACGCAACCAAATGGGAGTAATGCTTCGGATGATGTTATAGTAACTGATGATGGCAAATTAGGCATCGGCACAATTAACCCTGACGCTCTTTTGCATATAAAAACAAATGGAACGGCTACTAATCCGATAACAGCTTTTCGCTTGGAAGATGGTAATGAGGGCAACGACAAAATACTCAGTATAATCAATAACAACGGGTTGGCTACCTGGCAGGCACTAACCACATTTGATGCTATTTATTACAGAGGATCAGCTGATTGCCCCAATCTGTCGACATCTACACCTAACTACTATCATACAAATGCGACTATCGATCTGGCTCCGGGAAGGTGGATTGTTATGATAGTGATGTACTTACTAACAGAAGTGTCTGACCCAAAAGGAATATGCTGGATAAATTCAACACTGGCCGATGCTTCCACAATTGGCAACAATGGTCAGCTTCTGAGCAATGTACTATCGCCGGATATAGAGGGAGCCAATTTAGTATCGAGCATGAGTTGGACAGACGGTATGGACGGAGGTACTCTCACAGGGTCTCTTGTGGTAAATAATACGAGTACGCAAACTAAGAGATATTATTACATGATGGGAGGTACAAAGCCATATAATACCGAGAAGATAACTGTTTTCAGAAATCCCGGTGGTTATTGGGGTGAAGATTCTATGGTAGCATTCCGTATCCCCTCAGACATTTAAGGTCTCAAGACCTTTTTATGGCTTTGGCAAGTATAATGACTAAAGATTGCTACAGTCATAATTAGTTGAAACTACTCAAATAAAAAATAAATTATGCGCTATATATTATATATTACACTAAGTGCTTTGAGTATAATTGCAAATGCACAGGTATCCATCAACACAACTAACCCGCTAAGAGGCACTCTGCATATAGATGCCAAGGGGAACAATTCGACAGGATCATTAAATGACGCAGAACCTGACGACGATCTATATATCAATTCGGAAGGAAATATAGCATTAGGACACACCAATCCTATAAGTAAAGTACATCTGAAATCGCATATTACAACCAGAGGAGCCATTAAAATAGAAGATGGTTCTCAGGGCAATACTAAAATATTAAAATCCGATGAATCAGGTAATGCCAGTTGGGGGCATGCAGGTGAGATACTAACTGTCATAGGAAATTTTGGAAATGGAATTAATCCGGTAATATATGATTATTCAATATACCCCTCCTATCTTTATACCGGAACCACATTGACATTACCTCCCGGACAATGGCTCGTGACAATAACTCTCAACCTAACCATTGCGGGTGCTCCATCTACCGATTATACAGGCAGAGCATGGATCAGAAGCACTTTTTCGGATAATACCTCCGGCGGATTTTCTCCTGATATAATGGGAGCACATCTTATGTCCGGATTAGTATATAGTACCGGATATGGAACTTTAGATGGCTTTATAATTCTAAATAACAGAACTAATCAATCTAAAACTTATTACTATATGCTATCACATTGCGGGTTAATAAATCTACCTCAGACAACCAGCCTTCTAAATTTTGCCGGCAGTTCATCTATAGAAAACAGGATGATAGCTATGAAAATGAAGAATAACTAAACAGTGGATTTCAATCATTTATTAAACTTTATCAATTATGCGAAATAACATTATCAAACAAATACTTGTCCCTATATTTCTAACAACATTTTCGACACATACGGTTGTTGCTCAAATAGGGATAAACACACAAAATCCGCAGGCTAATATTTTGGTACATATCGACCCAAAAAAAAATAATTCTGAAACAGGAACTACTACAAGCGACCAAACAGGTGACGATATAGTAATTACTACTATCGTCAATATAGGAACAGGAACAATCGCTCCTACAACCAAATTACATATAGCAACAGGAGGAACATCAATATCGCCTAACCCTCAGCTTACGATAGAAGACGGCTATCAAGGTGTCAATAAGGTATTAACCTCCAACGCCAACGGATTTGCTCATTGGGAAGATTATGTACCCGGAGCTGTACTAGGCACATTTGATGTGGACGGTGTAGATATTATGGGAGATGAAACCCTATACAAAAACACGAGGGCTAAAATGACATTAGACCCCGGCAAGTGGATTATTATATATGCCTTTACAGTCAATTGCAACCGTGTAAGTGCCCCACCCCATTATAGAATCTGGGTTCGTTCGACAATAGGAGATCAAACAACACTCGATGCTAACTCCACTTATGGAACACCCTCGCCGGACATCTTGGGAAGAACAGAAGACAGCAACAGCGTTTGGGCTGATATTAAAGGAGTATTAACGAGCCGATACATCATAGATAACACCAGTGGAATTGCCAAAGACTACTATTTTTTAGCAGGTAATGTTATTAATTCTGCTGCTATTAATGGCATTAATATGCCCAATGTCGGGAAAAACACCGGAGATTGCAGTTTCTATGCATTCAGAATCATTGAATAATAATAAATATACTTAATCCTCTTAATAACAAAGAGCAGCAAGGGTTATCCTTGCTGCTCTTTTGCTTTATAAATATATCGATATATTCTTACATTGAGCTGCAACCTGTATTTGGTTTCAGTTGTTGAAAAAAGTCATTTCCTTTATCATCCACAAGAATGAAAGCAGGGAAATCTTCCACTTCAATTTTCCAGATAGCCTCCATACCCAATTCAGGGTATTCAACGCATTCCAGACTCTTGATATTGGTTTGAGCCAATATGGCAGCAGGTCCACCGATACTTCCCAAATAGAAGCCTCCATGTTTGTGACAAGCATCTGTTACCTGTTTACTACGGTTACCCTTAGCAATCATTATAAGACTGCCTCCTGCCGCTTGGAAAGCATCCACATACGAATCCATACGACCCGCAGTAGTTGGTCCCATCGAACCACTAGCATATCCCTTAGGCGTTTTAGCAGGCCCTGCATAATAGATCGGGTGATCTTTGATATACTGAGGCATACCTTCTCCCTTATCCAGACGCTCTTGAAGTTTTGCATGAGCAATATCACGTCCTACGATAATAGTTCCCGTAAGAGATAAACGTGTAGATACAGGATATTTACTAAGTTCAGCCAATATCTCTGGCATTGGACGGTTCAGATCGATTTTCACGCCACCCGCTTCACCTTCTTTTTGAAATTCAGCAGGAATCAAACGTGAAGGATTATCCTCCATTTTCTCTAACCAGATACCATCTTTATTGATCTTACCTTTGATGTTACGGTCTGCCGAACAAGAAACTCCCATACCCACAGGGCAAGAAGCGCCGTGGCGTGGCAAACGGATTACACGCACATCGTGAGCAAAATATTTACCGCCGAATTGTGCTCCTAAACCAAGTTCCTGAGCAGCTTTCAACAATTTAGCTTCCATTTCCAGATCACGGAAAGCCTGTCCACCTTCGTTACCCTCGGTTGGCAGGTTATCGTAATATTTAGTAGAAGCCAGTTTTACGGTTTTCAGGTTACTTTCTGCTGACGTTCCACCTATCGCAAATGCAATGTGATAAGGAGGACAAGCTGCTGTACCTAATGATTTCATTTTCTCGATCAGAAAAGTCTCCAGTTTTCCGGGAGTAAGTAATGCTTTTGTTTCCTGATACAAATATGTTTTGTTGGCAGAACCTCCACCTTTGGCTATGAATAAGAATTTATATTCACTTCCTTTAGTAGCATACAAGTCGATCTGAGCCGGCAGATTACAACCCGTATTTATCTCATCATACATATTAAGAGCTGCATTCTGAGAATATCTCAAATTGTCTTCCACAAATGTATTGTACACACCTTTCGACAACGCCTCTTCATCATTGCTACCAGTCCATACATTTTGTCCTTTTTTGCCTACAATAATAGCCGTGCCTGTATCCTGACAGAAAGGAAGGATACCACGTGCCGAAATTTCGGCATTACGAAGAAAAGTGAGTGCTACAAATTTATCATTATCACTAGCCTGAGGGTCTGATAAAATTTTCGCCACCTGCGCCTGATGCTCGGGACGTAACAAAAATTCAACATCATGAAATGCGTGTTGAGCCAAGAGAGTCAAACCTTCGGGAGCGACTTTCAAAACTTCCTGACCTTCAAAGGTAGCGGTAGAAACATAATCTTTAGATAGCAGATAATACTCGGTAGTATCTTTACCCATTGGAAATGTTTCCTGATACTTAAATGATGGAGTTGCCATGTTAATCAGTTTATAATTAAATAAATAATATCATATGTATATGCTGTATCCTTCAAGAATAATCAGCTGTCACACTTGCATCTACCAAAGCAATAGGAAGGTCTGAGACCTTTCGTTTATCTTCAACAAAAAATAGAAGAATAAATAGCCTTAAATATGTATTGACAGGCTTCATCGCAATAATTGGATATTTCTATTATACTTACCAAAGCAATAAGAAGTCCTGCGACCTTAGTTCTTTTTTTGATCCCTACAAAAATAACAAAAATAATCCGAAGCAAAGGAATCTTAATCACAAAGAATCCGTCACCTAAAATATCTACAAAAACACTAAGGATTCACAAAGTAAGCCTGAAGAACCTTAAATTTTTATCTAAATTTACTTAGAGGAAGAATAGCCATCTGGATTTAGAGTAATTATTCTACCATCACTTGTAAAATATACAATTTGATTCTCTTTATTTCTTATTGCAAAAATTCCACTTGGATAATTATAATACCCTACCGAATTTGAGATCTCTCCATTTGAACGAATATCGGCAAAAATAATTCCTCTATCATCATGTATCATACAAAAGAAAGTTCCATCATCATTCAAAGTCGCGAGGTTTATTTTAGGAAAATACCCTCCTGCTGAAAAACTATTCTCTCTATACCATAAACCTCTATTATTATCTATTTTTATTGTCAAAGTTATTGTATTACGCCTAGTAGAACTATAATCGCTGGCAGTACCTAATATATAAAAAGAGTTATTCTCTACAGGAAAGATATTATTTATATCGAAAATATAATATGGTATTTTTTCTATATCATACGTGATATCGGAAATTAAATTCCCATCTAAGTCACATTCAACTAATGCCAATGTGGCACTCCCTTGATAAGCCATTCCATCATTCCAAGTAGCTCCAGCTATAACTATATTATTATTCGGCGATAATTTCATTGCAGTCAATATATACATATCAGTATATGTCCTGCTAGGTCCATATATCTCCCATAAAACATTTCCTTCTTTTGATAATTTTGTAATATAATACCTGTTAGTCGGACCATAACTAAATAAAGATCCTACCAAAACAGAACATCCATCAGGAAGGGTTAAACATTTATTAAACAAAAGATCCTCTTTACTATTCGACTCTTTAATTTCTTTACTCCAAATCTGATTCCCCTCTTTATCTATCTGGGTAGCACCTTTACTATGCATTAACAAGAATGAGCCATTTGAAAACTCTTTTACATCAATAACTGCTGTACCTTCATCTGTATTATCTTTTTCTTTAAGCCAGCTGATATTATAATCCGAATCAAGTTTTAATAATATGATTTTCTGTTTTCCAAAAACGAAAGCATTGCCAATTAGTAGATAACCTTTATCCTGAACTGGTATACAATGCCCAAAACCTACTCTATCATATTTGTATTTATCCAAAATAACATTTAAAACATTAGCAATAGTCTCTTTATGAGTTCTAGTTGTACCTGAAGCTAATTTTATATTCAAATCTTTACTTATAGCTCTTATTGATAATTTATAGTCTGTATCTGGTTCTAAGTTTGTTAGCCTAAAAGAATAATAGTTATTATTATTTTCTTTTACTATATTTTCCGATACAGTCATTGTGTCATTTACAAGAATTTCATATTTATCAGCATTAGCTACAGGATACCATTTTAGGAAAATATCGTGATCTGTTCTTGATAAAATCTCAACAGTAAAATCTCCTGTAATAAAAGATTCGTCTGGATTTGCTATAACAGGCTCTTTTGCTGAAACAAATACTTCTTCTTTCTCACAAGCTGAAAAAATTAGGATCACAAAGAATAAATATGTTATATAATAATAACTTAACCTCATAATAGAATGCTATTTCGTTTTAACTTTGTAAAAAAATTCTTTATCATCATACATCAGCGCACCATAACCAATATATAAGATATCATTAAAAAAGAATGATGGAATATCCAATCCCCAGGTTGTACCAAATACATTTTCTTGAATATCAACTAAGCTCCAAACATTTGAGTTCAAATCATATTCCCAGACATCTCTTAACCCAATATTATCTTTTGATGTTCGCCCTCCGACTAAATACAATTTATTTTTATAATATAATAAATTACTAGATATACGATCATATGGCCCACCTCTTAATGTTTCAAGTTTACTCCACTGATCATTTTGAGAATTATATTTCCACAAATCCCTGAAGTGAGTAAAAGTAAAAACATCATGACCATTCACGCAAGTAGAGTTTACATAGATATCATATCCGGTACTATCATAAGGCACATTTCCAAGTCTTTTCCATGTCTTATTTTTTATATTGTATATCCAAAAATCAGTGACCGATTTTTGAGAAATAAATGCTCCATACTCATTATAAACGTTTTTCACTCCTCCTCCCATATAGATATTATCACCAACAATAAAAGCAATGTATCCGCTTTCTCCTAATCCCGGATAAGTAGTAATTCGACTCCAAGAATCATTCACTTCTATATATTCCCATAATGTCATAGAGTCATAATCATATGATCCTTTCGTCGACATTCGAAATAAAAAATAGTGGTTATTATTAGAAGATATTCGCTGTGGTTGAATATTAAAATATTGGTCTGAATAGTTCAATGGAATATCTCGCATTTTTTTCCATTTTAGGGTATTGAGATCAAAAGACAATACAGTATAAGGGGCTATAAGATTATGAATATAATAGGCTTTATTATCTGTAACAAAATAATTAGTAATATCTCCAATATACGACTCTTTATCAGGTCTTGGATCAATATAAAACCGTTCGCTACTACCTGGCAAAATTCTAATTTTATACTCTAATATATATTCGACCTCATCCATATAAACATGAATGGTATATATACCGGGAACAATATCTTCCGGTAAATATCCTATACCTGAAACCTCTCCATCCTCCATCCAGCCTGAATATTCTATCGAAGTTCTGATGGGGATATTTCCATTAAGTTTTATTTCAGTTTTAGTGTTTTGTGAAGGTAATTTTGAATAATAAATATTAAATAAAAAGAGTTCTCCTTTTTTCAGATTCTTTCCTATTTTATTTATCTCATCTACATAAAAGTAATCTCTCTCATTATCACCTAAATAGAGATTAATATAATTGATCCCATTTTGTATTAATATATCGCTAAATCTTATGATTTTCGGAGAGCTAACATATTCATTATTATCCGACCGAAGTATTGCTCTTATTTTATAATCATGCTTATCTTTCAGTGCTTTTACTATTACTTTATGTATTTGCTCTCTATCTTGCGTCAATTCTATTTTATAATCTTCAGACTGAGTAGAGTCACTAGTTACGTCCCAAACTTTAAGGTATGCATTTTTAATAGTAACCCCGACTCCGATGTTTATCTTAAGTTCTATCTCACAGACATCTTTAGATTCTATATCAGTTGATAAAATTTCAATTGTCGGTTTCTCAAATTCTTCATAAATGTATTCTTTTTTATCACATCCTGTAAAAGCCAAAGACATGATAAACAATACACACAAATATATTTTCATACACTATTAGAGTTAAAGTATTTGTATTTTCCTATACAAATTTAATGAAAATTAAATAAAAACACAACGATTTAAAGAACTTTAGTCATCTCAAAAAAAGCACATTTACAAATTCTTAAATTTTGAAATTATCTAACAGATCCGCAGGATATACAACACCCAATTGCTTTCTTATTTCATCAACAATTTCGATAGTTATCAACGAATTTTCATAGCTGTTTATCTCAGACTCTCTCCTGCCCGATTGTATAAGATCTATAAATTCGGCAATTTCATAATAATACTCGTTCTTCTGATCACGATGACTTATTTCCAATTCATCTTTTTGTCTGAAGCAAAGTTTTACCTGCTCAATCGTATTGATCTTATCAAGGGATATTAAACCTTTCTCGCCCTGTATTTCGGTAGGTAAATGTGAATCGGCAATCTTCGAATAAAGTACCGTGGCATTCATCCCTTCATATTCGAAATTTACAGCTCCCTGCCCGTCAGCACCTGTAGACAAGATAAATCCTGTTGCACTTATCTTCTTCGGACGTCCGAAAAGTACCACCATCGGGTAAATAGTATACACACCCAAATCCATAACCGATCCGTTCGAAAAAGCAGGATTAAAAGCATTCAAAACAATACCCTCTTTCAACTTATCGTATCTGGATGAATACTGGCAATAACTTGCAAAATAGCGTCTTATTGTACCCAAAGCACTTATATTCTCCATCACCGCTTTAAAGTTAGGCGTAAGAGTCGATTTCATTGCCTCCATCAAAGTCACATTGTATTCTTTAGCAGCGGCAATCATAGCCTTACATTCTGTAACATTGGATGCAAATGGCTTTTCACACAATACATGCTTACCATGCTTCATAAACTGAATACTTTGCGACGAATGCAAGAAGTTGGGAGAAGCAATATACACAGCATCAATCAATGGGCTTTGTGCCATATCTTCGAGCGAAACAAACGTATGAGGTATTTGATGCTTTTGGGCAAATACATTAGCCGATTCCTGAGTGCGCGAATATATAGCCGTCAATTCGAAACGGGGATCGAGCCGTGCTGCTTCCAGCACAGTATCCACTATAAAATTGGTTCCAACGATACCAAAGCGAATTTTAGATGGAGATATGGTTGACATAATAATTTGTTTTTTGTGAAGGTCGAAGACCTCTTGGTTTATTTGATAAATATAACAACCAAAGGCACTCAACGATTCGTTAAATGCCTTTATTTTATCTAAATAGATGTTACCTTACTCTGCTGTTGCAACAGGCTGAGCTAAAACTCCACTGATATACTTTTTCAAAGAATCGTCTTTAACCATCTTAGCGTATTTTTCCACCTCTTTACTCTTGGCTAACGATTTGCGGTTTCTTTCATAGAATTTCACCACATTAGTAACGGCAGCAGTAGTACAGTCGACAGGATCAGCCGAATAGTTATGCTCCAAAGAATATTTAGTCCATCCCATCATGTAAGCCATCAATAACCAAGGCTGTGCCCCTTGAAAGGTTACAATACGGTCGTCCATACCAATTTTCACGGTTGGCGATCCTGACATCCACATCAGAACGAAACGGTTTTTATCGTCACGCAAAGGTATATCCTGATCCAGTGGTGAATAATTCAACCAATCGATATCAGCCAAAACCTGAGGCTCGAGTTGTATATATGCCGCCGAAATATGATGTTCCGTAGAATCAGTTTGTTCTACAAACACCTCTTCGCCTTCCCATGTTCCGATAACAGGTTCAGCTTGATTCTGAACTTGAGCAAAAAGATTTGCTGATAGACAAACCATGATTGCCAATGATAGAATTTTTCCCATATACTTTTAAATCTTTATTTTTGATTAATATTTGAGTGTTCAGGCTTCCCCATTATTTGGGTAAGCATAAGTTTAACAGGCGATTATAGTTAAATAATATCCAAATAGACACCTTAGATTATTTAAATATATATCAAAGATAGTATAGTTTTGTGAAATTATAAATTTTCCCAAATAGAAATTAACCTTCACGATATTAAACAGTTCATATATCTTGACCTTATTAGTTACTGAATTGCGTAAAGTTTATCTTATAAAAAACTCAATACCTAACACAGTGCTCTATTATACAAATGGTTTAAAACAGAATACAAATACAGTATTATAGAAAAATAAGACACAAGAGCAAAAACCTCGATTTCAACTAATTATTACACCGCCTGTAATTAAACGTCCTGACTGAATGCCCTGTCTGCGAGCCGAAAAGAACTGGTCTCCATGAGCATAAGTACACATTCCGGCTACCTCAATACTCTCAAAAGGAATACCCGATTGCGTTAATAAAAGCTCATTTGCAAACCAAAGATCAACATGAAATTTAGTTGTATTAAAATCATAATAACCAATATCGTCAATTAAGAAGCCGGCTTTTACAAATTCTTCAACAACCTCAACACCTACTTCAAAATAATCAGGTGAGATAGAAGGAGCTATTCCCGCTACAAGTTTGGCTGGATCACTATTATAAGTGGCTTTCATAATAGTAACAACCTTAGACGCAAGTTTAGCAACCGTACCTCTCCATCCGGCATGTATGGCTGCCAATACTTTATTTTCAGGATCATATATAAGAATGGGCACACAATCGGCTGTACCTATTCCTATACAGATATTTTTCTGATTGGTTATTACAGCATCAATGCCATGTAACAATTGCATTTGTTCATCGTTGCCTTTAGACAAGAACTCGTTATCGATAATGCAAACATCATCGCCATGAGTCTGATATGGAAATATTAGATTCTCTGAAAATATATTTAACATCGACGCCAAACGCCTCCTGTTTTCTATCACATTATCCACATTATCACCCGAATATAACCCTAAATTGAAGGAGGTATAATTACCGTTACTGACCCCACCATCGATGGTGGTAGAGAAATGCAAAAGAGAGTCAAAAGAATTGAGACTCTCAAATTGCAATAAATTCGAATATAGCTTATGATCTATCATTTAAGTAATAGTAAATATTCATTGTTACATTTTACAGTTATAACTATCTCTCATTATTACACTTACCAAAGTAACAAATAGGTCTGAGACATTGATAAATAAAATATCACATTTCGTTTGTATACAAAACAGAACTTCTCAAGGCCAGTTTTCACCCAAACCCCATACATTACAAAACAAATATAATCATTCCTTGTTTTCAAAGTATCTCATATTTTCAGTTTTATAAACAAAAAATAAGAAACGCACCGAATACCAATAACCGCATCGGCATAGCTACGATATTATTTCGAGTTGACGAAAAACCGGCACTAATGACTTACTTTTTTCAGACAAATTATATTCTATATGCAAGGGCTTCAACTTAATCACAACTTTCTCCAGAAAGCCCTGTTCTTCCAGTTCTTTTAATGCCAAAGCGATCGATTGCTTGTTAGAACCTTCGATCTGTCGTAGCAATGAATTAAAACGAATAGGTCCCAAAAATGCCAGACGCAATATCTGCAGCTTCCACTTACCTGAGAGCATCTTTACAAGAACCTCCGCAGGACAGGCTTTATCATCTTCCATTTTATTATCTGTAGTCATATTTTTCTGACTAATTGACTGGCTTTTACACTTTATATAGCTTTGCAGTAAAGTTACAAATTAATAACAATCAAAACATTAAAATTATGTTGGTAAGATTAAAAAAAACAGCGATTATCGTTTTAGCGGCACTTAGTTTAACAGCCACAAACGCATATTCACAAAATACCTCTAAGGAAACAGATGTAGTAAACAATATGCTTAAAGCATTCGGAGCGGGAGACATGGAAGCTTTAAAAGCTACGATTTCAGACTCTTCCGTTTGGATTTACGAAGGAAGTAGCGACATTCCCTATACAGGAGTCTATAAGGGAAAAGAAGGAGCGGTTCAATTCATCACGGATATTGTATCGAATGTAGATGTTCTTGATTTTCAGGTAAAACAACTTCTCGCCCATGGTAATACTGTTGTTGTGCTTGGCTCCGAAAAACAAAAGATCAAAAAGAACGGGCAGATTCTTGAGCAAAACTGGGTACAGGTATATACTGTAGAGGGTGGATTGATCACCAAAATGGAAGAATTCGCAAATACTTCACACGCTGAAAAGCTGTTCAACACAAAAGAATAAACACCTATCACTTCCTACAATATCTCAACTTAACATTAGCAGAAATCTCTCTGCGATTTCTAAAAAAACGAGATAATAGTTTTAGCTATTATCTCGTTTTATATTTATAGACTGAGGTTTACCTATCAGTAGGCCCAGAATCATTTAACGGTATCGTCCTCTTCTCCTTCTCTGTAATAGAAGTCGGCATCAAAATCGGGATCTTCATCATCGTCCCAGTCTTCTTCGATATCCTCTTCTTCATCATCAAAGTCAAAATCATCGTCTTCATCATCCAATTCAATCGCTTTAATATCAAGTTTTCTATGAACAATAACATTGTCGGCAGCTTTAATATATTCACCGTCTTTATTAAGTTCAGACCAAAGTAAATCTTTTAGTTTTTGGAGATTTAAGCTTGTGAATGAAGATATAAAGACATGAGGAATATCGGGCAGATCGGCACTTAGAGCTTCGGTCAACTCCTCATCCAGCATATCCGCTTTAGAGATAGCCAACACACGACGCTTATCTAACAATTCGGGGTTATATTTTGCTAATTCATTCAACAAAATACGGTATTCTTCGTGAATATCATCTGCATCGGCTGCAATAAGGAAAAGCAACAACGAGTTACGCTCGATATGTCGTAAGAAGCGAAGTCCCAATCCTTTACCATCACTGGCTCCCTCTATAATACCGGGAATATCTGCCATCACAAACGAGCGATGATCACGATAACTTACAATACCCAGATTAGGTTCAAGCGTAGTAAATGCATAATTCGCGATCTTCGGTTTAGCGGTTGTCATTACAGACAAAAGTGTAGATTTTCCGGCATTCGGAAATCCAACCAATCCAACATCGGCAAGTACTTTCAGCTCCAATACAATACGGCGTTCCTGAAACGGTTCGCCCGGTTGTGCATAACGTGGAGCCTGATTGGTAGGAGTCTTAAAATGGTTATTACCACGACCTCCCTTACCACCTTTCAACAAGATTATCTCTTGTCCGTCTTCCGTAATATCGCACATATATTCGCCCGTCTCTGCATCATAGGCAACAGTTCCGCAAGGCACATCTATAATTACAGTTTCACCTTTTTTGCCGGAACATAATTTACCCGATCCGCCGCCACCGTGTCCGGCAAGCAGGTGTCGTTTAAATTTTAAGTGTAACAACGTCCAGTAGTTACGATTGCCTCGGAGAATTATGTGTCCTCCATCGCCACCGTCGCCACCGTCGGGACCTCCCATCGGTATGTATTTTTCACGTCGAAAGTGAGTAGAACCTCTTCCACCCTTTCCCGAGCGACAGTATATTTTTACGTAATCTACGAAATTTGTATCAGACATATTATCCTTTCTTCTAAGGTCTAAGACCTATTTATTACTTTGGCAAATATAAGTAAAACAAACATTTATATTGAAATAAAGTGGTATTAATTACTTACTGTTGCTTAAAACCCTGAAACCAAGAACCGAGTTTGACAATAGATTCAAAACTCAATTCCTGGCCTCAAAAATGTTATTTATATCTTAATTTACGCTATCAATCACAGTCGAAATACGAGCAAAAATATCTTCTACAGAACCAACTCCTTCTACAGAATACAATTTGCCGTCTTTCTCATAAAGCTCTTTAAGTGGTGTGGTTTGATTGTAATACACATCCAACCGAGCTTTTATAGTTTCATAATTATCATCGTTACGACCGGTAAGTTTACCTCTGTTCAAAAGGCGTTCGATCAGTTCTTCTTCGGGAACGTCAAGACTTACAACGGCTGATATTTTTTGTCCTCTTTTTTCTAACATTTCATTCAAAGCGACTCCTTGAGGAATGGTACGTGGAAATCCGTCAAAGATTACACCTTTACATTCTCCGCTTTTTGTCTTTTGATCGAATACGCTTGCCAGTATATCAATCATCAGTTCGTCGGGTATCAACTGACCTTTCGACATATAACTGTCAGCCAGCTTACCAAGATCGGTTCCGGCAGCTTTTTCGGCACGCAATACATCGCCTGTCGAAATGTGTGCCAGTTTATACTTCTCTATAAGATTTGTGCTTTGTGTGCCTTTTCCTGAGCCGGGAGCTCCAAAAATTACAATATTCAACATTACTCTTTGTTTATGGTTATCAGAAATCAGTTATCAGTCAACAATTATCAGTGTTGTTTACTTGTAACTTAATTACTTGTTTACTTAATTTTATAAATATCAGGCAAGTTACGACCATATCCGTCATAATCCAGACCAAAACCGACAATAAAATCGCTGGGTATTTCCAAGGCAACATAGTCGATTTTAACATCACATTTCAAAGCTTCGGGTTTGAACAGTAAAGTAGCTACTTTGATATCTTCGGGTTCGCCGCAAGCCAACTGATCTAATATGAGCGACATGGTATACCCTGTATCTACTATATCTTCGATAATCACCACAGTACGACCTTTTATATCTTCTTCAAGTCCGTAGATTTCTTTTATTTTACCCGACGATTTGGTTCCCTGATACGATGCCATACGCACAAACGAAATCTCGCTGGGTACGTTTACACGTTTCATCAATTCGGACGCAAACATAAAAGAGCCGTTCAACACACATACGAACAGTGGATCTTTACCATCCAGATCTTTATTCATCTGCTCTGCAATTCTGTCTACAGCCTGTAATATTTCTGTTTCTGAGATAAACAGTTCAAATTCCTTATCTCTTACCTTTACGCTTTTCATACTGTGAATGCTTAAAACTTTTAAGCTTACAAAAGTACTACAATTAGATGAATGATAGCAATAAGTGTTCCCTTTTTTTTCAGAGACACCTAATTTAGCCTCTATCAAACAAATGCTAAGGTAGAAGACGTATCTGAGATTACCTGATATTTAGTTGGATTTCTTCTTATAGAAAACAGGAGCTATGAAAGGAATAGTCTTCCACTTTCCGGTCATCGGATTAAGCTCTCTCATGACTCCTCCCTGAATACCGATTCTGTCGGTGAGTTTAAACTCTCCTCCGGCACCATAATGTGTTTGAGGCATCATCCATCCATTATCGCCCCCTACCTTATTTATATTGGCTCTGGCTGAATATTGCCCGAAAGCCAGAACGGCAAATCGATTGCTTAATTCATATCTTAAGGAAGAATTTACACCAAAATCGTAATTTATATCCATCAGGTGAAAATATCGGGTACCATATGTTCCTGCCGATCCCCTTAACCGATCGGAAAACTGATAGTTATAATTGATACCGATAAGGCTCATCGACCCCAATGAAGGATAAGTGGTATGTGAACTTGTGGTCGAAAGCCAGTCCCTGCCTGTGATTCTATAAGCAGCGTCGTATCTGTAATCATCAGCAAAAGGATTACCTATAGGATTCGCCAGATATTCATGCATCGGTCCTTGATATTTTTTATGAATCGCAATGCTTATATCTGAAGCTTCCGGTTGCCTATTTAAACTACTTTCCATATTTACCCTGTAGTTCAGGGAAGTATTTTCATCTAGTGGCGACCTCTTTTCCAAATCATTCGTACCCTGCTGTAACTTGTAATTTAACAGTTGCTCGTTTTTCTCCTTAATGAGTCTTAAACTATCATTTTCAGATACAGCCTGCCCGTTACATAGGCTGGAGAACAGCGTAAATATTGCAATCAGTTGTACTTTCATAATAATATTGCTTTAGTGAAAAGTTTGATAAGTCAAAATTAGTAAAAACAGTGAATTATGAATCCTCTTTTTCACCGGAACCATCAATTATAACATAAAGATAACATTGCTGTGAATTATCCGAACGGTAGCATAATACAATATCCGACTAATTAATAGTCACAAGTTGGCACCACCACTAAAAGAGAAAATCTTTTTATCACAGTAAAGATCAATTTCATCCTTCAATCTCTACACTTCGTCAAAACACATCGTTAAAAATCACTAAAAAAGTAGCAAAAAGCAATGTTTTAGACTTAACTTTGGAGTAATAAGCTGTAGGAAAAGCCCCATATGCCTGTCTTATTCAGGCAAAGACACAGGTTCGACCCTGCACCCGAACAATAAGAAGGTCTGAGACCTTAATTAATTAAAAGCCAGTTCTATTATGGATCATATTATTGAAGATTCGGAAATAAAAACTTCAGCAAATCTTGTAACAGACTTCATCCACGATTTGCTCGAAAGAATAGGAGTATCAGAAAGATGGATCGACTTCCTTAATCTGATAATCATGCTGGTTGCAGCCTTTATCATAGTGTATCTACTCCAAAAAGTAGTACGTATAGGACTTACCTATGCTTTCAAGAAGATAGAAAAAGTAACCGGTCTTTCGATTTTTAAACATGCGGAGAAAAACAGACTGCCTCACTTCTTAGCATTGGTGATACCGTATACCTTTATTATAAATACTGTACCCATTATATTTGCCAACTATCCAACATTTATAAAGCCTACGCTCAAAATTGCGGAAATATATATGGTATTTATGGTTATCTGGACTATTATGTCTATTGTAAAATCGATGGCAAATGTGCTGCAAGAGAAACCTGCATTCCATAACAAACCGATGAAAAGTTATCTGCAAGTAATTCAGATCATCTTTTATATTTTTGGAGCAGTAGCCATTTATTCGATACTCACAGGTAAATCGGCAACCGCATTTTTCACGGCAATGGGAGCAGCATCCGCAGTATTAATGCTGATGTTCAAAGATACTATCATGGGCTTTGTGAGCAGCATCCAGATATCGACCAATCAGATGGTAATGATCGGCGACTGGATTACCATGAACAAGTATGGTGCGGATGGCGATGTTATGGAAATAAATCTGACGACGGTAAAAGTCCGCAACTTCGACAAAACCATTACAACCATACCTACATACGCACTTATATCCGATTCGTTCCAGAACTGGAGAGGAATGCAAGACAGTGGAGGACGCCGTATAAAACGGGCATTTACCATTAAGCAAACCGATATACGACCTCTTACCGATAAGGAACTGGACGAATTTGAGAAAGTTACTCCATTGAGTTCTTATATAAAAAGTAAGCGTAAACAATATGCCAATCAGAACGAAGCTCTCAAGATAGATTCCGGTTCGATCCTTAAAGGGTTTCAGATAACCAATTGCGATTTGTTTATGCGTTATGCAACATGGTATTTGCGTAACAACCCCGAGATACATCAGGAGATGACACTCATCGTTCGCCAGTTGGCACCCTCTACACAGGGATTACCTATTGAGGTCTACGCTTTTACGAATACAACCGCATGGTCGGAATACGAACGTATTATGAGCGAAGTGTTTAATCACCTCATTTCAAGTGTAAGCATATTCGGACTGACTGTTTTTGAAGTAACTGCCGGAACGGATGGTTATGACGTAAAAATAGAACAGAGTCCAAAAGAAAATAAAATCACTAATTAAACATTTTACGAACATGAAAAAGATTCTTATTTTAGTAATGATGGCCGTAGCCTCATTTTCGACACAGGCAAAAGACATTTTACCTGAAAACGTCCCTGCTAAAGTGAAGTCATACGTTTCGAAACATTACTCGAAAGTAAACAGCATCGAGTGGGAAGATAAGTCAAAAAAGGGTTATTACGAAGCCGAATTCAGATACCAAGGCAGAGAAGTAGAATTGAAAATTGCCGATAATGGAACTCTGATAGCTTCGAAAGAGGATATTCTGATAAAAGATATTCCTTCTTTTGCGACCGATTACATCAAAAAAAATTACAAAGATGCACAGATTTTAGGTGCTAATAAAAAGTACGAAAACGGATCGACAACCTACTCGGTAGGCATAAAATTCGAAAACGACAGGGGTCGCGACCGTCACCGCAATATTGTATTTGACAACAAAGGCAATGTTATAAAAAGATAACAAGGCACCGAATCCTAAAATTCGGATAATAAAAGAGGGTGTACCAAAAGGCTAAATAGAACACAGATTACACCGAAATAACAGAAAAATACAGTTTTAATTTTTCAACTCCCTATTTATCAGAAATTTATAAAACACAAAATTCTGTGATGTCTGTGTATTCTGTGTGCTGAATCTCTTTTGACACACCCTCTTCCCTATCTTATGTACATATCGGCACCAAAAATATCGGAGCCTAAAATAATTTTATTAGATTTGTATTTCGTACAAAATCAGAAAATACAGATATGAAACGATATTATATAGGACTATTATCACTGCTATTAGCCGGTGCCTTACCTGCACAAAACACCGTAAAAATGAGTGCTGTAAAAAGCAACGATTTCGGGGTATCATACACTTTACCAAAAACTACGATAGTTATAAAAGCCGATGCGACCAAAACAACACGCAAGGCGGGCGACTTTTACGAATATGCGGAGCGATACCTCAACATTTCGAACCCGATCACTCAGGACGAAACCATATATACCATAAATGCTCTGACGGCAACCACAGGAGCAGTACCCGACAAAGAGAAAAGCTATCTGGTTGAATTCAGAAGCGGCACCACTGCCCCTTTTGTAACCCTCACCAAAGATGGTCTTATTTGTGCAATAAATGCCGATGCTCAATTTTCGCCTGTAGAGCAAGCCGCTAACACTGCTGCAGAAGAAGCAGCCAAAGCATTACCCAATCCCAATTCGTTTCTTTCGGAAGAAACTTTGCGTGCAGGTTCAAAAGCCAAGCAAGCAGAATTGATTTCAAAACAAATATTTCTGCTTCGCGAAACCCGAAACAATATCCTGACGGGCGAAGCTGACAATATGCCTCCCGATGGAAATGCCTACAAACTGGTAATGGAGCGTTTAGATTTACAGGAAAAAGCTTTAACTTCTATGTTTTCGGGAAACGAATCGGTAGAAAGTCTCAGCAAATCATATACGGTAATACCTACAACGAAGGATATCAGCAATCAGATAGTATTCCGATTCTCTAAAAAATTGGGTTTTGTAGAAAGCGAAAATATGGCAGGCGCTCCCGTAACCTTAACCCTTATCAACAAAGAACCTGCGGGCGAACCTCCCGTACTTAGTCCTAAAGACCAGAAGGCTTGGGACGACAAGTTTGCAAAAGGCATCATCTACAACATACCTGCCAAAGCTTCGATGAAGGTGGACTTTGACAATAAAACATGGGTAAATAAAGAAATAGACGTTGTACAATACGGCAAACAGGAAGTGCTTATTCCCAAAATGTTCGAAAACAACAAACAACCTGTCAAAGTAATATTCTTCCCCGAAATGGGAGCCATAAAACAAATTATACAGTAAGGATTACAGACCCTTTTATGGGTTTAAAAAATAAAAATTTCAATCACTTGGGTTCAGAAAATATCGAAATAGAGCGTAAATTTCTCATTGCAGGCGATTTTAAATCACATGCTTACAGATCCGACAGAGTTGTACAAGGCTACATGGCATCGAGTACAGGAGGCAGAAGTGTACGAATCCGCATAAAAGGCGACAAAGGCTACATTACCATAAAAGGCGGAAGCACCGATTCGGGGCTGAGCCGTTTCGAGTGGGAGAAGGAAATCTCGTTACAAGATGCAGAACAACTGTTGCAGTTATGCGACCCCGGAGTTATCGACAAGGTACGCTATCTCATCAAAGCAGGAAAACATACCTACGAGGTAGATGTATTTCATGGAGAGAACGAAGGTCTGGTGGTTGCCGAGATAGAGCTTGATTCGGAAGACGAACCTTTCGAAAAACCATCGTGGCTGGGAGAAGAAGTCACAGGAGACAAACGATACTACAATTCGCACTTAGTAAAAAGCCCCTATAAAACGTGGAAATCTGAATGATCGATATAAAGGTAAAGATACATGACAAGTTTTCTTTCGAATTCAAAATATCATTTATTGCCACCCGTAAATCGATAGAAAATGATATAAACGAATTCAGTATCAACACATGGATGTTTGTACCCAATAGTTTGGATATAAACCGATCTACCTATTCCAAAGAACAGTTTTATAAGGATACCCAGTCTAACGTCAGGCTCATCACCCCTATTTATGGGCTGAAAGATATTTATGCTTCGGAGAACAGCCCGTTGAGCAGACTCCAAAAAGCTTTCGAGAACCAAATAAACAACCCCGATTCGGAAGAGAACATATCAGACTATACCTTCCAGATCAAAATGTTTTCGGCTATATTCAAGAGTGCATCCCGAGACAGAGCTTATCATATAATAGAGGAAAAAGACGATAATAAAGTAGCCGAAATGGTGCGTGACTATATTCATGATATGACTGAAATAGCACGCCACTACCGCAAATTCGAAACGATAAAAGACGTACCTTCCATTAGCGAAGATTTGCAGCAGTACTTTTCGTTCGGTGATGATTTTATAGGCAACATTATCCAGCAACAATCTTTCAGGATAATGAGAGGGATCGAAAATCGATCCGCATATCAGAAAGTAAAAGCCCAGCTTCTGGATTTAATCAAATCGGAAAACGAATATAAACGAAAGAAAAACTATTCGTTACTCGACACTACCGATCCTTCGAACAATTATCTGGTAGTTATGCGAAGGGGAATACTTAAGAAATTCATCGAAAGCGATTTATTTCTTTACACCAAAAAGACCAAAGACGGAGCATTAGCCGAACAGTTTTATTATGGAATAGCGGCAGCTACTTCTATGATTTTTGCGACAGTAGTATCATTTTCGGCACAATTGCATTACGGTAATTTTACAACTCCCTTGTTTTTTGCACTGGTAATCAGCTACGTGTTTAAAGACCGTATCAAAGACCTGATGAGATACTATTTCAGTACTCAACTGGGCAAAAAATACTACGACACAAAACGTGAACTCGAAATACAGGACAAAAAAATAGGATGGACAAAGGAAGCATTCGACTTTGCCCCCGAATCGAAAGTGCCTGCCGAAATAATGAATATCCGCAAAAGGACGCCTCTCGTGGAAGCCGAAAACAGGATTTATAACGAGCAGATTATCCTCTATAAAAAACTGGTAAATCTGTCTTCATCCGCCATTAAAAGATACAAAGGTTATCAGTTTGCAGGCATAAACGATGTCACACGATTCAATCTTACCCACTTTATCCAGAAAATGGATAACGAGTACATACCCATCTATGTACCCGATGAACAGGATGGTTATATAAAAATGACCAGCGAGAAAGTATATGCCCTTCACTTCATACTCCGCTGTCAGGGACACGAGAACTTATACTTCCGCAAATTCCGCCTGCTTTTTAATCGGGGAGGTATAAAAGAGATTACCGAGATTTACGATTAAGGTCTCAAACCTCTTTATTACTTTAAGAAGAGGCAGCTTCTGTTTTTATACTCATTACCTCTTTCAACAATAGAGGCAGCGAATAATTATCTTTCACCTCAACATAATGCGTCAGTACACAACTCAGGTACTTGCCTCTCACTTTTTGTGTAATATAATATACAGCCAGCACATTACGTCCTCCCGACAGGAGTTTGGATGTATTTATTTTGTATGTTATCCGTTTGGCCAGAGTGGGAACGCCTTCGAAGATAACATTGAGATTCTCTTCATTCATTATTTTATATCTGCCCGAATTATTATTGTTGGCAATCTGAATCAACGTATTCAATTCCGCTTCTTTCTGAGTCTTAAAAACCGACCACCCCATCTGACCAAAACTCGCACAATGCACATTCTGCGGTGATACCCACTGACAGACATCTCCCAACATTATTTCCCGACCCGCAAAATCTATTTTTTCGGCAACCCAGCTATCCATCGTGTATTGTGCTAATTGCCTCGAAAAGACCGCATCCATAAAGGCCTTTTCTACTAAAGTATCTCTGCCGTTAGCCGATTGAAGAAGTACAACCATCATCCGGTTGTCTGTTTCGGGTAAGAGGTAGCATCGTTGAAAACCCTTTACTTCGGGTAAGCCTTTTACCGTTGTGCTGCTTTCTATTACCCAATTTTCCCATTTTATATTTTTATCTGAATATTCTCTTTCTATATTTTCCAGATTATACTTCTTTTTAATTTTTTGAATACCTTTTTTATCCAGAGAGGCTTTCTCTTTCTGAATGGTCATAATATATCCTTCCAATTCAAAAATCATATCGCCTTTCAGAGATAACCCTTGCATATCGCTCAAAATATCCTTTTGGGAATATCCCATCAGAGGAATAAGCAATAACAAGAAACATATTCGTATTTTACTCATATTTGAAGAAACAATAAATATCATATTCATTTTGTAGAAACAGAATACAATGATAGTTTATTTTCTTGAGACAAACCTTGTCCTATTTATAAAAGAGATTATCATCCTTTATTCTTTGTTTTGTATTATCCTCATCTATTTACTACTTTTACAGTCGAGAAGAATGGTTCTTCTCCGTGTAGCTTAGGAAATAACCACGTAAAAAACAAAGTAATTTAAATGAAATCAACAGAATCTGCGCTAGTCCTGTTTTCGGGTGGTCAGGACTCCACCACATGCCTCTTTTGGGCATTGAAACATTTTTCTTCCGTACGCACATTGTGCTTTACCTACGGACAACGTCATTCACAAGAAGTAGAAATTGCCGAAGGCATTGCCCAACGTGCAGGAGTACCTTTCCAGAAGTTGGATGCTTCGATCATCAGTCACTTATCGACTAATTCATTAACCGACAATACGGTGGTAATGGATAAAGAAAAGCCTGCCGATGCATATCCCAATACGTTTGTACCGGGACGTAATCTTTTGTTTCTGACCTTTGCGGCAGTTATTGCCCGCAGTCATGGTATCCGTCATATTGTAACGGGAGTTTCGGAAGCCGATTACAGCGGCTATCCCGATTGCAGGGACACCTTTATCATGTCGGCAAACACAAGTATCAATCTGGCAATGGACGAACATTTCCAAATACATACCCCCCTGATGTGGAGAGACAAAACAGCAGTATGGCAATTATCAGACCAGCTGGGTGTTTTCGACCTCATCAGAAACGAAACCCTTACCTGCTATAACGGAATACCTGCCGATGGTTGCGGCGAATGTCCGTCGTGCCAATTACGGAAACAAGGTTTAGAAAATTATTTAAAAATACGGAAACAAAATCACTGATTTTTATGTTTCTTTGAGGTCGAGGTCCCAGACCTTTTTATTAAAATATTTATATAAATGAAAAAAATTCTGCTCGCATTCGGTATATTCTGCTTCAGTATTACTGGTATGGCACAAAGTACTAAAACAGACCAAATATTCGATGCTCTGAATCTTAAATTTTCACCCAAAGCACTCGCAGATGCAAAACGCGATTACGATCTGGCTAATGATACCATCAAAGCGATCATGCTGAAAGTTTATTCGATGCCTATGAGCAGCAAAGCAGAACTCATACAAAACTATGAGGAAAGATCTGTCGAAATAGAAAATCTTAAGGACGAATTCAATCGCTCGATACCCAAAGATTTTATTGTATCTCTGGAGATAAGGACAAAGGGAGACCTTCTCCACACGGTGGAAGGGATAGACCTCCAAATCTTCAAGAAAGATCCGAAAGGCGAACTTAAACTGATCGATGGTGATTGGGATATTAAATACGATTCGGATGAATTATATACTCTTCTTAAAATTATAGGATGGGATCCGATGACATTCAGCGGTATCAAGAATATGATGCAAATGGCAAACTGCATATCGCTTCAAAACGGTGATCAGACCGAAGTAGGTTTTGCACGAAGCGGATTGGGTAAATATTCGTACCTGATTTTCCCGACTCCATTGTTGACCGTCCCTCAGATTAAGGACTTTAACGACGGATGTCAATACGTTTATTACAAAAAGAACGTGGTTTTAAAATACACAGGCGGAATGGCAGGCCCTCAATGCTTTACAGACTGATAACTGTTTACCCGCAACTCAATAAAAATAAAATTATGCAACAAGATAAACAATTGGAAAACCTTTCGCTATTGGGAGGTAAAACAGAATATAAAGATAATTATGCTCCCGAAGTACTGGAGGCATTCACCAATAAGCACCCCGAAAACGACTATTGGGTGGCGTTCAATTGCCCCGAATTTACAAGCCTCTGTCCTATCACAGGGCAACCCGATTTTGCAACGATACACATCAACTATATTCCTGAAATAAATATGGTGGAAAGCAAAAGCCTGAAGTTATACCTTTTCAGCTTTCGCAATCACGGAGCATTTCATGAAGATTGCATGAATATCATCATGAAAGACCTCATTAAGCTGATGGATCCCCGATACATTGAGGTGATCGGCGTATTTACTCCCCGAGGAGGTATAAGCATCTATCCGTATGCAAATTATGGTCGTCTCGGTACTCAATATGAGCAAATGGCCAAGACCCGTCTTTGGGACAGAAATCCTCAACAGGAATACACCCGATAAAAGACAAAGCATAACAACATCTCAGACCTATACTTGATTTTAATTATAAAAATATTATAAAAAAGGAGCATTTAACAAAGATGCTCCTTTTTTTATAATATTCATTCTCCTTCTCTGTTAAACAAGGCTCTTCGATACAGAGGAACGGATTATTTAACTTTACTTTATAAAACAGATTTAATACTTGTATAAACAATACTTAAGATTAGTCTCTAAAATTAAAACATTACAAACTCTGACTGTATAAGATTAACATACAATCATTATTTTTTGACGTATCAAAACTATTTTCTTTATGAAAATAACCGGCACACACCAACATTTACTATATCTACTGATCGGAATCACTCTGCTTTCGTGTCAGAACGATAAGTCGTTGGAACTGGTACGCAAAGCTCAGAATAGTTTGATTATGGAACAACCTGCTGTTGCACGTTATCTGCTTGCTTCTGTCTCAAATCCTGAAAATCTGGATGAATACAATCATATGTTATATATTGTGACCTATGTGGGAGCAAAATATGAAACTAAAGAGGACATTAGGAATGATACTCTGATTCTCGAAGCTCAAAAATATTTCAACAAAAAAGGAGATACCGGTGAGTCGACTCTCGCAAACTACTATGCAGCGCAAGTGTATGACGTTAATTCTAATTTCCCGAAAGCTTTAGAAGCTTATATGCATGCCGTTTATAATGCTAAAGAATCAGGTAATCACCTGATAGCGGGCAAAAGCCTTAATAATATCGGATATATTTATTTTGAACAGAATCTTTTCGACAGTGCTACAGTTAATTTTCGGAGAGCCTTGCTCCATTATGATAAAACAGAAAATGCAGATCAAAGAAAACTAAGAACATTTACGAATCTAGGTCGATCTTATGACTGTATAAAAAAGCCGGATAGTGCCTATTTGTATTTTAACAAAGCTCTGGATAATGCAGTTAAGACAAAAAACGAAAAATATCAGAGTTTTTCTTTACAAAATCTCGGAGTAGTTTGTTTTGATATGGAAGAGTACGACAAGGCCATCGGATACTTTCAGTCTGCACTGGCTATGGATGCTACGGATAATGTACAAACAAGGCAAATCCACCTCTGTGCACTCAGAATCTACAATAAAAAACAAGATTTAAAATCAGCAGAGCGATATGCAGAGTTGGTAACAGCAAACCTTGCAGAAGTAACATATATTTACACGATAAAAGAAATGTATGCTGCCCTGAGCGAATATTACGGGCAATCAGGTGACTATCAACAAGCCTTACATTATAGCGATTTGGAGAAAGCAACTAAAAAACAAATCGAACAGGAAACAAATACTTCGGCACTACTGGATGCTGACAAAAATTTCTACTTAACTCAAAAGAATAAAAAAATCGACCAATTACAGATATACAAACATTATATCCGCTATTTTGAAGAATTATTTTAAAAATCTAATATTTAAGAAAATAAAATTAGAACTAACATGAGAATTAAAACATTATTAATTGCAATTAGCTGCACAACATTATTATTTACATCCTGCGAAAAAGAAGAAATGCGTCAAGGAGGATTTGCCGGGGGAGGAAATGATATCGTAAATGTTCATTCAAGACCATTGGATAAAGAAGGAATATCCTTACCCGATGAAAAAGACACTACTGTCATCAGGGATAACGAAATAAGCTATAACGATAGCATATTACACAACTCCGCTAAACTTCCGGATATTAAATAACTTTATGCACATCTCTTTTTTGACACTTCAAACTTCTCCTTTATGAAATTACTTAAGCTACCCAAATATTTACTTTTCCTATTGATAGGCATCTCCTTATTTTCTTGTCAAGAAGACAAGTCTGAAGAGAAGTTATTGCATAAAGCGCAAAGTCGTTTGGCTATGGATAAATCTGATGTTGCGCTTGATTTACTGGCCTCTATCCAGAACCCTCAGAACATGGACAAATACAGTTATATGCAGTATATTGTAACCTCTGTAGGGGCAAAATATGAAGTTGGAGAAGACATGAAAAATGACACATTGATCTTTGAGGCGCAAAGATATTTTTCGAAAAAAGGAAATGTTCTCGATCGAACATTAGCTAATTTCTATGCAGCACAGTTATACAATGCGAATAATTTATATCCGCAAGCTTTGAAGTTATTCATGCAAACGATTCATGAAGCTAAAGAATCGGATGATAAAATACTTACAGGTCGCAGTTTTAATAACATCGGATATATTTATTATAAACAAGAACTTTTTGACAGTGCCATAGTAAACTATCAAAAAGCCTTATCGTATTATGACAAAATAGAAAATGCAGATCAAAGAAAATTGAAAACATTCACCAATATTGGCTTTGCATATAGTATTAAAAACGAGTTAGACAGTGCTTTCCTGTATTTTCAAAAAGGGTTAAATCTTGCAAAAAAAACAGACAATAAGTTAGAAGAAAGTCAACTTAATCAGAATTTAGGAATAACCTGCTATTACAAAGGAGAGTATCAAAAGGCTATCGAATACTTCCAATCTTCATTAGATATGGATATTACAAGTGTAGAACAAATCAGACAAATAAACCTCTATTTGCTAAACACTTACAACAAGAAACAAGATATAAAAGCAGCCAAGCAATATGCTGATTTCGTCATAAAAAACCTTCCCGAGGTTACCTACACCTACACTGTAAAAGAAATGTACGCCGCCCTTTCCGAATACTATAGGCAATCGGGCGATTACAAACAGGCATTGCAATATAGTGATTTGGAAAAAGTAACTAAAGAACAAATCGAGAAGGAAACCAATGCTCCTGCTTTACTGGAGGCTGACAAAGATTTCTATTTAGCACAAAAAGATAAAGAAGCCGGCCAACTGTACACACATATCTTTCTGTATTTGTCTATTGGAGCGATTCTTTTCTTTATTGTATTAATATTTGTATTCTTCGTTTGGAAGAACCACAAAAAGGACAAAGAAGAAATCAGATTACATGTTGAAAAATATGAAATACTAAGAGGTATGTTACATTCGGTAAATAGAAGATATCCAAACATCGAAGCCGAAATTAAAGCAATGTTGGAGGATAACGAAGAAGACGAAAAGGAAAATAACAGGTTGTTCAGTAATTAGGCTCGCAGAGCTGTTTATTGCTTTGGAAATACAATAACCAAAGCTGGTTATATTTGTAAAATGTATCACTAAATACGTTTAATTACTTAGTAATAATTGTAAAGCCCGAATTAGAAATTAATTATTCTATTCGGGCTTTCTGCATTTTTGGAATTGAAATACCATAAGTTAAATGATAATAACAGGAAAATTGTATATTTGAATTATCATCGATAAGATTTCGAAGATGAACCTTATGCTGTTTCATTATGATAAAATCTGTTTTACACTTCCTTCTTTTCATGCTAGTGCTAATGGGCGGAGTATCCTGTAATAAAACCCCATCAAACCACTTTATATTAAATGGTTATATAGAGGGTGCCGACAATACTGAAATTATCAGATTAAATTATATGTACTTGAAAGACAACAAATGGCATGAAATATCCGATAGTACAAAATTAATAGAAGGCAAATTCTCTTTTGAAGGGAATATGGATGAAGTAACGGGCGCATACTTAAGCATTGACCAGACTTCCGTTCAGATATATCTGGAACCTACAAAAATGAAACTGACAATCGACAAAAGCCGACCGTATACCTACGAACTCTCGGGGACAAGTGTAGAAAAAGAAAGTATTGAATTGCGAAATCTGCTATCCGATTATCTGATAATCTCTGACTCAACAGGAGATAGCATACAGGATATATTCAAACAGATTGACTTACATAACAATGAACCGGCTTTAGTAGACAGTCTGATGCAAAGGGCATATTATTTTAAGGATAAAGCCACCATTAATGCCCAAAAGTCAGACAGTATAAAGCTCGATTTTATAGTAAAGCATACTACATACCAAATAATACCTCATTTGCTGTATACACTTTCAAGAAATAATCTCATTAGTATTGATACTATAACCTCTATTTATAACAACTTACCCGAACACTCCAAAGTAACGTTATCAGGTAAATTAGCTTCAGCACAAATGAAGGAGACCCAATTATCATTGAATATAAAAGATCTTTCAACGGGTGAGACGGCTCCCGATTTTTCGAAGGAAAATATACAGGGTGAGACCATTAAACTATCCGATTTTAGAACTAAGAATTATGTCTTATTAGATTTCTGGGCGAGTTGGTGCGGTCCTTGTGTAAAACAAATTCCTCAACTAAAAAAAATACAGGATACGTATGCTGACAAAGGCTTGAAAATTATTGGAGTGTCTTTGGATGGCGATGAAAAAGAATGGCGTAACGCAGTCGAAAAACATCAGGTAGGAACATGGATTCAGGTTTCAGGTTATAGTGATCCGGATGATTATTTCAGTAAAGCAGGTGATATTTCTGTGATATATAATATAAAGGCTATTCCTGTATATATTTTAATCGATAAGCAGGGGAAAATTCTTAAAAAATGGCAACATATCGGTGACCAAGAACTTGAATTTATAGATAATATTCTAAAACAGGAGACGTAATAAACAGGCAAGAGAGATAAAAAATAAGGGTGCAAAAGATTGCACCCTTATTTAATTTCATCAGATTCAATCCGTTAAGACTTTTTGATATTTTTTAATTCCTGATTTTCTTTCTTGAGATCTTTCAACTGACCTTTCAGTTGAGCATTTTCAACCTCCGATTTCAATAATCTTTCGTATAGACTAATAAAATCGTCGTCATTAGTAATATTATAGTTTATCTGCTCTCCTTGAATTTGAGTTGTATTTTGAACATCTCTCGAATTTTCAGCTCCCGTTTGCGTTTGTGAATGAACAGGAGAATCATTTATAGTATTATTAGTTGCTCCCAGAGGCGAATGGTCTTCTTTGAGATAATCCATATCCACATTCAAAGCCAGTGCAACTTTTTCGAGTATTTCATCATCAATGGTCTGTTGCCTTTCGAGCTTCGATACTCTATCCTGCGAACAGTCCAGCATATCGGCAAGTGCAACCTGCGACATCTTGTTCCATGTTCTCACCATTCGTATATTATGTCCCTGATGTACGTTTGAGGCTTCCTCTGTTTGCGTCTTCATAAATGGTCTGTTTTTCTGCGGATTTATACTTTTTATTACTTTGGTAAGCAAAACAATAACTGATAGTTATGATTCTGAAATACGGGATTAAATCTTTTCTATTACTTAAAAACAAAGATACTAAATTAATTCATTTGCTTTAAATACCAATATCTTTTTTGGAAAAATCGACAACAGTGCGAAACCTTAACAGCCTTCGGTCAGATGGCACTATATTAAGAGAAGTATTTTTTCTCACAGGTATTTTTATAAAAAGAGAAGTATTCAAAAAAGAGAAAAAGCAGTAACTTAGTTCCTCTAAACAAAAACAATCAAGTTTATACCTCATGAATACTATTCGCATAGAATTATACGCCCCTGAATACAAAGACGATTTTGTCCGTCTTAATAAAGAATGGATTACTACCTACTTTCGCCTTGAAGAATCTGATTTACATACACTAAACCATGTTGAAGAATATATTTTGGATA
This sequence comes from Indolivaga alginatilytica, assembly GCF_003201355.1. Taxonomy (GTDB): domain Bacteria; phylum Bacteroidota; class Bacteroidia; order Bacteroidales; family Dysgonomonadaceae; genus Dysgonomonas_A; species Dysgonomonas_A alginatilytica. The sequence goes on from NZ_QICL01000001.1 coordinate 289,035, forward strand.
ACGGCGGACAAGTTTTCATAGCACTGGTTGATAACAGAGCCGTAGGTTGCTGTGCCCTGATAGCGCATCGCGAAACACAAACATTCGAAATGGCTAAGATGGCGGTCAGTCCGCAAGCTCAGGGATTGGGTTTAGGACGTAAATTAGGGGAAGCACTCATCTCATACGCCAAAGAAAAAGGTATTAAACAGCTTTTTCTCGAAGGAAATACCCTTCTCGAACCTTCCATGATTCTCTATCGTAAACTGGGTTTTAAGAAAGTGCCTGTAAGCAACTCAGCTTACCAACGATGCAATATTATGATGATGCTCGATATAGAGTAATCTTACCGCTTTATCTCAATTTTACTCATTTTGAAACCTCCATTTACGAAATGAACCTTAATGGTGTTGATTCCCTTTTTAAGGTTCACATTCTTCACCTCTAAAACATTCCAGTCGGTGGTACTATCAGAGGTTTTGAATAGTTGTGTCTTGCGTCCGTTAACCGTAAGATAAAGCATACCTGCTCCATCAACAGCCTTGGTGGAGATATTTATTTTACAATTACCCTGTTTTCTTACACTGATTGTATATTGCACCCATTCATCAGGTTCGATACTGAATATACAATATCCATTCGACAGGGCATCATCCGAAGGCATAATATCCACACCATCATTTCTATACACACGCCCTTTATTACCATACCCTTTTACACCCGTCGATACTCTATAATCGGCAGTATCTTTATCGAAATAAGCATAGCCGTTGCGACCTAAATCGAAATCGGAAGCATTGATTACCAGAGATGTTCGTTCTTTCAGTAAGTAATTATAAAAAGGTTTGGTTGCAGTTGTCTTTACCTGCCTGAACAGGGCATCTGTAAAATCTCTTTTGAAAAGAGTATTCTCCACTTTATAATAGTTCGCTAATTGCATCACCCCCTTATAGGCTTCGTCCTCAGAGGGTCTTGTGCCCTCCCCTTTCCAATACGCCTTGATCTTTTCGTATTCGGGATTAGTCGGTATTTCCATCACACAGTTGAATCCCATTTTCTTGTATGTCCACCAACACCACCCAATATCGTTATACTCGAACAACTTGATTGCATTGGTATGCCATGTATTCGAGTTTTCGCCCGATTCGCTCATCCACAAAGGTGCATTGTACTGCTTACGGTATTCAAGGAACTTGGCTATCGACTGATCATCGTTATGATTCCAATACTTGTGAAAGCTTATCACCATATTATCGTCCCAAAGTGGAAATATCCCGTTATAGTTATTGCCCCACGCATTGCCGGATATCACAACGAAGTGCTTCTGATCTACTTCCCGAATGGCTTTTGTAATATCCACATATAACTGACGCAAAGGTGCATTGAGCTGCTCCTTATTACCGTTCATATCCTCTGAGTCTTGAAAGCCCCAATTAGGTTCATTTAAGATATCATAACCCCCAATCCATTCTTCGTCTTTGTAACGTTCGGCAAGCTTACGCCACAACGCCACTGTTTTTGTTTTGTTTTGAGCGCTGTTCCACAATTTCACGTCCGAAGCATCGGATATCGCCAGATCGTTGCCCTGTCCGCCCGGAGCCGCATGTAAATCGAGTATCAGATAGATCTCATTGGCTTTACACCAACTGAGAATAGAGTCAGTAAGAAAAAAGCCGCTTTCGAGCCATGTGTTTTCGTTTTTCTTAGGCTCTTTTTCGATCGGAAGGGTATACAAATTATAGTGCATCGGTAAACGGATACTGTTAAATCCCCATTTGGCAAGCGAATCAATATCTGCTTTCTGAACACCGTTCCGTATCCATGCAGCATAAAATTCGGAGGTTTTCTCCTCTCCTATCAGATCCGAAATACGGCGTCTTATATCTGTCTGGTTTTTAGCAACTCCCGACAGTTGCAGCATATAAGGTTCCTGCAACACCCATCCGCCAAGCCCTATTCCGCGAAGAAGCACTTCACCGTTGTCATTTACAATCTTTGTTCCGTCGGTTCTCAGAAATCCTTTCGCTTGAATGGGACTTATCGAAAAAATAATGCACATCGAAAATAAAAGACACCACCGTGTATATTTGAAAATTATATTTTTAATCATATTGTCCTATTTTATTTAACCCTGTCTCATACAGAAACATAGAAAGGGTATAAGAATGTAATAAACCACATTAATGTTGATTGGGCATAGATGCTAAGCCGCTACCAAATAAGTATGTGATCATAAATTTTCTACTAAGTTAAAATAAAACTTGGAAATAATATATTATTGTAGTATTTTCGCATCCGATTTCGGGATGTAGCTCAGCCCGGTTAGAGTACACGTCTGGGGGGCGTGTGGTCGCACGTTCGAATCGTGTCATCCCGACTGAAATCAAAGCCTTTATAATTAGCAAATTAGCTATTATGAAGGCTTTCTTTATTCTCTATAAGATTGAAATTTAATCATGAAATGGAAGCTGCGAATATGGTGACAAATCGGGATTAATAATCAACTCAATTAAAGCAACTTAACTACAAAATTCATTAACATCTCGATTTGTAATTCTTTGTAATTATATCTTTTTATGAGTCCTTCGAATAAATTAAAGAAAACTCATCCTTATTCTCAGAATATTCGATGCTTTCAGTTTGCTCTATCCTATATCCTATCTAGTTAATAAACAATACAGGTCTAAATAAATTAAATTACATTTTGTTAAGTATTTTTCGGCTAACAGATTTTTTTTAAGAAAAAGATACCCAGATAAGTATGATTATCAAGTGTTAATCCGATAACAAGCAAAGCCCTGTCTCGGGTCGTTGTTTGTTATGTATGTTTTTTTCATAGCTTTGCACGGAATTTATTAATTGATAATTTATATTTATGAAAAAAAGTATTTTGTTGTTTTTAGCTTTTCCTCTATTTTTAGTTTCGTGTGGTTCGGATGACGATAACAATTCTATTACATTAAAAGAATCCGAAAAAAGCCTAAATAACACTCAAACCTATCAGATTGAAGCCACTTCTGATACTAAATTAAGCTATTTATCGGAAAACGAATATATAGCAAAAGTTTCTGAATCGGGACTGGTTACGGCTGGAAAAGTGGGTGAAGCTAATATCTTGGTAAGCGATGCCTCAAGCTCTAAAAAAGTGAAGATAACTGTTACTCCTAAAAGTACTCTGTATCCCGAACCTAATATTGAATTTGGAATATCTAAAAGTGATTTAATTAAAAAACTAGGTAAACCAGACACAGATACCAGCGATGGTATAGCTTATTCGAATTATTCGACCAATGCTCCCATAGCTCTGTATATATTTGATACTAATAATAAGCTTAAAAGTTCGGCTGTTATGGTGAAAACATCATTTGGCGTAGAATTAGAGAAGTTTCTCACTGAGAGATACGTACTTGCTAATGAATCGACTGATATGGCCGTATTTATAAATGCTTTGGCTATAAAAAAAGCTACAATGTTAATTGGTGTTCAGGTATATGAGTCAACATATTATATGACGTTATATACTCCCTACACAGATACTGTAAAATCAGCAACAGCTTCTACCTCAGCAAGCACTTCTGATACAGAATCATTTAAAAGATTATTGAAAACACTTAACTAAGTAACAATAAAACAATAAAGGCAGCCTGATCGCTGCCTTTATTGTTTTATTGTGTATCATATCATGTTTTTATATTTATAAAACCGCCATCAATAACAGCTGTATCAATGCCTGCCCCTTTGAATCCTTTTTCATGCAGAATTTGTCCGTTGTTCATATTTATATTAACCCACGCAGTTCCATATTCGGATAATGGCTCATCCGCCTCATCCGATTGTGTCTTCACCTTTAAAGATGCTTCATCATATCTTTTTCCTTGCCAGACTACAACAGCATCCGCTACAAAAGGCAATTCTTTATACTTATACATCATCAATTCTTGCGTAACGTGTACAGTCACCGTATTGAGCCACTTACTCTGAGCCACAACAACGCCTCCCAATTCTTCTGTTTTTTTAATATAATAGGCAGAGATAGACAAATCGCTATTATCGATGGGGATATTTCGTTTCTTTCTTCTTTCTATTGCTTTTGGTGAAAGGAATTCTTCGGGCTTATTTATTGAGAAAGAGGATGTGCCTTTATCTCTTAAAGTCAATCGGAATTTATAGTTATTATCATCGGAAACCACAACCTTACATTTTGCAGCACCTTTTCCATTACGTAGAGTTCCTGTAATCTCAGTTTCTCCGGCTGCCACACCTGTCACAATTCCTGCTTTGTCTACAGTAGCAATTCTCTCATCACCGGTACTCCAGTCTACCTCAGCAGCTCTCCAGTCTACATCGCCAACTTTAAGAGTCAACCTATATCCTATGAATGTGCTTTTAGGGATAGTTATAGAAGAGGGGTCGATTGTAACAACTGACTCAACTTCGGGTTCGGGTGTATCATCACTACACGCCGGAAAAAGAGATGTAAACAAAAGTAGTATTGCGAACTATGTATTTGTGTTCAAAGTTATAAACATTATACTATAGCTCCAATTACAAATCAGTTAACTAATTAAAAACTAAAATCATAACAAAGATCTGCAATCCTGAATTATATTACTTACTCCATGCCTTCCTTCCATATTTTGCGCAAAGGCATAAAGAAACGTTCCAATAACGACATATCTTCGGTTATTATATCTGCCTGAGCTTCCATTTCGGGCAGATAAGGCAGTTCTTTTTTATAGGTGGTTTTCAGCCCGTCGGGCAAGTCTATTTCAACTACATAATTGTTTTTGTCTTCGGCATTCTGAGAAGGAATAGTCGATATGCTTCTTACAAAGCCTTTAACCATACCAAACTCATTGTCGGGAAAACTGGGAAAACGAATATTTACACTTTGTCCCGGTTTTACTTTACCCGAACGTGTCATTGCCATAGAAGCCTTTCCTATTAATTTACCTGATTTATCGGGTATGACATTAAAGACATTTTCTCCGGCTACCACATTCTGATTTTCAGTCCAATAGTTTGTAAAAGTAACTTTTCCGTCGATCGGTGTAACGAATACATAATTCTGCTCCCATACCTGAATTTCGGTCAATAGCTGAGCCATATATGTTTTTAGTTGTGCTTCGAGTGTATTCTTTTTATCGATATATTGATACTCGGTATCCAAGAGGCTTTCTTGCATTCTTGCAATTTCTATTTGAGTATTCTGCAAAGTACCATTCATGTTTTCGAGTGACAGATACCCTTGCAGGTATTTATTTTTTGTAGCCTCTAAATCCTCCTGAGAGATGACTCCTCTTTTATTCAGTATCGAATCTCTTGAATATTGGCTTCTGCCGAGCTTCATCTGCTCGTCCACAATATTCTTTTGATGAAGCAGCTGTTTGTAATACTCCTGATACTGAGCGATCCGCTCCCTCATAAAATCAATTTTCTGGATGTAATAATTCAAACGCTTAAATTCGTGGTATTCGAATGAGGTTATATAAAAAGACGAGTACAGGGATTGCATACTACCCAGATTCAAATCTTTGGGAGGTATAGATATAATCGCACTGTCGATATTTACATTCAGGTGAAACAGGTAGTCTTTAAGCTTGAGGATATCTTGGGTCTTGGCAGGATTCTCGATGACCGCCAGATAGTCTCCTGTTTTTACGATCTGCTCGTCTGTGATATTCAATTCTTTTAATTTACCCGACGTTTTAGCTACGATTGGCGCCTGAGGTGTTGTGCCTGTAAGAACCATAGTGGTAACCACAGTATCGGGATATTTAAATACAGCACTTCCTACAAGGATAATCAGTACAATGACAGCTACAACTGTTATCCCCCTACGTAATATCCAGGAGGGTACGCTACCCAGTACTTCCTGAAACTCTTCGCTTCTTAATTCTATTTCTTTTTCTATCTCTTTTTCTTGCATATACATAATTATTAAGAAACAAGAAGTATCTGATAAGGTCTTAGACCTTTTTATTGCTTTGGTAAGCATAACAACAATAGTCTGTTATAATCCGAAAGTATATCATTAAATACTTTCATTTACTTACAACATTATTTAATTGTAACGATCCCTTGTATTTATACCTTATAAAACCATAAAAAGATATGAGACCTTAAGAACCCAGTTCCAGTTGATTCTTGACTAACGTATAATACTCCCCTTTTTTATCGGTCAATTCCTTATGAGTACCTTCTTCTATGATCTTGCCCTTATCCATTACTACAATATGATCGGCGTTCTGTACGGTACTTAAACGATGAGCTACTATTATTACCGTCTTGCCTTTATAAAACTCATTGAGGTTGTCCAATATCTGCCTTTCATTGTTGGCATCCAAAGCATTGGTTGCCTCATCAAAAAACAAAAAATCGGGATTTTTATATACAGCACGGGCTATCAGAAGACGCTGCCTTTGTCCCTGACTTACTCCATTACCCTCCATACCTATCTTGGTATTGTATTTCAAAGGAAGCGATTCTATAAAGTCCTTTATATTAGCTATCCGAACTGCTTCCATAAGCCGTTTTTTATCTACAATATCCTCCCCCACTGCTATATTATTGGCAATGGTATCTGAAAATATAAATCCGTCCTGCATCACTGCTCCCGACTTTTGACGCCACAGGTGCGGGTTGACATCTTCAATCGAAATATTATCTACTTTTATATCTCCTTTGTTCGGTTTATAGAAAGCCAACAAGAGTTTTATAAGAGTTGTTTTTCCGCTTCCGCTGGCTCCTACCACTGCCGTTATTTTATTTTCGGGAATTACCAAGTTGATGCCATTCAGCACATAATCCCTGTCGGCACCATCGTAACTGAAATAAACATCGTCAACACTCAACCTTTTAGAAGAAGGTATTTCGTTAATCTTAGAACCTATAGTTTGCTCTTCGTCTTCACGGCTGTGTATTTCGTTTAACCGCTCCAAACTAATCTTGGCATCCTGAGCTGCTTGTACAAAACCTATTACCTGACCGATGGGGCCCGACAGTTGCCCGAGTATATAACTGATAGACATCATCATACCGAGTGTTATATCTCCTTCGATAACAGCTCTTGCCGCAATAAACGAAATGAAGAGAGAGGTGGTCTGGCTAAAGAATACGGATCCTAATTGTTGATACTGCCCTAACGCCAGTCCTTTTATACTGATTTTAAAAAGTTTGACCTGTATACGCTCCCATTTCCAGCGTTGTTGTTTTTCGCAATTATTAAGCTTTATTTCCTGCATGCCTGTTACAATCTGCACCAGATTACTTTGTACTGCGGAGGCTTGTGCGAACCGGCTCATATCCAGTTTTCGGCGATACCTGAGAAACAGAAGTATCCATAAGATATATAAAGTATTACCGACCACAAATATGAGCAGAATGGTGAGGTTATAATAAGCCAGAATAATAGCAAAAATTACAAAATTGGCAAATGAGAAGAGCGTTGTTAATGTCGATCCGGTGAGAAACGACTTGATACGCTCGTTATCTCCGATACGCTGCATAATATCCCCGATATTTTTCGAATCGAAGAAACGCAAAGGCAGCTTCATCAGCTTAGACAGGAAGTCGGAGATAAGGGCAATACTTATTCGTGTATTTACATGGAGGGTTATCCAGTTTCGTATAAACTCAACCGCCAGCTGTGTTACAAATAACACTAATTGAGCGATAAGAATGAGGGTTATAAAACTCAGGTTACTATTACCGATCCCCTGATCGACAACCGCTTGTGTGAGGAACGGAAATATTAAAGCCAATACACTGCTTACAAGCAAGCCAATAATCAGTTGAATTACCTGTGACTTATAGGGTCGCAGATAGCGAAAAAAGTATCTTAGGCTCTTTTGATTGCCATCGTCTTCGGTATCCGATGTATAAAAATCGGGGGTAGGCTCCAATAGCAAGGCTGTTCCCACATCTTCGCCTTCGGATCTGGTGCTGATCCAACATTTAATAAATTGCTCTTTGGTTAATATGTATTTTTCGCCTACCGGATCGGATATTTTGATATCATATTCACCTTTCCGTTTCTTTTTTATCCCGTAACAAACAACAAAATGATTTTGATTCCAATGAAGAATACAAGGAAGCGGAGCATCTTCGACCAATTGCTCAAAGGTTATTTTAACGCCATTGGTGTGAAGTCCTATACTTTCGGCAGCATCGCTGATACCGAGCATAGATACACCTTCGCGAGTAATAAAAGCTTTTTCCCTCAGGTTCTGAATACTATAACTTCGTCCATAATATTTAGCTATCATCCGTAGACACGTAGGACCGCAATCCATGGCATCAAGCTGTCTGTAATTGGGAAAGGGGTTAAGCATTGTCATTTATTAATTTACTCGTTCTGTTATTTGTAAATTTTCAGTCCAAAGTATAAAGATCTGAATAATATCTTTAAAAATAATATCATTATAGTCCGATTTTCCATTTACTACTTTCTGGAAACTATGCCCACGATCTACATAAGGTGTTAACTCATAATTTTTTTTACCATATAACTCAAAATATATGGGAAGGAGATCGCAACTTTCAGAAGATGGATCAGCAGTTCCATACGCTATGTATATAGGCATCTTTAAGTGAACAATATCTTCTCTATACGGAGTAGAAAAGCTTCTCCATGCCTGGATTGGATCCCCTTTCATGTTTTAAAACTTTGATTATCAGGATTTATTCCGCATATAATCTCCCATTGTTTGTACAATTCATCAATATTCTCTTGAGCTTGTTTCATTGTCTGTTTACCTAATTTTGCATCATTTCGTTCCTTTCTTATATATTCTGAATAGCGACCATCAGTATCTCCGCTCAAATATCCCACTGCATAAATATCCGGTTTTTTTTAACCAGTGACACCGCAATTTGAGCTCCTTGAGATATGCCAATGACACTAATTTTTTCCTTGTCAACCCAAGCTTGTTTCCTTAAAAAGTTGATAACAGTACTTCCACGATCAACAAATTTTGTTTTATAATAATCCTTTAGATACTTTTCATCGAATTTATTCGGTTCTAAAATATCAGGGACATATATTTTTCGATTGTATAACAGATTTTCAGCAACTATGAGAGGAGTATGTGGATGTGAAATCATCACAATATTATAATCTTCATAGAATTCTTCATAAAGACTATCCAAATTATTGATATAGATCGTACTATCGTTTTCAATTATTAGTGGTATAGGCTGTGATCCTTGACAATATATAATGACCGGTTTTTTTATAGAATCTTTGCTCATTCATATAAAATCAATAGTATCTTTATCGTGATGTATAGAATATATCCTGATTTTTTCATCAATCTTAATTTGCGATTTTATATCAGCAGTTGTTAAGAAAAAAAATATTGATAAAAATAGAAATATTGTTTTCATCTCACGCAAAATCTTCAATGGTAAGTAATTCAACTTCTATATTTTTTAAGTCTTTGAGATCTGTAAATATCTTGTTTTGTATGCATATAAATAATTCAATAAGATCATCGCAATATACAGAAGGATTAGCGAATCCATTACTCGTGGAATATCTTGTTGCTAAATGAAAGCCGCCACATACTTCTTTAGCAATGCACAATTGGCATTTATCACACAGTACTTCATCCTGATGGGAATAATAGAATGTTTTCATTAGAGGATGCTCTGCAACATCTTCAAATTTGTTATTGACAATATTTAAGCCTGTTTTGACAAATCCATCCCCACATATTTTTAAAGAATCAATAACCTCTATTGCTCCGTCTGTCTTGATTGCTACTATGCGATTAAATTTTCGACCAAGACCTTCATTTCCTCTATCCAATCCTAAAAACAGACTTGATATAATATCGAAAATTCTTATTCTAGGCTTATTTTTATCATTATCCTTATACCAAATTTCGAACATTTCTGATAACCATTTTCCCACTTTACCTATAGCAATATCCCTCTTTTCATAAGTAGACTCAGGTATTAATAAATCTAGACTAGCAATTTTAAGGCTCTTATAATGTGCGTAAAGTATTTCTGGAGCCTCTTCTATGTTAATAACCGTCAATATACCTGGTCTTTCGACGAGCTCTATCCCTCTAATTATTTCATTATAAGCAGGTAATCTATTGTTTCTATAAATTCTATTTCTAGTAGCTTTTTCGGTTCCATCTAAACTAATACCAAAATGAATATTCAGATTTTTTAAAAATTCTATCCAAATTTTATCTAGCAAAGTACCATTTGTTTGTAAATTATAATACTTTTCGATATGAGGGAGCAATGTATTGGCAAGGTTTATAAACTCTGTATAAAAATCTTTTCCAGCAAGAAGCGGTTCACCTCCATGAAAAATAATTACGATGTTATCAATCTCTTTACTTATACAATAATCATTTATTTTTTGCAAGCTAATTTTCACCAAATCAAGACTTATGATTGGAGGATCCTTTTTAAAAGAGGTATCACCTTGATTAAAAACATAGCAATAAGAGCAATCTAAGTTACAAATGCTCGTCGTCTTAAATACAAATTCTTGAAATTTCATATGATTTATATTTTACATTATAAAAAACATAAATAATAGTGGACTACCTAGTCTAGATAGTCCACTATTTAGCTCCTCTAAATTTAAGTAGTTTGAGTATGCGATACTTGTGCATGAGTTTGGCTATGACCTTCTGCATAACCTCCTCCTAATAACTTAGATTGCATAAATTCATCTAAAACCTCAAAATTTGCTTTCTGATCTAGACTGTCCAGCGAAATCTTCTTTGATTTTTTCATAATTTAATTTGATTTAAAATTTGCTTACTCTATAACCTTTTCAGCTTCCGGTATTTTAATATAGTTTTCCTTAGTATATGCCAAAACAATTATAAGTGATATTAGGTGTATTATATTTAAACAACTGTCGAATTCCAAATACACTGATCAGATTGCTCTTTTATTTTTAAGACACCGGCTAATCCATTTTTCACATTAAGAGCAGTACAGTTTGAACATCATCCAAAAGGTTCTCTATAGTAGCTTTATATTCTTGATTATTGCATTTATGGCTTACTATATAAGTAATAACCCATCTTTCCGGTAGCTAAATTAAGATTATTGTTAAGATTTAAAGATATTATAAGTTTTGTATTGAGATATTTGTATTGAGATATTTGTATTGAGATATTTGTATCTATCGTCTTTCCAGTGTTAAAGGGATGGATAAATTTCGTTTGCAATATATATATTAATATTTGAAGTTAAATAAATTATTTCTATTAAAATTTATCATTTCGACAAAAAAATCATCAACCCATTGACTATCAAAACATTTAGCCCATCCGAGTATCTGCTTGAAGTTCGTGCCGTAAAGATCCTCAAGTTCCCTGCTCAGCTTACCTTTAGTCAACTGAAGAATAACATCCCCTGTTGAATATCAGAAATAATAAAGCCGAAAATATTACTGCACGTATTGTACTCATAAGCAGTATAACCGAATCTCCTACCCCATTCAAAATGAGAGCGAATAAGCTTTAATTACACGAAATAGTATAGCTGAAATAAAAAAATATTTGTATATTTAGAGCATAATAATCTCTTAAATTATCACACATGGACTTTGAAGAACTTTCTAAACATTATATGGAAAAGTATAATGAATTAACCGAGAAGCGAGATAAATCGGGTATTATAACAACTGTTGATGACATCAACGAAGCCATCCGAGGGTTTAATATGGATAGAGTGAATGATGATTATTGTAAAATACTCGACTGGAATTTCTATGTTGCAAATATTGAGGGTGCCCGACTGGCTTTGAATGCTCAATTTCCGTATCTGCGCTTACCGTCTGCCACCATTTTTTCCATTGCCTTTGACCAAAGTGAGAAGAAATGGAAATTTAGCGGGGAGATCGATTAAAGAAGATTAGTAGCCTACAATTAATAAAACAATAAAAGCCTATCAAAATATCGACAGGCTTTTATTGTATATGCTCACTTAAAATCTACTTTCATTTATGGGGATCATTACCCGATCTTCGATGAATATATTCCAGCTTACCCTGAAACACATCTGCAATCTTATAGGCTCTCGATTTGGCTTCGTTGGCAATATCTCCTGCAAAAAGCTTGTCGACCGTCTCTGTAAAAAGAGACAACCATCGGTCGAAATGTTCCTTATCGATTGGTAGTTGTGCGTGTGGCGGAAAAGGATGCCCTGTATATGTTCTTTCATTCAATAAAATACTTTGCCAGAAAGAATGTAATTTCGATAGATGTTCGTCCCAATGTTCTCCTATCTTTTCAATAAATATAGGTCCCAACAAGTCATCTTTTCGCACTTTGGCATAAAATGTATTGACCATTTTCTTAATGTCCTCTAAACTCTCAATGTCTTTTATCGGTTTTATCTCTTTCTCCATATCACATTATTTATCTTGTACCAATACAATCAGTATCATCATTCTCAAAGGTAATAAAAAGATAGCACCTGTCTTTGAGATTGTAAGAAGAAGCAGTCTTGGTATCTCCAATGGCTTTATTCTCTTTACCATCTCTCTCGTCTTCTGATCTTTATACAAGATAGGTCTAAAATGAATAACAGATTGATTATTACTATAAGTAAAGCCCCCCATTTACTGAGAGGCTTGTATTTTGATTAAAATAGTAGTTGGTTATAGCGGAATTTTGATTTCCAGTTCCTTAGATTCATTTCTTTTTACTGTAACCCCTTCGGTACCTGCAACCGCAGTTTTATCTGCAAGAGTATAGAAAACAGCAAAATAAAGGTTGGTTTGGGATTCAAGAATATTCAATTCCGTAAGATTCAAACTGAACTTGGCAATTCCATTATCATCTGTTACAGCCATTTTTTTAGCATCACCGGGTACAGTCGCTTCCGTTACGGGACTATCTTTATACATATAAACCGTTTTACCTGACTGAACAACACCTAATGCATTAGTCACCTTTACTGTTACATTAGCTCCTAGAAAGCTGGGATCATCATCGTCGCCACAAGAACTAAATCCGAACGCAGCTGCTACAACGAGAAATAAACTTAAAAACAATATTTTCTTCATAAAGTAACTATTTAGTAAAGCCGATCGTTTCATGAATATGCCTGTTCGGCAATCTGCACATATTCATTTTATACCCCTAAGCAAATAGTATTTGACTTATCGATATTTGTTATAAACAATCAGACTTTATAATAAGTTCCCGTTTTAGGCTTTCCTCACTTTTAATAACATTTCGGACAGAAGCATCTGATATACCTGCTTTTATAAAAAAAGCTCCGGACGATTATTAAATCAACCGAAGCTTTCGTGTATAAAACAATTGTAGTCTATTATACCATATCTGTTATTAAACAAAACCCATTCTGTAATAGGATATTTCTTTTACATTTTCGAATCCCAGTTTTTGAGCCAATAGATACGAACCTACATTGTCTTTTCGGCAAGCCCAAACCGGTTCATATCCGTTTTCCAAACAATAGTCTATTAGCGCCGAACAGGCTTTGCAAGCCAGCCCTTTTCCTTTGAAGTCTTCGTATGTTTCGATTCCCAATTCCAATTTATCATCATGTACATAAGCCGAAAAAGCGGTGGATGCCAATTTGCCGTTATAAAAAAGACTGAAAGCAACTCCTTTATTCACAAAATCATCCGCATTATTCCAAAAGTGAAGAGGTACAACCGTTCCCTTCATCGCTTCAAAAATATCCTTATCGGTTCTCACAATGCTAATGTTAGGATCAACCGTTTCGTATTCACGTTTTGCATTCAGATATTTCTCTTTATTGAGCTTAAAATTCACTCTTACATTTAACTCGATGGTATCCGAAGAGGTATGCTGATAAGCAGGTTCTACCAGATTGTCATGCAACAAATCGGCCAGAACCGCATCCCAATCGGAGGGAAATACCTGCATCCACTCCACACGATGCCTGTTACCATTTTCATTTAAAGCATACTTTTTAAACGCCTCATTAAATGCGGCATTATTGGGATCTCCAAAAAGCAACGACATTCCATAAGGATGCACTATAAAGTATGTAGCCGGATTGTCTGCGTCATCGACATAAATTTCCCCATCAACTATCTTCTCGACTACCGAACGGGCAAAAAGATTATTTGTAGTAACTGATTTTAATGGCTCTGATAACTTATTATACTGTTCTTTACCTAAAACTTTCATGCGCAAAATATCTTTTTTAAGTTATACATCGTATGTCCGATTTTCAAAGGTAAAAATAAGTCTTAAAAAAAGAAAGCAATAAATTTTAAACAGACTCTAAGAGTAATACAATCAAAATTCACTAATTTTGAATTGTTAGTAATGCTTGGACTTGTTTCCATGTAATTGACTTATTTAAATAAAAAAGATCGTGACCAGAAAAGACTTAGAAAATATAAACAAAGACAAAGAGATTATCGAATTACGGATGCAGTCGGAAGACCTTATCAACAATGTTGAATCACTCAGTGATGAAGATTTCAGAAACGAAGCTCTACGTATTGAAAAGGAAATAGACGACCGTATTTCTGTCCTCTATCAGAAAATGAAAGACTAAAATGGATATTCGCAAGAAAGGGGCTATCTGTATGTTTATTTATAATGTGATCGGAACATTGGCGATATGCTCTGCCTATCCAAGTGACCCCTTATATAGCGATGAGCTATCATTTATTGGAGGATTTACCTTTCCGATTACAATTATCAGCTTTGCTTTTCGCTATGCAGCGTCAGAACCTATCTATCCCGTTTTTATTATTCAGTTTATAGTGCTTATCGCTTCAATATTTATACTTGATTTGATATTGAGAAATTATTCACCTGCATATATTCAAAAGAGGGATGAAAAATATTTGGCTGAGAGAGAAAAAGCATTTAATCAGTTGATAACAGAACAACAGGTCGCCATCTATTTAAAATATGCAAAAGACATAGATGGTTTTGCCAGGGTGGGAACTCCCGAAGACAGAGCAACCCTATCGGTAGAACAGTGGTATACAATAGATAATCTGGCACACGATATTTTTCTTATCAAAAGAAAATTAGTTTCGGCAAGCACAAAAGATTCGATCGAAAAACGAATTAAAGACAAATTGAAAGATCAAGCTGCTATGGATCTATTATTCTCGGCAGAGTAAAGTATAAAAAACCTCATTGCCTTCTCGACCTTCCTTCCACCAGAATCACATTGAACATTTCGCGAATGCGGTCACGGATAAAATCGCCGTACAAAGATTCAATCTGAGAAGGATCGCAATTGGTTGTAACAAAAGTCTTTAATCGGGAAGATTGCCACAACGAATAACGGACGTGAAGAATGTGTTGCATGACATTCAGCTTTGTCCCGAAATGATTGGCAGGAATAGTTTCCCTACCCAATTCATCGAAGCACATCCAAACAGGCTCGCCGATATACCCGTTTTGATTGTAAGTGTACACATCCAAATCGCCCGATCCGCTGTAAGCATTAGCCACTCCATTGCAGATATGAAGTTTAAAGCCATTAAATTCCAACTTCATGTATTCCGAAAACACCCTCATCAAAGAACTTTTACCAGTGCCTATATCTCCATACATCCACAAACCCTTGTCGGGATTGTATTTCCCCCCGATGCCGTTGAAGTAGCTAAAGAGATCGGTTATCAATTGTCGGTTGGAACTGTCGATCGTAAATTCGGGAATAACGGACACAGCTACCCGAAGAAACTTTCGCTTTCGCTCCGTAATCTCATGATCAGACAATTTACATGCCGATCGAATAATCTGCCTCTTTTCCATCACTTCCCTTAACTTGCTTATTTCCTGCACCGTTTTGTTCTTTTAGTTCAAATAAACCATTCCAATTATTAGCCATCGATTGTTCGATTATCTCCACCGCCGTTTTGAAATTCCCTCCCGATTTATCATTCAATCTCTTGTAGCACAACTCAATAGATTTTCGGTTTTTATACCTCTGCCCTTTGTCAGTCTTGTAATCGAGCCACTGAAAGAAGTATTCCCTTAGTTCGAAATCAAGAAAGTCGAAGTTAACCTTCTCATATCCCTTTGGGGGATTATAGGGGGAATAAGTATTTCTTTCTTCCTCTTTCTTTTCTTTCTTTAAGTTTGGGTTGTCGCTGGGCGACCCGTGGGTTGTTTGCTGAGCCGTCAGCTGGGCTTTCAACCCATTCAACTCTCTCATTACCAAATCGATAGATGAGTCGTCCACTGGGTTATTTGCTGGGTTTATATCATTATACACATCGTACTTGCAGAGGGTTATCACGTTCATACCCTGCGACTTGTCGACCGTTATCATACTTTCGGCTTTCAGCCTTCCCAAAAACGCTTTCACCTTATGCTCTCCCCACTTCCACTTTTGGGCTAAATAGCGATTCGATGCCGGATACTGCCCTCTTCCACAACGTATTTCTCTACCTCCGATACGCTCAATTTGCTCAGTTGCCCCAAATCGTGCCGACTGTATCAAGTCGATCCACGCTTCGCACTCTGAAAACGTACGGGCTGCTTCCCACATTTTATGAGAGAAAAACTTCCGGTTAAGTTTAATAAATCCTTTATCCATATATCAATTTTAGAAAGGTCGCCGACCTGTTAACTATACATTCAAACTATAGATAAATTTTGTCTTTAAACAACTGCACCTATGTGGAGGCGGATAATGCTCCGGCTATGATACTGAGGGAAAAAAGGGTCTGCATGTGTCCATATATCCGAACCCTGTAACAGATATTCTGTATGTTAATTCTCAACAGGCAATTCTAAGTTTCGACATTTACAATATTGCAGGTAGTTTAATGAAAAAAGCCGACTATTCGGGTAATAATGCTATTAATGTTCAGAGCCTGCCTTCGGGAATATATGTGCTGATATTAAAATCGGCTGAAGGGCAATTGAGCTTCAAATTCTCGAAGAAATAAAGATACACACATCATTTTCTAATAAATACAGTAAAAGGCTATCCCCGAGAGGATAGCCTTTACTGTTTACTAAATGTAGATTATAAAGTTAATATGCTTAATTAAGTGTAACTTTACACGAATTTCGATTATTGAGACTGCAAGATAAGCAAAAACTCTATTTTAACAAATTATGTCAACAGATACTTATCAACAATAGGTCTCTTTATACTTTCAATAAAGTAAAAGAAAGCATTTAATGATCTGTTCTTAAATAGAATATAAAACAACATAATTTACTATGCTAAACAAAATATTAAAGTATCGTAATTATCATAGTACATGGCAAAATTATCTGAAGTATAAGTGAGCAGGCATCAACCTTTAGTTATATATTGATTATTTGTATCTATTCAACTTTTTTCTTGATAAAAAAGTTGCAAAAAATCAAGGCTGCAACCCTCGCAGACCCACCAACTGCTTGAGGGCTAAACAAAATAAACTTGCCTGTCGGCTTCGAACAGAATTTTGTTCTGCGCCCTCTTCGCACGGTGTGTCCCCTGCTGCGGGTTAAGTGCCGTCAACGCATAGCGACGTTTTTTTCGACCGCAGGCAGACGGCATCTATTCCGCAGGCGGGGCACCCAATCCGAAACGAAGGGCGCGGAGCAAAAACGTGTTTGAGCTTATCTGACTTTCGCAACTTATCCGTATCTACGAGCGAGTTTTTTTGCTCAGCCCTGAGTTCGGTTTTGGGTCGCCGAGGGGTAAAGCCTTGATCTTTTCGTTCTTTTGCATCAAGGCAAAAGGACAAATCGAGATTAGAGCCATACATATAATTCTGATTTTGATAAGTATCGTAGTATTATTTTATTCTGTTGATGTCACTTTTTCGATAAGATAAAAAGCCGACTTAAGTCTCATACCTTTTTTCTGAACTTGGTGTAAGGGCGAACCTGCGTATCCGCTCAAAGAGAGAGTGTGTGTCTTTTGTAGAACTCCCTTTTTTGAGTCTTTTCCATTTAAATCTCTTTATTTTCATCAAAATATTTTTTTCTAAAACAAAACCCATCTTTTTTCTAATAATTCTTCATCTTTAAGTTAAATCAGTTATTATACTGTAAACTAACAGATATTTTAATTTAATTTAAACAAAATTTTTCAAAACATATATCGCTATGAAAATCAAAACAGTACTGATTGCAATCTCAGTTATAGGTTTTTTATCATTCTTATTCACTTCCTGCTCACAAGAAGGAGAGATGGGAGTTGGTGAAACTGTAGGAGAGAACACTCCTGATGGTAATGCACCATCAAAAGTAATAGTCGATTCAATTCCATTTTCGAAAGATAATACTATTACAAACTCTAACTTTCCGAATAAACAATAAACATTTACTCCAAGTAATTTTTCAAAACATATACTGCCATGAAAATCAAAACATTGCTAATTTCACTCTCGGTTATAGGCTTTTTATCATTCTTACTTACTTCATGCTCAGAAGAGGGAGAAATGGGAGTTGGTGGTTCAGCAGGGGAGAACACTCCTGATGGGAATGCATCATCAAAGGTACTCGATTCAATACCATTTCCGAAAGATGATACCGTTACAAACTCTAACTTTCCGAAAGACTAATTATTGATTTGAGTTTCAAACAAACTTTACTACTATGAAGATCTCCACAAACTTCCTGCTACTATTATTACCATGTATATTATTCTCATGTAAACAAAATAATGCCTCAACTGATTTATTAAGACAAGCACAGAATATAGTTGAAGATAAGCCGAATGAAGCTTTAGCATTACTCGATTCGATACAAAATACCGAAGATATGGATGCGGACAGCTACATGCAACATATAGTAACAAGGATACATGCGAAATATAAAACAAAACAAGAAATATTAGGCGACACATTGGTTTTTGAAGCACAAGAATATTTTGACGGTAGTAAAAATTCGGAACAAGCCGCACTGGCTAACTATTACGCAGGTATTATAAACCGTAAGATGAACAGGTACGACAAATCTCTTATCAGCTTCTTAAAAGCAGGTGTCAATGCCACTAAAACAGGAGACAATAAGTTGAGTGGGAGAATATCTGACTACATAGGTGCTGTATATTTTGAGCAAGGTGCTATGGACAGTGCTGCTCTTAATTATCGAAAAGCACTGCATTGCTATAGTTTAGAAAAAGATTCTATTTCAATGATGAGAGCAACCAATCAAATAGGTCGCTGTTATGAAGATTTAGGTAAGCTAGATAGTGCCTATGTTTATTTTAATAATGCATTACAAATTGCGAAGAATATAAATGGTGAGAAATATAAAAACAACATCACTCAAAATTTGGGCGTAATTACATACAAGATGGGCGAATACGATAAGGCTATCGAGTATTATCAGTCGGTCTTAGATATGAAAATTACAGATGACAATCAAAGACATCGTGCTTATCTGTCGCTACTTAAAATCTATAATCTAAAACAAGACAAGAACTTAGCAAAAGAATTTGCACTTAAAGTAGAAGCTAGCCTACCCGATGTAACAGATATTAAAACGAAAAAAGAAATGTATGCCGCCCTAACCAATTATTATAAATTGACAGGCGATTACAAACAGGCATTGAATTACAGCGAATTAAAGAACGAAACTATCCTACAGATTGCCAAAGAAGAGCAACCTGCGGAAATGATAAAAGCCGATACCAATTTCCGTATAGAGCAAAAAGACAGGTTTTACGGAGAATTACAATCCGACTTCTACCTGTATCTGACAGTTGGAATAGTTGTACTTCTGACCTTAGTGGTATTCATTTCGCTTGCCCTCAGACAGCGCAAAAAGGATAAAGAAGAATTCAGACTAGAGGCAGAAAAGTACGAAAGAGCCAGACGATATCTTGAGGCTTCAAACAAAGATTATGCACGTATCGAAGCCGAAATAAAAGAAATGCTGGAAGATACAGAAGATACAGAAAATAAATAATAGAGAGGGAGAAAAAGTTTGTATTCTATTATTCAACAGATCACAGATAGCAGCCGACTGCTATCTGTGATCTATTCTCGAAAGGCATTATCTATAAAATAAAAAGCCTATCCTAAGGGGACAGACTAAACTTAAAAATAACGGATAATCATCTGATTACATAAAAGTTACAAATACACAAAGATAGTGTTGACTGATAACTGATAACTGTTATTTAGAGACAAACCACTTTTCGTTCTTCAAAGGAACATAAGTTTTCATTTGCAGTAACAAATCATCAATATCGCTGCTTACAATCAGCAGATCAAGATAATCATCCTTTAAGAAACCATCGCGATTCATCACTTTTATAAATTGAAGCAAGGCATCGTAATATCCGTTTACATTAAGAAGTGCCACCGGCTTTTTATGCAGCGAAAGCTGAGCCCATGTCAATACTTCGAACAGTTCTTCCATAGTGCCAAAACCACCGGGAAGCGCTATAAAGCCATCCGAAAGGTCTGCCATTTTGAATTTACGCTCGTGCATTGTATCCACCAAATAGATTTCGGTAAGCGACTTATGCTCCAGCTCCTTTTCTGCCAGAAAGTTGGGCAGTACTCCGATTGCCTTTCCACCGTGTTTGAGTGCTCCATCGGCAACCGCACCCATCAAGCCTACTTTGGCACCGCCGTATACCAATTCGATATTATTTTTGGCAAGGGATTTTCCCAAAGTTTCGGCTTTTATTTTAAAAATATCGTTCGAACCTGAACTCGAACCACAATAAACTGCTATTCTTTTCATTTTTTTTTGTTTAATTTGTTATTGCAAATATAAAACGTTTTTTGCCGATTTCGGTTAAAATGCGGCAACATATCTGTTACGAATTTATTAAGAGTCTGCAACTCTTTTTATTACTTGCACAGGTATGATATATCAGTTTATAGTTGACTTATTTTCGAAATTAAGCTCGCAGAGCTATTTATTGCTTTGGCAAATATAACAGCCAAAGCTAGTTATGCTTATGAAATATATCATTAAATACTTACAATTACTTAGTATAAAAAAAATTCCTCAAATGAAACAAGTATTCGTTCTTATCATCTCAATATTAGCCCCTCTTTTGGTATGTGGACAGAATGGGTGGAAGGATCTGGCAGTAACCGAAAATTCGGAATTCTACATAGATTCCACAAACGTAAAAATGATAGACGGGCGTATTTATGCCACCGTTAAGACGGTATATACCACTGCCGAAAGCAGGCAAACTTATGTAGACAAAATAAAGAGAGTTTTCAGGAAGAATGCCGAAAAAAAGATCCGGAAATGGGATAACTTTAGCTACTCCGTTACTTACGGTTTGTACGATTGCACACGCAAACGATTCAAAATACTGGAGGTAAAGGATTACACGGGCGATGATAAGCTGATTATACAGACAAAATCGAAAGAGGAAAAATCGCCGTGGTTATTGGTCGATAGCGAAACCGTGGGCGACTTTGTACTGTTTTTCATTTGCGACCAGAATATATAAGCTCACAGAGCTATTTGCATTTTAGTTGTAGGTGCAAATCTATGCATCCACCAACATAGGACAGACACATAGGTCTGCCCCTACAACTAAAATGCATCATTAATTACTTTCAATTACTTAACAGAATACTAAACAACAAATTATTTGTATGAAAAATATAATCGAATTTCTCTCTCAACTGAAAGAGAACAATAACAGGGAATGGTTCACGGCAAACAAGTCATTATATAAGGAGGTGGAAAAGGAGTTCAACGCATTTGCGGAAAAGCTGATCGAGGGCATTGCTAAATTCGATTCTTCTATAAAAAATCTGACTGCAAAGGATTGTACGTTCCGTATTTACAGGGATGTACGTTTTTCGCCCAACAAAGAGCCGTACAAAACACATATGGCAGCTTATATTTGCCCGAATGGTAAAAAATCGGGGTTGGCAGGATATTATTTTCATGTGGAAGCTCCCGGAGCCAATTTCATCGGAGGACATTTACTGGCAACGGGTGTACATAATCCCGAGCCGAAGGTATTACAAAGTATAAGGGAAGAGATTCTAGATAATGGTGATGCTTTTCTGAAAGCGATTAAGCATGCCAAAGGTTTTGAACTGGACGAAAGCTCGAAACTAAAGAAAGTTCCCAAAGATTTCCCTCAGGATTATAAGCATGCCGAATATTTGAAGCTTAAAAATTATTCTCTGATGAAGTTTGTATCCGATGATTTCCTGATGAGTGACAATCTTCTGGAAAACTGTTTAACGGAATTCAGAAAGAGCCTTGAGTTTAATCATATATTGAATCGTGCGGCACATTTTGCTTTTGAAGAAATATAATCTGTTTTGACTCCAAAAATTAAGCCTCGACTTTTACGAGATAAAGTCGAGGCTTAATGATTCTTATATCTGTCATTGCATTAAATAGAGTACAAAATCACCTGAGGCATAAGATCGGGACGTGCTGCATTATTGATAAGCTCCCATTGAAGAGCGCCCGCAGTTCCGTCAGTTCCGATTGCAGGTCTTACCAGAATTTCAATTACCTCATTTGCCACTCTGTCACCCAAATACAAAGAAGTTGTAAATGTAAGAACATCATTAATAGTCCCATTCATATAATACTCGATCTGATCGAGGTAGACTGTTCCTGCCCCCTGTTTCCTTACAAAAATATATCCGCTGAGAATATGCCGTGAAGCGACATCCAATCTATTATACCCCCACCAACGCAGAGTAAGCAGATACTTGCCGTTTTGAGGGATAACAATAGGCTGATCCATTGTTAACACGGCTATTGTAGCGTAATAAAATTTCTGCCCTCCTGCCGAAGCTCTGTATGACTTGGCATACGATGGCGGTTGCTCCGTCCAACCGGCTACCCCATTAGCATCGGATTCCAATACCTTAGCCGTCATAGTCGAACCGTCTACAATCCGCAGAGGAGAAGACGCCCCCTTTACAATCTCCAATCTTACGGAAGGGGTGACCGTTCCCACACCGATATTGCCTGCCGAAGTGACCACTACATCATTCAGTATCTGAGCTGCTGTAGGCGATGCCAGATTATCCATTGCCCCGTCGATATGGAACATTGCCGAAGGGTTCTCGGTATTTATCCCGATCTGTGGGAGAACCTGCCCAAGAGACAGGGTAAATAAAAAAGTCAATACTATTTGTTTCATAATTTACTTAGCTTAATGTAAGAAGGTTATACACGATAAAAGAATACGGTGGTTAAAGAAAGATCAAGCGTCCATGTACCTTCCGTTTGCGGCCTCATCACTAAATATATCTTATCGCCTACAGCCAGATCGAGTGCCCTGAGTACGGTATATGTAGAAAATTTCTTTCCCGTAAGGCACTCCATGTACATTTCTATCGAATCGATCCCCATAGTGGCTGTATTTACCGTGTTCTTATGTAAATAGAAATATCCACCCGTACGTCCCAATGTTCCCGTATAGGTAGCCGCCATGCGTATCATGACAATATAACTGCCTTTTTCTGTTATGGGAATATAGTTCAAGCTATTGTTAAAACCTACTGTATAGAAAGTTCCGGTTGCCATAGCCGCGGTAGGAGCCGTAAGGCTTAACCGATAGCCTCCACTCCCTTTCAGCATACCCCATCGGGCATACCCGTTGGCATCGCCGAATAGAACCATGCCGTCGCCTTCGCCGCCATCCGCCATTTTGAGGGTTCCATAAGCGGCATCCGAAGTAATATCGACCTTTGCCTGCCCCACAGAGGGCTGTGTAGCTTTCCCCAACACCAGAGAGCCATTGACATCTACCATTACATCGTTCTTAAATCTGTTGGCAGAGGTGGTTGTATTATCGGCAGCCCCATCTATGTAAAATATCCCCAGAGGACTACTTGTATTAATGGAAACTTGTGCCTTGCATAAAGAAGATGTCAAAAGGGACAAACCGAATAGAATTATATATTTTTTCATTAGTGTCTTTTTTTCAAATATTATAAACCATGATACTCGGATAATAAATAGTTTGTTTCACCTGATCTGCTGCCAACGAAGCACCTGTAAGCCAATTATAACCGTCATCGGGACGGAGGCGTAAGAACAGAATATCACCGGCAGGAAGATTCGAGGCAAAAAAGCTGACCGTAAACGAGAAACGGGTAGTACTCCCTCCCACCCCCGTAACCGATGTATAGTAAGTAGTCTGGTCGAGAACGGTGCTCGTAGTTGAACTTACATACCGGCATAGCTGAATGGTGGCTGTCGACATCAGTTTCGTTCCGATGGGTATGGCGTCCAATGCTCCCCACCACCGCAGGGTAAATACATAATTGCCTGCCCGCGGTATTGTAATGCGGCTATATCCTGCCGAATTGACCTCTACGGGAAGCTCCGTGAATACATTTTTGGTGAGTGTTTTCGGTGTAGTGCTATAATAAACAATGCCATTGGGCATGGGTTTATCTTTCCATGTACCCCTTCCCTGAGTATCCGAGAAAAAATATTTGTTGATTCCTTGCGATCCATCCGCTAAACGCAGGGGCTTAATTGTTCCTTTTGATGAATCGATATGCACTTTAGCTGTGGGATTAACCACACCAACACCTATATTTCCCGATTTATCAATCACAACATCATCGGCTTCCTGAGCTCTAGTAACACTCGTAGCAGATGTATTATTTCCTTTTGCATCAATATGAAACACACTGTTAGTGTAGGGTGTGCGGGTATTTATTCCTACCTGGCTAAAGACCGAAGCAGAAATAATGAATACATAACCCGATAAAATAATTTTCTTCATTTTGCAGCTCTCATTAGTTAGTATTTTTATTTGGTTTACTTAAAAACAGCAGGGTATAATCACTACACCCTACTGTCGGACATAGTTGTGACATAGGCAGATCGTTGATCCGTATAAATTTTGAACGACAACAAAAAAACAAATATGTTATACGGGAACAGATACTGCCTCGACAGCTATTAATATATTTATTGGGGATATATTTTAAATGGTAAACAATAGCGTCAAAAAGACACAATAAATAATAAGGACAAAAAGCCCGCCTTATAAATTTTATGAAAATGTAGTTTATTAAGCGTGAGGATGTGTTACTCTCTCTCTCTCTCTCTCTCTCTCTCTCTCTCTCTCTCTCTCTCTAATATTTCAATGCAGATATCCAAACCTAAACAGTTAAATTTTAGATTATTATATGCAGATATATCTGTTAACTTATTGGTCATTGTGAGCGTAAAGAGTTATTATACAGATGCAAATATAATTCTTTTATTTAGAGTCCGTTTAAATTTTACCAAAATATTTTTATTTGGATATGAATAAGATTCCCTGTTGCGAAAAGGCAGATAGAAGAAAACACTTCCCTACGTCAAGTAATAAAATATTTATTATTTTCTTTTCAGATATTTTTTGTTGCATAATAAAGTATATTTCAATACTTTTGCATACACACACCTAACAACATAATAAAATAATTGTACTGCGGACATAGTTATGCCATAGGTAACGTCTTGTTGCCAATAGATTTGAACGACAACAAAAAAAGAACCTATCAACCTTAACATTGATAGGTTTATTATTTCACAGACCTTTTATTTTTATTGCTTCGAACGGGCATAACAATCGGAGATAGTTATAGTGATAAAACATCGTATTGAATCGCATTCAAACGACATAAAGGAAAAGTCAATAGAAAAACTCTATTTTTTGACCTTTTTATAGAGAAATGAAAACCAAAGCGGCAATATAATTCCTTTACAGACACTCGATATAGCAATTGCCCACCATACACCTACAATACCCATATCGGATGCAAGATAGTAAGCCAGAGGAATACGCAAAGCATTAAATACAACACTGATAATTGCAGGTTCTACGGTTCGCCCGATACCGTTAAACATCCCCTGAGTAGTAAGCTCGAGCATCATAAAAATCTGTACCAAACCCATTACCATCAGGTATTGCGATCCTGCTTTTATTGCATCATCGTGGGGTACGATAAGCCCGAAGATAGCCCCGCCGAAGAAGACGAACGCAACACTCACCACAATACCCACCGAAACCATTATACGCAAGGTATAGATATAGGCTTTCTTACCCCGTTCTATTTTATTTGCGGCATAATTCTGAGCCATAAAAGCACTCAGAGCCGTAGAAAAACCTTGTGAAGTATTCCATGTGACAGCTTCGATCTGACCGCCCGTAGTCTGAGTCATCAAACCCAAGTGACCGCCATATATAGAGGCTACACGAGCCAGATTCATATTTATGATTGCATAAAGCGAATTCATCAACGAAACGGGTGTTCCCAGATAAAAGACACGCTTAAGAAAAACGGTACGGGGCTTTATCAGAAAAGAAAAATTTCCCAAAATCCGGTTAGCCGATTTGATCTGATAAAAGAACAGCCCGAATACAAATATCTGAGATATTACACTGCCTACCGCCGCTCCATGTAAGCCCATATCGAGACCGAACATAAGGATAGGATCGAGAATCATATTCAACACCAGTCCGCACGCATTGTTACGGAAAGGAATAAAGCTACGCCCCGCCCCATTATATACTCCCGATAAGTTATAGGATAAAAACTGAAACGGCAGGCATATAGTCATTATACGAAGGTAAAGTACGGCTTCGCCCGTTATATCGGCAGGGAGTTTAAAAAACATCAAAATGGGTTCTGCAAATGCAAACAGCGTAAGCGACCACACTACACCCAGAAAGATAGCTACGGTAGAGGTATGGGAGGCATATATTTTTGCCTGACGCATCTTTTTTGCACCGATTGATTGTCCCACAGCTACCTCAGCACCTATCATCGCCAGATAGGCAACGGATGCGGTAAGCCACAATAACATCCCGATGGCTCCAATGGCGGCTTCCGATTTAGTGGCTACATGAGAAGCATCATCCGCCCCCAATCGCCCCACCCACGACATAGCCATCAGCGTATATGCCATCTGCAGGAAGCTTGTCCCCATCAGGGGCAAAGCCAATCGTATAAGAGTCGAGAATATCTTACCTTCGGTAAGATTCTGAATACCGCTTCCTTTCATTCGGATACTTTATTATCTATTTTTTTAAGGTCTCAGACCTTTATATCACTTGGATAAGCATAAAAACCATAGCCTGTTAAAGCTAAAAAATACAGCAATAAATAGTTGTGATTCACTTATAACTCCAAAACAGAACCTTTATATTCGGACTTTCACCTAATGCAACAAAAGTGATTACTTCACGTAGTCGCTATTTGTTCTTCTGAGTACTGGAAAGGTTTGAAACCCTCTACCCTCAGCTTGGAAGAATATGCCGTTACCTAATATTTATTTTCGGGCATAAAGATATGGTTATTTTTTTGTCGATGCAATATAAATCAAAACCGACTTCGATAAACTACATTGTCGTTTTTTTACAATCGAGAACCATTTACGAGCAATATATTTGTATTTCAGAAAGTGAATTGATTCTCCAGAATTTATATTCAACAGAAATATATACTCTTTTAAAATTGTAAAATCAAGATGGAAAAAATTATTATTGCGCAGTTTAGTGTCAACCCCAATCATGTAGATCAGTTTTTATCAATTGCATCGGAACTGGTAGAGAATACCCGAAAAGAGGAAGGCTGCCTGTTTTACACACATTACAGAGCCGTTGAAAATTCGAATGACTTCGTTTTTTACGAAATATACAAAAATCAGTCTGGTGTAGACTTTCACCTGACATCCCCTCACTACAACAAAGCAATAGGGGTAATAACAGATTTGTTGGATAAAGAGCCTGCGGTTAAAATCATTTAAGTGTACCTTATTTCGATGTAGAGGCGAA
Source organism: Indolivaga alginatilytica (assembly GCF_003201355.1). Classification (GTDB taxonomy): domain Bacteria; phylum Bacteroidota; class Bacteroidia; order Bacteroidales; family Dysgonomonadaceae; genus Dysgonomonas_A; species Dysgonomonas_A alginatilytica. The sequence continues at coordinate 316,719 of NZ_QICL01000001.1, forward strand.
CCCATGTGTTCGCCCTATTCCGGACAGACACATAGGTCTGCCCCTACAAAATGGGATGGAATGGGATGAGAGGGTTAGCGAGGCTTTAGGTAAAAAATTAAATACTTACCTTTACTTAATATTTGAAGAAACAATTATTATTGCTTTTTAAAGAATAGAGTTTATATTCAATAGATTATTATATGTTTCATCTGTAGCGATTTGCTTTAACACAGAGATCACAAAGTTTAGGCACAAAGTACGCATTCAGATACTTATAAATTGTATTCTTTGTGAAAAAGCCTTTGTGAACTTTGTGTTTAAAATCTACTATTTCAGCACTATATGTTTTTATTGAATATAAATTCTAATACATAATAATATGATTCGAATATGTGACAGCTATATTCCGGCTCAACATTTGCGTAACTATATAGACAGATACTGGACTTGTAGTGTTGAAAGCAAATCCGATATAGATATGTTCCCTTTGTTTGCCGGAACGGGTGTCGATCTTTTGATTCATTTAGGCACTCCTTTCAGTTCTAAAGAACACAAACTGGCTTCGTCTCATATTCTATGCCCTCGTCAACTACTCGATTTGAGTTCAGAGGGAAATACACAGTTCATCGCCGCAAGATTCCGCTGTGGATCTTTCCGACATTTTTGTGATATAAACTTCAACGAAATAAACAATACTTTTCTTTCTGTTGAAGATATATGGAAAGAAGACGGTAGAAACCTACTTACTCAGTTACAAGACGAAGTAGTCGATATGGCTATACAGACCGACCTTCTAAACCAATTTTTCACGAAGCTATTACATAGGTACAGAAAAGATAATCAAGTAATAGACAAAGCTATAAACGTTCTATATAAAAATACGGAAGATAGTACTATTTACTCTATTGCTAAAAACATGAATATGAGTTTGCGAAATTTCGAGCGAATATTTAAGTCTGAGTTTGGTCTGTCTCCTAAACGATTCCATACTATCAGCCGTTTTCAAAAAACAGTAAAAGAGTTGTTATTAACCGATTATAATGATTATCTGCCCATTATTCTTGAAAGGGGGTATTACGACCAGCCTCATTTCATCCGTGAATGTAAATCGGAACTCAACCTTACTCCTTCGGAACTTAAAAACATAAAGGACAATAGATTGCACTTCTTTTTCGAGAGTTTACACTAGGATCGTGTTATTGGGAGGAACAAATTTTATTGAAAATTCCAGTCAATAATACAGCAAAAGCGACTACTTTACGTAATCGCTTTTTTCTTTTTGGAGCGGAAGAAGGGGCTCAAACCCTCGACCCTCAGCTTGGAAGGCTGATGCTCTATCAACTGAGCTACTTCCGCAATTGCAAGATCAAAAAAAGTGGGCAGTGATGGATTCGAACCACCGTAAGCGTAAGCTATCTGAGTTACAGTCAGACCCATTTGGCCACTCTGGTAACTGCCCTTTTTTCTTAAATGCGATGCAAAGGTAATAAAATTTTCGCTTCACCAAACAGATAGCCGCTTTTTTTTAACTTTGACAGCAAAAAAATAAACCGCCCCAAACAGGTATAATACATAACTATATCATTTAAAGGAATATGTAAGTATACAAGTCTTTCAGACATATAACGCATTCATTTAGTATATCCTGAAAATAATGAAACTGCCTATCACTATAAACCAAAAGAGGCTGTCCAAATAATTGACAGCCTCTTTTGGTTTGAAATAAAGAATGCTTTATCTTATTATTGATTATTCAGCTTTCTCAGTTCTTCAGCTTTCATAATACACCATGCGAAAGCATTGGCTGTAAAGATGGTATTATAAACCCTGTTGCCTGAACCTCCGAAATTGAGGCGGAAAGTGGGATAATTGGTATATGTCTTACCGTTTATTGTTTTGTTGGTCAGCACAAAAGGGCAAACTCCACTGTTTACATTTGCATAAGATCTGGCTTCTGATGAATTAAAACCTCCATCGCCGATAAATACGAACGGGTATTCCCTGTGACGGAAAATGGTCACTCCATTTGCAGGACGCAAGGTATTTCCGATCTCTCTGGCACCCGAATAGATTACCACTTCGTCTAAGGGCAGATTATTTACAAAATAGGTATTGGATGCATCTTCACCCCAGTTTCTACCTACAATATCATCGAAAGGACCTCTGAGGATAGGGTCATCATCTTTACAGTAGTAAGGTTTCATATCGGCAGGCATATTGCTATTATTGAAACCCAATGTATAATTAGAACCTGCTCCTGCTCCTATTACTGAAGTAATGGCAGGATTGGGATTATTAAACAACAGATTAAGGAAGTTTGCGTTCGAGGCAGTCTCTTCCGAACAGATCATAAGGATACCTCCCGATTTTACGAAATCGACAAGCTTGGCACATTTGGCAGCATCGGCGGCATTTGCATTCCTGTAAAAATCGGTATTATACCCAATCATAAAGATATCGACCTTAGATACCCCGTTTGTTCCTTTCAGGAATGATTCCAATTTTTCTGCCGACATATTTTGCCATGTAGAGGTTTGCAAGGCGACAATATCTCTATCGTCATCCACCCAACTATTGGGGCTGGTAGGGATAAAGTTTGATAAAAGAGAAGTTGATACATTATTAAAGCCCTGGAATCTGAGAATAGACCATTGGTTGTAGCCGAAGTTATTCTTGTCGGTCAGCAAAGTATTCAAATTATTAGGAGGATTGCGTGTATCAACCAAACCGGCATTGTAATAATAAGGGACTGTAGTATTCCCCAGTGTCATCAGACGCTTGCGGGGAATAAGCATACGAACGGTAGCCGTACACGATGCCGTTGAACTTTCGCTGTTGGAAATAATAGTCATAATCTTATCTGTCAGACCACGGGGAACGCCTGTACCCGTAAGGTATACTTCCTGTGTTGATGAGATAAGGACTGCCTCGCCTTTAAACGAAATACCGTCTACTGTGTTTGTCTCCAATACGGCTACCGCACCATAAGAGGTCGACGGAATATTTTTCAGTGTTACCTTTATGCGGTGTGATTGTCCGTTATACGGATTAGGTGTGGAACTCAGGGCTTGATCTTCGAAATACATACCCTCAACTACGGTAGCCGCACAATCCATCGTGAATTTAGGGCGTGCTGCCGTCGACCGTACATTTACTTTGAAGCTACAATCGGAACCGCCTCCGTTAGATGTCAACATAAACAGGTTGGGAGTATCGTCGCTCGGGTCAATAAGATTGGCACCTTGTGTATGGTTTACAGGCTCACCTGTTCCCTGAATGGTGAGTGTAATTTTTCCGGTTGTAAAGAACGTTCCCGAGGCTTCAAAGAAATAACCATTATCGGGGGTAGATACTGCCGAAATACTGTATGAACCGATACGGGTTACATTAACGGTTACTTTCAGGTAGTTAGAGGCATTTAATGCAACCTTGTCGCCATACTGCCCCACCACGGTCACCAAATCGCAATCCATATCGAAATGGGCTTTACCCATTTTACCGCAAAGGCTCTGCCATTCGAGATTCGATTTTGAGTAGTAGTTGTAACAGTCTTCATCGATATTGTATATCATCAGACTGTTTGCTGTTGTAACATTCGATACGTCGATCTCATTTCTCTGGACTTCGGTCATACGGGGAATCATAATACCTTTGGGAATGGTATCGCTGCCATTCACAATATTCCGGACATCAAGCTCTGTCAACACATTCGGGTTTTCGGTATTAACACCGACCTGAGCAAAGAGGCTACTGACCGAAAGGGAAATCAAAATCAATAGAAAAAAACGTTTATTCATTGTCATCGTTTTTAAATTAATGGGTGAGTATTTTATTAGTTAATGTTAAAGTATAAGCATAGAAAAAGCAGTGGCATGTAATCACTACACACCACTGCCGGACACAGCTTCGCCATAGATAAGCCTTAAATCGTGAGAAGTTTAAACGACAACAGATTACAGACTTCTCTACACGACAGGCATTACCGGCATCACTATTATTATTAAATTTAATTGAGGAATGTAAAAGCAGAAACCCAAACAAGTCTACAAGACACAATAGATATGATAAACAAATATCTTGCCTTGAAATTTCCGGGAATAAGTAGTGTTTTAAATGTGAAGAGGTATTATTTAACTCTCTCTCTCTCTCTCTCTCTCTCTCTCTCTCTCTCTCTCTCTCTCTAACATTTCAGCATACATATCCAAACCTAAATAGTTAAATTTTAGATTTTTATACACAGATATACATGTTAACGTTCTTGTCATAGTTATCGTAAATTGGTCTTTTACAGAGGCAAATATAATGTATTTTTTTAGAATACAAAGAAACAAATTAACAATTAATAATTTTGCTGCATAGCAAGACCGTACATCCGCCCTAAAGGATAGCTTTACTTTCTGATATAAAACCAGAATAAGATTATCCGTTTAAATATCGTCTTTGACTGACATAAAAACGGATGATCCTAAGTGACTACAATATTTTTATTGCTCCAAAATGGCTGCCTCCATATCTGTTATTTACACTACTTGCCGCTTCGTTTCCGACCCAGATTTCGAGTTCGGCATTTTGCTGAAATACAATCAGCTTCATAAATTGGGGTTTAGCCCATCCTCCCCCCGTAAATTCGTGCAGATTACCGACAGTTTCCAGAATAGCTCCTGTGGTTTTATTTCTTAATTGCATCCAGAAAAAATTGTTTCCTATGGCAGCGGGAGTTCCTGTCAATCCCATCGACGCATAAACAAGCCATGTACCGGGAGTAACTTTTATAGAAGTACGAGTCAGATTAGTCCATGCATTTATCTGACTTGCAGTCCAAGTATAGGTTCGAGCCGGGTCTGCTACATTGGGATCTGTCAGCCCCGTCGGATCCCCGTAAAGCAAACCTTTTGTTACCGCTTCTATCGGATTCAGCAAATTTTCTATCGATCTCCATGTTGCATATCCGTTAGCATCAGATATTAATCTCATCTCCGGCTCTAAACCTGTACCTGCAAGGAACAATGAGCCTTTAACCTCGAGTTTCACCGTGGGAGCTGCTCCCAAGCCTACATTTCCGTTATTATCGACTACTACATCGTCTAAAAGTTGTGAAGCCGATACCGATCCCGAAGTTGCATTATTGCCCAATCCATCGAGATGAAACAGGTATTTCGGATTCTCGGTATTGATACCTATCTGACAATAGGAAGGTAAACTTATTACGAGGGATACAATAATGTTTATAAATAAAATTCTGTATTTTAGCATAAGATTATTTGTGTGTATTTAGATGAATTATTGAAGTTTAATCGCATAAAAATATGCACCTGTAAGATCGCCCGTTAGTTGTGCATTCGTGTAATCGGTCGAAGGATTTTTTATCTGAACGGAATATTTCCGTTTTTTCTGATTAATCCCCTCTACCGGAATGGATATAAATCCTTGTACCATAGGTGTACTATAGTATTTCTGATAAACCCCTTTCCGAATCGAATAAGGCACTCCCCCTTCGCTCACATCCGAATATGTTTTTGCCCCACTGGTATTATCAGTAACTTCCTCGACAATCTTGAGCCATACATATTCGGCAGTAGCAAGCGCAGTATTCGAAATCGTACCTACAACATCCGTCTTGGCAACAATCATCCACAATCCTCCGGTCAGGTCTAATGGAACAGAAGTTATATCCTGATAGGTAGCCGACAGGTTTTTTGTCTGCACGATTGATCCCCATACTACCCTGCGCCCTATAAAGTTCGAATCGTACCACGAACCTACTCCGGCGGCATCCGATACTAAAAATGCACCTTCCCCCTGAGCACCATCCACTATACGCAAAGTACCTCTGATATCGAGTCTTACCGAAGGCGCAGGAGTACCTATACCTACATTTCCATTAGATAGAATCACTACATCGTCGGATGTTCCGCTTGTACCACTGGTGTTCTTTAACGGATCGATAAGTAAAATGGAAGTCGAACTGTTGTTTATTGTAACCGATTGAGACCACCCCAAACCGACAAATAACGTGAACAGGCAACAAACGGCTATATATTTTCTTATTTTCATTGTTATTACTTTTACTTATTACATGAGTTTTATTGCAAACAAATACGAACCTCCTATACCTGCTGAAGTGGAAGCAAATACTGAATGGTTTTGCGCATGCAGTTCGATTTGTTTAGTTTGTCCGGCGGCAACTTCAACAACTCCGGCTGTTTGAACAACACAATACAAAGAGTTGTCGTATGATGGGCGCCCTCCTGCGGCATTGACTGCTACGGCAGAAGTTTTATCATAGATTTGCAGCCATGTATAATAGCTCGACTCCGTTGAATTTTTAGTGACAACCCGGGCACTCAACAACCATTTGCCTTCGGTTATTGTTAGAGGCTGAGTACTGATTACAGACCATCCCACCCCCAATAATATGTTATTGGAAATTACACCACTCAGAATTTTAAATTTGAATTCAGAGTCCCAATAGCCTAATCCCGTACCATTGGTGGTAAAGATATTACCACTGCCCTGCGTTCCGTCATCGATGCGGATGGTTCCTCTTAAATCTAAAGTTGCCGTAGGATTGGCAGTTCCTATCCCCACCCTTCCATTCACACTTACAATCACATCGTCACTATCGTTGGCAGGCAACGATGATGTTCCCCCGGTATTTAGTTTAGGATCAATATGAAAAGCACCGAACGGGCTTTTGGTATTGATACCGACCTGCGCTTGCAATAAACCGACAAAAAACAAGCCCACGAGTAACAGAAAAAGTTTTTTCATCACCATATTTTTATTTAGTTAGCGTTAATTTCTTTACAATCGTCATTAATTACCTTCATATTAGTTAGTTTCAAGTAAAAAAGCAGCAGCATGTAATCGCTACACGCTACTGCCGGACATAGTTGTGACACAGGTAAACAGGTGTTTCGTGCCGACTTTGAACGACAACAACAAAACAAACCGGTTACACGAAAACGTTTACCGAAACAACTATCAATATATTTATTGGGGATATATTTACAGGAGCAGACAAATGCGTCTTTTTGACTCACAAACAAAAAAAGACGGAGAACCCCGTCTAAAATATTTTTAAGTACGCCCGATAGGGTACTAGTTAGCTCTCTCTCTCTCTCTCTCTCTCTCTCTCTCTCTCTCTCTCTCTCTCTAATATTTCGGCACACATATCCAAACCTAAATAGTTAAATTTTAGATTTTTATCTGCGAATATGTTTGTTAATTCATGCCTCATCATACATGTAAAGAGTTATTTTACAGGGACAAATATAGAAAAAAGATTATCAATAACAAAAAAGATATACTTTTAAGATTTCACTAATACAATAAAGTCATGCTACTATTAATATAACATGACCTCGTTAAGAATATAATAAAGCGGTGGTACTTTATCCATAAAACAATCTCTACATCCTAAAGACTACTATCGAAGGGTTTACCGTTCCGCTGCCATTAATAACCCACGGCTGACCTCCAACCGAAGGTGTAACATATACCTGTAAATAATTGCCCGGCACGCAATTGGTAGCCATCAGCATGGTAGTAAAAGCAAAAGGCGTATTGGCGGTTGCCGGAACATAGTACTCTATCGCATCGACGTTACTTCCGTTCTTCCGCAGGTAAAAATACGCACTCACAGCCCCCGATGCACCTATGGTGGTAGTAGTTCCACTCCAACGGATAGTAACCAGATAATTTCCGGCACTCACTATATTTATCTGGGTGTTGCTTCCGTCAAGAGGCATAAGTGTAGCTGCTGCGTTAGGAAATGTTTTTGCGGCTGTTACCTTCATTGTGTAACCACCACTGCCCTTTATCACACCCCAACTGGCATTACCGCTAGCGTCCGACATAAGTATGCGGTCGGCAGCTTGCGAGCCATCTGTCATCCTAAAAGCTACATTGCCCGCAGGCACAGCGATATGCACCTTAGCGGCAGGTGAAAGCGTGCCCAAGCCCATATTTCCGGTTACATCTACAACAACGTCGTCTGTTACCGTTGTAGGACTATTTTTATTGGGATCGATATGGAAAACTCCCGCAGGGCTTGTTGTATTAACACCTACCTGAGCAAATAAAACAGGTACAACCGATATAATCAAGAAAAATAAAATATACTTTCTCATCATTTAAATTTTAAACAGTACAATACTCGGATTCCAGTTAGGATTAGTAACCGAAGCAGTACCCAACACCCAATTAAACGTAGTACCGGTACTACCGATAGACGGTGAGATGAACAACTTGAGCCAACTACCGGCAGATACAGTAGCATAGAGACTGGTGGTGAAACAAAACGGACTATTTGCAATGGTACGCACATAGTATTCGATAGCATCTTTGGCAGTACCTCTGCTAGCCGTTCCATCGCTACCCTGATCCAGATACAAATAAGCACTGGTTTCGTTATTAGTTCCTGCCGATGTGGTAGTACCCCACCAACGCACAACTACAAGGTAGTTGCCCGCTTCGGTAATCTGCATGGCTTTCACTAAAGATGTAGTTCCATTTCTGTAATTGATATTTCCCAAAACATTATAAATAAATCCTCCCGATGCAGGTTGGTCTACCCACGTTGCATTGCCCGAAGCATCGGAGCGTAAAATGCGTGTATCTTTCTGCGTTCCATCAACAATCCGCAAAGCGGGCGTTGTCCCGTCGCCTGCAATATGCAGCTTGGCGGTAGGCGAAAGCACCCCTAATCCCATATTTCCGGCGGCATCCACCACTGCATCATCCGAAACATTGGTTACCCCCGATGTATTCCGTACCGCATCTACGTGAAATAACTTTTGAGGCGTTTCGGTGTTAATCCCGATCTGTGCCCAAAGAACAGTACCTGTTAGAAAGGCTATCGTTAATAAAATATTCTTTTTCATAATCATTAAACTCTATAAACAACAATGCTCGGATTCCATGTCGTATTTGTGCTGGAGGATGTACCTATTACCCAGGGTCCTCCGATCGAAACCCTGATATATACTTTGAGGTAAGTTCCGGCTACCACCCGTGCAAAGAGGGATGTGCTGAAACAAAATCTGCCCGAATCGCCCGGAGGCATCACATAGTATTCGACCTGATCCTGCAAACCGGGACTATCGGTACTCCACACATTTGCTGCCGACGAACTTTGCATCACATAGAAATAAGCCGCCGTTTGTTTCGCGGTATTCAACGAACTCGATATGCCCCACCACCTGATAGTCACCAGAAAATTGCCTGTATTGGTTACCTGTATTGCTTTCAGCAGATTGTACACATTGTTAGCGTAGGAAGTGGTAGTTGAGCCTGTGATGTTGTAAATAACCCCATCGGTTGTCGGGGGATTTATCCACGAAGCGTTACCGCTGGCATCGGCACGGAGTATCTTATTCAAACCCTGCGTGCCATCTGCTATACGCATTGCCGGAGTAGTACCCGTGGTTGCAATATGCAGCTTAGCAGTGGGAGTTACTGTACCTGCACCAATGTTACCTTTAGCATCAATCAGAACGTCGTTTGCCGCCTGAGCTGCCGTTACGGAAGCCGAGGAGGTATTATCTCCTGCCCCGTCGATATGAAACACACTACCCGAAAGAGGTGCCAGGGTATTTATACCCACCTGAGCCATACATAATCCGATGGATAATAAACTAAAAATGAACATAAAACCTTTTTTCATTGCCTTAATTACTTTATATGTGTTTGTTGTTGTTGTTGTTGTTGTTGTTAACGAATAACTGATAACTGATAACTGATAACTGTAAAAAAGCAGCAACTTGTAATCGCTACACGCTGCTGCCGGACATAGTTCTGCCAAAGGTAAACGGATGAATCGCACTGATTTTGAACGACAACAAAAAAACAAATCAGCTATACGAAACTGTTTACCGGAATAACTATTAATATATTTATTGGGGGTATATTCACAAGAGCAGACAAATGCGTCTTTTTGACTCACAAACAAAAAAAGACGGAAAACCCCGTCTAAAATATTTTTAAGTACGCCCGATAGGGTACTAGTTAGCTCTCTCTCTCTCTCTCTCTCTCTCTCTCTCTCTCTCTCTCTCTCTCTAATATTTCGGCACACATATCCAAACCTAAATAGTTAAATTTTAGATTTTTATATACGAATATGTTTGTTAATTCATGCCTCATCATACATGTAAAGAGTTATTTTACAGGGACAAATATAGTATTTTTATATTAAAAGAAAAATAATAATTAACAATATCCTATTTTCTTTAAAATATAAGGTCGGGCAATTGGTTATCGCCCGACCTTACTTAGCTTCTTCTAAAAAAGAAGCCACCTCTCTTACTACATTACTATTTTTATTGTTCTTTTTGAGATCTTTTCAATTCATCGGCTGTTTTAATACACCAAGCTATAGCATTAGCCGTAAATATGGCATTATAAACAGGGTATTTAGTGATACCACTGGGTGAACCATAATTTTCTCTGATCCCCGGAAAATTCAAATAGGTTGTACCGCTAATTGTCTTGGAACGTAATCTGAATGGACACAGGGTACCATCCGTTGTTACATTATTATCATTCGAGTTAAAACCTCCGTCTCCTACCCATACAAAAGGCAATGTCCGGTGACGAAATGCTGTTGCAGCATTGGGAATAGCTACTGAGGTTGTGCTGTTTATATTTTTATTGGAGGTATAAAGCACCACTTCATCCAATGGCAGATTCGTTGCATAGTAAGTGTTTGTTATGTCTTCGCCCCAATACAAGCCTCCGATATTACCAAAAGGCCCGTTAAGGATGGGATCTTCTTTACTTTCAAATTGATAGATTGCTCCCGGAGGGTTATTCGCACCACCATTTACGGTAGTTATATCTTGCTTATTAAATATGGCACGCAGCAAATTCTGATTTCCTGCCTGAGATTCGCAACAAGCCAGAAGAATACCGCCATTATTTACAAATGCTGCCAGCTTTTGAGCAACTGATGCTGTGATGGCATAATCGTAACCAATGCTTACAATATCAACAGGGGGAAATCCTGCTTTTCCGGTGGTTAACAACAAAGCCAGATCTGCTTCATAAACATTAGCGTATGCATCTGGCATATTGATTATGGTACGACCATCGTCAGTCCCGTTCCAGTTATTACTTCCAAAAGCTGTACCCTTATTTTTAAAACCCGAATAGCGTACAATACTGTTTGTCAAAGGTCCAAAGTTCAACGGGTCTGTTATCATCTTATTAGAAGCAGCTCCCACATTACCAAAATTATAACCGTAAAGAGTAGCATTCCCTATTGTCAGGATTCTTTTGGGAGGTATAATAATATACACATTGGCCAAACAGGTTGCTGTAGATGATTCGCTGTTCGATTTTATATACATCTTTTTGGTTGTGTTGGCAAATGGAACGCCTTCGCCTTGCAACCTTACAGTCTGAGGACTGGAGGTAAGCACACCGCTACCTTTAAATTTGATTCCATCCACCTCATTGGTTTCTATTTCATAGGTGGCTCCGAAGGAGGTCGATTCTACGGCAAGTACAACTTCTATATAATGCGAACCATTCAAAGCTTGCTCTTCGTAATATTCTCCGAAAACTTTGGTTCCCGAACAGGTCATTGTATAGCGTGGTTTGATTGCCGAGTTTTTAACCTCTACATCAAAGGTACAGGCACTTTCTTCACCATTAACACGAACGCCATTCAGGGCAAGCGTAAAGTTATCTTTGTTGGGTGTTGTGTATTTTGCGGGTGTTCCCATTCCCGGAACTATTATCGTATAGGTTCCTGTTGATAAAAATTCGCCCGAAGTAGTGAAATAATATCCGTTCTCGAGCTTCGGGTCGGTAACGGTAGCCGCTATCGAATATGTTCCCGGCTTAGTAACGTGTACAATTACAGTAACATAATTTGCTCCGCCAAGAGCTTCTCCGTTTTTATATTCGCCGGCAACTTTTACGGCATCACAATTTATTGTAAAGATTGCTTTTCCGATTTTTCCGCAAAGACTTTTCCATTCTTTCTCTATCTTGTGCCAATAATTGAAGCAGTCTTCATCGGTATTGAAAATAAGCAGACTTTGTTGATTAACGCTAGTCGGTTTAATTTCATCTCGCTGAGCTTCAGTCATTCTAGGGATGAGTATTCCTTTTTCCGAATTTACGATCTCCAGAATAGCCTTTTCATCAGGCGATTCGGTATTTATCCCGACTTGTGCCGGAAGAGTGTTAATTAACACTGAGCATATAAGTAGTAAAAGAAATTTCTTCATTGTCATTTTTAATTATTAGTAAAATATAAAAGCGTAGTTGTCAATATTATTTGGCAATAAAAGAACAGCAGTATGTAATCACTACAAACTTCTCTTGCATAGCACATAAGTAAACTCTTCATGCGTAATACTTAGAGCGACAACAATAGGAATTTACAGCACGAAAAGTATTACTCGTGCAAGTCTAAAAATATTTATTATTTGAAGATTTCAGAATATAGAGAGTCAAGTAGATAAAATATGCAAAGTGAAATTTTTCTGAGCATAATCTAAACTTGAGAGACATAAGTGAATCATCACTTATTTCCGAAAATTGTCTTTTGTTTGAGTATTCTAAGACTCCCGAAGCAGATACTAAATTATTAAAATTTAGAAATTTATTAATTATAAAAGTTATCAAAAGTTGTCCTTTAGTTGTCCTTTAGTATGTGATTATTCATCTAATCGGGCACAAAAATAGATAAGTTTTTATAAAAAACAATAAGGATGCGTTTATTTAACACATTATTGAGCATTTTTATTTTAATATAAAATCACAAACAACTATATATCAACACATAACAGAAATACAATATTTTCAGCAGCCTAATTTTCTATCTTTTTAATACGAGAATTACCCATAACGCAAAAAAAGGAAAAATATAGTCTATAATAAAAAGCATAAATTACATAAGTAAATGTCAAGAAAACAACACATGACATTCCGGAATCAACAAAAAAGAACAGCTCATAAAAGTATGAGCTATTCGGTTTATAAAAGCCACCAAATGTAATCTGTTTAGTCACCCATTCTCAAAATAGTAAGATGTGTAGAGCGTGCCGCTAATGTATTACCGGCTTTCAGATGACAGTTACCCGATTGCCCCCTACCCATCTGAATAGTCCAAATCATAGGCGTAGTTACAACAATGGTAGCGGCAATTGTTCCTCCATGATTCGAAAGCCCCCCTTCGGTATGAGAGGAGGTGGAATGGATACGAAAGCCCGGACCGGCACCACCGCCCATATCAGCAGGGTAATATCGCAGAAGATCGCAGTAATAAGAAGACAAGGTACACCCTGTTGCATTATGCGTGGCTTCATAGACAAGCGAAATATTATAGGTTCCCGGCTGAAAAGTAAGCCTGTTATTAGTTGTATTGAAGGAAATATATTCGGGGATACTATTTACAACCTCTCGCATAGGCACCCTTACAGCGTAACCTACATCTTCAGTCAGTAAGAAATTAGGTATATCATTGGCTACTTCATAAACAGCAGGCTTGGGAATCTTCAATTCGTCCGTTTTTTGCTTCACTACCTCTTTAATGATAAGGGAATGTATAAGGAGTGCCCACTCGCTTCCCGACCAATAATATACATTATTAGCCTCCATCTTGTCACCAAGTGCACCTCCGCCCGGAGCCGCCTTAGTATTGAAAACCAACAACCCGGTGGCAGGAGCAACTATAGTAACTACATCTTTGGTACCCAAGAGTGTGACCCTCGGTAAAAGAATTCCTTTATCTGTCGCATATACTTCGAGTGCCGCACTCGGATGTACATCTTCAGTATTAATACCAATCTGCCCCGAGAGCAGCAGTGTATCAAACAAAAGAATCAAAACAGCAATATATTTAATCATACTATTTTTTTTAATTGTAATTCTAATCAGTTAGCAGTTACTTTACTCGTAACTCGTAACTAATATATTTTACTTCAATCTCCCATCCTTAGAATGGTAAGATGGGTAGAGTTTGGCAATAGTGTATTACCGGCACCCGTACAATTTCCAGAAGCCCCCCTACCCATAGCAATAGTCCAAACGACAGTTTGAGTTAACCTTACGCTCGATACGATCGGCGCTCCATGATTCGAAATCTCTCCCCATGTATGTGGTGCAGTAGCGTAAATGCGGCGCACCGCATCCGCAGTATTCTTGGGAAAATCAACAAAATAAGAAGAGAGCGTACAATCGGTTCCGTTATTATGGGTTGCTTCATAAACAAACGAAATCTTATACGTTCCGGGCTGAAAAGTAATCTGAGTGGTGGTTGAATTGAACGATATATATTCGGGAATACTATTCACAAGCTGCCTCATTGGTACTCGTTGGGTAGTAGTGCCCGACACACCATTCAGAAAATTGATAAGCTGCGACTGCAACTCAAATACTGCCGGCTTAGGAATCCTCAATTGTCTTAATTTTTCTTCCAGAAGACTTGTTATTATACTAGTACCAACCAAAAGCGACCACTCGGTACCTGTCCAATAATACAGATTATCGGCTACTACCGCATCGCCGTTTATCCCTCCCCCATTGGCATTACTGGTATTAAAAACCAACAATCCGGTTGCGGGTGTCTTTATTGTTACCACATCTTTAGTGCCTAAAAGAACTACCCTGCTTAATAAGAAACCCTTATCAGATGCATACATATCTAAAGCGGCACTCGGATCGGCACTTTCTATATTGATACCTACCTGCCCCGAAAGGGTAAGAGATAAACCACCGAATAAAAATACAAGAGCAACTATATATTTAGCCATAAATGAAAATTTTAAGATCTCAGACCTTTTTATTGCTTTGGCTGGGTATAACAACCGAAGATTGTTATAATCATAAAATGCAGCAATAAATAGCTGAAACAGTTTAAATAAAAAGCCTTCGCAAACCAAATACATCAATCGCCCAGTCTCAGAATGGAAACTTGCGTAGAGTATGCATTTAAAGTATTTCCGGTCGATGAACAATTACCCGATTGCCCCCTGCCTAATTGAATTGTCCAGCCAATAGGAGTTGTCACTATCCTCGTTGTACAGATAATTACCCCTCCATGATTCGAATTTGTTCCCGCAACATGGGTAGCTGTTGAATGGATACGACGCATCGTTTCCCCTGAACTCGTAGGAAAATCAACATAATAAGAAGACAGGGTGCATGTTCCTGTATGTATTCCGGCATAGGTAAACTCTATATTATAGGTACCCGGTTGAAAAGTTATCCGATTGGTGGAAGCATTAAAGGAAATATACTCAGGTATACTGTTTACCAACTCTGCCATAGGTACCAATTGAGCATAACCTGCCGCATAGGTATTTAAGAAATTAGTAATGTTAGACCTCAATTCATAAATAGCAGGTTTAGGAATCCGCAGTTCATCTAATTTCTCTTCTATAATTTCGGTGATTATTGATTTATGCAGCAGAAGCGACCATTCGGTACCCGTCCAGTAATATACATTATTGGCCTCTACAGGATTTCCGAGTGCACCGCCTCCTGTTGATGTCTTGGTATTGAAAACCAACAAACCCGTTGCAGGCAACTTTACTGTTGCGACATCCAATGTCCCCAATAAAGCAACTCTGGGCATTAAGAAACCCTTATCAGGGGAACTTATCTCCAAAATAGCACTCGAATGCACATCTCTGGTATTAACACCTACCTGACCTGAAACAGAAAGTGCTTTCAACAAACAAATAAATATAACTATGTATTTTGTCATAAATAAAAAATAAGGGCCTTGCATTCTTGTATAAAAACAAGAAAGCATTACATATATCGTCGTCTGAATTTTCATTACATTAAATAATATGCAAAACTAGCCAATTAATATAATACACTGCAAATCAACATCTAACAAGACCGTAAATACACTATCAAGACCGTAAAAGAATGATGTCAATTGCGTAAATTGAGGTACATTATCATAAAAAACACTGATTTTAGCTAAAGATATTCCCAATCGGTCGAATCAGCAATAAAAAACAAACAGATATAAACAGATATGTTATACCGCAACACCCCATAAAAAAAGAGAAGGACATAATATCCTTCTCTTTAATTTTTATATGAGGTTTAAGACCGCTTAATTGCTTTGTTATAGCTGTCTCTAGCTATCTTATTGGTTTCTTCTCGAAAAATCGATCATTTTAAGTGCAGTCACAGCACATTCGTCACCCTTATTACCATGTCTTCCACCTGCTCTGTCGATAGCCTGCTGCATATCGTCAGTAGTCAAAAGTCCAAAGATAAATGGTATTGAATGCATGACATTCATACGTGCAATCTCCTGAGTCACACCACTACATACATAGTCGAAGTGAGGAGTATCGCCACGTACCACACAACCCAGTACTATAACAGCGTCTACTTCGTGTACATCGGCAAAAACCTGAGCGCCGTAGATCAATTCGAAGCTACCCGGTACATAATCCACCAGAATGTTTTCGGGTTTCACACCATGCTTTACAAGAGTTTCGCAGGCTCCGTCACGAAGTGCATATGTAATATCTTCGTTCCACTCCGAAACTATTATACCGATTTTCATGTCTTCGCCACTTGGAACCGTTGCCGGATCGTACGACGATAAATTATGATACGCTGTTGCCATAATTCTATTATTTATTTGTTTTAAGGTCTCCAGACCTGTTTGTTACTTAATGAGTATAGGAGAAACAAGCTTCCCCTATTTTGCACTGCAAAGATAGCTACATTATTTAAAAAATAAAGTTTCGCACATATGGCGAAACTTTATACATAATATATATAATCTAAGTTGATCAGTTCGCTCCTTTCAACAAGGTTGCTTCCATAATATATTTGTCAGCTTCCGAAGCTTCGGGCGATGCCATATAATTATTTTTGATAGTGGTAAACAAAGCGATTACTTTATCATAATTCTTAAGTTCGCGATTTACGATAGCTGCTTTTTTGTAGAAGATCGGGCTTAGTAATACATCATCAGCCGATTTTGCTGCTTTTTCGAAATACGAAACTGCGTCTTGCGGTTTTCCTGTATTTACAAGGCAATCTCCAATAGCACCCTGAACGGCAGGAGTCACCATATCATCACCACCACTAAAATCTTTCAGATATTTAAGAGCTTCTTCGTATTTGCCCATACGAGCATATGAAAGTCCGGCATATGCTTTAGCCAGATCGCCACTTTTTGTAGATCCGTATTCATTGATAATTTGCTCGAAACCGATATAAGCATTACCATCTCCGAATAGAGCCAGAGAATCCATACCTGCCTGAAAATATTGTTCGCCACGAAACATTGCCGTTTGTGCTTCCGCATTTTTAGGTTCTACATAAAAATTTTGGTAAGCAAAATAGACTCCAACAAGTACCACAACAGCTCCGACCCCGATCATCAACTGATTACGATATCTCATTATAAAACTTTCCGATGCAATTACAGCCTCATCGATCTTGTTCCAGTCTTTTTCTTCTTGAAGTTCTCTTTCCTTTCTACTTGCCATTTTTATTGTATGTTTTTTAATTAGGTAACAGTATTTTTTTAATAATGCATTCTCAGATTATAACTTTCTATAGTTGTTTTACTTACCAAAGTAATAACAGGTCTGAGACCTTATTCGAAAAATGCAGTCGCAAAAATAAACCTTTTCCTCGATATAATATATAAAAGTAGGCTTCTTTTTTCACATTGTCTAATTAAGTAGTGATATTTAGGGATAAAAATGTAGATTTCAGAGCAAATTTCGAATGTGGGGGTATATTGTATCGTCCGATTGAATCAGGCGTATTTTTACCCCCTTTGTTTTTAGAGGTAAAAATACGCCTGATCAAATAATAGAGGGCGTTAAAATACGCCCCTATCTTTATAATAACTGACTGGCAAGTTCAGCCAAGCGGCTACGTTCGCCTTTCACCAGATTGACATGCGCAAACAAATCCTGAGATTTCATTTTATCGATCATATAAGCCAATCCGTTCGACTGGCTATCGAGGTATGGCGAGTCTATTTGTTGCAAGTCTCCCGTAAATATCATTTTAGTACCCTCTCCTGCGCGGGTAATTATTGTTTTTATTTCGTGAGGTGTCAAGTTCTGAGCCTCATCTACGATACAATAGGTTTCCGATAAACTTCGACCTCTGATATAAGCTAAAGCTTCTACTTCCAGCTTTTTGCTAGTTTGCAGTTCGTCTATCTTTCGGGTTTCGGCACCGTTATAAGACAGATTACTTTTTATAACGGTTAAGTTATCAAACAAAGGTTGCATATAAGGCGCAATTTTTTGTTTCTCGTCACCGGGCAAAAACCCCAAGTCTTTATTACTCAAAGCAACAATAGGCCGAGCCAATAATATTTGGTTGTAATTGTCATTCTGTTTCAAAGCCGAAGCCAGTGCCAAAAGGGTTTTACCTGTACCGGCTTTTCCGGTCAAAGCAACCAGCCTTATATCGGGATCATTTAATATCTCGAAGGCAAAAGCCTGCTCTGCATTACGTGGTTGTATACCGAAACAAGTTTGTTTTTCTACTTTTTTTATCTTCTTGGTGAATGGGTTGTAACGGGCTAAAGCACTTTTTTTGCCGTTTTTCATCACAAAACATTCATTCGGATCAACGGGCGACTCCAGATCAAATTCATCTAAACTCACACCATCCGCTTCTGCATATAATTTATCGATAAGTGCCGAACTGATCCCCGAAAAGGTCTTGGCTTCTTCCTGAAACAGAAATGCATCTGCCACCTTATCATTTATATAATCTTCGGCAAACAACCCGATCGAACGAGCCTTCATCCTCAGATTTATATCTTTGGTGATCAGTATTGTTTTGGTTTTGGGATCTCGTTCCGAAATATCCAGCAATACCGAGAGGATACGATGGTCGGGTATTTTTTCGGGAAATACCTCATGAATGCGGTCTTGCGATTTAATACTGGTTTCGATGTAAATCTTTCCCATCCCTGCACCCAACTTTGCTCCTTTGGTAAAGAGGTCGTCATCGGTTATACTATCAAGATTACGGAGAAATTCGCGGGCATTGTAATTGATCTGATCATTACCCTTTTTAAATTTATCCAACTCTTCTAACACAACAATAGGAATGTAAATATCATTTTCCTCGAAATTCTCCAAACATCTGAAATCGTGCAGAATAACATTTGTGTCTAACACGAAATTTTTCTTTTTACTCTTAGCCATAATAGGATGTGTTTTGATAAATATTTATATTCCCAGAGATTGAGGTCTCAGACCTCTCCTTATCTTCTATTATACAGATACTGCAAATCTGAAATCGGCTGTATCTATCCTATAAACGAAAATCAGGCAAAACTGTTTAACGATTCGACCTCTAATTGTCAAATATTCTGTAAATTTGTTTCGATAAGATATCTATAAAATTTATCTTATACATTCAAAATAGGTAAAGCAATGAAACTATACATAAAAAACATGGTTTGCCCCCGTTGTATTATGGCTGTGGAAAATACTCTTAATCAGTTGAATATTATTTCACTCGATGTTAGGTTAGGAGAAGTAGTATTAGCGAATGAGATTGATAAAAATCAGCTTTCCATCCTTCGCAAGGAGTTAAGCAATTTAGGTTTCGAACTGTTAGATGACAGCCAACAACAACTGATAGAGCAGATAAAAGCTATTGCCATCAAACATGTGCATTATAATGATGAGCAGAATTTAAATATCTCGGAACTTCTTGTTTCGGAACTTCATCGCGATTATTCGTACCTCAGTAAGTTATTTTCGACTACTGAAGGCATTACAATAGAACATTTTGTAATTCTACAAAAAATAGAACGGGTGAAAGAGCTTCTTACTTACGACCTGCAGACATTGAGCGAAATAGCCGACGAATTAGGGTATAGCAGTGTGGCTCACCTATCTGCACAATTTAAGAAAGTCACAGGATTGACTCCTACCCGATTTAAGCAACAGGGCATAGATTTAAGACGAGGTTTAGATCAGATATAAAAAACACGGAACTATATCAGCTATTTATAGGTTCCTTTAACTCCAATAAGATGTGCCCCAGAAGTAGAGGTATTATTATAAAAGATTTCAAAATAAAAAGAGCTTCCAACAGTTACCGAATTATTTTGAGATACGCCAAATTGGATAGTTCCACAATCCTCTTCCACGAGTTTATTGAGTCCAGACCAACTACTTAGCTTTTCCGTAGAGCAATCGAGTGCTATCTGAAACTTATCGCTAATACCCATAGCTCCCACATCAATTATACGATCGGGTTTAATATCCTTTCGTCCCTGAGAAAATACTGTAAAGGTAACCGTAATAAAAAAGAATAACAGATACTTTTTCATAACATATACATTTAATAATTAATCGCTTAGTAAGATACAAATAGTATTAAGGACAGGCAAGAAAACAGTAGCTTTTTTTTCAGAATATACAATAACTTAACACAAAATATAAAAAACGAAAGCCTCAACCTTTTTAGGCTAAGACTTTTGTTTTTATAGAAATTTTCATCAACCTGCTATTTAAATGCTCCTTTTATAGCAACACCTCTTGCAGAAATATGCAGGCAAATATGCAAGCTTATACTATCGTACTAAGAACACAATATTGGTAAAGGCATCGTAATCGGGAAGAGAGTTTACGGTATAACTCAAAACTCCGCTGTCGCTGATTCCCCTGACTGTAATACACGGGTCACAATAGGTAATATAATAATGCAGTTGTTCTTTATTAAAATAAGGGATCGAAGCAGGAGCCCCCGAACTTCTGACGGGAGGTGTATCAAATCCCGTTTTGTATATGCTGTACAGATCAATAGCCTGAGTACCCGAAAGTAAATTGCCTGTACCATCGGAGGTAGGGATATTAATGGATGGCATATATAGAAAATGTCGGTTGAAAAGTGTCTGGCAAGTCCAGCCGAATACTCCCGGATTAGAGGGGGTATCTTTGTATTGTGAGATGCAATTATAATCGATATCGTACACCAACAAACCCGGGGCAGGATTGGCTATTGCCAGTTTTTGTGCTGTGGTCATTTGAGGCATCAGCAACCCTTTGTTATTGTTATAGTCTGTTATATCCAACACTGCCGAGGAATCGGGCGTATCGGTATTTACTGCAATCTGAGCCGATGCTTCAGCCATGTAAAGCATCAGACATGCAATTATTATTGATAAAATTTTATTCATTTGCGTTATATTTAGGGTCTAAAGCCTATTTATTGAACTGATTAATATAGTAACAGACCTTTTAGTTCATCATCTGTCTGGAGTTCAGCAATTCCGATCTGGTCATACGATTACTTTTGAGCGTACAATCTACAATATTTGCTTGCATTATTACAATATCCAACATCGTACCATCACCCTTATAAGGAGTCACAGTAATAGTATAAACTCCCGATTTATTGTATTTATGATTCTGCGGCTGCTTGTTTTGCGTGGTAATCACCGCTTGGCTTACAATCGGAGTACCGTCACCAAAGTTCCACTCAAGCCTTGCAGGAGCATTTCCTCCCGTCAGATCAACCTCAACAATGTAGGTGCGATCATTGGCAGTACAAGCAAAGGGGCGCTCTTTGGGTATAATACGAATAAAACCGGCTGCAAATGTCGGCAGTCCTAAATAAGCATCATTTATCAGGAAGTCCGGAAAGAATTTAATGTTTGTACCACCCTGATCAGGATTAAGCACTACGCTTAAATTTCGTGTCCTCGCAAATCCGGTGAGAGGAGCTGTTCTTCTATAAGAATGTATGCCATACAACCTATTATCCACCCCTTTCTTTAGATTACTTATTTTATCTGTAAGGTAAGTAAAAGCCCCACCCGCTCTCAGAGCATCCCATTTACCGACATACAATAATCCATTATCATTATATCCGGTTGTAACATAGAGATAGTCGCTATTGGGAGAAAAAGTAACCCCATATGGTTCAGGATAAGTACTTGCCGGTAAAGTATTTGATCTCAGATCGGAAATAAGACCTGTTGATGAATCAAATTTTGCAGTAACAACTGTTCTTGCTATATATGTGGCTGCTGCTAGTTTGGTATGATCATCCGATAGGATAAGTTCGCCAACATGCGAATTAGCAACACTAGGAATAAGAGTACTTGCAAGTTTCTGATGGGGAGTTGTCGATATTCCCGCTACGGTGATTGCCCATACATAAAATTCGCCCGATGACCGATGCAATAACCAATAATCTTTTCCATTCGCATTGGGTACTGCTGCAATATTTTCATACACAGCACCTGCTTTAATAAGGGAATTTTTAGTAGCTAATACAACTTCTCCCAACCCTTCTCTTTTAGACAGATCAACCACCGAATACCGTATACCATCGGGAAAATTAGTATAATCCGGTGGAACTGTAACAACATAATATTCGGTCAAACTTCCCGGTTTAGGAATTGCAATACCCGATTGGGTAGCAGAATTTCCTCCCAATAAGCCCGAACCATTAATCATAGGATTTCCGTTTTTATCATATACAATTGATCCATCCGAAGAAAACAATAATTTACCATCGTAAGTTGATACAGTAAAACAACCCTCCGAAGTACTCAATGAACCGACTATAGGAGTAGGCATATTAGTTACAACTGTACCATCACTCGCTTTGGCATTACTCAACGAATTAAAATTAAGCCCACTATTATATCCGAAATGCCACCAGCTTGTTTCTTTTTGACCATAAACAGTTAATTGGCAAAATAGTACAAGCAAAAATATATAGATTATCTTTTTCATCTTAGTTCAAATAAAGTTTACTTAAGTACAAACACCACAGTCATAAACGAATCGTAATCCGATTCTGCTTTCACGTCATAAGTCATGACACCCTGATTACTTATCGATATATTATTCAAGACATCTGTATCATAATTGGTGATGTAGTAATAGAGATCGGTTCTACTGGTGAAATAAGGGATGTTGGCAGGAGCCGAAGGGTTCTTTGCAGGTGCTGTGAATTGTTTTTTGTATTCATTATACAGGTCGATCGTTTTGCCTGTAACTATGGTGGAAGCATCGACAGCTATGGTGGGCATATAAAAGAATCCGTTCTGGGCATCTTTTTGTGACAGGCATACCCATGCAGGACTGGTGGCTGTTCCGGCATTCTGCGAAATACATCTGAGGGTAGTATCGTATATAATCAACCCCGGAGCAGGGTTTACAATGGCGGTTTTCTGGATGGTTGCCATTCGGGGAATCAGCATTCCTTTGCTCGTACTTTCGATATCAAGTGCAGCCGATTGATGAGGGCTGGTGGTATTAATCCCGACTTGTGCCTCCATCGGGCAGACGCTTAGCAGGATTACAATTGTCAAAAACAGAAATTTTTTCATATCTTACTTTTAATTTAAATTGATATTCGGGTTAGTTAGTTTTATAAAAAGCAGCAACATGTAATCGCTACACGCTGCTGCCGGACATAGTTGTGACACAGGTAAAAACTTGATTCGTGCCGATTTTGAACGACAACAAAAAAACAAATCAGTTACACGAAAGTGTTTACCGAAACAACCACTAATATATTTATTGGGGAAATATTGTAACAGGGAAAAATAAACGTCAGAAAGACGTAACAAAAAGCGAAGAGAAACGACCCCGCTTGTAATTTTTAGAAATAAGTAGTAACTTAAATGCGATGAGGTACTAGTTAGCTCTCTCTCTCTCTCTCTCTCTCTCTCTCTCTCTCTCTCTCTCTCTCTCTAATATTTCAACGCAATTAACCAAACCTAAACCGTTAAAATTTAGATTTTTATCCGCAAACATGTTTGTTAAATTCAATGTCATTTCTCAGCTAAAGAGTTATTTTACAGAAGCAAAGATATAATTATTTTAACACAAAACAATAAGTATAAATGACAATTGAGAAACGGATAATAATTATTTAGTATCAAAGTCTATTTTTCATACTTTTGTATTTAAGAAAAACCATGTATAATATAAATCTGGATTCATGAAAAAAAGTCTCGCAATCTTACTCCTTTTAAGCCTCGTTTTTCAAATAGAAGCTAAAGGCAAGAAAGATTTCAAAACCGTACGAATAACTTATCAAACAAGTTTCAATAATAAACCCGACTCTACATCAACTACCGTGATGGAGATATCCGAGAATATAGCTCGCATAAGTTACAATTCGACACGCAAGGAACAGGACGATGCCGTTCAGAATATTTATCTGAACTATACCAATAATCAGGAAACAAAAGTGGCAAAGTTAAATGGCGGCGAAACTATTTACACCACTCGTACCTTTGTATTGAATGACGGACTTACGCCTCAACCCGAAACCGAAAAAATTGCAGGCTACAATTGCAAAAAAGTTACCGCAAGCATCAATTCGAACCGACTCGAGATATGGTACACTACCGAATTGGGAGTTATGGGATCGATGCAACCCGGTACTGCGATACCCGAAGGTATAGTTCTGAAAATAGTACGCAACGGACAACGAGAGGAGAAAGCCGTAAAAGTAGAGCTTCTGAAAGAGGTAACTTCTTTACAACCCGTTCTTACAGGATCGCAACTTTCGACACCTGCATACAATTATAAAATACAGCAAAGTAAAGTAATAGCAGTAGATGTATTTGACCGTCAAAGCATCTATTTCAGAAATATACCGAAACCTACAGACTTGAATAGTACCGAAGTGTTGCAATTTGCAAATGGTTCTATCATCTTGAAGAAAGTGACTCTTCCTGCTGATAATTCGGGGTATTCAATTTTTACGGAACTGTCCCAACATTCCGAAGGCGATGCGTATGACCGCACAGGATCGGTATTTATAGTTCCGACCGATCGTAAACAATCCTTCTTAGACGGATTGATGCAAGGCAAAGAAGCATTACCTCAATATACAGACAAGCATGGCGACAAATATGAGGGCATGACTGTTACCAACGATTACCTACCACCATTAGAATTGATGCGTTTCTATACTTCTTTTGGTGTAAAAGGATTCAATCATATACAAGTAGCCAATTATAACTGGCCCGATTCGGTTGTTTTCAAACAAGAAGTAACCGATTATGCCAAAGCCCTAAAAGGCGAAGTATGGGTGGGTGCATGGATAGGCAATTATGCAGAAAACGGGCATAATGTTTCGTTAAAGATCAAATATTATCCAAACGAAAAGAAGGAGGCTAAGGAAATATATCCGTTATTTACCACTGTAAATATCATGGAAATGGCAGGTCAGGCATATCCCGAAGGAATGTTCCGAAACGATTCGTTAACTGTGAATTTCAAAACAGATACCGACCTTAAGAATGCCTATATCCGATATATTTCGACAGGTCATGGCGGCTGGGGAGGCGGTGACGAATTTAATCCCAAGCTGAACGAAATATTCCTCGATAATAACCGTATCATAGCTTATACTCCCTGGCGTGAAGATTGCGGAAGCTACCGTGAATTGAATCCCGCATCGGGTAACTTTTCGAACGGGCTTTCATCATCCGACCTCAGCCGTTCGGGATGGTGTCCGGGTATAGTCAGTTATCCTGTCTTTGTTCATATAGGTGATATAAAAGCAGGTAGTCATCAATTGAAAATAGCTATTCCCGTGGGCGATCCCGAAGGGTCGAGCCGTAGTTACTGGTGTATTTCGGGCGCATTAGTAGGAGATAAGTAATCTTTTATGAAAAATTAAAGCAATAAAAAAATTCATGAAACGATTATATCAAAAATAACTTATCTTTAAAGCACTTTAAATTAAAAAAAACATTGCTATATTTTATAAGTATAATAACTAGAGATCATTATACTTACCAAAAACATTAACATTCCGATAAATTATGAAAACACCTAAGCTATTGTATCTTATTCTTGCAGTTCTGATCTCAGGCTTTACGGCTTGTTCTTCGGATGATGAGGGCAATACAATAAGTATAAATGAATTACCCGATGAAACCAGATCATTCATAAATACTTATTTACCGGATCACCAAACAGTAAAGATAGAGGATCTGAAACCACAGGGTACTGATCTTGACAAATACAAAGTAACTTTCTCTAATGATTTTACTATTATATTCAATACAGAGGGTTATTGGATCTGTGCCGAAAGTGAAAGCAAGCTACCCGAATCACTGATAGAGGCTCTTGACTATATTGAGTTAAAGGCTTTAAAGGCCAAATATGCGAATCTGGAAATTAAAGGTATTTATAACAATACCCCATTCAGAAGGAAAATAGTATTAGCTGACAATACACCTTTATTTCTATACTACGATTCCAATGCTATAGCAGTAGCCAGCGATCTGACCGAAGATCTTGAATCTGTACCTCAAAAGATAAAAGATTTTATTGCAAGGTATTACAGCGATATGTATGCGGAGTACATAATACACGCTACAGAAAGTAACAGCAACGAAGTGTATAAAGTTTCGCTACAAAAAAAGGTAAGCACAAAAATGAGTGTGGCACCAAAGCTTTCCGCTCAAATTGAATTTGATAAAAATGGGGATTGGAACCTCATTTCAAATGTAAATTTCAATATCTCCGAGGACATATGGGCAACATTCCCTCAACATATAATCGATAAGTGGGCAAAAGATTATCCTAATACTCCCATTATTGAGGTTAGAAGGGATATAATGGCTTATCATCTTAGAATAAACAGTTCTTATATGGTTATTATAGATGCAGAATCAGATACACAACCATTTCGTGCAGATGTAGTTCAAGAATTTATTTACACACATTTTGTCCCTAATACTACATCTTTTTTAAACATGTCTATCACTAAAAATCAATATAGTAACCCCCGTACACGCAAGTGCAAAATAGATGTAGCCGGCTATAATATTGAGATAGATGCATATATAGACGGAAGTTGGCAGACGCTGCAAGTGGAGAAAAAACCTATGCCTTTGTCTATATTCGATACATTACCCATAGGTATAAAAACTGTTTTGACTGAAAAACAGATAACTCAACAGACAAAAAAGATAACTAAAGAGACCGATGGCGGTTATTCTGTTGAAGCTGCGAATACAGTATATAAATTTGACAGTAACGGCAATTTACTTAGCTGAGCATTCATTTAAATATAAAAAAGTAAAAGCTGCCCTTTACAGAGCAGCTTTTACTTTTTTATAAGATTTCCGTACTTAAGAAAACGAAGCTATTATAACTCCACAATTCCCAATCCGATAAACGAACCTGCTTGTCCCACAAAGTCATTATACTTTTGACTTTCAACAACATTCGTATAATCTTTATGAGCATTCACCAATGCCATCATATTATCGTGATACTGCTTTTGAAATTTCTCTTGTTCACTTCCCGTCTCAGCATCCATATATCCTTTTATCGTAGCTATTAACTTATTAGCTTGTTCTTGTAGCTCTTTGTTTTCAAAATCGGCTACCGGGAAAACAAGCGATTGTTTCTCGGTGATTGTAGTTTCACCTCCTGCTGTTTTATTATCCTCATGAAAATTTGCATCTCCAACGGCTTCTTTACTGAAAAAATCAACAAACTCGTTTTTGGTAAAGAATTTGCTTTTCATGTTTCCCTTCGAGTTTTGGTCACCCACAGTTAATACCTCCGGAAATGGCTGACCTACAGGATAAGTACATCTATAGATATTATTATCGATAAACATAGCATCGGTAGTACGGATAGGACCTTCATATTCCACACCATCAATAAGCACTACGTTTGTTGGAGGCATAAAACTACTTGCAGCCTTATCATCTACAACATATATCATTGTGAAAATAACATGCGGACTTTTTGTGGGATTGATTATTCCTCCTGTAGAATTCTGAAACACTTTAAACTTCACGGTCTCCTTATCAGGTAATACCATGGTATAGGTTCCTTCCGTTAAGTTCAATTCAACAATCCCATTTGGTTCAACAGTATATTTTTGATCAGCGATTTCAACTTCAATAGATTTATCTGTAGGATTGGTCAAATAAAACTTCTCATTATCACCCAGTCCGCAAGCAGAAAACATACACGCCATTACAAGGACTGAGAGCAGCCCTTTTACTTTTAACAACATAATTTTATTAATTAATTGGTACCTAAATTTTTACGCATACAAATTAACAACAAATAATTCAAACTAAAAAGTCAAAAACAGGAAACAACCTATAAAAGGAGAAGAACACTATTTTAAATTAAACAAATGAGATTTGGTGAATTTGGTGTAATAATTGAGCGTAGTTCATATTAAAAAAAGAGTAGATTATTAACAAATGACACTACAAATCATTACAGATATACCTTATTGTTAAAAAGAACACAACTAATTGTTAAGCAAAATCCTTATTATTAAGATTCCCCATACAAAGCGCTAGCTATCAAAAAGATATATACCTTTACAAAGAATTAACAACTAAACACTTGAACATATAATGAAAGCATCTAAACTATTATTTTGTCTGTTTTTAATTCTGATAACAGGCTTCACCTCATGTTCGTCAGACGAAGAGAATCACATAGTAGAAACCGAATTGCCCAATAACCAATTGTCCGATGTGATAAGTAAAGATGAATTACCCGGTTTAACCAAATCGTTTATAAATAAGTATTTGCCCGATCACCAAATAATAAAGATTGAGGACTTAAAACCCGAAGTTACCGACCTGAATAAATACAAGATAACCTTCTCCGACGATTTAACTATTATATTCAACAATGTGGGTTATTGGTGGCGTGCCGAAAGTAAGACTAAATTACCAGCATCGCTGATAGAAGCTTTCGACAAGGAGGAAATAGAAGCCTTGAAAACCAAATACCCAAATCCGGAACTTAAAGCGATTTACAATGATACCGAGTTCAGGAGAAAGGTAACACTAGCCGATAATACATCGTTAGCACTATATACCGACTTCACCGAAGCTAATGCCGTAAAAGTAATAGTAGCAACTGATCTTACTGAGAAACAAGAAACTGTGCCTCAGAAAATAAAAAATTTCATTGAAACATATTATAGTGAAATGAATATCGAATATATAATATATGCTACTGAAAGCAATGGCAGAGAAATATATAAAATTTCGCTGCAACAGAAAACCAATATAAGAACAGACGTTATAACAAAACTATCTGCAAAAATCAGTTTCGACAAGAATGGTGATTGGTATTCGATAACAAACCAAAATTACCCTATCTCCGGGAATCTTTACAGCACATTTCCTCAAAATATAAAAGATGTTATGGCAAAACAATACCCAAATACACCCGTATTTGAAGCCATAAAATATGATGCCTATTACCAACTAAGGATAAGTAACACGCTCAGCGTACTTGTTGATACAGAATCAACCGGTTATTTATTTCGAATGGATGTAGTTCAAGAATTTATCAAAAAGCACTTCGACTCGGATACATTTCCGGAAATAAAGTTCAGTACAAGCCACCAAAATCCGGTTATATATAACGGAGAAATAAATATAGCCGGCTATTATATAGAGATGGAAGCTAACATAGAGGGAATCTGGCAAATGCTGAAAGTAGAAAACAAACCTATGCCCCTATCGATATTCGACACATTACCTGAAGGCATAAAAACAACATTGGAAAGTAAAAAATTACTCGAAAAAGTAAAAAAAATAACAAAAGAAACTAACCGCGGTTACTCTGTTGAAGCGGATAATTCGGTATTCAAATTCGATAGAAATGGAAGCTTATTAAGCTCCTGATTTTACAGATATAATTAAGTAAAGCCTTTGGTCTGAATCCGGCCAAAGGCTTTTTTTATACATCAGCATTTAAAAGACTTCACGTTTGTAAACTAAACAGAAACAAGTACCTTTATGCTTCAATTCTAAAATCTAAAACTATAATGAACACAAAACAAAGAATGAAGTATCTCAAACATCTATGCTTCACAGTTGTATTTTTCTTACTTTCAACAATCTATATTGCAGCCGCACCCATCAATATACCACTGGGGGCCAATGCTTATCTTACCCGTAACACCGAAGGTGCTAAAATAAACGATACAGGAGTATCGCAATGGAAGGACAACGGAACTGTTATTTCATCCTGGTTCAGAATTAATCGGAAAGGTAAAATAAACCTATCGGTAAGAGCCAGAGCTTTTGCACCCGATACTAAAATACAGGTAACGGCAGGCGGTAAAAACTATCCCATAACTTTATCGAGTAAAGAATGGACAATTGTGCCCGTTGCCAACAACATAGAGATAGACAAGATTGGATATTTCAGGATAGATATACAAGGCACGAGCAAAAGCGGAGAGTTTTTTGCCGATCTTTCCGATTTGGTAGTGGATGGTACAGCTCTTGAAGTTGAACCCGATTATGTTCACGATTTTTCGTACCACTTCGGACGCAGAGGCCCATCGGTACATTTAAAGTATCCTTTTCCGGAGAAAGAATCAGTCGAATATTTTCACAATGAAGTTACCGTTCCACAAGGCGAAGATATAATAGGTTCGTACTATATGGCAAACGGTTTCGGACAAGGATATTTTGGGATACAGGTAAATTCGGAAACCGAACGCCGTGTTTTATTCTCGGTATGGAGTCCTTTCGATACGCAGGACCCTAAAGAAATACCCGAAGACCAACAGATCAAAACATTGCAAAGAGGCAAAGATGTTCATATCGGTGAATTCGGAAACGAGGGTTCGGGCGGACAAAGCTACCTTAAATATATGTGGAAAGCGGGTACAACCTATAGATTTCTCACTCGCATCTATCCCGACGGAAAAGGGAATACAGTATATACTGCCTATTTTTATGCCACAGATGAAAGCGAATGGCGGTTAATTGCCAGTTTCCTTCGTCCAAATACCGACACATGGTACACCAATGCTTATTCTTTTCTGGAAAACTTCATTCCCAACCAAGGATATATCACCCGTAAAGTGGAATTCGGAAATCAATGGGTTGTGACTAATAAAGGCAAGTGGATAGAGATAACCAATGCTGCATTTACCTACGATGCTACTGCAAAGGCTAAAATGAGACTCGATTATGCCGGAGGTGAAGTAAACAATAGATTCTTCTTGCAAAACTGCGGATTCTTCGATCAGAATACCGAGTATAATACGCCTTTTAAAAGACCTGTAACAAACAAACGCCCTGATATAAATTTAAAGAAAATAACCTCTATCAAATAAAGCATATATTATTAAACATAAGGTTGAATAAACTAAAAGAAGAGCTGTCCATTTTTCATATATGGACAGCTTCTTTTTTTTACTTTTTGATTACCTGGAAACACGAGAAAATATCTCCACTTTAACAGCCTTAGCTATTGAATCCGGATCTATTTCCAAAGCCTCGGCAACTCTGGCTTTTACATCTTCCGAAGCTTTTAGAGTATCAGTTTTGAATGTGTACGCTATAGCTGAATCAGTTTTATCGTCAAAGATGATTTTATCACCATCCACTTTGTATTTTCCTTTAATTACTTCACCCTCATCACCCGGATTATTTTCATAAGTACCATCTAATTCAAATACATAAGTACGCTTTACAGCAACCTTCATACTATCAATATAATGGGTTACAGAATCGGTTAGTAAAGAATCAACAGCCTCTACATCAGCAGTTAGCTCGGTAAATTTCCATGTACCTGCGACAAGATTAATGTCCGGCTTTGGATTATTATCATCGTCATCACTACTACATGACGCAAAACCGATACCGAAAACTAATGCAAAAAGAAAAATATTTACTACTTTTTTTAATTTCATGATTGATTGATTTAATAAACAAAAACTCTTATTTTTTTATACAATTGCATGAAAACTATTCGACACACGCTTGTGCCAAAATCCCGGGATGTTTCTATTAAGAGATTCAGGAAAAGCCTGTGCGTTGCAGGCTAAACATTAAAGAAATGTTAAGTAAAATAAACTTAAAATCTTACCTACTGAGTATGTGCAATTTAGAGAAGAAAAAAAATATTCTAAAAAAATACACTTTTAGTCATTTTGTCGAAATTCGAAACAAAAATGAATGAATTTTCAATATTCGAAACACTATTTAAAACAAAACATCACTTATTGTATCAAAAAGACACGAAAAGTGATGCTGTATATATTATAAAACAGATCGGAAGAGGCTTATTTTTTAGTTAAAATAAAGATACCGCAACCATATTTACAATCGCAATTACGATTAATTAAGTCATCCGTTAAGGTGATAAATTTATGCAAATCGCCCTTATCATCCACATACGAAAAAGACTCTAAATTATATCCTTCAGCAAAGTAATCGAGCAGATATTTTATACTGAATATTCGGTGAGCATTAAACTCTATCCTTTGCAGACCGATAGGCACGGAAAAATACAAAGTACCTCCCGATTTCAACATTCTCGAGATGTTGTTCAGTCCTTTTATATGCCCGTTTACATCAATAGGATCGCCATATCTGCCCAAACCGAAATGTTCTATGGCATGAAGTGAAGATGCCGAGTCGCAATAATCGATCCAAGGGAAATCGGGCGACATACAATCGGCCTGCACAAACTCCACATTCTCGATAGATGGCGTAACCGATCTTATATCGACAATAGTTACCTGCCTGAAACTTGCAACGTGGGCAATAAATCCATTGATTCTCGATCCCACATCGACATGCTTTACCGGATTAGCTTTAAATACTTCCTGAGCAACCAAAAGATCCTGATGAAAATAATGACCAGATGCCACACCACCCTCTTCGTCCCTGTCTCTAAGGCAAGGATAGCTCGATATAGCTCCAAAGCTTTGATTATCTTCTTTCCACTGGCGAACAAATTGGCGTTTGGTTTGCCGGTACCAAGGCAACGATTTTAAACTTTTGATTATCCTTCTGGGGTAAAGACCGAATATAAGCTGTATTTCCTTTATCATAATATTAAGAATGTTCGGTAAAGATATATAATCTCTGCGTATAAATCATATCCAGAATTATATAACACATATCAACCATATAGTGTGTTACTTTGTTGTAGTAAAAATCGCAATCTATTTAAGATGAGACTTTACAGGGATGTTATTTACTCCCGATTCCTTAGTTAAGGAATATGCTTTTAAAATAATAAAAAAATATAAAAGATGATGGAAACCGATACAATAAAAAAGACCCTGCCCGTACTTAAGATGTCATGCGGAGCATGTGCCACAAGTGCTCAAAAGATACTCTCGCGTCAGGAAGGAGTAACATCTGCCTCGGTTAACTTTGCCACGGAAACAGCTCAAATAGAGTTCGACCCGAAGAAAACCGATACTTCGAAGCTAAAAGCAGCTTTGCAAGGTGCAGGTTACGACCTTGAGATAGAGGAAGGAGAAGCAAGCAGCGAAAGACTCGAAAACCTGCACGAAGAGAATTACAAAACTCTCAAAAAGAAAGTAACGGGAGCAATAGCCCTTTGTATACCACTTGTTATCATAGGCATGACACCTGCTTTGATGCACATGGAATACAGCAACTGGGTAATGTGGCTGTTATCTACACCCGTAGTATTATACTTTGGCAAAGATTTCTTTATCAGAGCATATAAGCAAGCCAAAAACCGGTCGTTCAATATGGATACCTTGGTGTCGCTCAGTGCAGGAACAGCCTATATATACAGTGTTTTCAATACCCTGTTTCCTCAATTTTGGCATGCACGAGGATTGCATCCCGATGTATATTTCGAAGCGGCAGCCGTAGTTATAGCCTTTGTAATGTTAGGCAAACTTCTCGAAGAAAAGGCAAAAGGTAACACCTCGTCATCCATCAAAAAACTGATAGGCTTACAACCCAAAACAGTAGTTATTATAGGTGCTGACGGAAATCAATCGGAAATACCCATTGCACAAGTACAAATAGGCGATATTGTTTTGGTAAAACCGGGCGAAAAGATAGCCGTAGACGGTAAAGTGATACAAGGCACATCGTTTGTAGACGAAAGTATGATAACAGGCGAACCGATTGCCTCCGAAAAGAAAGCTGATGATAAAGTATTTGCGGGAACGATCAACCAAAAAGGAAGCTTTCAGTTTAGAGCCGAAAAGGTTGGCGGAAGCACCCTGCTTGCTCAAATCATACAGATGGTGCAAGAAGCACAAGGAAGTAAAGCTCCCATGCAAAAGTTAGTCGATAAAATTGCAGGTATATTTGTACCCATCGTTATCGGTATAGCCATACTTTGTTTTGTGGTCTGGATGGTTGCAGGAGGCGACAATGCCTTTACCCATGCCCTGTTATCGTTTGTTACCGTATTGGTTATAGCTTGTCCTTGTGCATTGGGCTTGGCAACACCTACCGCCATTATGGTGGGAATAGGCAAAGGTGCCGAAAACGGTATTCTGATAAAAGATGCCGAAAGCCTCGAAACTATTCAGAAAGTAGATACTGTTATACTCGACAAAACGGGTACTATCACCGAAGGTAAACCACAGATAGTAGATATAAAGTGGAATGTAGAACCTACGGAAGCATTAAAGAACGTATTGTTCAGTATCGAAAAATCGTCGGAACACCCTCTGGCAGATGCAGTAAGTGCCTATTTCAGTAAAGATGCTAGGTACCTCAACAATATACAGATAGAAAGCATCACAGGACAAGGCATTATGGGTACACACGAAGGTAGCAAATACTATATAGGCAATTTAAAACTGATAAGCAATGCTAACGTTTCTCTGGATGCTTCGACCAAAGAGTGGATTGATAAACGCTTGCAAGAAGCCAATACCATTATACTATTCAGCAACGAGCACGAGGTGTTGAGTACAATAGCCATTGCCGACAAGATAAAGCAAACATCTATCGAAGCCATAGATCAGCTTCAAAAAGCAGGCATAGAAGTATATATGCTTACGGGAGACAACGAACAGACAGCTCGATCTATCGCCCGACAAGCCAACATAGGTCATTATCAAGCAGGGCTATTACCTGCCGATAAAACCAACTTTATCAAACAAATGCAGGCTAAAGGCAAAATAGTTGCCATGGTAGGCGATGGTATAAACGACAGTGCTGCACTGGCTCAGGCAAACGTAGGTATAGCCATGGGACAAGGTAGCGATATAGCAATAGATACGGCTAAGATGACAATCATCTCGAATGATCTGACCAAGATACCTCAGGCTATCAAATTGTCGAAACAAACCAACCGTACTATCCGTGAAAATCTGTTCTGGGCATTTATATACAATCTTATAGCCATTCCTATTGCAGCAGGTGTGCTTTATCCATTCACCGGATTTTTGCTTAACCCGATGATTGCAGGGGCAGCAATGGCATTGAGTAGTGTAAGCGTGGTAAGCAACAGCATTATACTTAAATACAAATCATTATAAGGTCTGAGGCCTATTTAAAGCTTTCGTAAATATAAATACAATAAGTAGTTACAATTAAAAATAGAACATTATGTCACAAGAATTAAAATTTAAAACAACCATCAATTGCAACAATTGCGTAGCAAAAGTAAAACCTTTATTAGAAAAAGTAAACGGTATAGATAGCTGGAACGTTGACACCGATAACTCGGATAAAATTCTGACAGTAAACTCATCGGGGGCAACTGCTCAACAAATTATAGATGCAGTGGAACAAGTAGGCTTCGATATAGAGAAAGTATAACTTTACGAACTTTAATGGCAGGCTAAAAAGAGAAATACTTTTTAGCCTGGTTTTTTTATTTTAGATTTTATAAGGGTAGTATTGTATTTAGATTAATAGTATTTTTCAATTCCACCAAATCCTGTTATTGTTTTATTCTCTTTTATTTTATTGATAAAGTTGTTTAATCGCTTTTCAAATTCTTCTGGTCGTTTTCTTGCCGCTTCAATGTATGCAATTCGGATACGTTTATATGCGTCGGAAAAATGTTGATAGTTTTCCCATCCTGTTTTATCTTCTTTTAATCTGTCCATTATATCATTTGGAAAAATAAAAGGCTCAGATAAAACATTTCGTATTTTATCCTCAAATTTCGGATGTACCATTTTATTTTCTAATAACCATTTAAGTCTTTCTTTGTTGGCTTGCGAGTATGTGCTTTTAGGCTTTCTAGGTGTGAATCGCTGAATTTTATTTTCTTCATCAAGCGATTTTGTCGTACTGTCAATCCACTCGAAACAAAGGGCTTCTTCAACAGCATCGTTGTATGTAATACTTTTTTTTGCTGACAACTTATAAGGAAATACAAACCAAATTTCGTCTTCGGTTTCAAAATTGTCTGTCAGCCACTTTCTCCAATCTTCTCGATTTTCAAAATACTTTATTTTATTCTCTGTTGTCATAATAGATCCTTCAAACTAATTATTTTACAACCTTTACTTTCATAATAATGAAGCATTTCGTCAATTTTCCTTTTATCATAACTCGTAATGCAATCTGATAAGACATTAACGCTGTAATTTGCCTTAGTCAGGTTGTAACAGGTTGATTTGACACAGGCAATTGCATCTGCTCCTGTTATGTAAAATTCACCTATTTCATTTTTATCAATAAAGTCTGCAAACTCCTCACTGGTTAATGCGTTTCCTTTGTATTTTGTGAAAACATTTTTGGATACTATCTTCAAATCCGAAACTAATTCAGCCCCACGTGTATTAGGTTTAAAAGTCCTTGTGCCGTCTGATAAATTTTCGTGTCTTATATAAACAACATAAACATCATTATTAACTGCCCAATCTATGGCGTTATTTATATTGCCGATTATTTCCTTGTAATTCTTTGTTATATCATTTTGAATGTCTATTACTACTAGTACTTTTTTCATCTTTCTTATTTTTTATTTACTTAAACGGTCAATTCCTCTTTTCATTGTACCGCTATGCTGTCCGCCGCTTGCGCAGATTGTCATATATCTGATAAATAGCTCGGAAACCTTAAAATAACCCGACAAACTATTTTACCCCCTCAACATGGGTCTTAATAGAAACTTCTTTGTTTTCTTTGTATTTAAATAACTGATGGAATAAAAATCCATACCCAAAAAGAAGAACAATACATGACAATAGACCCTACCCTCTTTTTCTCGATTCTTATTATAGCCTTAGTTGCTCTAATAACATATCTGGGCTTACGTTTAAGAAGTTCAGAGAAGAGAAAGAAAGAGCTTGAAGGACGTTTCCACATGCTGGCAAACCGAAGGGATAATATTCACTTGGAGAGCATCGAAACGGTCTTGAATCCTCATCTCTTCAAAAACATATTGAACTCGGTGCAATCTCATGCCTATCAGACCTATTTTGCATTGGATAAGCTCGCAAACATTCTCGATTATATTCTCTATGAAAGCAAAAACAAATACGTTACTCCAAGAGAGGAAATAGAGTTTGCGAAAGACCTCATCGAAATAAATAAGATAAAACTAAGCCCTCTCTTTGAACTGACGGTAAAAACCAAAATAGACGAAACATCTTCGCTTTACTCTCAAAAGGTATTAGCACCATTAATCACTATCGACTTAATAGAGAATGCTTTTAAGCATGCCGACCTCCAAAGCAAGGATGCTTATATAGCTATTGTATTTGGTTTTAAAGATAATATATTTAGCTTAACTGTATCCAATAAAATATCGCCTAAGGCAAGTTTGAAGAAGGAAAAAAGCGGCATCGGCAATGTTACTTTCGAACAGCGTCTCGATTTACTCTACAAGGATTGTTATGAATTGGAGCGCATTATTGACGATGATGCTTTTATAGCACATTTTAAAATTAATTTAGATGAATACAAAACTAAGGTGCTTAATTCTTGACGATGAACTTCCGGGATTGGCATACCTGAAAATGTTGTGCGAACAGTTTCCCGAAGTAGAAGTAGTCAAAGCATTTAACGACCCAAAGCTATTTCTGGAAGAGAGTAGTTCCCTAGAGTTTGACGCCTGCATTCTCGATATAGAAATGGGCGAAATAAATGGTTTGCAGATCGCCAATATTCTGAAAGATAAAGCGATTATTTTTGTAACGGCATACAAAGAATATGCAGCAGAAGCTTTTGACCTCAATGCTGTTGATTATGTACGCAAACCTATTCAGCGCGACCGGTTGAAGCAAGCCATCGATAAAGCAATAAGAAGAGTAGAAAAAGCAGCAGAGAAAAAGAACTTTGTTCAACTGAATAGCGAGAAGGGTAAAATACTCCTTTATTTTGATCAGATAAGCCATATTACCATAGCCGAAACAGACAGCAGAGACAAAGTGGTACACCTCATAGATAAGAAGACGCTTACTCTTAAAAATATCTCCTTCGATAAGTTGCTGGAGGTACTGCCTCAAGATTTGTTTTGCCGCATCAACAAGAAAGAAATTATAGCATTAAAAGTGATTCAATACTTTTCGCATGACGAAATTATCTCCACCATTTTTCAAGGAGATACGCCCGTCCGTTTTTTCATTACGGACACGTACAGAGCCGACTTTATGAAGAAAACAAACCACTAGCAGTTAGCAGTTAGCAGTTAGCAGTTAGCAGTTAGCAGTTAGCAGTTAGCAGTTAGCAGTTAGCAGTTAGCAGTTAGCAGTTAGCAGTTAGCAGTAAACACTGTTGACTTTTCATTGTTCATTGTTGACTGATAACTGATAACTGATAACTGAGTTTCGTTTCAATATTTTCCCCACTTATTACATATTTAGACGTTTTTGTTGCCATATCTAAATTTCAGTTGTTTATATGTATAGTTTTACATTGAAATAACGAATTCTACCTATAAAATTTAGTTCTTATATGAAAAAAATAACGAATACCCTCTTCTATATCATTACCATCGGAGGATTCTCTACACTCATGTATTGGATCATTTGCAAAGGTAAAGGATTGGAAGATGGCAGAGGCATCATATCAAAAACATCAGAAAACAGTGCTTTTCAAGAATTTATAAACTCACTTACCGGTAATCTTCACCATTCTATCGGATTACTACTTTTACAGATCATAACCATTATAGTAGTAGCACGCATTTTTGGATGGATATTCCAGAAGATGGGTCAGCCGATGGTTATTGGAGAAATTCTTGCAGGGATAGTCTTAGGCCCTTCGCTTCTCGGACTCTATTTCCCCGATGTATCGAGCTTTCTGTTTCCTGCCGAATCACTCGGGAATCTTCAAATATTGAGCCAGATAGGACTGATTCTCTTTATGTTTGTTGTAGGTATGGAGCTCAACCTCAAAGTTCTGCGAAACAAGGCACACGAAGCCGTCGTCATAAGTCACGCAAGTATTATAGTACCCTTTGCGCTCGGTGTGGGCTTGGCGTACTTTATTTACGAAACCCATTCGCCCGAACATGTGGAGTTTGCATCGTATGCTCTCTTTATCGGTATTTCGATGAGTATAACAGCCTTTCCCGTTTTAGCACGTATCATTCAGGAAAGAGGTATTCATAAGACCAAACTGGGAGCCATTGTTATTACCTGTGCCGCCGCCGATGATATTACGGCATGGTGTATACTTGCCGTAGTTATAGCTATCGTAAAAGCAGGCTCAATGGTAAGCTCACTATATACTATCGTTCTGGCAATTGCCTATGTAATCTTTATGATAAAATTGGTTCGCCCTTTCTTGAAGAAAATAGGCGAACGCTATCAATCCGAAAAAAGCCTGAGTAAATCGCTCGTAGCACTTCTGTTTCTGGTTTTGCTGCTCTCGTCGTTTACTACCGAGGTTATTGGTATACATGCCCTCTTCGGAGCATTTATGGCAGGCACTATTATGCCGTCTAATATGCGATTCAGAAGTATGTTTATCGAGAAGATCGAAGACATTGCCTTGGTTCTTTTACTTCCTCTGTTTTTTGTGATCAGTGGTTTGAGAACCGAAATCGGGCTTCTGAACGATCCTGCACTCTGGAGAATTACCGCCTTGATTATTTTCGTGGCAGTATTCGGTAAATTTGTGGGAAGTGCATTAGCCGCACGTTTCGTCAGCCAGAATTGGAGAGACAGCCTCATCATAGGTACATTAATGAACACCAGAGGATTGATGGAGCTGGTTGTACTGAACATAGGATACGATCTGGGTGTACTGAATGCCGAGATATTTGCGATGATGGTTATTATGGCTCTCGTTACTACCTTTATGACAGGTCCATCGCTGAACCTGATTCACCGAATCTTCAAGACTGATAAAGAGGTGGTAAATGATAAGATGCACGATCTGGGAAGATACAAACTGCTGTTATTTTTCCGCAATTCCGAAAAAGGCACGGCATTGGTAAAACTGGCAAATAGCCTGTCGAAAAAAGTAGATGATAATACGTCCATTACAGCCATTCATTTGGCAGCAGGCAGTGGATTGCATCAGATGGACACTGATATTTATGAGAAAGAGAGCTTTGCGCCCGTCATTGCCGAGGCACACTCTTTGAACAGAAAAATAATCTCCCTCTTTAAAATTTCGAACGATTTTGGTGATGATGTGGTGGACGTAGCCAACAAGGGCGATTATGATTTACTGTTGATGAATCTCGAAGAATCGATATTCGACGGAACGGTATTAGGCAGAGTATTAGGCTTTACAACTCAGATAATCAATCCCGAAAAGTTGATAAATACAATGACGGGAAAAGAGAAGCTCATCGAAAACTCGCTTATTGATAACAATACCCGATTGATATTAGCCAAGACCAAGATACCAGTAGGCATTTTGATTGATAAGGACTTACATAAATTCGATAATATATTTATCCCGATCTTTAATGATAATGATGAGTTTCTGATTTTTTATGCTCAAAAGCTGATCCATAATGCAGACTCTCAGGTTTCAATATTAGATCAGTCGGATAAGAATAAGAATCACTCTATCAAAGAGCGTATCCGATTGATAGAGCATACAGCACCCAACCATATAAGATCGGTAAGTGTAGAGTATGTAGATGAAGTATTTCTCCACAAGCAGGATCTGATAATTATCAGTTTAGAAAACTTTGATAAGTTTCTCCTGTTAAAAAAAGAGTGGATCGATAAAGTTCCTTCTGTACTGATTTGCTCGCCCAGTAAAGTCTAAAATCAGAGACTTTTTGATACTCGGTTTTAATTCCGAACTTCACATATTTAAGGCTATCCGGTGTGGATAGCCTTTTTCTACTTTTCTAATTGAAATGAACTTAACTTCGATTCTTGATCAACAGAAAATTCAGCTCCTTTCAGTTTAAACCTGTTATACTTGTAAGTATATTTATAAACATACCCTTCCATATCCAGCAGATAAGGCTGTCCCTTATAAGTAACTACCGATACGGGAAAATCGGTTGTCTGATTCATAAACGGATGTGGCGTAAAATAGGATACTTCGTCAAAAACAGGCGGGCAAATAACCCCTTTAGGTGATGCAAAACCATATTTACCGTTGAGCCTTGTTTCCATTATCCCACCCTCATAGTTACGCGTATATCGTATAATTTCATCGTATATTACAGGAATAAATTCTTCTCCATCACTATTTATATATCCTTCTTTTCCATTTCGAGATACATTTCTGGCTGACAAAACTTTATCCCATTCCGATATTTTATCGTATATAAAAGGAACGAATACAGTACCATCTTGTTTTATAATACCCCATTTACCATCTTTTTTCACACGGGCAACACCGTCGCTGAATATTTTCACAGACTCGAATTGAGGCGGTATCAGAAGATTATGCTTTCGATCAGCATATCCCCATTTACCATCCTCTTGAAAAGGGGTCAACTCTTCCGATTTTTCAATATCAAATTTGGTGAATCTTTTGGTATATTCATTGCCTCCATCAACCGCTGAAGCAAATATACAAAAGCCCACCAGATTATACCATTTATGAATCAATAAATTGGTACTATCGTCAGTGCCTATTCTTAAACGATCAATTCTGTCTAAATAAAAAACAGGAGGAATAATAATATGCTTCTTTTCCAAATGAATTTCGAAGAAGTTATTTTTCAATTTTCCTTTATAAGACTTTTCCTGTAAACCTGCATCGGTAAGATACGAGAGCTTCAGAGTATCTTTCCCGTTAAATTTGAAAGTAATAAATTGGATCGAGTCCCGCATCTTCAATCCCCAAGAACCTCCAATATTAAACAGGGAAGATAATGTATCTCCTTTATTCAAATAGGTACCTTCGAATGCCACAGGCGATGTCATCGATACAAAATCAGTTACAGCCAATTGTTTCGACCTGCATCCTGATAA
This sequence comes from Indolivaga alginatilytica, assembly GCF_003201355.1. Classification (GTDB taxonomy): domain Bacteria; phylum Bacteroidota; class Bacteroidia; order Bacteroidales; family Dysgonomonadaceae; genus Dysgonomonas_A; species Dysgonomonas_A alginatilytica. The sequence goes on from NZ_QICL01000001.1 coordinate 358,776, forward strand.
AATAAAGGATATCAGTAAAAAATAAAGGCAGTAATTTTTCATAGCTTAGCGTTCATTTGTCAGGTTAGTAAATGCTATACGATTTCAAATATAAAATAAATATTGTTTTGGTATCTTTCATTTTGGACTATTTCCATTTTATTAGTAATTCAGGCAAATCTAGTTAAAAAATCTAGCTAGCTAGTTCTCCCGAAATTAAGTTCTGCGCTTGCCTTATAAAGTCGCGAACATCTCTTTTAGACATAGAATAGATTACCTATATTTGCCTATTCTAACAAAACACTATCAATGAAAAAATTATTATTCCTGTTAATAATAGCTATAAGCAGTTCATACGCATTATCGGCTCAAAGTGAAAGTAAATTTATCGGAGTATACGGGCAAAAAGGAGGAGATGGTGCCGGAGGTGCCCGATTATATATATTTCCCGACGGACTTTACTCTATGGCATACTACGGTGGAACACAACATGGGAGATGGGAGAAATACGAGAAATATATTATCATGAAACCCGATACCAATTCCATCGAGAAATTCTATATGTTTGCCAGATACGATGAAAGCATAAAAGATATATCAGTCCAGTTTGATGGTTTTAGTTCCTCAAAGACAGTTTATAGCTTCAATAACGGAGAAAAAGACGTCACAATGCATCCTGTATACAATCCGTCACCAAATTGCTTTACATATCCACAGATCACCCGATTTGCAAAAGGAGAATACACTCAAATTCAAGTAGCTCTGATACCGGAGTACTTCAGTGCAAACCCCTCCGAAACCCAGTATAATGTATACACGTTTCCTGTTGATCCGAAATACAATGATATTAAGATTCTAATGCATAAAAAATCGGAACCATCCGATATCCCATTCATTTTGGCATTGGAAAATAAGAAATTATATATGCCTTATTTCGAATTCGATTATTTAGGCTCTTTAGACGAGGAGACCGAGGAAAATCTTAGTTTTGCCAGAGAGATAGCATCAACCGCAGGTCAGCCTTATCAAAGCAATATATTCGGAAAAGAAGATGAGTATGGCAATTGGATAAAAATTGAATATCCGAGATTGAGACATCTGAAAAAGGAGTTCACAAACATTGCCTATGATGATAAGAATCTATTTACGGCCACTTGCGATGACACCACCGAATCGGAGACGGTAATTGATGAAAGGGCAGTATCACCGGACGGGGGTGAATAAAACAGGCTAAACAACACAAAACCGCAGCAACACCCAGTTACTGCGGTTTTATATTATTTATTATACGTAAAATCTACTATCAGAACCTATATCCTAAAGTAAGAGCCGCATTGCGGTTTTTGTAACTCAAATCGTTTTTACCAATATCTCTTAAACCTAATTCGTATCTGAGAGTAACCACTACGCTGGCAAATTCTATACCTGCTCCGCCACCCAGACCAAAATCGAATCTGCTTAATGAATTCTGACCTCCAAAGGTGCTAAATTCGCCACTTGCAAGATAATGCTCGTTCCAGAAAGTAACCTTACCCGGCACTTTACTTGTTCCGGCTATACCTTGTGCAAAATAAGCCCCTGCATTAAATACGATTTTTGTACCCGGTACTACCTGTATTTTATAGGCTGCATAAAGAGGTATTTGCAAATACATCTGATTCATAGTTATCTCACGGTTACTATCGATGTTGCCTTCTTCACGGAAACCCTCGACCTTAGCACCTTTTCGTGTGTATGACAAACCCGACTGAACATAAAAAATATCTGTAACAGGATATTCTACCATCATCCCGACCTGAAAGCCTGCTCTGGCTTTTTTATCCAAAGGACCTGCATTCCACGAAGAGTTAGACAGGTTTAACCCTCCTTCCAAGGTAAATCTTACAGGAAGAACGTGCTGAGCCGAGGCACCGAATCCCATGAACAGCATCGCCATTATAATACTTAGTTTGTAAATAGTTTTCATACAAAATTTCTTTATTTAAATGAATAAAACCTAATCTTTGGATATATAACTCATTATTGGTACTAATTGTTCTGTTAGCCACAAAAAAGCCTCAACAACTATCGTTATTGGGGCTTTTAAGTATGTTATATCATTAAATATAACTTAGAATCTATACCCTAAAGTCAGAGCAGCATTACGATTCTTATAACTGAAATTATTATACTGGCTGAGATTTACCAAACCCAATTCATACCGGATAGTAGCTACAATGTTACCAAACTCGGCTCCTACTCCGGCTCCCAAACCAAAATCGAATCTTTTAAGGAAACCATCCGTTCCGTAGGTATCCACATTTCCGTCACCGGTAGCAATTTCATCCAGAATAGGAAGAGTTCCGCTTATCTTACTCTTACCACCTATACCTTGGGCAAAATAAGGCCCGGCATTAAAAACTATTTTAGTACCCGGCATAACCTCTACCTTATAAGCTGCATAAAGAGGCAATTGCAGATAAGACTGATTCACCGTGATTTCACCATTCACTCTACTACCGCCAATCATGCTGCTGCCCTCTACTTTAGCCCCCTTAGTGGTAAAAGCAAGCCCCGATTGCAAATGCAAAGCATCGGTGATTGCATAGTCGGCAGTAATACCGATCTGAAACCCGACTCTGGCTTTTTTATCTAAAGGATCGACATCCCATGATGAATTAGACAAGTTTATACCTGCTTCTATACCAAATTTGGGAAGCTCCTGTGCTGATACACCCAATCCCATTGCAAAGACTAACGCTGCAACGCCTAGTTTATAAATACTTTTCATATAAAATTTAATTTGTGTTTAAACATCAAAACTGATAACCCAGAGTCAGATAAGTATTACGGTTCTGTAATCTGCCTACACTGGAATCAATTACATTAATAACACCGAATTCATAACCTATTTTTGTTACAATATGATCGAATTCGACTCCTGCACCTACACCAAAACCAAAGTCGAAGTTTTTCACTAATCCTGTGCTGAAAGAATTCTCTTCCAGTTTTTCTACACCGTCTTTAATCGTAGTTTTTCCCCCAAGACCATACGCAACATACGGCCCTGCCTGAAAAACAAACTTCGTGCCGGGAGCAACATCCATTTTGTAAGCCGCATAAACAGGAACTTGCAAATACAGCAGGTTAATGTTTACAAAAACATCATTATAGGCATTTTCGAAATAATCATTGAATGTGGTTCCCTGATATTTAGCTCCTTTAGTGGAAAGTTCAACCCCGCTGATTAAGGAAAAAGCCGGATTAATGGCATAATCAAACGTAACACCACCCTGTACGGCAACCTTAGTATCGGTATCGGTGATATCACCCGCCATGTTTATCAGGTTGGCACCGGCTTTCACACCGAATCGTACCGGATAATTTTGTGCTGAAGCTGCAAGCACCATCAAGGATAAAAATGTCAGAATACTCAATTTGTAAATAGATTTCATAGTGTTTTATTTTGTTAAGAAATATATACATATAACTCACAAACCCGATGAATTGTTCTCAAAGAGAAAAAAACAGCTTTTACATTTATCGAAAAACGATAAATAATTTGCGAATATCAGAAAATATACATTCTTTTGCAATAATTAAGGTCTAAGACCTTTTTATTGCTTTGGTAAGTAGATTAACTATAGTTAGTTAGAACTTTAAAACATAGCATTAAATATTTTGTGTTACTTATTTACAACGCAACAAAGAATGAATAAACGAATTAAAATATTCTGCCTGATCCTCTCAATAATATATGTGAGTGTTGTTATTTATAGCATATTCGATGTGGCAGATAGTTTTATAGCAGGTTATAAACAAGGGCAGGAAGAAGCCAAAGATTCCTCTAAAAACATCCAGACACTGCACCTAAAGCTAAAACCGATAGAGGGAGGATATGTCTATCCTGAGAAAGTAGTAAATACTTTAACAGGACAGGAAATGAAAGCGGAAATAGGCGAGTATAAAATCAAATTCGACAATTCAGAGAATCCCCTTCCCGTCCATCTTAAGGTATTTAGGGGTATTATTATTTTTTTAGCTGTAGTAATTCTGGCAGGGCTTATTTATCTTCCCTTCCTTTTCTTTAGCATAATAAAGTCGGGCACAAAAGGAAAGATGCTCGAACACAAAACAATACGAAAAATACAACAGATAGGGTATCTTCTTATAATCTATTACATCATAAATGTAGTAATCTGCCTGTCGGATTTCATGATAGCGAAACATGCCGTAGCCCTCGAAAAATACCGTTTTATTATTGATTTTTCCGATTTCGGATTCCTGTTTCTAGGCTTGGTAACACTGTTACTTGCCGAGATATTAAAAGTATCGGTGCAATTAAAAGAAGAACAAGACCTCACTATTTAAGGTCTCAGACCTTTTTATTGCTCTGTAAATATGGCAATAAATAGTTGAAATTACTTAGAGCCTGTTTAAATTTTAGCGAAAATATTCATTACAGGTTCTTTCAAATTGGTCTTAGCTATTTTTTCATGCTCTTTATTAGCGTATTTTCCGTTTCTCCCTTTCGATTTAGCCCGCTAAATCAGCAAGTAAGAAACGAAAAATCCATCTAAAAACAGCTATAAAAAAGATTAGCTATAAAATTTAAACAGACTCTTAAAGAAAAAAACATGTCGATTATAGTAAATTTAGATGTAATGATGGCTAAACGAAAGATCTCCCTCAACGAGCTTTCGGAAAGGATCGATATTACGCCTGCCAACCTCTCGATTCTGAAAACAGGAAAAGCCAAAGCCATACGATTCAGCACACTCGAAGCTATTTGCAAAGAGCTCGATTGTCAGCCGGGCGATATTCTCGAATTCGTAGACGACAACATTTCCCATAAATAGAATTGAAATCACAGAAACAATTATAAAGAAAAACAATATGAAAAGCTTTTTCAAAACTTTACTGGCTTCTACTTTGGGCGTCATCATCGGGTCGGTCATCCTGATGATTCTCTCCATTGTAATTTTCGCAGGAATCATCGCTTCTATGGGTAGTACAGAGAACTACAGTCTGAAAGAAAAAACAATCCTAACCCTTGATCTTAAAGGCAGTCTGGGCGAAAGATCAGAATCGAGCCCTTTGAACAAAATAATGGGAAACCCCGATACCGTTGGTCTCGAAGACATACTCGATGCAATTAAAAAAGCAAAAGAAAATGACGAAATCAAAGGTATATACATCAAAGCCGGAGCATTAAACGGAGGATTAGCCAATATAGACCCGATAAGGAATGCTCTTATCGATTTCAAGACTACAGGTAAATTTGTTGTAGCCTATGCCGACAATTATTTACAAAACACCTATTATATAGCTTCCGTAGCCGATAAAGTGATTATGAATCCTAAAGGATCGTTCGACTTCCGTGGAATAAGTTCTAACCTTATCTTCAGAAAGAATATGAACGACAAATTGGGTATCAATTATCAGGTATTCAAAGTAGGCACATTCAAATCAGCCGTAGAGCCTTATATTCAGGATAAAATGAGTGAGGCCAACCGCTTGCAACGCACATCTTATTTGAATGATATATGGTCGCACTTACTGGCGGGGATATCCGAAAGCCGCACCATATCCGTAGAGGCACTGAACAGTTATGCCGACAGATGCCTTACTTTTATGCCTGCCGATTCGATCCTTCAATATAATTTTGTAGATACACTGATGTACAAACCCGGTGTGGAAGCTTATCTGAAGACTCTGGTTGATATAGAAGCCGACAAAAAACTAAGTCTGGCCAGTATCGATAATATGACAGGCGTAAAATTCAAGGAAGCGGGAGATAAAAAAAGCAGAATAGCTATATTATACGCCGAAGGTGCAATTGTTGACAGCGGCGACGGTGGTGGTTTATTCGATTCGGGAGCTACTATCACAGCAGAACAATATGTAAGAGAATTACAGAAATTAAGAGACAATGAGGATATAAAAGCAGTGGTTTTCCGTGTCAATTCTCCCGGAGGAAGTGCCTACGCATCGGAGCAGATATGGAATGCCGTAGTAGAACTTAAAGCCAAAAAACCTGTTATCGTATCGATGGGAGATTATGCCGCTTCGGGCGGATATTATATATCCTGTGCTGCCACAGCCATTGTGGCTCAGCCTTCTACCTTAACAGGATCGATCGGTATTTTCGGATTAATTCCCGAAGGTGAAGAGTTGTCAAAAAAGATAGGATTCTCTTTTGATGAAGTAAATACCAACAAGCACAGTTCGTTCGGAGGCCCTGCATACGGTATACCGTTCCTTTTCGCAGGTTTCTCAAGAAGTTTCAATGACGAGGAAAAGCAGATTCTTCAAAAATATATCGAATCGGGATACGACTTGTTTATCACTCGTTGTGCCGACGGACGCTCCAAGACCAAAGCCGAAATAGATTCTATCGGACAGGGACGTGTATGGACAGGGTCGCAAGCCATCAAGCTGGGTCTTGTCGACAAAATCGGAGGAATAGAGGACGCTATAAAAATGGCTGCCGAACAAGCTAAGGTTACCGATTACAGTATTTCGAAATATCCCGAGAAGAAAACCCTTTTCGCTCAAATACTGGAAGATTCTTTCAGTAATTCGAAACTTCAGACATTAAAGTTCTTTATGGGTGAAAACAATTTCGAGAAAAATATACTTAAGCAGCATATCCAATCGTTCGATATGCAAATGGCAATGATGCCCGACCGAATCAGTTACTAAACCCAGACTATTTTTTTACTCGATTAATAGTAATATTCTTTCAATTCGAGAAGAGCAGGATTTTATATCCTGCTCTTTTTTGCTTATAATCAACAAATAATGTGAATCAGTAGTTGAATAGGCGGTAATAAACGCTCTTTTTTACTTTATCCTACGCACAATCAAAGATTGTTTGTGTTCCTTTTGCCCAAATCCGCAAAAGGAACCAAAAAGTCTTTGCCGACCACTTACGGTGGTGATCCGTTAGCAACTTGCCGTCGGAATAAAATAAGCCGTCCTGTCGGACTCTTTGTATTTTATTCTTATCGACTGCTTCGTTGAACGGATACCTCACCCCCGAAGTAAATGTGGCTTTGCTTACGCCCGTCAGGCTCTCCGACATTGGCGGTTGCACGGGGCACCCGATGTGGGAGGAAAGCGTAAAAAACAAAAAGAAATCAAAGTCGAAAGTAATTTTTTGTTTTCGCTTTCGGAGTACGTATCGGGTCGTGCAAAGAGGCACAGTCTTGATCTTTTGTTTCGTTTTGCATCAAGGCAAAATGAAAGACAAACCCGAGAGGGTGCGTCAGTAAAAAAGAAATGAGCGTTTGTTACTAACAATTCAACTACTGATTGGCATAACTAATAAAAAGGTCTGAGACCTCAATTCGAATACACATGGATACTGCCTTGTGCAGCAGGCAGGTAATTTACACCAATCCATGTAATCATCAACAAGATAAAAGCAATGGGAATCATCCACAATACAAAACGCTTGTGGTATTGTTGCAAACGCATATGGATAAATACGAGATAAGCGGCAGCCGTTATAAATGCCCATGTTTCCTTCGGATCCCACGACCAGTAATGCCCCCAAGCCTCTTTTGCCCACACAGCTCCCATCAACATACCGAGTATAAGGAAACCGAAGCCTACGTATATTATATTGTCGATAAAAGCATTCAACTGTGCATCCTCTTTCCCCTTATTCAATCGTGACAACTGAATGAAAGCCGCAATTACAGCAGCACCAAACATGGCATACGAAAGTATATAGACCGTTACGTGAGGCACAAACCAGTAACTCTGCAAAGCAGGCATGAGGTTTGTTGAGTGTATTTCGGGTTTAAAGATATTCACACACGCAAATACGGTAGCTACAACAGCCGAAAACGAAAGCATCCAATCGTACTTCCAATGGCGGTATGTGATAAAGCCTATGGTCGCCAGAAAGAAAGAATACCACAGACGGGTCTCGCCAATGGTTCGCAACGGCGGACGCTCCTGCCCTATCCACAGACCGACGATAAACGCTCCGAAAATAATTGTTCCCAAGATCATCAAAGCATTAGCCACATTCTTTTTATCGCTCACATATACTATAACGGCAGATGCCAGCCAACAAATAATAGCAGGTATGGCAAACCAAAGATATTCACTCCACGTCATTTTTCACTCCTTTCTTTTTATTGCCCGACCACATCAGACAGATTGAGCCTAAGGCAAACAAAATTATACCGAAATATACGGGGTACAACCAAGGATCATACACCAACTCGAAACTACTGTAGGATGAAGCCTTTCCCGCAGTATTATCGTAACTGTACTGATAGATCATCCAGTTGCCAATCTTCAACGGCTTATTTACTTCCAACTGTGCATGAGCAGTTTGTCCCTCTTCGGTAAACACATCTATATCGGACATAAAACGCTTGGGTTCGGTCTGAGTCATTACCATAGCATATTCGTCCGTCAAAGGCAGCATCATATACAACTGTGCGAGACTTCCGCCGCAAACCCAGCCTTTTTTCACTTCTCCTGTTTCGCTGTTCTTTGCCGTAATCAATGCGGCAGGCGTAGAACCGGGCATGGGAACAGCCGTATAAGTACTATCGCTGTTACGCACGGCTTCATGTATATATTCTTCTACAGATACATTCCATATACCTATTTTACCTATCGGATTCTTTTCATCAATCTGATAATAATCGGGCTTATCAACGGGCTGTGCTTCGCCCGACTCCCGATCTATTATAGTTAGCTTGGGTGGATATTCTTCCATCACAAAATCATTCAACTGAATGGCAATGGGCAGATCGAGCACATCATCATGGTCGCTGTACACACGCCATTCGGTTTCGCCTTCGGTAACGTGCATTACATATCGTTTGATGTCGGCAGCACCCAGTCCCGCAGCGAACAACAGTGTCCACAAACCTATGTGATTGAGGTAGAAAGCATAATCGCGCCAACTGAATTTAATCAACCGACGGATAATAAGCGACCCCAGAGAAAGCAATGTCACGAAATAGATCATAACAAATGCCCAACACGAGGTTACCTGCCTCAATCCCAGCAATGTCCAGAAATCATGTGCATGAGGGTCTAATTTTACCATCTGGGGGATTAATCCCATAGCTATTCCCAGTATCAACAAGGCACTGATAAGCGATACGGAAAACGGTACACCCGAAAACCATTGATAAAACTGTGTATTCCTTTTAAACGAAAACAGTATCAGGAATACGATAATTGCACCTCCCAATCTCACATTAACGGGATCGGCAAGTAGCGAAAAATCAAATTTCCCTATAGTCAATTGCAAAGCAAACCCTACGACCATCAGTCCGAATACAACGAGAATACTCTCGCTATATCTCCAAGGGAATTGCCATATCTGCTTATTAGGTAGCGTTAAATATTTAATGCGATATTTTATCAACATAACTGTCTCTAGTTGTTATACTTGCCAAAGCAATAAAAAGGTCTGAGACCTTAGTATCAGCCATTCAAATAGTTTATATAAATTATAGTTAGAGCCTCCTTAATCCTGCCACTTCAACCCGACTCTACAGAGGAAGTAAAAAGAAACGGTCAGGTAACAAAAGTAACCGTTAGGTGACTAAAAAGTGTCACTTTTGACATTTCACTAAACAACTGTTAATCAGCAAACAATCATCAAAAAGGTAACAAAAGTGACAAAAGTAACAGTTTTTTCAATCTTTATTTTCTATCTATTGATGTTACTTTTTCATTATAAGGATGTATTGCATATATGCCTGTTTTTCGAACGACTTCTTATGAATCGGGTGTATACAATCCCCCCTGCAAGTAACTAATTTACATATAGATAAAACAACCCGACTACCGATTTGCATTTACAATAAAAAAGTACCTGATCTACTAAAACAGGTACTTTTTGAAAAATCTTTATCTTGATCAGCTCTTTGCTATCAGACGTTTATTGGCTTTTGCTTTTTCGATCCACTTTGGCACAACAGTTTCGATCCACTTCTTTTTATTGTCTTTCAATGTTTTCATGTCAAGACCGATATAAGCCTGCGCTTTGTCTTTACTCGAAATATCGGGCATCTGTACATCAACAACACCTTGTGCAAACAACACTTTTTGAAGCTCCAACTGAGCTTGCATCGTTCTGTCCAAGCTATGTGCCAAAATTCGTTGCGTTTCAACAGGTGCATGAAAAGATGCTCCGTGAGATGCTACCGAAAAATCCCAACGCCATTGTGCCTGACGAATCAAATCCAATGATTTTTTCATTTGAGATTCGCTTGCACCCTTATCCCAAGCTGCTTTTGCCATTATGTGCGTTTTCGCCAGTTCGGTTTCGATACGATCACGTATCTCCAATGCTTTATCCTGATATTCGTAAACATAGTTACGAAGTTGCTCTTCGCTGTCTTTGTGGCAAGTCTGACAAGTACCTGCAACATTCTTTAACGGACTCATAATCTGATGATCCGAATATTTGATACCACCCTCAGCCTTGTATGGCATATGGCAATCGGCACACGACAATCCGCGTTGAGCGTGCGGTCCCATCAGGAAAGTTTCATAGTCGGGATGCTGAGCTTTCAACATCGGGGCTCTGCTCAACGCATGAGTCCAATCCGAAAATTCGGCTTTATCGTAATACTCTTCCATCTTTTCTACTGTCATACCCTCATCCCAAGGAAAAGTAAGCTCTTTACCGTCTCCTTTGAAATAATATTCGACATGGCACTGTGCACATACCAATGAACGCATCTCCTGCATAGTGGCATTTTTCACATCTTTGCCCTGACGCTCGAAAGCCTGAATCAAAGACGGACGTGTAATCGTAAGATTCATAGTTACAGGATCGTGACAATCGGCACAACCGATAGGATTTACAATCTCAGCTCCTAAATCACCCCATTTCGCTTTATAGAAATTCTCGATTCCCATTTCATTCATCATACGAGGCACATCGGGACTCTTACAAGTCCAGCAGGTAGCAGGCTGAGGTCCATCACCCGGATTCTCAGGACAACCCGTACGCAATGTATTTGTAATATCCTCAATGGCATGCATATGACCTCTTGGAGCAGAGTAATCTTGCGAAAAAGCATATCCTGCCCAAAGGACAACCATCTCGGGACGGCTTTCCAAAACATCTTCGGGCATATTGCCTAGGTGCTTACTCTTGAAATCCATGTTTTGAGTCTTTTTCCACGTCTCATATTCACGGGGATAATTCTCACCCCATATTTCATTGCGGGCTTCTATTCCTTGTATATCCACTTTCTTATTATTGAATAAAGTTGCAATCTCGGCACGACGTTCCGTTATAGATGCTGCCAATAGTCCTAACAAGAAAACTCCAACCATCACGGCGAGGAACAATCCCCATCCGATTACAGGTTTCTTTCTTATGGCTTCTGATAATTTTCGTAGCATGGCTTTATACAGTTTTTTAGTTATTTTTCTTCATTTGTTTTTTTAACCACTCCGGAACGGGCGATTTTGGCAGAGGTACCAAAGCATTCGGAGCCGAAACAATACTGCTCATAGTGCCGTGTACAACATCTCGATGGCAATCCCAGCAAGCTTTCGCATTACCTTCCTGTACATCCTTGTAACACTTCAAGCCGGTTTTAACCATGGCGGTATTTAAATCCGTGTGGCATCTTATGCAATTATCCATAATCACCTTATAGCTTTCTTCACGGGGGCGAATAGCAATCGGTTCTTTTCTCAAAGTAAATACAGCAGCGTGATACAATCCGTCTTTAGCTTTAAAGGCATATTTATTCAATACATTATCATGTGGAACATGGCAATCGTTGCAAGTTGCCCATTGAGCATGCACACTATGTTGCCAAGTGGCATAATAAGGAGTCATAATATGGCAATTGATGCAAGCTTCAGGCTTATCGGAAAGATATGAATGAGCCCGTGACATATAGATGGTATATGCCCCCAATCCGGCCAAAACACCTCCGATAATAAAGAGGGGCAGAATAAATTGTATAGGCAGTATTTGTAAAATTTTCTTCATAGTTAACAATTGATCATTGCCAATTCATACGGCATATACTATTAAATCTATACCATACAGATAGTAACAAAAATAGTATATTATTCAAAGATAAGCAAGCAATAAACAAAACCAGACTTATTAATCGCCTGTTAAAGTAGAAGATAAGAACAAGCACCATTGATATTAGATTCTATTTATGTCAGATAAACACCATCTAACATCATGAGAATAAAAAACATACCAAAGTCAGGCAAACCTCATAGTGTGCATCAGCTCTGAGTTAACATATGTTATGCAACATCAAAAAATAGTTAGAATGGGATTGGGAATCAATCGAGAAGTTTCATTTCCTTTTTCATACTTATCAGAATAGAATTGAGCTGCGCAAGGATACTTTTGCGAACCGATTCTTCCGACAGGTATTTATTGTAGTCGTATAAATACACATCTCGCTTATTTGTCAGGTACAAATAGTAGTTAAACGGGGTATCACCTGCATTCGAGACAATATACATGATAGTGTAATCCAAGTCCTTAGGTTTCGATTCTGTACCACTCGAAGGATTCATGTATATTTCCAGATTATCACTGTTCATTTCATAATGAGGATTATCTGTATAATTGGGACAGTATGTTTTTCGATCGCCATTCTTCAAAATAAAACTCCTCATTTCCTCAAAATCATAGAAATTGAGCATATCATTTATTTTGATAAGCATCGACGAATCGGTAACTTCCTGAGCTTTCAGAAAAGAACAGAAAACTCCAAGCATAAGAACCAGAATATACTTCATATCCTCTAATCTGATTATTTATCGTGAGTGATATTTGCAGCCACAAGCCCTCTTTTAAGGTCGCAGACCTTTTTATTGCTTTGGCAAGTAAATCAACTATAGGCAGTTATAACTTTGAAATATCACATTAAATATTTTACATTACTTATATAAACCAAGCTTATTAAGAATCAGAGAGATTCCTTCTCCGATAACAATAAAGCCCAGCAAAAGAAACGGCATATACCAAACAATATAATCGAGATGGAAGTGATTGGCCGAATGTTGTTTAAATATAACAAACCAAGACAGCGGAGCCACGGACGACACGGCTACCGTTACTAATAAAGTTATATTGAGACGCTTACGAACCTCATCCAATCCTCTACTCAAATAGTATACAACTGCTGCCATTATAACAACAGCCATAATAACATAGGCAAAGTAAATAACGATGGAATACTGAGACAAGAAATCAGAATTAAATGCATTACCCTTCAGGTATCTTTTAAAAATAAAGGAATAGGCATAATGAGCAAATTTATCATCGGCACTAAAAGATCTTCGGGTGTAGGATGTTATTATATAATCGATCGCTACAGCAAAACTGCCTGTTACCGACTTTATTTGTACTATAAGCATCATTATCTGCAACACAACAGCAACAATACATGTTACACTTGCTTTGATGAAAAAAGATATAAATGATTTTAGTTTTTGCCTTTCCAGAAATGCGTAAAAAATTACCGGACACATAGCTGCTACAAGGGCGGTAGAAATAAATTCATAGCCATTGAAAACGCACTTCGCAAATACCGATAAGAATAGGTATAATAATATTCTATTGGAAGTTAACTTTTTCACCTTGTTACTATATTCGAGTACAAGTAACATGGTTATAAATGGGATATAAGAACCCCACAAACTCCACCATAAACTGTGTCCGAAAAGAGTTATCCAGCTCGACATTGTAACCAGAAACAAAACCAAAACAGCAGAAATAGAACCAAAATTACGAAATACCCACCCCACAAATAAGGTGAAACACAATGCCGACAATATGGCATTTATAAAATGGAATATTTGAAGCCGTATACTATTGTCAAAAGGCAGTACTTTCTGTACGATACTGAAAAAGATCAGTTGTCCACCAGTCTGGCTTTTGTATACATCGTAGCTATCAGGAATATTTCCACTCAAATAATCGGGTCTTTGCTCCAGATAAACCTCAAACCAGATATCCGAGTTTGCAGGAACCTTCGTTGCATCATAATTAACACCGGGCAAACCTCCGTGCGAAAGAATTCCTTCCTTTTCGGATCGGGCTATTTTACCGATAGCCAAACATTCCGAAAATTCGTCAAACCAACCAAAAGCCTCAGTTCGGGCAGCATTCCACAAATTACTATAAAACCCAAGGAACAGAACCAAAAAACTGATAATCAGAAATAGTCTCTGCTTACTCATTATTGAAGATGTTTGCACAGTCATAATTTATTCGGTGTATTCGACTTACGATTTATCTAAAATTCGATATTTAAAGAAAGTATTACGATGCAGAAAATACAATAAAGATACTTTCAATACACCCAGCCCATATTTAGAACTTCTGACAAAGTTGATAGAAGATGCTTCTTCGAAATATTTGGTAGGACATGTTATTTCCGCAATTTCATATCCCTTATTGAAAATTTGGGCAATAAACTGATTATCAAAGATAAAATCGTCCGAATTAATATTATAATTAATACTTCTCAACACCTCTCCACTGTATGCTCTATATCCTGTATGGTATTCCGATAGCTTTTGGCTCATCAGTAAATTCTGGAAGAAGGTAAGGAATCTATTTGCCACATATTTGTACAAAGGCATACCTCCTCTTAGTGCACCCTTACCTAATATGCGCGAACCTATTACTACGGGATATACATCGTTAGCTATCAGATAGCACATCGACTCGATTAGCTTCGGGGTATATTGATAATCGGGATGAAGCATAACCACTATATCAGCACCCAAATCAAGTGCCTTGTTATAACAGGTTTTCTGATTACCACCATATCCTTTATTCTTATCATGCTTCACGATATGTTTGATCCCTATACTTTTAGCAACGGAAACGGTATCATCCGGGCTATTGTCATCTACTAAGATAACTTCGTCAACAATACTAAAGGGGATCTCGTTATAAGTTTGAGGCAAAGTCTTTGCAGCATTATACGCAGGGAGTACAACTACTACTTTTTTATCTGAAATCATTTTATTTCTTATTTATTTATACCGGATATTCAAAATAAAGAATAATTAAATAAATGGAAAGTATTTCTAATGATAAACTTTCCAATTGTAATCGAATATGGCTGCTATGCTTACTAAAGGAGTAAAAAAGGTCTGAAACCTTAATCAAAACCAACCGTTAAAAAAATCAGCTATAGAAGTATTACAAGATACAAAAATAGTAAAAATATATGGGAATTTACTTTTTAACGAATCAATTAAGATCTTAGTCCATTTTATTGCTTTGGTATAGGGGCTGAATAGGTCACAAATTACACTGAAACAACAGAGAATACAGAGTTAAATTTCACATCCCACTATTTAACAGCAATTTACAAAAACACAAAATCTGAACTGTCAGAGTATTATGTATGCTGAATTTATTTTGATATACCCTCAAATAGGCCCACTTTTATATCCAACGTGTGATATTAGTAAAAAAAGACTGAGCATTAAATCCTGTTTTAGGTACTTCCAAAGGCACCAAAACATTGAGCCCTTTATTTACAATCCTGACAGATATTTCTTTACCGGTTTGTATGGCACTTCCGTCAAGGTGCATAACTCCTTCTTTTTCGCGTTCAATTAACACCTCAGAGGTAATTATCTCAACAAGTTTCGAATTATTTTCTATATTTTTTGACATCAACTGAATAGCCGTCTGAGGAACATTCAATACCGACAAGGGTTTTAGTATTGCAATATTCATCTTTCCGTCCTGAATATCGGCATGAGGAGCTATAAAACTGTCATTGCCGTATTGAGAAGCATTAGCACATGTTACAAGAAACGCTTCCTCGTTAAAAGTAGTATCGGAAGTAGTAACTTTATATTTTTGAGGTTTGAAATTATAAAAAACATCAATCATACTCTTGGCATACATCAGTTTACCCCGGCTCGATTGATTCAGTACTTTTTCACTCACCTCCGCATCGAAACCTACACCGCATGTGCAAAAGAAAATATTATCATTTGCAATTCCGTAGTCTATCTGCTTTACATTGTTTTGTTTGATAATCTCGATCGCCTTTTTATGATCCATCGGAATATGCAAATCGCGAGCCAGTCCGTTTCCCGATCCACTGGGTATAATACCGAATATAACGTCTGTATCTACCAACACTCTGGCTACCTCATTGATAGTTCCATCACCACCGACAGCTATTACATAATCGATGTTATTATCCACAGCATCTCTGGCAATTTGCGAAGCATGCCCTTCGTAACCCGTCATAAACATATGCACATCAAAGTCATGAGGATCGAGCATCATCGTCTTCTCAGGTAATCCTTTTTTAGATTTCGTTCCCGAAACAGGATTTATTATGATATAAATCTTTTTTTTCTTTCGCTTCATCTTTTTTAGAAGAATTGTTAGTTGGCTTCAGAGTAATATGTATTGTTCGATATATTAAACGGTAAAAATACTGAAAATATTGCTTCGTAGCATAGTTATGGTCTTAACATATAGTAAAAACTGGATAAATATTGATTTATAATAAATTATCTGAGAATAAATCAGTCTCTAATATCTTAATCACAAAGAGAAAACAATCTTTTTTTTCAAAATAAAACAAGTATGGGAGCTATGACAAACAAGATTATACAAATTCATCTGATTAAAAATCGATATTTTCAGAGTGTAAGCATTATATTTTTCAGAGTGCAAATATTATATTTTTTGGATAAAAAAATTAAGTCCTTATATAAACAATTTCTTTATGTTTACAAAACAGAAATTTTATAAATCTAAAGAAATTGAACTATGAAGAAAATCTTATTTTTAATGGCTATATTCTTGAGTTGTTTATCCTCTTTGACAACTTTAGCTCAAAGTAAAATTATAATATCCCCTCATGCTTCTTTTGTGGGAATAACAAAAAATTCCAATACATATACAAAACAGTCCCTTAAAGATAATTATTCCTCCTTTTTTGTTGGTCTGGATAATTCTAAAAATATAAGTGGAAGGGTGTATTTAGAGTTTGATCTGGGATCTATACCCAAAAAGGCTGATATAACATCAGCAATTCTAAAATTAACCACTACAGGGAGCGATTCCAATTTTAACGGGAGTATTATAATAAAATCATCGAATATATTAACTAATGCAGACGAATCAACTTGGTACAGTTTAAAAGGTTTAACAGGTAGTCCAATTATTTCTGCAAATTTTCCAAATTCAGGGACAAGCCTGAATCTTACAAGTGACGCTCTAAAATCATTAATTAAAAATTCAGCAGGAGGCTTAATGTGTCTATCCATAAATAATCCTGATGAAAGCAAAATTATTAGATTTTCCGGAGATATTTTGAAATTATCCTTAGAAGTTACACATACAGGAATCAGTACAGAAGGAGATGGTACTACAAGAGATCTACGGCCTCTTCCCTCAAAAATTATCTCAGGAGAAGAAATAACCTTAGGTTATGTAAATATGCCTTTAGTTTATGAAATAAAGGAATGGAAATATGATCAAAGTCAATTTACCGAAGTAAGAAGGGATAAAGGCACCATCACTTTGATTCCTAAACCAATTATCGGATCAACCCGGGCATCCGTTACTATGGTTACATATTTCTACGAACAATTCTTTTATTATCACAAATACACTCACACATGGAATTTCCCCATAGATGGTGCTCCAATGATTGTGCGTAGTACCTCTGAGAAAGTTGTATATGCTGGAGAAACCGTAGGATACCGTATTGAAAATTTTATAGGTAATCTGTCTGACATCACATGGCAATCTGGAGATAATATGTCATTAATTTCAGCTTCAGGCGAATATGCAACATTTAAAGCATCTGGAAATGGCTCTGGAACAGTAAAAGCAAAAGTGAATGACAAAGGAAAAGTTTATGACTTGCAATCTTCGGATGTATGGATTGGAACCCCAAAAATATCAATAACATACGCAATGGATGAATCGTCACTAAACTCCACCTATGTAGATGTAAGTAGACTTCTTACATTCAGTGAGTTTACGACTTTAGTGATAGATGGATATGGGGTTGACTTATCTGGAAATATATCAAATATTGAGTGGCAAAACAATTCAGGAAGCCCTATTTTCACAACAGGGAACGGAGTAACATCTAATCCGACAGCCGATCGTATAGGTAGTTTAGGTCGGGTAGCGACATTTAAATCAACACCAAACACATATAACAATATAATGTTTAAGATTAGAGCAAAGAATAAATGTGGATGGTCTTATTGGAAATATATTTCTTGGTCAGGATCAGTAATTCCGGGAGGTTATGGCGTAAGATCAGCAGCTCTTGATGATCAGATCATAGAAGTGATGTCCGAAATCAAATCCGTAAAAATATACAACCTGTCAGGCGTATTAGTATATTCAGATAATGCGGTAAATGGCAGCTTCGACATAAAATCAACCGTATTAACCGATGGAATTTATATCATCGAGAAATCTGACGGACAAAACAGAACATCCGAAAAAGTAATGCTGAAAAGATAAACAAGTTTTTTTATTCGTAGAGAACTAAAGCAAAAGCACGGACACTATAGTCCGCGCTTTTTTTATCTATATACAAAAACCACTGTGAAAGGAACTTCCGTATTTAGCCGCAACCTCGAAGCCTATAACGAAGGGCGGAGAGTAATAGTCAATAAAGGATCGACTCGTTCGTCCAAAACATGGAGCATACTGCAATTACTATACATGATTGCCGAATGGTCGGATGCCCCACGCCTCATATCCATAGTATCCGAATCAATGCCCCACCTCAAGAAAGGGTGTATGCGGGACTTTGAGAACATGCTCCGCCAAGAAGGGAAATGGGATCTCAAATCGTGGAATGCCACAGATAAAATATATAAGGTAAAAAATTCATACATAGAATTTTTCTCAGCCGATCAGCCCGGAAAAGTACATGGCCCCGCCCGGGATATCCTTTATATAAACGAATGTATCAATATTTCTTACGAAACATATCGTCAATTGGCAATCCGTACTACAGAAACCATATTTCTCGATTACAATCCTTGTTATGAATTTTGGGTAGATGAAAAAGTACTTCCCCGCCCCGAAGCAACAATGATTCACTCGACCTACCTGAATAATGAATATCTGTCCGAAGCGCAAATTAAAGAAATAGAATCGAGCAAAAACGATGTAGAATGGTGGCAGGTATATGGCTTGGGGCAAACAGGCTCAAAGGTAGGGCTTATTATGCAAAACTGGGATATTACCCCCTCTTTACCCTTATCTTACAAACACAGATGGCTGGGTATTGACTTTGGGTTTACCAATGACCCCACTGCAATAATCGACATCCGTCTATCGGAAGGCGAACTTTGGATAAATGAATTACTCTACGCTAGAGGATACGACAATTTAATGATCGCCAAATATCTGGAGGAATGCAACATTCCCCGGCAAACAGCTATTATAGCCGACAGTGCCGAACCAAAATCGATCAGGGAGATACGCAATTGCGGATGGAATGTAGAACCTGCCAACAAAGGCAGAGATAGTATTTTAACAGGGCTTGCAATATTGAACCGATACCCGAAACATCTGACTCAAACCAGTTCGAACCTCATCAATGAGTATCGAAATTATCGATGGACTACCGATGAATTCGGGAATCCAAGCAATATACCGATCGATCGGTTTAATCATTCCATTGATGCTCAACGCTATGTCGCTTTAAATAAGTTGGGGCAAAAAAGCGGTTTTGATTATTATGTAGGTAAATAAAAAGGAGGCTGTGTAAAAAGCAGTATTAGAACACAGAAAACACAGAATTTTAGATTAAAGACAAAGCCATAATTTTTGTTACTATCCCTCATTATCCCTCTCATCACGAGAGGATTGGGGTGAGGTTCAAAATCTGCATATTCAGTGTATTTAGTGTGCATATTTCACTTCCGGGACAGTCTCATTTTCTAATAGTATAATTTCTATTATTTAGAAATACTTTTCAAATTTCCGTCCTATCCCGTGTAACAAATAGACGCTCATCAGAGTCATTCTATTAAACAATAAGCCTAAATTATGCGTTACACATTACCGATTTTGACTATCCTTGCGACAATAACAAGCACATTGTCAGCCCAACAGATAAAAATATCAGGAAAAATTATCGATGCCGTTGAGTCGACTCCCATCGGATTCGCAACAGTTTCTCTTCTAAAACAAGACTCGACCTTTATCAAAGGAGTAACTTCTAATGACGACGGTCTTTTTGCTATCCCCCAAGTTGCGAAAGACACCCATCTACTGTCGGTTTCCTTCCTGGGATACGAAACACAGGTTATTGAACTCTCGAAATCCGAAAAAGACATAACCGTAAGCGATATAGCACTGCATCCCGCCTCTATCGCCCTCAATGATATCACGGTTACAGCCAATTCCATTATCCACAAAATAGACAAAGATGTTATACTGCCTACCGCGGCACAGCTAAAATCGTCAATCAGCGGCATCAGCCTACTGCAAAATCTGATGTTACCACGTGTTATTATCGATCAGGTCAATAATGTTATCAAAACATCGGACGGCAGCGAGATACAATTACGCATCAATGGTGTAATAGTATCCTATTCGGAAATTCTCGCACTTATACCCCAAGATATTATCAGAGTAGAATTTCACGACAATCCGGGACTACGATATGGTGACGTTGCAGCCGTTCTTGACTTTATCACCCGACGAAAAAGCTCAGGAGGAAGTATCAATGCAGAGTTAATGAATAATCCTTTTGTGGGATTCGGCAATAATTCCTTCAATGCTAAGGTGAACCATCGAAAATCGGAGTTCTCCTTCAATAGTAACGAATGGGATCGTGATCTCGATTTTACCCGAAACAGCCGGCAATCTTTCATATTTCCTGACAAAGAGATTCACCGCAACCGTGTAGGCGAAGCCATACCTTTCAAAACAAGAGGGATAAATAACAACCTCAATTACAGCCTGCAAGAATCGGGAAAATATTTCTTTAATGCGGCCCTACGCCAGTTTTACAGAAATACGCCCAATGGTTTTGATGACGAAAAAAGCACTTATTATACGGGAGACTCCGAACCTGTAAATGTCTACATACATTCGGCTTACAGAACCAATGCCCCTATGCTCGATCTGTATTTCCAGAGAGATCTGAAAAATCAGCAACTGATAATAGTAAACGTTATCGGTAAATATACGTACAGCAAAACCGAATACAAATTTCAGGAAAGCCGCAATGATGTACTTTATACAGACATAAACAACCTTACCAAAAGCGACAGATATGCACTTGTAGCAGAAGGTATATATGAAAAAACATTCGGAACGGGCAGCAAACTATCCACCGGATTAAAGCAGACACAAACATATACCGAAAGCACTTATTCGGGCAGCAGCGAAGCACAGGTAAACGTAAATCAGTCCGAAACATATCTCTATGCCGAATACCAATTAAAAAAAGGAAAGTTCAATACTTCGCTGGGAGTCGGGGCAACACGCATGTATTATAGTGTGCAAGGCAGCAAGACCGAGAAATACCTTTTCCGCCCAACCCTACGTATGACTTACACCATAAACGATGCCGCATATATCAAATACAATGGAATTGTTTATAACAGGGTTCCCTCCGAAGGCGATCTTAATAATGTGGAACAGGAAATAGATTCACTGCAAATACGTCGGGGCAATCCCAACCTCAGACCTTTTATGACTTATCAGAATACACTTTGGGGAGGATACAAGAAAGGAATATTCGACTTCAATCTGTGGATGAGATACCGCTATATAAATGCGAATATTGCAAATGACATATTTTTTGAGGACGGAAAATTTATCAACCAAAATAATAATCAGAGAGCATTCCACAATCTGATAGGTGAATTAAGAATACAGGTACAACCCATCAAAGATCACCTCACATTCAGTTTTACACCGGGCATAGCCAGATTTATCAATAAAGGCAATAATTACCTACATACCTATACCCGATGGTATTATAATTCGGATATGACAGCCAATTATAAAAAATGGATATTTAATGCTTTCCTTGCCAACAGCTTTCATTATTTCGAAGGCGAGACGCTTTATCTGAACGAATCTTGGCAAAATGTCAGCTTGGGATATAAAACAGATCGGTTCTCTATTTCGGCAGGCGTAATAAACCCGTTTACCAAAGAATGGAAATCGGGATCAAGAGTATTTTCGGCACTAGTGCCCATGTCATCACAAGTTACCAGTACTTCTATAAGTAAAATGCCTTACCTAAAACTCTCTTACAATGTCAATTTTGGAAGGCAATACAAATCGGCAGATAAAAAAATAGATAACAGTGATATTTAAGGTCACAGACCTTTTTATTGCTTTGGCAGGCATAACAACCAGAGATAGCTATACTGATAAAACATCACATTAAATATTAAACGTTACTTAATATTCAGAATGCAGAGAAAATGTCAGATACCTAACTAAACTTTTCGTCTCTAAATTTCCCCAGGCGATGCAAATCTTCGCCTGAAGGAGATTGAAAAAGAATGATCTCAAAAAGAGAAGCACTCGCTATCACATATTCCATTACAGTCCGGTGAACGGTATCATAACCGGCAGCCTCTTTCTGTTTCGAAAAGGCATAAATTTCGATACCGATACCCTGACCCGAAATTGCATTCAGATATCGGACAAAGAGCATCAGTTGATCATTAATTTGGGGATGCCTACGCAAAAACAACTCAAGATGAGCCCTGAACAAAGCCAGATTTGTAAGTATCGCATCCGGCGAACTCACATGAGCCAAAGTAAGGAATTCGGCATAGTTGCCACCCGTAACCGAATGTTTGGAAAGAGACTCCAAAAGAGATTCACCGGCAAATTTGACCGACTTGGCATCCACATTAAACGACCGTACAAAAAGGCGTCCCGGCCCTTGCTCCATGCGCCGCCAGTTGGTAAACGAATCGGTAACCAAGGCATATATAGGTATCATGGTGACCGAATTGTCCCAGTTTTGTACCTTTACCGAACTTAGATTTATATCGACAATAATTCCATCGGCATTCTTCGAAGGCATCTCGATCCAATCGTCAGGGCGTATCATATCCTGAAAAGAAAGTTGTATAGAAGCCACAAAACCCAGAATAGTATCTTTAAAAATCAGTGTAATAAAGGCTGCTGTAGCCCCAAACCCGAGAATAAGATTCGATGGCTCTTTATCTACAATAATTGCCAGAATAAATACAACCGCTACTACGGCAGCTATAATTTTCATTAGCTGTATATATCCTTTAAGCGATTTTTGCTGAGTTTTGGGGTGCAGCTCGAAAAATGTGTTCCATGAATCGAGAAGCGAATAAAGTAACAGCAAAATCCAGATAATCATTACCGAACGCGAAAGTACCATCACAAAGGTTATTAAACCGATTGAGAAGCCCGAAAACAAAATACGGCAACTAAGTACAACAATACCAATGGCTATAAATACGAAAAAACGCTTGAAGAAACCATGCTTCATCAAAATACGGTAAACTCCGGATTCGACATTCAGTTTTTGATCCTTCACAAATAAAAACGAAAAACGCCCTATTGCAATATTTAATAACCACACAATAGCTGCCAATGCTAAAAGTACAATAGTAAAAACAATAGCGTTGGCAACCCCAACATTTATTCCAAGAGAGAGCAAAGCATCATAAAGATTTTGAATAAACCAGAACTTAGATGAGTCGGCAACCTTATTTATATCGATTGGCAAAACGATAAGCGGTATAAATATATAAGACAATAAATTAATCATATACAATATATTGAAGTATATAGAAAGAACAATAATCGCTTCAATAAGTTTAAACGACACACGGCTCATTATCAATTTTAGATATTCGATTTACAATAACAGCACATTACCAACCCTGGAATGAAAACCTATAAAAAATAGATAGCCGTGATATTTAATCATAATAAATAGATAATAATGCTAATCAGTAATAGAATTATCTGTAATAAACGCTCTTTTAAGTTATTTATCCTACGCGCAATCAAAGATTGCTTGTGTTCCTTTTGCCCAAAGCCGCAAAAGGAACCAAAAAGTCTTTGCCGACCACTTACGGTGGTGATCCGTTAACAACTTGCTGTCGGAATAAAATAAGCCGTCCTGTCGGACTTTTTACATTTTATTCTTATCGACTGCTTCGTTGAACGGATGCCTCACCCCCGAAGTAAACGTCGGCTTTGCTTACGCCCGTCAGGCTCTCCGACCTTGGCGGTTGCATGGGGTACCCGATGTGAGAGGAAAGCGTAAAAAACAAAAAGAAATCAATCAAGAAAGTATTTTTTTGTTTTCGCTTTCGGAGCACGTATCGAGGCCAAAGCAAAAGGCACAGTCTTGATCTTTTGTTTCGTTTTGCATCAAGGCAAAATGAAAGACAAACCTCGATAGAGGTGCGTCAGTAAAAAATGAGCGTTTAATACTGATAATTCAACTACTGATTCATATTAAGTAACGTTTAATATTTAATGCGATGTTTTATCAGTATAGCTATCTCCGGTTGTTATGCTTGCCAAAGCAATAAAAAGGTCTGTAACCTTAATAATAAACCATTTACCAACAAAAAGCGTCATAACCGAACATTCATGCAAAAAAATATCAGACAAACCATGTAACCAAAAAGGCAGTTGATCCGTCATATAGGCATAATAAAACTATAAAGCATGAAACGAATATTATCCTTAATTATAATTCCACTGGCACTGGCAAGCACATTGTCGGCACAACAAATAAAAATATCGGGGAAGGTGCTGGATAAAACCAATGCTGCCCCGATTGAGTATGCAAATGTTACCCTGTTACAATCGGATTCTACTTTTGTCAAAGGAGTCAATTCCGATGCAAACGGATTATTCGATATTGTAAACCCTACGGGCGATTATCTGGTGTCGATATCTTATATGGGATATCAGACATCGTATATTCCCGTACACAACCCTACGGCAGACAGCAATCTGGGAAATATTACACTCGAACCCTCATCCGTAGCCCTGAATGCAGTGACTGTAACCGCTCAGTCGGTAATAGACAAAGCCGACCGAAAATTGATATTCCCCTCCGAAAGCCAGATAAAAACATCCACTAACGGACTCGACCTGCTGCAACAATTGCAATTGCCCCGAATAAATATCAATCCTGTAGATAATACGATCACAACTTCGGGCAGAGGAGAAGTTCAATTACGGATCAACGGAGCATTAACCACCAATGAAGAGATAAGAGCCATCACCCCTGAGGATATTATCCGTATCGAGTATCACGACGATCCGGGGGCACGTTATGGCAGTGCATCTGCTGTATTGGATTATATTGTCCGCCGCAGGGAATCGGGAGGAAACATACATGGCGATTTTATGAATATCATAGGAACAACCGGTTTTTCGGAAGATAACGTATCGGTTAAGGTAAACCATCGGAAATCGGAGTTCGGATTAAACGCATACTGGGGATACCGAAAACTGGAATGGACTCGTGAAAACAACGAAACATTTAATTTTCCCGACAGAACATTGCATCGTAACGAAATAGGTGAACCTACCCTATTCAAATACAACAGGTTGAATCTTGCTTTAAATTATAGTTTGATGGAGGCTGATAAATATTTTCTGAATGTAACTTTCAGAAATGCATACAATAACTCACCAAACTTATATTCCGATAGAAGAAGTACTATAACCACATCCGACAACAGCACACCGCTGTCTATTTCTGATCTTTCGTCCGAAAAAACAAATATACCATCGCTAGATGTTTACTATCAACGTAATCTAAAGAAAGACCAGCTTATAATTGTGAATGTGGTAGGAACGTATATCAATTCTAACAACAATCGTTTCTATGAAGAATGGAGAGACGAAAAACCCGTCACAGACATTCGGTCACACATATCAGGCGATAAATATTCGCTGATAACTGAGGGTATTTATGAAAAGAAAAACGACAAAGGCAAATTCACAACAGGTTTGAAGCACGCTCAAGTATTTACTCAAAACGCATATACAGGCAATACGATAGCCGAAATTGCCATGAATCTGGCAGAAACCTATGTATATGCCGAATATCAGATTCAGAAAGGCAAATTCAATTATGTGGCAAGCGTCGGAGGGATACGATCTTATTACAGCCAAGGCGATGAACAGGAAGAAAGATATTCGTTCCGCCCCTCGGCACGTGTAACTTATAATATCAACGACAAAACATTTATCCGCTACAAGGTAAACATCTGGGGAAATACCCCGTCACTCGCCAACCTGAATGGTGTGGAGCAGGAAATAGACTCGCTGCAAATCCGCAGAGGAAATCCCAACCTTAAGATGTCGCAGGGATATAGCAATAATATCACTGCGGGATATGACAAAGGTATGTTTGGATTCGATCTATTTCTGCAACACAATTACCAACGGAATCCTGTTGCCGAAACCATTCTTTTTGAGAAGGGAAGGTTTATAAGGACATACGAAAATCAAAAGGCACATCACCAGCTGGGCGCAGAACTTACACTACGTTTCCGCCCGATCAAAGACCGCCTTACAATAGCCTTCACTCCCGGCATAAACCGCTATATCAGCGAAGGCAGCAACTATACGCACACCTATACCAATAAGTATATGCGTCTGTCTATAGATGGAAACTACAAAAACTGGGTCGCCAATTTCCAGATATATACTCCTTGGGATTATTTCTATGGCGAATCGCTCGAATCGGGAGAACGTATACATTCTATAAGCTTCGGTTACAATAAGCAGAATTACTCTCTTATTCTGGGAGCATTCAACCCGTTCGGAGGTACATATAAAAGAAA
Organism: Indolivaga alginatilytica; assembly: GCF_003201355.1. Lineage (GTDB taxonomy): Bacteria > Bacteroidota > Bacteroidia > Bacteroidales > Dysgonomonadaceae > Dysgonomonas_A > Dysgonomonas_A alginatilytica. The sequence continues at coordinate 385,584 of NZ_QICL01000001.1, forward strand.
CGATCAGAATTGGTCAGCACTTATACCTACCCAATCGAAAGTATTTTCCGATAATCTGACGCAATTGGTTTATATAAAAGCATCTTTCAATGTGAATTTCGGACGACAATTTAAAGGTGGAGACAAGAGGCTTAATAACTCGGATAACGATTCGGGCATAATGTCAGGCTCTAAATAAAAAAGGTGGAAAATTGACAGTAAACACATCGGTATAAGGATAATTTAACATAACTCCTTATGCCGGGTTTATGTCTTAAAAACGCATTTGCCTATACATCAAAACAACATCAAAATTCTCATAATAAACAACATACACATATAACACATCTATCAAACAGTTAATAATTTCTATATTTCTCGTTAAAAATTTATAAACATAGAGTTAATTGAAAAGTACTCTTTAAATTTGAATACTTAAACCATCTAATACTACAATGACAACAAAAAGTTCACAGGATTATAAATCCCCGCTTAAGGAGCGTGCAAATGTATTTTTGCCGAGCGTTTCTATCGACTGCACCATATTTGGATTTCATGACGGAATCTTAAAAGTTCTCCTTAACAAGTTTAAAACCAACCGAAAATGGATGCTTCCGGGAGGATTTGTATTTTTGAATGAAAATATAAACAATGCTGCTCATCGGATTTTATCAGAAAGAACCGGACTAAATGAAGTTTATCTGAAGCAGTTCTATCTGTTTGGCGATACGGAAAGAGTACAACCCGACGAAAATAAACAAATTCTGGATGCCACCGGAATAAACCAGCCTCATTGGCTGCTCGACAGGTTTGTCAGCATCGGGTATTATGCATTGGTCAATCACTCTCAACTAAGAATTTATTCCACTGAAAGCGAAAAAGTAGAATGGTTTCATATCAATGAAATTCCAAAACTCTATGGTGATCACAACAGGATTATCGAGAAAGCAATCAGATCGATACGTTCGCAGATAAACAGTATTCCGATCGGATACGAACTTTTGCCGGAGAAATTCACCATGTCCGATTTACGGATTATATATGAAACAATATTGGATCGAAAATTAGACAGGAGAAATTTTCAGCGAAAAATGTTATCTACAGGTGTGATCATTAAATTAGACGAAGTTTCTAAAAAATGGGGATGCAAATCGGCCTGCCTCTTTACATTCGACAAAGAAAAATACAATTTCGCACAGAAAAGCGGGATGGCATACAGCGAATGGTAATAATTAGTTACAGGTTACAAACTTGTTTATATGAGATAGTTATTTCTTCCCTTAAGGGAGTCACAGGGAATTGTGTTGTGCTTTTTTATATATTTTATCTCCCCTTATTCTAATGAAATTGCTAAAAATCAATAAGAATAATAATATCTTTGCGACAAATTGGTAATTCCATTAAACCTTTTGTCTAACTTATACTCTAATAAGGTATACAATGAAAAGAATTTCTAACTAACGCACAACACATATGAAAAAGATACTATTTATACTTTCTTTAGCTGTTTTACTCACAGCTTGCGGATCGACTCAATATGTGGACAGGATGAATGACCTAACCGTAGGAATGGGCAAAGAAGATGTTGCTTACCTTTTGGGTTATCCGGAAAGAGTACTTGCTGTAAATTATACGCAAGACGGTGTACAGGAGGTACTTCAATACCGTAATTTTCAGAACGAAGTTTTTGCCCTCGAATTTTGGAACGACTATCTTACCGGATACGAATTCCTGTATGACGATATTCCATTCATCCCTGCTATGGGACCTCCGGCAATACTACCTCCGATGGGCGGTCCTATTATAGTTGTAGGCGGTGGCGGCAGACCGGGGCATCGTCCGGGCAGACCTCCTCATAACGGCAGACCCGGCAACAGAGATAAACCCGGTAGACCCGGCAACGCCGGTAAACCAAGCAGGCCTGACGATAATAAAAGACCGACTAAACCCGATAACAATGAGAGACCGAGCAGACCCGACGAAAGCCGCCCCGGTACATCCGGAAGCAGTCGTCCCGGCTCATCCGCTGCGGCACAAAACGGAAAGCGCCCGACAAGTGAACGTCCGACAGGCGATCGCCCAACGAGCACTCGTCCCAGCACCGCTACCCGTCCCGAAAGTTCGTCGTCAGCCTCATCGTCATCTGCAGCCTCTAACAAAAGGTCTACAGAGAAAAGAGCAGACAGTGGTACCCGACCTGACAGAAGTTCTACGAATAACACTTCGGACAGAAACAGTGCCGTCTCGGTACGCCCGTCAGATCCTGTTAAAAGAGCAGAATCGTCTTCGGCCGCTAGTCGCAAAACATATAACAGTGATAGCTCCGGTTCATCAAGTAGTAGCAGTAGCAGCTATTCAAGACCAAGTACATCGACTTCTACATCATCGACTTCTACACCCGCCAAAGTAGAATCGTCATATAATAGTAGCGATAGCCGTAAAGCATCAAGTGGTAGTAGCAGTAGCAGTTCGTCAACAACAAGCTATTCAAGACCAAGCTCGTCAACTTCAAGTAGCAGTAGTTCTTCGAGCAGCGATCGCACATCGTCAAGCTCCGGTCGCACCAGCGATTCATCTCGCTCAACAACTACTACATCTACACCGAGAGTAGAATCTTCGAGTAGCACCAGTAGTAGCTCAAGTTCGGGCAGCAGTTCCCGATCAAGCTCAGGATCAAGTGCAGCAGCTTCCTCCGGCAGATCGTCAAGTGGCGGCAGAAGATAAATTAATTTCATTTCGATATACATAAAAAGGCTCCCAATCAGATGGAAGCCTTTTTACATTTACAGCAATTTTATATGATCAGAATATGGCATACGACAACCCGAGCTGAAAGCTTGTTGCAGGATAGCTGTCATGAGTATTACCACCCTGATACCAGTTATATTCACGATAACTAACATCGCATCGCCCAAACAGACGCAATTGAGGTGATAAGAAATAATAACCTGTTGCCGTAAGCGTAGTAATACCTGTAATCCAATCGCTTTTATTTTCTGCAAAACCATTATAATCAGATGATACCCTTTCCCAAAATAAAAGCTGAGAAATACCTCCTGATACATATGTACGTGTATTAGGATAATAGCCCAATGTATAGTTTACATTTAAGTTAGTTCTATACGACGAATTATTCTCGTAATCTCTTCTCTTATATATTCCCGACGATAACCCCGCATTAAAAGAACTTTGCAATGCCAAAGTCAAAGGCTTCTCGTATCTATAATCAACATACAGCGCTGCGCCATAATAAGAATTAATGTTCTTATTCCTGTACCTCCCGGTATAAATTCCATTCGCGAAACTATGTACTTGTCTGTCTTCATTGAATGAATATTCGGGCACAATACCCCCTTTGATATAAGAGCCGGATTCGCGTCTATCACGATCACCATACACCCACTTATCGTATATAGTAGTAAAATACAATGCTGAGTTTGCCTTATCTACGAAATCATTAGCTACAAGGAACGAATCAACCGTAGAAATTTCATCTATCAATTGTATCCGATAATCATAATAACGTTTGTTCTTCACCAAGGTAATCTGCTCTGTTAAAGCATTTACCTCATCATTACTTAAAACTCTTTTTAATAGATTTTTTTTCTGCAATTCCTGCAATATAAACATGGCTTGGCGAGCGTCTCCCACATCCTCTATACGCCCTTTACCTATTCCTAATTTTAATAATATATTTGACGAAAAATTATTATCCTTCCTATAATAAGGTGCTACCAAACCGGATCCATTATAATAATAATGATCCTCTTCTTCTTTGCTATACAGATAGCTAACAGCCACTTTTGGAGATATTTCGAGGAATGTCTTCTTCTTGAAAAATTGAAAAGCCTCTCTCGTAAGAGAAAATCCGGTAGAAGCAGTACGACGATTGCTCGATTCTCCACTTGTTGAACCTGCTCCACCCGAAAAAGAACCAAAAGTGTGCGCCTGCTCCTTCTCTGAGTTACTAACTAAGTCATACCTCAACCCTAAATCTCCACTTAGATAATTATTTTTAGAATCCGACATTCTATAAAAACTACCTGCCGAATTGAGATTAAAATCTAATTCTTTTCTTTTAAAATCGGGATTGATATAACTGCCAAGCTTAAAGTCGGGTTCTTGTGCTAAACAAACAGATACAGAGGATATAAATATCCCTAGAACAGCGAGTGCTTTCTTCATAGATTAAAAGATTTATTAAGGATTATTCCGATCCAAAAATAGGCAAAATTAGTTTAGAAAAACATTCCAAAGCGAGTACAGAAAACAAATAGCCAACCTCTGTAAATTTACACAGACACGATGACATAAGGAGAAATAGAATATCACATTTTCAATTTAACACTATAAAACGGCAATAAGACGAAAAGAAATAACATTTCAATAAAAAACCGTCCGCAGAGAAAAGATTCATTTACATATTGCCAAAATTCAGATAATAGTAATACCTTTGTCCTCCGAACATTAGAGGTCTTAGGCCTCTTTGTTTGTTATATGAATTCTATAATCAATAGGCGCTTATAGATAAAGAATATAACAATAACTATTTATAGTATTCAGAATAGACATGGATTGGTTATTAGATGCCATTTTTAAGCCGTCGATGATACAGACGGTAATCTTGATTTCAGTAATTTCGGCTATCGGATTACAGCTCGGGAAACTCAAAATATTCAATATCTCATTGGGTATTACCTTCGTCTTCTTTACAGGGATAATAGTAGGTCATTTCGGACTCGAAGTCAATCGCGATATGCTCTATTTTGCTCAGAACTTCGGGCTTATTATATTTGTTTACTCTTTAGGAATACAAGTTGGTCCGGGATTCTTCCCATCCTTGAAAAAAGGAGGACTCCGCCTCAATATGCTATCTATGGCAGTTGTGTTATTAGGTATAGCACTCACTTTCCTTATTTATTTTACGACCGATATATCGATGCCCAATATGATGGGTATTCTATCCGGAGCAGTTACCAATACACCTGCTTTGGGAGCAGCACAGCAAACATTAAGACAGATTTCGCCCAACTCTACCAAAGAATTAGCAGATATGGCTCTGGCATGTGCCGTTGCCTACCCGTTAGGAGTCGTAGGTGTTATCCTTGCCATCGCATTTATGCGTAAATGTTTTGTACCGCAAGATGCTACCTCTGATAATAAAGAGAAGAAAGACAAAAGTACGTATGTAGGCGAATTTATGGTAACCAATCCGGCTATTTTAGGACGTACCATAAAGGATATTATGAAGTTATCGCCTCGTAAGTTTATCATATCACGTATATGGAGAGACGGAAAAGTAACCATTCCTGCTTCAGACTCAACACTCGAACTCAACGATCATGTGTTGATTATTTCTATCAAATCGGATGTCGAATTAGTCGAAGTTTTGTTCGGAGAACAAGAGCAGGTAGACTGGAACAAAGAGGATATAGACTGGAATCATATAGACAACAGCCATCTGGTATCTCGCCGGATTATTGTAACCCGTAGTAAGGTAAATGGCGTAAAATTGGGCGCACTCAGGTTACGAAACTTATACGGAATAAATATTACACGGATCGATCGTGCAGGCATCGACCTGCTGGCATCACCAGACCTTGCCCTGCAAATAGGTGATAAGCTGACTATTGTAGGAGAGAAAGCAGCTGTTGATAATGTAGCCAAACTATTGGGTAATGAGCTGGAGAGGCTCAAGAATCCTAACCTTATAGCTATTTTCATAGGGATTACACTCGGTTTATTGCTTGGAGCGATACCTTTCCCCATACCGGGAATCAGTATCCCCATAAAATTGGGTATTGCAGGCGGTCCTATTATTGTAGGGATATTAATGGGAGCTTTCGGTCCACGCTTCCGCATTACAACCTATACAACCCAAAGTGCCAACCTGATGCTCCGTCAGTTGGGTATAGTTGTCTATTTGGCTTGTTTAGGCTTAGATTCGGGAGGAGAATTCTTCGAGACTTTAATGAATGGCGAAGGATTAATCTGGATAGCGATCGGATTCGGTTTAACTGTAATTCCCGTACTTATTGTAGGAGCTGTAGCCATAAAAGCGTTGAAATTCGATTATGCAAAAACCATCGGGATGCTTTGCGGAAGCATGGCAAACCCAATGGCTCTGAATTATGCGAATACAACTGTTGAAGGCGATGAGCCTGCCGTAGCCTATGCAACAGTATATCCCGTTACTATGTTTCTTCGGATTATCTCTACCCAGTTGATTTTATTATTCTTTATGTAAGAGGTCGCAGACCTTTTTATTGCTTCCTGCTTTTGGCAACGAAATTTGTAACCGTTACTGTAGAAATCAAACGATTATTTGTCAACGATGTTATCTCCACCACCCAAACGTGTGTGGATTTGCCTATATGCATAGCTTTTGCTATTGCTTTTACCGTTTCGCCCTGCTTGGCAGAAGATACATGATTGGCACTGATCTGGATTCCGTAACACGATTCATCTTCGCTACATATAACATTCGAAGCCACTCCGGCTGCTGTTTCGGCCAAAGCGATAGTGGCTCCTCCATGCAATACCCCCATCGTTTGGCTATTAAATTTACCGACAGGCATGGTCATTTCCAATGTAGGTTCGTCCGTTTCAATAAACTCCATTTTCAGAGTTTCCATCATCGTATCTTTGATTCGATCGCGAATATTATTTTTATCTAATCTCATTATATGTCTATTTTACACAAAAATAACGATAAAAAGCGTACAATTGTTTTACTGAAAGCAGTTTTAATATGGCTGTCTTCGCAAGTTACAGAACGAAAGTCTATTGGGAGTACCAAATAGTATATTGATATATTCTATTGCAGGCAGAATATGTCAATTCTTAGAGCCTCTTTAAATCTAAGCAGTATCCTTCTTCGTGTTATTCTGAGAGTGACTGTTACTTTACAAAATACCAACATTACCATAAATATGTTCCTGATCAATAGCCAAAGCAGACATACCTAATACAAGAGATATTTATTAAGCTATACTAGTTCACATCCCCAAAAACACTTCAAATAAAAGTCATTAACAACATGTTTCGTAATAGAGTAAACAATTTTTATGTTTATTTTATTTTATATTAAATAATTTTATATCTTTAAACACTGAACTAATTAACAAATACACAATCGATACATTCTTTTAAATTAAAAACCTATGAAAAAATTATCTTTATTTTTGATGGCGCTATTTGTTTTAGCATCATGTTCTAATGATGAGTATCCCGATTCTCAAGCTAAAGCAAAAACTCAGAAAGTAAACTTTGAAGTTGAAAGTAGCTCCTTTAAGCTAACAAGTAGCTCTCTAAAATCAAGTGCTATACCCAGTCAGTACTTGCTTCAGTACATTTTTTACAACGAAACGGGAGGGGTCTTTTTAAATAAGGTGCTTTATGCGGAAGACGTAGCTAAAATTGTAACTGATACTCATGTTCCTCTTTCTATCGAATTGCCGGAGGGTAAATATCATGTAGCTATTATGTCGACAATTTATAGTACTGTTCTCAACCCAGAATTATACATCATAAAGCCTGAAAACTACCATACAGATTATTATCTTAAAACCATAAGCAACATCGGTCTTAGTAATAATCAATTTGTTTATTACGAAACATTTGATTTAACAGTTGCAGAAAATACATCAACTCAAAATGTCGAGTTAAAACCTATGTGGTCTATGATTGAATTGGTGATTGAAAACGCAAAAACTTTCAAGGTACCAGCAGAAACAGAAGATTTATCACTTGTTCTGGATACTTATTATGATGGCTTCTACATAGAGTCAAAATTATCGAAAAAGACAACCCCTACAGTAAATATATCCCTTCTTAGAATGCTCGAAGATGTTAGAAAAGAAAATACCGTAAGCTTTAGTTTGCCTACAAGTATCAATGAGGATAAATACATAACTTTGAAAATAAATTATAGAAAATCACAAGGAACTGTTATTATTGATAGTCAGGTAATCAAGACGTTTCAGCCTGAAAATGGTAAAAACTATTTGATTTCGGGCAACATTGGCAATACGGATGATCCTCAATTCCCTTTGAATATAACATTAGGTAAACTTGATGAGGAAGTAATCAAAATACCATATTAAATATACTTTCTATACGAAAAATAAAAAGCATCGGGTGTTAAATCCGATACTTGGGGACTGTTTCATTACTTTATGCAAACAAAAACCCGCCTTTTAGGCTTTTACGCTATATATATTCCTTTCGATTCTCTCCAAAATACGGGGAGTTCGAGAGGAATATTTTTTATAGTGTCACTCCGGTCTCAAAGACAGCTGTAAATTGACTGAATATAAGCCCCAGTTGGGTAACCGTAGTCTAATCCTATGCTGCAACCGCTTCAATGATAGTATACACTTAAAAAAAGAGTTCATCTACTGACTTTAAGTATATACCCTTCGTTGACTATCTCTTTAAGGTCATCCTTTCGATATCCTACTTTCATTGTGTAACTATCTGAATATTCACCCTTTTCCAGTTGGGATACCTCATAAGCATTGGCTACGGCATAATCATGAACGAGAAAATAAACCGAATCATTTTCGACTCTATCAACTTTGTAAAGGCCAAATTCTTTTTCATCGAATTTCACTTCATAAATATCTCCCTTTTGAGGGTTAGCAACCAATTCTAATGCTTGCTGCTTGTTTCTCTCCGGTCTGGTTTTACTATCCCAAAAAAGATAAGAAAGAAATAGTACAATCACAATTAATCCTGAAAACATCCAAAGCGGAGGTTTTATATTTTTGGCAATGCCTTTATCAACGGTTATATCTCCCTGATAATATAAACCACATGAATCGCAGTGCAAAATATAATCTTTTCCACAATAAAAAAGAGGTATCCAAAAAAGATGGGCATACTTAAAAACAGGTATGACCGACAGTGAATTATATGCCTGACAATCGGAACAGCTCCTATAAATTTTCACCGGGGATTTTTTACTCCTATATGTGCCTACTCCATAAAAGAACAACATAATTTCAATTTTTAGTATTAGTTAAGCAACATTAAATATTTGATGCGATATTTTATCAGTATAACTATCTCTGGTTGTTATGCTTGCCAAAGCAATAAAAAGGTCTGAGACCTTAAAAGTGTACAAAACAAAGATAAACCAATTCAGTCAATACGCAAATAAAAACAGCCCGAAGGAAAATCTTCGGGCTGTAGTATATATAACATAGAACAATTTACAACTTATTGTTTACGAGGCTCTGCTCCCATTTGCAGTTTTAACGCCCCACCCTTTATCAATGTAGCATAAGGCAGTCTCAAACTATTATCTTCTTTACCGTTAAGCACTGCATTTTGAATATAAATATTTTGCTTCGAATTGTTTACAGTTTCGATTACAAACTCTCCTTTGCGAATATTCTGAGGCAAGCGGATAGTTACCTTATCAAATAACGGGCTTCCGATCTGGAATGCGGGATCAGGCGAAGTAAGACCTTTTACATCAAATAAACCGATAGACGACATTACGTACCATGCACCCAATTGTCCTTGGTCTTCATCCTGTCCGTATCCGTATCCGTGAATACCTTCTACACCATAGAATTCGTCACAGATGGCACGAACCCATTTTTGAGTAAGGTCGGGACGTCCGGCGAAGTTGAACAACCACGATATATGTAAATTGGGTTGATTACCATGATTATACAAGCCTTTCAAGCCTGCAAAAGCATCGATATTAGTACCACCCCCGAATATGTCTTTTTGAGAGATTGTAAATATACTGTCCAATCGATTGTTAAATTCGTCCTTACCCAGAATTTCCACTAACTCCTCAGCATCGTGAGGTACATAAAATGTATACTGCCATGCGTTACCTTCCTGAAAACCCACCCAAGGGGCAGTAGGATCGAAGTCTTTGATAAACTTACCGTTTTCGTCCTTAGGTCTCATGAATTTTACGGATGGATCGTATACCTCTTTCCAACCTTTCGACAGTTTCATCAACTGCTCGTAGTCGTCAGTTTTACCCATCGCTTTCGCAAACTGAGCCACTGCATATGCACTGAACGAATATTCGAGAGTATGGGATGTTCCGAATGGCGAACCTTCGGTTGTAAGCTCCTCTTGTCCGGGTTTACTCACCATATAAGGAGCATAACCACGCTTTACGAATGCACCGACATCCATTTTACCTGCTCCTGCAATACGACCTTCATATTCAAGTTCATTTTTTCGTACAGCCTGATAAGCTAGTTCTGCATCAAAATCGCGTATGCCTATATTATAGGCAGCAGCAATTGCCAGACCTGTAAAGTTAGTACCTACACCCGACACATATTTGCTTGTGGCAATACCATCGCCCAACCATCCTGCATCTTTATATACCAATAATTGGCTTTGAACCCAGTCGGCATAATACTCAGGATAAGCCAATGCCCACAATTGAGTCAAATTCCAATATCCACCCCAAATAGCATCGGTATTGTAATGATTGTGTTTAGGCTTGCCATCGGCATTTAATTCTATCTGACCGACCGATCCGTCATTTTTAGGATAAGCACCATTCACATCATTCGCCAATCCACGCCCCAGAAGGGCATGGTATAAACCTGTATAGAATTTAATTTTATCCTCTTCATTAGTAGTTTCCACTACGATACGCCCTAAATAATCGTTCCATGTACCGAGCGCTTTTTCTTTTGCCTGATCGAAAGTCAGGTCTTTAGCCTCAGTTTCAAGATTCAAACGGGCATTATCAATAGAAGTATAAGATAAACCTACTTTTATGGTAATGGCTTCGTTTGCTGCGGTTTCGTAGGTAAGATACATTCCTGCACCAATTCCTTTAACTTCTTTCTGACCGGCGGTGTAAGTACTGTCGATAAAGGTTCCGTAACCAGCGGGAGCTTTATCGGGAATGGCAGAGAAATACATGGTAACAATGGCATCTTCCTGATATTTCTTCACATATTCGGGTTTTGTAGTCACATAACCTTCAATACGTCCGTCGTCTGTTAACTTTACCTGAGCATCTACTACCGCCCCACTCTCTCCCTGACGGTGGCCAATGTCAAAAATAACATTAGACTCCTTCGATTCAGGGAATGTATATTTATGGAAACCAACTCTTGGCGTTGCCGTAAGTTCTGCCTTTACATTGTAGTCTTTCAGTAACACCGAGTAATATCCTGAGGTTGCAAATTCATCTTTACGATCGAAACGAGAACGGTAACCTCCATCGGGGTTCTCTAGAATGCCGGGCTGAGTCTGCAACTGTCCTACGGTGGGGGCAAATACAACTCCACCGATCTGAAATTCATGGAAATTGGCAAATCCTTCTATCGACGTATGGCGCTCGTCATAACCCACGGCTTCCCATCCCCATTTATTACCATAATGTCCATCGGTCGACGGAGCTAATTTTGCCATACCAAACGGCAACGATGCCGGTGTATAAAAAAACCAACGGCTATGTGCCGTACCGATATTGGGTTTCACATACTGCGTCAGATCGGGTTGATTAACTGCCTCTTTCGATGGGTTACAGCCCATAAAAACGAGTCCTGCAATAGATAAACTTAGAAAAAAAGACTTCATAAATCAGATATTATTAAAGATTTTTATTTTTACACAATTCATTAATCGGAAAGTGCAGGCAACCATTTCCGTAGGTCTTCACCTCTAAGGTTAACCAGACCATAATCAAATAAATAAAACATCCGCCCGCTTTCACGAGAATATACATCGCCGGGCATATCATAAATTTTACCTTTAGTTATTACTTTAATACCCACTTTTGTATCGGTATTGTAAATTATATATTGAGCATCTTTAGTCGAAAACCTCAACGTATCACTCTCATTTCTTGTAGTCAGTTCGAAACTAGCGGTATCTTTATCATTCGGATAAAAGTATTCTACTTCATTAAACTCATTCAAAAAAGCATAAGTTATATACTCATCGGAATTAAACAACACCACTTTTTTCTTTTTGGCAGGGATGTCAAAAGAAAACAAACAGTCTTTTATATCTACTGACAAGTTACGAACACTGGAGGTTTCGACAAGTTTTTTGCCATTCCATTCAAATATAGTAGTATTGAAAAACTGTGGAATTGAAAAATCTATTCCCTCCTCCAGTCGATATACTTCTCTAGGTTTGTTTTGTACTACATCAAAACGAGCAAACTGATGCCAGCAACAGCCACTCTTAGTCATGGTATACAACTGCTTATCTTCGGAAGATACACCAAACATCCCACAATAGTTTTGTGCCAGACTCGTAAATTCATCACTGAAAACAAATTGTCCTTTCTCTGCCAGATATATTTGGTAAGAAGGCCCGTGATAACAACTATTCTGCCCATCTTGTATGGCAAAATCTTTTATGCCATCGAAATTGAAATCTTCATACATAATCACACTTTGTTCTCCATAAGGCAATTCTTTCACATTCACTTCGACTGAATTATTTGTATAGCTAACCGCCAAATCTTCCGCTTCTACTCGGATTAGTTCCTTATCAGTTCCTTTTTTATAAATAGCAATCCAGCCCGGCGAAAGTATTTCTGTCGTATCGGCAACATATACTTTACCATAATAATGATCTGAAAAAGAATCAGTAACAAATGTTACCTGAGAAAACATTATCCAACTTAAACTAAAAAAAATAAAACTTACAATGAGTCTGTTCATATACTTTGGAGTAATTTCCAAATATTATTTTCGTGTAAATATAAGAAAAATAGGAGGTTGAACAAAAAGAAAAGGAATTGTCATCCCGACAACTCCTTCTCGCACTTATCTGTCAAATTGTAAAACCATTTCAGTTCCGATTTAGTAAATCTTCAATTCTTCTATTTTATTACCCACATTAATAGACTAAATCAAACGAACAGATTACTTTCAACAATCATTTTACCTAAAAACAGCTAAATAATAACTGTAACCTAAAACAACCACAACTACATAAAAAAAATCAAATCCAAACTCATATAGACACATTTATAATACAAAAATAAACAAATAGTTTTTAAATAGAAATTATTTATAACATTTTATTAGTTAAATTTCATTTTGAATTTCATTTTGATCTAAAACAAACAACATATATACTTTTAAGACAGTATATAGCAGGCTTTCGCAAGATTTTGTGTAATTTGCAAACTGTAGTATGTAGGGTCGAAAACCTTACTGATAAACGGAACAATAAAATAAACGGTGCAACATGGTATTCGAGAAAATGACTCTTTCCCCGATATTTATAGGTCTCACAGCAGATGATATAAAGGCTTTATTAACAGATATCAATTATGATATACAGTCTTTCGAGAAGGGAGAAATTCTGGCAATGCAAGACGAGCCCTGCAACAGACTCATCATTCTGATAGACGGATATGTAAAAGCCGAGATGGCTGATGCTTCGGCAAAGGTGGTAAAAGTAGAGGATATATATGCACCCAACCCTTTGGCTGTATTGTTCTTATTTGGTAAGAACAACCGTTTTCCGGTACAGGTAACAGCAAAAGAAAAAGTATCGGCTCTGGTTATACCAAAAACGTCGGTATTGAAAATGTTGCAGCAAAACGAACAGGTACTACTCAACTTCCTCAACATATCGGCAATGTATGCTTCTATGCTATCAAAGAAACTGCATTTGATGTCGTTCCGAACCATTCGTCAGAAGCTGGCTATGTATTTTCTCGATCTGACAAAGCCCGACAAAACAGAAGCCGAACTCGATCGGACTCAATTGGCTTTATCTGAATATTTTGGGGTATCCCGCCCCTCTCTTGCTCGCGAGTTGGCTAATATGCAAGAAGATGGTTTAATCGAAATCAACAAAAAGCACATCAAAATACTGAACAAAAACAAGTTGGTGCAATTAGTGTCATTCTGATATCCAACCTACAAGATAAGGGCAGGCGCTGTCTGTACCAATTGATCATTGAGATAAAAACACAGCAATACTTTCAAACTTAGATTCACTGAACGAACATTACTAAACCCTAGTAATCAAACTATTGTATTTTTTATTCATTTATATCTTCTGCTTAAGTTTTTTATTATATTTGCGTTGGAAGAGATGTTGGTAATTCCTGTTTCATTCTTACCAACATTGCTTCTATAAGTCTATGAAAAAACAACCTTAACTGAACAGACATGAATAGTAGGATGAAGAAATTTTTTAAATGGGTACTTGCTACAACAATATTTTTTTACTTAGGTATCTGCATACTATTTTATTTCTCACAAGAAAAAGTTCTTTTCGACACTTCCGTCAAAGTGACTAAAGACCATGTTTTTAAATTTCCAAGTAATTTCGAAGAGAAATATATACCTATGCCTGACGGCAAAAAACTTCACGGAGTTCTTTTTAAAGCCCAAGAATCCAAAGGGCTTATATTTTACTTACCCGGAGGCAGAGGCATGCTCGACAGTATAGGAGTAAATGCTCCTATTTATACAGATTTGAATTATGACTTCTTTGTGCTGAATTACCGTGGGTTTGGAAAAAGTGAGGGTAAGATTGAAAGTGAGAAACAATTCGACGAGGACATGCAAACTGCGTATGACTATTTTAAGAAGGAGTATCACGAGGATAGTATAGTCGTTTTCGGATATTCATTGGGAACAGGGCCGGCAGCTGCTTTAGCTGCAGCAAATAATCCTAAAATGCTTGTTTTACAAGCTCCATATTATAGTATGAACGAACTTTCGGAGAAAGCTTTTCCTTATTTGCCTGTTTCGCTATTGCAGAGGTATAAATTCCCAACTAATGAATATCTGAAAAAAGTTGAATCTCCCATTGTACTGATACATGGTCAAGCAGATAAAAGAATACCGGTCGATGTATCGTATCGGTTGAAAGAGAGTTTAAAACCAACCGATCAACTGATTGTATTTAAAGGACAAGGGCACAATAATTTCGAAAAAAATAAAGAATACTTACTTGAGTTATCAAGAATACTGGAATAATTGGGTTCGGATTATGAAACAATGAGTGAGCGACTATCAATCTGCCCGTATGTATTTAGTGGTCTGATCTCCTTTTCTATTGGTAATCCAAAGAGTATCTGATTTCATTCTATAAGTTTGTGTATATTGGTCCAGCATTATTTGTGTCTCGTCAATCACATAATGTTGCTTATTCATCTCGTTCTGAACTTTTCCTTCCGCATATGTAAAATACGAATAAAAGTCAGAAGTAAACACACGAGTCATAACCAGACTGTCTGTTTCCTGATAATAATTATTCCAAACACCATATACAGGGTTCAATACTTCCATTCCTTGAGTATCTTCATTACAAGAGGTAAATACCAATACAGGCAGAAGAAAACAGAATATTCTTTTTAATATTACACTCATATCCTTTTTTAAACTACTGGTACAAATATAACATTTTTATGTTCCTCTCTCGATTTCAAGACCGTTTCATTGCTTTGGCAGGCATAACAAGCCGAGATTGTTATAGTCATAAAATGCTATAATAAATATTTTCCATTACTCTATATATAACGGAAAACATCTATTTGTAGTATATTTTTTCTATTTATTAGTAAATAATATCGATACTATTAATATTGTTTAAATTTTCAATTATACACAATAGCAACATCCTAACAAACAATTATTTAATCAAAACGACAGATAAAAAAACTCAGAAGATACGATTATATAGTGCAACAAATCAAACAACAATGCATCTTATATACAACAAGTATACTAACTGACATTATTTATGATGATTGCTTAGTGATAAGCACCGAGGCTATCTACAAACAACAACAGAAATTGAACAACAACTTAAGGTAGCTAAACAACACTAAAATCTGTATAAGGAAAAAAGGTCGGAATTTCTTTCCGACCTTTTTTATTGTGATAATTACAATTGACTCTCCTAATCAATAAAAAAACACTTAGCTTGCAAGAAATGCTTGCATATCATCTTCTACTGTAGTAATTCCACCTATTCCAAAATTCTCAATCAATACTTTGGCTACATTTGGAGATAAAAATCCGGGTAAAGTTGGTCCTAAGTGAATATTTTTCACACCCAAATGTAACAGAGCAAGCAAAACAATCACTGCTTTTTGCTCGTACCAAGCAATATTGTAAACAATAGGCAGATCGTTAATATCTTCAAGTCCGAATACTTCTTTTAGTTTCAATGCTATAACTGCCAGCGAATAACTGTCGTTGCATTGTCCTGCATCCAATACACGAGGTATACCACCTATATCGCCCAATGGAAGTTTATTGTATCTGTATTTTGCACATCCTGCGGTAAGTATAACTGTATCTTTAGGTAATGCCTCTGCAAATTCGGTATAATAGTTACGGCTTTTCATACGACCGTCACATCCTGCCATTACAAAGAATTTGCGTATTGCTCCGCTTTTAACTGCCTCTACTACTTTATCTGCCAGAGCGATTACTTGGTTGTGAGCAAAACCTCCAACGATAGATCCTGTTTCAATTTCACGTGGTGCCTGAGAAATTTTAGCCATTGCTATAATCTCAGAAAAATCTTTTGATTGTCCGTCTTTACGTTCTGCAATATGTTTTGCCCCATCGAGACCTGCTGCTCCGGTTGTAAAGATACGACCACGATATGATGCCGATTTTGAAGGAGGTACTATACAATTTGTAGTAAAGAGAATAGGACCATTAAACGAATCGAAATCTTCTTTTTGTTGCCACCATGCACCACCGTAGTTTCCTACCAGGTGTTTGTATTTTTTCAACTCTGGATAGTAGTGAGCTGGTAACATTTCGCTGTGAGTATATACATCTATGCCCGTTCCTTCGGTCTGAATCAAAAGATCCTCAATATCACGAAGATCGTGTCCGCTGATCAATATACCCGGATTGGTGCTTACTCCGATATTTACTTCAGTAATTTCGGGATTACCATATTTACCTGTATTGGCAGCATCTAATAATGCCATAGCCTGCACACCGTATTTACCGGTTTCGAGAGTTAGAGCAATTAATTCGTTTACCGAAATATCTTCGCGAGTCAACTGCACTAAAGCACGTTGCATAAAGCTCGACAATTCTGCATCTACTTTATCAAGATTGTAAGCATGCTCAGCATAAGCAGCCATACCCTTCAACCCGTAGTGTACCAATTCTTTCAACGAACGAATATCCTCGTCTTTGGTACGCAATACACCTACTTCTTTGGCTTTGGTCATAAACTCAGACTCATCGCCATCCCAAAGACACTCGTCAGGAAGATTGGCCGGAGTATTTACCAACGCAGCAGCCAGTCTTTTTTTCAAAGCCAAGCCCTCTTTCACTTTATTCTTAATCGCTTCGAAATCGAAGTTAGCATTGGTAATGCTTATAAACATAGCATCCACAACAAACTTATCGGCTTCGAGCGAAGCATTATTCTCGCTTCTCAAAGCATCGTTATATACAGCAACACCACGTGCTACAGCCAGCAGGAGGTCTTGAATGTCCGACACTTCGGGAGTTTTTCCACAAACACCCATTATTTCACATCCTGTTCCTTTGGATGTCTCTTGGCATTGAAAACAAAACATATTACTCATGGTCATATATATTTTAGTGGTTGATCATTTAATGATACAAAACTAGAGAAACTATATCCATTGATTTGTATCATATGTTACACTGTGGTTAATATTATGCAGCCGCTCAAAATTTGACTGCATATGACGGTTCTCTATCTACACAACTAACAACCTCTTTTTAGACTATTTACCTATTACAGGAGCAGATAAATCCCTTAAAATTTCATAATCGACTTCGAAAAAGAGAATCTTAATTACTTTTCATCCAATATTTTCAATAACTTAGGGAAACTTATGTAGAATTAAGTAAGTCGGCTAGTTATTTAATGTTTTTAGGAACTATAATAAGCTAAGTTTGTTATATTTTACAGAGTTTATTAAATACTTTTTACTCAATAGGGCTATGACTGGATGGGAGATTAAAGATCTTCTTGGCATGCTAAAGAAAGCACAAGAGGGTGATATTAGAGAATTAAATCACATGACTGCCAGTTATACATCAGGATGCACCGTAGATAAAGAATACGGTACGATGATTATACGACGACAGTTTAGAGTAGAAAATCAGGACAACGAGAGGTGTATCCTCAATTCGGAGCCAGACAAAAACGGAAGCAATGAATCTTCCGACGATCAACAATGGGGCATTACTATTGTACAACTGAGCCCGAAAGGAGGCTCTACGAATAGTTTTTGCATACCTAACAATCTGCGAAACCCCAAAATCAGGTTACTTGACCACCAAACGTTAGACATTCTGTCGGACGAAAAAACAATCACAACCACTATAACAGAAATCGAAAAGAAGCTGAAACCGATCTCCGGTATAGCTACCGAAGACGAAATAGAGGAAACATTCAACACTCTTTCGTGTCAGCAATATGTAATACCTTCCATAGAATCAATCGACAGCAAAGCATTCGGCACATTGGAGCTTGAGGAGGAGGAATATGG
The DNA here is from genome assembly GCF_003201355.1 of Indolivaga alginatilytica. Lineage (GTDB taxonomy): Bacteria > Bacteroidota > Bacteroidia > Bacteroidales > Dysgonomonadaceae > Dysgonomonas_A > Dysgonomonas_A alginatilytica. The sequence goes on from NZ_QICL01000001.1 coordinate 404,044, forward strand.
CACTGTTATAAAAATCAATGATACTCCCGTCAGAATTACGATCTACGTAACAGTAGGAGAAAGTTTGTCGCCAATTATAGATCATGCTGAAAAACTGATGGCTGAGAAATTTTACGAGAAGGCTATCAGAAGTATGTACCCTTCGATGCTCGAACTGAAAAACGATTATTGGTTGGAAGAACCCGAGGATGAGAGCGATGCAGAACCTACGCCTTTAACCTTAGAGGAGTTTAAGGAACGGATAACCATCACCGAGATAGCATTTAATCAAGACAAGACTACAACTATTATATGTAGCAATGATGATATGTTTGAGGATCATGATATCGTAATCAGTACAGACACAAGGGGAGTTTATAAAGATTCGGCTTTGGCTGAATGACAAGCTTAAAACTCTCGTGCTTTATTATTACTTTTGAAGAAGCTAGTCTTATCTTAGGGTTAGCCAAATAAATAACTGTGTGTTTTCACACCATCAAGAAGCAATAACTAACATTACTTGTACAAGAGATGAAATATATAATAGTACTGTTTGCAACACTGTTGATAAGTGTAGTAAATACAAAAGTTTGCTACGCACTAACTCCCGCAACAAACGACACAGTATATATAGAGCCTGATCCGCTCTTTCCTCAGGAATTCGACAACCAAGACGTAAGTATATTCATCAATTGGGCATACAACGGCTACGAACCTTCGGACTTCGAACATATGCTCGCCGAAGATTGGTATGATTTTTCTAAAGATGAAGAGGCAAATAACTTCTCTCTTACAAAATCTAACATCTCAATTGGTAAAGATTACAACGACTGCTTACAAGATTCTATTACTTATGTATCGTCCGCCAATAATATATTAATGATTAAGGGGCTTCCCCAAACAGAGAAGCAACCCAAAGCTATCATGCCCGAAGTAAATGCTCTTCAACCTGGAGAGAAGATAGACTTTACATTCAATAATCAAAAGTATACTCTTAGAGGCGAGGGTATTGTTCCTCAGCAAAACAAGGTCTATTTAGCACCCTGTTTTTCAATAGGTTATAGCACTGAGTCTGTTATCAATTACAAGCTCTATTTATCGACCAACGGAAGAGAGCAATTACTACTGTCGATACCTACCTTTAACGATACCTTTGTACAGATTTTATTCATTGGTGATCTGGATGAAGACGGCAAACCCGATTTCGTTTTCGACACCTCCCGTGACTATGAAGAAAGAAGAGTGGTACTATTCCTCTCATCTCCCGCAATAGATAACGAAATAGTTAGAGCAATAGACGAAGCAAACAATCAGTTCGATTGCTAATAAATCCTTTTACTTCTATATGAAATCCAGTAGAATTAAAAATAATATTCAATCTCTGAAATTAAGAACTAAGATTTTCTTAATCCTGCTAATCCTTTTTCTTGGATGGATAAGCATATTACAATTTCAAACATATAAATACCCTGATGTTGAAAATATTGATAAGCGTATAAACTATCTGGAAAGAGTGATAAATCAACCGTTAAACGGAAACTCCGAAGTCACACGCTTAGGTTATGAAAATCCTGAATTTACGCTTTTTACATACGCATATTCAACGTACGCTTTCACCAATCTGGCCATAAAGGATTCTACATATAAACAACGTGTTGTACCTCTGATAAAAGAATCTATCCTTAAAGTACTCGACTCTAAGATTACTTCTACATACAGCGTCGACAGTACTTTTATACTGAAGGATTCTATACCCGATTATTCTGTATTATATTTGGGGCATCTTAATCTGATGATGGGTTGTTATCGATTATTATCAAAAGATAGCACATTCAATAACCTGAATAACAAAATTTCGGGATCTCTATTCAAACGATATAACGAAGCCAAGTTTTTCAATTTAGAATCTTATCCTTCTTCTATATGGATACCCGATAATAGTGTAGCAATAGCATCACTTAAACTACATAGCACTAATACCAAAAGCAATTATAGTTCAGCTTGTACAGATTGGGTTAACTATCTTAAGCAACATTATATAGAAAAAGAAACAGGTGTTTTATATTCTACTCTTGACTCAAAAAGCGGTAAAGCAATAGAAGAGCCCAGAGGATCGATGCTTGGCTGGAGCATTTTATTTATATATCAATTCGACAGTCAATTTGCAATTGAATTATACAATAATTACAAAAAGAATTTCAGTAATGACTTTCTAGTATTCAGACTTTTTAGAGAACGAAGCGAAAACAGAGATACAAGCATAGGAGATATAGATTCGGGTCCTATATTCTTAGGATACAGTATTCCTGCAAACGAATTTGCATTAGGAGCATCTAACTTGTCTGGAGATTATAAAACCGCTAAGAAGCTGGAGAGATTAATCAATTTCGGTACATCACAGATTGAAGATAACAATGAATTTAAATACAAAGTAAAATTTACAGAGATGAATATCAGTCCAATGGCAGAAGCACTTGTTTTAAATTCTTTGACTATTACAAAATGGGTAGAATAAAAAGCTTTCATAGAAATACACTACTTTTACTTAATATATTAATGAACTAAAAAGTCAGATTGAACTGTTTGTATATAAAATGAAAAAACATTTCGCCTCCCTCAATATACTATCGCCCGAAGAATTAAATAGAATAGACCCTTTTCTTTCTCAGAGAAAAATCAAGAAAGGAGAATTTCTTATTCAATCGGGTAATATTTGCAAAGAAATAGCATTTATAAGATCGGGCGTATTACGCTCTTATTTTATAGACGGAGATGGTGAAGAGCTTATAAACTGCATTACTTTTGAAGGAGAACTTATGTCTGCATTCTCCAGTTTTATAACACAAGTTCCCACTAATGAAAACATCCAAGCTATTCTTGATACAGAAATAGAAGTGCTGCAAAAAACTGATCTGGACTATCTTTATCAGACAAGTGCCGAATGGCAGAAATTCGGAAGAATACTTACCGAAATGCAATACTTGAAACTTGAAGAACGTATTATTTCATTTCAAAAAGACGATGCAACAAAACGTTATATGCTACTCGAGAAGAACAATTCAGAATATGTAAAACACATCCCTTTACACTATATTGCATCCTATCTGGGCATATCTACCCGACACCTCACCCGAATACGAAAATCTCTTTTATAGACATTTGTCCTAAATAAGAAAGTCATATACACCCTATTTTTGCATAAAAAAAAGAGATGCAAAAGAATATCCTAATCATAGGCGGAACGGGACACATAGGCTCATTGGTAAACCGTATATTAAAAGATAGAAACCCTTCCTTCCAATTATTTACTGGTAGCAGGAACAAAGAATGTGATAAACTACCCCATCCTGTTTACATTGATGTTACAGATATAAGTAGCCTCAGTAATATATCGGCAAATTCGATAGACCTGGTTATATTATCGACCATAGATGCGGACAACAATGTGCTTCAATACTGTATAGATAAACATATAGATTATCTGGATGTAACAAAACCTACACCCGATATACAAAACACCTTAAAGAGTATCGAAAATAAGTCAATCAACAGCAGGATTGTTTTTGCTTCGGGATGGATGGGAGGAATTGCTTCTGGCTTAATATCTGCTCTCGAACCTGATTTCAGGAATATCGAACAGGTTCAAATAATGATTTACTATTCACTAAACGACAAAGCAGGTAAAAGTGCAGCCGATTTTATGGCAGAAGATGTATGTAAAACATTCTCTGTCTACAAAAATAATTCGCCCTTGGCAGTAAAGCATTTCGAGAATAGCGAAAGCTATCAATTCCCCTTTCAACTAGGAAAATATAAGGTATATAATTTCAATATACCCGATCTCTTGATTCTTAATAAAACAGAGAAGATTCCTTCCGTTTCAGCCAAGATAACATACAATTCGAAACTCGTGTCATTTCTATTAAGAACAGCACAGGCTTTGAACTTCTTTAAGCTCCTATCTTTAGAATCCCGAAAGAAGCTATTTCAATCAAGCGGCAATGGCGACAAAACAGCCTTTGACATAATCATTACAAATAAACGTAAAAAAGAACAAACCATCAGCATTTTATGTACCAAAGGGCAAGCAGAATTAACAGCCTTTTCTATAGCTTTACATAGCGAAAAATTGTTCTCTGAAGACAGTGGTATCTATTTCGGACATCAAATATATAAGGCTGGAGAACTTTATGAATTATTGAAAGTAAACAAAGATATTACAATAGAGAAAAGATGAAAAAGATACTTATTATAGACGGTCATCCCAACAATGAGAGCCTCAATTTTGCATTGGCAAATGCATACGAACTGGGTGCAAAAAATAGTGGTGCAGAGGTAAAAAAGATAAGGATAGCCGATCTCAATTTCTCACCCAATCTACAATACGGTTATCAGAAACGAATGGAACTTGAACCCGATCTGCAAGAAGCCTTCGAAGCCATCAAGTGGGCAGATCATTTGGTATGGGTGCATCCCGTTTGGTGGGGAGGTTTGCCTGCTATCGTAAAAGGATTTATTGACAGGGTTTTTCTTCCCGGATTTACTTTTCGTCCGATTCCCGATTCTTGGAAATGGGAGAAACTATTGAAAGGTAAAACAGCGCATATAATCACCACACTCGATCAGCCCGCATGGTATTACGGATTGGTATATAATGCACCAAGTGTAAATCAACTTAAGAAATGTACGCTTCAATTCTGCGGAATAAGTAAAGTAAAGGTTACTTATATAGGTGTCCTCAAAAATTCGAATGAAGAGATACGTAAGAGATGGATTGCAAAAATAGAAAAATCGGGACAGAAGCAACAATAAAACCGAGCTACTACCCTACCGATTCTACTTTATGTATTTACTTACTCTCGGATCACGTTCTGAATAATTCTTTATCAGCAAATCGAGTCCGCGATTAAAAACAATACGCACCGCAGCAGGATCAACAATCCCATATAATTCATCCAGATAAAGAGATACTCCTTCGCTACCCAGCGAATGGGCTATCTCTTCGTTTGTATATTCTCGTAGGGAACGCATATAATCAATCATTTCGAGCATCATTTTTTCATGCTCATTTCGGGGAGAAATAGGTTTAAAGACTTCATCTATCCGAGTCATAGTAACAGGTAGGCTTCCCGTATTATCGAGCGTCCATCCCCTATCTACAGCACTTTCTATTGGCTTAGTTAATACTAATCGAGGCAATACCTTCATTACAACATCAGCTATTGGAGAAGCGGAAGGTTTGGCATGTACCTTATTTTCTTCTTTCTTTTCCTCCTTCTTTTCAGGTTTAGAAACTGCTGTCTGAGTTACAGCAGGTTTATTTTGTCGGGCAGTAGGTGTCGGTTTCTTTTCTGATACAGGCTTATTCGCCACAGGTTTATGATTTGCCGTCTTATTTTTCTTTTTCAAACTATCTTTGAAAATAAACCAACCGAAAGCAGCCGGAATACCCACTCCTAACAACATGGCTCCTATTTTTTCCCACATCGACATTCCATCCAAAGGCGCATCACCATTAAAATGAGCAGATAGTGCTGGCAACGATTCCTGCATCGCTCGTTTATATTGTCCTGCCTTGTTTAGAGGCAAAGCATACTTATTAATCAGATTCTCCAATGCTTTATCCGACAATTTTTCTTTATCAATATTGCTAAATATCCAAACACCTTTCGGATAAAAGACAAAGATGAGATCAGCATCCAAGTTCTTAAATTCAACCGCCATTTGCTTATCCTTATCGCTGTCTTTTTGTTGTAGCAAAGCCCGTCCGAATACCGAATCTTCACCCTCACTGTTCAGAGTAGTTATCATAGCTACCTTAATAGTTGTACTATCTTGAAAACTCTGAATCAAAAGGTTTATTTCCGCTTCATCTTGAGGTGAGAGTACATTTCTGTAATCTCTTACACTTCCATCAAAAAATCGAGAACGAAGCGAATACAGCAACTTTTCGATAATAGCCGACTGTGCCGAATTAGGCGCATCACTCAGGTATTTATTATATTCACTTTGTAAACGGTCTATTTTCTGAGAAGTAATAAAAGGTGCGATAACAGTCGAATTTCTATTACATAAAATATTCAACTGGGGAGCTGCAAACACCTTATTGCGAGGACGTATTAAAATCACAAAGTCATCCGAATAATCTTTTGATTCGGAAATATACCATTTATCATCAGTCACCGACGATCTGAATGCTCTGAAAAAAGGAGACTTTACAGAATAGTCATTTTGAGTAACTACATAGATTGAGGGTAAAATTTTGACCGAATCTTTAAGATTCTCTATCGCTTTATTCAAGTCTGCTGCCTGCTGAATTGTAAATAGCTTCGAGTTGTCTCTTACCCATTCAAAAACGGGTTTCGCCGGAGCGGCTCTTCGCTTTTTAGGTGCTGCATAACCATCTAAACAAAGAAGCAACAAAAGGATAAATATAAAACAGATACGCAATCTACGCATTATCAGTAAATCGTTAGTTAAAGTCAAAGACAGGAGATGTTCAGTCCTTATATTTGAATATTTCTCATATAAGGCACAAAAATAGATATTTATAAACAAAAACACTAAAATAAAATACACTCCCTTATATTTTAAAGAAAGCATCAATCTTGGTTAGCTAAGAGTATTGATAGTCAATGATGTTAGTTTAACATCAAAATGCTCATAATTAAGAGATCGACATATAATAAGACACAATTTAAGAGAAAATAACTATTTAGGGGTTGCACAAAAAGATCATATTCTTTACTTTTGTTTCAGTCCAAAATTTAACAATTTACGAATGCAGTTTAGAAACTTCTCTATAAAAACAATACTCGCCGGATTAAGCTTTATGCTGATCTGCGTTACACTATCCGCTAAGGAGAAAAAGAACGAGACAGAACAAGAGCAAACTCCTAAAGTTAGTACAATAGAAAAGAAAATTGGTCTTCCCCTTCCAAACGACAGTACAATCTTATCCCTTTACAGCGAAGCTGTTACATGGCTAAAAACTCCCTATCGCAGAGGAGGAACAAGTCCTAAAGGAATGGACTGTTCGGGATTAACGACTACCATTTATAAAAATGTATTCGGGATAAAACTTCAACGCAGCAGCAGAGATATATCGGCACAAGATGTAAAGGATGTAAACAAAGATGACCTTAAACCCGGAGATTTAGTATTTTTCGGAACATCATCCAGAAAAGGAAAAAGAGTAAATCATGTAGGTATATTTTTAGGCGATCGTCGTTTTATCCACTCATCCACATCTAATGGTGTGATTATAAGCAGTCTGGATGAAGCTTATTATCGTCGCACATGGATTAAAGGAGGAAGAGTTAAACAGCAGGAGAAAATCTCAATACAAAAAATTCCAACTACATAATATATAGGAAAAGTTAAACTAAAAACACGCTGAGGAATCAGGGTGTTTTTTTTTATTTATTGCTAACTTTAATCTATATTCGCATTATAAAAGGGAGAGAAAAACCACAAGAACAGTCATACAGGATTAAGTATGAGACTTTAATATTACTTTTACTGTTTTCTTGAAACAAATTCGTTAGAATTAAATGATATAACAAACCTATTTTAAGGCAATTATCACAATTAGGTCTTTAATATAAGTTATCCGTCGAATGTAAAAAAATTATGCAAGAAGAGCTAGAAAAAACTGTAAATGATATAAATGAGCATTGTCCGATTCAAATAGATCAGACTACCCGCCTTGATGGCTGCGAATCGTTGCCAAACAATACCTTCCGATTCGATTTTACGTTCCTGTTTATAGATGCTACTAAAATAGATGCTCTAGAATTCAGAACTCAAATGAGAGATATACTCCTCTATAATATACAATGCAATCCACAGATGGCACTTCTAAAAGAGAATCACGCCACATTTATATACGATTGTGTTGACGAAAACAAGAACTTACTGGGTAAGATTACAATTACCCCACACGATTACTCTAAACCTGCTAAAAAGCCCGGAATATTCGACCCTACAACCATTACATCCGACAATCTACAAAAAGTATTGCAGGATATAGTGAAGAAAACAAAGAAGCAACTGCCTCTTTTCACCGAAGAAAGTGGTATAAGCATGGTTGATTGCAGTACATACAATAAAACGCTCGAATATACTTGTAAACTACTGAATGAAGATGTAGCACGTTTCGACAGTATTTACTTTAAAACAACAGCTGTACCGGCAGCAGTTCAATCTTTAAAAGACAATCCCGATATGAAACATTTTGCCGAGCAAGGCGTTTCTATCCGAAACATATATCTTGATAAGCATAATAAATATCTCTGTTCGATAGATATATCCCCTGAGGATTATAAATAATATTGTAAGCCCTTTTACATTTTTAGCAACCTCTTAAGAGAAAGAAATTTTCTCTTAAGAGAAAGTATTGAGAAGAATTTTTAAAACAATAACTATAATCTAACAAGCAATGAAAAAACTGATTTATCTACTAATTCTCCCTTTTATTTTAATTAGTTGCAGCAGCGACGACGACACTCTCCACTCAGTCACTATAATAACGCTGGAACAGCCCGATAAAAATATTTATATAGGAGATGAATACCAATTAACAGTATCACATGCACCTATTGAACTTACTGCCCCCACCTATACATGGGAATCATCCGACCCCAATGTGGCAGAGGTAAACAATCAGGGGAAACTAACAGCATTAAAAGAAGGAGAGACAACAATTACTGTTAAAGCTGCCGATCTACAACTGAATTCGGAGCTAAAAATAAAAGTGTTGCCTATAAAAGCTACATCTATTACAATGAGTAAAAAAGAGGTAGAAATAATAATAGACGCTCACCACACTCTTACCTACGAGATTGCTCCGAAGAATACCACCAATACTGAAGTAATATGGAAATCTTCTAACGAAAAAGTAGCAACAGTAAACGACGGAAACATTAAAGCCCTATCGGTAGGTACGGCTACTATTACCGTTACAATAGATGGTATAAGCGACGAATGTGTGGTAACTGTGCCCAAAACTTTATTCAGATACAAATTTGGAGCTACAATAGAGCAAATTAATCCTACTGTTAAAATTTCGAATGACTTTGCCTACAATTGGGCTGATATCAGTGGAGAGAATCCCCTTAGGGCTTTTGTATTCAAGAATAATAAACTTACCGAATTATGGAATTGCTACGGCACCGATAAAATGTTATCGCGCGACTATGAAAATTTTTTACAGGAAGTCAACTCACTTAATCCTCCACAGGCAGTAACATTAGAAAACAATTCTGACCGATACGCTCGTTTATCCAAGAATGTAGATGGACTAACATGGAAGAACGGTGATTATAATATACTGATCAAGAACGGAGAAATATCAATCAGAAATACTCCTTATCCTATGTTGATAATACAATACACCGAAATAAAATAGATCATTTTATAAATGAATACAGACAAAAAGAGACGCTAATTACTTAGCGTCTCTTTTTTATATCATTGTTAGAATAACAGATTGTTTTATCCTTATTCAGCAAATTTCAAACCTTTGATTTTGTTCCATCCACCACGAGTGAAATCAGGAATCTCAACAGACACAGAACCTTTATCCAAAGATATTTCGGTTAAAGGAATAAGACAGCACCATTCCGCCAAGTCATATACATCCATATCTAATGGAAGACCTTTTTGAAGGCAATAGATCAAACGGTAATCCATGATAAAGTCCATACCACCATGTCCACCTACTTGTTTTGCCTGCTCTTCGATTCCTTTAGCAATAGGATGTTTGTATTTTTCCATCAATGCTTTTCTTACATCATCGGGAACAAAGCTGTGAGCCGTTAATTTTTCGTGATTAGCTGCAACTTCCGCACTTATTTCGCTCTTATCCAATGCAAAACCTTCTACCGGATATTTATTTGCGAAACCTTTAGTACCGGTCAATTGGTACATACGGCTGTAAGGGCGGGGCGATGTTACGTTATGTTGAATCTGAATTGACTTTCCGTTTTCGGTACGAATCATAGTCATCGTATGATCTCCATTGCGGAAATCTTTCACTTCTCTACCTGTTTTTTCTTTTATAAATGCAGGGTTACCAATAGCTTTTGTATCTACTGATACCAGGAAGTTCATTTTATCACCACGGTGAATGTTCATCACCTGACAAACCGGACCGATTCCGTGAGTTGGATATACATCTCCACGATGTTTCTCGTTGAAATCCATACGCCAGTTATTCCAGTATTGATCCCAATATGGTTGAAGACCGTGAATATAAGCACCTTCACCATGAATTACTTCACCAAACAAGCCTTGTTGAGCCATATTTAGAGATGTAAGTTCAAAGAAGTCATACACACAGTTCTCCAGTTGCATACAATGTTTACGGGTTTGCTCCGAAGTATTTATAAGTGCCCAAATTTCGTCCATAGTCATAGCCGAAGGTACTTCAATAGCTACGTGTTTACCGTCTTTCATCGCTTGTACACCAATCTTGGCATGGCTCAACCAGTCTGTTGCAATATAAATAAGATCTACATTAGGTAGAGCCGTTACTTTGCGCCAGACCGAAGTATCACCATAAAACTCAAGAGCTTTTGGCTTTCCTTGTTTTGTCAGAATTTCATTGGCTGACTTTGTATTCTTTTCCAACACATCACATAGAGCTACAACTTCAACTCCGGGAATATGTGTCATACGATTCACAGCTCCGGGACCACGCATGCCTAGTCCGATAAAAGCAACACGAACGGTAGGAATCGGAGCAGTTGCTAAACTCAACACATCTTTCTGTCCGGCTGGACGAGGAGGTGCAGGGGTTTTTATCATTTGAGCCGAAACAGTAGTCGAACCCAATAAAAAACTCGTTATCAGCAATAATGCGAAAAATTTGTTTTTCATAATCAATAAATAGTTAAATAATTAAATAAGTTTTTCGGTTATTTATTATCAAATCAGGTTATTGCCTGTTGATAGGTATCTTTATCGTCATCACTTTGCGAAATCTCCAATACGATAACAAAAGGTTGCCCCGATATAAAATCGGCAGGTATAACTAGATTATACAGGCTGCTGTTTTGTTTGTTACGTCCTGCGTTTACAATATCAACACCTTTTTTATCGGATAGAAAATACGCTTTAACAGGTTTTACCCCGCCTTTCGCTATCTCCAGATTCAACATATTATTAATAGGGCGATTAAAAACAGTCAGATATATTTTATTATCCTTTCGGGTGAAATATCCCCAGCCTTGCTTTTTCAGATTGACATACGAACACCCATAAATGGCTTCGCTGTTTATCTTCATCCAATCTCCTATTTCTTTCGCCAGCTTAGTTTCCTCGGGTCGTATATTTCCTTTCCCGTCGGGTCCGAAATTCAAGACAAAATTACCATCCATCGAAACGGATCGTACAAGCATGTCAATCAAATCGAACGAAGTTTTCACATAACCTCTCCATTCCGAATGGTATCCCCATTGGTTTTCGGGTATAGTCATCACACAATCCCAATCGTTACCGTTTACATCGGCAATAGAATTGGGCAGATCACGTTCCCACCCTTGTTCATAATCTCCCATCAGATCACCGTTCGAATCGAAGTGTCTTTTTCCGTTTTCATCCGCTCTGAAACGGCTTCCTATTATTAGTCCGGGACGCATTGCCCTCATCTCTTTTTCAAGATCGTCGGCAAATTGAACCTGCTCTATCCAAGCTTTATCCCATGTTCCATCAAACCAGAGTCCCTTTGCCGTAGGATAATCAGTCAGCAACTCTATCAACTGATTGCGTGTAAACTGCTTAAATTCTTCATAAGCAACTTTTTCCTCAGCCGTTTCGGGTATTGCACTCCTATATCCTTTTTCGTGCCAGTCGATAATCGAAAAATACAGATATACATCAATACCTTCTTTATCATAAGCATCTACAATCTCTCTCAGGAGATCTTTCTTATACGGCGTATTTTTTATTGTATAATCGGTATATTTACTTGGCCAGATACAAAATCCATCATGATGTTTTGTCGTAATGATCATGTACTTGGCACCCATATATTTGGCTTGTTTTGCCCATTGCTTTGCGTCGAAGTCGGTCGGGTTAAACTCTTTATAGAGATTATCATAAGCATCTTTAGGCATTTCTTCCCACGAACGAATCCATTCGGCCGCCCCCGGATAATACTTGCCTTGCCAATGACCTCCTGCTATGGCATAAACTCCCCAGTGAATAAACTGACCTAAGCCATGCTCTCTCCACTTTTGCATTTCGGCATCTGTTCGCTTTCCTAAACGATGAGCTCCGTGTTGTAACGGTATTGATGATCTTTTAGTTTGGGCAAAACTTTGTGCAAATACAATATTTAATACAAGAATAATCAAAAATACTATTTTTTTCATAAATTCTAACTTAAAAAAAGGAATACTTTCACTGTTATCGATTATCAGTTAACAATTATCGGATATTAATCGACTCGCACATTGTTGACTGCTGATTGTTAACTGTTGACTATCTTATAATCCGATATGCTCGTTTTTATTTACCTTAGGTTTATCTTTATTCAGTCCTTTATTTTCGCCCCCTGCATAATTCCAAAGGATTTTATCCTCGTAAATCGTCCCCTTGCTTAAAGCTTTTACTTCGATGTTATTTACGCCTTCTTTGAGTTCTACATTTTCGAAAATATAATGAACATCCGTTGTACCCTTCGTGTATTTTTTAACTTCAACCCCATTTACAAATAACTGGGGTATACCAATATTGGAATAAACAGTAACAGGGGTTATTTTATTCTCTCTTTCGGTTGCTCTTCTTTGCGTAAGATACAAGACAGGCTCTTTGCTCCAATTGGCCTTGTACCAATAGAAAGGGTCTTTTTTCAGCTTACGGTCGAAAGTTACCAGCCCCTTCATGTTACGGGCTTCAACACCACCTTGCGAAGTGGCAGGTGTAGCAAAATCGAATGTATTCCATAGGTATGAAGCCAGTAAATAAGGATGCTTGGCAATATACCCCCACTGAATCTCGTGGAAGCGTGTTGCAAATGTTTCGTTGTAACGTTTGTCGAATCCGCAACAATCGCCCACATCGCCTACCACCTCATCCTGATGATAGATATTGGCTTCCGTTCCATATTCTGCTAACATTATTTTATATCCGGGATAATTTTTCTCCATTCCTTCAATCCAGGGTTCCATATCCTGAATTGTCTTCTCGTACCACCCGAAATAACGGTTGATACCCTGTATATCAGCATTCATATTGACACCATGCCCCGGATCGCCATAACCGTTTACCGACACGGTATATCTGTAAGGGTCTTCCGACTTTGCCAAATCGTGTAATTCGGCAGTTAATGAAGCCGTATAATTGATAGGTGTATATACTTCGTTGTGTACTCCCCAAGTATAAATGGAGGGATGATTGTAATTCTGGCGGATAAGCTCTGTCATTTGTTGTTTGGCATTATCGGCTTCTTTGGTGGAGACTCTGTTTACAAAAGGAATTTCGGCCCAAATCATAAAACCTATACTATCGCATTTCGAATAAAAATATTCCGATTGCTGATAGTGTGCCAAACGAATGGTTGTTGCACCTGTTTCTTTTATCATAGCCAAGTCTGTATCGTGCTGTTCATTGGTTAATGCACTGCCCAACTGCCACCAGTCCTGATGGCGACAAACGCCATACATAGGTACTTTTTTACCATTGAGATACATCCCATCCGCAGCTTTCAACTCGAAATGCCTCAACCCTAAAGGCTGAATAACTTCATCGATAACCGATCCGTCCAAAATAATACGGGTTACCACTTTATACAGGTAAGGGTCTTCCAGACCTTGCCATAAATGAGGTTTTACAATTGTAAAGCTCTGTGTAAAGAACTGCCTGCCTTGCGGCAATACATTTACGTTTGCTTCCTTCTTTAACTTCAAATTACCTTCCATATCATAGATCGTGGTTTGCAGAAGTATATTTCTGGCATCGACATTCTTGTTTTCCACCTTGATTTCCACATCTACATCTGCCGATTTGCCTGTCACATTTTTTTGTGTGATATAAATACCGGGCGAAGCATAATCGGTTACGGTAATATTTACTTTTTCGGTTACAATAAGATGCACCGGGCGATAAATACCTCCATATACAGCAAACAGGGTATTGTTAACCGGTACAATATCGGGACGAGGGGTATTGTCTACCTTCACCAATAACTCGTTATTCTCTCCAAACTTCAGTAGTTTTGTGATTTCAATCGTAAATGCGGAATAGCCTCCTTTATGATTGCCTGCAAAGACACCGTTTACATACAACTCCATTACGGTAGACACGCCTTCGAAATTAAGAAAGACACGTTTATCGCTCAATGAAGCATCGGGTCTGTACGTCTTCTTGTAGAAGGCTTCACCCGCATAAAAGTTATCCTTGTCATTCTGCATATCCGTGGCATTCCATGTATGGGGAATGGTTACCTCCTGCCACCTTTGGTCAAAGCCCGATTGAAAAAGTATAGGATCTGTGGGAAAAGGACCTTTCTTGAATGACCAACTATCGTTAAAAGTCTTGACATCCCTTGCCGTTATTCCCATCACAATGGACAGGATTAGAAGTAAACCGGTTAATCGTTTCATAGTATGTATCTTTTTTGTTTATCTACTTTATTTCATCATAGGTATTACATTTTCTGACTTTTACAGATTTAATTTATAAATTTCCGTTCCTGCCAGAAGTAAAGCTCCTACCCCGTAAACAGCAGTCATGTCTTCGGTTACTTGTTTTGGATCAGCACCTATAGGCTGTACCCAGCCTAACTTACCGTCCTCAGCTATTGCCGAATTGAGAGCCTTCCATGCTTTATTTAAAGAGGGGAAGTATTGGTCTTTATTTAATAAATCTGTATTGATACCATATGCCAAAGCATAGGCTATAAGAGCTGTAGCACTGGTTTCGGGCGAGGGGTATTCGTTCGGATCAAGCAAACTTGCATGCCAGAATCCACTTTCGGATTGTAAACCGACCAATGCACCAACCATTTCGGAGAAAAGATTTTCATAAAAAGGCCTGAACTTTGAATCTACAGGTAAGGTCTTTAGGATATTAACCAATCCGGCTACAACCCATCCGTTACCTCTTCCCCAGAATACCTTTTTTCCATTGGCTTCTCTTTTCTCAAAAAAGCGATTGTCTCTGAAAAACAATTTGTATTCTTTATCGTACAGATAATTATAGGTAAGCTTAAATTGCTGATCCATAAATTCGGGATAATCTTTATTGCCTGTCAATTGAGACAATTGTGCATATACAGGCGGAGCCATAAACAAGGCATCGCACCACGTCCACCCCGGCTTGGTGCCATTTGCAAGATCCGAACTCGGAGGGTTTGCCATAATCCAGTTTGCACGATTCAAAGCAGACTCCATCATCTCCTTTTTCTTGAATACACTATACATATTCAGGTAGAATTGCCCGATACACAGTTCATCGGCATGATACAAGCCATATCTGGGTATATCCTTGAAATTAGAAGGTATCTGCCAATTGTTATCATCACCAATCTTCGTGAGCCATTGATAATATTTCGTGCCATTATCCGACACTGCCGCCCACTCCGCCATACCGAGATAGAGGGTAGCATTGGTCCACGAATCTATCCCAAAATCATGCAGGTAGCTTGCGCTACCTGCCTTTGAGTAATTAAAATGATTCAATTGCCAATCAGCAACTTTATCAAGTGTAGTTTGTAAAGTCTGCCTGTCAGGCATTTCGGTAATTGATTGTGCCTTGCATTCAGAACTAAGGTTAATAATTGAGCATGCCATTATCAGGCAAACGATAGTGTTTATTTTCATAGTAGATATGCTGGAATAAAAGAGGTCCGATAATTATTAACCAAACCATCTTTTGATAAATTATTTGCTAAAGATGTATAGCAAAAGTATTCCTTCCTGTCTGCTTTGACTTGCTCTATCTCGTTTTTATTTTGCTTTATTTGATTTATAGCATCCAAAAACGTGTTTATTTACTCACTTTTACCTTTTTTATGCTTAGCGGCGAAAGCTGTAGGTGTATCGCCAAATTCTTTTTTAAATGCACGTGTAAAATAAGACTGGCTTTCGATTCCGATCTGTTCCATTACATCACGCATCGAAATATCTTCTTCCACAATCAGGCGGGCTGCTTTGCGAAGACGATAGCTTAATATAAATTCGACAATCGATTTATCTGTCATGCTCTTCACCTTTGTATAGAGCTTACTGCGGCTCATCGAGAGTTCCGAAGCTATATAATTGACGTCCATCTCGGGTTGGTCTATTTTCTGATCGAGTATTTCGACAAATCGCTTTAAGAATTTATTATCCTGCTGATTTGTAGATAGCTCGGAACTGTCTACAAAGTAATTTTTGGCATAATATTCTTTGAGCTGCTGCTGACGCTTCAGTATATTCTGAATAGTAAGCCTCAATAAATTAAAATCGACGGGTTTTTCGAAATAAGTATCCGCTCCCGAGTCTGCCCCTTCTATTTTGCTTTCCAAACCGGTTTTGGCTGTCAGCAAGACAAAGGGAATGTGAGATATGTTCATGTCCTCCTTTACTTTCCGGCACAAGGTTATCCCATCCATTTGCGGCATCATTATATCACTGACTACCAGATCGATCTCCATATTTTCGAGCATATTAAAGGCTATTAAGCCGTTAGCAGCCTGCACTACTTCATAATAAGGGAATAACGATTCTGCAATAAGGTTACGCAGATCATCATTGTCTTCTACAATTAATATTCTCTTTTTGTCACGTAGAAGTACATCCTCCTCATTAGTTGTAATGTAATCGGGGGTTTCCGAACTCTCCCCTTCCTTGTAAATGGGTGCTGTTGCCGTATTATCAACCTCTGACTCACGCTCTATAAATTCACATCCCTCATAGCTGTCAATATCGAAAGGAAAACAAACGACCATATCCGTTCCTTTTTCCCTTTCACTGTAGATACTGATCGAACCTTTATGCAGCAAGACCAGACTCTTCACCAAAGCCAGACCTATACCTGTACCCAGATGTGCATCGAAATTGACAGTTTTCACTTTATAGAAGCGTTCGAAAACACTTTCGATGGAGTCTTTAGAAATGCCGATACCCGAATCGCGAACAACAATAGCGTATGAATTCCTGAATTCTCCGTTACTACTTATCGTAAAGCTATCCGGATATACCGATTTGAAATTGCTTGGAGACGAGTATACTTCGAGGCGTACACAGCCGCCATCTTTTGTATACTTAAAAGCATTATTCAACAAATTCATTATTATTTTTTCCATCACCTGCCGGTCTCCATATACGGTCGGAACAATCCGGGGATCGATGAGTACATCAAATTTAATATGGCGTTGTCGGGCATAATCCTCAAAATCAAAAGCCAGCTCTTTAATAAATGTAGTAAGGCCAACCGATTGAATATGCAGTTTCATCTTTCCGTTTTCTACGGTTCTGAAATCCATTAACTCATTTACCAGATTCAATAACCGTTGGGCATTATTGTTCAGTAAATGATAGTAATATTCTTTCAAACCCTCCATTCTCAATTTTTCCAAAGCGGCTAATATCAGAGACAAAGGTGTCCTGAAATCGTGCGATATATTGGTAAAGAAACGGAGTTGCGATTGATGAATCTCTTCTTTATTATTTTTATCTACCTCATCGAGGTAAATTTGCAGTTTAAGCTTCTTCTGCTGATTATAATAACGTAATACTACACATGTTATACCAGACAACAGTATAAAATAAAGGACGTATGCCCACCAGCTGAGCCAAGGTGCAGGCAGTCGTTTTATTTTAATTATAGTGGGTGTTTCATTCCAAAGTCCATCGTTATTGGCAGTCATTACTTCAAACGTATATTCGCCGGCAGGAACTTTAGAATAAAAGGCGGTGCGGCTCGAAGCATCTACTTCAATCCACCGATCGTCATAGCCTTTGAGGCGGAATCTGAAACGATTTTTCTCGGGTATCAGGTAGTTATCGGACGAAAACTTAAATCCGAAATTGACCTGAGTATAATCAAGTACTATTTCATCGGGAAACGCATCTGTTGTGTCCTGATCCGAACCTTCATCCAAATTGGGCTTTACTGAGATATTATTCACCAGAAAATCAGAAATAATCACTCTCGGCTTGAATGTATTGGACGATATTTCTTGGGGGTTGATCCGGCTAAATCCATTTGACCCTCCGAAATACAAACTGCCGTCTTTGCTTTTGAACGACGATAACGGATAATAAACCTGCCCCTGTACACCATCTTTCTTATCGAACCGTAGAAACCTGCCATCCGCAGGATTATACCTGAACAATCCATTGTCGGTACCCATCCACATGTTGTTTTCGTCATCGGCACAGATACTGTAAATGGAGGAAGCATTAAATTTCAAAATATCATCATAAATATTAAATGACAAGGTCTTCGTGTCGTATTTTATAAGTCCGTTCCCGATTGTACCTATCCATATATTATTGTGGTTGTCGGCACAGACTGTCTGAGCATTGGGATAAAAAGATTCCTTTAAAGTAACTTCGGTGATCGCATGAGTATCTACATCCATCCGATATACTTTTTTATGTGTAATAATCCACAGATTGCCCTGTGAATCTTTACATATATCGTATATGTAGTAATTACTGTCCGCCTCGTCAAAATAATAATGGGTAAACGCTTTCTCCTTAAACGAGAAGAAAGAGACTACAAGTTTATTCATCTGATAGGCAACCCATAGACCCGAATCGGCTTCAAGCACTATTTTACGAAAATCGTTTGACAAAAGGCTGTTATTGTTATCCTTTTCTTTCTTGAAATGAGTAAAACGGTTGGCTTGTACATCATAACAGTCCAATCCTCCCCTGAACATAGAAATCCATAGATTATGATCGGGTGCCATCACCAGCGATTTTACATTATCATACGAAAGGTTATTTGCTGCTGAACCTTTTCTATAATAAGTAAATTGCTCGGTCTGTTTATCCATACGGTTCACTCCCCCTCCTTCCGTTGCAATCCACAGATACTTAGCATCTTCGGCAAAACCGCTTACTAAATTATGGTTTAATTGTCCGGGAACGGCGGCATAGCTTTTAAAGTTTACTTTTTCATCCAGATTGACATAAGACAACCCTCCCGAGTAAGTACCGATCCATAGATTTCGCTGGCTATCTTCGGTAATTGTCCAGATCGAATTATCGGGTAAACTGAAAGGCTCCGACTTGGAATGTTGATAGAGTGAATGTTTTTTAGTTTCGGGATCGAGAATATACAGACCTCTCTGGGTACCGATCCATATCTGTCCGTTTTTATCTATGAGGAACATCTTTGCCAGAATATGTTCATTATCCTGCTGATAAAAAAAATCGAAGTGCTTTTCTACATGCCATGTACGAATATCAATCTGATAGAGTCCCTGATCGGAAATCAGTATCCACAATTTATCTCCTTCTCTGCGAATCATTTGTATATATGCAGCAGACGGAAAAGAAAATACATGTTTTACTTCTTTTGATGAGTAGTTATACTCGTATATTTCACCCACAACAGATGATAAGAACCAAGACGATCGATCCCCATCATAAGAATTAATCCGTAATAAAGGTTTACCGTTGTAGTTTATTGTCTCCCATTTTTTCGTCCGGGCATCAAACATCAGCACCAGACCTTCTCTGTTTACCCAGATATTGTCATGAACATCTACGTTCACCTTCAAAATATTCTCATCGAGTAATAAGGTAAAAGAATCGGATGTGTTGTTATACCGGTACAACCCGTTATTGGTAGCAACCAGCAATCGCCCCGAAGCATCGGTAGCCATAACATTAAAAAGCCAGCGACTCGATATATCCAGATCTTTGAAATAGGTATAGTAACGTTTATATTGATAGCCATCGAAACGATACAAATCGTTGTCCATCAGTATCCATATAAAACCATTTCTATCCTGTTGTATTGATTTTATGCCGTCATAATAAAAACCGCCTTCGGGAGAGAATGTCCTGAATCGATAATCATTTTTGCCACTTACCGAAAAGGGGCATATCATTAGTAATATATGTAAGAAGAATATCTGAAATAAAAGATACTTTCTCATGTGCTTAGATAATAAAAAATAAGATTAGGCTAACTCTAAGAAACCGGATTTCAAACTAAGGCTTCCAGGTATTTATCATGGAGAAACAGTATATTGGTCTTGTACACAACGTACCGAAAAACGGAAATTTAAATTACCGCTACCAAAGGTCGAAAAAGTAGATCCACTAAAACTTAAATACCGATATGCACCAGCAGGGGCAGACGTCCACAAATAAGCAGAAGTAGAAAAAGCAACTGCATTGAGCCCATCCTCACGTACCCATCCAGCAGGAAGAATATTAAAACCCGAAATCGTAACAACCGGATCATTCTGCCCCCATTTATAAGCAACTCCACTATCGGTCGTTTTATAAGTAGCTCCTACATTTCCCCGTAATTTGGCACCAAGGTCTGTTATACCCAATGTTGTTGTCAAATCCGTCCAATCTTGTACTGAGGCTAAGTGCCACCCTTTAGGGCAAGCTACCATTGCCTGATTCCAGGTATAGAACAAACCGAATATGGAAACAAAAGCCTCATTGGTCATAGTTTTCACTATACTATTCTCTGTATAAGTTACATTTCCCGAAGGCATTACCCCAAATACTCTGACCTGAGCTAGAGGCATTACAGTACCGTTCTTTGCCGGATTGAAACGCACGCCGTCCACAGGGTCTATACAGCTACCATCAGCTTTGCGAATGGCACGTAAATTTTGAGTCATCCAACGCTTTGTACCAAACACTTGCGTAGTATATTTATTTCCTTCAAAATCGGAAAGAATCCCTGTCACCGTATTAAACGATGACCGATCTACTCTCTCTGTAGTTCCTCCCAAATATTCCCACACATCGCCATCCCACACATAGATTCCTGCAACAATAGAAGCACAAAGATCACTTGCATTATATACCGTTAGCCCGATATGAGCTTTTTTATCCAATATTCCTTTATCGAATCCAAGACTCTGAGCTAAGTCTCCATCAACTGATCTGAGTAGAACACGCGGCATTGCCACGCCTCTGGTAGAGGTGGTTTTTCCATCCGATCGTTCATCATCTGTCTCAAACTCTTTTAGTTGCAACAGAGATCCCGGGGCAGCCAACTTATCCGAGCCTATAGTTACCTGAGCAAATAACAGATTATTCCCCAACAGGAATAAAACTGAGAAGATTATTGATTTTATAGCAATCTGATTCATCTGTTTTTAATTAAGTCTCAAACCTCTTTTATATATTAACAAGTATAATTCGACCTCTTATAAGTATATAACAATTCATTTGATGTTTATCCTTATTTAAAATAAAAAAATAGAGAAGAAATAAATAACTTCCATTCTTTTATTAATTTTAAATTAAGACAGATCGAATACCGACAAAGATATACTAACAGATTCTGTTATAAAAGGGTTAGTATAAAAAAAAGAAAAGTACACCCTATTATTTAGGTATACTCTTCTTTTTTATCCATATTTTAAACCTTACTTTAGTCGGATTTCTTTTATAATATCCAAAGTCATGGCATCCAAGTCATAATCGGGTTTCCAATCCCATTCAGCCCGTGCCTCTTTATCATCAATACTATCAGGCCACGAATCGGCTATTTCCTGACGATAATCGGGTGCATAAGATATCTTAAAATCGGGAATCACTTTTTGTATCGACTCAACCATCTCTTTAGGTGTTACGCTGAATGCCGCCAAATTGTATCCCGTTGCATTTTGCAAGCGTGATTTATCTGCTTGAAACAATTCGATAGTTGCCTTCAGGCAATCGGGCATATAAATCATAGGCAACATGGTGTCCTCTCTCAAGAAGCACTCATACGCCCCCTTCTTCACTGCATCGAAATAAATAGCTACTGCATAATCGGTAGTACCTCCTCCGGGTTGTGTTTTGTGACTTATTACTCCGGGATACCTCAACCCTCTGATATCCATGTCGTATTTAAGGTTATAATAATCTCCAAGCAACTCAAGAGCCACTTTAGTAACCCCATACATGGTAGTAGGGTGAAGGATCGTGCTCTGAGGAGTCATCACACGGGGTGTATCGGGTCCGAAGGCAGCAATAGAACTGGGAACAAGTACTTGTTTTATCTTTTTTGCTCTTGCAACTTCAAACACATTTACTGTTCCGTTGATATTGACATTCCAAGCCAGTTGTGGATTTTTTTCGCCCACTGCCGATAGTATTGCTGCCAAGTGTACAATACCGTCAATTTCGTATTTATCGATTGTTTCGGCTAATAATCGAGTATCTAATACATCCAACTGAACAAAGGGTCCGCTATTCAATAAATCGGGACACACTTTAGTAGACAAGTCAGAAGCAATAACATTGTCGTTACCATATATTTTGCGAAATGCAAGAGTTAGTTCAGAACCGATTTGTCCTCCGCAACCCGTAAAAAGTATTTTTTTCATAGTTAATTAAAGTAATATCAGTTATCAGTAAACAGTTATCAGTCAGCAGTAAATAGTTTTCAGTTACGAGTTACTGGCTTATAAGATTTGTATATTCGCAACCTGTTGACTGTTGACCATTAACCAATCACTCCAAGTTCTTTACCTACTTTAGTAAATGCGGCAATACACTTTTCGAGATGCTCTCTTTCGTGTGCTGCCGATAGTTGAACCCGTATACGTGCTTCTCCCTTAGGCACAACGGGATAATAAAATCCTGTAACATAGATACCTTCATCCAAAAGTTTGGCGGCTACCTGTTGCGAAAGTTTGGCATCGTATAACATTACTGCACAAATAGCAGACTGAGTCGGTTTTATATCGAAGCCTGCAGCTTTCATTTCAGAAACAAAATAGTCGACATTGGCATGAAGCTTGTCCTGACGGTCGTTACTTTCGTCCATCATTTCGAACATACGGATACCTGCACCTGCAATCATCGGAGGGATAGAGTTCGAAAATAAATAGGGGCGTGAGCGTTGACGCAACATGCTGATTATTTCTTTCTTACCCGTTGTAAAACCACCGATAGCTCCACCAAATGCTTTACCTAATGTACCGGTTATAATATCGGCTTGTCCTTTACAGTTATACAGTTCGGTTACTCCACGACCTGTTTTGCCGACTACTCCTGCCGAATGGCTTTCGTCTATCATTACCAAAGCTTCGTATTTGTTGGCAAGCTCCATAATTTTATCCATTGGAGCTACGTTACCATCCATCGAAAAAACACCATCGGTAACTATTATACGGAAACGTTGTGCCTGCGATTGTTTAAGGCATTCTTCCAGCTCTGCCATATTTGCATTGGCATATCGGTATCTCTTTGCTTTACAAAGACGTACACCGTCGATAATGGATGCATGATTGAGAGCATCGGAGATGATGGCATCTTCTTCGCCAAGCAGGGGTTCAAACACACCACCGTTGGCATCGAAACAGGCCGCATACAGAATTGAATCTTCTGTTCCGAAAAAGTTGGCTATTTTCTGCTCCAGTTCTTTATGAATATCCTGAGTACCACAGATAAAACGTACCGACGACATCCCGAATCCTCGTTTATCCAATGCCTCTTTGGCTGCATCAATCAGCTCCTGATTATCGGATAAGCCCAGATAGTTGTTCGCACAAAAATTAAGAACCTCTTGCCCCGATTGCACCTTTATACGGGCACTCTGAGCAGATGTAATAATTCTTTCATTTTTAAATAATCCTTGTTCCTCGATCGACGTCAATTCGTTTTGTAAAAATGCTTGAAATTTTCCGTACATGACTTTATTGCTTATAGTGAATATTTAAGGTTTGATAAAAATAAGGAGAATATTCAAATGCGAAATATCTCCTTATTTTCTCTATTTTTAAGATCAGCGATCTAATCTAATTCTTACTTGTAATAACTAAAGCTTGTTTCACAAATTCATATAACCATAAATATTTTGCTACATAAATTCGTTATGCATAGTTATCAAATAATATTGGAATATGAATTATGTTGACAGCTCTTTTTCTGTCATAATCACATTTTTTTTGATCGAAAGAAGCTACTTAAATAAAAAAAGCTGAAAAGAGAACTAAGCAACACAAAAAAATCTATCAAAAAGCTGTTTTTGCTTATTTACTTCTACTGCTCTTACATACTTTGTATATCTTGTAAGCTTCTTTTTAAAGTTGACAAGACAGTTCTCAACTTTTGCTGATCTCCATCTAAAAAACCTCTGTTTTATTTTAATTCTACTTTTAGTACATAAACAGGTATCTGATTTGTATCCAATAATGGCATATCTATCTGTAATCCGCTTTCAAAATATTTCCATTTGACATTCTTCTTACTGCCTAATAATGTGATTTTATTTATTTTATCCTCTTTCGAAATCGAGTTTATCACAAATTTGTTATCAATAATACTTCTTGCAAAAACGTACACGACATTGCCTTTGGAAGTAAAACGCAGATCAGGAACATTAACTTTTGGTGTTCCGTCAAATTCTGCATCGTGAAAAGATAATTGTGAGGCATCTTCTGTTGTACCTTCTATCAGATTTTCTCCATACACTTTCCACGGACGGGTACCGTAAATAGCTTCGCCGTTTACCTTCAGCCAATCGTGCAAGCCGTTAAAAGTTTCCGTACTTCTTGGCGGAAATATACCCTCTCCTGTAGGTCCTACATTAAGGAGCAAATTACCTCCTTTGCTTACTATATCTACAAAATTGCGTATAGTTGCTTCGGGACTTTTATATAGGGTATCAAATTTATTATAAGACCAATTACGCCCCATTGTCAGACAAGCTTCCCAAGGTGTGCGTTTTATTTCAGCCATCAATGTTTGCTCTATAATGCTGTAATCGCCTAAACCGTTTCCGATACGGCTATTTATAAGACAATCGGGTTGTAAGGAAAGTATCAGTTCTCTGATTTCGGTACTTTGCTGTTTGGTCACCAATTCGGGTGTATCAAACCAAACCATTGCTATGGTACCATAATTTGTCAACAACTCCCTCAATTGAGGTTTTACCTTACATTCGATATAGGCAGGAAGATTTTTTGCATCTTCATCAGGATAATCCCATGTATTACTGCGCCCTGCTTTTTGAGGCCAGTTGGTAGGTACATCGGGGTCGTGCCAGTCTCTCCCTAAAGAGTAATAGAAACCAAACCTGAGACCTTCCTTTTTACACACATCTGCCAATTCTTTAATCGGATCACGCTTAAAAGCTGTCCTTTTGATAATAGTATAGTCGCTGCTCTGCGAATCGTACATCGCAAAGCCGTCGTGATGTTTGGCTGTTATTATAACATATTTCATGCCTGCGTCTTTCGCTGTTTTTACCCATTGGGCAGCATCAAAACCGACAGGATTAAAATCATTGGCTATCAATTCGTATTCTTTGATCGGAATACGTTCATACAACATAAAATGCTCTCCTCCTTTTGTAGGTTTCCCCTTCCATTCTCCTGCTGCCTGAGAATATAATCCCCAATGGATAAATAAGCCCAGTTTGGCATCAGAGAACCATTCGATTTCAGCGCGCTTTTCCTGCGAATAAGCAGAACAAAACGAAGCTAATAGATATATGAGCATTAAAATAAGATATCGTGTTTTTTTCATAATCAGATTCATCATTTTATTTGGAATAGGTCTGACCCGAGAATCACCTCTTTCAGCTCACATAGTATAGAGAAAGGTCGCCTGTACTTATCTCCACTGCAAACCTACGGATTGTTTGTTCTTTGGGTTTTGCCCTTTCTATCTTTTTTTTTGCTTCTTTCGCTTTTTATGGTCACAGAACAGTTTATTAAATAATGCCAATCTGTATTTGAATAGGCTGTAATAAACGCTCATTTAAGTTATTTATACTACGCGCAATCAAAGATTGCTTGTGTTCCTTTTGCCCAAAGCCGCAAAAGGAACCAAAAAGTCTTTTGCCGACCACTTACGGGTGTGATCCGTTAGCAACTTGCTGTCGGAATAAAATAAGCCGTCCTGTCGGACTCTTTGTATTTTATTCTTTTCGACTGCTTCGTTGAACGGATACCTCACCCCCGAAGTAAACGTCGGCTTTGCTTACGCCCGTCAGGCTCTCCGACCTTGGCGGTTGCACGGGGCACCCGATGTGGGAGGAAAGCGTAAAAAACAAAAAGAAATCAGTGTCAAACGTATTTTTTTGTTTCCGCTTTCAGATCACGAATCGGGTCGGGCAAAAGGCACAGTCTTGATCTTTTGTTTCGTTTTGCATCAAGGCAAAATGAAAGACAAACCCGATAGGGTGCGTCAGAAAAAAAGAGCGTTTTATATAATCCAACTATTGATTCGCATAAATAGTACTAAGTGATTACAGATTGTAAAAAATACAGAAAGCTGCCTCTTCTTGCAGCTTTCCATATTCTTAGAGTTTACTCATTTCCAACCCGGATTTTGATCCAGATTCGGATTCTTTGCTATTACATTGATAGGAAGCGGATGCCAATAATGTTGAGCTTCTTTAAATACTCTTTTGTCGCTGGCATAAGAGGTTCCCGCATAAGCATCAATAAATTTTTGCCCATTGACGGTTACCGTCTTCGCCTTTGTTTTCGCATAACGTCCGCCCTCTTCCCGATCTTTATCTTCGAGTCTCATACCAAGAACGGGTTTAGCGAGATAGCTGCCTTTTTTCCATCTCATCAAATCCTGATATCGGAAGTTTTCGAACGATAACTCGACACGTCTTTCTCTCCTTATTTCAACCAAAAGAGCCGATATGCCTTCTCCCGAATATTTTGGATCCATCGGAGGATTCAAATCTAAATGGGGAACTCCTGCCCTATCTCTCAATTGATTGATACTTATATTCAGATCGGCTAGGGTAATTGTACCCAATTCGGCTTTTGCTTCGGCATAATTCAATAATACTTCGGCATAACGAATGATAGGAAAATCATTTATCTCATTATTCTGACCTCTTAAATCATCGGTATAGTCATAGTTTTTAATAAAATGATAACCGGTTGTAGACTCCCACGAACCTCCCATTCCAATGAGATTTGGATATTCTCCTTTTTTATGAAAAATCCTTTCTGCATCCAAAGGGTTCAATATCGTCTGAGCCAAACGTGGATCTCTATTCTTAAAGATATCTTCAATAGCATCATTTTTAAAAACCGAACTTAAAGCAATCGGCTTGGCAGTACCATCGGGTTCGATACACAGAAAATCATCTACCAGATCTTTGGTCGCACCTGCCGCCTGTGTTACAATATAGCCACTTATGCGATGCCCCATACCCGGAGTAGCATATACGCGAGGCATTATACATTCGGGATTGGTTTTGAGGTCTTCGCTCGTAAATAGCGTATGGTAATCCGAAGCCGGATTTCCGGTGTTGTATATCCTGTACTTTCCTGTTTTAATCAAACGGTCGGCGGCATCCACAGCTTCTTTAAGAAATTTATCGGCATCAGGTATATTATGATACTTTCTGAATGTACCTTCATACAGGCAGATTCTCGATTTGAGAGCTAAAGCCGTTAATTTTGTTACTCTATCGGGATGATCGGCAGCCCACGTTTCAGGCAAATAATCAATTGCTTTATTTATATCCGCCAATACGGTATCCATTACTATCTTCCGATCGGTTTGCTTTTCGTACAATTCGGGAGACGACTCATCCAAAGGTCTCATAATTAAGGGTACGTTTCCATACATTTGGACTTTATCGAGATAGAACCACGACCTGAAGAAGTAAACCTCTCCTGCATAATTTCTTCTCACACCGGCATCTATGTTTGCTCTCTGATAATTTTGAAGAAACACATTGCATCTGCGCAGGAAATCCCATTTCCATCCTCCACGACCTGCATTATCGGGTACAGTTGCTTGTCCGGCGGCTATCCTTACATACTCGGTATGTCCCGACACAAGTGAGGCAAAATTATCGCTCTGCGATTCTACCGACATCGCACTATAAATGGATGAATTGTACCCATTATTAGAATTACCCAAGTAAAATACATTTACCCCGTTGTCTCCTGCTGCATCGTAAACCCCATTGTTGTATACTTTAAGGTCATTGGCTGTTCTCCAATAATTTACATCATTCAAATCATGGGTAGGTTCTCTCTCCAAAAAACCATCATTGCAATTTGTGAAGAGTAATAAACAGCCTATAGCGTATATTGAATTTTTAAATATCTTTTTCATAGTCTTTAAAATGTTAAATCGATTCCTATTGAATATGTTCTTTGAAAAGGATAGGCCATAGTGCCGTTCTTGGCTGCTGATTCGGGATCATAAGGACCTTTTACTTTTGAATGCTCCCACATATTTTCGCCACTGAAGTAGATTTGAGCTTTGCTCAGTTTTACTTTATTTATCCAAGACGCAGGTAAGTCATACCCTACTGTAAAGTTCTTAAGACGTATGTACGAACCATCCTGCAAATAGCGTGTCTGCTTTTGCTCATTTTTTGTATTACGAGCGCGTGGAATGGCAAAATAAGCGTCTCTATTATCTTCGCTCCATGAATCTTCGAAGAACCATTTCTGTGTATTAAAGTATTGGGTTGACACCGGCCAGAAAGCTTGAGCTGAAGGCCAGAAATCGCGTTTTCCTACTCCTTGGAAAAACATATTTAAGAATATTCCCTTGTACGAGGCACCGGCAGTTAGACCGTAATTGTATCGGGCTGTTTCGTTACCAATAACTTTCAGGTCGCCATAGTCATCCAGTGTATTGGCTCCTTTAGTTATTTTTTCGTCTCCATTCAAATCCTTATATTTAATATCTCCCGCAGTCCAGTTGCTACCCCAGTTAGGTACAGGGTGTGCTTTAGCCTCTTCGTCCGATTGAAAAATTCCTTCGGTTTCGAAACCCCATATCTCGCCTATCTTTTTTCCTACATAATAACTATCAACAGTACCCTTCGGACCATCATAACGCGTAATCTTCGCCTGAGAGTCGAACAGGATTATGCCTAAATCATAAGAAAAATCTTTTCCGATACGATCTCTCCATTTTACAGACAATTCCCAACCGTTGGTTTGTAATTCTCCCCTGTTGGCTACAGGAGCAGAAGCACCCAATACTTCGGGGAATTCCTGCGAAATAAGCATTCGGGAAGTAGTACGGCGATAGACATCGAATGACATATCCAAGCGAGACGAAAACAGCGTTAAATCGAGACCTCCATTTATAGTTTTGCTTTCTTCCCAAGTCAGATCCCTTGTTGTTATTCCGGCAGGATTCATCAGAATATCTACAGCAGACCCAAATAAATAGTTATTTGTTAAACCATTCGATAAGAAAGGTATGTACGGATAATATTTGGTATTACCAACCCAAGAGCTCGATGTAAGTAACTGATTACCCAATTTACCATAAGAACCTCTTATTTTTATATTGTCGAATATTGATTTCGAAAAATCCATGAATTTTTCTTCCGACAATCTCCATGCAGCCGAGAACGAGGGTAGGAATACAAATCTGTCGTCTTTAGGGAAACGCGATGTTCCGTCGTATCGTCCGTTCAGTTCCAAAAGGTAGCGATTGTCGTAGCTATAGTTTACACGTGCAAAACCACCTCTCAGTGCCCACTGATAACCTGTTTCCTCAACAGTTTGCTCGCCTGTACCCAGACTTAACGATGGCAGGTCTTGAGACAGCAGATTTTTACGGGTAGATGTAGTGCTTGTATACGATGTCAGTTCCTGATTATAACCTACCATTCCTTTGAAATAATGCTTCTTTGCAAATGTTTTCTCATAATCGGTAAAAGCATTGAATGAATAATATTCTTTATCCGAATTAAATACCTGATACGAATCATTATTTGTATTTCCTGTAGTCGGGATAAATTTGGATGTTATCATATCCACCCTTTTGCGGTGGTAGGTTTTATTACTTCCCGATTTACTGTAACTGAAATCGACATGGATATTCCACCCTTTGATCGGATTCAGGTCAATACTCGGAGAAAGTACTGTTTCCTCTTCTTTCAATTTGTTACGTCCTCCCAGTTCGAGCAAAGGAATAGCATTCTGATCGTCAAAATACATACCCGTAAATTTATCATATTGAGGATAAGCAGGGTCGCCATTCCAGATCACAGGACGTATAGGACTTGAGAAAACTATTTGTTGCCATATATCATCCTTGTATTTATGAGGCTCATTCATATTCGATGCATTGAATAATACTTTAAAACCAAGTTTCATCCAATCATATGTTTGATTTTCTACCGACAATCGGGTATTTACACGTTGAAAAATATCAGGATTAATACTTAACACACCCTCTTCTCTTATATATCCGCCCGAAGCAAAGAAGCGAGTTTTACCGCTACCTCCCGATACACTTAAATTGTGACGTTGTTTAGGATTTGTATCTCTGATAAGCATATCCATCCAATCGACATAGCCGTTGGCTACATAAGCTCCATCTTTGTTGATAAAATAATTGGGCGAACCCGGGTTGTCGCGATAGGCTTTAATAGCAGTCATCTGCTCGTCATTATACATCGGAGAAATATTCTCCCGTTGAAGCGACCCGTTTACAAAGGTAGCGTGATCGTAACTGTTATCTACAAACTCAGGAAGGATCGTCGCTTTTGAAAGACTAAAATTACCATTGTAATTTATTGTCAAGCCCTCCGATTTACCTTTTTTAGTAGTAACCAAGATTACTCCGAAAGCAGCTCTCACCCCATATATAGAAGCGGCGGCGGCATCTTTCAGAACAGTAACATTCTCTATATCATTAGGGTTAATCAACTTCAGGTTCATCTCTACTCCATCCACCAAAACAAGCGGGCCTCCGCCATTGATAGAAGTAGTTCCACGAACATTAAAACTGATATCATCATTGGGGTTACCCGAGCTCGGTGCAATATTTACCCCTGCCATTGCTCCCTGCAATGCTCCTGCAACAGAAGTTACGGGTCGGGTCTCAAATATTTTGGAATCGACCTGCGTTACTGCACCCGTCAGGTTTACTTTCTTCTGAGTTCCATAACCTACTACGATTACTTCATCCAATGCGGCAGCATCATCTTCTAGTTTAATGTTAATTACCCGTTGTGTGCCAACCACAACTTCTTTTGTTTTATAACTGATAAATGAATAAACTAATACCGATTTGTTATCGGGAACGGTAATTGAATATGTTCCATCCAAATCGGTAATGGTACCTTTGGTTGTATTTTTTAAAATAACACTAATACCTGTCATCGGCTCATTCTGAGAGTCGGTCACCGTTCCGGTTATTGTCATCTGTGCCTGCATGGAAGCCACAGAGACAAAACCTAAAAACAGCAGAAAGAGTATTCTTTCGGAGAATACTTTTCTCAAATAGTTTTTGTTTAAGGAATGTTTCATTTAATAATAGATTTAAAATGGTTGTTTTTATTTTAATATTCAGATCAGGTTTTTCATAGGTTGGAAGACAATAAAAAAAGGAAAAAACAGTATAAAACAGAGATCATCCAAGTACCAGAAACTACTGTATCCTCATCCGGTTACCCGCTTAAATGGAATCTTTTCAGAATCCTATTTAACATGCGAGGCGCGAGCCAAATAAACAGAACTTCCAAAATCTAAAGAGATAAATTTGAGGTATAATGAAAGTTACATTTACAACTACATTCATGATTATTATAGATTATACTTAATAAAGGTTAACTAAATCAAGTGCAAACATAGTAGCAAACTCATGCTTTGGGTTTGCTCTTTTTGCTTTTTATTTTGTCCGAATAGGTACAATGTAGGAAAGGCACAGAATTTAACATCCTGTGCTCTCAGCTCCTTTAACTGCATTTAGCAGTAATAAATTTGCTATTGGTAACCCATCAATCTTTACTTACAAATCAATTGTATCCGGGATTATTTTCCCATTTCAATCCCGAATTCGAATCAATCACACCTTGTGGAACAGGCCACAACACATGATGATCTTTTATAGCTGCTGCCGATTTCGAGTTGTACTTCTTGGTTCTCTCCACCAGTTTACCTGTACGCACCAAGGTGAAACGCCTCATCTCTTCACCCAGCAGCTCCCTCGCTCTTTCATCCAAAAGGTAATCGATATTCACATCCGCTTGCTTCACTGCTGTAGCTCCTGCTCTGGCTCTTACTTTATTGATAGCCTCGGCAGCCTTATCGATCTGATTGTCTTTAATATATGCTTCTGCTAACAAAAGATATGTTTCAGCCAGACGCGATCTCATCTTATCCTTCTGGTTGCCTTCGTAAGTCGGAGCATTTTCGGGCATATAATCAAACTTAGTTGTTGTGGGGAAAGCATGTCCCCTATCCATATTATCCTCGGTGATAGTATGCTTCTTTCCAAACAATCCAGTATTCTTTGGGTCATTATAGAAAAATTCCCTGCGGATATTATATGCCGAGTTTCTCATATCCAGAGGCTCATAGCTGTCAAATACATATTCTATTGGGCGTATTTGTCCTAAACCTCTTCCACCATATGCTTGCGATATTTGAAATCCGGGAATATTGTAATATCCGGGAACCCATGCACGGCGAGTCCAGTCATTATAATTAGTGCTTCCACCTTGTACATTATATTCTGCCTGAACAACCCAGATAGATTCCAGATTACCACCTTTACGATTCTGATTTTTTTCGAGAAACATATCTGCAAACGCATCACCCGGTTTAGAGGCATCTTTACCAAAGCGGGTATCCATCAGTTTGTAATACGATGAATTTATTACCTCTAATGCTACGGTTTCGGCTTTCTTGTAATCTCCTGCAAAAATGCAGATTTCACTCAACATATGCAGAGCCGCCCATTTGGTCAACTCACCATCTTTTACGCTATTGGGATTCTCGGGCAGATTTTTAGCTGCAAACTCCAGATCTTCGATCATTTTTTTCAGGACTTCGGCTTTCGGGGTTCTTTCGAAATCGAGTCTGTATTTGTCCTCTACCTTATCTACCCAAGGCACATCACCGTACAAATAGGTGAGGTAACGATAAGCATAGGCTCTGAAAAAACGTGCATTAGCCTGAAAGAATATCTTATCTGTTTCTTTAGTCCATGTCACGTCTGTTTTTTCAGCATAATTATTCATCATATTGGCATTGGTTATCAAACCGTATGCCCATTTCCATCTGTTTGCGATATAACTGTTGGTAGCATCGAAAGTATATAACTGGAACGGTTTCAAAGTTCCGTCCACATTATTTACGTAACAAATATCGAGACCTCCCTGCAATACTTCATAAGCACAAGCCCCTTGTGCAACAATATTGTCGTTCCACGTTTCAAACTCGAGCCTCGAGTAAGCAAACAAACCATTGAGTGCAGCATTGAAGCCTTTGGTAGTCTTGTAGGTTTGCTCGGCACTTTCGAAACTTTGAGGATTTTCATCCAGAAAGCTTTCGCTGCAAGAGCTGCACAATACAAGAGCTAATAAAATACCTGATATATATTTTTTCATGATATACTACTGTTTAAATACCGTTAAAAAGTTACATTTACGCCTATAATAAATACTCTCTGATTAGGATATGACGATCTGGGAGTATCTCCTACTCTCACAACAATATCAGGAGAATCGAGACTGTATTTATCTTGTTCGATATTGGTCGTGAATTTTTTCGCACCCGAGAACGTATATAGATTACGTGCATTCACATAAGTGGTCAATGCTTCCAATCCGATCTTTTTAGCTATTACTTTGGGGAACTGATAAGAAAGATTCACATCCTGAATTCTCACAAAAGAAGCTTTCGTATAGAACGTATGCTTGGTTTCATTATATCCCAGACGGGTATATTCATTAGATCGATTTTCAGGAGTCCAGTAATTTATACCGTTTATGTAATTTACATTCTTGGCAAAAAGCTGACGTTCGAACTTAACCGTCTCGTTTTCCTTCGTCACATCAAATACTCCGTTCAGGAATACCGATAACGACAGGTTCTTATAAGAGAATGTATTGGTAAGACCAGCAGTCCAGACCGGCAACTTAGAACCTATAATCACACGGTCGTCGGCAGTAATCGTTCCGCTGTTATCCTTATCATATAATTTGGCGTCACCCGGTATTGCCTTGTATTTGGCAGCTTCTTCCCTTTCGTCTTCCTGCCAGATGCCTATCACTTTATAGTCATAATGAACACGTATGGGTTGACCGATAAACCATTTATTAGTAACATCATCGAGAGGTTTTCCTGTTTTCGGATCATAATCTTTCAACTCCAATATTTTACTCCAGTTACCCGAAAGTACAAAGGTTGAACTCCATTGGAAATTTTGGTTTTTGATATTCAAAGTATTCAGGGTGAAATCGAAACCTGTGTTTTTAGTTTTACCCACATTATCCATCATAGTCGTATACCCGTTCATTACAGGCACGGTTCTGTTCATCAACAAATCTTTTGTTCGTGTATCGTAATAGTCAAAAGAGCCGCTAAGCACATTATTGAAAAGGTTGAAATCTATTCCGGCATTCAATGAAGACGATGTTTCCCATTTCAAATTGGGATTTCCTTTGGTGAAGTTTGCAACCAAACCTCCGGCAAACAGAGCATCATTACCATATATATAGTCACGCTGAGCCAGTTTCGTTTTTGTTTGATACGCACTTACCGCCTGATTTCCATTCGACCCATAAGACAATCTGAATTTTAGGAATTCGACTTGCTTCCAATTCAAATCCTGAAAAAACGATTCTTCGCTCAACACCCAAGCCCCTGCCACCGAAGGGAACAAAGCCCATTTGTTGTTATCGCCAAAAGCCGAATATCCGTCTCTACGAGCTGTAACAGTAAGCAGGTAACGTCGGTCGTAAGAATAATTGGCACGTCCCATCCACGACAACAAAGCCGTTTCGGTTCTTGTCGAGGCTATCGTTTTCTTGCCTTGTGCCGTTTCTATATTATGATACCCGTTGGCATCCGATAAAAATCCCTCGGCAACTGTTTCGTGATAAGTGGTATATGTTTTTTGAGCACTGTACAATCCGGTCAGGTCAAGATGATGCTTGCCCCAGTTATTATCGTAACGAACTACGTTTTCCCATGTCCAGTCACCGTCACTATCATCTCTTACGGTTGCTCTCCCTCCGATAGGTTCTCCCGTCATCGTAGTAGATCCGTAGTAGCTGCCTCTGTCTCTATGACGGTACGAATAACCGAAATTGGCACGGTAAGTAAGCCCTTTTACAGGTAACTTCACATCTAAGAAAGCATTGGTATATGCTGCTCTGGATACATCGTCCACGATGGCATCCTGATCGGCAAACGGACTGTAGTACATCGTTTCGGGATTCATCGGGTAACGTATGTACCTGCCATTTTCGTCCCTCACATCTCCATAAGGCGACATTCTGAAACCATAACCGAAGTTTGGAGATTTACCGCCTCTGTCTCTTTCCAATAATTGGATATTTGCACCGATATTAAGCCAATTACCTATTTTCTGACTGATATTGGAGGTGACAGCATATTTTTTATATCCTGTATATTTTACGATACCGTCCTGATCGGAATACGAAAGCGATACAAAATAATTGGTTGCATCGGTTGCTCCCGATAAACTCAATTGATGTTCTTGTTGAAGGGCTGTTCTAAACAACTCGCCTTTCCAGTCCGTTTCTCTTCCATTTTCGAAGTTATCGACCAACGACAATTGCAACCATGCCTTTGGATCATCCCATTTAGGGTCGTTCGTATCTCTTCTGAAATCCTTCAACATCTGAATATATTCTGTTCCGTTTCTAAGATCGGGTAACCATTCTGCTTGTTGAAATCCTACATAGGCATTGTATCGAACGGTTGGCTTACCCACTTTTCCTTTTTTAGTTGTAATAAGTATAACTCCGTTGGCTGCACGCGATCCGTAAATTGCTGCCGATGAAGCATCTCTCAACACCGAAATATTATCCACACTATTTTGGTCTACTTCGGTAATATTTCCATTGAAAGGAATTCCATCGAGAATAATAAGCGGATTGTTTCCTCCCGAAAGCGATTTCTCACCCCGTACGGTAAAAGTGGCATCCTCTCCCGGCCTGTTATTAATACTGGTTACATTCAAGCCTGCAATTTGCCCTTGCAAACGTTGCCCTAAACTGACAGCCGGTATTTTATTAATTTTATCGGATGATATGGTACTGATCCCCCCTGTAAGGTCGCTTTTCTTTTGAGTACCATAACCTACAACCACTACCTCGTCGAGTGCAGCAGCTGCATCTTCGAGCTTTACATTAATTATGCGTTGCGTACCCACCACAATTTCTTGTGTTTTATAACTGATAAAGGAATATACCAATACCGATTTATTGTCGGGAACTGATATTGTATACTTTCCATCCAGATCGGTAACGGTGCCTTTGCTTGTGTTCTTCAGAATAACACTGATACCTATCATGGGTTCGTTCTGTGCGTCTATTACCGTTCCGGTTATTGTTATCTGTGCTTGGGCAGAAGCTACAGAAACAAAGCCTGATAACAGCAGGAAGAGTATCTTCAAAGAGAATACTTTTCTCAAATACTTGTTTTGTGAGGAATGTTTCATTTTTCTTATAGATTTAAAGTGTTGTTTTTATTGAATATTCAGATTGGGCATTTCATATTTTGGAAGACAAAAAAAGGCTCGTCCTCTCCGATGAAAGAGAGAAAAAACAATATAAAACAGATGTTTTTTGAGCACAAAAACGTCTGTTACTTTCTTATGTAATTTCTTGTATAAATGGTATCTTTTTAGTATCTTAACACGCGAAGGTGTGTGTGTGTGTGTGTGTGTGTGTGTGTGTGTGTGTGTGTGTGTGTGTGTGTGTGTTAGCAAAATAAATATAACCACCAAATCTGAAGAGACAAATTTGAGATACAATTAAAGCAATATTTTCTGCTTTGTTCATAACTGTTATACTTAATAAAGATTAACTTAATTAATCACAAACATACTAGCGAACCCTTAGTTTGGGTTTGCTCTTTTTGCTTTTTATTTTGTCCAATTAAGTACAATAAATATAAATGCACAGAATTGTAGAAATTCTGTGCATTTATATTTAACTCCCCAAGAATAAGTAAACAACTAACGCTCAACTTCTTCACCTTCTTATTTGTGCCTGAAATTTTTCCTGATCGTCTTCAGCTTGTCCTTTGTCTACACGATATAGGAGAAATCCGAACACTTCGACAACTGTTTTTTTAAGGATTTCATCAAAAAGTAAAATCTTATCCTCTGCCAGATCGGCAACGATTTTGTACCATCCCCATTTTCTACAAAATTGCGAGTAAGAAGGAGATATCGGTCTGCCTGTTCCTTTACCTCTGAATAAAGGTTCGAAACGTTCTGAAATCTCTCTTTTTGTCGCAAAAAAAAAGCCAGCAACGGTAAAGCATTATTCATGGATAAATTAGAAAACAATTCTTTACGGCCTTCCGATATCTTACTGTCGTAGCTTTCGCCTATGGGGCGACAAAGTATGGAAAGTATATCCGATAACCGGGATTCTGAATCCGACTCAAAAACCGATTCCATATCCACCCATTCGGCAAGAGTAAGCTCTTCCGTAAATGATACCGTATAAGTAATTCCATCCACCTCAATACGATTTAAGGCCTCGCCACGATACTCTTCAAAAACAAATTTTACAATATCTACAATTGTATCAAATATCTGAGTAGGGTTCTTCAACAGCAACTCTACATCTATACTGCATACATTGGCAATCAATTGTATTTGTTCCAATCGGTCTTTGGGTTCTATCTGAAACCAACGCTCGTAATCACCTAAACGAATGTCGCTCCACGATTGGGGAATACTGATCTGCTTGTCGTCAAAAGAAAGTGTAATCATAAAAATCTGAATTTTATCCGTACTTGTTTGTTATACTGTATAGATAAAATTCAGAGATATGGCACTATTTAAGCCTGCTGATATATTTCTCGCCCCGTTTTTTTTTCAGCAGATAAATCAGTCTATCGGTAATGCCCACAAAGTACCTCCTGCAAGATAAGTCGCCGTTCCCGATCGGGTACTTGCCCAGATATAATAAGTAGTTGCTACTGTATTATTAACAAAGTAAATAGCTGTAACCGAAACAGGGGTACGTCCAGAACTCATGGCACGGCGGTTAGGCACATCCATCAACGAATAGACCGTACTGGAGGTACAAAAATCCCAATATACGTTATTACTCCCGGTACACGTTACCTGAAACATTACCTGCCATGCCCCCTTGGAAAGAGTAATCGACACACCGCTGTAGATTGGTGTAGTAGTAAAAGTTTTGCCCGAAAGCAGCGTATTAATATTATTCACCTCCAACACCTCCAGTTTAGGACGGTCGCTCCATTGAGCATTACCCGAAGCATCCGATACCAATACTTTATTTGCTGCCTGATTGCCATCTCTCAGTCTGAAAGTACCCCTGATATCCAGTTTTTCGGTAGGAGCCACAACCCCTATACCTACATTGCCTGCGGAAGTGATTACAACATCATCGCTTATATTACCGGAACCTGTTGCATTAGTATCCCGTTTCGGGTCGATATGAAGTACCGATAACGGATTTTCGGTCTGTATACCAATCTGTGCGTGAGTTTCATTAAAAAATAAAGTGGCACAAATAGCACATATAAAGGTTATATATATTTTCATTTTAAAACGTATAAGTAAAATTAAAAAACAGGTATTGCCCATATACGGGCTCCGCTATTATAAGTAAATGTATAACCTGCAACAGCAGGGTTTGTTACAGTTCCAAGCATATAATAAGTTGTGGTTACAGTAGGAGATACACCATAAGAAGCATAAGTAGGCGATAAACCTGTTGTGGGCGCAAAATAACTCAGAACACGACCAACCCTGACTGCCGTAGCCCAATTGGTAGTCGTACCCAGATCCCACCATACAGTATAATTTAAAGCGCTGGGATTATTATACACACAGTAATAATAGATCATCCAACTTCCGGCAGGAAGTGTAATATTTGCTCCTGTATAAACCCAAAACGATGGATCCATTATATTATTACTTGATTTCAAACTAGTCAAAGTAGCCGGCACGATCCCTACAACACGCGAAGTATACGTTTGTCTCTTCCATGCTCCCACACCACTAGCATCACTGGTCATCACATAACGATCGTATTCGGTTCCATCAGCTATACGCAGGTCACCCACAATATCTAGGCTGGCTGCAGGACTAACTGTACCTATTCCTACACGTCCTGCCGAAGTGATAATAAAATCGTCCGAGCTGTTCGTTGCGCCCACAGTATCTCCTTTAGGATCGATATGCAACACTCCCTGGGGTGATTGGGTATTGATACCGACCTGCGATTTTAATGCAAATATATTTACAAGAAAAAACAGTATAATTAAATAATACAATCTCATTTCTTTATCTATTTAAGGTTTTAAACCTGTTATTTATTTTACGACTTTGTTGCAGGAGTGAACATACATCTCTCACCTTACCAATAAATAATACTACTTAAGATAAGGGAATTGCATAAAGCCGCCCCTCGCCAGTATAGGTAATATTACTGGAAGCCGCTGCTAAACCTGCCCATAAGTAATAACCCTGAGTTGCAGCATTGGTTACCAGAAAATAACACGAAATCGATGTATGATAACCAACAATTGCCGAACCTGAATAGGCTGTACTTTTCTGCGCATTCTGATAAGGAACTAATGAGCCGGAGCTGGTAGAAAGACGCCAGATAATATAATTGGCTACGCTGGCATCTCTATACGTACACGTAAAGGCAATCATCCAAGTACCGGCAGGCAACGAAATATACGTACCTGTGTATACAGGTGATACAGTGGTAAGGTTCGGAAAATTTCTGACGCCTTCTACAAAGCCTTTCATTTGCATCGTTTTTTTCCACGAAGCATTTCCGTTAGCATCGCTGGTGAGAAAATAACCGTCAGCCTGTGTACCATCCACCAGCTTAAACCTCCCCCTCAGATCAAGAGTTTTAGCAGGGGAGATTGTACCAATACCAACCTGCCCGTTTGATTTTATTACAATGTCGTCACTTGCACCAGTTGTACCGGAGGCATTCGTATCTCCTTTGGGATCGATATGTAAAACACCTAATGGATTCTTTGTATTTATCCCGACTTGAGCATTAAGTAAGCCCAAAGAAAATATTCCCATCAGTAAAAGATTTTTTTTTCTCATTATTTCAAATTTTAATTATTAGTTAGTAAAAAAGGCAGCGGTTTGTAATCACTACACACCACTGCCAAATATAGTTGTGCCATACGCAAACGAATCATTCGTGCCGATTCTGAACGACAACAACAAAACAAATCTGTTACACGAAAATGTTTACCCTGACAACTATCAATATATTTATTGGGGAAATATTGCAAAGAGAATACTCTAGCGTTAAAAAGACGCAATAACAAAAAAAGACAGATAGTTCTGCCTGAAAATTTGAGGAATAAGAAGCTTTTTAAATGTGAGGAGGTATTAGTTCTCTCTCTCTCTCTCTCTCTCTCTCTCTCTCTCTCTCTCTCTCTCTAATATTTCAACACACATAGCCAAACCTAAACAGTTAAAATTTAGATTTTTAAAGATAGACATGTTTGTTAATTTCAGTGTCATTATTCTTGTAAAGAGTTATTCTACAGCAGCAAATATAAATATTTATTTTGATTATAGTAAACCAAAGTGTATTTTTTTCATTGAAGGATGGATACATTGGAAAGTAGATTCCAAATATTAAAATGATTGAGTCCGATATAATATCGAACCCAACCACCTATTATCTAACTCTTATTTCAATCTTTTCAGAGAATAGAAAGATATAGGTCCTTCACCCGTCGATCCTCTACTGAATGCTTTAACCGTTGTATCCGCATTACCTACCACCCTGAATGAATAAGTCTTGCTGACATACATATCAATGGCGGTAATCAAGGTATATGTTTGAC
The DNA here is from genome assembly GCF_003201355.1 of Indolivaga alginatilytica. Lineage (GTDB taxonomy): Bacteria > Bacteroidota > Bacteroidia > Bacteroidales > Dysgonomonadaceae > Dysgonomonas_A > Dysgonomonas_A alginatilytica. The sequence continues at coordinate 444,971 of NZ_QICL01000001.1, forward strand.
CGTTAACAGTCGCTCCACTAGCCATAAATGCATCATTTACCCTAGCTACCCATTTACCGTTAGGAAAGCCTGCTTCGGGAGTATCGCACCATATACCCACAACAGGATTTTGAGCTGCTGTAGTTTCCAACTGAACATTTATCATAATTGAATACACGCCATCTGCCATAACTTTAAACGAATTGGTAGTAGCAGTAGACGAAAAGGTGTTTTTGTTATCGATAATCTTATTGGTCAAATTACCAATACGATCAGGTATAAGAGGGGTTGGTTGCCCCTTAGACACAAAATCGGCAGTCATCAACACCGTTATCTCTTGTGCAATAAGAAGCTTGCCATCAATAGCTATAACTGTTCCCACATCATCGGGCACAATATTTACAACCGGAAATGTACCTGTCTTTACTATTCCATCGGAGCCAACAACCATCGGGAGATCGCTCGCAGAGGCACTTGCAGCAAGCCCTTCAACTTTAAGGGGATTAGTAGTATCTTTAACATGCAATTTATTGGTAGGAGCTACTGTACCGATACCTACATTTCCTTTCGAGTTAATAGTCATACGCTCTGTGGCGGCTGTCTTAAACACTAAATCCACAGCATCGGTCGTACCCAGATAGTTAGTACCATGTGTTGCCGAAAGACCTGCATTTCCGGCAATAGACCAGTTGTTGACATTGCTGCTCGACGAATTGTTGAAAGGCTGCCACAAACTCCCGTCGTAATAATAGTAGCCTGCTTGCGTTACATTGGCAGTTGCAGCATTGGTGCCACCGGTTACGTCTGTTACATAAACAATAGCTCCCCGCTGGTTTACTGTATAACTCGCTGCTTTAGTTATCAATTGCTGACGGGTCTGACGGGGGGCGATAATTCCTGCTGCTGCACTTGAATTATCACCCGATACATCCAATGTCGATTGGGGATTCTCTGTGTTTATTCCCACCTGTCCAAAAGACGAAATGAGTGACAACCACAAAAATATTAATACAAGACTCACTTTAATTCTTTCCATTCTTCAATTCCTTTAATTTATAAATATGCTAATTAGTTAATGTATAAGCCTGTAATAAATAAAAAAGGCAGCAGCATGTAATCACTACACGCCGCTGCCAAGCATAGTTGTGCCATAGGTAAACGGTTGAATCGTGCCGACTTTGAACGACAACAACAAAACAAATCTGTTACACGAAAATGCTTACCGTGACAACTATAAGTATGTTTATGGGGAAAATAATGTATCAAACCCTGAGAGATGCCTCTAGGACACAATAGGGAGTAAAGACAGGTAGTTCTGCCTGAAAATTTGAGAAATAAGTGGTTTTTTAAATGCGAAGAGGCATTAGTTATGCTCTCTCTCTCTCTCTCTCTCTCTCTCTCTCTCTCTCTAATATTTCGACGCACATATCCAAACCTAAATAGTTAAAATTTAGATCCTTAGAAACAAATATGTTTGTTAATTTTAGTATCATTCTTCTTGTAAAGAGTTATTTAGCAGCGGCAAATATAGATATTTATTTTGATTATAATATACTGAAACACTTTTTTCGTTAAAAAAACAAAGATATTATCGGTAAGCAGATTTAATTCCCGCTCAATTATTTTGCATAAAAAAATCTGAACTTTATTCATACAGTATAAACCTGTACAATAAAATTCAGATATATATTTAAATATTATACTACCCTATTGAGTAATTGCCTGTCAGCTAAATTAAGTATCTTATTTATAAGGCAAGAATCTTCATTCCTTTCGAGAAAAGAATACCTGCAGGTAAAGCAATACCATTATTGCCTGATGTACCGTGTGCCAAACCAAAATTAGTGGCAGGACGCAGAAAGACCATACGTATCTTTGTTCCCTTATCAAAGATCAAAACTCCGGGAGGAACTATAATTGTTTGTGATGTATTATGAACAGCAGTGCCTGTAAAGACAATACGAGCCGCTGTAAAATCAGTCCACCCCTTACCATCGTTTTTGTCTACCTGAATAGAAACATTAACACCTGCCCGACCTGCATCTACCGTAGTAGGATAAGTAGTAGGAATAGTAGAATAAGTAGCATAATTCATAAAACCCGATAATTCATATAGACCAGTTTGAGAAATAGTAAATATATCAGATGTATCGTTAAAATCGACTACATTATTCGAAACAATGTCTGCCGAACTCCAGGTTACCTGAACCGGTACCGCTGTATTGAACAAGTCTTTCTCAGCCTGAGTCGTTAACAACTGAGCTTCAATAGATTGTATAAATGCGACTTTAGTTGGAACAGAAACTGCCGTACCAACCATACCGGTAGTACCATCACGCACCAAAACCGCGGCATTAGCTATTACAGGAGCATCGGCTATGCGAAGGTTACCGTTTATATCCAGCCTAGCCTGAGGTGTAAGAGTGCCGATCCCCATCTTACCTTCTGTATTAACAACTATATCATCCGAAAATTTCACCCCTTGAGCACCTGTATCACCTTTGGCATCAATATGAAATACACCCTTGGGGTCTTCTGTATTTATCCCTACCTGAGAAATAGATAGTTCAGCCAATAACAAACTAATAATTAACAGAATACTTTTTTTCATTACCACAATTTTTCTTTGACTTGATCATAAATTATTTAATCCTAATGAGTAGTAGTACTAAAGTCACTACATACAAGCGTCAAACAAATAAATCATACTAAACTGCACTTAGCCAACTATTCATATACTTACTAAAAGAACATTCTAAAAGCCTTCCTCATTATGTGCAATTGACACAATGCGAAAAAGAGAAAAATTTTTTACATCTAAAAATTCAGGAAGAAGAATTTTCTAAATGTAAAGAGGTTTTTTGCTTTCTTTTTTTCAGAATTTGAATGCACATGATAAGCCCCAAATTATAAAATCAGGACTATTAAAATAAATAAGTTTGTTAATATTGTCGTTGTCGTCGTTATTTTTAACATAAACATTTGTTCTCTCAACCACAAAGATAGATATTTATTTTAAATTATAGAGAAATCAGATATTTATTTTATTTAAATCGTGAATAAATTAAAATGTAGGGATCGTGTATGCAATACGATCCCTACATTTTCTCTAATAATTCTTTGATATTATTTCAGCTAACCAGACCAAGTATCTTATTTACAGGGCAAGAATCTTCATTCCTTTTGAAAAAAGAACACCTGTAGGCAAAGTGACACCATTATCACCACCAGAAGTACCATGAGGTAACCCAAAATCGGCGCTAGGACGTAGAAACACCATACGTATCTTTGTCCCTGCATCAAATATCAATACCCCCGGTGGAACTATTATAGTTTGTGCCGTACTATGCACGGCAGTACCTGTAAAGACAATGCGCGATGCTGTAAAATCGACCCATCCTTTACCATCGTTTCGGTTTACCTGAATAGAAACATTCACACCGGCACGCCCCGCATCCACACTAGTAGGATAAGTAGTAGGAATAGTAGAATAGGCAGCATAGTTCAGGAAACCCGATAATTCATACAGACCTGTCTCCTTAACAATAAACACATCGGATGCATCGTCAAAATCAACAACGTTATTAGATACAATATCTGACAAACTCCAGATTACCCGAACAGCTACACCTGCATTAAAGCTAGCTTTTTCTGCCGCAGTTGTTAATCTTTGAGCTTCAACAGATTGTATAAATGCAACTTTAGTAGGAATAGCTACTGCTGTACCTACAATCCCGGTAACACCATCACGTACCAAAACCGATGCATTAGCCACTACAGGAGCATCAGCTATACGAAGATTGCCATTTATATCCAATTTAGCCTGAGGCGTAAGGGTACCGATTCCCATACTTCCTTGTGAATCAACAATTACATCATCCACCGAATTTGTCCCCGATACACCTGAATCTCCTTTGGAATCAATATGAAACACTCCTTTTGGATTTTCTGTATTTATCCCCACCTGAGAAGTACATAACCCGGCAAATAATAAACTAAAAATTAACAAAATACATTTTTTCATTTTCATAATTATTTTTTAATGTGTTTATAGCTTGTGAAACGATAAAAAGGCAGTAGGATGTAATCACTACACGCTACTGCCGGACATAATTGTGCCATAAGGGAATGGTGTATCAGTGCAGACTTTGAACGACAACAATTACACAAGATATCCTCTCCATAGATCTTATGGACACAATATAATTTATTTGAATTGGGATAAAAAAGGAATGACAAACAACATGCGTAAATAAAACGCATAAATAAAAAAAAGCCGAAAAGTTTACCTTTGAAAATTTTATAACTGGCAGGTAGGCTAGTTACTCTCTCTCTCTCTCTCTCTCTCTCTCTCTCTCTCTCTCTCTCTCTAACATTTCAACGCACATACCCAAACCTAAATAGTTAAATTTTAGATTATTATAAGGCTTCATGTTTGTTAATTCTGTTGTCATTTTTCTTATAAAGAGTTATTTTACAGGAACAAATATAGATATTTATTTTGATTATAAATGCGCTAGGATACTTTTTTTCATTCAAGAATCGAGGTATTATTTACATGTGAGTTCTAATTTCCCCTAATTAATTAACATAAATATAATCACATACAGATAAACTATAATAATCACCAATTATAGAGTACAGATAAATTAAGGTAAACCACACCTCAGTAAATTAAGATAAAAGATTATTTTTCACAACACTATCTCTTCTGAAACGTTATACCCAAAAGAGAGATGTGATACACTATATAATTAGGAGACAAAATGGATATTCTGATAATTATTGTTCTGATACTTATAAACGGATTATTTTCGATGTCCGAAATAGCTATTATTTCTGTACGAAAATCAAAACTTAAAACCGAAGAAAAACTAGGTAATACCAGAGCAGCCAGTGCTTTAAAACTTGCAAATGAGCCTGACAAGCTTCTTTCAATAACACAAATCGGGATGACTCTCATAGGAATAATTATAGGTATTTATTCGGGAGATGTATTAGCTGGAGATTTGGCTTTAATACTGGATCGATGGGGCATTTCGGGAGCACATATACAAACTTTCTCGCAAATTTTCATCATACTATCGGTTACCTATTTCACCCTTGTTTTCGGCGAACTGGTACCCAAAAGAATAGGTCTGAGCATATCGCTAAAGGTTTCTCAGATCGCAGCTCGTCCCATGCAAATATTATCCATTATGGCAAGCCCGTTTGTATGGGGACTATCCAAAAGTACCGCTCTTGTAATGAGGATAATAAATATAAGTGTGGAGGAAAATAAAATTACTGAAGAGGAGATCAAGGCTATCATACAAGAAGGAACCACGCACGGTGTAGTAGAGCAAGTGGAACAGGACATTCTGGAACGTGTTTTTTCGTTAGGAGATCGCGATCTCGAATCTATTATGACCCACTATAGCGATATAGTATGGATAGATACCAGAATGTCTATTGCCGAGATATATGAGTTTTTACAAGAAAACCCTTTCGATTTATATCCCGTCGCTCATAAAAATCTAGATAATATAACAGGTGTTGTATACCTAAAAGACCTTTTCGGAAATATAGAGAAAGAAGGCTTTACTATAGAAAGCGTAATCAGACCTTGCCATTACTTTCCCGAAAACATGGGCGTATATACTGCCTTGGAACAGATGAAAACCAACCACGTACAATATGCCTTGATTTGTGATGAGTTTGGCAGCATACAAGGCATTGTTACATTGACCGATATTCTCGAAGCTCTGGTAGGCAACATTCCTGATATACACGAGGAACCCGATATTGCAGAACAAAAAGACGGTGGCTGGTTAGTAGACGGGCAATGTCCGTTCTATAATTTCCTAACCTTTTTCGAAAAGGAGTTTCTATATACTCAGAACGATTATAATACGATAAGCGGACTTATACTCGACTTACTTCAACGCATTCCACGAAAGGGAGAAAAAATAGAATGGAACGATTTTACTTTCGAAATAGTAGATATGGATGGCGCTCGTATAGATAAAGTATTGGTATCTCTTAATTCAACAGAAGAATTTTAAAAACGCTTTAATGTTTACCCAACTGATTCACATCAATATAATCAAAGTAATCGCCCGCTTCTAATGTAATTTTTATATTCCGGTCTTCGCTCGATCTGTTTTCAGAAACTCTCACAATCAATTTTTGATTATCACATCTTTCGATAGAAAACCAATCGCCATGGATTGCAAAATTTTCTTTTTCGGTCTCAATCGGGTTGAATATTAAATAGTTTCCGTTTACAGAAATATCATTCACCCACCACCAGGTACCTTTTGTGGTGATGATAACAGAATCCTTTGCCGCCGAAAAATCGGCTTTACGTGTAGATAACTTAATAGAATCATTCCAACCACCGATAGAACGTTCTTCTTGCAAACAAGAAGAAATACTCACCACAAAAGCCGCTAAAAGTAATCCTAGAAAATAGTATTGTGTCCTCATTGGTCTATAAATATTATGTCTCCGGAAATGCACATTTCCTTCCTCCTTGTATAGTAGATGTAAAAAACATAGAAAGTTGCATAAATAGACAACTTTTTTTGTACTTTTTTCACAACTTGGCTATTTAAGCCATGTGTCACTATTTATTACTATAAATAATTGATATAACTTCGCACAATTCTTCTGCTTCACAAAGCAGTAAACAGGTTGGCGACCTTAAAACACATTTTCACTACATCTAGTGATTGGTTAACCTAAAAGTCTTTAATACTTTTGCATACAACTAAAAAAACAGTTCTTTTAACTCAAAATATTATAATTGATGAAAAAATACAGCATTCTTATGTTGCTGCTAATCCATTTATGTTATACCAGTAATCTAAGCGCCGAAGAAATTGTAATACCCAAAGATTCTATAGTAATGTCCTATACGGGCGAAGAAGTTATAATTGAAGCCTTCAAAAGTAACACCAATCTCTCGCAACTGCCCATATCGGCAACCCTGCTGTCGGATCAGATTATCAAAGAACGAAATATCACCAATATAAAAGAGATCAACGCCTTTGTACCCAATCTATTTATACCCGACTATGGATCGAAGATGACTTCGCCCGCATACATAAGGGGTATAGGATCGCGTATTAATGCACCTTCGGTAGGGCTATATGTAGATGGAGTGCCCTACTTCGACCGATCGACATTCGATATCGACATGACTGATATTGAACGTGTAGAAGTTCTACGCGGACCGCAAGGAACTATCTACGGGCGTAATACAATGGGGGGTATTATAAACGTTTATACCAAATCGCCCTATAAGTACAAAGAAACAAACGTTCATCTGGGAGCAGGGAACTACAACAGATACGAATTGGGTGCTTCTCACTATGGCAATATTAGCAACACCTTCGGATACTCACTATCCGGAAATGTATTTCATACGGGAGGATTTTTCACGAATAAATATACGGGAGATAAAGCCGATCCGATGGATGCAGCAAACGGTCGTATGCGACTCAGTTGGAAGCTTGCTCCTAAATTATCGATGCACTTGGTTTCAGCTTACGAATACTCCGATCAGGGAGGATATCCATACGGTATCTACAATGCCGAAAACAATACAGTAGGACAGGTTAATTACAACGAACCATCGTCGTACCTGCGTAATATGTCTACCAACGGGTTGAATGTAGAGTATGCTACCGATAAATTCAAATTAGGGTCGATGTCTTCATTTCAATTTTATGATGGAAAACAACGCATAGACCAAGACTTTACAGAGAAAGACTTGTATTTTGTAGACTTCTATCAAAGACAGCGTATGTATTCGCAAGAAATCAATATCAAATCGGCTACGAAAAGTAATTACCAATGGCAATTCGGAACATTCGGCTTTCATCAAAGCTACAATACAGACAATGATGTAGATAACAGATCGACAAATACGCATACCCTTCAAAATGCAAGTAATCCCACCAAAGGCGCAGCTCTCTATCACCAATCGATCATTAACAATTTGCTTACAGAGGGGCTTTCGCTTACATTAGGACTCCGATACGACTGGGAAGAAACCAGAATGCAGACTATTGCAAGAAGTCGCAAACCCGATAATACGGTCGTAGAAACAACCAACAAAAGAGATAAGGACAGCTATTCGCAATGGACACCCAAAGCCGCATTGCAATATAGCTTTCGCAATAATCAAATAGTATATTTTTCTGCATCAAAAGGTTTCAAAACAGGAGGATTCAATACAACAGCAGTAAGCGAAGCAGATCGTACATATAAATCGGAAACTAGCTGGAATTACGAAGTAGGTACAAAGGGCAGCTACTTTGACAACTTCCTTGACGCAGAAATCAGCCTTTTTTATATCGATTGGAGAGATCAGCAAGTTTCCCAAAATCAAGCCACCGGAACCGGTTATATTTTACGCAATGCAGGAAAATCGGCAAGCAAAGGACTAGAGGTTAGTACCCAGATCAACCCTCTCGAAAATCTTAACTTTCAGATAACCTACGGATATACACATGCCTCATTCAAGGAATATATGTATAATACAAAAGAAAATATCGACTATTCGGGTAACTTTCTGCCCATGGTTCCCCGACATACTTTTTCTACGGCTGCCAACTACACTATCAGATTAAAAAGCGATCTGTTAGATAAAGTAATCCTCAACGGACAATATACAGCTTTGGGTAAAATCTACTGGAACGAAGACAATAAGGCTTCTCAGCCCTTTTATGGAATATTCAATGCACGAGCATCGTTTGTGAAAGACAAAGTATCTTTCGACCTATGGTCTAAAAATATTGGAGGTAAAGAGTATGTTTCTTATTACTTCTATAATTCACTTGCCAAAGACTCATTTGCACAGGCAGGAAAACCATTTACCTGCGGTGTTGATTTTCGACTGAAATTCTAAGGGCTTCAAACCTTTTTATTAAGAAGACAGTAACAAGAATGTTACTGTTTTCTTTTTTTATAGCAATTCAATTCCTTAAATTAACGATTGGGAATCCCAGCTTTTGTTATAGATATGTGCAATAAAGGTCTCAAACCTTTTGAATATTGGAAGTATTGAACATCTATTCCTTAGCCATTATTAAACTAACAATTCTCCACTTTTCTTCTAACAATTCTAAATTAGTCTTCCGAAATTCATATAATACTCCAATTCACCACATCTAGTGATTGGCAAGCCCGATTGTATTTTGTATTTTTGTAAATCTAAGAAATGATCACTAGAATTGACCTTTTGAAATGAATATAAATAAGAACCTGCAAAACGGAGGTAAACTGTTCACGTTCCTGAGCTTATACATTGCTCAAACGATACCGATGAGCTTTTTCTCCACCATTCTGCCGGTATTGATGCGACAGCAGGATTATTCGCTCGAAACCATCGGGATGCTTCAGTTTCTTAAACTGCCTTGGGTTTTAAAGTTTCTGTGGTCGCCTGCCATTGACAGAAGTTGTCATACTCTGACCGATTATAAGCGCTGGATATTTTCGTCCGAACTCATTTATGCAGTCATCATTCTGGCGATTTCCTTCCTCGATCTCGAAACTAATATATATACCATTATTGTTCTGATTATTTTTGCCTTTACCGCATCTGCCACTCAGGATATTGCAACTGATGCACTTGCCGTACTATCATTCAGTAAAAAAGACAAGAGCATGGTAAACAGTATGCAATCGGTAGGTAGTTTTGCCGGAGCAATGATTGGTGGAGGCGTACTGCTTCTGCTTTATCACCAATTGGGATGGAATAAACTACTCCCCTATCTGGCAATATTTGTAGTAGTGGCACTCATTCCTCTCTTATTTTTCAAAAAGACACAAGTAGAAGAACCTCAGGAGAGAAAAAAATATGCAGCACCTCATCCTGATGATCTGCTCGGATTTTTCAAACAAAGGGGCATCTGGAAACAAGTACTCTTTCTTTTCCTGTATTATGCAGGGCTTATCGGAACATTAGCCATGCTGAAACCCCTTCTGGTTGATTATGGTTACAGCATGAAAGAAATAGGCGTAATGTCGGGCGTTATCGGAACATCCATCGGTTGTGTCGGTTCACTCACAGGAGGCTTCATCGTCCGCAAAATCGGATGCTTCATACCACGTATCGTATTCGCCATATGCATATTGGCAACCACTATATATTTCTACCTTCTGGTTACACAGCTCACAGTGAATACGGCAACCCTGCATCTCGGCATCACCATGCTATGGGGAAGTTACGGTATGGCAACTATTGTAGTTTATACCACATCGATGTACTGTGTACGTGAAGGATATGAAGGTACAGACTTCACCCTGCAAACCGTCATTACCCACCTGAGCGGTATGCTTATGGCGGCAGGAGCCGGTAAAATTGCAGGCATGTATGGTTATGCAAACCTGTTTTTATTCGAAAGCTGCATTGCCGTAACCTCATTGTTATACATTTTGGCGACATTCAAAAAAGAAAAAAAAGATGAAACAAGAATTATTAGATAAATACAGCATTGCTGTTCCCCGATATACAAGCTATCCGCCTGCAAATTTCTTTACCGACAGTTTTGCTGTAAACGATTACAGAACAGCAATAGAGGAATCTAATACGCAGCAACCCCAACATATATCGTTTTATATACATATACCGTTTTGCTATAAAATGTGTCACTATTGCGGATGCAATGCCATGCTTTTGGAAAACAAAACCGTAGTGGCCTCTTATATGGATGCCTTGAAACGCGAAATCGAAATGGTATTGCCTCTACTTGATCACAGCCGAAAAATATCGCAGATACATTACGGAGGAGGCAGTCCAACGTCTCAGCCCGTAGCCATGTTGAAGGAAATAAACAAGATGCTACTCGAAGGATTCGAAACGATAGACCGTCCCGAAATAGCTATAGAATGCCATCCCGGCTATTTAGATGAGGCGTATTGGAACGATTTAATTGATGCGGGATTCAACCGTATCAGCTTAGGTATACAAGATTTCAATGAAGATGTATTGAAAGCTTCGAATCGCAAGCCTTCACGCATGCCAGTTTCGGAGATTGTGAGCCTGCTAAAATCGAAAGGTGTAGCTGTAAATATGGACTTTATCTATGGATTGCCTTTACAGACTGCCGAATCTTTTGCAGACACCATTCGTCAGGCAATAGAAATACATCCCGACAGATTGGTTACCTTTTCGTATGCTCATGTGCCTTGGGTAAATCCTGCAATGATGAATCTCGAAAAGATCGGATTACCTACCCCTCAGGATAAGAACAAGATATACGAGACAGCCAAACACTTATTAAACGAATCGGGATACAAGACAGTAGGACTCGACCACTTCGTACAGCCTGATGACGAACTCTATATCGCTCAAAAGACGAAAGCACTTCATCGTAACTTTCAAGGATATTGCACACGCCGCACCACAGGACAGGTATATGCCTTCGGTGTTACAGGTATCAGCCAGCTTACTGCGGCATATAGTCAGAATACCAAAGACTTGAAAACATATATAGAGCAGGTAAACAAAGGAGAACTTCCCGTACTGAAAGGCTACAGGCTTAATAATGATGAACAAATAACCAGAGAAGTAATCACCTCATTGATGTGTAATTACGAAATAGTTTGGACAGACTTGGCTTCACTTTTAAATGTATCTGTTGAAGAAATAAAGAATGCTCTCAATTATAACGAAAACAATCTGAAAGCATTTGCAGAAGATGGTATCATCGAATTTAATGCAAATTATATTAAAATTCTACCCGATGCTACACCTTTTGTTCGTAATATTGCAGCGTCACTCGATAAATTAATGATGAACACCGACAAGCGTTTTTCGAAGGTCGGATAATATTATAAGGTCCGAGACCTTTTTGTTGCTTTGGCTGGGCATAACAGCCAAAGATAGTTATACTGATAAAACATCGCATTAAATATTTAATGTTACTTATAATCTATAACATTCAAAACGAACTACTATGACTAAAAAAGACTTTATCAGACTGCTTATTAAATTAATGGGAATTTTAGTATTGCTCAATTCTTTACCTCTTTTTATCGGTCAATTTGCCTTCTACAGCAGAGCGGAAGGATGGAATATGATTCTTTATATGGCATTAGTTCTTATCCTTACCATTGCGTTTTCGGTCTGGCTGATTTTTTATCCGGATAGTATTATTAAATTTTTCAAACTAGATAAGGGTTTTGATGATGACCAGATAAAGCTAGATCAATTAAAGTCAGAGAAATTAATTAGCATTGCTGTACTTGTTATCGGAGGTATGTTTATTCTTAACAGCCTTGCTCCGCTTCTTGTGGAGATCGGTCAAAAAATTTATGCTTCGGTAGCAGAAGGACAGTCGATTTTCCCCACTTTCGAAGAATCTGATAATACCAGATTATATACAAACATTATCGAACTCTGTTTGGGATGTTTTCTGATTACCAACTACCAAAAGATGACCCATCTTTTGGCTTCAAAAAATAAGGAAGAGGAATAAAATATAATAAAAAGAAGAGCCCGAATACAAAATATTCGGGCTCTTCTTTTATTCATAAAGTGAAATCTTATTTTTTCACTATTTTCTCTATTTCACTAACTTTGCTTTCAATTACCAATCCGCTAGGTAATTTAAGCTCTATTTTATTATCATCGCCCGCAGGATGAGTTACCGTTCCATCCATTCTTGCACCATTCTTAAAATAAACAGTTGCTTTGTAACTGCCCGATTGAGACTGGCTCACTTCTCTAACCTGAGCAGGAGCAGCAGACTGTTGAGCAACTTTTGCCTCCGCAGGATATTCACGTGGAGCACTTACAGGTTGTGCAACAGGAGCATATTGAGTAGCCTGAGGCTCTTGCTGTTTGGATACTCTTGGTGCAGGTGCAGAAACAGGTGCAGGTGCAGGTTCTTCCACTAAATAACGATCCTGATTATTGCCTCTTACCAGTTCGTTTGTTCTTGCTCGTTCGTAAGAACCTCGGCTTTGCGAAGGTCTTTGATCACGAGAATCATAACCCGATTCATCAATCGGTATATAATAAGCAGTAGTTGTCGGAGTATAAATACCAAAAGTTAATGAACTTACAAGCCCATTCACAAAAGATTGATTTGTTTTAATCATATACCTTGTTCTATCACCCACATAATCATCGGCTCTCATACTGGCATTTCCCAGCGGAACAAGTCCCCACAATATATGGTGATTCCACTCTGAATTGATTTTAACCATTGGTTGTCGTGGAGAAAGATCGCCTACAGTAACCTTAGTAGTATAGCACGAAGAGAAAGAAGCGGCAATAAGAATGCCGATAAAGAAAATTTTCAATTTACTTACCATTCTAAATATGATTTATTGCTTTTGTTAAAAATGTTAGTTGTCATTATTTTAGTCACCAAAGATACTTTTTTATTTACATTCCATAATGTTTTTTTAACCTCTTTTCGCTCTTTTTTCATTAAATCGAGACAAAAAAAGTACCTAGAGACATTTAAAGTATATTTTCATGCTCATTTTAACGTTTCGATCCGATCCACATTAGTTTACCCCAAACATACTCCAAAGGCCCTTGTTTATGCGATTTCAACCACCAACAAGCAAATGTATATTGAATGGCAAAAATAACTAACCCGACACCGATAGAAGCGGTTGGCGATAGAAGATGCGAAGCTCCCAAGCCCCAACTGTAAAAGACAAAGCCTCCCAATATAGATTGGCTGATATACATAGAAAGGCTCATCCGTCCGTAAGGAGCAAATTTAGCCTGCAACTTGTGTACACTCGTTTTATAATAGGATAAAACAAACAGACCAACCAGAAAACATAAGAAAGCGAAGTTTGTATAACAACTTAAAATCACACCCACCAGATGAACGATAGCTTTACTCTCTATAAAGTCGGGTAATATTTCAGATAAGCCCTTCAAAGGAAAATAACACACAATGCCTATGATAAGTGCATATCGCCAGAACTTGATATTTTGCGGTTCATTTAAGAACAAGCGACAACGTCCGATAAGCATTCCGAACAGGAATAAGGCTCCGACCTGAAAAATACGTCCTTCTTCGAACCACCACAGGAAACTAAATAAGAATCCCGATTTTATACCCATAACCATTGTTTCCAATAAGTTTCCATCGGTAAGTACAGGTACAGTTTGCTCATAATATATATCGAACATTTTCTTACTCAACGTAAAGTCTGGATTTATATTCGCACAAATAATACCAATCCATTCCATCGGTTGCAATAGCAAAACTACCGCTATGCAAAATACTACTTTATTAGAAAGGCGGGCAGTAGCAGCCAGCAATAAGCCGACGATAGAAAACAGCACCAATACATCGCCCGTATAAAACATGCAGTTGATAAAACCCCACATGGCAAGTAATACTAAACGCCATAAGAAGCGGGGGCGAAAATCATTCCCTCTCTTCGTCTGATTATCGTCTTGTATAAAGAAGCTGAAACCAAATAGTAAGGCAAATATGGCGTATGCTTTGCCCGAATAAATAAAAGATACCGAACTCGCTAAAAGAATATCCGACAACTTTAGCAGGTTATTATCAACTGATGGAAAAACAAAGAAATTATAATGCTCCAGGCAATGCACCAATAAAATACCAAAGATGGCAAAGCCACGCAGTGAATCCACCACGTCAACACGACCCGATATACTTTAACTCATAATAAGTGTAGATAAAATTGTTTAGTTTATGAAAATTATTTTTTGTTCAGCTTGCTATGTTTAATTCCGTAACCGAAGTAGATTACAAAACCTACCAAAGTCCATATTATTAATCTAACCCATGTACTGAAAGGCAGAGCAACCATTTGCATCAAACAAATAGCAGCACCCAAAAGGGGTACAAAGGGAACAAAGGGTGTTCTGAAAGGTCGTTTCAAATCGGGTTGGGTTTTTCTCAGTACAACAATAGAAATACACACCACCATAAATGCCATAAGAGTACCTATTGATACCAATTCGCTCAGTACATTTAATGGAAACAATCCTGCAAACAATCCCGTAACGATACTTGCAAATATAGTTGCATTTTGAGGTGTGCCATGTTTAAGGTTAACTTTCGAAAAGAACTTAGGCAATAACCCGTCTTTCGAAATAGCATAATAAATACGAGACTGCCCCAACATCATAACGAGAATAACAGAACTTAATCCCGCAATAGCGCCCAGTTTTACAAAAGGACTCAACCACGCCAAGCTTTCACCCGTACGGTCGATAGCCAAAGCAATAGGAGCCGCAACGTCTAATTCTTTATAATTAACAATACCTGTTAAAACAGCCGTTACCCCGATATACAGAACTGCACATACGAGCAGCGAAATAAGTATTCCTTTGGGCATATCTTTTTGAGGATTCTTTGCTTCCTGAGCAGCGGTAGACAAGGCATCAAAGCCGAGATAAGCATAAAAAACCACTCCTGCTCCACGAAGAATACCACTCCATCCGAAGCTCCCGAATTCGCCGGTATTCTCAGGAATATAAGGACTCCAGTTACCAAGATCGATATGAGATAGACCAAAGCCGATGAATAAGAGGATTACACCTACTTTGATTACTACAATTACATTATTAATAAGAGCCGATTGCTTGATTCCACCAAGCAGCAAAGAGGTTATGATGGCAACTATAAATACCGCAGGAAAATTAAAAAGGCTGCCCGTCATTATCCATCCTTCGGAAGTATGATCAAAAGTCGCATATGCCAGATGCCACGGCACATGTATACCCCACCCTTCGCAGAGGCTCATCATATAACCCGACCACCCAACGGCAACACTCGAACAGGCAAACAAATATTCAAGAATAAGAATCCAACCGATGAACCATGCTAAAAATTCGCCCATTGTACTATAACTATACGAATAAACGCTTCCTGCAACGGGTATCATCGCAGCAAACTCGGCATAGCACAAGCCTGCCAACACACAACAAAGTGCCGATATAAGGAAAGATATTGTTAAAGCAGGTCCTGCATAATTGGCGGCAGCCGTTCCGGTTATAACAAATATACCTGTACCAACAATGGCTCCGATACCTAATGTTACAAGATTTGCTGCTGATAGATTTCGCCTCAATCCATCGTTTTTACCTTCTGCCTCCCGCAGAATTGCATTAATGTCTTTTTTCTTCAATAAACGTTCAAACATGCGCTCTCGTGGTATTTAAAAATAGATAATCGGCAAAAGTAAGAAAATAAGGTGAGGTTAATAGCCTTTTATTAAAGCTTAAGAACATAACAGAGCCTTTTTATACTATTATATCAAGAATACATCCCTATAAAACCTTTCTGATCGTAGAACGGTCTTTTTTGAATTAAATTCATCTCATTTATATATCTTTGATCTCGAATATAATATAGAATCTATTTTATATTCACTAAATACCTTTAACTACTCCAAGACCCAATGAGTAAACATAAAATAAGAGAAGATAAAACCTGCACGAATTGCGGCAGATTTGTAGCGGAACATTTTTGTCCGAATTGCGGACAGGAGAATACCGAAGTCAGGCATTCTTTTATCTATCTGCTTAAACATTTCGTATCGGATTTGTTACACTACGACAGTTCACTCTGGTCTACCACCAAACTCCTGCTTTTTTCGCCTGCTACTTTATCTAAAGAATATATAGGTGGAAGACGTAAGAAGTATGTCGATCCCATAAAACTATATATATTTATCAGTTTCATTGCCTTTTTCATTCCCGGAATTCTACCCGAGAAATCCAATAACCACGAAAATAGGACAGAAAGTATTCTAAAGGTGAATACTACATACCCGACAGAAACAAGTACAACACCCATAACAATAAATATAGGCAGAAACATTACCGAAAACAGTGAACTTGCCTCTACAAAACCATTAAAAGGCAAGTCTTATACAAAATATTATATCAAAAAAGCATTACTGAAAATCACAAGAGATAAGAGTAAAGACAAACAAACAAAGGTAAATGAATTTATCTTACATAATCTCCCCAAAGTACTTTTTGTATATATGCCAATTTTTGCTTTCTGGCTATGGCTGTTTAATAGCAAAAAGAAATTTTTATACTTCGACAGTGCTATCTTCACACTCCACTATTTTTCATTTCTTCTTTTAAGCATAACTATTGTTATCCTATTAAATACTGCTTTCGAGTGGCTCAATCTGCCTGACACATTCTCTAGTATAGTCAATGCTGTAGTATTTTCCTATGCCGTATTTTACTTCTTCAGAGCAAACCGCTTATTTTACGGCAACAAGCGATGGATCGCAAATACCAAGGCATTCATTATATTTTGGATAGACATACTATTAATTTTCATAATATTAATTCTGTATGCAGTTTTAGCTATGCTCATTGTCTAAGTAATATAAATATTAAAAAAGTTTAATTATCTTGTTAAATAATATCGTTAAAAACGGCAAGTCAATTACTTTTAGTAAAAGTTAAACAATTTGTCTATCAATGTTAGACAATATCTATCAACATATCTATCATTTTAGTATATTTGCATACGAACTAAGGTCTTAGACCTTTTACTGCTTTGGTAAGTAAAACAAGAATAACCCATTACGACTCCAAAGAATAGCTTTAAATACTTTTATTTACTAAAAAACTTATGAATAGAATCGTACGTAAAGAATACTTCTCACCCCAAGTAGTAGAGTTTGTAGTAGAGGCTCCACTTATCGCACGCAGCCGCAAAGCAGGACACTTTGTAATGGTAAAAGTGGGCGAAAAAGGCGAACGTATTCCACTAACTATCGCTAAATCGGATACCGAAAAAGGAACTATTTCGCTCGTCATTCAGAATGTAGGAGCATCAAGTGAAAAAATCTGCAATCTGCAAGAAGGTGATTATATTACCGATCTAGTAGGTCCATTGGGCAGAGCTACCCACATCGAAAATTTCGGAACAGTTATCTGTGCCGGAGGAGGTGTAGGTATCGCACCCATGTTACCCATTATCGAAGCAATGAAGAAAGCAGGCAATCGTGTAATATCAGTTTTAGCAGCCCGCACCAAAGATCTGGTTATTCTCGAAGAACAAGTAGCCGAATATTCGGATGAAGTGATAGTTATGACTGACGACGGTTCATACGGACAAAAAGGTTTGGTTACCAATGGTGTAGAATCGGTCATCAATCGCGAAAAGGTAGATATGTGTGTAACCATAGGACCTGCGATAATGATGAAGTTTGTATCGCTCCTCACCCAGAAATACAATGTGCCTACTATGGCTTCATTGAATACCATCATGGTAGACGGAACAGGTATGTGCGGTGCATGTCGTATTTCGGTAGATGGCAAAACACGTTTTGTATGTGTTGACGGTCCCGAATTTGACGCACACAAAGTTGACTTCGACGAAATGCTGATGAGACTAAAAGCCTATAATTAAGTAACCGAGAATATCGAAGTGGGGACGTATTGCATAGGCCCCTACCAAAACCTAAAAAACGATCAAAATAGAAGATGACACGTCAAGAATATATCAAACAAAAATGGGGAGAGCCATGGCGCAGCGAATTACGCAAAAGCGTAAAAGCAAAAGAACGTGCCGACCGTCCTCGTGTTCACATGCCCGAATTGGATGCAGAATACCGCAGCCACAAACTGAAAGAAGAAGTAAATCAGGGTCTTTCGCAAGAGCAAGCTATATTTGAAGCAGGACGCTGCCTCGATTGTGCCAATCCTACTTGCGTTACAGGATGCCCTGTTGAAATAAATATACCCACATTTATAAAGAATATAGAGAGAGGCGAGTTTATAGAAGCCGCTAATACTTTGAAAGAAACCAGTGCATTGCCTGCTGTATGCGGACGTGTTTGCCCTCAGGAAAAACAATGCGAAGCACAATGTATCTATGTGAAGAAAATGGGAAAAGAAGCAGTAGGAATCGGTTATCTCGAAAGATTTGCTGCCGACTACGAACGCTTGAACGGAATAGTATCTACTCCCGAAATACCTGTATGCAATGGTACTAAAATAGCCGTAGTAGGATCGGGTCCCGCAGGCTTATCCTTTGCCGGAGACATGGCAAAAAGAGGATACGATATTACTGTATTTGAAGCACTACACGAAATAGGTGGTGTATTGAAATATGGTATTCCTGAATTTCGTTTACCCAACGAAATAGTTGATGTAGAAATAGAAGTATTACGCAAGATAGGTGTTAAGTTCATCAAGAACTGCATCGTTGGAAAAACAATAAGTCACGAAGACCTTCGCAACGATGGCTTCAAAGGTATATTTGTAGCTAGTGGTGCAGGATTACCCAACTTTATGGACATTCCGGGTGAGAACCTTATCGGGGTGATGTCTGCCAACGAATTTCTTACACGTGTCAACTTAATGGATGCCTCGAATCCCGAAAGCGATACCCCTGTCCAAATGGGCAAAAAGGTAGCTATCATCGGGGCAGGTAATACGGCTATGGATGCAGTACGTACCGCTCGCCGATTAGGTGCTGAACGTGCTATGGTAGTATATCGCCGTTCGGATGAAGAAATGCCAGCTCGTCTCGAAGAAGTGAAACACGCTAAAGAAGAAGGTATCGAATTCCTTACACTTCACAATCCTATCTGTTATGAAGGTGACGATAAGGGACGTGTGCAACGCATGCTTCTTCAAAAGATGGAGCTGGGCGAACCTGATCCATCGGGACGTCGCAAACCTGTGCCTATCAAAGATGCAACCGAATGGGTTGAGGTTGATGAGGTTATTGTGAGCGTTGGAGTTTCTCCTAACCCACTTATCCCATCTTCGTTCTCCGGTTTGGAAGTTACCAAATGGGGAACAGTAGTTATCAATCAAGACACTATGCAAACTCATCTTTCGGATGTTTATGCAGGTGGCGATATTGTTCGTGGTGGTGCAACAGTTATCCTAGCTATGGGAGATGGTCGCAAAGCTGCTGCAGCAATGGATGAGGCTTTACAAGGAAATTGATCACAAATCCTTTCGATATAAATAAAAAGGCTCAAGTATTACACTTGAGCCTTTTTATTTATTTATTATTTATCGGTGTATAGCCTGTTTTTTCAACCAGATATTGTCCTTGCGGAGAAAGTATCCATTCGATAAATCTTGTTACATTCTCATTCTTAGTATCGGTAGTTATGGCATAAAAATCTCCTACAAAAGGATAGGTATTATTTGCAATAGTATTACGATCGGGATAAACACCATCTACTTTGAGAAGTGCTATCTGCTCATTCTTAACCATGCCTGTCGCAAAAAACAAGAAGGTATAACCAATAGCATTGCTGAAATTCTTGTATTGGGCAGTTCTATCGATGATGCGTCCCATACCACCCACTCTATCATTTTGCAGAGGTTCCATTAGTGAAGTATTACCCATTATACGTTCAAGCATCGATTGGCTTCCGCTTCCTTCGGGACGTTGGAAAGCTTTTACGACCTCGTTCTTTCCACCAACATCACGCCAATTAGTTATTTTACCTGAGTAAATTTGTCTGATCTGATCGGAAGTTATATCTCGTACAGGGTTTTCTTTATTCACAAAAAACACAAAAGCTTCTCGACCAATAGGCGTTAAGTTAAATGTTTTTCCCATTTCTTTAGCCTCTTCTATTTGCTTCTTAGAAGGTGCTGCACAAAATATAATATCTACCTCGCCCTCTATAAGCCTGCGGAATGCTTCGGGAGTTGTTCCTCCTCTAACTTCACTATCATAGAGATTGTATTCTTTTTGAGGGTAAGTAGCTTGTACAAACGCAGAATATAAAGGGTAAAGGGCAGTAGCTCCGTCTATACGAGGTAAGCTATCTTGAGTGGTTAAAGCTAGAAATGATTCTTCATTTAAGTAAACGGCTTTTGAATCCTCTCTGAAAGGTTGATATTCTTGCAAACCGACTTCGCCATCACCAATAGTAGGAATATCAGCAATGTAACTTTCCCGAAGTCTAAAACATCCAATAGTCGTGACATAGCCCAATATAATACCTAATAGCACATACAATAATATTCTCGTTTTTAATTTATTTACTCCCCAGACCATTAACCAAATAATCAGTACCCCTAAAAATATGAAGGTAGAAACTACTATAAACGGAGAAGTTCCCGTGAATACCATTAGAAGCATAGCAAAAGATACGGCAATTGATAAAATGATAGACAATAAAACAACAATAACAACCCTCCATATTTTACTCTTCATCGAATTTCTTTTTTAGTTTTAATATTAGTAGTGTTTACACTTCAATAACCTGTTTTGTCATTAAAATTATCACAAGTTATTACGCCAGTCAAAGATATAAAATGGTCTGAAACCTTAAATATCTTAATAATTATCGGATATAAAAGAGCCTTCATATACATTTTTTTACTATATTTATGTTTGCAAGGTCGCAGACCTGTTTATTGCTTTATAGCGAGGGGTTATTTAATCGCGAAATCGGAGGGGATATCTCCGGATTTATATTAACTGTACTTTAAAGACAAAATCGGCTTGCATTATGCTAAAAACAATATTTACAGAATTAGTAAAAAAATATACGGCAGATACTTTATTAAGCAAAAATTTATGGAACGAGATAGTGATCAACTATTGTGATGCCGGACGTTATTATCACAACCTAAACCATTTAGAAGCTATCATAAGCGAGCTTTCGGATGTAAAAGACAGTATTCCTTGTTGGGACACAGCTATGTTCTCTGTTTTTTATCACGACATCGTTTACAATGCTTTACGCAGTGACAATGAGGCACAAAGTGCGGATAAAGCTCAATTACGACTGCAAGAAATAGGCTTCCCCAAAGACCAGACAACCCAATGTATACTTCAAATTTTAGCGACAAAGGGACATAATCCGGGAGATGATATAACGACTCAATTGTTTATAGATGCCGATTTAGCTATATTGGGCAAATCGACTCAAGCATATACAGAATATTCGGAAAATCTGCGTAAGGAATTTTTCATCTATACAGATAAAGAATACAAGGCAGGACGTAAAAAGATTCTAAAGCATTTTCTTGCTATGGATAGAATTTTCAAGACTGAACACCTCTATAACAAGTACGAAAAGCAAGCCCGAAAGAATATAGAGAGTGAATTGAGTTTACTATAAAGGCTTTTATTCGCAAAACAATCAGAAGTACTTCATCTTATTGCTTTAATAAGCACAAGTACAATTACTAATTTAATGACTTAAAAGAAACAGATTAATAATTTGTTGTTACTTATATAATGATTTGCACCTGTCTGTTCTTACTCGCAAGAGTAGGAACAGACTTTTTTAGTCTGTTTACAATGCAAAGAAAGTATCTGAAAACATTTAGGGTTGTAAACTCACGTTCACAACCCTAAACCCATCCTAAATATTTGAAGGTCTATGACCTCTATTTGTTTTATCAAGTATAACAATTAACTCATTATCTCTTTAAAGCATATCTTCGATAAGGTTCTGAACCTTATTTTAAATCGAATGCAGCTTTTCCGCGAATATCTGTAGAAGAAGCTCCAATAATAGCTTCGAATGTACCTGGCTCAGCAACCCATTCTTGACGTGTATCGTCATAGAATTTCAATTTCTCAGCATCAATTACAAAGCTTACAGTCTTTTCTTCACCCGGATTAAGAGCTATTTTGCTAAATCCTTTCAATTCTTTTACGGGACGTGGCAATGACGATTTCAAATCGCTGATGTACAATTGTACAACCTCTTCGCCTTTACGGCTACCTATGTTTTTCACCGGAACGGTTACTGTTACAGTACCATCTGCCGACATTGTTCTGTTATCAACAGATACTTTTCCGTATTGATATTTAGTGTAGCTCAATCCGTGTCCAAAGCTGAACAATGGTTTGATTTTTTCTTTATCAGCCCAACGGTATCCAACAAAAATACCCTCGTTATATGTTACGTTTACATTGTCACCGGGATATTCTCCTAAAGCGTGAGCGCTGTTATCTTTCAATGCTACCGGGAATGTAAATGGTAATTTTCCGGAAGGATTCACATCACCAACCAATACCGAAGCCAAAGCTCTTCCTGCAGCACTACCATTGTACCATCCTTGAACGATAGCCGGTACTTGATTTACCCAAGGCATTGCAACTGCGTTACCAGAGATTAATACTACTGCTAAGTTTTTGTTTGCTTTAACCAGTTCACCGATCAATTTATCCTGATCGTAAGGCAATCCCATATCAGCACGGTCGTTACCTTCGCAATCTTGTCCGTCATCTTTGTTTAGACCTCCAATGAATACCACAAAATCAGCTTCTTTTGCTACTTTAACAGCTTCGGCCAATAGCTCGGCAGCCGAACGAGTTTCAGTAAGATCCTGTCCTGTGCTCAGACCATCTTGTTGTGTAGATTTTCCACCTACATAACCACGAGCATAAACAACTTCCGACTCCGATCCTATACGATCTTTAAGACCTTGCAATGGAGATATTTCATATCTGACTTTCAGAGAAGAACTACCTCCTCCTACTGTCATCACTTTGATAGCATTTTCGCCGATTACAGCAATTTTCTTTGTTTTGCTTAAGTTGATAGGCAATACATCGTTGTTGTTTTGCAGCAATACAATACCTTCTTCAGCTATTTTTTGTCCTGCAAGCATATGCTCTTCTGTACCAAACGAACCCCAAGGTCTGTGTTGGTTCATATTTGTTCTGAACATAAGACGAAGAATACGGCGTACTTTATCGTTTACCAAGTCTTCGCTCAATTCACCCGACTTCAACATTCTAAGGAAAGGAACAGCCAGATAATACTCATCATAAGCATTTGTTTTGTTCCATCTCATACCATCTGTCCAAGTTCCCATTTCTATATCCAAACCGTTTTTAGCAGCTTCTATAGTATTATGAGTACCACCCCAGTCGGCAATTACAGCACCGTCAAATTTCCAGTCACGTTTTAGAATATCGTTCAATAGATATTCGTTGTGACAACAATGTTGACCTTTGTATTGGTTGTAAGCTCCCATCAAAGACCATACACCAGCCTCTTGAACGGCTGCTTTAAATGCAGGTAGATAAATTTCGTGCAAAGCTCTGTCGCTTACATTCACATTGATATGTCCACGGGCTATCTCCTGATTGTTTAGTGCAAAGTGTTTAACACAAGCAGCAACACCGTTAGACTGCACTCCTTTGATATAAGGTACTGCCATACGCGATGTTAAGAAGGGATCTTCGCCCAAATATTCGAAGTTACGACCATTAAGCGGTGTTCTGTAAATATTTACACCAGGTGCCAATAGTACATCTTTCTTTCTGTAACGAGCTTCTTCTCCTATTACTTTACCATAAAGTGCTCCCATTTCAGGATTCCAAGTAGCTGCAAGAGCAGTCAAAGCCGGAAAAGCAATACATGAGTCGTTTGTCCAACCTGCATTATCCCATTCGTCCCAAAATACTTCGGCACGTACACCGTGAGGTCCGTCAGCATGCCACAATTCGGGTATTCCTAAGCGAGGTACGCCCGAAGAACTGAATTTAGATTGTGCATGGCACATCTTAACTTTCTCTTCCAAAGTCATTCTCGAAAGAGCATCTTCTATTCGTTGTTCTACCGGCTTTGTTTCGTCCAGATAGATCGGTGCTTTGTTTTGCCCAAACATTGGCAGAGCAAACAAACTCAAAATGAAAGCACTTTTTAAAATTTTCATATTAGCTTATATAATAAATTTTGGATATTACAGAGTACATATCAAAGACTACAGACTATCAATGCCGAATTGTAAAAAAGCAGTAACCACTTTCATAATATCAATATAAAGCAGAAATAGGTTTTAGAATCAAAAAATTAACATTTCTATAAATTCGAGAACTAAGTTAGTGTTAAGTTGACAAACTAAAAAATAAAATTATCACATATTTTAATTCTAACATTTTTTTAACTAAATAGTGTGTAAAAGACAATAACTAAATGCTCTAAAAACATTGTATATAAATTAATATTAACAAATACAATAAAAGCTCCCTACTAACTTTTTTATATCTCCCAAATCTTTATTAAAAAGAACCACCTCATTGAAATGCTACATAACAATAAGAAAAATAAGCGTTTTATGTTATACTATATATAATAAACATGATGTATTTTTGTATTATATAACACTATTCTAAATTTAAACTACACAATTATGAAAAGACATTATTTATTATTTTCTTTACTAATTCTATTCTTTTCCTGTTCACAAGTATAATTGCAAAAACGAGTTGTACATAAATATAAAACGAGTTGTACATAAATTTCACGAGCACTCAAAAAACAAAAGCCCTCAATTCGGGGCTTTTGTTTTGCTTTTTAAGGATGTTTTAATTGGTTTTTAATCGATTTTTAAATACTTCTTAAAACTGAATAGTTCCCTATTCTTTAAATACTCTAAATCATTTTGATGTTTATAGGCTTCACGCTTGTATAACAATCAAATATCATAAATTTTGCCTATATTACCCATACCTTAAATGTGTATTTTCCTGCATGTATAAGTCCGTTTTATACAAAAAAGCACTGCTTTTTATAATTTCCCTATCCATATAGCAATGATTTATACACCGTTTTGTAGAACCAACTGTAGAACCAACTGTAGAAGCTAAGCCTTTTAAGTGCCTTTTCAAATGTGCCCGTTTCACCAATCACACCTACCTTTTCACCTTATAAATAACTTGCTTTTTCAGACCTTTTTAATCGGTTTTTAAACTATTTTTAATCACTCATTCCGTTTCTACAAACCAATTTCACCACAAAGCATAAAAAAAGCGTACTCGAGTCATTAAAAACTCAAATACGCCTATACACACAGGTTTCACCCCTGTTTTTCCCTCAATAGTAAACCTGCCGCTTAAAACTGATTAAAAAATCCATTAAAAAGCAAAGCAAAAGTAAAGCCAAAGCAAACTTTTTGCACAACTCGTTTTAGTTGGAAAACACGTCTTTTTTCGCTATATCCGTTTACTACAAACAGTTTCAAGCCGTTTTATGTTTTGCCGTTTTATGTACACCTCGTTTGTACCCCCATACAAGAAGATCTTGAACAAAAGCAAAACAACAATAAATTAGCACTACGAGCTGTGGTAGCATCTCCAATTGATCAGCTGGTAGGAATCCCTGTCAATATTACACTACCAAGTGGTGTTGCTGAGTCAAGAAGAGCTTATATAAGTACCAAGAAAAAGGATTATACCGTGAATTTTAATTATGAAGATGACGGATCTGGACGTGAAAGGTGGGTGATTAGCAAATATGGTACCGGTTATAGTTTAAGAGCCTTAAGTTGCCATAATAATAACCCATACTTATATAGTAACGGCACCCATCCTTTTT
Source organism: Indolivaga alginatilytica (assembly GCF_003201355.1). Lineage (GTDB taxonomy): Bacteria > Bacteroidota > Bacteroidia > Bacteroidales > Dysgonomonadaceae > Dysgonomonas_A > Dysgonomonas_A alginatilytica. Next base: position 471,245 of record NZ_QICL01000001.1, read on the forward strand.
TACATACTGGACCTGAGAAAATGGTGCTACAAATAGCTCCAACAGGAAGTAACAACAAGTTTTTAATAACAACTCAAAATCAAGGCACCAAATATTTATATGGAAGGACTTATAATAGTGTAAATATAATCTTTGATGGAAACTATCCTGGCTCTTTGGGTCAGTGGGAAATTATTCCTGTTGAGCCTTTTCAGCTTGAAAGCATTTCTTATACTCTTGAAGCCGATGATAAAACTGAAATTATACCATCCTTCATAGATGAAGTTAGTGTCTACAATAACGGAGATGTTGCACAGTCAATGTCAGTAACGTATTCAAAAACAGCAACAGAATCATCCTCTTTCTCAGACACAAGGGGTTTTAGCTTTAGCGTTGGAGCTTCATTTAAAACAGGAATTCCAGTTTTAGCAGAAGGTCAACTAAACGTAACGCAAACCACAACCGCATCTTGGACATATGGGAAATCCGAAACAGAAGCTGATTCAAGAAGCTATACTTTTAATCTTCAAGTACCAGCAAAGACAACATATAAAGCGAAAATTGTTGTTGCTATGTATAAAGCTTCAGCGACATATTTGGCAACATATAAGTCTAACTCAGGTAGAAGAATAACGTTAACAGGGAAGTGGAGCGGTGTTAAAGCTGGAAAAATTTCATATGATATATATAAAAGTGGAGTTTTAGTTAGCAAGATGCAAAAATAAATATGTTCACTTATACTTAGTATAAAAAAGAGGATATAAATATATCCTCTTTTTTATAGTTTAAAATAATCTCTAAATCACAGCTCCTTTATAATCCTTGCAGGATTTCCCCCTACCAATACGTTCGAAGGTACGTCTTTTGTAACAACAGATCCTGAGGCAACCACCACATTATCGCCAATAGTGACTCCGGGATTAATTACTGCACGACCTCCGATCCATACATTATGACCTATCGATACAGGCTTTCCCAATTCGACGGCAGCCGTACGTTCTGTAGCATCAAGCGGATGTGTAGCTGTATAGATATGTACTCCAGGAGCAAGCAGGCAATTGTCGCCAATGGTAATTGCACAGACATCAAGAAATACACAATCGAAATTAGCATAGAAATTTTCTCCGACATGAATATTATATCCGTAATCGCATCTGAAAGCAGGTTCTATGAAAATAGACTCTCCTACCCTTCCAAAAAGCTGAGATAAGATTTCTTTTCTTAACGATTCTTCATCGGGTGAAGTATTATTATATGTAAAAACCAGTTTTCTGGCTTTGTATCGTTCTTTCGTCAATTCAGCGTCACCCGCAAAATAGGGTTCACCTGCTAACATTTTCTGTTTTTCCGTTTTCATATTTTTTAATCTCTGTTCGAACTGCAATATAGCTAAATGAAAGCATTTAAGTAATGTGAAATATCTATTGCTATATTTTATGATTGTAACAGCCTCTATTTGTTACACTTGCCAAAGCAAAAAAAGCTCTGAGAGCTTAAAATGAGAATACAGGCATCCAATGTTGCGTTTGAATACCTGTACCACCCATAAAAAACCATTAAAAAACTAAACCTAAACCTTTAAAAATATCTTTGTAGAAAGATTCTTACTGCTACACAAACAGAATCTGCCTCTTAATTATCTTCGCCCCGAAGCTGACGAACGTCCGTTACTTTTGTCGACAGAAGCTCTTTCATCCGATCTATCAGACTTCTCTGAACGTGACACCTCAGCATACTTCATATCGGTTCTGCTGCTTGAGCGTTCGGAACGTTTATTTTCCGATTTACCCGATTCCCTGCGACTATTACTTTTACGATCGGAATCGCTCTTACGTCCATCCTTATCCTTATCCTTATCACGTTGACTTGCAGTGTATCGTCCGTTATTATCACGCCCCTTGTCACGTCCGTTATTGTAATCCCTGTCACGCCCTTTATCTTTATTATTACCGCGACTATCGTCATACCATCTCACTTCGTTTCGGCGGCTGTCTCTGTAACGATTATCGTGACTATTGCGAATAACTATTTGGTTTCTATTACCTCTAAAATGTCTGTAATCGTGTACATGACGAGTATTAAAACGCCAAGGATCGTTATCGGCAATCACAACTTTATAAAGCCCGTACAGATCATAATTACGATACATAACGGGAAGATAACGAGCCGAAACCCAACGTCCCCGATGTGGAAAATGGAACAATCCCTGATTTACATTGTAATAAACATTAATATCGGGAAAATAATAAAAAGCTACATAATTATACCCCACGGGCCCCCATGCAGGTTGAACACCTATATTAATATTCACATTTATATTTGCAGCTTCAGTTCCTGAGAAACCGGCCATTGCTATTAAAAATCCTATTGAGAGTATAATTTTCTTCATAATCCGGTCTTTTTAAGTAATACAAAATATTTAATGCTAAATTTTAAAGTTATAACGAACTATCGTTAATCTACTTGCCAAAGCAATAAAAAAGGTCTGAGACCTTAAATGGTACAATTAATTGGTTAGTGTTTAAAAATTTACAGTATAGTAACAATAGTTTACCGTACTTATATTAGTCAGATACAAAAAGTATCAAAAGGATTAATGGGACATCGCGAGATTAACCTTAATTAACCCAATGCTTAAAAATCCTAATCTCCAAAATGAACCAATCTACCTTATGATGGTAATTTATATATATATTTGCAGAGCCTACCCTAGTGTACAGAGCAGGCTACAGACTAAAATAAGATGCTATATAACAACAATTTGCATGATGTATATCTCGCTTTAGGCACCAATTTGGGTGATAAGAAACAAAATATACAGGCAGCAATCGAACAAATTGAACTTCGTATAGGCAAAGTAATCGCCCTATCGTCCTTATATGAAACGAAACCCGTAGGCTTCGATTCCCAAAATACATTTCTGAATGCAGCCTGTCATGTCTCTACCAAACTCCACCCTTTAGAAATACTTGAATGTACACAGGTTATCGAACGGGAACTGGGGCGTAAGTCTAAATCTGTAAATCAAGCTTACAGTGATCGCACGATAGATATAGATTTGCTTTTATTCGACAACGAAATCATAGAGTATCCTCATCTGGTAATACCTCATCCTCATATGCACGAACGCGATTTTGTTCTTGCTCCTTTGGCTGAGATAGCACCCGATGTATATCATCCTACACTAAAAAGATCCATATCGGAACTTCGAAACAAGCTAAACAACTAACCTATAAATTGCATGGACAGTATAATAATTATCGTAATCTCATTACTCGTTTTAGCTGCAGTTGTGCCCTTTTTCTTACTATTTAAAATCTGGAAATTGACAAAGAAGGTAACCTATTTGTTTAATCATATAATAGAGATAGGCACAAATACAAAGCAACTGCTCGACCGATCGGCAGATAAGAAAGACATTCAAAAAATTCTGGATGCAATACAAAACCTTGAGGACAAATATCAAGTTGCACAGTTGGCAGATTCAATTCAACCCATCGAAAAGGCAGTTGAAAACATCGCTTCTCAGAAGGAAGAAAAGCCGTCTACTCCGATTATATCCGAAGCAGAGGAAAAGATTATTGAAATTCCCCAAGCCGAAGAAACATTTACAGAAACAATAGACAGAGAGCCGGAAGAACAGCCAGTTTATGAAACTCCGGCTTATGCAGCTTTCAACAATACAGGAAATAAACCTCAAACCTCATTCTCTGAAGTATTTCAACAACCGGCAGTCGCTGAAAAACCTCAGAATAAAGAGAATAATCAGGAATCTGAAAAAGGTTTCATCGAAAAGATATTCAGTGAAAACCTGTTAACCAAGATTGGTATTGTAACCCTCGTACTTGGCATTGCTTTCTTCGTAAAATATGCCATCGATCAGGAATGGATCAACGAAATCGGGCGTGTCGGCATAGGTTTACTAACGGGAGGTATCATAATAGCCATCGCTCACAAGCTGAAAGAGAAATATCAGGTTTTTTCATCCATACTTGTAGGAGGAGGTATTTCGATACTTTACATAACGGTAACCCTCGCTTTCAGAGAATATGAATTGTTTTCGCAACCCATTGCATTTGCTTTATTAATTGCCATTACCATATTCTCGGTTATTCTCTCACTGTACTACGATCGTAAAGAACTCGCCATATTCTCGCTACTCGGTGGCTTTGCCTCGCCCCTTATGATAAGTACGGGCAGCGGCAATTATATAGTTCTATTCTCTTATATACTGATACTCAACAGTGGAATGCTTATCCTGACCTTCCGCAAGAAATGGCACGTAATAGGTATTATATCGTATGCACTGACTCTTATATTCTTCTGGTCGTGGCTGCTAATATCATTCGAAAGCCAGTTTAAGGGAGCAACCTTATTTGCCGGATTATTCTTTGCTCAGTTCTATATATTGGCATTGGCAGACCATTTCAGAGGAGAGCATAAGATTACATCCTATCAGGGAATGCTTATTCTGACCAATAACCTATCGTTCTTTCTTGCCTGCTTAACTATATTTTCCGACTTCACATACGATATAAACGGGTTGATAACAATTATCATTGCAGCAATCAATGCTGTTATTATGATTACCTTGTTCCGCAAAAGCGAGATCGACCGCAATCTTATTTACCTGATTATCGGAGTGGTAATGACCTTTGTCAACCTCGCAATACCCATCCAGATGAATGGCTATGTCATCACTATGTTCTGGGCAGTAGAAATGGCCGTTCTTCTCTGGTTATGGCAAAAATCGCAGATACAGATATTCCGTGTGGGATTCTTTATTGTAACAGGGCTTGTAATATGCTCATATCTGATCGATATAACACACAACTATGTTCCTACCTTTACGCCTATGCCTGTCATCCTCAACTCTGTATGTATTACGGGACTGGTGGTTATTGCAAGCTTTTTCGTCAGCAAACTGCTCTTACGTAAAGAGGATGGAAACTCGGTAATAGAAATAGGAAACAGACGATTGTTCAGAACAAAAGATTACACATGTGCCATCGGACTTATTCTTATACTATTTACTTATCTGGTACCATTTCTGGAGATCAACTACCATATTCAATATCGCCTTGAACTGGATTACAACATAAGTCTACGTTATGTGATTATGACTGCCTATACTTCGGTGTATGTATCGATACTCAGCTTTTTGTATAGAAAAGAAATTGAAAAAAGAAGTATGTTGTTCGGTCTCCTATCGATATTTACAGTAATCTACTCTCTCGTATACTGGTATTATGTTACAGAACTCAGAGATAATACATTTGGTTTCCCAGCATATCCTAAGGCATATTTCCTGCTGCATTTTGTTGCACTTATACCCCTTACGTTTATTATCGCTACCCTTATCAGAAACGTCAAGTCGGCAGTACCCGGTAAACTAAAACCATTCTATTGGGGAATGACCATTATATCGACGCTTCTATTGGGTATCGAAACCGAAAATATAAGTGTTATGATATTCAGTAACACCAACAATTATAGTGATGTATTGTACGATGTACGTACCTTTGTATTTCCGGTTCTATGGGCACTTATCGCTATGGGACTTATGATCTGGGGATTGAAAGGTAAAGAGGTTATTCTTCGTAAAATATCCCTTATCTTCTTTGCCTTGATTATTGTAAAATTCTATGCATATGATGTATGGCATATGTCGCAGGCGGGTCGCATAGTGTCGTTCATTATGTTGGGAGTTATCATTCTCCTTGTGTCGTTCCTGCAACAAAAAATCAAAACTCTTGTAAAAGCAGATACACCCGAAAATGAGCAATAAGTATAAAATAAATATTACAATACTTTTAAGCGATAATTAATTGTTGTTGTTGTTCAGCTTACCGAACCAATAAAAAGGTTTGAAACCTTAAATATTTAATAACGAAGAATGAAATACCTATTATCAACCGTACTGTATTTAATCAGCTTGTGTATAACGGCACAGAGCTGGTTTGTGGCGGATATCGATACCATAAAGCAAAGTGGTTATTATAATATCCTGCTCGATAAGCGAATTATTGCTGTATCGAATAATATCGACTTTTCTGATATAAGAATAAACGATACCATCGGCAACGAAGTACCCTACTTTGTACGTACACAAAATCCTGTACGGGCAATCAATCAATTTATCAGCTACGACCTTGAGAGCAATACAGAAAAGGACAGCATCAATACAATTATAGTAAAGAATGAAAGTGCTGAAAATCTAAGCCGATTCTCTATAATTATAGAAAGTGCCGAGGTTGACAAATATGTGCGACTGAGAGGAAGTAATGACCTTAAGAAATGGTACATTGTTAAAAAGCAGGAGAATATTACCTATTCGGGATTCAAGGAAGGAAACAACGAAATACTTATAGTGGATTTTCCACAAGGCAATTATAGATACTATGAGATTACGCTGACTAATAACCAACCCAGCCCTCTCAAAGTAGTAAAAGTAGGGAAATTCAAAAATTCGAATATTTATGCTCAGCAAACTGAAATCGATCTGGGCAGATTCACAAGAAAGGACAGTACTGATAAGAAAACATACATACGTTTTACCGATCTGCCCTATAACTATCGCCTCAATAAGCTGATCTTCTTCATTAACAGTAAGGCTGAATATTACCGCAAGTCAGAGATAAAGGGCAAGGATTATATATTAAGATTCGACTTGTCCTCTAAAGGCGAGAATACAGTTGTACTGAATAGTGCCCGTATATCCCCCGATGCAACTATTGTTATCGATAACAAAGGCAATCCTCCGCTTGTGATAGATTCGATAAAAGCATATGCTTTGAATCGCTACTTATGTGCTTATCTCGAAGAAGGGCAATGTTATACTCTTATTATTGGAAATAGGGATATCTCACCCAGTTCCGATTATGATATAAAATACTTTCAGGAAGAGATTCCCGAAGATTTACAGATTCTAAAGACATCTAACTTTCAAAAGATAGAAAGCAAGGAAAACTCCAACCAACGTGATAAAATGTGGATCGAAGAGCCTGCATTTCTTTGGTCGATTATCATTATAGTAGGTTTATTCCTTAGTTTCATCTGCTATAAGATGATACGGGAAATGAAAAAGAAAGAACAGAAATAAAAGACTGGTAACAGAACACAAATTACACTGAAATAACAGAAAATACAATTTTTTCTAAACGCAAAGTCGCAATTTTTTTTTCTTTCTTATCCGAAAATCATAAGTAAGATAATAGTGTCTTTGCGACTTTGCGTTTAATATAAAATATGCAATATCAGCGTATTCTGTGTATCATATCTCTTTTAATACGTCCCTACAATTACTCCACCGTTACCGATTTTGCGAGGTTACGAGGCATATCTACATCTCTGTTCTTATTCACGGCAATATGATAAGCCAGCAGTTGCAATGGTATACACGACAATATCGGATCGAGACACTCATCGGTTATCGGTATTTCTATCGAATAATCAGCCAGTGCCTTTATCGATTTGTCACCTTCATTTATAATGGCTATCACCTTACCCTTACGAGCCTTTATTTCCTGAATATTGCTCACTACCTTTTCGTATATAGCATTGTTTGTGGCAATGGCTACAATAGGCATCTCATTATCAATAAGGGCAATCGGGCCATGCTTCATTTCGGCGGCAGGATATCCTTCTGCATGAATGTAAGAAATCTCTTTCAATTTTAAGGCTCCTTCCAAAGCTATCGGATAGCTATATCCACGCCCCAAGTAAATAAAATTGTGAGCATACGTAAATATCAACGAAAGCTCTTTTATCTTATCATTCAGAGCCAGAATAGAAGTAATCTTATCGGGAATGTTTTGCAGCTCTTTCAGCAGATGAAGATAACGCTCGTCTGTTACCGTAGCCTTTTCTTTACCGATAGTAAGAGCCATCATCGTAAGCACCATTACCTGAGCCGTAAAAGCTTTGGTGGAAGCAACCCCAATCTCGGGACCACAATGGGTATACGAACCCGAGTCGGTATTACGAGGAATAGAAGCACCCACCACATTACACACTCCATATACAAAGGCACCCGCCTTGCGAGCCAATTCGATCGCCGCCAGAGAATCGGCAGTCTCTCCCGATTGAGAAATAGCGATAACAATGTCATCGGGCTCAATCACCGGATTGCGGTATCTGAATTCCGAAGCATATTCAACTTCTACCGGTATACGGCAAAACTCTTCAATCAGATATTCTCCTATCAACCCTGCATGCCACGAAGTACCGCAAGCAATGATAAGGATACGTCTGGCTTTCTTAAACTTGTCGATATGATCTATTATCCCCGAAAGAGCAACATTAGTGCCTTCCACGTTGATACGTCCACTCATGCAGCTTCTCAAGGTTTCGGGTTGCTCAAAAATTTCTTTCAACATGAAATGATCGTAACCTCCTCTTTCCAATTGGCTCAGATTCATCTCAAGCTCTGCTATCTTATGCGTTTTCCGAACGTTCGATATAGTCACCACTTTTGGCTCTTCGTTCCGTTTGATAACTACAATCTCTTCGTCATCCAGATAAATTACTTTATTCGTAAATTCAATAATGGGCGAAGCATCGGAAGCCAGAAAAAATTCGCCTTCGCCGACACCTACCACCAGAGGGCTACTTTTTCGGGCGGCAATAATCTGATCGGGATTTCCTTTCTCAAGAACTGCTATAGCATAAGCTCCTATCACCTGATTTAATGATAGCTGAACGGCAGTAAACAAGTCGCAATCGTTCAGTTTTTTTATGTATTCAATCAATTGCACCAACACCTCCGTATCGGTGTTACTTTGAAATGTATACCCCTTGGCCTTCAGTTCAGCCTTTAGAACAGCATAATTCTCGATGATACCATTGTGAATCAATGCTAAAGATTCGGATTGAGAATAATGAGGGTGAGCATTTGCATTGCTCGGTTCTCCATGCGTTGCCCAACGGGTATGAGCTATACCGATAGTTCCCGACAGGTCTTTATCTTTTGCAAACTCTTCCAAATCCTGCACCCTACCCTTAGCCTTATAAATAGACAGATTGTTTTCGCTATTTATTATAGCAACTCCAGCACTATCATAACCTCTGTATTCGAGGCGATGCAATCCTTTTATTAAAATAGGGTACGCTTCCCTAAAACCAATGTAACCTACAATTCCACACATAAATAAATGTTGTTACTTAAAATTCACTTTAAACACAAAGTCAGTTTAATAACGAAAAACAATACAAAAGATTATATTATATTCATTTTTTAACAAAAAGAAAATATAAAACCACAAAAAGATCAATCAGATAAAATCCAATTGATCTTTTTTATGGTGATAACAAAGTAGTACGATAGGTGAAAACTTCACCTACAAATCATACCTTATTTTTGAGTTGAAATAATTTCGAATATTTCTACATTGCCTTCAATCTCTATCTTTGCTACATCTTTTTCTAAGTTCACATTCAAGAAAGGAGTGTTGATAGTAGTTTCAGATATCAAAGTTCCATTTTTTGCAACTTGTCTTAGTTTTACTGAACCTGCATCATTGCTTGGTAGTCTTAACAGCATAGTATATCCTGTAACATTCTTGGGAACTTCAAAAGCAAGAATACCTTTATTTAAAAACGAAGTACTCGGATTATTGTCAAAAGCATAAAGAGCAGCATTTAAATTGTCGGTTTCAACCTTAAAACCTAAATGTTCGGCTCTCATAGGATTCACCTCAAACGAACGAATAGCCGCCCAATTCTTTTTAGATGATTCTAATTTTCTTAATCTTATGTATTTTGCTTGCACCGGTTCGCCAGTCCAATTAACAATATACTGATTCTTCATATTGTCGATCATAGGCTTCCACTCTTTTCCATCTACCGAATACTCAAGTATTGCATGGTCAAAGTAGTCAACATCGTCAACCGAATTTCTACCTTGTAAGATAGATACCTCCCGAACATCTCTTATACGACCTAGGTCTGCCCCAATCCAATCACCAGTCGATTGTCCTGTACCCGATGTATAATGAGTTATCGAGTCATTATCAAACATAAGCTTACTAAGAGTCGTTTTCATATTACTGTACGATGCTATACCTCTGTACGATGCAGGCACTTCGCCCGTTAGTTTAGTAAAGAATCCGTACAACATATCATCCATTGCATTTTCGTAGAATGGCTGAAGTTTCATTGTTCCCGATTTATGAGCCTCATACGCTTTTCTATCTTCTGCACTCATCAAGTTATTTACATATGCCGCCCAAAAATCTGGGTTATTTGCCGATTTGTAAAACTGAGTAATCTCGAGAGTCTTTTTACCTCTAGTTCCCAGTTTACCAAATTCTTCAAGCCATGGGCTAAGTTCTTTCACCAAAGCTTTGTTCTTACAATTTGCATGAAGTTCAGAAGGCACTTTCTCTACTTTTTCAAATTCTTTATATAGATTGTTGAATTGTTGATCTGTATAATTTCCAATTCTAAAAGTCTCAGTTTCCCACGATTCATCTCTGCGATAACCCGTTTCCGTATCACTCGAGTGTATTGCAAACGTTCTATAAGCATCTCTTACCTCAGGTGTAAGTTCGTTAAAAGCTCTCTCCCAATTGTCAATAGGATTATAAGCACTCATATTCCACGTATAATCTGCAACACCGTAAAGTGCTAATTTCGAAGCTTCGCCATGTTCCATCGGGTTACTTACAAGACCACTCACATCAGCTTGAGTCAAACTAGTATCTAAACCATATACAGGCCCTTGCATAATGATATGGCGTACATAGTCGGTCACCGGATAGTTCCACCAATATAATGCAGGTCTCTTGATTCGAGAATTGACCCAATCCATAGTCTCTTTAGTTAAGTCGGTACACACAGCGTCTCCAGTCCAGAATACTTCGACCGATGGATCAAGTGTATCACCGTATATGGCAAGGCTTCCTTGTGGTGAAGGATTTGCCCACAATTTAGAATAGTCGGTCGGACAAACTATTAAGGAAGATACATCACCTTTTACTTTTACAAAATCGGTATTTAGTCGGTTCAAAAGCTCAGTTTGTTTGATTGGATTTGTTCCCTCTCCCGAAATATCATCAAAGAAAATTGCAAATGAACGTACTCCAAGATCATACATCATTTCGAATTTGTTGACCAGATTCACATAGTCCTCTTCGTTCCACTTGATATCTACTCCCGGGTGAATTGCCCAAACAAAATCAACTCTATTGCGATTACACGCCTCTACCAGCTCATGTATATTTTTCGCTTCCGATACAGGATAAGGAAGTCGCCAGTTTGGAGAACTGTGATAAGGATCGTCTTTAGGTCCATACAGATAACTATTCATCTTGAATCTACCATAAAAATCGATCAAAGACATACGAACCTCATGCGACCATGGAGTTCCGTAAAATCCTTCGACAACACCTCTATATTTAAGATCGGGATAATCGTTAATTACCATATAAGGTAATTTACCCGATTTTGAGATTGGACTTTTAATTAATTGCTTAAGTGTCTGTAAACCATAAAAAGCACCTCTTTCGTCGTATCCCGTAATAGATATTCCGGCTTTATCGATAGTCAGGACATATGCTCCCGATACACTTTTCACACCCAGCTTATTTGCTGAACCTGTACCATAATCGATGGTTAGCTTCACTCCTTTTTGAAGAAGAAGGAGAAACCCTAAATATTTTGAAAACTTACCCTGCTTATCGTTTACGTTAACCCCTTGGGTAATATCAAGCTTACCCGCCTCATTTATCTTAATACTTTGGGGAGTAGGATTAATTATTATCCCTTTGTGATCTAGTTTTTGACCGGGAACTTTCAATACATCCTGCGATTCTGATCTTTGAGATGCCAGATCGAAATCAGATTCTTGAGCCGACAAACTACCATAAGCACAGACGCTTATAAGTAACACAGCCAGCATTTTTTTTGTGTACGCCATTTTCTAATAAGTATTATATATAAAATTAATGTTATGTTTATTCTAAAAGAGACCGATTTACTTTCATAAATATAACACTAAAAGCGGTTCAGACCAATCAACATGTAATATATTAAATATCAAATATTTGAACAAACAACTTTAAAAGATTAATTTTCAAGGTATTTAAAGCTGAAATTTTATATCTCTTTCTGTTCAAAATCAATCTCAGTTTTCACAAAAAAAATCAGTGATTAGTAACAATCACTGATTTATATAAATAGAAAGGCTTGCAACCTTATTTATTTTTCCATTCTATAAGATAGAGCTCCCGATGGGCAGGCATCTACCTGAGCCATCAATTGCTCTGTTGTTGCATTTTCGATCTTCATCCAAGGTCTTTCTTGTGGATTGTACACCTTGGGCAACATTTTCACACAAACTCCTGCATGTTGACAAAGAGAAGGTTGCCAGATAATGGTCAATTCGCCATTCGAATATTCAATCTTTTTATTAATATCCATATCCTTAAATTTTAAATGTTGATTCCTCTCATTACAATACGTCTCCAATCGGGGTGTTTTTGAATATAGCCCGCCACAAAAGGGCACAAGGGTACTAAACGAAGTTCTTGCAACTCTATGTTTTGAAGTACTTTTTCTATTAATTGCGAACCTATTCCCCTTCCTTCAAGCGTAACAGGTACTTCGGTATGTGTGAGGTATATTTCGCCATTTTGGGTTTTGATGTATTCTATCTTGGCAATTTGGTCACCGATGCGAAATTCGTATTGTTTGTCGGGACTATTGTCTATCAATTCATAGTTTTCTTTTTCCATAACAGTATTTTTAAGTGAATAAAAGTATCTGGGAATCTATTATGAGAATCATAACCTATTACAATTGTGCTACTTGCCAAAATTCTAAATAGGTCTGATACATTGATCGTGTATTTATCAAACGTTTAAAACAAAGCTTTTGTTTTAATATTATTCATTTCTTACTATTTATTTCGTCTATACTAAAAATGTCTATCTTTGGCGCTCATTCAATATTCTGGAAATACAATGAGGAATACTGCTTCCCCAACAAAGGCCTTAATAAATAATTATTCTGCCCGATTCATCAGTTTTTTACTTTTGATTGGTCTGTACCAAAGTGTATCTGTTGCACAGATAGACAGCTTGTACATTATCCCTTTCGAGCAGAAATTCTCTATACAAACATCTGTTTCAAGCAAGTTTCTTACCCTTTCGCAGGAATACGATGCCAAGTCGATGCGCAATTTTTCTTTGATACCCAACACACCCGTAAACATAGGGCTGGGTTTTACATGGAAAAACTTGAGTATGAGCGGATCGTATGGATTTCAGTTTTTAAGGGATAAGAGTAAAGGCAGAACCAAGTCATTCGATTTTCAATATCATTATTATGCCCGAAAGTTTGTTATTGACCTGTTTCTACAAAACTATCGGGGTTATAATAAGTTGTATGAAGACGATGACGAGAATTATATCAGGGCTTCCGATGTACAAATCACTCAATACGGAGCACATGGTATGTATGTATTCAACAACAAAAAGTTCTCGTATAAAGCAGCTTATAACCTGAGCGAAAAACAAATAAAATCGGCAGGAGGTTTCCTTTTAGGTGGAAATGTTTTTCAGAGCCGAATTCGTTCCGACAGCACTTTAACTGCTGTTTTGCCTAATAACAAAAAGCAGTTCGATAATTTTCAATTTGGAGTAAATGGAGGCTATGGCTACACATGGGTTATCAAAAAAAACTACTTTGTAGCAGGCTCAGTAACAGTAGGTGTAAATGTAGGTGCTGAAAGAATAGATAGATTCGGCAAACAAAAACTAGAGGTATACCCCAATTTTTTCCCCAGAGCATCTGCCGGATACCATGCACACGATTGGTCTATCGGAATATCGGTTCTGACAAACAGCATCGCTGTACAAATGTCGGACGAGGCCAGTACAATGCTCAGTTCGGGGACTTTCCAATTGACCTTCGTCAAGCGATTCAACACTCATCCTAAAATATTGAATATATTACCTAAAAATATTGTCAAATAAATTAATCTCCCCTCTCAGATGAAAACTCACAGCTTTATATTTATTTCTATTTTATTACTCGCCATAACAAGCTGTAATAATAAACAAAAAAAAGACAATGCACCTCAACAAGAAACTGAGATCAACAAGACCGATCTCAGTATCAGCAATATCTCGGTTCTATATTACAATTACATCGTAGAATCCGAGGCTGCCATTAGCCCCAATGATATTCAGCTGGATCTACCTCAATTCGAAAAAGACAGAAAAGGGGTATTAGATGCTACTATTGATGACTCTATCAAAATAGGGAAGCTTAAAAGTCGTATCGACTCACTTCGACCTGCACAACAGCCATCGCCCATCGATGCCCGATTAGTGGCAATTATCAATTACACGAATGGAATACAAGATCAGCTATGCATTGGAGGAAAGTATGTAAACAAAATCTTCTTGAACGGTGCAGAGCAAGAAACCGATAATCAATTGCTGTTTCTTCTAAAAAACTACATCGGATTTTATCCTTGGATGATCGGAGACGATATGTTTGCCATGCAGGAATTGCAGGATGCATCTTTTCCAAAAGGCCCGTTTGTTTCGACACCTTATTACGAAGCGTATCAGGAAGCTCTCAACAAAAGGTAATAATTAAAAGAAAAAGGTCTGAGACCTTGAAATAAACAAGGGGCAATCTTAGATTTAAGATCGCCCCTCTCCCGATTTAGACATATTAGTTAGGTAAGTAAATTTTAAATCTCAATAGAGAGATCTGCCACCGTTGATTCCGGAGCATTCTTCTTTACTGATTCTATTCCTTTTTCCCTACCTGCTTCACTTTCATACATTTGACTAGTGCCTATGATTTGTCCATTTGTAGCTTTCAAATTAAAATAATATTTTTTATTGGCAGCCTCTTTTCTTTCATAATGTGCATCATCTTTGGCATTCTTCTTTACAGAATCAAGCCCATTCTGACAATTCGCTTTAGTAGTATACCCTTCGCTTGTCAAAACAACTTGCCCGTTACCAGCTTTAAGATTAAACTGGAACTCCCCGTTCTTTCTCTTTACAATTTCAAACTTTCCCATATCTTTTGGTCGCTTTATATTAGTATTATGAATGACATGTAAGTTAAACACCCATCTCTTAATTTATGTTCATTGTATTAACATAGTACCCTCTTCTAAATATTTTTATACCTTTAAGGTACAAACAAATCAGATCTATGAAAATAAGGAAATTCCAAATACAGGAGGCCGATCTTATCTATAAATATCTGCCGGCCAATTACATTGAATGCCTTCAATGTAACTTTAGCAGCCGGAAGAAAGTATCCTCCGATGATATTATGATAGCATTCTGGACTGATTCTCCCCAATGGGTGGAAAGGCTTTTCAAACTCCGGAATCTATTAGTGAAACCTTTTGGCATACAAGGAGGAAACAACGATAGCAGACACAAACTGGAGAAAAGTATACGAACAGGCGGTACCTATAAATTCATGAGCATCTCCGAAAAGTCGGATGAAGAAACCATATTATGTGCCAACGATAAGCATTTGGTGATGTATCTGTCTATTAAAGTAAAAGAACTTAACGAGAGAGATAAAGATGTTACTGTATCTACTCTGGTTAAGTTCCATAATTTATTGGGAAG
Source organism: Indolivaga alginatilytica (assembly GCF_003201355.1). Taxonomy (GTDB): domain Bacteria; phylum Bacteroidota; class Bacteroidia; order Bacteroidales; family Dysgonomonadaceae; genus Dysgonomonas_A; species Dysgonomonas_A alginatilytica. The sequence continues at coordinate 486,835 of NZ_QICL01000001.1, forward strand.
GGTATATTTCTCAATTATATATCCATTTCATTACATCATTGTGCGAAGTATGTTGAAATCGGTTCTAAAGAAATTCGAGAATCAACCCTAAGTTTATTTTTGGTCATCAATATAATCTCGTTTAAACATATCGAAGCACAGCAAGAATAACGATAGCAAAAGCGGCCCGAATATCACACCCCAGAAGCCAAACAAAGATAATCCGAGTACCACCCCGAAGATGGTCACCATAGGATGCGTATCGGCAAGTTTCTTCTGTAAAAGAAAACGTACCAGATTATCTATATTCGAAATTACAACCAGTGCATAAATAGTAAGACCTATTGCACCCGCCCAATCACCCGTCAAGGCGAGATAGGCTGCCAGCGGAAACCATATCAGAGCAGTACCGATAAGTGGCAGTATGGTAGCAAAACAAGTAAGGAATCCGAAAATAACAGGATCGGGTGTTCCGAAAATCAAATAACCGATCATCGCAATACATCCTTGTATCAAAGCCAAAAGAGGAATACCAATGGCATTGGAAGTAACCATTACTTTGGCAGATTTGATCACATCCTTTTTATTCTTATTTCTGAAAGGCAATATATCATATACGTACGACTCCATACGCTTACCGCCCAACAGCATGAAATACAACACAAAAAGAAGCACAAAGGAGTTGATAAGGAAAGAACTTACCTGACCTACCAACATCTGTACGATACCCGTAATATTAGAAGTAATCATAGTCAGATTCTCACCACTCAGCAGATCATAGCCTGTTTTTTGCTGAATGAGATCTACCAGATGCTGAATGGTTTTGATGAGTACACTCGGCTCTAAATTGACCGATTGCAATCGGTTTACCAAAAGCCATATAACAAAAAAGGCAGGCACCAGAAAAATCAAAGCCACCTCAACCAAAATAATCGTTGCCGCAATACTTCTGCGCATTTTTTTTGTTTCCGACAGATACGACATCTGCCTGCGTACAAGCACATATACGGTACAAGCTCCCAAAACCCCGCTTAAAAAAGGCAGAGTTTCCTTAAATACTATTCCACCCAGGATGATAATAATAATCAACAACGAGTATTTCCAATATTGCTCTTTAAAGTCGCTCATGCTACTAATTAATAAATTATGTGATATGTTTAATTCGTCCCAATATTTCAGAGTAAGGTCGCAGACCTTTTTATTGCTTTGGCTGGGCATAACAACCAAAGATAGTTATGCCGGTAAATCATCGCTTTAAATATTTAGAATTACTTAGTTACTTTATCCTAATATTTCTAAAGAGCAAAGCAAGTACAACGAGTAAACATACCAAAGGCATTAATCGTTCATTAGTTTCTGAAATTCATCAATATATTGTCCGATATGGGCACCATCAACCAAAGCATGATGCACATGAATGGATACGGGCATTGACAGTTTCCCATCTGTTTCGGTCATTTTCCCGAACGATATTTTAGGGCAGCTGTCTTCTCTCGAAAAGTTACGGGCATGCGATAGTGATGTAAAGTTAATCCAAGGCACAGCCGAATAATGAATGGCATTTACTGCTGCACAAAAATCCATAGAAGTGCTATTCCTCACCTCATCTACCACCTTGGAAGCCTCAGTAACAAAGAGGTCGTAATCTTCGTGAAATTCCATATGGCTGAATCCGAACGTTCCGTTAGGGCGATCGATTGTAGCCTCAGGATCAACCTTATCATACAGATAGACATCGTTGCCTTCTATACGGTAACGAAGAGCCTCTACGCTATTGACAGCACATGTAGATTTGTGCAAATAGTAGAGAAAGAAAGAAGTTTTAAGCTCCTTTGCCTTTCTGTACGCCTTTGTACAATCGATATTAACACAAACACCGTAAAACGGCTCATCAAAATTCTTGAAAAACAAATAGTGTCCTTTTCTAACCCAGTTTTCTATATCCAGTTTCTGTTTCATCGTATCAAGTATGGTAATATTTCAGTTATCTTATCTATTCGCACCAAGTTAGGATGTATTACTTTATCCTCCAGTTTCTCGTGTGCCCATGTGCTGTGAAAAGGCACATAGGCTGCATATCCGTCTAATTCTAAGACGGGTACAATATCCGATTTCAAGGAGTTACCTATCATCAGGAAGTTTTCGGGTTTACAATCCAGATTCTTGAATAGCTTGCGGTAATCCTTCCGTTGCTTATCGCTCATTATCTCGATATGGTGAAAGTAATGCTCCAAACCCGAAGCACTAAGCTTACGCTCCTGATCCAACAAGTCGCCCTTAGTTACCACCACCAGCCTATACCTTCCACTAAGCATCTTCATTACCTCATCTACACCATCGAGCAGTTCGATCGGTTTCAACAAAATCTCTTTACCCAAATCTAATATTTGCTGAATAACCTCCGGCTTGATTTTATAATCCGATATTTTGAGAGCAGCCTCTACCATCGATAAGGTAAAGGCTTTTACTCCAAAGCCATAGATTGGCATGTTATCTATTTCTATTCTAAGCAGTTCTTCCGAGATTTGCTCATACGGCAAATGTTTTTCGAGAAGTTCACGAAAACGGTACTCCGTTTCGTCAAAATAAGTTTGATTTACCCAAAGGGTATCATCCGCATCAAATGCGATAGTATCTATATGTTTCATTCTATATTCGTTCGCCGATGATACTTTATCATCGAGAGTTATCAATCAAGATTCAACCAAACAAACACGCCTATAAAGATGAAGAAGATAACCAGTCCGTACCAAAAACAGCCATCGTTGCCTTTTTTGTCGCTGTTTCCATCGCGCGATGGAGTCAGCAAGTCTCCTAATATATCTCCCAAAAACTCTAATAAGCCCATTCAATACAAGTTAGTTGTTATACATACAAATATAGAAACTTTAGAAAAGATATCCGATAAGCCAAACCCAAAAAGGTGCGGTACTTTACTTATTGCTTCTTATAAAAACGTACCCAATCGATTTTCATATCCACAGGCAGGTCTTTAGGGTCTACGCCTCCTACCCAACTTCCACCAAGTTGCATATCAATCAGCAAATAGAAATCATCATCAAACGGATATTGACCTTCTTTATCGGTCACGATGCGAGGATAGGCAAAAGTGCGGCTGTTGTTCACAAAGAACACCAGACTATCGGCATTTATCTCAAGCGCATATATATTGTAGTCATTTCTGTTTAGCAGGTTTGTGCCTCCGTTTACAGGATTGTCTTTTATCTCGAGATCATACGTATAATGAGTATGAACTGTTTGATAAACAATACTGTCAAAATTGAGATGTTCCATTATATCGATTTCTCCACCCATAGGCCATCCTTTGTTTTGCGAAAGCATCCAGATAGCAGGCCATGCTCCTGTGGCTTCACCCAGTTTGGCTCTAATCTCTATACGACCATCTTTAAAGCTTACTTTGTCCTTTGTCCAGACACCGCCCGTTAGAAAGGGTACTGTATCCGATTGAAGATCGTTATTCACGATTCCTTTCAGGATCAGATTACCGTCTTTCATTTCATAACACGAGTCCGAAAAACTCATGTAGTTCTGCCAATCGGCTGTACCTCTCGGTATACGGCTCCAACGGGAGGTATCGAGCGTAGTTCCGTCAAAATTTTCTTCCCACACCAATTGCCAACCCTCCTTTTTGGGAGCGGTACAATACGTTGTGGAAAACAGGATACAAACTAGTACGGAAAAAATTAATAAAGACTTTTTCATAAGTATTCGATATTAAGTAAAATAAAATATTTAATGTGACATTTCAGAGCCATAACTGGCTATCATTGCTACACTTGCCAAAGCAATAAATAGTTCTGCGAACTTAAGTAAGAAATATTCAAGGTTTTAACAAAGATATAATTTTTAATAAAGAATACCTATACAAACAACAAAAGAGCATCCTAAGACGCTCTTTTATAATATATGTAATATTTTCGGTTCGGCTTATTGAAGTACTTTCAACACCCCTGCACCTTTTATATTGTTCTTGGTGATTTGAGGGTTTCCTTTGTAAGCAATTGTACCTTTTCCTTTTATTTCGGCACTCAATTTGTCTAACACATTGATTTCGATATTGCCACTGCCTCTTATAATCGATTCCATTTCGTTAACCGCCAAATCTGATGCTTTGACATCTCCACTACCCGAAATATCGATCTTTGCTTTATGAACCTGTCCCGACATATCCATGTTGCCTGCACCTCTCAATTGAAATTCGGCTTTATCATAAACCAGATTATCTGCTTTAAAGTTACCAGTACCTTTCATTTCGATTTTAAGCTCGTCACCTGCAACCGCTCCCTGAAGAGTAATATTGGATGCTCCCTTGCTCTCCACATATTTTAAGCTGGGCGAATTGGTATATATCACAAATCGGCTTGGGTTAATGCTTTCTTTAGCCTTTACGGTAAGTAAGCGACCTTTTACCTTCACATCTATAAGCGGAATAATATTATCATCGGCCTCAATACGTAAATATGCAGCCTCATCGGGTTTAGCATTATATACGATATCGATGGCTCCCTCTACTTTTATTTCGCTGTAAATTTCGATCGGCACTTCGTGACTTATTACGTTACCATCGCCTTGAACGGCTTTACCTTTACATGATGCCAATGCCAAAACAGCTATGCAACAGATGTAAGTAAGTACATGTATTGATTTTTTCATACGCTATTATATTTTATCAGTTATCAATGAACAGTTATCAGTTATCAGTCAAAATGAACACAGTGAGCAATTGCGAGTATTTGTTAACTGTTGACTGTTAACTGTTCTCTGCCTGTATGTACATAACTCATATCACCCATCGATTGTACATCGAATTTTCCGTCACGATAAGTAACTTTACATACAGCTGCATTCTCGAGATGCCCTTTCAGTAATTCTTTACCTCCTAAACTCTGCAACATACAAATAATACTCATACCATGAGCTATTACAAGCACATTTTTATCTTTACCATTGGCAGTTTCGTTTGCTGCAACTTCGCGCAAAGCCGACTGTGAACGAGTTTCTACTTGTTCGAAAGTTTCAGCAAGTCCCATATGATCCAGTTTGCTGATTACATCAAGAGCCTCTTTGTTAGATATTTTTCCGTGAAATACATCACGATACATATCTTCCATCTTCACATATTGTAGAAAAAGGGCAACATTACCCCACATCTTCGCATTAAAATCGGACTCGAAACTGCCGAAGCATGCTTCACGAAATCCGTAAACTTCATTTATAGGTAGATCGGTTTGTCCTTGTTGGCTCAACACTACCTCAGCAGTTTGACGCGTACGACGCAAATCGCTCGCATAAACAGCATCGAAACTAATATCGCGCAAGCCTGCACCCAGAAACTGAGCCACCTCTATGCCTTCGGGTGTAAGAGGCGAGTCGCACCATCCTTGTACACGATCGAGCGTATTTAGTAATGTTTTACCATGTCGGGCAATATAGAATGTAATTGTAGAACTCATAGGAATGTATATCTAATAAATTTAATAGTAGCCTCTAGTTTGGATCAAGAGGCTCACGAATTATTCGCAGTGCAAAGGTAACGCTTTTTGTCGGTCGGTAAAAGAACAATATTAATAAACAACCATATCTTAATGTTATACATCTTTCCATTTATCAGGTAAGTATAAATACAACAATCAGTTATAAACTAACTACATGGCATTAAATAGTATCTATAAGTATTATACTTATCTTTATCGCCTAAAGAAGTTAGAAACATGAAATTTTCGCATATACATCACGTAGCCATTATCTGCTCGGACTACTCACAGTCTAAGGACTTTTACACACGTATTCTTGGATTCGAAATCATTCACGAAACGTATCGTGCCGAGCGACAATCGTACAAACTCGATTTGAGGATAGACAACAATTCCCAGATCGAATTATTCTCATTTCCCGATGCACCCAAACGCCCCTCTTACCCCGAAGCTCAAGGTTTGAGGCATCTCGCATTCAGTGTCGACAATATAGAAAAAGCCATTGATCATCTCAATAGCTTTGATATAGAAACCGAACCTATCCGCATAGACGAGATTACGGGTAAACGCTTCACATTCTTCTCCGATCCCGACGGGTTGCCCCTCGAATTGTACGAAGTATAAAGATCAATTTTCCAGTCTCAAAAAAGTCAATGTATAAAAATAGGTAGTCTGACTAGGTATCGGCATGATTAGCGAACTGCCACTCTTATCGGCGTGTGTAAAAGCAAGTCCAACCCACTGACTTGTAGCAGCCTCTAAAAAAACAGCAGTTCCTCCCAACCATCCTGTATATGATATACGGTACAAATCGGCTGATGTAGAAACAGAAATCAATGCCAGCTCACAAAATTCAACGCCTGAAATGTCTCCGTTAAAAAAGACCAGGTATTTTCCTGCGGCAACATACAAGCTATTGGGAACAGAAGCCGATACCATAAAGCCGGCAATATTGTTAGATAGTAACTCGCTGACACCCGTTAGACGGAGATTCTTTACACTCGTAAAATTAAAAGCCGGGTTAGACAACTTCCAGGTAGATACATTGCTGCCTAAAGTCAGCGATTTCCATTCGCCAACACCATTGGCATCCGATATGTAATACTTATTTAATCCCTCAGAACCCGTCTTTATCCTCATCCCTCCCTCTACAATCAACCGTGCATCAGACGTTGTAGAGGTTGAAGTCCCTATAATCAGCTTACCATCGTCGGTTACAGTAAAACCCTTTTTATTGGCTCCCTCTGCAACTCTTAAATCAAAGACTCCTTGCGGCGAACTTGTGTTTATCCCCACTTGGGCTATGGCTGCCATAGACAATAATAGACACAATATAGATACACAGTGTTTCAGTATTCTCATAGTTTTATAAATGTAAGCGTAAATAGAAATGTAGCATTATTATGGGGACCATCTTGATAAATACCTATAAATGGATGGTAGTTCCGAATGGCATAAGTGAGATAAAGATTCTGCCCGACAGATGATTCATAAATGAATGTAGACCCTGCCGCCTTATTCGTAAAGAGAGTATATATGTCGGCGGCGGTACTCAATTGTTCCCAACTGCGTAACCCGATCCGCCCATATGTATTCACAGCTTCCTGCACTCCTAAAACTCCTTTTCGGCTGAGTAGCTGCCCTTCAAGAATGGTGATATACTTTCCGGCAGGAACATATACAAAATTTCCATTCGTGTTCGAAACATTCACAATTCCAACAATATTGGCTTCAATCATAGAGCCTGTACCTTTTATTTGTACAGGTGTGGTCAGCGAAAAGCTCATCCCCCCTGCCGCATTGCTTAATACCCAGACCGACTGCCGGTTAAACTGAGACACTTTCCACGAGGCAAGTCCGGTAGCATCCGAGAACAACACTTTTCCTCTTGCCTGATTACCGTCCAGAAATTGAAGTTTACCTATAATATCTATTTTTGAAGTTGGTAAAGAAGTACCTATGCCAATTCGACCTTGATTATTGATTATCACATCATCAACATATCTGGAGGGAATCGATGTGTTATCACTATCCCCAAGAGGATCAACATGAAATACCGCTTGTGGGTTTTTCATATTGATCCCTACATTTTGAGCAAAAGAGAGTAAAGAACAAAGTAGAAAGATTATAATTAGTTTTATTTTCATTATGAGTGTTTTAAATTAAGGTCTCAGACCTGTTTGTTAGTTAGGCAGATACAGGGGAGGCTAAGTATATCATTAAATACGTTCATTCACTTAAGGTATTCTATGAACAATCAGTCCTGCAACAAATGTTTGTGTATAACCGGGTTTAACGAACCAGGTCGATTGAGCATCGATAGCTTCGAATGTCAGATAAATAATTTTAGTAGTATCCGAATTGATGACTGCCGAAACTCCTGATGCCGACAACGAATACTCTATCGAAATAAGAGGTTTCGTAACACCAACTTCCCTTATATGTAGCTTTCCGTATTCGAGCGTATTAATATCGCAGGCAGGATAAAAAATATACCTCCCGGGCGGAATGCTTATCGAGGAACCTATTACACCGCCTCCCAAATCCAAAGCATCGGATATAGTAAGGTTCGTTATGTCATTCTTCTTTAGAGTGCCCGTACCTTTCAAAAGAGTTTCGGTATCGGCATTAAAAGTGGTAAGATTTCCTGTAATATTCCAGATAGCCACACTGTTCAATTGTGTAGATTGCCAGCTAGCTATGCCATCTGCATCAGAAGTCAGCACTTTGGCATTCATCTGCAAACCGTCTTTTATAGCAATAGCCCCAACAACCTCCAGCTCCGTAGTCGGTGTAAGTGTACCCACCCCCAAGTAGCCTGCCGAGGTAAATACCACGTCATTGGCAATCTGCGCAGCCGTTGGCACAGCAGAATTGTCTGCACCGCCATCAACATGGAATAGTGCCATCGGGTTATCCGTATTAATTCCAATCTGCGAAAACAGGGGGATTGAAACACACCAAAAGGTGACAAACAGAATAAGATTATTCTTTCGCTCTTTCATTTTGTACATCTATAATTTGATATTAGTTAGTTGCAAAATAAACAGCAGCAACATGTAATCACTACACGCTACTGCCTGACATAGTTTTGTCATAGATAAGCCTTTTAAACGTGCCGATTTTGAACGACAACAACAAAACAAATCTGTTACACGACAGGCATTATCGGCAAAACTATAATAATTGTATTTTGGGGAAATAAAACGTAACTTACAGCTTTTTGCTATTGGCTCGTATGGAAAAACAGAAAGACGGAACAGTCCGCCTAAAATAGTTTTGATATGTGTGAGGGTGAATTTACCTAATCTCTCTCTCTCTCTCTCTCTCTCTCTCTCTCTCTCTCTCTCTCTCTCTCTCTCTCTAATATTTCAACGCACATAGCCAAACCTAAATCGTTAAAATTTAGATTATTAATCGCGAATATGTTTGTTAAATTTATTCTCATTTCTAATATAAAGAGCTATTATACAGAGGCAAATATAAGGAATATTTTCGATTAACAAACTTTTCGGCTAAAATTTCAAAATGAAAAAGTGCATACCAACATCACTGTCCGATATACACTTTCAATTATCCATAATAAGTAAAACAATAAAAAATCTGATATCTTAATATCCTATTGTAAAGCGTTCGCGATGGTGCTTTGGAGCCTCCAATTCGTCTAACATGGCTTTAGCATAATCTTCCACCGATATTTTACTGTTGCCTTTTTCATCTACAATCAAATCATTCTTTCCGAGGCGATATTTAGCTGTTCTTTCACCCGGTTCTATTGTACCTGCGGGTGAGAAGAATACCCAGTCTAATTGCTTTTCGGGTAATAAATAATCGGTCAACACCTTAGCCAACGATTCTACTCCCGGTTTAATAGCATCGGGAATAACGCCCGATTGCAATACCGTTTTGCCCGGTGCAAACAACAAACTGCCTGCTCCGCCTACAATTTGCAAACGCGATACTCCGGCATTCTTTACAGCATCTATTATCGATCGGTATCCTTTAAGCGTATCATCATAAATATTAGGATTGCTCCATCCCGGATTGTATGCACTTATAACTGCATCGGCTCCTTTGACAACCTCTGCCAGCTTTTTCGCATCGGTTACATCTGCTTTAATTAGCTGAAGATATTTGTTTTCGACCTTTACTTTTTCGGGATGACGTACAATCGCTTTTACAGCATATCCCCTATCCAAAGCTTCCTTAAGAAGGGCTGATCCGACAAAGCCACTGGCTCCTATCAATACAATATTTTTCATAATCAATACTTTTAAATAATACGAAATATTTAGAGTCTGTTTAAATTATAACTAACCAAAATTATTTTACTTATCAAATCAATAAAAAGGTCTGATACCTTAATAATTTTATACAATGTTTCAATAGAACAACTCATGCCAAGAAATGGATAAAGCCTAACTTACTTTTAAACAAACCTTAACATTACAAAAACACCCTAAAACGAATACCCGATATACAAAAAAGAGTTGACTTCTTCCCTCGAAGAAACCAACTGTACGTAACTTAATAATAAAGCCTATCTATAATACCTCATCAACAGGCATAAAAAAACAATTGACCACCTCCTAAAAGGCAGCCAACTGTTTATAACTAAATAATCGAAACTTATATAGAGTCTTTTCTTATTGTAATCTTTTCAATCTGTAAAGCATTTGTTGAAGCGCTTCATGATAATCATCAATAATTGCTTGTGTAAATGCTTCTGAGAAATATTCGCGAGCTTCTTCAACTACATCATAAAATCCACATGCATGGTTTACAATATCAGTTGGAATTTTAGTTTCCGGAATAACGATATTAACATCGCCGGCCATAGCGTATGTTGTTTCAACTAAACGGTCAGTAGCTTCAGTAAGATCTTCTAATGCCTGATCTAATGCAATGTGTTTAGCATAACTGCCAGCACCTGTTACATGCCAGTGATATAATTTAAGACTATTGTTGAAAGAAACAATTTTACCTAAAAATGCACCTACTTCGGCAACAGAACCTTTAAGTCCTTTTGCTGCTTTTTGTTTTGCTGTTGCATTACTCATAATTCTACTATTTTAATTTGTTTATATTTATTACCTATAAAACGTTCTGAGAGGAGATTTGTTCAGAAAAAAAGCATATCATTTGTTAAATTTTCAATATCATTGATAGTAGAAAATGGCTCAAAGACTATACCTCATTCACTCACAAATATTTATCGACGAACCTTTGAAAACACCTGAATTGGTAATAAAATTATACGATCTGTAAATAATGATTCCTCTCTTCTCCGATGTAAGCAAAGTAATAAAATTCTTTTGAATTATCAAAATAAAACAGATAAAAGAACACCTTGTTTTTAAGTAAATCAACCTATTCAATCCTCTTTTAAACACACGCTTATGTGAATTGAAATATTCATACTCTTTTAGTAAAATATAAAAACTTTTCACTCTCGAATTTGTTTAAAATGAATAATAACACAATATAAAATTACGACCTAAATTATATTATTATGAAAACAATCTTATTTATATTAACCTCTATTACATTGGTTTTGACCGGATGTTCTACAACAAAAGACCCGGTGGCTTCTGCTGTTAATGATGCAGAACAACAAATGCGTTACGATATGGCTATAGAAGCTTTAAATAATCGTGAATTTGTACTCGAAGCCGATCGTATTACATTCAAATACGGACAGAATGCGTTTGTCTCCCCCAACACCAACTTTATCTCCATGAGCGGCGATAAGGCAACTATTCAATTGGCCTTCAACTCACCATATGCGGGACCTAATGGAATGGGAGGTATTACCGTAGACGGATCTGTTACTAATGTAAAAATGAAAACGGATAAGAAAGGAAATGTTACTTACAGCATGAATGTAATGGGTGCGGGCGTATCTGCAATCGTCTTTTTTAATATAACCGCCGGAACAAACCAATGCTCGGCAAGAGTAACTCCCAACTTTAATAGTCAGGTAATAACATTCACAGGTTACATATACAGTAAAGAAGAATCAAACGTATATAAAGGGAGAGCATTGTAAGAGTCTGAATAAATTTATCGAAATATTTTTAACTACTTCATATCGGATTTTTGCTATTTTTGTCTCACCAACGAAAGAAAAGCCTTTATGCCAATCAGAAAAGCCGAACTGAAAGATAGTCAAGCCATCAGAGACATGCTCGACCAATTAGGGTATCCATTGACAAACGAATTCATCAAAGGGAAGCTTATGCTTTTGCTGAATAGTTCCGCTGATGAGATATATGTATATGAAGACAACAATAAAGTTGTTGGATTTCTTACCCTTCATTTTACAGTACAGCTTGCTTTTGAACACAACTTTTGCGAAATCGGATATTTTGTAGTCGACAAGAATGTACGTAGCAAAGGTGTAGGCAAACAGTTAGAAGAAATGGCTTGTAAAGTTGCATTAGATAAAGACTGCGATCGTATAGAAGTATTCAGCTTAGACCACCGTACCGATGCTCATCGCTTTTACGAACGTCAGGGATATAGCCATATTCAGAAAAAATTCGAGAAAATATTAGATAAATAATAATAAACAACACATTCTATCATGGAAAACAACTTAAATGCGATGTACTTGATTTTGATAGTTTATGCTATTGCGTTTGCTCTTATCACTTTTGCAGGGGTGGTTGTAATTGTCATCGGTTTTGGAAAAGAGAAAAAGAATCTCAAACTGGCAGGTATAGTTATAACAGGCATAGGTTTTAAACTGTTAGTTATATTGGGATGCTTTGCTTTGTATATGAAATATATAGCGTCACTAACCAGCAATCTGTAAATTTAAATCTGCCGCCCTAAGAGTGAGCCGGCACACTCATACCCATGATCGTAAAAGTAGCTCAAAACATTGGTATCCTTTTCGATCCTGTTGATAGTCATAGGCTCAATGGGTCGTACTACAATAGCTTTTCCCTCTCTTTCCAATTGTTCTACACGTGCTAATTGGTTATTGTATATTTCATTTCGACGATTAATGGCATGACGCATTTCGGGATATTTCTTATAAAAGAATGACGGTAGTTTCAAACCATCCGTCTTTTTGCGATAACCTGCATTGCGAGTCAATATCACTAACATTTTATCATATCCTTTCACCAAACACCTGTCTACAGGTATAGAATCGCACACACCGCCATCCAACATAGGAGTGCCATCTACATAACATACGGGAGAGAACAGTGGCATACTGCTCGACGCCCTTAGAATTTGCAGAAGCCGGTCATGATCAGAATATTCTTCGAGATACTCGGCCTCCCCCGTCAGGCAACTGCTGACAATCATTTCGAAACAAATTCCTGCAGAAGCATATGCATCGAAATCAAAAGGGAGTATCCGATTCGGAAAATCATCAAACAAGAGATCAAAATCGATGAGATTGCCCTTTCTCAGATAATGTTTAAAACCAATGTATTGAAATTTATCCAACAGTTCAATATTACTATATCGGGCTCTGCCACGCTGACCCGAAACATACGATGCTCCGTTACATGCACCTGCCGACACACCTACCACATAAGGAAAACGAATGTTATTATCCATCATCCAATCGAGCACACCACAGGTAAAAACACCCCTCAATGCACCGCCCTCCAGTACAAGCCCCATGTTGCTTGTATCCAGTTTTACTGATTCTAATTCTTTTGTTTCCATAGAGAGAATAATCACAAAAATACTAAATCCGTAGCGAAGCCGGCTAGCATTAACAGTATAAAATACACAATATGGATTTTATTTCATTTAAAATAACACTATTTGAAGGCATACTAAGTAAGCTTCAAAAAACACAGATACGTATTATTTTATTCTGTATCTTTAGTAATTCGAACATCAGTTTTAAGTAATGCAAAATGTAGCAATAGAAAGGTTATAGACCTTTATGAACTTAATTTTAGACAAATTATGAATATAGATTTGACAAACAAAAAGGCATTGGTTTGCGGAGGCTCCGAAGGTATCGGTTTTGCATCCGCCATACTACTGGCAGAGTCGGGAGCTTCGGTTACGTTATTAGCCCGCAACAAACAATCTTTAGAGCAGGCTTATAATCGGTTAGCCAAGCTAAACGCATCTCAGAAGCATAGTTATGTTGTAGCCGATCTTTCAGATCCGACTGCTTCGGCACATACAATTGCAGAATATATAGAGAAAAACGGCAACTTCGATATCCTCATCAATAATTCGGGAGGCCCCTCACCTGCGCCACTTCTGGATGAAAAGCCCGAAAAGCTATTGGCAACCTTCAATCAGCATATAATAACGGCACAGCTTTTTGCACAAATAATAGTACCTCACATGAAGGCTCGGAAATGGGGACGTATCATAAATATAATATCCACCTCCATCAAAACTCCCATCCCCTCACTGGGAGTATCCAACACCATACGCGGAGCAATGGCATCGTGGAGCAAAACAATGGCAGGAGAACTCGCCCCCGATGGTATCACCGTCAACAACATACTACCCGGAAGTACCGATACGGGACGTATTGCATCCATTATAAGTGCCGATGCCCAAAAAACGGGCAAAAGTGAAGCCGAAGTCAGAGCCATACGCGAAGCACAGATTCCGATGAAACGCATAGGTCGCCCCGAAGAAGTAGCAGCAGGAGTTCTCTTTCTGGCTTCCGTAGAAGCATCCTATATCACAGGTATCAATCTGCCTGTAGACGGGGGAAGCACACCCTGTTTATAATAATTTCAGAAAAAAATCGGAGGAAACAATTCAACACAAAGAATATATATTCCTTTTTTTGTATCTTTACAACAATGATGTTTCAATAATTACAAATTATGGATAAAAAAACAGCTCTATTACTCGTTTCGGTAGCAGTTGCGGCAAGTTCGGCTGCACTGGTAGTATATGCCTTGAAAAAGAAACAAGCAAATAAAAAGAAAATAGCCATTCATTTCATTTAAGTATAGTGAAACATGAAGCTTCAAACGATTAAATCGACGGAGTTTTAACAACACACTTACCTAAACAGGAAAAGGGTACAATACCTGAAGTATTCCCTTTATAAAAATGTATAAAATACAACCCTGTCTCTTTTCAGTTAAGAGACAGGGTTTTTCATTGCCTGAAAGTTATATCGGTTAGAGAAAGTTACAGCATAATATACATTACAACATGAGCCATCAGGTGAGCACACATGGCACATTCAAGCCCCCATTTCATATACATATATCCAAAAACAATTCCGGCCACACTGTTAGCCAATAAGATATAAATATAAAGCCAAATAGTAGGATCGGGAATAAATGTCAGCAAAGCCGGAAAATGACCAAGCCCGAAGAGCAAAGCTGAAACAATATTCGCGACCCAAAACATCCACCCATTCACACCCTTCATCGCTTTGGATAATAACCATACAAGGAGAGACATTAAACCGAACCGCATCATGATTTCTTCAACCAATCCCCCATACAACAGCTTCGTAATCATGCTAAATTCGCCACTCTGAGGCAGGTTCAAATATTCAGAAGGTAGTAAAGGTGTAAAGATAGAGTTGACGACAACAATAAGTAACCCTGCAATAACACCTCCGGTTACTCCCCACACAAAAACAGACCGATAGCTATACACAACATCCTCCCGTATTTTCAACATCCTTTCGAACAGAGGAACTCTTAATCCTACTTTGTCATAAACCAAACTGCCCAAGAAGGCGGCAGCAGTAACTATCATAAATGGGTTGACAAGCAACATGAATTTCAGAATCAGCGGATCAATATCCTTTAATTGTGCAACAGCCTCTTTATCAGGCAATGGTAAATCTGATAATAATAATGATACCACTCCCAACAAACCAATGAGGGAAAGACACAGCCAGAGCTTCAACTTATTTTTATTCATAACTATTCTAAAATTGGGAAACCTGAACCGAAAGAATGCTTCATTATCTGATAAACAACAATAGTTGTAATAGTTTCAGATAACAACAAAGCCACAATAAAACCAAGGATACTTTTAGTCCCCTTTACATTGCAGGAGATTGAAAAAGCTTTATATGCCAACACTATAAACCAAATGGAAGCAACGATAGAAACAAAAAGAAAGAGAAAGAATAATGCCCACTCTACACCGTTTACTTCTCCAAAATTCTTTATAAATAGACCCTGTATAATTTTTGTAGATCCGGTATATACACCCGGAATCAAGGCAATTAACGACATTAAAAGTAATGGCGCATGAGATAAGGTTATTGTACCTGCCACATCTATAAAACGGATAGATGATGTGGTGAGTACACGCCCTGCAATATATAACGCAACAATAAATATAGCCAAAGCAACAGAGGGTAGAAGGAAAGCTAAGTTCAAACTTATCTTAGTCGAAAAGGAAGAATGAACCAAGCCATCAAAAATCATATTGCCACAATAAGCCACCAATATAGAGATTACAAATACAACCAATCCTATAACCAGAGCCTTACTGCCTGCAATACGTACAAAGGGATTAATCAACAACGAAAGGGTTTCTTTATTTTTCATACTGTTTAATTTTTTCAATTACTTCATCCAATAAATTGCGTACAGTCGGATAACTCAGGTTCAAGTCTTTAGCCATGTCTTTCAAGCTTCCGCTATTCTTCATAAACTTCAAAATAAATTCTTGATCTTCGGCGGAAAGGCGAGCCAATAGGGGCAGATCATACAACCCTATAACCTCAGTATCGCAATTCTCACATTTAAGGCTTTTTACTTTTAATTGTGCTTGACAACTCGGACAATGGCATGGCAATTTCATAATCTTTCATTTTTATTCCACAAACATAATAAATGTTTGAATATTATCAACATTAAAATAAATATAATTAAATAATTATTCAATTTTATTAAACAAAACTACAACTTATATATACTGAATAATCATTAATTTTCACTAGAAATAGTTGGGGAGATAAACCTCGATTTGTTTTTTTGTATCTTTGAGCCGATTTAGGTCTAAGATATTTTATAGCTTTGGTATAGTGCAAACCTATATGTTCATCCATAGAGGACAGACACATAGGTCTTCCCTTATAAATTGAAACATGGCAATATAAATATCTCACATAACTTATATGAACAAACGTTTTTTTATGAATAAAAAGCAGATTCCTTTAATACTACTTATTATATTATTAGGTCTTATTGCTCTCATCGTATATCTTCTCAAATCGGAGACGAAAACAGAAGAACGCACCATTGTATCTCATGCAATTGTAGTGCAGCAGATAGAGGAAATGGGCAAACTGGAAGTTGTGAAATACAACATTCAGGATATGATGGAATATGAAAAGGTGAGGAAATGGCTTCCCAACTCCACAGCAACATTAAAAATTGTAGGCGAAGTGATAGGATGCGTGGACCTCACTCTGATAGGCGAAAACGATATCGTAACGAAAGACGACTCGGTAAGCCTTATGTTACCTATGCCCGAAATATGCCATTACAAAATAGACCATTCCCGCTCGCGTATATATAATGTGGAGTACGGTTTGTGGGAGACAGCCGAAGTCATGGAGGACGCTTATAAAAAAGCAGAAGAACAAATCTATCAGCAAGCCCAAAGTATGGGTATCGAAAAAGAAAGCCGCGAGAATACAATAAAGGTACTGACGCCGATACTCAGAGGAATGGGTTTTACCAAAATATACATCGGATTTAAATCGTCCGACAGTCGTTCCAATTCCGAGCAATCGGGAATAAAACTAAACTAAGGTTCCAGACCTCAAATAAGCTTAGTCCGATACATGTTACAAATAACATTCCCCACATGGGACAGAGATTTATTTCTCTACCTCAACAGCAAACATACACCGTGGCTCGATCCCATTATGTATCTGGTCAGCACATACACAGCATGGGCACTCGTATGTATAGCTATCATCGTATTTATGGTATATCGTGACCGTATAGCGGGACAGCGTGCAGCAGTGTTTATGCTTGTGGGAATAGCTATCAACAGCATCACCAATAATGTAATAAAGATACTGATTATGCGTCCACGCCCCTCGCATGAACTAGATCTGCAAGATATCATTCACCAATTGGGCGATCCCGATAATCATTACAGCTTTTTTTCAGCTCATTCATCCAATTCTATATGTCTGGCACTATTTTCGACTCTCTATTTTAGGAATAAATACTACGGAATCGTTATTTTTGCATGGGCGATGACAGTTGCATATAGCCGTATTTATGTAGGCAGGCATTATCCTATCGATATTGTATGCGGAATACTATTCGGACTGCTCAGCGGATGGTTCTCTGATTGGTTGTATCAGAAATACCGCCACAAAAGACTAAAGCGGACTAATACATAATGAAGAAAATCTTAATTCTCTTTTATATACTTATTACAGTTGCTTGCGCAAATGCTCAAAGCAACTATAAATACGGTGTCGTAAATAAAAAAGGAGAAGTTATAGTCCCGATGATATACGATAAGATCGACGTTTTCAAAAATGGTTATGCCAAAGTAACCAAGAAAGAAAAAGTTGGTGTTATAGACGTTTCAGGCAAAGAGGTTATACCCTGCCTGTACGATGAGATCAAAGACTTTGAAGACGGACTGGCAATTGTCGTCAGAGGAAACCGGTTCGGAGTGATAAATACCGCTAATGATACCATTATACCTGTCAAACAAATATCCATTACCAATTATTATAAAGGTACTTTTCTGGTGTACGACAACTACCTCTTTGGTGTTATAGATTCTACAGGAAAAGCAACCGTACCTTTTACTAAATCTATCGGTCTGCCTTATTCGGGAGGCAAAGGTTATATAATAACCACTCGCATGGATAAAAGCGAGCAAAAGATTATCGACAGACACAACAATGAGATATTTTCCTTTCCCGGTCATGGAGTCCGCGATATGAACGACGGCTATCTGGGTATTTGGGAGAAGAAAGCATCCGATCAGGCATCCATATACCTCAATCTAAAATCAACAGCCCCAACATACGTCACCTACAAAATTATAGACATAGAAGGTGATGTAATAAACCCGTCGCTCACAATAGACCGGAATCAATTCTTCAACGGAGGATTTTCCAGAATATCGGAGAATGGTAAAGTAGGAGTTATCGACATACAAGGCCGGCTTAGAGTGCCCTGTTTATATAGCCGGGTTTATGACTTTAAAGACGGATATGCAAAAGTAAAGCAGGATACTGCTTTCTTATACGGATTAAATAAATACGGGATAGTTAACGATAAAGGAAAGACAATCGTACCATGCGTATATGATGGCTTAGGAGAGTTTAAAGAAGATAGAATGGTAGCCTTTTTAAATCAGAAATCCGGTTTTCTGAACAGGCAAGGTCAACAGGTTATTCCTTTTGATTTCGATTTTGCCCAAAACTTCAAAAATGGTTATGCCATTGTTTCCAAAGGCAACAGGTATGGAGTGATCGATAAAAACGGAAAAATAGTAATCCCTATCCTTTATCAACAAATCAGAAGCCTCGACAATACACTTTTCATGGCAAATAAAAACCTTCATTGGGGTATAATAGATACCAAAGGAGACACACACGTTCCCTTTATATATAATTCTATGATGAAATTAGCGGATTCGGACTTTGTCGCTGTGCAAAAAGATAATTACTGGGGAGTAACAGATAAATCGGGTACGCAAATTCTTCCCAATACATACAACGAAATAGTATCATATTCGGATGGCATGTTTGTCGTAAATTTCCATCAATCTAATTTAAATAACTGAAAGTATTTAATGAGATACTTTTACTTGTAGGGGCAGACCTATGTGTCTGTCCTTTGTGTGTGAACACATAGGTTCACCCCTACACCAAAGCAATAAAAAAGGAATGAGACCTTATAACGGAAAATAATACGAAGAAAAAGTCGATTATTTCCTGCTTTCTTACCCTATTTATTCTTATTTTCAGCCCTTTCAGAAAAAATCAAACTTTTTTCTGAACTTTTATATTCGAGTTATGTTTTATAACTAAAGAAAAAGTTATCACATATTTTATAATAAAAGAACTGAATAAGATGAAAAAAATTTATGTATTAGCAATTGCCTTAGCAACAACATTATCGTTTGTTGCTTGTGACGGAGCTAAAAAAGACGGAGAAAAAGCTGGTGCTGATGTTGAAAACTCACTTGAATCAGCAGGAAATACTATCGGAGAAAAAGCTGACAGCTTAAGAGACGCAACAGATGCATCGATTAGCAAAACCGGTGATAAAATAGAAGAAGGCGCTGATAAAGCTAAAGATAAAGCCGGAGATATCATAGATAAAACAAAAGAGGCAGTAAAAGACGGTGCTGACAAAACAAAAGAAGGCGCTAAAGATGCAGCAAATAAAACAAAAGAAGTAGTAAAAGATGCTAAGAAAGACGCCAAGAAGGAAGCATCTAAACTAGAAGATAAATTGAAATAAAGTTCTCAAATACTTTAAGATAGAATAAAAGCCTTCGAGGAATTATCCTTGTAAGGCTTTTATTTTTCCTGTCTTTTGTTAAAATTGTTTGTAAACAATTGCAGCAAATGCGTTGTTTATATAAGAAATGAGTATATTTGAATTTAATAAACCGATTAGTATTAACACGATAAAAGAATAAAAACTATGAGGAATTTCTTATTAGGATTAGTTATAGGAGCAGGGGCTGTGTATGTAGCAGCTAAGCTGATAGACGATGAAAAAAGAAAAGAATTGTACGATGAGTTTGAAAAAGCTACTGACGAAGCTAAAGAAAAAGTTAGACATGGTGTCAGATATGGCAGAGGAAAAGCTCTACGCATGGGTGTACGTGCAAGACAAGAAGTGAGAAGTGGCAAAAAGAAATTGAGCCAGACTGCAGGTAATATTGCAGGTAAACTATCAGAAGAATTAAGTGAGTTTGAAGAAAAAGCAAGAGCTAATTCTTAAAATTCAGAATACTACAGATACAAGAAAAATGCAAGACGGACAATCCGTCTTGCATTTTTTGTAAACACAATCTAATTACTTTAATACACTTACATTATATTTTTAGTGCTAGTTGAGTGACGATGTAGCAGCATTCTCTATTTGCGGCATAGAACCCTGATAAAACAAATAATCGCGTAATGCAGGCAATGATGCCGAATCGCCAACACGCCCTGCTGTGCGAGAGTATTGTGCCTGATCACCAACGATACAGACTCCAAACATAGTATTCTCATTTATAACAAGCTGTCTTTTTGTGGTTTGTCTCTTATTCAGAAACAATATTCTGCGACGCCCTTCACCTTGCATTTCCTGTTTAGTAAAAACAGGTACCTCAGTCATGGCATGAGCCTTATCCGCATGTAAATTAATCTGACTCTTATACTCATAAACCGGATATCTTGTATTTATCTCGATCATAGGATCCGACGAGTGAGTTACCATAAATGATGAATTATCAACATAATACCCTTCAACAGCAATATAAGCATTACCTTTCATCGATGATAAAAGTTCAGTTAATGTTTGCTGTCGTTTTTCCTGACTAAAAGCACTCAATCCAAATAAACAAAATAGTGCTACAAATAATACTTTTTGCATGATTTTCCTTAATTAAAAATTTAAAACGGTTAAATACGATTTAACAATAAATAAGTTAGCTGGTGTGTTTGCTTTTCGCTTAATTTTAATTAATAGAGTAAATATCTTTTTAAATTCCACAAAAAGTTCACGAGAAAGAGAGTTTTTTATAAATTTTAACCTATTAATAGCTATTTATGATATAAAAAAGAGTCTTCATTGAGAAAATGAAGACTCTTTTAACTTATAAACTTATTTTTCTAATCCTTACTTATTTGCCGGAGCAAAAGCAAATGCTAAAGCTGCCTGATCGGCAGGCAGGCCTTTAGGCACGGAAACCTCTATACCCTTAGCTGTTTTTTTCCAGCTCACCGGTTTCCCTGTTTCTAAAAAGATTATTTTTGAACCTTTTACAGGCTCATTAGCATTCCAGACTATTGTTTTAGGCATAGGTTTTCCTTCTTCAAGACAAGCGATAGCATAAATTGTCTTGCCGTCTTTACTTTGAGTAAACCAAGCAGACTCGTCCCGATAATTTGGTGTTATACGTGTATTATATATAGCTTCACCATTTTTAGTAGTCCATGCACCTATTTTCACTAAACGTTGAGCAACCTCATCGGGCAGTGTTCCATCCGGTTTCGGTCCTATACCCAATAATAAGTTTCCACCTTTTGCTACAATTTCCACTAACGTATGCACAATCTTTGCAGGAGTCTTATACTGATCGGTAGGAGTATATCCCCAATCCCAACCTAAAGTAATACAGCTTTCCCATGGATTGTTGAGTTGCATATCGGGAATACCGCGCTCGGGGGTCTGATAATTTTCGAATTCTCCGGGAACCGTACGATCCACAACCAACAAACCGGGTTGATAGCTGCGAGCCATAGCCGCAATCTTAGGCATATCTATATCCTGCGATCCTTTGTATGCACGCCCCTGACGTTCTGCATCCGATGGACGGGCAGGACGAACCCAGCCTCCATCGAGCCAAAGAATATCAATATTACCATAATCACCATTCATCAATTCCTGAATCTGATTGTATGAAAACTCTTTGAACTTATTCCAACGCCATTTATTATTCTCGATATTGTAATTAACATTGCGGGTTGGTGTAGCATATCTGTCCCACCAGTAATACTGACAATGCCAGTCGGGCTTAGAATAATATGCACCGATCATATAGCCTTCGTTACGGAAAGCGTTGAATACTTCTTTTGCGACATTCCTGCGGGGATCGTTCTTGAAAGCACCGTTAGCTATCGAAAAATCAGTTTGTTTAGTATCAAACATATTAAAACCGTCGTGATGTTTAGTAGTGAACACCGCATACTTCATCCCCGCCTGTTTTCCGTATTTTGCCCACGAAGCAGGATCGAGTTTATCTGGCTTAAACTCATTTATAGTATTCCAGTACTTGCGTTTATAAGCATCATAAGTGATGGTACTGTCACGAGGAATCCAATCTTCTTCTTCAGCGCATATCGACCACGATTCTACAACTCCCATCTGGGAATAAAGACCGTAATGTATAAGCATACCAAATTTTTGATCTTGCCATTTATCCAATTTTTCAAGGACTTTTTCGTCAGTAGGAGCCGTATACGTTTCCGATCTGCCATGAGCATAAGTCTGGGCAGATGCCGTTGATACCGTCAATGCCGACAGCAAAAAGAGCGATAGTGCTTTGTTTTTCATGAATTGAGTATATTATAATTATAATAGTAATTAAATTAGTTTAAAGAGGATATACAACAAAAATAACGATATATATCTTTTAGTACAAGACCCAAGCCTTACGCAGATTGTTATCTGCAATATATTTAGAACATATACAGCTCTTTAAACAAAACAAATAAAGTAATTATTTTACAACACCTATTATATAGGAGTAACGGCAAATGCCAACGCCGCCTGATCGGCAGGCAGACCGTTTGGTACTGATACTTCAATGCCTTTAGCTGTTTTCTTCCAGTTGACAGGTTTTCCGGTTTCTACAAATATGATTTTGCTACCTTTAGCGGGTTCATTTCCCTTCCAAACAATTGTTTTCGGTAAAACTTTACCCTCCTCTAAACAATGTATAGCATATACCGTTTTACCGTCTTTACTTTGTGTAAACCATGTTGCACCGTCATTATATATAGGAGTAATTCGTGTATTATAAATCGCCTTTCCGTTTTTAGAAGTCCACTCCCCTATTTTACTTAAGCTTGCAGCAGCACCTTCGGGCAATGTCCCATCGGGAGCAGGCCCTACGCCTAACAGAAGATTACCTCCTTTAGCTACAATTTCACTCAGAATAGCTATCACCTTATAATGACTCTTATATCTGTCATTTTTCACGAAGCCCCATGCACCGCCCAAAGTGATACAGCTTTCCCAAGGATTGCTCAATTGCTCTTTAGGAATTCCGTTCTCGGGAGTCTGATAATTTTCGTATTCGCCTGCCACAGTTCTGTCGACAACCAGCAATCCGGGTTGATAACTGCGAGCCATAGCCGCAATTTTAGGCATATCTATATCCTGCGATCCTTTGTAAAAATCACCTTCGAGACCTTCATCTCCTTTTTTAGAGGGACGAACCCAGCCGCCATCCAGCCACAGGATATCTACACTGCCATAATCGCCGTTCATCAATTCCTGAATCTGATTGTAGGTATACTCTTTGAATTTGTTCCAGCGCCATTTATTTGCATCTAAGTCGTAACTCGGATTACGATCGGGTGTAGAATATCTGTCCCACCAGTAATATTGAGAATGCCAGTCGGGTTTTGAATAATATGCACCGATCATAAAACCTTCGCTTCGAAATGCGTTGAAAACTTCTTTGGCAACATTCCTTCGGGCATCATTTTTAAAAGGCCCTTTAGCAATAGAAAAGTCGCTATACTTAGTATCAAACATATTGAAACCGTCGTGATGCTTGGTTGTAAACACTGCATACTTCATTCCCGCTAATTTACCATACTTTGCCCATGAAGCCGGATCGAGCTTGGTTGGATTGAATTTATCGATAGTTGCCCAATAACGGCGTTTGTATTCGTCATAGGTAATAGTCGAATCGCGATTGATCCATTCTTCATTACACAATGTCCACGACTCCACAATACCCAATTCGGAATAAAGACCATAATGAATAAGCATACCGAACTTCTGATCCTGCCATTTATCAAGCTTCTCCAAAACTTGGGCATCCTTGGGATATGTATAAGTTTCGGACTTTCCATGTACAAAAGTTTGTGCTACTGCCGATGATAAGGCAGTTACTGACAAAAAAAAGGAGAATAAGATTCTGTTTTTCATTTAATTAAAAAAATATTTAAAATATGGATATACAATTAAGCAAATATAGCCAAACAAATGTAATTATATATATTATTTATAGCAAATCGGGAACCACAAAATACAATTAAATATTTGATTATAAACATATTGACTAACAATTAAGGGTCACAATCTTATTTGTTATATTTTTTTCACAAAATAGTTGATATTTCTTAGTTTTTTATATTACATTTGCAGTCGAAAAGGTAATTATTCACGGATTTTTGTCAAAAAACAAAAGAAAAAAAATGAAAAAGATTGTTATGATCGCTTTTGTTGCTGCAGCTACATTGTCATTTGCTGCTTGTAACACTAAAACTGAAGGTGCTCAAGGTACTGAAGTTGATTCAACTAAAGTAGAAGCTCCTGTTGTTGAAGAAGTTGTAGTTGCTGATACTACTGCTCTTGGAAAATACGAAGTATTAGTAAACCAAGCGCTTACTTTATCTGAAGCAAAAGGTGACGCTGCAGCTACTGCAGAATGCGCTAAAATCGCTCAAGAAATAGCTGACCTAGGAAAAGTACTTGAAAAAGAACTTGCAACTATGACTCCTGAGCAAGCTGCTAAATTTGCTGAACTAGGCAAAAAATACTCTGAAGCTGCTGCTAAAGCTAAAAAGTAAAAAAGCATCTGCTTAGTTACTAGAAACAAAAGCAAAAAAAAATAAACCCTTTAGTAATTCTAGAGGGTTTTTGTTTTGTTTATTCCCTATAAATTTTATTTATAGACAGGAGTAAACAAAAAAATAGCCATTGCAAGTGCAACAGCTATTTTTTTTTATTTCTATACATTAGAATTTAACTCCGTAACCAAGAGCAACAACCATACAATCGGCATCACCGAAAGTATACTTAAGTTCGAAATTCACAAAGCGATTGCTAGCCAGATCATAACCGGCTCCGGCTCCTAAGTTGAAACCGAAATCGGTATAACCATTAGAACCAAATTTTTCGCCTCCAACAGTTCTTCCCGAAAAACGGTTGTTTTGCATGGCAATACCTGCCAATGGATAAACAGACAGATTTTGATCTACATTAAACACATAATGTACATTTACGTTAATATCAAGTCCTGTAACTTTGTTTTTAGGGAAAAAGAACATCACATCGGGAGCTAAACGAATGTTTTCGGCAATAACATATCTGCCTTGAACACCCAACATAAAACGCTCTGCATTACTCTGATAACCGATATTTCCGATAAGAGATTTTTCGCCTTTTTCACTTTGAGCAAATGCACCTAATGTACCGGCTACAAATGCTACTGCTAATAATAGTTTTTTCATAAAATTTTAAAATACGTGTGTAAAATATTCGCAAACAAAGCTATGCAAAATATATTAAAAAACGACATTAGAAAACAGAAAAGGCAATAAGTATAAGGCAAGCACCTCTCTAGGGGCGTATTGCAACAGTAGTGGTCGGAAGATTTTTAAATCACTAATTATAGTATACCGTAGGGGCGAAAAATCTTTCGCCCACAGTATAATTTCTTTTATCGAGGGTGTGTCAAAAGTCTGAACAGAACACAAATTACACTGAAACAACAGAAAATACAGGGTGCTAAACGCAAAGACACAAAGCCGCAAAGATTTTTTGCGATGTAGGGGCGAACCTATGTGTTCGCCCAATATGGAGGCAGACACGTAGGTCTGCCCCTACAAACAGAATTGGGGTGAGGTCAGGGCTACCTTGGGGCAACCTGTTTTCCCGTTTTCTGAAATGCGACAACAAATAATTTGCAGTACTTAATAATCGAATAAGAAAGAAAAAAATCTTTGTGTCTTTGCAACTTTGCGTTAAAAATAAAACGGGCGTATGCAATACACCCCTACAACGCTCGCCTTTAAATTTTTTAATGTATCGAAAAAATCATTACTTTTGTATTGAAACAAAGTACACGAAACTATATGAAAAAGATTTTATACCTATTATTAACAGCTTTCACACTTACAGCATGCGGAGGTGGCGATGACCCAGACCCGACTGATCCAACCGATCCGACATCGAAATTCGACAACTGGAACGATCCTGCAAGCTCTCACTATACCGATGGCAAATACAATACCTTAAAGGGCGAATGGCAACTGACACAACGCAATGGTGCTAACGCAAGCGACTTTCTGGTATATAAGTTCGACAGCAATTTTAAGCTGTGGGAAGCTACCACAGAACCTGCCGAGGAAAAAGACCCGACTTACGGTACTTCGAAAACCTACATTACCAACGACAAGGAATACAAGATTGCAAATACCGTGTATCAATATGCCATAGCCGGAACGCTCGAAAGTGCCCGATTAACCATAAAGGATGGCAACACTACGCTTACTTTTAAGCCTTACGAAAGCAAAGTATGGTCTTGGAAAGGCGATTGGAACAGTAAAACTGATCCACATTATGCCACATATAACGGTAAATATAATCCGATAAAAGGAACATGGAAAATGACTTATGTCGGTGGAGTTCCTGCTGATACTGAATATTATCGTTTTAATGATGATTTTACTGTAGAACGATCTCCAAATGGTGAAAATAGATTTGAAAGCAAAAGAAAATATTGGATTAACGACACAGGTGTAAAAGAAGATGCATTCAACATACACCTCTCTTATACATACAGTTATAAAATAGAAGGTAATGTATTATATTATAGAACCATGCTACCTAAACCGAGCAGTGGAATGACATTTGTAAGATATAAATAATAAAAACGTCTCAATTGAGACGTTTTTATTTATACTTTCCGTATTAGTTTTAGTTTAGTTTTATTCCTTCCCATAGGATCATATCCCTCAACAGCAGCAACATAGTATAAATCACCATTTAATTTCACTAATTTACTTCCATCCATTTGTTCATATTCGTCAGGAGTAAGGTAACACTCTATATATGTATAGTTGCTGTCATCAGTAGCAATAATACTAAAGTAGATAGTTAAGATAGAACTAGGGTTATTATAATAATCTAAGGTTAGAGTATCCTGCTTATTCAAACTATTACTTAAATGAGGCAGTAACAATTCAATGTGTTTATCGGTATTACTCCAAACTATACCTACGTTGTAGGGCTTCTCAGCTTTATACCAAAAACGTTGGGCATAGTCTGTATATAGCTTTTTCATCATTTCCCCATAATCTTTAGGCTCATTTAGCTCCCAAATTTGCTTATTTGTAATTACAGGTAATTCCAAAAGCATTGGGTTAGCTGCATTTTCTTCTCCCTTATATATTTTTTTAAACCAATTATATGAAAAATTAGAAGCCTGAGTAACTACCTGTCCGTCTATATTACCTGTTATAAAACTACCTCCACCATCTTCGGCTATTTCTCCATTAAGTTCTTTTGATCTAAAATACCCCTCTTCTTCCTGATTCACTTTAAAACCCAACTGAAATTCCGAAGGTAACCCCAATGACTGATTCGTTCTTTGATTAATACTTGCTTTACCATCGAGGTCAATCACCGAAGCAGCGGAAGCGGTGGGTCGTATCTGCTTTACATTCAACTCAAACTCATTCTCTTTGGGTTGCATCAAGTCGAGATTGAAAGCCTTGCAAAAATTTTCGAGCCAATCGTCTATCTTTTGTCCCGATGGGAGGAATTTAATGAGGTTTATTTTATCCATATTAAAGTCCGACTCCTCATTCCACGACATTTTCGTCGTTCCTGTTCCATCGGAGTTTACAGTTAGCCATTCCTTATTGAGCTTATAAGGCTCTATCTCAATTTCAAATTCGACCTCATGCTTTATATACGCCCCTTTGTATTTATGTCTGGATCCCTCCCTCCACACTCCAATGTCTGTTACATCGGAAAGAGCTATATGCTCGCCCTTTTCGAGCCAGATCACAGTATGTACTAAGCCATCGCCATCCAAGTTGTTTTTCTTCCCTATGTAATTCTCGGGAGAGTCAAATTTTGTAATAAACTTATCGCTCATCTCATACCCATACTCTCTGGTTGCCTCATCTACCTCACTTTCCTCTCCATCTTCACCTTCCTCTGTTGGCTCTGTTGGCTCCTCGTCTTCCTGCAAAATGCCATACCGCCAATAAGGAAGTGAATTAACTGCACTATATGTAACCGTATCGACTGTTTTATCCCAGCTGAGACCGTTTTTTGCCGACAAGATATTACAATAAAAATCGTTTTTGTCCAAAGGATGTTGAGAAACCTCCTCATCGCCCTTTCCCCAACGGAAACCCGATATGATATTGGGATTCTGGCAAGGGTCTACAAACAAAATAGCTTGGGGATTGGCCTGAGGGAAATACTTGGGAGAAGTCGCAAAAAGCGGAAAATTATATTTCCGATCTGTCCCACCCGATTTATCCATCTCCTGATTGTGGTTGTTCTTATAATATATCCCGTCGATGACCGAGTTAGTCATATCAAAATCGCCATTGCCTCTGTCACGAATCAATTTGAGTTCGTATCTCGACGAATTGAACTCATTATTTGCATCATGCGAATTTGAATAGGAGAAACGAGTATCGTTGATAGTATAGTACTTTGCCTTATACTTGCTCTCAGCAGACGTCCCTACTTTCATCCTTGCTCCGAATTTCACCTTATACAATCCGCTTGTAGGAATCACGATATGGGTATTCTTGATGATCCGATTCGCTCCTTTCTCGTGTTCCGATTGCGAGATATTGCTCCCTGTATCTTCCAAAACGGTTATATCCGAGTTTCGGGCATTAAACAGATTTACGGCAACATGCTCGCAATCGCCCTGTGTGACATAAAACTCTGTTTCGAGATGCGAAGCCTCAATATCCTTATTGTCGTTCTTTATATTTGTCCACGTACCTTTGAGCTTCATCCTGCCCAAGTACCCCCAGTTCCACTCCTGCTGATAGTTGGTCGGGTTTTGGTACGACATATAGAGGTTCTTCAAACGGGCATCTTCGAATGCACTGCCTCCTATGTGATACTCTTCTCCTTTTTCATCCTTACTGTTTTCAAATATCTTTTTGATTGTATTTAAGCAATTAATAGACGGGGGAAAATCCTCAATACCCAGACGTACGTATTTATCCCAGATCGCCTTTCCCGAAAAACTATTTTCCCCATCCTTTGACACCTTCGGCAGCAAACCGTACAAAACCAACGGGAAGATACAATCGGGTGTACCCGGCTCGGTGTTATACTTGTTCAACATCTCGGTTATAGTCAACGGTTCGTTCTCATTGTCGGGGTTGGTGAAGGACAAGTCCCATGAGCCTTCTATCTCGGTCATTTTCTTTTCGCCGAAGATTTCCTTTATGGTTTTCTTGGCAGGCACTACCAGATTTCCCTTATAACTTCCCTCGGCATCTATTTCACTGAGTTTGAATCGTCCGTCGAATATCAAAATACTATTCACATAAAGCAGTGCCTTGTAATTGTGATTAAACTTATTTTTGACCTCCTCCACATTGGCATACCCGAAGATGGCATCGTTGGTCGGAGTGGCAGGTATAGTAATGGAATAGCTGTATTGTGCATCCTTTGTACTCAGTTCGGCAGGATTGATAAGTACCCTGTTGAGACGCACACCCAACTTCTCGGGGCTTTGTATATCGCAGAGTTTCTTATCGATGTAAAGTTCTATATTAGTCATATTTTTTTATTAAAGTTTACAAGTTATTAAGGTCGCAGACCTTTTTATTGCTTTGGCAAGTGTAACAACTAGAGATAGTTATTTTGATAAAATATCGCATTAAATATTTAAGGCTACTTAATACGAATCAGTAGTTGGATTATATGAAACGCTCATTTAAGTTATTTATACTACGCGCAATCAAAGATTGCTTGTGTTCCTTTTGCCCAAAGCCGCAAAAGGAACCAAAAAGTCTTTGCCGACCACTTACGGGTGTGATCCGTTATCAACTTGCCGTTAAGAATAAAATAAGCCGTCCTGTCGGACTCTTTACATTTTATTCTTATCGACTGCTTCGTTGAACGGATGCCTCACCCCCGAAGTAAATGTCAGCTTTGCTTACGCCCGTCAGGCTCTCCGACATTGGCGGTTGCACGGGGTACCCGATGTGGGAGGAAAGCGTAAAAAACAAAAAGGAATCAAAGTCGAAAGTAATTTTTTGTTTTCGCTTTCGGAGCACGTATCGGGTCGGGCAATGAGGCACAGTCTTGATCTTTTGTTTCGTTTTGCATCAAGGCAAAATGAAAGACAAACCCGAGAGGGTGCGTCAGTAAAAAAAAGAGCGTTTATTACTAACAATTCAACTACTATTTAAAGGTATCCGTATAGTGATATTTCATTTCCACCTGATACAGGTCGTCTGTCGAATTGTACTTGAGAGACATATCGTCTACAATTATGTAGCGTTTGGTTTTCAGTTCGTATACGGCAGGCGAAGCACTCATTTCGCGTAACCACTCCACCACATCGGTAGTAACGGGCGACGTTTGCACTATTTTTTGCTCCTGCACGCTTTTCATGGCAACCGATTCTATTTCAGACTGGAGAGTGAAACCGGACTGTAAGGTTTTATAGATAGTTGATCCTGCGGTTTTAAATTCCGAAGAAAAGCCTCCTCCGAAGTTCATCGTATCCCATCCTCCCAATCGGTTAAGAAATACAAAATCGTTGATCTCATTAATATCCTCGGGTAAAATACGGAACGAAAGCGGCGTCGAAATAATCACTTCGGGTTCATCTTTACCCGGATAAGTACTTTTGTGCCATCTGCATAAATAAACGTCTATACGCCCGACCGTCTTTCCATTGTGCATCGGTAAAAACTCATCGAGCCGTAGCAAGGCCGTATTCACTTTAGAGAACTCACTTTCTTCCTGCCCCTGACAGGTATATTCACCTATAAATGCTCCCGACTGGGTATAAAGTTTATAATGCAGCCCGATAGAAGGCACGAGAGGATCGGCAGCACCGCCAATTCTTAAAGCAAGCCAGCGGAAATGATAAATAAAATTGAAATACTGCTTCTGCCCTTTGATATGTGTACGGTTGAATCGGGTGGTCAACGGCTTGACTTTAGTAAATGGAGGGGCATAAAAATCCTGAGAAAAATCGAGGATGTAGGAGTCACCTGCATCGTCCTTTTCCAATCCGGAAGGATTTAAGGTATAATCGTATCCATTAAGCACATACAAAGGCGAGGAGTAATAAAACGGTTGATTAATTTTCCCATCCGTGCGTTTTGCAATAAACCGATAGTCGGTTATCGTTTGGGCATCGCTCCAAAGGCGATACTTTTCATCTTGGGGGTCGAGTTCCGGCTCGGAAAGAAAAGCAGCCGAATAAGTTACTTTTTTACTCAGTAGTGTACTCAGGTCGAACCACAAGGGTTTTCCGAAATAAGATTTAGATAGTGTTGTCAGATAATTTCCCAAATAATTGAGTGAATCGTCATTGCCCGGAAAGATCTGATGGTCGGTATATACTTCCAATTCGATCTGATAATTTCCCGTTCCATAATCTATAGTATCGGAAGAAGATGAAAGTATTTCTAAATTCTGAATCGAAAATTGCGGAGCTTCAATCTCTACGATATACCGATCGGAACTGAATTTATCCTTTATCGTACAGCTGTAATCATCTAAAACAACATCCACATAATTAAGCAGTTCGCTATCCAGATTCAATACTTTAGCAACATTTCGGATAGACTTTCTGAAACTTTCATCATTATTTCCCGCATTTGATTCAGGAACAAGTAAATAGGTATCCTGATTCTCTTTTGACGGATCGGTAGTACCATTCCATTTACGATTATAAACCACATTAGAACCTTCCGTTACTTTAATAGTCAACCAGTATGCCGAGGATACAATATCTTCCGAATTATGAATATTGTCGACAAAACTCAAAACATGTTGGTTATAAAAGAGAAGGGCGGATTGAGTGACTTCCAGTGAAGTACCATTGCTCAGAAACTCAAAATCATATTGAATCCCGGCCCCTTTTGATAGAATCTCAAGCCTTCCGTTTATGCTTATATCATCATCATCGTTTTTTTCAGCAGGTATAGAAATATCAAAATTATTTCGGAAAAATGAATTTTTCAACAAACATTCTTTAATATTCTGCAACGTAATCTGATTGGCTTCGCTTTGCGATAAAACAACATTGCCAAGCACTGTCGCCTGCAAGGGTACAAAAAAGGTATTACTACTAATTTTATTTTTATCATAGGTTCCCTTAAAATCATGCGTATCGCCACTTTGCTTCTCTTTAATTTCAAATTTAAAATGGTTCTGTGCAACAGATTCAGGATACACTTGTAAAATTTGGATAGTAGCCCTCATTTTCCGATCACTGTCTTTATTTCCTTTACTACTGAATACCACAAAATTCGGA
The DNA here is from genome assembly GCF_003201355.1 of Indolivaga alginatilytica. Taxonomy (GTDB): domain Bacteria; phylum Bacteroidota; class Bacteroidia; order Bacteroidales; family Dysgonomonadaceae; genus Dysgonomonas_A; species Dysgonomonas_A alginatilytica. The sequence continues at coordinate 519,507 of NZ_QICL01000001.1, forward strand.
TTATTAGCCAATGTTATCCCATCAGGCTCAACTACCGAGGCAATCTCTTTATTAGAATAATATCCCATGCTCTATCTTTTATTGAATAGATAAAAAAGGGCAAGGGGGCAAACCTGTTTCGTATTTTAGTAAAATGAAAAGGAGCATCTCTAAAAAAGAGACACTCCTTGTAACAATAAAACAAAAACCACAAATTAATCTTTATGCTGCTTCTCTTTCCTTTGTTCTACCAGATAAGCGATCAGCAATCCCAAACCGCCAAATAAAGAGACACTTGCCAGATAAATAATAGCTACCGAACTTCGGATGTTATCCTTTACGGCATCATCATAGTGTGCAAACTCGGGACTCTGTGAATTTGTCAAACCCAACTCCAGAAAGAAAGCAGCCAGAAGCCCCAAACCGACCCCTACCAACAACAAACTGGCTCTAAGAGACCACGATGACGGCAGTTTCATTTGTGACTGTCCTCCGAGTATGGGTAAGCTAAACTTATTGGCAAAGGCTGACAGATCTACATTATTCTGAAGTTTTTCAATAATAGCCATTCTCTCCTGACGGCGAACAAACAGTTCGAACAAACGGTATATGCCTAGTACAACAATACCTGTAACAAAAATAGGACCTAATACATTTTGCATATCTTATACTTTTAAATTCGTTAAACATTCTCTCGTTTGCATATTTTGACGCAGTACACCATTAAAGGTTACAAAAATAGCAGAATTATTTTTTCTGAAAATTTTCTGATTACATTTGTAACTAATGTGACACTGATACGTCATACAGGCATGACAAGTTTTGATGACATACATTATGTCCGTTTAATCAAGGATGGTGATACAAATGCCTTTGTTCATATTGTACGCCGATATCAGAGAATGGTATATACCATTGTCAGCAAAATTGTCACTAATACAGAGGATGCGGAAGACATTACTCAGGAGATCTTTATTAAGATATATCAGTCGCTCAGTAAATTCAGAGGAGATTCAGAGTTTTCGACGTGGATCTACCGTATAGCCTACAATACGGCTATTACGGAGGTGAGAAAGACCAAACGAGAGTTTATTTCTTTCGATGATATGGCAGAGAAACTCCCCGATGCCGAAATCTCCGATAGTCTGGATGAGCTGAATACAGAAGAGAGGCTCGAATATCTGGATATTGTTATAAAACGGCTCAACCCTGAGGATGCTTTGCTGATTACACTTTTTTACCTCAACAACCACAGTGTGCAGGATATAAGTACAATCAGCAATCTCAGTCAAGCCAATGTAAAAGTAAAATTGTACCGTATACGGAAATTTATGAATTCAGAAATAAATAAACTCATATCGACATGAAAAAGCAAGAAAAAGATCGCCTAAGGAGCTTGTTTCAAGATATGGAATTAAGCAATCCACCTAAAGGTTTCGAAAGCCGTTTGATGCAACAAATACATCAGGCAGCTTCTGAAAGCAAGACAAAAGACACCCTTCGAAGCAAAATATATACAGCAATTGCAATAGCCGGAGGAATAGCCGCCATAGTAGTTCTGCCTATCATCGCATTTTATTTTATGATGGGAGATACTGCTATACAAATACCTTCGATGCAAGTCGATTTCAGCATGCCTCATTTTCCGAAAATGGATATCGATCCGTTAACTGTATTACTGCCATTTGTAGTTTTAGTACTCTTGATGGGCGATACGCTTATCAGAAAACATATATCGGACAAAAGGCATCACAACACATAAGGTCTCAGACCTTTTTATTGCTTTAGGGGTGAACCTATGTGTTCACCCACAAAGGACAGACACATAGGTCTGCCCCTACAAGTAAAAGTATCTTATTAAATACTTTCATTTACTTAACAGTTTATATTGTAATTAACAGCGAGGAATATTTAACGTTTTAATGCAACGTTTTATATTCCTCTTCGTCTTATGAAAAATTAACAACACATATTATGAAAAAATACGCAGCATTAGGAATGCTTATAGTCCTCCTTATTACTTGTTTAAATTTACAAGCACAATCTCAGATATCCTATGCAATAAAAGCAGGAGCCAATTTCTCAAACAGTACTCATCAGAATATGAATTCAGATATGAATTCGCGTATGGGTTATCATTTTGGCTTAATAGCTCATAAACAGTATTCTGATCACTTTTTTCTTCGATCGGGAATCGAGTTTACAGCTAAGGGAGCAAAAGGCGATGTACAATGGACTAATAATCCCGAAAGTAGTACATATCCCTCCGAAAGTATACAATCATGGACATACAGATTAAATTATCTTCAGATTCCAATATTAGCCGGCTATAAATATTCGTTGAGCAGTTCTACTAAATTACTCATTAATGCAGGACCTTATTTATCCTATGGTATTTATGCCAGAGAAAAATACATATACTCATATTATAAATTGCCTCAGTATCTACCATATACACTTACTCATACTACTATCCAAAAAAAAGGTTTCGGAGATGCCGGACTTGATAAATTCGATTTCGGTATAATTGGAGGTATCGGAATAGAATATAATCAATATCTTTTGAATATAAACTACGAGGCCGGAGTATTAAATCTGATGAGCGGATATGATGGAGGTAATCCTTCCTGGAAAAACCAAAACATCACAATATCGGTAGGCTATTTTTTCAAAAAATAACCATACATATCTAATCTAAAAAGAGTACCAACACCTTAAAAAGTATAATTAAGGCCGCAGACCTTTTTATTGCTTTGGCAACTAGATTAACGATAGTTAGTTATAACTTTAAAATATAGCATTAAATATTTTGTATTACTTAATTCCGGGGTAATGCAAAGAAGCTATCCAGATGAGTATTTATTAGTGTAATATATTCAGGATTGTCGAAAACAGTACGCTTTTCGGTCTTGTTAGTGGCTAAGCAGGTAATTATTCCTTCCTCTGTATAAATCTGTTCAGTTTGCCTTATATAATCTATTGTTGATAAAAGCTCCAAGGCAAAGGACGAATAGAATCCTGATAGGAATTCTTTCGTCTTCTTACTTATACCTTTATACGTTTTATTGTCTGCTAAATTCAGATATTCTGCTACATCCTTTTCGGTAGACATATCTAAATTTAACTCTTGAAACGGAGTGCCCGTTAACGCATAATACTCGCCAATATAACTGCCATTGAGGTACTTAAACACATGCTTTACTTTTCCTGAATGTGGTCCGTAATAATCGTTTCGAAACTCTAGTTGAAATTGATCAAAAGCTCCAAAGCGTTGTAAAAAGTAAACAATCTTCTCCGCAGCAAATTCGGAGATAAACTCTCCTTCCTTTACCATATCAAAAAGTACATCGAGCATCATTGCCCTCGCAGGAGTCAATTTAGCCCGTTCCTTATTCAATACCTCTTTTACTTCTTCATTGGGTTGATAAACAACAATTTCGCAATCGACATCCGATAGATGTTCTTCTATCAGATCTTTGACTTTACTCCATTGCAAACCGCCATTACCTGCTCCTAAAGGAGGAACACTCACCGATTGCAGGTTTCGTTCCTTTATTAGTTTAGTCAATTCAATAAGTCCCAATCGAATATAGCTATACTCGGAAGGATCTCGCCAATGGTCTTTAGTCGGAAAATTTATGATTATCTTTCGCCCTATTTGTAGATGTTCTTCTTCGCAGACCAGAAGTTTTCCAATTGTTAAAGTTTTGTTGTCACAAGCATGTTTGTAAATTTTGAAATTGTTGGGAAAGTACTTTTTAAACTGTAAAGCAATTCCTTTCCCCATTACTCCTACAGTGTTGACAGTGTTAACTATCGCTTGAGATTTACTCTCAAACATATTCCCGTATACATATTTAATCATATATCAAAAATAATATCCTGGCTCCACCCGTATCTTGTCGTCGTCAATACCCGATACAAATAGTTTATCCTTAACGCTAGGACTATAAACTATATACTCGGTAATACAAGTAGCGGGAACGTCTGCACCAACCAAAAATTCGGCTTCTTTACGCCTCCTCAAGTCTGTATTTTCGCTTCCTCCCCAGCCGTTGTCTGTTATGGCATCCCAATCCAATAATCCCCTAATCTTGCGAATCCTAGAGCTGTCATAAAAATGACTCAATCTACTGAAAGCATGCCCATTGGTGAACCAAAATTCCAATTCGGCATCCATTATTTGCTGTACTGTCGATATACAGTAAACAAGACGTCTCGGATCGACTACTTCCGTTCCGTATCCTTTTTGTATTGCATAGAGCATAGGCATTCTAGGCGCAAAATGAAAAGGAATATAATCAGTTAAAGGACGTCCGCTCGGAAGCAGACGTTCTTTTCGTTTATCAATAATAGCATTATTGCCAATAGGCACATAGTTCTCATTACTGTCCGGTGATGAAACATGCGTTATTCCCTTTTCGGCAATATACTTAATATTATCAAAATGCGTGACCCTAAACAATGGGGTCTTATCTAATCGTAAACGAGCCAACTTTCTTATTATTACTTTGACAACAAAGATAAATCAATTTTAGATAATTATTATATCTTTAATTGTCAAAATTAAACTCGCATTACTCAAAAATCAATTCTCCGAAAAATCGGGGCTGATGAAAGCTCGGACTTGGTGTACCGATAGTTGTCCAGGAAACGAAATGAGGTACAGTAAGATTATCACCGCATTTGTAAAAATTTCCTTTTACCTGCAAACCGTCAAAACTTTGTATATCACTTTTCCAAAAAGCAGCGCAAGGAATAACTATTGTCAATGTCCAATCGAAATTACCTATTTCTTTATCCCTATTGGCAGTACCTAAGCTTGGTAATCTTAAAATAGATTGCATCACCTCTTTACTTCCATGCTCTGCACTTCCTCCAAATTCCCTGTAACCGAGCAATGCTTTGCCGATGCAAGTAAACTCGGCATTATAATAATGCTTATTATCGAACGAAAGGAACATTTCCACACACGAATCTGTCCATACCTCTCCGTTATCGGTTGTTACGGCAGCCAATATTTCGTTTTCTTTGACTTTATATTGCAACAGAATATTTTCGCTGTTGTGGGCAATGGTAAACGTAACTTCGGGTTTCGACGGATAAGCATCCGGCCAGTTGATTGTATCGATCTTGTTTACCGGCAAACTTGCCATCTGTTGAGCTACCGCCTCTATATCGGATGCATCAATAGATATCTTTGGTATTTTTATCTTATTCATTATCAAATAGAATAGGGTCTAAGACCTGTTTTGTGATTTAGATGTACGAATAAACCTGTGGATACTAATCTTAAAAGTATTCTCCACAGGCTTTTACTTTAAATATATTTTTATTTATTTTCCAAGAGCCGCTAGCTGAGAATTTACAATCTCACACATCTTCTCATAATTTTCGTCCAGCGATTGCAGTAATTTATACTGACCACGTGCCCGAACCAAATTGTGAGTATCGTTTTTCACCTTATAATAATTATCGCCATCAATATAATCCATCAAGAAACGAAGTACTTGCTCGAAAGTAATGTATTTGGCTGAAAAGGCTACGTTCTCAGCCTCGGCAGGAGTCATAAAACCTGCAGTCTCCGCCAGATAACCTTTGGTGTAAGCTTCGAATATATCCATATCAACATATACTTTGCTTAAATCTTCCTCATCTTCAAATCCCGCAGCATTGGTGTATGAGCGGATTGCATCGCCATAATCGTTCAGACAGATACTGTTCAGTACTGTATCAAGGTCGATTACACACAGAACCTTTTCGTTTTTATCAAAGAGAATATTACTGATCTTGGTATCGTTATGAGTGACACGGGCAGGAAGTTCGCCCGATTCGGCTTTTGCCCAGAATGCAAGCATTTCGTCTCTGCGGCTTTCGATCCACTCCACCTCTTTCTCCACTTTAGCTTTACGTCCCACAGGATCTTTGGCTATCACCTCATCCCATTGTTTGAAACGGAATCGCATATTATGAAATCCGGGAAGAATATCAGTCAATGGTTCTTTCATATCCGCAAGCATTGCCTGAAACTGACCGATACCACGCCCTCCCTGTTCAGCCAATATGGTAGAATCGGCTTTCTGATAAGTGATTGTATCTTCAATAAACAGACATGCTGCCCAATATTCGTCCTGCTCATCGTGATAATACAGTTTACCGTCCTTCGTTAGAGTTACGGTAAGAGCTTCACGCATAGGATCGCCGCCCTGAGCCACTATTTTTTTCTTCAGATGCGTCGTTACCTTATGGATATTCTCCATCATAGCAGGTATATTCTGAAAGATATTCTTGTTTTTACATTGTAAAATATAGTTCGGACTCGATCCCTCCGTTTCTACGAAAAAGGTGTCATTGATAAGGCCTTCTCCCAAAGAACGGATTTCTTTTACGGTTCCTTCAAAAGCGAATTTCTCTCCAATAACAGAAAGGTTTGTTTTCATACAAATAAGATTTAAGTTTTAATTGATTGAATTATCAAAAATACGAAAATAGTTAACCACCTACAAACAAAAATAAATAACTTTGTAACAGTTAAATCAGAAAAGAAAGATATGACAAATTTTGCATCCAATATAAAAATACAAAATTTCAAATCGATACGCAGTTTGGAATTGAATGATTGTAAAAGAATTAATCTTTTTATCGGTCGCCCCAATGTGGGTAAAAGTAATATTTTGGAAGCTTTGTCGCTGTTTAGTTTGCCGTATTTACCTATTCATAAAAAAGGAGACTTTAATAACTTAGTAAGAATAGAGCAAGTCTCTGAACTTTTTTTCGATGGTCATTCTGAGAATCTAGCACAAATCAATATTGATCAAAACAACCTTTATGTAGACAATTCATTAGAAATTATAACAATATCTAATAATAACACTAATGAAAAAGTATTTATCTATAACACTTTTCTAGAAGTTACACCTACAGAAAGCAACAACCCTATATTATTAAGGGAATACCCATATAAGAGTTATCTTTTTCCAAAAAAGGTATTATTCGAAAAATCAAGATTAGATTTCCTTCATCCTCCACATGGAGAAAACCTATTTGACATCATTCAATCTAATAAAAAACTAAAAGAGGAGTTTCTCAAAATATTCCAAACATACGGCTTAAACCTTGTTTTTGATAAAAGTAGTCAAGAACTAAAAGTCATGAAAGGTATCGAAAAAGGAGAGATTTTCCTTATTCCTTTCAATTCTATTGCAGATAGTTTACAACGATTGATCTTTTATAAAACCGCAATAAAAAGTAATAAAAATTCGGTAATCACTTTCGAAGAACCCGAGGCACACACCTATCCGCCGTATATTACCCAAATAGCACAGGATATTATAGAGGCTGACAGTAATCAGTTTTTTATAACCACTCACAGCCCCTATGTGGTAAATGAATTTTTAGAAAATGCACAAAAAGAATTGTGTATTTTCCTTATTGATTTTAAAGAGGGTGAAACAGTAGCCAGACGTTTAACTGACGAAGAACTGGATGAGGTGTACAACGATGGCATCGATTTATTTTTCAATAATGAATTTTTCTCATGAGCAGTACTACAATTATTCCAGAATGCTATGTTGACACAAACTTGATAGAAACGCTTGTTCCTCCCAAAGACGGGAAAGGCTACAACCACAAGAAAGGATGTCCGGCAGTAGCAAAAGTGATGATAGAAAAGTTTGCTGATCGGTTTGCTCTAGGCATAATGGATAAAGACAAGAAAACGGTTAAATATCTGGAAGAATTTGATTTAATAGTCAACACCAATTCATTATACTTGCATAAACATAAAACAAGACATCATTATATTATACTTATAAACCCTGCAACTGAACGTTTTGTACTAAATTCGGCTAAAGAACTAAGTATTTCACTGTCTCAATTCGGACTTCCTGATAATTTAGAGGAATTAAAACAAATAACCAAACCCGAAACCAGCAAAAATAATGCAAACCTGAAATCTGCATTTAGAGCATTAAAGGATGCTCCCGACTTTATGATCTTAAAGAGTTGGGTAAAATATATGAGGGACAATACATTTTCTACTGACACTGAAGAGTTGAAAAAGATAGCGACCTCTAACAAATAAGGAAATCGGGATTATAAAAATCCCGAAAATCTCAATCGTTAAAAAACACTTCTATTTCCTTAATTATAGCATCAAATAATTGATCTGCCCACTCATTTTCAAACGATTTGTCTATTTCCTGCTCCAGCATAGCTAAGATCGGACGGGGTGCCATTCCTTGTTTCCTTATTGTTTCGGCAATGGCATACAACACATCATTGGTGGCGGGTATTCCCTTGCGTTGTGCCCAATCTCTCAACTCGGATATGGGAGGAGCAATTCCCGAATCGGACTTCCTTCCGCCTTCGATGTAATCAATATAATCATTGAACAGAATGGTAAAAACAGGATTGCCCGAAGCCTCAACCGTGCATCTGACATCTTCTTTCAAGGCACTGTTCTTCAAGCCGTTTTCGTCCAATATCAAATGAGCGAGCGACAGGATATCTTCTGCAATACTATTCAGCACCTTTTCCATTGATTCATTCATCGTTTAGAAGTTTTAAGATCAAATACGGGCAGTTTATTTACAAAGGTTTCGCAGGCATTGGCAGCCTTCACCTCAAAGTTATTTAACGGCTTACTTATTTCGAAGTCTTTCAGCGTATCAAACTGTTCTTCGATCAGGCATAAATCCTGCATATTACGTTGCACAAAATCAACGGTAAAACGGCATCCGCAAGCATTATTGTCATAATAGTTCCGAAGGGTAAGGTACGACCATGTGGGAAGTATAGAAACGGGAACCGCTTCATCGTACTTGATACGTTCCAAAATATTCAGTCCAATGGAAAAAGCCAGATTTTGAAAATTGGCAACCTCGCTTTCGTCCTTCGGTACAAAAAGGATGGAAAAGTTTGCCGTATTCGAAAAAGTATTTGCATTATTGCGACCCGTTATCGGATCTTCGAGCCAGAAAAGCGGATGAGCTTCGTTACCCGACCCTATCTCGTAGTTGCGATTGTAATAAAAAGAGCGGATCGTTTTGTGTTCACGTGCCTGACGGCGAAACATTTCGATAATACTGTTAATCATATAAGTGGTTTTATTGAATAGATAAATCTGCAAGATTTCCTATCTTTAAAACCTGATTTATTTTTTATCTGATTATGTCACAAAAGAAAACCGGCAAAAAAAGTCTGCTTAAGCTTCTGTACCTGATTATCGCACTGTTTGTGCTGCTCAATGTATTTGCGGCAATACAGGCATATAGCATGACTCACTTTGTGGAAAACTCGGACATGAAGAAAGCCGATGTCGAATTCTCCGCAGGCAATGCCGTTAAAGCCATTGTATTCGGTATAGATTTGCCGCGTCCCAAAAGTGATATAATACCCGATCGTCCTTACGAAAATGTAACAATTCCGGCAGAAGACGGAAACACCCTCGAAGCATGGGTCATGCCCACCGATTCAGTCTCAAAAGGAATGGTTATACTTTTTCACGGTTATGGCGACGAGAAATCGTCGATGCTCAGCCATGCCTGTATACTTCTCGATATGGGATACGATGTACTTATGCCTAATTTCATGGGGTCGGGCAATTCGTATGGAAACGGAACTACCCTAGGCTATCTCGAAGCCAAGAATGTAAAACAAACATATGACTATGCTGTGAGCCAACTGAATCAAAAACATATCACATTACTGGGCTTTTCGATGGGTGCAGCGGCTATCACTAAAGCTCAACACGATTACAATATGGCTGTTGACGGTATCATACTCGAAGCACCTTATGGCAGTATGCTCGATGCGGTAAGCATCCGCATGGGTACAATTCCTGTTATCAGTAAATTCACAGCCGCATTAATGACTTTCTGGGGAGGTAAACTCAGCGGATTTAATGCTTTTGAGATGAATCCCGAAGAATATGTGAAAACAGTGAATACCCCTACCCTGATGATGTACGGCGGACAAGACCTTCGCATTCCGGGAGAAGAATCGGTTCGTATTTTCGACAATATCAGCTCTAAAGATAAAACCCTGCATATGTTTCCCGAAGCAAAACACGAAGACTATACCTTGAAGTATCCCCAAGAATGGAAAAACATAGTCAGTAATTTCTTATCGACAACCTCAATATAAATATAACCTTAATGATAATTATATGCACACAACAGAACAGCGACTTTCTGCGAAACCTTATTATTTTGATGTATTAGATGGGCTGAGAGGTACGGCAGCTATAGTAATTCTCGTTTTCCATTATCTGGAAATGATTTATTGGAACTATGCCGATAACCTTCTCGGACATGGCTTTTTAGCTGTAGATTTTTTCTTTTGCCTCTCGGGGTTTATTATCGGATTTGCGTATGATAAACGGATGCCGCAAATCGGAATAAAAAACTTCTTCGCTAACCGCCTCATCCGCCTGCATCCGCTTGTTATTGCAGGTACAATAATCGGAGCGATCGGATATATTTTCAATCCTTTTATGGACGGAGCTTATACACTCGAATGGGGGCTTATAATTCCGGCATTTATCGCTTCACTCTTCATTCTGCCCACCCCTTTTCTCACAGGCAGAGCAGGAGCATTGTTTCCCTACAATTCGCCCGCATGGTCACTGTTCCTCGAATACCTCGCCAACATAGTATATGCACTTGTATTGATACGCCTCAAAAACAAATGGTTACTCGTTCTTGGCATTGCAAGCGCAATCTGGTTAACCTATAGTTCGTATTCTTCGGGATGGCTTATCAACGGATGGGACGGCAAAACATTTCTCGACGGATTTCCACGGGTTAGCTTCTCTTTTATTGCCGGACTATTGATATTCCGTTTCAACCTCATCTGGAAAAACAAATTCGGATTCATACTGCCCTTTGTTTTACTGATTGCCGTGTTCTTATATCCACACTCCGAAAACGACTGGCTTACCGAGTCGTTACTGGTAATCGTGGTCTTTCCTCTTACAATCAGTATCGGTTCGGGAGCTTCGGTTAACGGGCTGATGCAATCTTTCTGTAAATTTATCGGGCGTTTGTCTTATCCGCTTTACATGACACACATCACTACCGTCTGGACATTTGGTAATTACTATAACAAATACAGTCCATCGGGCATGAAGCTTGTAATGATCGTTACGGCATTAATTATTTTCAACCTTGTGTTTGCCTATATCATCATGCGGATTTTTGACGAACCTGTACGTGCATGGCTCACGACTAAACGAAAACAGATGAGAATGAAGCCTTAAACCAAGACTTTTATTCTGACGTTTTTTTCGATAGCAGCATACAATTTACGGTTCAATCCGAAAATTGTATATCTTTGTAAAATTAAAATTAGTGTATGTTTACTATTTCAATACTAAAGAAGGAGTCCGTGTCGTAAACAATCTGTATCTTTTTACAGGTTGTCCTTTCGTTTGTTCCCGAATAATCTTTTGGGAATAGTTCATTGTATTTAATTATCAGAATTAATATTTCATATCATGCAAGGCTGTTACCAGATCCTTTTTGCATCATATGACTAAAAACGAAACATGATGAGTAACGAACATAAATCAATTCACGAATTCGACTTCAACTTAATCTGCGAATACTTCACCCATGTAGAACGACAAGGACCCGGAAGCCCCGAAATTACCATAAAAGCGTTGAGCTTTGTGGAAAATCTGACTTCGGAATCACGCATAGCCGACATAGGTTGCGGAACGGGCGGTCAAACCATGGTACTGGCACAGCATGCACCGGGAAATGTTACAGGTATCGACATCTTTCCTCAGTTTATAGAACAGTTTAACATCAATACCGCTCAACTGGGCTTGAACGACAGGGTGAAAGGCATAGTCGGCTCGATGGACAATCTTCACTTCAAGAATGAAGAGCTAGACCTGATCTGGTCTGAGGGAGCAATCTACAATGTCGGATTTGAACGAGGCATCAACGAATGGCATAAATTCTTGAAAACGGGAGGCTATTTAGCAGTTACGGAAGCATCGTGGTTTACAGACGAACGTCCTGCCGAGATTAACGATTTTTGGAACGATGCCTATCCTGAGATAGATACAATTCCTAACAAAGTAGCTCAGATGCAGAAAGCAGGATATATTCCCGTAGCCACATTTATACTACCCGAAAGCTGTTGGACAGAACATTTCTATTCGCCGCAAGCCATTGCACAGGAAATCTTCCTGAAGAAGCATGCAGGAAATAAAATGGCGGAAGGTTTTATTGCCAACCAACGGCACGAGATGGAACTATATAATCAATACAAAGCCTATTACGGCTATGTATTTTACATAGGTAAAAAAATCTGAATCATTTAAAAAGAAGGGAGGGTGTCCCAAAAGTAGAATGGGCACACAAAACACACTGAATATACAGATTTTATATTTTCAAATTTCACTTATAATGAGATGCTTATAAAAAATATAAATCTGTGACATATCTGTATTTTCCGTGTTCTCCGTGTTCTGATACTACTTTTTAGACAGCCTCTTTCTTAAGTAAAACTATTTACCGAGACACCCTCAATATGAACTATCTGGCACATGCATATCTGTCGTTTAATAATCCCGACCTGCTTATCGGAAACCTCATTGCCGATTGTGTAAAGGGTAAACAGATAAACGATTTTTCACAAGGCGTACAACAAGGCATACACCTGCACCGAAAAATAGATGAATATACCGATGCACACCCCGTTATCCGGGAGATACAGAAATTGTATACCCTATCGGCAGGAAGATACAACGGAGTCTTTCTGGATGTGACATTCGATCATTTTCTGGCAACAGATTCGCTCAACGAACCGCCCGAAGGCTGGCAGAAATTCAGTAAGTGGTGCTATCTGCAAATAGATAAAAATATAGACGAAACACCCCATATATTTCAACGTCTGTTTTCGTACATGAAAAAAGAAGACTGGCTCTACAACTACCGTTACAAATGGATGATGCAACGAAGCTTTGAACGTCTTGCTCAACGGGCAAAGTATCTGCCGGAAGATGCCAACATTTATTCGGCTTTCGAGCAGAATTACAATGAACTTCAGGAGGGATACAAAATCTTTTTCCCCGAACTAAAGCAATTTGTTGAAAAAGAACTTTAAGTTGTTTTTTATCTATCAAGCGGACAAATCTTTTGAGGCACGGATACTTTCGGAGTGCGAAGCGTGGATCGGCTTAATATAGCCGGCACGATTTGGGGCAACCGGGCAAAATTGAGTATATCGTTGGTCCACTATTATTTATTCTATCTTTTGAGTCTTAAAGCCTTCCATAGCTTATGGCTTGTAGCTTAAGTAAGTCGCCATACAACTTACTTGCTATTGTTGTGTCCATATTAATCTGAAACCAAAATCGACTCAAACAATAAAAACCCAGCAAACGACTCAGCAAACGGCTCACCTACTACAATGAAAATCAAAAACTTAAATACAAATCAGACTCAGTAATAGACTCAGCAAACAACTCAGTGGCAACTCAGCGGCGACCCAAACTTAAAGAAAGAAAAGAAAGAGGAAGAAAGAAATACTATTTCCCCCTATAATCCCCCAAAGGGAGATATTCCGATGATTTTATCTATCCTAAAAAATGTACATTCATTCACAAAGAGTACTTATGCCCTCTGCATTCGAGGGAGACACAAAAAACAAACGCCTCAAATCTCTTCGGATCAAGGCGTTTAAGCATTCGATAATCAAATGGAATTACTTATCCAAAATTTTCTTCTTTTCTTTTTCGAACTCCTCGGCGGTAATGATCTTGTCATCCAGAAGTTTTTTCAGATTTCTCAACTCTTCCGATTTGCTTTGGCTCAAAGTACCTGAGTCTTTTTTAACCTCTTCTACTTTCGTTCCCGAAAGAGGAACCATTTCGTAAGTACGCTCGGGTTTATATTTCATAGTCCACAAAAACGGAACCAATACAAATATACCGCCGATAATAGCACCTACGTCAGCCTGTTCACTTCTCGAAAATCCTACATTAAGGGGTTCATAACCTTCTTTTTCCAGTTTAACAGAAGTGTACGATCCTACAATTTTAGTGTCGGTGTGCTTATATGGAGTTGTCCCCACAGCTTCCCCATTGAGAAAAACTCTCGCGCCCGCCGGTGATGAATTGATCACAGTCGAACTCGAACAGCTTGCTAACAATAAAGAACCTGCTAAAATAAAGGATATGACTCCAACTTTGTTTTTTTTCATATTATGCGATTTAAGTGTGATTACAATCGCAAATATATCAAAATATTTAACTGTTTATCTCTTTTTTCCTTTTTCTGCATCATTAATCTCAACAATTTCTAATTTTAACATTAAAAATTCATAAAACGAGTTATCAGACAAACCACATACCAATCTAATAAACAACACATTACAGAATAAACAAGTTAGAAAGCAACTCACCAATCAACTCAAACTTTAAGAAAAAATAAGAAAGAAATACTTATTTCCCTCTATAATCCCCCGAGAGGATGTATATCAATAATTCTATCTATCCTAAAAATCTTAATCTCATGATGTACTAAAGACACTTTTATTTCTCTCCTGTTAAACCTTATTCCGTTCGGGCAGTCTATACTGATAACAAACAATAGAAACCTTTAACACATACACAGAATATGAAAACAGATTTGTATACCAAAATTATCCTTACTGTAATTGCGATACGCTCTACTGTAAACCTGCTAAAAGAACTGGGAATAATGCTAAGTACCAAGGTAAAAAAAGCTGCAACCGTTGCTGCCCCTACACAAGCCACCCCTGTGGATGTGAACATTACACACATCAACGGTTGTGCTTTGGAGGACAATTACAACGGTTATGTAATTCCGGTCGAAATGATAAAGAACCGTGACAAATAAACCGATTGCCGCTTCCTCTACCAACACACTACTAACACTTTTTATTTCCTGCTGATTAAACCTTCGATAAGTTGAATAGTCTATATTTGTATACGAGCGATAGTAACCATTTAATACACATGATTATGAAAACAGGTTTATTTTCGATACTCACCTCTGCTATAAGATCTATACCCTTCATAGCCAATTATCTGAAAAATATGGAAGCCATATATTCCGCAAGATTCAATGCGGATGTTCCTCCCACATATCCTACTGTTACAACTACCGAAAGTGTATTGTGGGAAAAGAATACTTTACATATCGACAGTTTGGCTGACGGCGATATTTACAGCAATTCCACTACAGCTTTTGAAATTACAGAAAATCAAGATAAATAATAATAACCATTAATTTTCACTGATTATGAAAACAGACTTGTATACCAAAATCGTTCTTACGATTATCGCTATTGCACTAAGTGCTATCGCTTTCCAAAATGTAAATTTTGTTTCTACAGCTACAGCAAGCACCGCCTCAACTGCACCCAACCCTTTGCCTGCACCAACGCAAAACAATGTGATTGATGTTAGGTTGGTAGACGTTGGTGGTGAAATAGGTACGCGAAGTTATCGTACACAGGTTCCAGTAGTAATTGTGGAAAATAAAGACAAATAATCTTTATAATAAGATACATATACAGAGCACCAACCAAAACGGTGCTTTTTTTATTACCCCCCATTAAACCTTACATAATCTGAATAGTCTATATTTGTATACAAACAATAGAAACCATTAACAAACTTAGATTATGAAAACTGACTTGTATACAAAAACCGTTCTTACTGTGATTGCTGTATTTTTAGGTGTATTGATATTTCAAAACACAAGTGTAATATCAACTGTACAGGCAAACACTGCTGCAACCTCACCTACTCCTATACCTACTGCGATACAAAATACTCCTGTCGATGTGAATATTGTACAAGTGGATGGTAAACCTGTATTAGTTGAGGGTTTTAATGGAAAAAATGCACTAAGGGTTTCGCAAAATCAATATTGAATTTTCACCAATTTATCTATCCAATAAAAGAATAGATATGAGTGATAATAAAAAAATATTTATAATAGAAATTAATGGAGTTAAGCAGGCATATAATGAGGTATGCCTGCTAACAGATGCAATAAATGGTCTGGAAGTATCATTAACTAAATCTAAAATAACAAAATTGTTATCTAATATATTTAGCAGTATTAATAATATTAGCTCTGCATTTAAAACTACCAATGCTGATATTGAGAAAATAATTGCAGATACTCCCAAGCTTGAAGCTCTTATAAAACAGCTTGATACTATAAACACACAGGTTACAAAAGTTAAAAGTATAACAGACACAGCAAGCACTACGTCTGAATCAAAGCCTACCACAAGTGTAACTGAGAAGAAAAATGATTCCTCTACAACAAATTCGGAAACAGAAAAGCAAATAAAAGCATTTAATGATAGTATAAAAAAGACTCCCGTCCCTTGGGATTTGCAATCCCAAGGATACTAATCAAAGGATTTGCAATCCTTATTTAATTTAAAACATGGATATAAAAAACAAATTAACATCAGATATCTATTTTGTGACAATGACTGTAACAAATTGGATTGATGTTTTTACTCGTCCGGATTATAAACATATTATAATAGATTCATTAAATTATTGTAGTGCTAAAAAAGGATTAAATATCCACGCATGGGTGTTAATGACTAATCATCTTCATTTGCTTATTAGCAGTGAACAAAATATATCGGATATCTTAAGAGATTTTAAAAAGTATACCTCCAAACAGCTCACACAGAATATTAGTGAAAACATCTCTGAATCCAGAAAAGAATGGCTACTAAACTTATTTGGATATGCTGCGAGTATAGACAAAAAAGTGAAAAATTATAAATTCTGGCAAGAAGGCAATAACATCCAATTAGTTTATAGTGAGTCGTATTGTAAACAAAAAATCGATTATATTCATCAAAATCCTGTAAAAGCCGAAATTGTTAATTGTCCTGAGGATTATCGTTATAGTTCTGCTAATGATTATATGGGAAATAAAGGTTTGGTGGAAATTATTATTATTTAATGAATACAATATGGATTTCAAATCCACAACTAAACACTCGGGATTATAAATCCCGAGAAACGATTATAAGTAATTTTCACAAGCACTGCTACAAACGGTGCTTTTTTATTTCCCCCATTAAACCTTACATAATCTGAATAGTCTATATTTGTATACAAACAATAGAAACCATTAACAAACTTAGATTATGAAAACTGACTTGTATACAAAAACCGTTCTTACTGTGATTGCTATATTTTTAGGTGTATTGATATTTCAAAACACAAGTGTAATATCAACCGTACAGGCAGGTACTGCTGCAACCTCACCTGCTCCATTACCTGCTGCTGCACAAGCTGCTCCTGTAGACGTGAATATTGTGCAAGTCGCTGGAGTAGATTTAAAACTTACTACAGATTACAATTTTAATAGCCTTAGTGGTATACCTGTTCATATAAGATACAATAGCGATAAATAAAAATCTTCTTAATTGCCATTTTATCTATAATAGAAAAATGGCAAAGAAAAAATATGAAATTGATATAAATATAGGAGGGCGAAAAGAACTAAAAGAGACCATTAAAGATATTGAAACCCTTGATGAAAATATAATGGCATCGAAGTTCTCGTCTAAGCTGGCAAAAATGTTTGGGAGTGCATCCGATTCTATTAAAGGTTTCTGTAATTTTCACAAGCACTACTACCAATAGTGCTTTTTTATTGCCCTACAATTAAACCTTGTATAATCTGAATAGTCTATATTTGTATACAAACAATATTAAACAATTAACAAACATAGATTATGAAAACTGACTTGTATACAAAAACCATTCTTACTGTAATTGCTGTATGTCTTACTGTAAACTTATTAAAAGAGTTTGAGATTATACCAGCCGTACAAGCAAATACGGCAGCAACTGCTCCTGCTCCGATACCTGCTGCAACGCAAACTGCACCTATAGATGTGAATATTACGCATATAGGAGGGATCCTTATAACTACGAAGAAAGACCAGAAAGATGAATATGAAGTAACAGATTATAAATTATTTTATAGAAAAGCAATCAATATCTACGATGGATTCCCTGTGAGATTTGATAATAACAACAACAAATAAAAACTAATATATACCATTTGTCATTTTTATCTATAAAAGAAAAAGATGGCAAATAATAAGAAGACCTTAAGTATAGATTTAAAAATAAATGGTGATAAACAATTAAAGGAAACAGTCAACGACCTTACCGCTTTAGATAAAGCGATAATAACTGCAAAATTTCCAACTAAACTAGCCGAATCGTTTCGGAGTTTTTCTGATTTATCGGTAATTTTCTCTAAAGACACCGATTATATGGTTGAAGCAATAACCAAAGTAGTACCTACTATGAATGTTGCGTCACAGAAAATAAACGACATAGCCACAACCTATCTCGGCATTTCGGGCAAAAGGCAAATAGATGAGATAGAAAAGCTCTCGAAAATAAAATACAGCAGCGATATAAAGTATACAGAAGAGGCGAAAAAATTATACGAGAACTACTATAATAGCCAACAAAAGCTATATAGTAATGATCTAGAAAAACTAAAACAGATATCCAAAGAAAAGAAAGAGTATGAGGAAGCATATATTCAACGAAAGAAAGAAATACAGAGAGAAGTAGAGAAGTCTCTTAAATATGGACAAAGTGATACGCCTGATACTGTTGCAATCAAACTCATCACCGAACTCAAGAATCTAAGTGACCTAAAAAAAGATGCCAACTTATCTAATATTGTTATTCAAAAACAATTTATCAAAGAAGAAGAAACCCTACAAACCGACCGAAATAAACGCATTGCGGATTTAGAAACATCGGCATTAGAACGCAATGCCGAAGCCGGGCAGACATTCAACTTTATAAAGCTAAATGAGACAAAAGAAAACTATAAGGAAATAGAAAAGCTTCGACTGGAGAATATTAAAGCAGCAAAAGAGGAAGCCAAACGCGTTGCTGACGCTTACGACGAAATGGCAAAAGCATTTGAGAAAGGGTCAACAGGAGAAGCCGTTATTCTGGAAGAAAAAAAAAACAAACTATCTGGCATCAACAAGCAGATAATCAAAGATCAGCAGGCTGTAAACGATTCTACCAAAACTATTACGGCAGCCACACAAATATACTACGATGAGCTGGCTAAAAAGATAACCGATTTTCACACCAAATGGACAGAGGTATATGGTGCTATGGGTGGTATGGTAAAAGGATTTCTCGATTTACAAATAACGGGTTTAAAAGAAGACCAGGAAGAAACGGCCAAAGTGATTGCCGAAAAAACTAAAGCATATGAAGAACACACGGGAAAAGTAAAAAGCCTTGAAGAAGAAGCCAAAACAGCCTCCGGCGGACGGGCAATTGTAGTGCAGGAACAATTGGCTCGCGAAATGGAAGCTCAGGCAGAACTGCTTAAACAGAAAAAAGAAGCCGAAAAAGAAAAAGAAGAAATCGACAAACAGATTGCCCGAAAGAAAAAGCAGCAAGCTAAAATAGACAAGGTACAAGAGATCGCTAAAGCAACCGCCAATCAGGCAGCGGCAATCATCAAGGCATGGGGCATGGGGCCTATCTTGGGACCTATTATGGCTGGTATTACTGCATTAGCCACAGGAATACAAATTGTCAAGATGAAACAGGAATGGGACAAACTCGAAGACGGAGGCTTGCTTAAAGGCAAACGTCACTCACAGGGCGGAATGCGTATCGAGGGGAGCAATATAGAAGTGGAGGGCGATGAATTTGTGGTTAACCGCATATCGACCCGAAAGAATCTGGGCTTGATCGATTATATCAACACACAACGCAGGGAATTGTCGCCTGCCGACCTTACGACCTTTTTTGCACGTAGCGGTCGGAATAACACCGTACAGCAGCACACCATCAAGCATATGTACGAACAGGGCGGACAGTTGACCAATCTCGCAGTGGTGGATTCGTCAACGGCTCCCGACAACAGTAAGATTCTGGAAGCTATTTCACGGATCAATTTTCAACCCGTAGTTTCAGTCGTTGATATTGCCAACGCACAAAGCAATATAACGCATGTAAAAGATATTGCAGGAGTGTAAAGCAGTTAGCAGTTAGCAGTTAGCAATGAACAATTAAAAGTACTTGTTGACTGTTAACTGTTGACTGTTAACTGATTTTATGCTACGGGGCGGAGACGGATATACTGATCGAGCCCTGCATAATTACCCTCGGCAGCCCAGTAATCCCTGTTACTCAGAACAGCCATATAGAGATAACTATCGCTACTCCAATACATTTTGTCGCTGCCCAATGGTATCCAGTTCTTGATGTACATACCTATCATGGGGTCGATATAGCGCTTATTGCTAACCTCATACAAGTCTATGTATGCAGCTCCTTCAAAGGAATCGACGTCTACACTTACAATGTATTTTTCGTCAGCCGACAGATAAGGAAAGTTCGCAAAAGTCTGCACGGTGCGTCCTCCGTTCTTATCTACAAAGAAATAATTCCAGTCTTCCCAATAAATACCCGATATAAGATATGCATTGAGGGCTTTCACCTGTCCCACATAACTATATTCCTTGTGATTCTCGCCATCCGAAAGATTATCGGTGAGGGTGACATATGCACCATTGGTACAAGGCAGGCGCAACATGCCTTTATTCTTCTGAATAGCAGCAGTATCGAGTGTGAAGTATTGAACAGCCGAACCTTTGTTTTTCATGAAAGTATCTCTGTCGATCAGTTCTATCACAAAAAAATCAGCCAACTGATTACCTCCGTCATAGTCGGTATACAAGTCTTTTTCAGTCAGAATATGTTTTTTGATAAATTGGATGGTTTGTTCTTCCTCCACCGTCTGTATAGCAGTATCAATAACCGCAACGGTATCCACAGGTAGGCTTTGTGCCTGCTCAGCATTATTCGAAGGATTTTTACACCCCACCATTACGAGCGTTACCGCAACAACTAAAACCTTAGTCCTCATAACTTTATCTTGCAAGTTTATGCATTATTATATAACCTAAATATACTACCAATCTCACAATAAAAACATGCTTTTTAAAAATCGCCACAAAGATAGTGAAGTTCACTTTATTTGTTAGACTTTAACATAAAGATTTTCAAAGAATAAAAACACTTTAACGTTTCATCTCTTTTTAACTTTGTGTATCGGTTTGCTACTAAGTAACGTTTAATATTTAATGCGATGTTTTATCAGTATAACTATCTCCGGTTGTTATGCCTGCCAAAGCAACGTTTAAAGCAGTGAGAGCAGAGTCAAGTTTACTTGAACTATGCCGAATCGCGATAAACGACTAATCCAATTGAATAAAAAGGTCTGTGACCTTACAACTGAAAGCAGGTCTGTGGCTACTTTTTTTCAAAAGAGCATTCTGTAAAACAGAACCACAAAGCTATCAATCTATATAACCTTTTACCGTTAATGCGTTCACCACTACTCTATCTACTTGATTACTGATCAGGCTATCAAGAGTATACTTATCTATACTGCCATTAAACATAGAGGGCAATACTTTTTGAAGTACCAGAGCCGGATTATCGGGAGAAAAAAGCATTTTTCCGAAACTACCCGCTTTACTGAAATAAAGAAACGTCATCTCGTCACTTTCGGGAAAACTAACCCCGAAAAAGAAATAAAATCCACTTAACGACCTTAACATTCCGGCACCTATCTTATCCAGAAAACTTTCATACCCGTACTTAGTCAGTATTTCGGGCAGTGTTTTTATTGGTTCAGCTTCTTTTTCACCATATATCTCGAATAAAGAGTCGCCAATTTTAAACCCTCCATGACTGCACAGAAAATCAACAAGAGCATCGGGTACTCCTACGGCATGCCTCTCTTCAAATCCTGACGGATAATGCTTCGAGACCTTTCCTGTAGGATGATACGAATATGCTTTATTCTCAGAAAAATGATACGAATAATCTTTCTTCGAGAAATAATTTTTCATTTCTGCTTCACGAAACCGCAAAAACCGATCGAGAGCCTGTTGCCATGTTTCGTTTTTGGTTCCTAAAAAAATTCTGTAATCTTCCATTTCCCAACAATTATTCTTAGTATAAAGACTATAACAAACTAAAGCTGTTTTTGTTAAGGTCTGAGACCTTTTTATTACTTTTGTAAATATAGCTGCAAGTTACAGGAAAATAGTTACAAGCTACCAATGAACAAGCCTTGTAAACCGATAACTGATTTCTAAAATTAATTACATGGAACAAAAACGAAAAGGAGCCAGATCACTCAATGATTTATCACAAGAGATACTGGATCAACTCAACAACGGAACGATCGAAAGTGCAAACCTTACCGAATGGCTGGCTGTGGATCAAACCCTATTACTGCAACATCTCCTTCAAAATAACAACAGAATACATTACTTGGAACCGATACTTCTCGAAATAGCTAAACTGAAGAAGCAAACAACCAATACGCAAAATGAGACAATAGGGATAGGATTATTAAATGAAACCTCTAAAAAGAAGGATTCTCAATTTTTGATGGATATATCCTCGCATACCTCCGATTCGGTACGTTGCTGGATTACCTACACCATTGGTCGGAATCCCGAATTATCACTGTCTGAGAAACTACAACGGATACAAGCTTTTGCAGCAGATAGTCATTTCGGAGTGCGGGAGATTTCGTGGATGACCGTTCGCCCGTCGATCATTGAAAATCTGACGGAAAGCCTTCAAATATTAGCAAAGTGGACATCTTCGGAGCACGAAAACATCAGACGTTTTGCCTCAGAAGCTACCCGACCTCGGGGAGTATGGTGTGAGCATATCGAGATATTGAAACAGAATCCCGAACTGGCTCTTTCAATTCTCGAGCCCTTAAAATCCGATTCTTCTAAATATGTTTGCGATAGTGTAGGTAACTGGCTTAACGATGCAAGTAAAACCCAACCTCAGTTTGTTATAGATCTCTGCCGAAAATGGGAGAACGAAAGTACCACCAAATCAACAGCTTATATTGTGAAGAAAGCAATGAGAACGCTTAATAAATAAAACAGCTCTGTCTATTCGATTTTCACCGTCCATCCCTTTCGGGTGGCAATCGTTTTATCACAAGTAGCATCCCCTGCATTATTGCTAAGAGTAATAGTCCGCGTATCAGACGCTGTTTGCGGTAGCTGCTGAAACAGGGCATTAAGGGCTGTTGCCGATAGGAGTCGATTGTCGGATAGAGAGATTGTATTTAAAGCAGGATTGTTCTTTAGCACAATACCGGACAAGCTGTCGCATTTCGATATTGTAAAATTCTCCATCAGAGATAAGCTGCCAAAATCTACAGCTTTCAGACCCGATGTTGTTATACCAACTGATTTGAGCGACTGATTTTTAAGCACAAATGCTTTCAGATGGCGACAATTAGTTAAATTCAAACCGGTAATGGCTTGTCCCACACTGTCTATCGAAATATCCAGTCTTGTGACTCTGATCGCTCTGAAATTGACTGTATAACTACCTGTCGACGGAAAAGCATACCTCAATGGGCGCAAATGGGGTGAACCCACCGCCGTAGAATCAGGATTAACATATTCAACCAGTCTGCTTCCATCACCCCAATTTACAATCATCTGGCTGACATGTATGATAGGTGTGAAAACCAGATTCTCCGAAAGAGCTATTTCTACGTTCATCTCTACAATCTGAGCATCACGATCGGTAATATATAAAAATGGCGAATCATTATTTTGTTCACAAGACGTTGCAACAAAAACAATCAGAAATAAATAAATTATCTTATACATAATACCATCATTTTTTGAACACCAGATATACAGCAGCAATCAGAAATACAAAAGCAAGAATATGATTCCATTTAAAAGCTTCGTTCTTAAATACTATAGTCGTAAATACCATAAAGACAGTTAAACTGACAACTTCCTGAATGATTTTAAGTTGAATAAGAGAAAAGGGCCCTCCGTTTTCCTGATAACCAATCCGATTGGCAGGTACTTGAAAGCAATACTCGAAAAAGGCAATTCCCCAACTAATAAGAATTACTCCCAACAAGGGCAATGCAGCAAACCACGAAAAATCTTTCATCTTTAGATGCCCATACCAGGCAATAGTCATAAAAATATTCGAAGCGATAAGCAACAAAATTGTATAAACTGATGACATTCTTTTTATTATAATACTGACTGAATAAATTATCGGAGCAAAAGTAACTATTCGGAATTAGATGTAAGAGTTTTATGCATAAATTTATTTACAATAAAACGTATCTTTACAACAAGATCTAATGATTAAATGAAAAAATGAAAAAGATAATATCGCTAATTATTATACTATGCTGCTTCAGCTATAACCTTAAAGCAGATCCTGATACTAAAGCTTTTCAACTGACCACACCTCCCGACCTTGTGGTGGATAATAGTCTCTATAATAAATTTGAGTTTATCGACAGCAGATCTTTTAATGATTATCTTGGGTTTGTACAGACCTCCATATTTAATTTTGTGACTGCTGTTATTGAAGAACCATCATTAGAAAAACAACTAAATAGTGTTTTTCAACAGATTACAACTCAAAACGCACAAAAAGGGACGCTTGTATTTCAGCTAAGGCGGTTGTATTTCAGCGAAATAACAAAAAACACCAGCGAAACCGGCTATTGCCACATACGCTACAATCTATACGAGAAAAAGGACAATCGATATTACTTTATCAGCATGCTCGATACATTGGTAACCGTAAAAGCAATGGATGTAACCGGCAAGTTGCTAAGCAAAGCATCCAATACAATAGTCTCACATATAGCAAACAATCTTACTCAGCAAGCTGATCCTAAACGATCGTACTCTATGGTTGATGTACTTAACATCAATTACTTCGAAAAAGGAGATCTCAAATTATATGGTATTACTCAGCTAAAGGATGGACTTTACAAAGATTTTAAAACCTTTGCAAATCAAACACCTAAAGAATATAAAATAGAACCTTATTTTGAAGATAGCCTTTTAGTATCGTTCAAAGCTACAGACATTAAGACTAACAAACAGATCAAATTTAAAGCAGACGATGTGTATGCACTTGTTATAAACGGGCAGGCATATGTTTCGAATTACAAGTGCTATGTACCTATTTTTAAGAAAGATGGCGAATATCAATTTATAAATAAAGGAACTATAAGAAACAGCACTTTCTTTCATACTGTCGGAATACAGAATCCTGATAAGAAATTTAATCTCGGAAAATACTTAACAGCTCCTGTAACTCTGGACAAAAATCGCATAGTTGACCATCCTATCACCATGACAATAGATCACCTAAATGGCGAATATATACCAACTCCCGAAAATGCGAGTTTTTATTATTATTTCAAATAGACGAGGTCTCAAAAATCCTTCCGTGGCAAGACCAAGTCTGATTAAAATTTTCAAACCATTCATTATCAATGAATTAAATATAAATTTTCCTTGATTTAAACCTGTTCGTTAGGTCTCCTTCGTAATCGAATACTTCTATAGTTTGGTATTTAGACTTTACGGAATTATTGTCTATGCATAAAAAAATACCCTAAGCGATAAGCAACAAAATTGTATAAGCTGACGACATTCTTTTTATTGTAAATAAGGAATAAGTCCGCAGAACTTTTTATTACCTTGATGTTTCAGGCGTTTTTTTGTCATTAGGTAATTTAAAAGAAAACGGGAGAGTATAATAAACATCAACAGGTTTACCTTTCTGTATCCCGGGTACCCATTTGGGCATTATCGAAACCACCCTTACCGCCTCCGCATCACATGACGGAGAAAGACTTTTCATCACATTGATATCCTCTACACTGCCATCTCTAGAAACTCTAAACCGAACAACGACCTGACCTTCTATTCCTTGTTTAACTGCATCTTGAGGGTACAGCAAATTCTGTCTCAAAAAGTTCAACAAACCTTCATATCCTCCCATAAAAACAGGCATATCAACAACTTTCTCTCCTACTTTAAAGGATTCGTCCTTACTTTTCACATAAGAGCTATCTTGGGCTTGTAAATGATTTATATTGAAAAATATCGCCAAGAAAGAAAATAATAATAAATACTTCAATTTTTTCATGTCTGTTAGTTTAAAAGTCTGGCAAAGATAATAATTCTCCCCCATTCGCCCGAAAAAATAAATCTTGGTTTTATCTATCAGTAAAATCAAGCACTTATGAACATACCCGTTTACAACTGTCTGATAGACGAAAACACAGAAGATCAAAGCGGTATCTATGCCATTTCGTTTGTAGATGTACCCGCCAATGAAATAGACTTTGTAGCATTAGCCAAACAACCTAAGCTCGAACGTTTAAATCGTGATTCACAAAAGCAAATACTCACAGGAGCAGTACTTCGCCCCGATCAGTTAATATATCGCAACGATAACAGAGGCGAATATTACATTCAGTTTTCGGCAGAGCAAATCGAAAAGATCGCACAAAAAATGATGCGCACAGGCATCGCTTTACACAATACTACACACCAACACCAAAACCCTCTGGAAGGGAATTTTCTGACCGAACTCTGGATTGTTGAAAATCCGGAACATGACAAATCCCAAGCTCTCGGCTTTACCGACTTACCGAAAGGCACACTGATGTGTAGCTACAAAATTGCGGACAAAAATTATTGGGATACGCAAGTAATGACAGGAAACGTCAGGGGATTTTCTTTAGAGGGTTTCTTCTTTCAGGAAATAAAGAAAAACAAAATTAATAAATCAGTTACTAATCAAAATCGAAATGAAAAAATGAATCAAAGAAACAAGAAATCGGGAACATTACTATCTCGCATCTCACAGTTCTTTCTCGACATTCAGGCGGTAGAAAAAGCCGATGCTACCACAAGCGGAACGGCTTATGTAATCTTTACCCTTGCCGATGGGAAAGAAGTATATATTGATGCCGATGGGTTTGCAACCCTCAACGAAGAACAGCTTCCGGCCGGTGAACATCCTTTGGCTGACGGAAATATTCTGATAGTTGACGAGCAAGGACAATTTATCGAGACCAAAGAAGCGGCTGCCGAAACTTCCGATCCGGCACAGGCAACAGCACCCGAAGCATTAAGAAAAAAATTCCGACAAAAATTCGAAGACAATGCCATCGCTAAACCACAAGGAACAGTATCCGAAAGCGGAGAATCTACTGATGTTTTGAAACAGAAAATTGCAGATCTGGAGGCAAAACTATCGGAACTTGCAGGACTGGCTAAAGAAGCAAACACAGAGGTACAGAAACTTCGCAGTCAAACTCCCAGCAGTATGCCCGCTACGGCAATGGCTGCCTGTCGTAAATTATCGGAACTGAAACGCTACGAGCAAATGGCACAAGCCCTTTCGTTGACAATCAGAAACCGCAAATAAGGTCTCAGACCTTTTTATTGCTTTGGCAGGCATAACAACCAGAGATAGTTATACTGATAAAACATCGCATTAAATATCTAATACTACTTAAAGCCTCATTTACAGGCAGACACAAATTTTACAGACCCTTTACAAAACAAATTTAACAGTACACAAAACTTCAATTTTAAACAATATGGCAAATATGTATAATATTTCACCTCTCAGCTATCAACCAAGTACCAATATGGATTGGTTTACAAAAGCATTATTCGGAGGTCGTTTGATCGAAAACGGTAAAATCGATGTAATTACAGGTGTAAAAGAAAGCACTTTACTGAACTTACTAAACTTCGAACACACTCTATTACAACCCGATGGCAGAGACTGTGCATGGACTCCCGAACAAGTATTCAAACTGAGCGAAAAGGAAGTAAAAATCAAGACATACAAGATCAATCTGGAGCAATGTATTGACGATCTGGAACGCAAACGCATCAATGTAATGCTGAAACCGGGTGCTAAAAATACAGAACTACCCGAAGCTCTCGAAGAAGCTACCATGCAAATGCTGGCTGCCGAACTTAGTTCTGAGATAGAGTCGAAAATATTCACAGGAAACAGCGCAGTAGACGCTAACGATTTTGACGGGGCAGTAACCGTTCTTTCGGCAAGCACAGAAGCAGTTAAAATTACAGGATCGGCTCTTACAAAAGCAAATATCATCGGAGAAGTAGAAAAAGTATACGATGCTATCCCCGAAAATGTATTGGTAAAGGGTTTGGAATTCGATACCGTAAAAATCTATGTTGCATACGAAACGCTTCAACGCCTTAAGATGGCTCTGGCCTCTGTGAGCAATCAAGTGATAGCAACTGCCTTTACGATAGAAGCCGAAACACTTCGTTATCTTGGAATAGAAATAGTTCCTGTTAAAGGACTGAATAACAAAACCATGATTGCCGCCGACATCACAAACTTCTTATTGGCAACCGATTTGTTGAGCGACACTGAAGAAATCCGCATCGGACAATTCCCTGCTCCTCACGACAGCAAAATCTTTATTGACGGACGCTTACGTCTTGGTTTTGTAATTCCATTCGAGGACGAGGTGGTATTCTATAATTAAGACCTCAGTCCAATAAAAAACTCATATACATAAACAAATACACATACAATATGTCTTGTAAATTAACAGCAAACATTACTAAAGAAAACTGCCAATATCAGGTGGCAGGTATCAAATCGGTATATTTAATCAACTTAGATTCGAATCCCACTTTCGAATTCAAGAAAAATCCTGACGGAACTACAGCCGATAACAAGATTATCAGTAAGATTACTCTTGATGCCTCCGAGTCTATCTATAAAGTGAACTTTGTTGAAGGCACAGCCTCATTCACCGACGACTTAGCGGTAAACGGAAACGGGGGAAAATACCGTACTCATACCGTTAATTTCACAGTAAGTGAATACGATTATAACACGATAAACCAAGGTAATGCTCTAAGTTTAGGCAGATTTATCGCTATCATCGTAGACAAATCGGGTCGCTCTATCGTTTTGGGTCGTAACAACGGATTGAGTGCTACTTCATTCAATTACGCTTCGGGAGCAGCTGACGCGGATGCTAACGGATGGACAACTGTACTTGCCGGTACTGAATTGGAAATTGCCAAATTATTGGAGGACGAATCTGTTATCACTCCAATTGCAGCAACAGTAGTTGTTACTCCGTGATAAACAAACTGAATTTGATTCCTGAACAAACAAAGGAGCTGCCCCAGTGGGCAGCTCCTTACATTTTAAGGTCTCAGACCTTTTTATTGCTTTGGCTGGGCATAACGGTCAAAGACTGTTATCCTGATAAAACATTTTATTTCTTGATCATCTTATGGGTATATATCTTACCTTCGATTTGAAGTTTCAATACATAAGTTCCACTTGCTAAATGTCCAACATTGATAAATGAGCCTACATTAGCTTGCTTGAACACCATCTTACCGTTTGTACTGTAGATCTGAACTTCTGAGACGGCTTTGTCCGAGTTCAGATAAAGATTGTCTGATACAGGATTAGGATAGATGCTTACAAAATTTTGTTCCGGAGTTTCTATCTTTAAACCACGTAATGCGGGTGTATCGCCAACAGGTATCTTCTCATAATAAAACGTTACCTCTTCATGTGTTGGATTCCACTGATTACCATATAAATTAAGCCAAGTATACGAATTATCAGTTGGCATATAACCTTCCGGAGCTCCTATTGCATGAATATTCCAATCACCAGAAGAAATATCATCTAAAATCAGTGGATTTGGACTATCGCTTATTATCACCTGTCGTTTTGTAATGCATTCCATCTCCTCAGGATATTTAATATAATAATCCCAATCAATGTTCCCATATGATTGTCCAGTTATCTCATACACACCTCCGGCTAATAACTCACCGGTAGACTTATCTTTACTGTATATAGTAATCGAATTGCATGCTTCCAACACCATCTTATAAGTATCGGAATCTCCCGACACATAAAATCTGGATGGTGGTACTTCTTTACCTTGTTCTAAAAGAGCCTGAGTCGATAAATACCCGTGAGGAGCACTTATCATACCAATCGTATACCATCCTGTAGGTAGGTCGTGAATCAGATACGTACCGGGTCCATCAGGTTCCAGATTACCCAATATTTCACCAGCCTCTTTCATGTAGTTACTGTTTCCATTGGATAATTTTTCACTAGCCAAAAGAAAACGATGAGGTGGCTCTAAAATGGGGCAACCCTGCTTATTTACAAATTGTACACGTAAGGTATTATTATCAGATATCTTTTTTAGTGAAAAATCAATGGTCGCATGATTATTCTGAAAAACAGTGATATTTTGAACTGCATCTGCTTCCCACTGGGGCAAAGGAGAGTACAATTTTATTTTAATATTCTCGCCGGCAGGCACATTTAATGTAATGCTACCATCAGCCTTAAATGACTCCCATCCATAGTATGCCGGAGCAAAGCTAAGTCCGAGCCCGAACTCAACACCATTTATAGGTTGTCCATCCTCATCTCTAAAATTGATTGTTAAAAAGGCTTCTTCGTCAAACTTCGCCAATATGGGATATTCGAGGCAATCGAGACTATTAGGAACTGTTATCTTTTTAGGAAGATCCAAAGTAGCAGTTCCTCTCAAAGTCATACGCCCAAAGAACCAAGCTTTATAAACTCCTGTAAGAAGCTTTATTTCATCTAAGTTGTTCGTTGTAGCAACAACAGGATAATAGCTATTATAGTCTACATAACTCCCTTCGCTGAGCTGTATCCTCGGCAGTAATCCAGCAATCGGATAGCCGAATTTATCATGATAGCTAAATTTTATAGTTCCTTTCTCGGGTCCATATCCCGAACCATAATCATCGTAATAAAATGTAACTTCCTTACACGACGAATCATCTACATTTACCACTTCATAGTCTTTAACTTCATGCAAAACGTAATTAATAGATGATCGTCTTATTGTTCTGGGTATAGTTATTCGGTGTGTACCATAGTCTAGGTTTGTAAATTGAATATCATTACCAAGCCTTTCTCCAAATGTATGCTGAACATATAATCTACCTAGAAAAACAGAATATTCATCATTTACAGCCAGTTCATTCCCTAATAAGTCTTTGAAATGAACAATTATACATCCATTATTAGTTACAGCCGATATTTTCTCATACTCAAATACGGCAGCATCGTAGAGATTATTCTCATTTAGGTTTACCGATTGAATTTTATGTTCGCTAGGCTTATAACCTGTCGGAGGATTTATTTCTGTAACTATATATTCTCCAAAGGATAGATTTTCGAGAGGTTCTCCAAAGTACGATTCACCTGTAACAACAGTTTTTTCTGTTCCATCCGGAAAACGAATACTATATGTACCTCCATTAGTGTCCAGTAATTGACCTGCTCCTTTTTCAAGAAAAGCGATTTTGAAACTTCCTACTTTTGGACCTTCAGGTACATTCGCTTCAATCGAAAAGTCTTTCCACTGATTAGCTGCCTGATACAAAGCAACGCTTCCTTCGGGTACATAAAGTTTACATGTCGCAGTATTTACTCCTGTAAAAACAGTAGCACCTAATGTCGGTGGCGTGGTAGTGTGAGTCTCTATTTTATCTATTTGTGAATTTGCAAAAGCACTAATTCCAATGGATTTAAGAGAAGCAGGTAAAACAATACCCTTAGACAGGTTTGCTCCATTAAAAGCATTGTTGCCAATAACCTCTAAAGTAGAAGGCAAATCGACCGTTCCATTAAAGCCTGAAAAAGAGAAGACACTTAGATTGACCATATTAGCGGGCAATATAACGTGAGAGGCAGATGATTGAAAAACATAGGACCCAAAACCGGTTAAAGCAGTACATCTGCTTAAATCAAGTGGCTGAGTACTATTTAATCCATTAAAAGCCCAATTACCAACACTTTGTAAACTACTACATAACGAAAAGTCGAGTTTCTCTACCGTTGCATTTTTAAAGGCATTGATTGCCAGAGATTTTAAGCTAGAAGGGAGTACTAAAGGCTGACTCAAAACTGCATTTTCAAAAGCATTATTACCTATCGCCTCTAAAGTAGAAGGTAAAACAACCGTTCCACTAAATCCGGAAAAGGAAACGGCACTTAGGGTAACAAGATTAGCCGGTAAAATAACACGGGAAGTAGACATTTGGAAAGCATAAGAACCAAAACCCGTTAGACTGGTACATTCACTTAAATCAAGTGATTGAGTACTGCTTAATCCTACAAAAGCCCAATTGGCAACACTTTGTAAATTATTGCATGACGAAAAGTCGAGCTTTTCTACCGTCGCATTTTTAAAGGCATTAGCTCCAATGGATTTTAGACTCGAAGGAAACACTAAAGGCTGGCTGAAAACTGCTCCATCGAAGACATTATTACTAATGGTCTCGAGAGTGGAAGACAGTACAAGATTCGCAAAAGTTTTCCCGGCAAAAGTCGATCCCGGAATAGTCTTACTAGCAATAGATGTTCCTGACATATCTAAGGATTGAAGCAATGTCATTCCCTTCAATGTTTGAAAATCTGCATCGTTAATCGTTCCCGATAGAACCAAATCAGTCACCTTGGTTTTATCTGTACCAAGCTGTTGGGACAGAGTACCTGCCTGAGTAAGTACAATCGTTTTCGACAATTGAGCATATGAATACGTTAAGCTCAGAAAAACACTGAGCAATGTTAAGAAAAGTTTGTTCTTCATCTTTTGTTGTTAGTTAATGAAAAAATGTATTAATACAACGCAACAGTGCATTATAAAAGATTTATAAATAACACATTAAGCAGGTTTAATATAGATTGAAATGTTTGTAGTATACAGCCACGCTTGTGTTAATTTTATGCAAATATAACATTTAAACCAATAATTCTCTCTTTTTTCGCTCTAAATACTTGCAAAGGATAAATAGTTTGAAAGAAAAAATAGTTCTTAATAATATATCTTTACTTTTGCAGTATTGAACATTAAATATGAATAAAATGGAATTACCTAGATTTTTAATCGCCGATAACGAAGAGTATCCCGAAAATACATATGTACTGCATACCGAAAAGCCCCGCTTTATTCTGGATGTAGACAGTGAAGAATTTGAGATTCTTGACGGGTCGAAAGTGGAAGAAGAAGCTATGCAGGATCTCATCGAACAAGCGTTAGGCTTCTATGAGGATGAGCTAAACAAATATGATGAGGAAGAAGATTAAGGCGGCAAACCTTTTTGTTTCAAAAAAACAAAAGACCTTCTACATGAAAAGCAGAGGGTCTTTTTTATTTAGATTCTTTATGCCAGATGTAGATTGCTAAAATACAGTTCCACTCATAGAGAACCGATTGAATCATAAAAATATAGTTACCCGATACCATATTTAGTATAAACCAAATAACATTAGAGGTAAGCCACATATACCACGCCCAAGGCTTCCTCAAAATCATTATCATCTGAGACAGGATACCTACCACAAAAGCCAGAATATTAAGATAGAGAAGCAGCGGTTGATCTTGGCTGATTAGGCCCCATTGCGAACCATACAAATACAAACAAATACAGCCGACAATACCTGTTGCGATCGTAAAAATAATAAAACCCTGATTAGTACCCGTTGTTTTTACTTTGCCATCTTCGTCCTGATTTTCTTTTCGAGTCCACGTAATGAGCCCTACGACATGAAAAAGCAGATAATATCCGGCACTGAATACCAATCCTATATTACGGAACTGGAATTGGGAATACATTTCGCCCAGATTGGCTGTTATGCCCAAAACATTTCCTGATATCGGCTTTCGAAATGCTAAAGATACTACCGACAGGTACCCGAAGAGAGCCGTTATAGAATATATTGCAACATTCGAAACTGTATCTTCGCCGCTCTCCAATATCCGATATGCCGTATATGAGGTAAGAATGACAGCGATTGCAAACCAAATTTGAGTATGCCTGACACTTCCTTTACCTGTTACGTAATCGAGAAATATAACGATTCGCCTCATCTCGATATTCAGAATTTATTTTTTACCTATATAATCCTGCAATACCTTTACATATAAGTTAAAGGCTGCAATACCATCTTCTGTTATCTTACATACGGTACGAGGTCTTTTTCCATCTATAAATTTACGGACTTCGATATATCCTGCTTCGCTTAATTTTTCGATCTGCACGCTCAAATTACCTGCCGTTGCCCCTGTCTTTTCCCTGATGAAGACAAAGTCGGCTTCCTCAACCGACAACAGTAAGGATACTACCGCCAGCCTTAATTGGGAATGCAATAATGGATCGAGTTCTTTAAACATTAGATTCTGCTTTTCGGTTTAGAATATGTCCGGGAATAACAAAACCTAAAATCATGGATACTGACAATATAACAAGCCCTAAATCAACACTCTTAACCAAAGCATATTGCAGAATACACAGCACCGCCCCCAGCCAAAAGATATAAGCTCCATACAAATAAGGTTTGAAACGGCACGCTTTGGCGGTTACAAATAAGGCTAAACCCACCATAATCATTATAATGGGTGTAATAAATAGGTATGGAACATATGTCTTTTGAGTAATAGCGATAAAAAATGTAGAACTCACAAAAAATGTATTCGAAATAAAGAAACCCAACCAAACAGTATCGACCACCCTGTCGAGATGCGTAATCACCTCTGCTTTTTTCGCCTTCCGATAACCATACCAATAATTACCGATAAATATGGGTATGGTCAGAATCCACACCCAGCTAGCATAATGCCGAAACTCTAAAATATAAGAAAAAATAAAATTAAACATTGCCAATATTGCAATTGTGTATCCCCATAGTATCGAACTATTGCCTGCTCCTTTTCGAAAATTATTTCGTGCCTGTGCAATCATTTCGTTAATTAACCTCAAGCTATCTTGTTCATTAAAGTTATTTTCCATTGTTTGTATTTTTTAAAGTATAAAGATATATATTTTTAAGTAGGTAAGTAATATTAATATTTATTGCTTTAAGCAGGGGCGCATTATATACGCCCGAAAGATAACTTTATTGGCACTTTTCAAGTAGCGTTGCCAGAAGCCCCTTACCCCAACGAATTTCGCTCATCAGTTTTTTTTCTTTCAGATAAAGCAGTTCCGATTTCTTTAACTCTCCACAAAAATCTTTCCCCGATTGAAGGAAAGGAGGTAAATTTTGCTCAAAAAAAGCCAGTAAAAAAACAGGACGGGGATTATCAGTATTTAATTCTATTGCCTGTTTGTAATTCGATAACACATCATTATAATACTTTGCTCCGTTTGTTGCCGGATCTGTCACAATCAAAGCACTATAATAATATCCCCACAATGTACTTAATTCCGATTTGTTTACATCTTTCAGTTTTTCAAGCTGATTTAATTTCTCTTTAGCCTCAGCCAGCAAGTTAAGATTATCTTCTGATTGAGGATTAAGATATACCATCTCCAAATCATTATAAGCCACATAATAAACAGGAAGCCATTGGTCTGAATACTTTCGGGCAATACGGTCAAATTGATTGCGAACCTGTTTTATTGAACGAACTGTCCGTGCTGTGTCCATTTTAGCAATTGCATTTTCCATACCTCCGGTATATACTTCATCTGTTGACTGAGCAGATAGTGATATAGAAAACAATGCAAAAAATAATAATAAACTGATTTTTAGATTTTTCATAATTGGGTTGTTTTGTTTGATTAAGGTCTCAGACCTTTTTGTTGATTTGGTGTAGGGGTGAACCTATGTGTTCACCCACATAGGACGGACACATAGGTCTGCCCCTACAGATAAAAGTATATCATTAAATACGTTCATTTACTCAGAAGATATTAAAACCTTAGAAAGTAGATGGGTCATAAGCCGTTTTCCCTCCAAGTGTTATAAAGAGACCAACGACAAAGAATTGATTGCGATCCGACTGTACTGCTACTCTATCAAATTTCCCGGAGTCATTTTTTTGTGATGAATAGTTGTATCCGAATACATTTGAACGATTCAAGACATTAGAAGCCGAAGCATAAACAATCACCTTTTTGTGAGCCAGATAGGTTACACAAAAATCGAGGCTGTTATAAGGTGAAGTTTCAGAATTCATTACTCCCGGTTTATTCGGATTATGGTAAGGACGTCCGCTTGCAAAACGATTGGTAACAGCCCATATCGTTTTATATTTCAACAGATCATATTTCAACGTAATCGAAGCATTGTGCTGAGTCACATATTCGGGTGTAACTTTCTCCGAGTATTTCAGATAGCTGCGTTTCGAGTTATTATACGAATAAGCAAGTGTATATTGCCAGTTCTTCAAAAATTGAGTATCGCTGAAAAACAGATCCACACCGTTGCTAAAGCCTTCGCCCGAAGTACCATAATTGTAATTACTGCCTGTCACCAGGTTATCATATGTTTTGTGATAAAATTCGGCACGGTATACTTTATTCTTCGACTGATGATGAACACCAAATAGAAGATGCTCACAAATTTCAGTGTTCAACTCATTATTATACAGAAGATAATCTCGATCAGCCAATTGCTGATACTTTCCATAAGTGGCCAAAACTGTATAATCATTGTAGTTGTAAGTAAGCGATATTCGTGGTAATACATTCCATGATTTATTGATAGAGGTATATTCTAATCTGGATGATACATTCAGAAACAGGTTAGAAGTCAATATAAAATCATTCATTACATACACCCCGTTTATAGAATGATCGATATCCGAACCATAAGTTGCAGTATCAGCATAAGAAAACTCATATGATCTGATCATCGACTCGGCTCCGATGCCTAGCTTATACATATCACTAAAGCGTTTAGACATTTTTGCTTTCAAGTGTAATTCCGATTCCTTCATCCCTACTCTGTCATTGACAACCAATCCGTCGGCTATTTTTTTATCATTTACAGAAAGTGCAGCTCCCGAAAAGAAATTGAATCCTGACTTCGATTTCGTGCGAAATGTTGTGTTCAGGTATGTATTATCTTCTTTGAAATTAAGATTGCGTTCACTGGTCGAAAAATCATTTCTTGTCACCCTTTCAAATCGGGTTTTATCATAAGCAAAATATGTTTTGAGAATTGAATTCTCTCCAATATTAAACCTCAGCTGATTTTGTGCCGACAATGTAGAGTAAGGCTTGATCCATCCACCACGACTAGTTGGATACAAAAGATTTTCATAAGGACCTAAATTAGTATAATCCATATTAAAAGAGGCAGAAGCTCGTGCCCACGACTTAGTACCTCCTGCACCCGCACCTACATTTAAGAGACTGACGCCCAGCTTTGAAAATCGACTTTCATCTTTTGTCGACAAAGGTAAAACACTTGATAATCCCTGAGAATATTCAGAAGAATAACCTCCCAGCTGAAAACTGATTCCATCAAATAAAAAGGGTGAATAACGGCTTCTGGCAGCTGTATTTTCGGGTGTCGAAGAATACGGATTCAGCACATGCATATCGTCAATATAGGTTTGTGATTCGCGGCTCTCGCCTCCCCTTACCAATAGCTTGCCGTCCGATCCGGCAGCTTGCACT
Source organism: Indolivaga alginatilytica (assembly GCF_003201355.1). Taxonomy (GTDB): domain Bacteria; phylum Bacteroidota; class Bacteroidia; order Bacteroidales; family Dysgonomonadaceae; genus Dysgonomonas_A; species Dysgonomonas_A alginatilytica. Next base: position 556,905 of record NZ_QICL01000001.1, read on the forward strand.
CCGGGTAATACAGACATCGCTTTATACAAATCGCCATCCGATCCGGCAACAGTTACCAACTCTACTGCATTTTTCACATCAGCCTGCGAGCCTCCTTTTAATTGAAAGCTACTTGCCGAAACTACAACCTCGGACAATACTTTTGCATTGGGTTTCAATATTATTATAAGCTTATCTTGTTGTGGTATATTTAGTTCCCGGGTATAATCTTCACATCCTAAAGATGTAACTTTTAAAACAACCAAGCCCATTGCGGATGTTTCTAATACAAATGTTCCATCTTCTTCGGAACTGGTTCCATCAATTGTTCCTGCTATCGAAATATTTGCAAAGGCTAACGGAGCATTATTCTCCTCACAGATCAATCCTCTTATCACATTCTCTTGTCCTGATAAATTCATATAAGAACCTATATAGAGCAATAGTATCAGGCTGGTGTAAATCGTTTTCATCTTTTATTTTTTAATTTCACGCTGCAAACATAAACAAGTTTATTTTGCAAACCTAATTATTTTATAAATATATTTACATGTGTAATTTCGGATATAAAAGAATTTATCTATATAATAAAAAGATGGCCTATAAACTGACAAGAGGGATTGATAACCTCACAGAATACAACTTGGGAGGTATCTCACATATCTGGCTACTAAATATTGACGATTTTATAGCATATCAATTTAGGGATGACAGCCTATATAACTCCGGCTATGTAGATGCAGTATATAAAAGTGCCCCTTTCTTCGATCTGGGATGTGTAGACGAAACCAACTTAAAAGAAACATTCGGAAATGGAGTATACAAACAAGAACTAAGCACATTCGTACATACCCTGAACGAAGATACACTCAACTGGGTTCAGCATGCGATGCATGGAAAATATCTCATTATTTTTCGAACAATAAGTGACCGCTATTTCACATTCGGATCGGATGGCGGAGCAAAACTCTCCTATTCCGGGCAAACAGGGCAGACAGGCGAAATAAATGGAGTAACAATCAAATTAGAGAAAAATTCTATTTATCCAATATTTGAAGTACACTCCAATGCCGTAAGCACCTCACTGCTAGTTAGTCAATTCCTTTCATGCATAACTACCGAAGAAAGCGATATTACAAATATAAATTACATAATAGAATTAAATGAGCAAAAGTCTTAAACTTATAAAAGTCAGCGATCTGCCTAAGGCAGAATCCGTAGACAATTTACTAACACTGGGTGTTGATAGCAATAATAACAGTGTCAAAGTCCCTATCGAATTACTCAAAGGAAACAAAGGTGATAAAGGTGATACCCCCACTATCGGAATTAATGGCAACTGGTTTGTTGGTAATACCGACACAGGTAAACCCGCACGAGGCGAAGACGGTAATAATCTCGGTAGTAAATCAATTTACAATTTATCACAGGCTACGGGAAACTATGCCTATGCAGACAAAACAACTGCTCGCAATGCCGTTACAACAACTTTAAGAGCGTTGGGGCAGGTGGTCGTTTATAAACTTGCTACAGGATGGATAACCGAACAGTTTATCGGAACGGCTGTAAGCGGATGGGCGACAGAAGCAAACTGGAAAGCTATCGGAGAACTCGAAGTAGAAGGCATAGGCTACCGTCAAACAACAGAAGTAAGTGAGATGATTAATCTAGTTGTCGACCCGGATTGGCAAATAGGATATCTCGACAGGGATGTTCTTTATGCATCTGAAGCCTATAGACACAATGCTAAATTTATACCGGTATTACCAAGTACAGATTATCTTACCAATTCAAGATCAAATATTGCAATACTATTTTATAATGCAAGCAAGGTATTTATATCACAGACAAATATAGCTTTACCGGGAGCATTTAAAACCCCTGCAACCGCCGCTTTTGTAAGACATAACGTAGAAAAAGCTTTTCTTAGCGATGACTTTTCGAACATTTTTATTTATAAAAAGCCTGCTGAAACTATTATTAAAGAAGATCACTTAAGTGTAAATATTGGCGTAGGTGACCTTCAGGGGGCTGTGGCTACCGGGCTGACTACCGGACAGGTCGATTTAATCCCGGATACTACAACAGGCTCAACAAACTATCTCACAGCAGATGGAAAAGACTACTTTGGCAACAATGACTATTTTAGCAGTGCCGAATTTCTGCCTATTAAGGGCGGACGTAATTATACTACGAATATACCTCAGTCGTCAATTCCGTTGATTTGGTTTTTTGACGCCGGTAAAAGACCGATCCGGGCAATAGGCTCGTCACACTCGGGCGTTGCGTATGGTGACTTTACAACGCCGATTAATGCAGCTTATTTTCGATTCAATGCCCGAACAAATCTTGTATCTGTTTTTTCGGTATTCGAGAAAACCGTTACCGAAAAAAAATATTACCTGCCTAATCTGGTTATAGACAAGAATAGCGTAATTGACAACGATATTGAATTAGTCGAAACCGAAGCCATTCCTTTTAAAGCTGGAACTTCTGTAATCAGTAGTCAGTATTGGGGTTATCAAAATCAAAGTGCTATCCAAGGTCAACTTATTAAATCTTTAAAATTAAAGGCTTCAACAGCAGGTAATGTTACCGTTGTGTTTTCGGGCGATGTTAATGCAACAGCTATCGTATGGTCTCAGGTGTTCCCTGTAGTGGCAGGCGAAAATGAATTGACTATAGACAGGACACTGGGAAGTGCTCAGTATATCTTATTGAAAGGATCATTCTATTATAGCACAGCAGGGGCTAATCCGATTGGTGGAGGTTTGATAGGTCCTACAGGAAAGTCCGACACATCGGACTTATGCGTAGGCGTAACTATACTTAAGTCGATGGCTGGTGGTGACAGGCAGGTTAATTATATCGCTTTGGGAGATAGTATAACTAACGGTCAAGGGGCTGCTATCCCTTACCCGAGGTTATTATCTCTTTCACTTCGCGGTACATTTACCAATCTGGGTCAAAACGGCTTGTCAGCCTCGGGAACAGGGGGTAATTCGCTCGACAGCAAAGTGGCGTTAGTGCCTGCCGGGTTCAAGGGTTTAATAACACTGATGATCGGTACAAATGATGCGGGTAATAATATTACGTTGGGTGATGCTGCGTTGACACTGGCTAAACCCTTTGCAGATTTAAGCAAGTCGAATTTTGCCGATGCCTTCAGATGGAATCTGGAAACATTAATAACCAAGTGTCCCGATGCGGTGATAGTTGTAATCTTGTCAATCAAATTTGCTGATGCAACGAATGATGCTAAGCTCGAGAAGTACAGGGAAGTGCAAAGAATTATATCGAATCATTTTGCTATTCCGTGTCTTGAGATATACAAGACGTGTAAGATCACATTTATTACTTTCCCGAAATTGATGGCTGATAATACTCACCCTAATGACGCCGGGCATGTTGAAATAAACAGGGTGTTAAAGCCTCAGATTAATCTGCTTCTTTAAGTTAACTCATCAAATAATGAAAATATGAAACTACTGTTTATAAATGCATTCCTGAATAAGGATTACGAAGCACTCTATCAGAAGATAGAATTAGAGCTTATTATGTGGGTTATAGTGCTTATAGCCATTATTATCGACTTGATATCGGGATTGCGCAAAGCCTCACAGATGGGAGAACTGCATACATCATACGGCTTTCGGCGTACGGTGAGTAAAATGGTGCAATACTATGGCTTGCTATGCTTTGCCTTTATGTTCGATATCCTATCCTCTATGATTTTACCTCTTCCCTATTTTACGATGTTAGCCAGCTTCTTTCTGGTATTTATAGAAGCAAAATCGGTATTGGAAAAAGCTCAGGATAAGGATAGGCGAAAAATAAACGAGAATCTGAAAGACCTTATCACGCTCATCGAGAATAAAGACAATCTGCTCAAAGGAGTATCCGAAATACTTAAGAATTCAGAAAACCTTCAAACCGAACAGCATGGCACTGACAAATAATCAACTCAAACAAATGTACCCCTTTTCGTCCGAAAAAAACAGGCTGAAATATTTATCATACCTCAATGAATTCATGCAACTCTACGAGATCAACACACAACAGAGGATAGCTGCATTTTTAGCACAGATAGGGCACGAATCGGGGCAGCTTTTCTATAATGAAGAAATAGCTTCGGGTGCAGCTTATGAAGGCAGGCTCGATCTGGGAAATACAGAAAAAGGTGACGGTATTAGGTTTAAAGGAAGAGGTTTAATCCAAATCACAGGAAGATCCAACTACCAAAAGCTGACAAACGAAATGCGAGGACTGCCCTTGGGTGTCGACTTCGTAGCAGAACCCGACCTTCTCAAAGAACCCGAGTATGCAGTAAAATCGGCTTGCTGGTGGTGGCATAACCGCAAACTCAACGAATTGGCAGACGATGATTGCGAAGCCAGTTTCAAGCGAATCACACGTATTATTAACGGAGGATACAACGGATACACAGACAGATATAAAATATGGCAACGGGCAAAACAAATTCTATCCGCATGAAAAAGCAAACACTATACATAATATACACTCTTATCGGGTTCATCTCCGGATTTATAATAGGGAGGCAGGCTTCACAATCAGAAGAATCCATTAAGTACATAAAAGGGGAAACGATAGAAAAGGTCGTCGAAATACCAACACCCTATAAAGTAGAAATTCCTTCAAAGCCGATCTATTTATATAAACAGCAGGATACGGTATTTAACACAATTACAGCAAAAGTAGATACCAACGCGATATTAAACGATTGGATATTAAAACGAAGCTACAAAAAAGAGCTTTTTGATAATCAATACGGAACCTTGGCGATAGATGCCTCCATACAGTATAATCAATTGCAATCACTCAAATACAATTTCACTCCTGTACAAAAAGAAATATCCATCAGGAAAGAACGAGTGTGGATGCCTTATGGCAGTATGTCGTACAGCACTTTAAATTATATAGGTATTGGTGGAGGAATATTTTATCACGATGTAGGTTTAGGAGCAAAGTATGTAACTGATCTTGATAAAAAAGGCTTTGAATTTGAATTAAAATACAAGTTTTAAGGTCGCAGACCTTTTTATTGCTTTGGCTGGGCATAACAACCAGAGATAGTTATGCTGATGAATCATCGCATTAAATAGTTAGAATTACTTAAAATATCAAATCTTTATAAAAGAATGCGGATAAATTTGTCTTTACAACAACTTTATCCGCATTATAATTTACTGAAAATCAATCTACAGTTTCAAAAAAAGAGGCTGTTTATTTGGAGATTCGAATTATTTATTTACATTTGTTAAGATTTAGGATTTATCACACTTGAGCTATGAAACAACTCATTATAATTTTGTTATTTTTCTGCAGCATAACAGGCACTTCTGTTTGTGGAAATTATCATGGGTCTCCTCATTTCGATTTTATAAGCTCTAATCCTAAAAATGAAAATAAGCCAAATTATAGTATATCTGCTTCCAATGAAGCAATACTCATCTCTTCTGTCGCTCAGGGTTCGCAAATATGGGTATTCAATGCTTCGGGACAAAACATCTATAACAAAGTAGCAAAAGAGAGCTTTGTCGCAGTACCGATACGCTCGAAAGGGATTTTCATTATCAGAATAAAATCTTCTAAAGAAATCTATACGACTAAGGTTATCGTAAAATAGGAGAAGTCCTGCTTTTTAACTTTTCAGTAACCTCATCTTCATTTTCAAATGAAAGTCTTAACTTTTCAAAATGTTATTTTTCAAGATAGCCGCCCCTCCTTTCGTCTCTTTTTTCATAACTTTACATGAGATTAAACGACGCACAGTTTCTTGTTTTTACTTTTAAAATAAAAGCTCTTAAAGCCCGAAGCCTTGCATCTAAGTAAATGAAAGTATTTAATGATATACTTTTATTTGTAGGGGCAGACCTATGTGTCTGTCCTATTTGGGTGAACACATAGGTTCACCCCTACACCAAAGCAATAAAAAGGTCTAAGACCTTATCATTATACGAAAAAAGAATAAAACAATGAATGTGAAAAAATTTCTTACATTTCCTCTCTTGTTGGCAACCTTCTCTATTTTTGCCCAATCGGGAAATCAGACTCAAGTAAACCGTCCCAAATTAGTAGTTGGCATTGTAGTAGATCAAATGCGTTGGGATTACCTCTACCGATACTATGACAGATACAGCAACAATGGTTTTAAGCGTATGTTGAACGAAGGTTTCACGTGCGAAAATACCATGCTGAATTATGTACCATCCTATACGGCAATCGGGCACAGTACTATTTACACAGGCTCGGTTCCTGCTATACACGGCATAGCGGGCAACGATTTTATAGTACAGGCTACGGGTCAATCGCTCTATTGTACACAAGACGATAATGTAAACAGTGTAGGCACTAAAGACAAGAATGCAACTGCCGGAAAGATGTCACCCTTTAATCTGAAAGCCAGCACCATAACAGACGAATTGAAGCTTGCAACCAATTTCCGTTCAAAAGTAGTAGGCGTTTCTATAAAAGACAGAGGAAGCATACTTCCTGCGGGACATGCTGCAAATGCCGCTTATTGGTTCGATGGAGAATCGGGTAACTGGATTACAAGTACATGGTACATGGAGGATCTACCCAAATGGCTGAAAGAATTCAACAGCAAAGAAGTAGCCAGAAAATATCTCGATCAAAATTGGAATACACTCTACCCTATCGATACTTATGTACAAAGTACGAGCGATGACAATATTTATGAAGAAACATTCAAAGGTATTGATAAAGTAAAGTTCCCTATTAAAACATCCGATCTGGTAAAAAAGAATGGCTTAGGACTTATCCGAACCACTCCTTATGGTAATACATTGACTTTGGATGTTGCCAAATTAGTGATCGAAAACGAACAAATGGGCAACAATCAAGTTACCGACTTTCTGGCTGTCAGCCTATCGTCACCCGATTATATCGGACATCAGTTTGGCCCCAACTCGGTAAAGGTAGAAGATAACTACCTGCGTCTGGATAAAGACTTAGGTGACTTCTTTGCATACTTGGATCAGAAGGTAGGGAAAGGTAATTACACCGTATTTCTTACTGCCGACCACGGCGGTGCACACAACGGACAATTTCTTAAGGATAATAAAATTCCCGCAGGAAATTGGGATGTAAAGACAATCAACGATGGATTGAATAAATTTTTGGCAGGAAAATTCGGTGTAGATAATCTGGTCTATAATTTGTATAATTATCAGGTAAACTATAATTACAAGCAAATCAATTCATCTATCGATATGGACGATTTGCGAGAAGCATCTATCGAATATCTACAAAAGGTTGAGGGTGTGGCTTATGTTGTAGAAACTGCAAAAGTATCGGAAGCTACCATACCTGCTGTCATCAAAGAAAAAATAGTAAACGGATACAACAGAGATCTTTGCGGCGAAATACAAATTATCCTAAAACCGGGATGGTACAGCGATAACGATTTAAAAGGTGCTACACATGGCACATGGAATCCTTATGATGCGCATATTCCATTGGTTTGGATGGGATGGGGAATTAAACAAGGCTCGACCAACACCGAAGTTTACATGACAGATATAGCGCCAACCGTTGCAGCATTGCTGCACATACAAATGCCAAGCGGATGTATAGGTAAACCTATCACCGACTTGTGGAAGTAAAACCGAAGAAAATAAATAGTAAATGAAGTATATAGAAAATCTTGAAACTGGCGGATTTAATTTCATCCATAGAGAAAATCCGAGAGATTTACCTGCTGAAATACTCAAACGGTATAAGAATATTCCGGAGGACTATTTGATATTCCTGAAACAGTTTGAGCAAATAATCACTGACGACGATACAACATGGTTCAACTCAATCGAAGATTTTAACGGTGAATCTGAAAATGCATTTACATGGAATGATTTTGAATTACAAAGTCTAGAAATTTATAACGATGATGAGAACGAATCGGAGAATGTGCGGAAGTTTTGGGACAACCATCTCCCGATTGTTTTATCGGTGAAAGGCGAATACCAATATTTGGCTATTTGCTTGGAGAACGATCGACATGGCGAAATCGTTTATGGACTTGAACCCGAATTTGAGGAAGTTACAAAAGTTTGTGATAACTTTGAACAATTAATGGTATTGATGAGGAATCCGTTGAGTAACGAAACTCTCAAGTATTTCTTATAACATCAGACCATTAGATTAGGAAGACAATCCTCTAAATAACAAATAAGTATAAAATAATAAGACCAGATGTTTAATATTATATTATCGGTATTTATCTTTCTTTCTCCTTTCTTCCCGAATGATAATGTGGGAAATAGTCTCCAAGACGGAGATCTTATATTTCAGGAATCTTGTAACGGAGAAATGGGAGATGCTATAAAAGAGGTAACATCGGGCATAGCAGGCTATAATTTTACACATGTCGGCATTGTCTGGATTGATGCAGCAACCGATTCGGTTTATGTTATTGAAGCCACGCATCCTAAAGTTCGTATAACGCCTTTGCAGAAATATATATATCCCGAAGAGGCCAAATGTGCTCCAAAATCGATTGTCGGACGTTTGAAACCTCAGTTCAGAACTTTAATACCACAAGCTATTGAAGAGGCTAAAAAACTGGTGGGCAAGGATTATGACGATGCTTTCGACCTTAGTAACGATCAATATTACTGCTCGGAACTTATTTACGATATTTTTCTCAAGGCGAACAACAACGTTCCCGTATTTCCATTGAATGTTATGACTTTCAAATCGAAAGAGACGGGAGAATATTCGCCCAATTGGGTCACACATTTCAAAAAGCTGGGCATACCCATACCCGAAGGCGAAAAGGGAATAAATCCCGGAGCGATGTCTCAACAAACGGATATAATCGACATAATAAACTAACAAGCAAAAGAGTAGAAATTCGATTTCTACTCTTTTATTTTTATTACTTTTGCAAGCGTTAAAGAAACACATCACACTATGCTAAAAAGAATTTCAGTTACAATTTTCACACTACTGGTCTTATATTCCGGAGCTAAAGCACAGAACTTTAAAGACGACATAAAAAAATACATCAACAATATTGAAAGTATTGAGGACGCCCACGATAAACTGAACGAACAAATAGAAGCCATTAAGTTTATAGAAAGCATGCATAGCCTGCAAAGTATAAAACTCATGTCGGAAGAGGAAGAAGAGGAAGATAGTAACGAGGATGAAGATTACAAGGCGGCCATTTCCATCCCTTCCCATCTAAACAGCGATAGTATAAAAGCCGAACTGTCGGGTTATTTTCAGAAAATATCTTTCACTCAAAACCTGACACCTCCTTCGTCTGAGTTTAGAAGTGGTTACGATGCTTCCGATCTTGCACTTATTTTTGGTATCCCCTTATCCAACCCAAATGCTCTGATTAATCTTACAGCTCATAAAATATATTATGCGGATGGAACAATTGAAAGTCCAGAGAAAGAATTATTACTAAAACAATATCAGGAATTTGACCATGCCCGATTTATAGACAGCATACAAGTTAAAATGGTGCTACATTATCCTACGGCTATACAAAAGATATCCTTATCGGTAGAACATACTTCTGTTGAAGACAGCACTATACAAGCAACCTCTATCGAAGGACGGGAAGCCAGTCTTACATTATCCGAAAATGTTTATAATAATCTGGTAACAATACAAGGTATCGACAATAATGGTAAGGTACTAGACCATACTTCCAAAAGCACATCTTCTAATTATTCTCCATCCACAAGTATCTATTTTCAAGAGATTGCTAAAGAAAGTCAGTTAATAATTGATAATATAGATAACAATAAATACTCATCATTTGAAGATCTAAAAGAAGACATGCTTGAGAGACTATCGTCTATTGAAGCTCCCGAAGAGAGTCAACGCTATACAGCATGGGTACAATTCAAGAAAAAAATCAAAGGTGTTGATATATATTATACAACACAACAAGACAGTATAAATATATCTGAAACGATTGTCAACAGGGATTTGCCTACTACTTCCGAAAAAGGTTTTCATCTTGCCAGTGACCCTGAAACCTACAAGTATGGTATTGTAGATAATACGTGTAATTGGATTATCGAACCTCAGTTCCTTTGGTTGAAACATTTCAGAAATCTGTTTTATCAAGGAGAGAAAGATGAAAATGACCCGGAATATAAAACTTACAAACTGGATATTGAAAACCAAACACTTGCACCTTATAAATACCAAATAGCAGATACCATATCGGGGCAGTATTATCTGGTTTATGAAGGTGAATCTCCGGATAAAACAGGGCTCATGGATAGGGACGAAAAGATAATAATACCCCTCGAAAAATATTCTATTTACTCTCCTCTGAAAAATCTTTTCATTGTGAAAGCGAGTAAGGGCGAAACTATTAAAACCGGTTTATACAACGAATTGGGGCAAATATTACTACCTGAGATATACTATCCGATAAATGTTGGAGAAGATGGCTATATATACGCCTCCATCTACGATAATGAGAGGCTATTAACAACCATATTTGATACTGATATCAAACAAATAACAAAGGATAAATGGAGTGCACAAAATCAATTTACCCCTCACTCCGACCTCGTATTAATTGAGGATGAAAACGGGAGTAAGTTCTATATCAATAAGCAAGCAGAAATAGTAATTCCACAATCGGATGAGTATGAATTTGACAATGAGTTCTGGTTTGGTATGACAATTGTTGAGCAAAAAGACCCCGAAACGGAAGAATATAAATATGGCTATATTCATGCAGATGGTAAACTAACAATCCCCATTCAGTACGATAAAGCCCTACCCTTTCAGGGCGAATACGCTTATGTAGAGAAAGACGGCAAAGCCATGCTTATCGATAAAAGCAACAATGTCTATAAAGTATTACCACTTATTATCGGCAATTGGGGATATGTATTAGATATTGATCCCGCCTATACCCAATATCGTCTGGAAGACGACAGTGTACTCGACGGATATGGAAACTTTGTAAGGAATATATAAGATATTAGACTTCATTAATTACTACAAATAAAAAGCCGATAAGAGTGGTTTCTTATCGGCTTTTTATTTGTTATTGTTATGTATTTATTACCACTCCCAATAATCAAATAAAGTCCAAGTATTTCCTCCGTCATAATCCACACCAAGTGAACCACCGTTGATAACTTCAAATGTGTAGGAATAATATCCGGTACCTCTGTCAGCATTTATAAAAATAGTGTAAATGCCCGGCTCAATTGATATGTCAGTAATCTGAGGTTGATATAAAGAGATAGAAACATTACTAAAGTCGAAAACAAATTCTCCTCCGGATTCGTTTTCTCCTTTTACCATATAGTAATCAAAAGAATTTACACGATTGTGAGAGTCCGCATTGTTTAACTGAAAACTAAATTCAACTTTGCCCGAATTAAACTTTGACTGACCATTGAGGTTCAAAAAACACGATGCTGTAAACAGCATAAGAAATAAAATCTTTTTCATAATAGTTCGGTTTAAGATTCAAATAAAATATCTGGTTATAAATATATCTCAAAAGAATTAAATGCAGTATAATATTTTTCTAACATTTTTCACCTCTTCCGATAGATATGGCAAAGAAATAAACCGCCCTACTTTTGATAAGTAAGGCGGTTCTAATAAACAATATAATTATATACTATATAAACAGTGGAAACGATTTATTACTGATATACTTTTCGAGAAAATTGCGATCTTTATTTATCTAAAAGATCATCGTATAGAGATTTGAGCCGTAAGCGTAAGTGAAGCACTGCATACCGTTTTCGCGAAATCAATGTATTGACAGCAATTCCTGTCGTTTCCGATATTTCCTTAAAAGGTAATCCTTGCAGTTCAGTCCATTCAAATACTTCTTTCTGTTCTAAAGGTAATTCTTCGAGAGCAGCCTCCATCTCAGTCCAAACTAACGAACGTAAGTAAACATCCTCGGGACTTGATGACTCTTCATCAAACAGAAAACTCGAAATCTCGTTCATAAATACCTCATCACTATCACTAGCCGCCATGTAAGGCATCTCTTCCTCCTTGCGTTTTCTCTTCCAGTCAATAATCTGGTTACGGGCAACAGCATACAACCATGCTGTCATTTCCTCTATCGGGTTAATTAGTGAATCTGTTTTGAGGAGCTGATAAAATACATTCTGTAAAATATCTTCGCCATCCTCTTTAGAAGTTACACGTTTATTGATGTACCCTTTTAACTGAGCCTGATACTTTTTAAAAACATCTGATATTTTATTCTTTGATGGCTCATTGTTGGTCATCCCGATCTACTTTTTTATCGAAATTATCAAAATCATCCAGCATTTCTTCCCACAGGATATGCTGATTGTGTAATCTGTCATGAAAAAACTCACGACGTTCGTCTTTTGTCATCGATTTCATTTTGTCTCTCATCCTGTGAAAAGGATCTCCGCCACGTCTGTCGAAACGTTCGTTGCCGTCTAACATAAAATCAGAATCCCCTCGTCCAAAACGACCATCGCCTCCTCGTTTGCCACATCCGTGATGATGGCGATGACGTCCGAAATGGTGCATTCCTCCACCTCCACGACCAAAACCACCAAACAGAAGACGTCCCAATACAAGTAAGCCCAAAGCTTGCCAATAGGTTATCGTTACAAGACCAAATATGGCGGGAAGTAAAGCATTCCACAACAACATGGTAGCCCAGACAAGCAAAGCAAATATAGCGATGAATAAGGGAATTCCCCACAGTTTTTTAAATTTCTTATTTTTCATTGTTTTCTATTTTTCTATTAGTTATTCCGAATAATTTTAATGATAGACATGTCTCTACAATTGAAGACGAACAAGTCAAAAATATATTTTAAAGTTTTTCAAAAAAAATGATAGCCTTTTAAATTTTCGCTTTCTAAGAAACTGTAAATATCAAAAAATAAGAAAGACGACAATGATTATAACATCAATTGCCGCCTTCTCTATATTATAATTGTTTCTTCTTAGTTACATGAATGTGTATCTTTAAAAGATACAAACCGTTACTTACGATTAAGATCAGTAATCAATAGAGGATTATCTTTTCTAAGCTCATCCAATAAAGCTTTCACCTCGGTTTTCGCAGGATTGGCTTTCAAACGCTCAAGCTCGGCAGAGGTTATACCTACCATCTGCAAAAATGAAACATTACCGTTAGGTGTACTTATTGTGCCCAATTCAGGGTCTAAAGCAAATGCCACACCTACTATATCTATTTCCGCCTTAGTATTGGTTCGAATAGGACCATTAGCAGGTACAAAGTGATTCTCGTCGAACCAATTTCCACTTTCGAATACATATCGGGCCAGGTTATTCATGACCTCAATAATCCATACGGGATCTTCTTCGTCTTCCTCAAAAGGTTTCAAACGGAAAGTAAACTCAAAGCCCCATCTGCTGAATTCGCCTTCTGCTGCATCTTCGTTATAGTATAACTCCGACATTCCATAGCTCACAAAATGGCGGTGAAATTCTTGGTTCTCCGAGTCGTAGATACTTGTTCCATCCAAAGGATCATATCCACCGAGTACATAACGCAGCACAGATGCATAATGCCGGGGATTCTGAGTACCATAAACCTCCTCCACCTTTTTATCTATTGCCAGCCAGCCTACTGCCTCCTCTTCGTCAAACGTCTCTCTATATTCTTTCTTAGTCATAACCAATCAAATTATTCAGCTACAAAAATATAATTAATTATTAGAACAGAATATAGCATGAATAGAAAACATCTATAATCAAATCAAACAAAAAAGGCTCTGATTCAGAGATCCTGAACCAAAGCCTTTCTTAATGAGGCTTATAATATTACTTCAATGCAGCCAAAAGCTGAGGCATAAGCTCCCAGATAGAACCTTCGCATTGAGCAGTATATAGATTTTGATCTACCGTTGCTTTATCATCTGTGGCAACACCGCTCTGAATAGCCGGTTTTCCATAAGGATGTACAGCTACTTTTTTACCAGCTGTGATTCCCGCTTTTTCGAAGATTACGGCAGCAGCACAATGTCCCGCGATAAGCTTTCCCTGATCGTTGAATTTCTTCAAAACCTCAAACATATCTTTATAATATGGTTTGTCGGCATTGTCACCAAACGTCATCATTGCATCTCCACAAGAGAAAACAAGTGCATTATATTCCGACTCGTGCCCTTTGAGATTGGCGATTACATCATCCAGAGTAATACTTATACCCGAATTGGTTTTGATTTCTTTGGTACTGTCAATAGCAAATGTTTTGTATTGAATTTCGTTTTCGAAGAATGCTTCCAAATATTGAAATAAACCCATTCCGTTTACCGGACTAAATGCTATTACAGCTACTTTTTTTCCCATAACATTATATTTTTAAAATTTGACGATAGTTACTTTTAAGAACTTTATTACTTTTGTGCATGTAAATATAGACATGAAGATCTGTATAAACAAGAAGGCACATGATAATAAGATACTTACATGGAGATAACTATTGCAGATAAAGAGGTACTTATGAGTGAAGAAAAAATAGTAAATGATATAATAGAAGGAATTTGCCCTATTCGCAATATAATTGCGAGCATTAGCGACAAGTGGTCTCTATTGGTCATATATACCCTCAGCCAGAATCCGAAGATGAGGTTTGGAGAGATTCACAAATCGATCCCTGATATTTCGCAACGGATGCTGACGGTCACGCTCCGTTCACTGGAAGCTGGCGGATTGGTGAGCCGACAAGTTTTCCCCGAAGTACCTCCCCGTGTAGAATATCAATTGACCGATCTGGGATATAGTTTATTAGACCCGCTGAGAGGATTGGTAAACTGGGCACTCAATAATATGGAAGTTATACAAGAATCGCGGAAAAATTATCAGCAATAAATGTTTCAGACCTTGCTTCTGCTTTACAAGTTCAAATGCACTTTAATTACATGTATTTTTCATCCATTGTTAATTAACATTGCCAGAATACCGACTACCGAAAGTATAAGGAATGCGAAAAAAATACGAATAGCACGTTTCAAGCCTTCATTCTTTGTCTTTATGTAGCCAAATATAGCTATAGCAATAAGAGGTATAGTAACGTACCAATAGTAGACCAA
This sequence comes from Indolivaga alginatilytica, assembly GCF_003201355.1. GTDB lineage: Bacteria > Bacteroidota > Bacteroidia > Bacteroidales > Dysgonomonadaceae > Dysgonomonas_A > Dysgonomonas_A alginatilytica. Next base: position 571,982 of record NZ_QICL01000001.1, read on the forward strand.
TACTAAAAAGAGAGGTACAAAAAACGATAAGAAACCATTTAAAATATCCATTATAAATACTATTAAGTTCGCTGAACTATTTATTACTGTTATGCTTACCAAAGCAACAGAAAGGTATAAGACCTTGTCAACCGGCCATTCCGATCTCCTTAAAAACAACTTTACCATTTTCATAAGAGAAAACCCACCAAACGGCATACTCTTCTTCAGACATATAACCGGAGAACATCGTACCAAAGTCTTCCATAAGATCAGAGTGTGCCATATAGTTGTATTCTAAAGCAATACCTCCGCTGGATATAGAAAAAGAATAACGCATCTTCACATAACCATTGTCTACTTCTACTCTGTGAAGAGCATTGTTTTTATACCAATTGACATCATCAAAATCCATACGTACAAGTACCGCTTTTAAATAGTCTATGGATGCTTCTTCTGCGTAAGGTGAACTTGCGAAGATTATCTTTAACTCTGCATTATTTCCGTTTACAGCCAACAGTTTAAGTCCTTTGAAGTAAGAAAGAATAACCTGCCTTTCCTCCTCACGAGCCTTGCGACGATCTTGTAATAGCTTTACATTTTTCTCTTCGGCAGTCGATAATTTCACCTGACTATTGTCAGCTAAAGGCTTGTACCACTCAAAGCCCTGAAAGTAATCTTGATAGCGTTCATTTGAAAACTTATATCCCTTACGAGCATAAATTTCATTGGTTAGTAACCGAAGTTCGTCCACACTCAAAGTATCTATATCCTGAGGTTTCAAAAGGGTTGTACTGCAAGTAGTACAATCGGTTATGCCTTGTGCGGTAAGACTAAGACTCCCGCTCAACAGGATAAAAAACAATACAAATAATCGTATAAACATAAAAATCAGTTTTCGGAATAAGGAAACAAAGAAACAAAATCGAATCAGAATTATTGGGTTTTCAATACAAAATTAAGGTCAAATCTCCATTTAATTATACTTGACAACTACTGTTAAAGATTTGAAAAGTAAAAAAGCTTTAAAAATAGATTAAACATCCATGCACTATCACCCCTATTTCTTATCTTGCAAAAGATACAGCCTTAATATGTAATCGCTTTTATATTTTATTAAACCTCAAACAAATACTTGTACGATGAAAAACTGCATTTTAATACTATGCTTTTTGCTGAGCTTTACGACCTACGCTCAGAAAAAAGACACATCTCCCGAATCGGATCGAGCCTATTGGGCAAACCTCTGCTATAAAATCTCAGCCCCTGTATTAAGCAATATGAGCAAAGGCGAACTCAAAAAGAACATGGTTGTTGAACTAAGCCCCCAATGGGACAAAAGAGACATCAGTGTGACTTATATGGAGGCATTCGGACGTTTAATGGCGGGAATAGCTCCCTGGCTGAATCTGCCTGATGATAATACCGCCGAAGGTAAACAAAGAAAACAATTACGCGAGTGGGCGCTCAAAAGCTATGCTCATTCGGTCGATCCCAACAGTCCTGACTATTTAGGATGGAAAGGCCCGAGCCAGACTCTCGTCGATGCTGCTTATATAGCGACCAGCTTTATACGTGCGCCTAAAACGTTATGGGAACCTTTGGATCAGACTACCAAAGACAGATATATCAAAGAATTTAAAAGCCTTCGAACTATACAACCTCCTTACAACAACTGGATACTCTTCAGAGGTATAATTGAAGCATTTTTGGCCAGTATCGACGAAAAGCCGGATGGACTTGCGCTGTCATTAACTGTACGAAAAATGGAAGAATGGTATCTGGGTGACGGATGGTATTCGGATGGTGTAGAATATTCACTCGATTATTACAACGGATATGTGATGCACCCGATGTTGGTTGAAATAACCGAAATTATGGAAAGTAAGAAAATGTACACTGCTATCAGCTCCGATCTGGCAATCAGACGTATGCAACGTTACAATCAATTGATAGAAAGATTGATATCTCCGGAGGGAACATTTCCTGCTGTAGGTCGTTCCATGACCTATCGTATGGGATCGTTTCAACCGCTGGCTCTGGCTGTATGGAAATACGGATTACCTAAAAACCTTACCAACGGACAGGTACGAAGTGCATTGACAACTGTAATGAAAAATATGTTTTCGATTGAAGGCAACTTCGGAAAAGACGACTTTCTTCAATTAGGCTTCGTAGGGCATCAACCCGAATTGGCTGACTACTATACAAACAACGGCAGTTTATATCTTACCTCATTGGTATTCTTACCTTTAGGATTACCTGCCGATGCTCCTTTCTGGACTGCTCCTGCTGAGGAGTGGACATCTAAAAGGGCTTGGAGTGGAAAATCATTCCCCAAGGATTACCATGAATCAATAAAAAAATAAGGTCGGAAATTACATTTAAAATCTCATTAAAAACAACAGACAGAGACAATTATATAATACATCTATAAATATTACCTCAATACTTAATAACTATGAAAATTTTCAAAAACAAACTCTTGCCACTTTCCATTGTGGGAATCATGGCTTTCTCATGTACTCCGAAGGCGGAAAAAGTAAAAGCCGAATTTATCGATCAGAATGTAGCATTCGCATCTGCCCAAACTCTAAAGATGCTCGAAAGTGTGGGTGAGCCAACAGGCAAAAACTATCCTCGTACGCTCGATCCCGAAGGTAAATTGGTAGTCACCAATATGTATGACTGGACTCCCGGCTTCTTCCCCGGATCGCTTTGGTATCTGTATGAACTTACGGGCGACAGCACATGGCGCAATCAGGCTGCAAAATGGACTGAAAGCCTAGAGCCTCTTAAAACTTTCACGGGTCATCACGACTTGGGTTTTATGATGTATTGCAGTTACGGAAATGCTGAACGTTTGGCTCCTAAACCCGAATACAAAGATATTTTAATTCAGAGCGCTCAATCATTATCGTCACGTTATAGCGATGTTACCAAATGTATAAAATCGTGGAATTATCGCAAGGGTTGGAACGATACTACTGAATGGTTCTATCCAGTTATTATAGATAATATGATGAATTTGGAGATGTTGTTTTATGCTTCTAAAGTGAGTGGCGACAAACGTTACTACGATATTGCAGTGAGTCATGCCAACACAACATTAAAGAATCATTTCAGAGACGATTTCAGTACTTATCACGTGGTAGATTACGATACCATTACGGGTGTAGTAAAAGATCAGGCAACTTGTCAGGGTTACAGCGACAATTCAACTTGGTCGCGCGGACAAGCTTGGGCTATTTATGGCTATACAATGATGTATCGCGAAACAAAAGACTCTTCCTATCTTAATGCAGCTATCAAAGCAACAGACTTTTATTTAAAGAACTTACCCGAAGATCTTGTACCTCTTTGGGATTTCAATGTGGGACAAGAAGGTTTTACACCTGAAGGAAAATCGTATGCAGTGGAATTCAAAGAAAAACTAAGGGATGCTTCGGCTGCGGCAGTAGTATGTTCGGGATTGTTTGAATTGGGTCAGCTCACAAATAACAAAGCCTATATCGATTCGGCAACAAAGATGTTGAAAAGCTTGGCATCACCCAATTACAGAGCGACATTGGGTAACAATGGCAACTTCATTTTGATGCATAGTGTAGGAAGTATTCCTCACAAGAACGAAATTGATGTGCCTCTGACCTATGCCGATTATTACTTCTTGGAAGCGTTAGTAAGATATAAGAACCTGAAACAGTAAAAGGATTTACCATCGTAGGGTGTGTCAAAAGAGATTCAGCACACAGAATACACTGATATTATAGATTTTAGTACATCGTCCCTGTCCAGTCTTCGTTGTAGGGGCAGACCTGGGTGTCTGCCCGATATGAGGGCGAACACATAGGTTCGCCCCTACATCGCAAAAAAAATGCATCGTTGCGACTTAGCATTTAATATAGAAGTTCTGTGTCTTCTTTTGTTTCGGTGTAATCTGTGTTCTATTCAGCCTTTTGACACACCCTCACGGCTATCATAATTATAATATATTTAATAAATTCACATAATTAAAAAAAGACATGATTAAAAAACTATTTTCCATTTGCTGTATACTGGCAGTGGGGATGTCGTTAGGAGCTCAGGAGAAACTTCCTTTCTGGCGTGACATGAATGTTTTGTCGGTAAATAAAGAAAGACCTCGAACGAGCTTTATGTCATACGACAGCAAAGCCGAAGCTTTAACGGGAAAATACGAGAGTAGTAAATATTACGAGTTGCTGAACGGTACTTGGAAATTTTACTATGCAGACACTTACAAAAAACTACCTGCCAATGTTACAGACGCCAATACCAATACCTCAACCTGGAGCGATATAAAAGTGCCGGGCAACTGGGAAGTACAAGGCTTTGGGCTACCTATTTATATAAATCACGGATACGAGTTTCAACCTCGCAATCCTACCCCTCCGCTTTTGCCGGATGATAATGAGGTGGGTGTATATCGTCGTGATATAAATATTCCTGCCGATTGGATAGACAGAGATATTTACCTGCATATTGCCGGAGCAAAATCGGGTGTATATGTATATATCAACGGGAAAGAAATAGGTTACAGCGAGGATTCTAAGAACCCTGCTGAATTTCTTCTGAACAAGTATGTTCAACCCGGAAAGAACTCATTAGCTATCAAGATTTTCAGATGGAGTACAGGCTCATATCTCGAGTGTCAGGATTTCTGGCGTATCAGTGGTATCGAAAGAGATGTATTCTTGTGGTCGCAACCCAAAACTGCGGTAAACGATTTCAGAGTAGTATCTACATTAGACGATAGCTACAAAAACGGAATCTTCAAACTGGGTATTGATGTGAAGAATACAAGCTCAGCTGCATCGCCCATAAATATAAGCTACGAACTGATTGACGATAAAGGCAAAGTTGTTGCAACCTCATCAAGCACCTTAAACATAGATGCCAACAGCATGAAGACTGCTAACTTTGATGCAACTCTGAATAATGTAGCTACTTGGACTTCTGAATATCCTAATCTATACAAACTGGTTATGACTGTTCAGAAAGGAAATCAAACGGCTGAGGTTGTACCCTTTCAAGTTGGATTCCGTAAGATTGAGATCAAAGAAAGTGACTATATAGTGAATGGTAAGAAACAGAACCTTTTCTATGTAAACGGACAGCCCATCAAACTAAAGGGAACTAACATACACGAAGTTAGCCAATACACAGGGCACTACGTTACACCTGAAGAAATGCGTAAGAACTTCGAATTGATGAAGCTGAACAACATCAATACAGTTCGTTTGAGCCATTATCCTCAAGATCGTAAATTTTACGAAATGTGTGACGAATTTGGTTTATACGTATACGATGAGGCAAATATAGAGTCGCATGGTATGTACTACAATCTGAGCAAAGGCAAATCGTTAGGTAACAATCCCGACTGGTTGGCTAATCACATATACAGAACCGAAAACATGTTCGAAAGGAACAAGAACTATCCATCGGTAACCATCTGGTCGTTAGGAAACGAAGCCGGAAACGGATACAATTTTTATCAGACCTATCTGTGGGTAAAGGAGCATGACAAGGATTTGATGAATCGCCCTGTATGTTACGAACGTGCATTGTGGGAATGGAATACCGATATGTATGTACCTCAATATCCTTCGGCTGCATGGTTAGAGGAGATAGGTAAAGAAGGTAGCGACCGTCCCGTAGTACCATCGGAATATGCTCATGCAATGGGTAATTCGACAGGCGATTTCCACGGACAATGGAATGCTATCTACAAATATCCAAACTTACAAGGTGGCTATGTATGGGAATGGATAGATCATGCTTTGTTGGCATACGACAAGGATGGTAAACCTTATTGGACTTATGGTGGCGATTATGGCAAAAACATGCCTTCGGATGGAAACTTTGTGGCTGATGGTTTGATTGGTCCCGATCAACGCCCTCACCCTGCTATGGCAGAAGTAAAATATAACCTTCAGAACATAGCATTCGAAGCAGTAGACTTGTCGGCAGGTACAGTAAAAGTTACCAACAGATTCTATTTTACCGATCTTTCTAAATATCAGATCAAGTATAGAATCTATAAAAACGGTACTTCTATAAAAGAAGGTAATCTACCTTTATCGCTTGCTCCACAAACTTCTAAGACAGTAAACATTCCGCTAACAGGTCTAAAACCTGAAGCCGGCGTTGAATACTTCGTTAATTTTGAGGTAACAACCAAAGTACCCGAACCTCTTATTCCGGTAGGTCATATCATAGCTTACGATCAGTTTCAACTACCTATTGTAGCTGACAAGAAGGAATACAAATCGCCTAATGCTCCTGCTTTGAATATTGCTGAGCAAAACGGACTTGTTACTGTTTCGTCTTCTAAGGTGAATTTTACTTTAGACAGATCGAAAGGTATTGTAACTTCATACAAAGTAGATGGTCAGGAGTATTTTAAAGATGGTTTTGGTATTCAGCCTAACTTCTGGAGAGCACCTACCGACAACGATTATGGTAACAGAGCCCCTAGTCGTTTACAGATATGGAAGGAATCGAGCAAAGATTTTAAGATTGCAGATCTTAAAACGAGCAAAGAGGGTGACAATGTATTGCTAAGCGTAGATTATCTACTTGCAGCAGGCAATCATTACATAATCGATTATAAAATTTATCCATCGGGTGTAGTCAATATATCGTCTCGCTTTACAGCACTTAAAGAGGCAAAAGAAGCAAGTGTTGCAAAATCGGAAGCCGAAGAAATGGCAACCTACACACCCAAAGCCAAGGCAGAAGCTAAAGCCAAGAATAATGTATTGGAAGTGCCACGTATAGGTGTAAGATTCAGAGTTCCGGTGGGAATGAATAACATCGAATATTTTGGACGCGGACCTGAGGAAAACTATGTGGATCGTTTCATGGGTACAATGGTTGGTCAGTATAAAGCCACAGCAGAAGACCTTTACTATCCTTATGTACGTCCACAGGAAAACGGACATCATACCGATACTCGTTGGTTAACAGCTACTCAAAGCAATGGCAAAGGGTTACTGATTCAGGCAGAAAAAACAATCGGATTCAATGCACTGAGAAACTCGGTAGAAGATTTCGATTCGGAAGAAGCTGATGCTGAATATCAATGGAACAATTTCTCGGCAGCAGAAATAGCGAACAAGGATATGAAGAAAGCCCGTAATATTTTGCCTAAACATACACACATCAACGACATTACGCCTCGTGACTTTGTTGAAATTTGTGTGGACCTTAAACAACAAGGTGTAGCAGGTTACGACAGTTGGGGATCACGCCCAATACCCGAAGCTACTATCTATTCGGATGAGGATTACGACTGGGAATTTACCTTGATACCTGTATCGAATGCTAAAGATGCAGCCTCTAAAGCGGGATTGAAATATTAAATTTATCATTCCGAAAATACCAAATAAGAGGTAACATCCGCAAAGGTCTTACCTCTTATTTTATTCTTTACTTTTACTAATATCTTAACTATAAGGTCGCAGACCTTTTTATTGCTTTGGCCGGGCATAACAACCAGAGATAGTTATGCCGATAAATCATCGCATTAAATAGTTAGAATTACTTAAAAGCTGGCTTCTACACCTCTTAGTCAATCACAACATCGGCTAATTTGTAAAGTGCGATATGCAAATTGGATATTTTTTGCTATCTTAGCACGAAGAAAAAGAGCATATTTATTAACTCTATTATAATTAATTAAAATGAAAACAAGTATAGAAGAACGCTGGGGGACGCATCCTGATGATGTCAAAAAATATGACACAGCACAGTTGCGTAAAGAATTTTTAGTTGAAAAGCTTTTCGATGCTGATTCGGTATTGATGACTTATACTCACAACGACCGTCTGATTATTGGTGGTGCACTACCCGTAAAAGAAGCATTGAAGCTGGAGACTGTTGATTTGATCCGCTCAGAGTATTTCTGTGAACGTCGCGAATTGGGTATTATCTGTATCGAAGGCGAAGGCTCGGTTACGGTAGACGGTACTGAATATCAGTTAACATTTAAAGACGCTGTTTATGTAGGTCGTGGTTCAAAAGAAGTTATCTTCAAGAGTAACGATAGCAGCAAACCGGCTAAATTTTACTTTGCATCATCTCCTGCACACAAAGCATATCCTACTGCGCAAATTACATCCGAAATGCGTCGTACAAGAGACTTAGGAGTTAAAGCAACTTCTAACGAACGTTTGTTGAATCAAATTATCCTAAGCGAAATAGTACCTTGTTGCCAATTGCAAATAGGTATGACCGAGATTAAAGAAGGTAGCGTATGGAACACCATGCCTCCTCACACACACTCGCGTCGTATGGAAGCTTATTTCTACTTCAAAGTACCTGAGCAACAAGCAGTATGTCATTTCATGGGACAACCTCAGGAAACTCGTCATATTTTTATGGCTAACGAGCAAGCGGTTATCTCTCCATCGTGGTCTATCCACTCGGCAGCAGGCACAAGCAACTATACATTTATATGGGCTATGTGTGGCGAGAATCTTGATTATGATGATATGGATACTTTCACAGCAGATAAGCTAAGATAAGATCATACATTCTAAGCAATTAAATATAAAAACAACAGCTCTTCGGAATAAATCCGAAGGGCTGTTATTTTTATTATTCGCATCCTAAAATTTATAACGTGCTTTATATATCTTTACGAAAAAATATAGACAGAACTAATTGATCTATTTTCAACTATGAATATAAAGACCGGTATATTTTGGGCATTTATCATTGCAAAATTTATCATTCAGTATATCCTCATTAGTCCCGAATACGATTTGCATAGGGACGAATATCTGCATATCGATCAGGCGTATCACCTTGCATGGGGATATGCATCCGTTCCACCACTTACATCGTGGCTTTCTTCTATTATTTTATTATTGGGCAAAAGCGAATTTGTTGTCAAACTTTTCCCTGCCCTCTTTGGAGCTTTAACGATAACAGTGGTATGGAAAACGATCGAAGAACTCAAAGGCAATTTATTTGCATTGGTATTGGGAGCCACTGCAATTTTATTCTCTTCGCTTCTCCGCATCAATACACTTTATCAGCCAAACTCACTCGATATATTAATCTGGACTTCTTGCTATTTTGTTATTCTAAAATATATAAATACTAAAGAAAGTAAACATCTCTATTTTCTGGCAATACTGTTTGCTGTTGGTTTTCTGAATAAATACAATATTGTTTTTCTAATATTGGGATTGTTGCCTGCTCTCTTGCTTACCAACTTAAGGAAAGTATATACAAACAAGCATCTTTATTTTTCGGCAATTTTAGCATTGGTATTAATTCTGCCCAATTTAATATGGCAATACCAGAACGATTTTCCTGTTTTCAAGCATTTAGAAGAACTTACAAAAACTCAATTAGAAAACTCCAGCCGATTTACTTTTCTAAACGAACAAATCATGTTCTTTTTAGGTTCGCTTTTTGTTATTCTGGCTGCTTTCACGGCATTTTTCATATACGAACCTTTCCGTAAATATCAGGTTTTCTTCTGGTCATTCTTATTTACATTATTAATATTCACTTACTTCAAAGCCAAAGGATATTATGCTATCGGCTTATATCCTATCCTTATTGCATTCGGCTCGGTTTATCTGTCGGTGCTGCTCAGCAAAGGCCGGAGAAGGTATTTGCAACCCGTTGCCATTATTATCCCCATACTTTTATTTATTCCTACATTAAGTTTCCTTTATCCCAATGTACCGCCATCGGTACTTGAAGAACGATACAAAGAAATGGGTCAACCTCGTTGGGAAGATGGAAAAGAACATCCTATACCTCAGGATTTTTCGGATATGCTTGGATGGAAAGAAATGGCTCACAAGGTAGACAGTGCCTTAAATACCATTCAAGACAAAGAGCATACCCTCATCTTATGTAGCAATTACGGTGAAGCGGGGGCATTTAATTTTTATACGAAGAATAAGACTCATCAGGCAGTTTCATTTAATGCCGATTATATCAACTGGTTTGATTTGAGTAAAGAAATAAAAAATATAATTATGGTACACGATCTTACGGATAACGATCTGGATAGAGATAAAGAAAAACCATTGTTCGAAACTGTGGAGTATTTTGATGAAATAAGAACTCCCCTTGCTCGCGAGAAAGGTACAAGAATACATATTTTGAAAGATGCCAAAACCGACATTAATAAATTGATCTTACAAGAAATTGAAGAGAGGAAATGATTGCAGCTTAATACAATTTCATCCCATCAAATCATACACAAGCGATACATTACGCATAATGTCGAGACTGAATATTTCATCGAATTTCGCGTTTCTATTAACGTTATGCCACCGAATCTGTGGTTTTTCGCTCCTTTTTCGCTATATTTGCTTGAAAGCAGTCTAACTTAAAGACAAACGCTAAAAAAGAAATAAAATTCTATGTCGCATCTTCCACCTTTAGTAAGTGATTTGGCTCTTATTCTCATTACAGCCGGAATAGTAACTATATTATTCAAACTCTTAAAACAGCCTGTTGTATTAGGCTATATAGTCGCAGGATTTTTAATAAGTCCGCACTTTGTACTTTTCCCATCGGTAGCTGATATAGGCAACATAAGTACTTGGGCAGAAATTGGAGTTATATTCCTCCTCTTTGCTCTCGGACTCGAATTTAGTTTCAAGAAACTCATCGATGTAGGAGGAACCGCCTCCATTGCCACCCTCATAAATATGGGGTCGATGATAGCCATCGGTTATGTAATTGGGCAATTGATGGGTTGGACTCAAATGGAAAGTGTATTCCTCGGAGGAATGCTCTCCATGTCATCCACCACGATAATAATAAAGGCATTCAACGATATGAAGTTGCAAAAGAAAAAGTTTGCAAACATCGTATTCGGGATGCTTATAGTCGAAGATCTCGCCGCCATACTCATGATGGTACTCTTGTCAACCGTGGCAGGAAGCAGTGATATTGAAGGTGCCGGCTTACTCGAAAACGTGCTTAAGCTGGTATTCTTTATGATGATTTGGTTTGTGGTGGGTATTTATCTTATCCCTACTTTCCTTAAGAAATTAAAGAAACACCTCAACGACGAGACTCTTGTTATTATAGCCGTCGGCTTATGCCTTGGTATGGTACTATTTGCCGATACAGTTGGTTTTTCGGCAGCATTGGGAGCCTTTATTATGGGATCGATACTTGCAGAAACCATAGAGTCAAAACATATTGAACATCTTATAGAACCCATCAAAAACCTGTTTGGTGCAGTCTTTTTTGTTTCGGTTGGTATGATGATAGTTCCAAGCATAGTAATCGAATATGCGATACCCATTCTACTCCTCACCGTAGTAGTTCTTGTAGGGCGTGTAATCTTTGCCTCGCTCGGGGTTCTGGCTTCGGGTGAAGGGTTGAAAGTATCTATACAAGCAGGTTTCAGTTTGGCACAGATAGGTGAGTTTTCATTTATCATAGCTACACTTGGTATGCAATTAGGGGTTATCAGTAGTTTTATTTACCCCATAATAGTAGCGGTGTCGGTAGTTACTACATTTACGACTCCCTACTTTATAAAAGTATCAACACCCGTATATGAAGCTCTCGAAAGAAGAATACCTCCGAAGTGGGAAAAACTGATTACGGGTTATGCTTCATCGAATCGTAAAACTGTCAACAGACAAAATGATTGGAATGTTTTACTTAAGAAAGTAATCACAACAGTAGCCATCTATTTTGTATTATCGCTCGCTATATTCTTCACTTGTAGAGAATTATTATACTGGCCTGTTATGAGCTATATCCCCAATCTGGGTGGGCGTATCGCTGCGGCAATAATAACTCTACTACTCATGGGACCGTTTATGCGTGCCATAATGAAGAATAACAGTAAAACGGAAGAGCACGAAAGATTGTGGAAAGACAGCCATTTTAACAAAGGGGCACTTATTGCTCTCAACCTGTTGAGAATAGCGCTCTGCGTTACTCTTATCCTGATGGTACTTATACCTCTGTTCCCAAGAGCTACGGGTCTTCTGTTGGTTACCTCGGTGGTGATAGCTATCGGAATTACTTTCTTTCAAGGCTTTAAGAAGCAAACCAATAGAATGGAGAAACAGTTTCTTGAAAATCTGAACGACAAAGAATTGGCTGAAGATCTGGAGGGTACTATCAACCAACAAGTAAAGAACGATCTGCTGAATAAGAATATCCATTTAGAAGAGATCGAAGTTCCACAAAACTCTCCCCGTATAGGGAAGACGTTGGCTGAACTCAATTTCAGACAAACAACGGGAGTAGATATTGTAAGTATCATTCGTGGCGATCTCAAAATAAATATACCCGATCCCAACGAATACATTTATCCGTTTGATAAGCTTATTGTAGCAGGAACCGACGAAGAACTGCAAACATTTATGTCGACACTCGAAGAAAAGAGACTTGAACAACATACCGATACTCAATATCAGATCAGCCTGACACAATTCGAGCTGGAAGAGGGTTGTTCGTTGATCGGCAAAAAGATCAAAGATTCTCAGATCAGGGAGAAAACAGCAACCATGATTATCGGTATAGACAGGAATGATGAATCGATCACCAATATTTCGGCAGACACTATCCTCGAAGCAGGTGACATATTATGGCTTGCAGGTGAGCAGGATAAGCTCGATAATTTTGAGAAAAATATAAATACATAAGATTTTCTCTGATACAAAAATAAAGATGGCTGTCTCTTCTCGAAAAGACAGCCTGTTTTATATACAAATAATACACTTACACAGTAAAATCCTTTTTAGAAAAGTGGCTGTGCAAAGGTGGTTGTTTATTTGGATAACCTTTTTCACAGGTCCAATTGTGATGAAACACATTGAACTTTGCCCTAAAAGTACTGATAATAAAGGAATTTCAACAAAAAAAACAGAGTAATTTTTTGTGCAAAAAATCAGCTGCCCATTGGCATTTTCAAATTGAGAAAAAAAAGCCGTATCAACAACTGATCTAGTCTAAATTGCTGCTGTTTTTGATTCTTTTATCTATACTAAAAAGCATAAATAATCTTAGTATGAAGAATAAAAAGCAAATGGGATATTCCGTTATCAATCTGTCGGCAAACGTTGCGACCTACCCTACTTTTACCCGTAATACACGGGGATGGATCAATTATGGACATGACAATAACCTGCCTCAATCTATTATTGATTTGAATAACGAATCGGCTGTTAATAAATCTATTATAGAAAATAAAGTAGTCTATATTTGTGGAGCCGGAATAGACGATACATTATATTGCGGTCAGCCCAACACGAATGAAGACTGGGACACTCTCATCGAAAAGATCGCCAAAGATTATACTACTTTTGGCGGCTTTTGTTTTCAGGTAGTGGTGAATAAGAATGGAGCAAATGTGAGTTTATTTCATACCGATTTCAGTAAAATACGTGTAGGTGAAACTAATGAATATGGTATCCCTCTCAGCTTTTACATTTCCAATGACTGGCGGAAAACCAGCGGACAATATGCTCCGAATCAGATAAAAGCATATGCCTCGGAGGAACTTCAACAGGGGGTGCCTTACCTTTATTATTACAAGGATTATGAGCCAAGTCTCGATTATTATCCTGTGCCTCATTACTTTTCGGCTCTCAACTACATTGAGGCAGATGGTTTGTTAGGCAAATTTTACCGCAATTCTATCAATAATGGTTTTACACCTTCTGTTATCATTACCATTCCGAGCAATCCGAGTGAAGAGGCAAAACAGCAATTCAATAAAGACATGACGGCATCTTTTGCGGGAACTAACGGTGCTAATTCTATTGTTGTATTATATGGCGAGAGTCAGGATATTAAACCCGAGGTCACCTCTTTCTCGGCAAGTGAAAATGCTGATTTATACAACAATGTGAATGAGGTTATTTTTCAGAAAATTATATCGGCTCACAGGCTATCGTCTCCTACTCTGGCAGGAATTTCGGGTTCGGGAAATTTAAGTGGAAACGCAAGCGAAATCATCAACTCGTTTATCCTGTACAATTATACGGTTATTCATAAACTGAGACGTAAAATTCTGGACACGCTTAATATTTTTGCGATAAACAACGGATACAAGAAACTAGCCATAAAAGAACTGGAAGTTATTCCGGCAATAAAAGAATACGAGAATAGAGATAGCCAAGCTTCCTCAAACACAGAACCGACTCCAACTATCTAAGTCGAAAACAGGACTCCAACCTTTAAACAAAATTACAAACCGATGTATACACCGATAACATTAATAAATGAAGAGCTTTTTAAGCTGCACTCGCCCATCACGGGGAATACCGATCTCACAGAATTTGTTCCTTATCTATCTATTGCTCAGGAATTGTATATCGCACCGATATTGGGCGAATCGCTAATGAGTGAATTGAAAGAGCAGATTGCTCAAAACTCATTAACCGAGAGCAATGGAGATTTGATCGTGAAGATTGCTCCCGCCTTATCGTTCTTTTCTATCTATCAGGGATTACCTTTTCATTGGGCAACTATCGTGAATAAAGGTATAACGATTCGCGAAAGTGAAAATAGCAAGGGCATAGACATTAAGGATGTGGCTCAACTCCGCCGTTGGATTCGTGATGATGCCGAAATTTTTGTTGGCTTACTTGCTGATTTTTTATGTTCTTGTAAGGATAATTATCCTCTCTGGAAACCCGACCGAGATTATTGTTCTTCGTGCAATCAGCAATCCACTCATTTCGATAGTGGATTTTATTTTCCAAAGCCTTAAAATAAAAAGCACAAGTAAATAGTTTACTTGTGCTTTTTTTCTGAATTAGAGATTCTACCCCTTTAGATTCACCTCTTTTTTCGAAAACTAAAATTTTTGAACCAAACAAAATCGTTATCTTTGCACCACTCTAAATGCAATACATATTTGATGCAATGCTTTTAGAGTTATAATGGTTTTGCCTTTCAGGAATAGTGACCAAAACAAAAAACAGGTCTACGGCCTTAATTAAGAAATAGTACAATGTTTATTCTACGTCCTTATACAATGCTGCTTATATAGCTTAATAAATCCTATTCTTTTCTCTTCAAAATATCTTTTGGAGAACTTTTTCCCTCTTTTTTAGTTTATAAACTCAGACTTACTCTCTCTTCACATGAAGGAGCTGTTTGCTGTCAATAAAAAAATTCCCAATGAATAATAATTGGAAAAAAACATTCGCTATCATATGGAGTGGTCAACTATTCTCGACCCTCACCAGTTCTATTGTAGGATATTCGGTTGTATTTTGGTTGAGTCTGCAAACCGGTTCTGCCGAAGTATTGGCGTATGCAATGATTGCTACCCTTCTGCCACAACTGGTACTGGGACTATTTACCGGTGTGTTTGTAGATCGCTGGAACAGAAAACTTACAATGATTTATGCCGATAGCTTTATAGCCATTTGTACGGCCGTTATGTGTATCCTGTTTTACTTCGATACGGTTACCATCTGGCAAATATATATACTGCTGATCCTGCGTTCGGCAGGAAGTGCCTTCCATACACCCGCTATGCAGGCCAGTGTGCCGCTATTGGCTCCCGAATCGGAGTTGATGCGAGTAGCAGGTGTCAATCAGATAATTTTCTCTATCAGCAATATTGCAGGTCCTGCGTTGGCTGCATTACTTATCAATCTGATGGAAATGACATACGTTTTATCTCTTGATATTATTGGGGCAATTATCGCATGCACCTCTTTGTTATTTGTAACAATCCCCAATCCTGAGAAGAAAGACACAGAGCAAACTCCCAATATTATTGCTGAAATAAAAGAAGGTTTACATGCTATATTCAGTACACAAGGTCTAAAATGGGTGCTTATTTGCGATGTAATTATGCTGTTCTTTATAATACCGATTTCGGCACTATTCCCACTTATCACCCTGAAACATTTCTTGGGTGATACCTACGATATGAGCATCGTGGAAGCATCGTGGGGTGTAGGTATATTTATCGGAGGTATATTTATCGGCATGAAGAAAATAAAGATGATGAATAAAATAGTACTTATCGGAATTGCAAGTATTCTTATCGGACTTACTTCGCTCATATCGGGCTTATTACCTTCAAGCGGACTTATCTGGTTTATTGCCTTAACGGGTATCAGCGGTATTGGCGGCACTATCTGGAACAGTTCATTTACGGTAATACTTCAAACCAAAATAGATCCCTCGGTATTGGGTAGAGCATTCTCAACATACGACAGTATGATGCTACTACCATCCATTCCCGGATTACTTGCCACTGGTTTTGTTGCCGATGCAATCGGTATAACCAACGTCTTTGTAATTGCAGGAATTGCAATATGTTTGATAGGATGCTTGTTTTTCATCATACCATCGGTTGTGAGTTTAGGAAAGTCTACTGTGGGCAAATACGAATAAGGTTGTAAATCCGACTGACAAGGGTAATCCTATATTTTTTCAAGAAGAACTATTCCTTTGTATTGAATAATTATTAAATTTGAAAGAACAAATACCGTATAAGAATGATTCGCAGCATAACATTAGAAAACTTCTTTTCGTTTAAGGAAGAAACAATCATCGACCTCACAGATATAAACATTCTGCTGGGTATAAACGGCAGTGGTAAGTCTACCTTATTGAAAGCAATCAGACTGCTGCACGAAGCAGTTGCAGGTGTCGGTTTTGAGAATATCTTTCAAAAAGAATGGGGAGGATTCAACCAAGTGGTAAATACCAATGGAGGGCATGCTAAATTCATTAAGATAAAGTATAAGCTTGATGCAGAGGCTTTAAATAAAACAAAGCCATCTCGATCAAGTTTTAAATATCCCTATAACCCGACTTATCAGATAACAATACACCCAATAGGTTTAGTGGGTTATTATCTTAGCGAAATATTATTTGTTGAGGATAAGCTATTAGAAGAAAAAACTAGATATATTACAGATAAACCTATAGGAACTGAAGTAGCAGAATTCGATAGAAAAGGAAAACTGATTGAATATAAACACATTGATGACATTTCCTTTCAGGAATCAGTATTGCAACAAATTTCAGATCGTTCCCGCTATCCATATATGTATATGCTAAAAGAAGCTATCAAGCAGATTTCCGTTTATGACTATTTTAATACATCATCTGCAAGTCCTATCCGCAAACCATCGGATTATTCGACTGAAACAGTATTGAACCGCACAGGAGACAATCTTGCTCAGGTGCTATCTAAACTACAAATAAACAACTCTTTGGCTTACGATGAGATAGAAAAACTATTGCAAAGAGTAAACCCCAACTTTAAGAGTATTCAATTCGAACAATTCCCAAGCCAAATATACCTTTCGCTCAAAGAAAGTAATCTGAATAAAACCATTGGAGCCTCGCATATTTCGGACGGAACACTCCGTTTTTTACTGTATATGACCATGTTGTACAACCCCAACCGAGGAGGCTTAATTTGTATTGACGAACCCGAGAACGGCTTACACCCTGATATGATAAATACGCTTGCACAGGCGGTGAAGCACGCTTCGCAAACCACACAAATTCTGATTGCAACACATTCACCCTTGCTGGTCAATTGCTTCGAACTCGAAGATATTCTTGTTTTTGAGAAAGATGCCGAAAACAAAACAGTTGTTACACGAAAAAGTGAAGATGAATTTGAAGATTGGGAAGGCGAATTTATTCCCGGACAGATGTGGATAAGAGGGCAACTGGGTGGAAAAAGATGGTGACAACAAAAGAAGTAACCTTGTTTGTTGAAGGTGGTGCATTCGAAAATGATAATACTTCGACACAGACTGTAGATAATACACTGGCACTTAGGGAAGCTTTTTATAACCTATTTTCGGATCTGGGAATAAGAAACGTCTCACTCAAAATTGAAATGTCGGCAGGTTATAAAAATGCGTTGAAGCGTTTTTTAAACAAAGAAGATGTTCATAAGTTTCTTCTTCTGGATCTCGATAAACCAGAATCCCAAAAAGAG
The DNA here is from genome assembly GCF_003201355.1 of Indolivaga alginatilytica. Lineage (GTDB taxonomy): Bacteria > Bacteroidota > Bacteroidia > Bacteroidales > Dysgonomonadaceae > Dysgonomonas_A > Dysgonomonas_A alginatilytica. The sequence continues at coordinate 589,917 of NZ_QICL01000001.1, forward strand.
GAATGGTTTAAAGAAGCATCCGCAGAAACGAGTATTGACAGCACGAAACTTAATGATCAAAAAGACCAAATCTTTTTTATGATTCAGGCAATGGAAGCTTGGATTTTATCCCAACCCGATGCCATTGAGAATTGGGCTAAAGACAAAAAATACCTGAGAGTAAAAGCCGATAAACCCATCAGCGACGACAATAACCTAAAAGATAAACAACCGCAAGATATTCTACACCCTGACAAAGCTTTAGGAGTAATTACCGCTCGCTACTTTGAAAAAAGCAAAGGTAAAAAAGCTAAATATGGAAAACTTAGTTCTGCTCCCGATCTTTTAAACAAACTAGATCGAATAAAATTAAAATCTGATTTTATAGATGTTGAAGCTCTCTCTAATAAACTAAAAGCATAAAACTACCCTACCCCCCCTGAAATGTTAATTAAGATTTACTCTTAATATTCGTAACCTATTTTTCATATCTTTAAAAGTTGAATCTATCTAATAAAATTTTTCACTAATGAAAACATTGCAGAAAACTATCTTTAGCCTATTAGCTTCATTGCTATTAGTGGGATGTGCAGACAAGCCGAAAATAGAGGCTGACTACACGGTAATCCCTCTTCCTCAGGAAATAACGAAGTCCGACGGAGAATTATTCACCTTAAACAGTAGTACTAAAATCGTTTATCCAAACGGGAATGACATTCAAAAACAAACCGCAGAGTTTTTATCTGAATACATTAAATTGAGCACAGGTCTTAATTTGAAAGTTACAGATCAAGAATCAACAGACAATGTAATTATCCTGAAAGCTGATTATAAGAGCGAAAAAGCTGAATCGTATAATCTGACTGTAAACGGAAAACAAATAGTAATAAACGGATCGGATGAAGCAGGTACATTCTATGGTGTACAAACTTTACGTAAATCGATGCCTGCCGATGCTACACAGAACACAGTAGTATTTCCGGCAGTAGAAATCAAAGATTATCCCCGTTTCCAATATCGTGGACAACATCTTGATGTAAGCCGTCACTTTTTCCCTGCCGAATTTATCAAAAAATACATTGATATTCTGGCATTACATAATATCAACCGTTTTCACTGGCATATTACCGACGATCAAGGCTGGAGAATCGAAATAAAAAAACATCCGGAACTTACAAAAATAGGTTCGCAACGTGAGCAAACAGTAATCGGACGTAACTCCGGCGAATTCGACGGCAAACCTTATGGTGGTTTTTATACACAAGAAGAAATCAAAGACATAGTGGCTTATGCTCAAAAGAAATTTATCACAATCGTACCCGAAGTAGACCTTCCCGGACATATGTTAGCTGCTTTGGCTACTTATCCGAATCTTGGATGTACAGGCGGTCCATATAAAGTATGGGGCGAATGGGGCGTTGCCGATGATGTGCTTTGTGCCGGCAACGACAGCATTTATACTTTTTTGGAAGATGTGTACAGTGAAGTTATTGAACTATTCCCATCTAAATACATTCATATCGGAGGCGACGAATGCCCTAAAACCCGTTGGAAAACGTGTCCTAAATGTCAGGCAAAAATCAAAGCTGAGGGCTTGAAAGCGGATGCACATCATTCTGCTGAGGATAAACTTCAAAGCTATGTAATCTCTCGTATCGAAAAATTCTTAAACGACAAGGGTCGTCAGATCATCGGTTGGGACGAAATTCTTGAAGGAGGCTTAGCTCCCAATGCAGCAGTTATGTCGTGGAGAGGAATGGAAGGCGGAATAGAGGCTGCTAAACAAAAGCATGAGGTAATAATGACTCCTAACAGCCATTTGTATTTTGATGCTTATCAAACACGTGACATTCAAGACGAGCCTTTGGCAATCGGAGGATACACTCCTATCGAAAAAGTATATGCCTTTGAACCTGTGCCATCGCAATTGAGTGCAGACGAGCAAAAATACATTATCGGTACTCAAGCAAATTTATGGGTTGAATATATTGATGACACTAAACATGTAGAATACATGATATTGCCTCGTATGGCTGCCCTTGCGGAAGTACAATGGACTGAACCTGAGAAGAAAGACTTCAATACATTCTTGCCTCGCTTAAACAGAATGTTGAAGTTGTACGATCGCTTAGGATACAATTATGCTAAACACATATTCAATATATCGAGCAAGATAGAGCCTAGTTCAGACAAAAAAATAATTACCGTAACTTTAGCTACTGCCGATAATGCACCTATCTATTATACGCTTGATGGCACAACTCCAACGGATAAGAGTACAAAATATACTCAACCGATTGAAATAACTGCAAGTGCTGAGTTAAAAGCTGTAGCAATAAGAGAGGGAAATCCGAGCAAGATATATTCTGAGACTTTCAGTTTCAACAAAGCTACTTTGAAAAAAGTAAATCTTGAAAGCCAATCTCATGACCAATACACATACAACGGTGCTATTACACTTGTTGACGGAAAAAGGGGGAATAACTCATTTGGAAGCGGCGAATGGCTAGGATTCAACAAGAACGGCCTTATCGCAGTTGTTGACCTGGATGAGCCTACCGAAATATCGACAGTTAGTGTAGGTTCACTAATCAGTGCAGGTTCTTGGATCTTTAATGCAAGAGAATTTACTGTACTTGTTTCGGACGATAACAAAACCTTCAAGCAAGTAGCTAACGAAGCATATCCTGCTCTTACTAAGGACGAAGCTAAACTGCTTGATCTTACATTAACTTTTGCTCCTGTGAAAGCTCGATATGTAAAAGTTATTGTTAAGAACGAGCAATCTATTCCGGCTTGGCACGCAGGTAAAGGTAGTTCTGCATTTATATTTGTAGATGAAATAATCATTAATTAAGGTCACAGACCTTTATCATATAGGGAGGAGCAATATAAATAATATATTGCTCCTCTCTTATTTTTATTCCTGAAACCTAACTGTTATTATAAGCTGCTTCTAAAGTTAAACAGCACTTCATTCAGTTCATAATCTAATCCATTCATTTTATTTTGGATACTATTCAAGATTTCTGTTTCGATATTAGAATCTAGCACCTCCTCATTATTTGTTGCCATATGCAAACTAATTAATTTTTCATAATCCTGTGCTGCATCTTTAAAATTTGTTAGTCTTTTGATAGAGATATCTTTTAGAGAAGAATCTCCTTTGAAATCTCCCATTTCACTAACCTCATTCAATGTTTTATCTAAATAAGCAACCCAAGCAACCCAAGCTTGTTCTGCCTTCCCGTAATCGCCAGATTCAAGAGCTGATTCCAAATCATTAAAATCATCTTGTGACATATGTATCATTTCCATCAATTGATTACTATAATCCGCTCTATTATTCTCGCTTTTAGAACCGCCACAGCTACTCATAAATAAACAAAATGACATTAACGCGAATAACACTCCAGTTTTCATGTTTTATATTTATTTTAAGTAATACAAAATATTTAATGCTATATTTTAAAGTTATAATTAGCTAACGTTAATCTACTTGCCAAAGTAATAAAAAGGTCTGAGACCTTAAAATGTTTTACAAAAGCATATTTATTTTATCAGATAAAAGTAGACATTTTGAACGTAAATATCAACAAATACCAATAATCGAAACAGTACCACAAAAAAGCCATTCTTAGAATGGTATATATAAACAGAGCATTTCGATTATGAAATACTCTGTTGGTATATGATATCTATAAGACCTTAGTTCTGCTTTTTTATAATAACCTTAGTATTGCCCTGAGGACGTTGCGTTTTATTAGGGTTACGCTCCTGATGACCGCTTCTACTTTGATTTCTATTATTGTCACCACCTTTTGTCAGTTCGGGTTTTGGGCCTAAAGACGGGCGAGTCTGAGAAGGTAAGAAGCCATGCTCTTCCACTACGGGAATATTCTTCTTAATCAGCTTATGAATGTCTTTCAATAACGGCAATTCTTCACGATCACAGAAAGCAATGGCAACTCCGCTACGTCCTGCACGCCCTGTTCTTCCGATGCGGTGAACATAAGTCTCAGGGACATTGGGCAAATCGAAATTAAATACGTGAGAAAGATGATCTACATCTATTCCACGTGCTGCAATATCGGTTGCAATAAGTACACGTGTGGTTTTATCCTTGAAACTCTTCAATGCGTTTTGACGGGCATTTTGAGATTTATTTCCATGTATAGCTTCTGTCTTAACACCTGCTTTATTGAGTGCTTTCGCTACTTTATCAGAACCATGTTTAGTACGTGCAAATACTAAAACAGATTCCAAGTCTTTACTTTTAAGAAGATCAATAAGTAAGTCTACCTTATCTTTCTTATCTACATAATAGAGTGACTGGTCTATCTTGTCGACAGTGGAAGAAGCCGGTGTAACCTCTACCCGAGTAGGATTATGCAGAATGGTATTCGCCAGCTTCGCTATTTCTACGGGCATCGTTGCCGAAAAGAAAAGCGATTGTCTCTGCTTTGGCAACATGGGCAATATCTTCTTTATATCGTGTATAAAACCCATGTCGAGCATTTGGTCGGCTTCATCCAACACAAAAAACTCCAGAGTCTTTAAACTGATATATTTCTGACTGATAAGGTCTAATAGTCGTCCGGGTGTTGCAATCAGAATATCTATTCCTGCTCGCAAAGCATCGGTTTGTTTCTTTTGCGGAACACCTCCGTATATTACGGTGTGTCGTAAAGAAGTATATTTACTGTATTCCTTTACGTTTTCTTCAATCTGTATAGCAAGTTCGCGAGTGGGCGTTAAGACTAATGCTTTTATACCTTTTCTGCCACCATGTGAGTTTTCTTTATACAATTGTTGAATGATAGGAATAGAGAAAGCTGCCGTTTTACCGGTTCCTGTTTGAGCCACACCTAATAAATCGTTTCCCTCCAACAGGGTTGGTATCGCTTCAGCTTGTATAGGGGTTGGAGTTGTATAGTTTTGGTCTTTAAGAGCCCTTAATATTGGCTCTATGAGGTTTAATTGTTCGAATGTCATACTTTGCATGTACCGTTCACACGGTATAAATCGTTTTTTAGTGAGATGCAAAGATACAATATTTTTGCGTATCTGCTTCACAACTCCGTAATAAAGTAAAACAGCAATATCCTTTTACGGATATTGCTGTTTTTATATCTACCTATCTAATTATTGAGCAATTTTCAATGTCCATGCCGAACGCCCCGGTATCTCTGTAAATTTGACAGGAGTCATATCAACAATCAATTGTCCGTTTTCGTACTTCCAAGGAAGATTACCTTCTCGTCCAAGAAGTGATATAGTTGCATTATCGGCAGGTTTGTCGATATTCAACACACACTGATCGTCTTGCCACTCGAGAAGTATAGCATAAATATTATTTCCTTTTTGAGTATAAGCTACATACGTTTTCATCGAACCATATGTTGCATTCAAACCGTTTTGGTTTCCTGTATTGTCGGTATACAAAGCTGCGTAAGGAATTACCTCTTCGGCTTGCGATTTTGATGCCCACTTCACTTGGATTGATGCATTCTGAACGTCTTCAAAATACTCGACTTTTATAGGGTATTTCTGACCCTTTTTCAATTTAACAGTACTTGTGTGAGTAGCTGATGTTTGAGCACCTTGTACAAACCCATCCTGAGTTTGGTCTTGTTTGTTCCACTGATCGATAATCAGTTTCCCGTCTATCCAGACACGCACACCGTCATCGGCTTTAGCTGTGAATGTGTATTCTTCGCTGTAATTGGGACTGATATAACCGGTCCATTCTCCGGTGAAATGATCTACACGAATACGTGGATCTGGAGAGTTACGCACCCAATTGAAATCTATTGTAGAATCGATACGGGTAATATAGATTTGCTTTTCTTCGATATGCTTTTTATAAGCTCTTGTTCCATAGATAGCATCTCCGTTTATCTTCAACCACTGTCCAAGTTGAAGAAGCCTTTCTTGTTGAAGTAATGGTATCTGACCGTCTCCGGCAGGTCCTACATTCAACGTCAACCCTCCCCCATTAGCCACCAATGTTGCAAAATGGTGAATAAGATCGTCTTCTGTCAGGTAGTTTTCAAGAGGCTCATTCCTGTTTAAACCGAAAGAACGTCCAATTCCTCTAACTTCTGCCCAAGGGCGATCTGTCATTGTAATACCGGCACTGTATTCGGGAGTTTTAAATCCATAATCGGCACCTCCACCCCAGCGGTCATTCACAATAGCCTCCGATCCGACTAAGTTGTAGTACCAAGCTATCAATTCACGAGCATGCCATTGTTCGGCACTGTTCCACCACTCACCGTCTGTGAAGATCAGAGACGGACGGTATTTAGTTACTAATTCCTTAAACTGAGGAATCATGTGCGTATCTACATACTTAGCGATAGAATCATTCGGGTCTATTTCCCAATAATGAAGTGGGTTAGACCATTCGGGAAGTGAGTAATACAATCCCATTTTCAAGCCATCATTTTCTACGGCAGTAGTTAATTCTCCTACAATATCTCTTTTGGGGCCTGTTTCCACAGAGTTCCAACCCGGAGCATATTTACTGGGCCACATGGCATATCCATCGTGATGTTTTGATACCAGAACTACGTATTTGGCTCCTGAGTTTTTAAAAAGATCAGCCCATTCTTGCGGATTAAATAATTCGGCTTTAAATAAGCCTCTGAAATCTTCGTATTTAAAATCCTGTCCATATACTTTTTTGGCAAAATCAACAGCAGTAGATTTTCCGTCTCTCCACCCTTTGTAAGACCATTCGGAATATCCTTCCTTTTTAGTCCATGATGGAACCGAGTATAATCCCCAGTGGATAAATATACCTAATTTAGCGTCGTTAAACCATTCAGGATAACCCCGCTCTTTGATTGACTCCCAAGTTGGTTCTACTTTAGCCGTTTGAGCCTGTAGCGTAAAAGCAGACAGAAGCAGCAAACATGTTAATGTAAAGAAATTTTTCTTCATAATATTTCAGTGATGTTTTTATGGTATTACAAATATAATGAAAATAGAGGACAAAGAGAACTCACTATTTGTATTCAGACTAAGAGTCTGTTTAAATTTTAGCGAAAATATTCATTATAGGCTCTTTCAAATTAGTCTTAGCTATTTTTTTATGCTCTTTATTAGCGTATTTTCCGTTTCTCCCTTTCGATTTAGCCCGCTAAATCAGCAAGCACGAAGCGGAAAATTCATCTAAAAACAGCTATAAAAAAGATTAGCTATAAAATTTAAACAGACTCTAAATATCCCAAACATTCATCAGAGAAAAAATACAAGATTATTATTTATGCGAATCAGGAACTGAATTATTTTATCTATCTATGTAAGGATCAGTGAACAGTAAACAAGAAAAAAAAGGACTCGTAAAAAAGTGTTACTTTTGTTACTTTTGTAACCTTTTAAATCAGAAACAACTGATATACAAACAATTAATAAAACCAAAAAAGTAACACTCAGTAGTCACCTTTGTCACCTTAATTGTTTACTTTTTGTAGCCAGTGTCACTTTTTTGTAGAAGTTTTCAACTACTGATCCGCATTATTTATATATTTTAGCATCCGATAAATTTATGACTAACAACATAACCAATGAATAGGCGTCTCATAATCTTACTTTGTATCTTTAGCAATCTTTTACTGGGAAACGGTATAATATACTGGTGGGCTTCGTCTTCTGCTTCCATAAACTGGGATTTGATGATAGGAATGTCTCTATCTTGTGTCTTATGTTATCTGTTTATCTTTAAATATATTAATTTCAAAAGTTGGAATATAATTAAACTAATGTTCTTTTCAATCTTTACTTGTGTTGTTATTGAATTAATAGGTTGCTCCTTTGCCTCGGTTGTTACCGGACTAAAGAAGGAAGAATCCGATTATTTTTTTGACACCTTGAAAGGATTGGGTATTGGATTCTTTCTTGGAATAATGGGTAATATACTTATGTTCCCGATAACAATAACGATGGGAGTTCTAAATTTATTCTGGTTTCGAAAGTTTCAAAAATCCTTAGCTTTAGAATATTAATGAATACGCAAATTCTATGAAAAAAATAATTGCCTTTTCTTTCCTGATCTGCCTCCTTACAAGCTGTGCAGCAATAATGGGAACTGCCAAAACCGAAGATATCCGTCTGGGAATGAGTAAAGAGGAAGTTCGCACACTTCTAAAATCGGCTTATGGAACAGCCAAAACGGCAAGTGCCCGACAATTACAGGATGGTGCATTAGAAGAATCTATTGAGTTAACCGAAGGTTACAATAAATACACCTTTATATTTATAGATGGCTATTTAACTGAATGGTATACAATAGATGTTCGTACCATCATCCCTCCTGCACCCATCATTCATAATGAACCAAATTAGTACATTTTGAATATTTACATCAAGTATTTATCTCTGCTACTATTAGTAGGTCTGGCATCATTAAACTCATGCTCAACCTACTATGGGTCAACCATGAATACTAAAGACCCATATACTATAAAGAATGAGTATGGCGAATTTCTTATAGAGGGAGATAGTTTGGATGTTATTTACAATTTCTACGGAGAAAATGCCCCCATAGAAGTAAGCATAGTCAATAAAATGTCTAAGCCTCTGTATATAAACTGGCGAAAGTCGGGGATAATGATAGACGATATCCCTTCCCCCTATCAAGACCCCGGTATACACCAACTTGATGATCAGACTATCGTAAACTTCAGTACATTTCTAGACGACCCCGATGGTTTGGGCTATGTAAAGCCTTATTCGAGATTAAACAAACAGATTCTGGAACTTACCAATTTTAATTTCGACAAAATACCCGACTCCCTTTTTCTAAAATGGAATACGGAGGCCGATAGCCGGGGAGACAATAAAAAATACAATACAATTAGATATATTGAGTCCAATTCGCCCATATATTTGAGAACATTCCTTACCATATACGAAGATTCGATGGAAGCAGGTGAAGCTTTTTTCTATGAAAACGATTTCTATATGTCGGAATTAATCAAAGGAAGGGGATCTCTTAATAAAATTGAAGCATACAGGAATTGGCGTGGCGACTTCTTTTTTGTGAAGCCTCAGAAAGAGAAAAAGCCCAAGCCTGAAAAGAAAGCTCCTTCTATTCTCGAAAAGGTAGCTCATGTTACAGAACAGATTCTACTGTGGGCAGTTGAAGGCAGTAGCGGACACGAGATTAATCAGCAATCTGAATAAAAAAAAATGAGCACATTCTCATGTACTCATTTTTCTATACTATTTATTCTTCAATATACTTATTGACTGATGAAAGTATTGTATGCTTCTACAACACCTTTGTAACTACTCATTGCTGACGAATATAAGCTATTTAGACGACCTGATTGTGGATTTGTTTCCAGTTCAAGATTCAGAGCATCCATTGCTTTTAGAGCCTCTTCGCTTTTTCCGTAAAAATTCTGAAATACTTCTTTGTAATAGATATCGTTTAATTTCTTCACATCCTTAGTTGAAATGTCTTTATTCAAAGCTACTGATTTTGAAACTGCTGATATTCCTGCTTTTACCTGAGCATTATCTACTGTTTCTTGATTAAACAGCTCGAAAATAGCTTCCAATCCGTTCAGATCAGATTTCATAGGGATTATAAATTCAGCAATTTTACTTTTTTGAAGCAATATAAGTTCAGCATCATTACCTGCTTTCGAAGCTAATCTAGAAGCTTCAGACCAGCCATTATATCCTTTTTGGAAATAAAAGGTCAGACTATCCTGCATAGCCGGATATTTTGCAAATTCAGTATCGGTGAGGTATTCCTTCTCAGAGAAATATCCACTGATAGCTGCCGCCCATTTAACTGCATTGGCGACATTCTTATCAGCCAGAGTAATTGCATTGGCAATCTCTTTCTTTTCGGCAAACTCGGGGGCACCTTTGTAAGCTGCTGCATACTCTTTTTGATCGCCAAAACAAGCTTCGAAATTCTTGTAATTCACAAAGAAAGGTTGAATATTAGGATTTCTTTTCAGCTTAGAAAGATTACTTTCGGCTGTTGACAGCATCGACTTATAGTTGTCGGCACTAGTTCTGTTTTTATTGCTCAGTTCGATAACACTATTACACAGTCTTATTATATTGGATGCATCCAACTCTGCTTTTGTGTAGTTTTTTTGTTGTGACATTGCTGTTAGTGACATCAGCAACATCGCTGCTAGGAATGTTAGTTTAAATCTCATTTTTTTAATATTATATTTAGTGTATTAAAGGTCAAAAGACCCGTTTCTTTTTATTGCATTCTCTGCAATTTTAAATGAATTCGAAAATTTATTAAGGTCTCAAACCTTTTTATTGCTTTGGCTGGGCATAACAACCAGAGATAGTTATGCTGATAAATCATCGCATTAAATAGTTAGAATTACTTAGTATTACCAGGATGGTTCTACATGAATCAGCACATCAGCTATTTCAGGCATTTTTTCTTTCAAACTATTTTTTAAGTTGTGAGCAATATCATGCCCTTCTTTTACAGTAATATTTTTATCTACAATTATATGTAAATCAACATAAAAAGTCATGCCTGTTTTTCTTACATGGCATTTTTCTGTATCTTGAACACCTTCTATGGTTTTAGCAAAATCGCAAACATCATTAACCATATCGGGATATATATCCTTATCCATAATTTCACCTAAGGCAGGTTTCAGAATTTTATAGCTATTATACAAAATAATGAATGATGCCAGCAACGCAGCCCAATCGTCGGCCGCTTCATACCCTTTACCCATCACTAAAGCAATGGAAATACCGATAAAGGCAGCAACCGAGGTTATAGCATCGCTGCGATGATGCCATGCGTCAGCTACCAAGGAGGTACTTTTGGTTAATCGAGCTTTTCTTATTACTAATTGATACGAGATTTCTTTCCAAATAATAATTCCACCCAAAACAATCAAAGTAAAAGACTTGGGAGGCTCATGCGGCTCACTTATATTCTGAATACTTTCGTAAGCAATAATAGTTGCCGATATGATAAGAAAACCCACAACACCGAATGTTACCAAAGGCTCTATACGCCCATGCCCGTAAGGATGTTTCTCATCAGCGGGTTTGTTGGAGTATTTGATACCACAGAGTACAGCTATTGACGAAAAGATGTCGGCTGTAGATTCTATTGCATCTGCAATAAGTGCATAGGAGTTTCCGAAATATCCGGCTAACCACTTTATTATAGCCAAACTTGTATTGCCTATTATACTGAAATAGGAAGCTTTTATTGCTGTCTGTTCTTTACTCATCAGTAGAGTTGGGATATAAAATATTGATGCCGCAAAGGTACGTTTTATTGGCGAAAATCATAATTTCTGAAAGGTTAATAGACAAAAAGCGCTTACCTTTTAGAGATAAGCGCTATATATTATAAAAAAACAGGAGACCTATTTTACAGACACAATGCTTTTTAAAGTCTCTATTTCTTTACTCTGTTCTTCTATTTTTTTGTCTTGATTAATTATATACAAAGTTAACTCTTCTATTTTTTGAAGAAGTTTAATTTGAAATTCATTCATATTAAGTCCGTTTTCCTGCATATGCTTTTCTGATGGAATTTCGGGTAGATGCTTATTCTCGTTTATAAAAGCTTCTAATTCAGATAGAGGTTTTAGCTCGTAATTATTATAGAATACATGGTCGGCTCCGGTATTAATAGTAACTTCGATTTCCTCAACTTTCAGTTTCCCAGCTATCGCTTGATCTCCTTTACTCGTTATGACTTTTGCCCAAACGCCGGAACTGCTAATGTTAGTACTGCGAATGTACATTTGAGGATTACCTAAGCCATAATTAACAGCAAAAGCTAGTTGTCCTTTGTAACGAGGATCATCGTGTGAAATACTTACTCCCCAATAATATGCATTTTTCGAATCCGGACTATTAGCTGTATTTATTGTTGAGGATTGATAGAATCCTGAATTTATAATAGAATTCCAATCTGTTGTATAACCTGTATTTAATGTTTGAGATTGTGCTATCAGTGCTACAATTATTAATGCTGCTAAAATAATATACTTCTTCATTATGATTAATTAATTAATTTCTTTTCCAATTCATTAATACGCCTATTTTGCTCATTTATAGTCTTATCTTGTTCAATTACATACAAAGTGAGTTCCTCTATTTTTTGAAGCAATTTTGCCTGCATCTCACCGATATTGATACCCTCTTCTTTCACTTGCTTTTTGGAAGGAATATCCGGTAAATGGTTGTGCTCATTGATATGATTTTCAACCTCCTGAAGTGTAGGTAATTTATAATCTTTATCGAATACAAAGTCCGACCATCCGTTGAGGTCTACCTCTATATTTTGCGCATGGATAGTTCCTTTGACGTCTAGCAGTTTCTGAGGATTACTTGTTCCAATTCCGACATTGCCTTCTTGATTAATAGCCAATCGAAGTCGTCCGACTGTAAAAAACTTAATTCCGGCAAATGAACTTTGCCATAATGTCGGTCCCCATGGATTCCATGAATCCATTGTCCATCGAAAAGAATAATATCCCACCGATTTATTATCATAAGTAAAGGTATCCGACACACCTAAAGCTATTTGCCCGGCATTTGGTAAGAACAAATTACCTCTGGCATTAATATCGCCATTCACATCTAATTTTGCCACAGGATTGCTAATGCCTATACCGATATTCTTATCAATAGTAACATTATTACCACTAGTTGTCCACTGTGCAAAAGAAGAGGCGGTTACCCAAAACAAAGTGTAATAAAAAGAATGTGCTTTTTCATAGAATTATATATTTACTTGAGGCTGCAAATATATAAAATATTGGGTTACCTTGGTCGCTGTAATGTTTTTCGGAATAAGAATGCCCATAGTAATCCACTTAAAGCTCCTGCTAAATGCCCTTCCCATGAAACATGGCTTTCGGTTGGGAATATTCCCCAAACTAAACCAGAGTAAAAAACGAGAACCAGAATAGAAACCAGTATCAGTTTCCAATTTTTACTAAGTATACCTCCAAAGACTAGAAAAGATGCCAGTCCATAGATAATACCACTAGCTCCTATATGTGAGGCATAGCGCCCGATAAGCCATGTTATAATACCGGTAGTTATCCAGATCATGAACAGATAAAGTGAAGCTTTCTTCTCATAAAAGATGAAAAGCAAACAGCTCAGGAAAAAGAACGGCAGAGTATTTGCTATCAAATGCTCAAAATTACCATGAATTAAAGGTGCTGTAATAATACCCAATAGCCCGTCTACCGAACGAGGCAAAATACCTAAACCAGCAAGAGTACTACCAGTCAGATATTTGATAACTTGAATCACCCAAAAGATAGCTACAAATGCAAAAGAGTATTCGACAGCCTTTTTAATTTTTCCCGATTTATTATTCATGACATCAAAATGTTATAAAGTGTTATATATTAAGACATACTATTTCGCCGTAAGCGGGCACTGTATCGAATGCATTTTCGAGGGTAGAATCTCCTGTATAGACTTTTACACAATTGATAACACCTCCGTGAGTAAATATGGCTACATTCTTGTAATCTTCCTTTTTTATTTCATCCAAAAGAGAGGCTACTCTATCGTATAACATCTTGAATGACTCTCCTCCCGTGGTGGGTTGATGTATCCAATTCTCATACCAGCTTTCGATATTCTCATCATCAATATGATCCCAGTTCATCATCTCCCATTCTCCGAAATACATCTCTTTAAGACGATCTATCCATTGCACATCCTCCTGAAATCCGCAGTACCGTGCCAATTTACGGCAACGGCTTAACGGGCTTGAATAAACGGCATCAAACTCAATGCCTTTCAGCTTTTGTTTTACAACCTCTGCTTCCTCTTCAAAAGTCGATTTTAAGGGCACATTAGATTGTCCGTAACATGTGCCTTGTGGTACATCTACTGAGGTATGTCGTATCAAATATAGTTTCATATTTCTCTTTTTAAGGCTTTACACCTTTTTATTCATTTTAGCAACTACGACAAATATAGTCTGCTATGATTCTAAAGTATATTACTTCATACTTTCATTTATTTCAATAGTTATATACAGCCACAATTCCCAGATAGAACGAAAGTTCGCACATTAGAAATAACGCTCCACAGCAATCGCCTGTATATCCCTGTATCTTTTTATTCATTAACGATGTCAGCAACAAAAAGACCAGAATCGGGAGAATAACAGCCAGCCAATACTCCTTGGGCAGCAAACCGAAAATTGGTACTAATCCAAACAATGCAGAGAGGATAAATGTTCGCAAAACCATCGTTTTATAAACCATTTTGGCTTTACTCGTTTCTTCGTTGCGAGCGTAAGGCAAACGCAATGTTATAAATGAACCTATAAACTTACAGAGGGGATCTCCTGCCAAAACTACCAAGCATGCAATATGTAGAGGCAGCGAGGTGAGCAAGAGAAACAGAAGCAAGAAATAAAAGATAAGGCTAACCACTCCGTACGTCCCGATATGAGAATCTTTCATTATAGCAAGAATCCTCTCCTTAGAAGTTCCACCGCCAAAGCCATCAAAAAAGTCAGCAAGACCATCTTCATGTAAAGCTCCCGTTATAAGCAAACGGCTCAATATAGCTAACACAACAGCTATGTGGATAGGGAATACAAAGGAAGCACCCCACAACACTAAAGCCATTACTGCACCTGTAAGCCAGCCAACCACCGACCAATAATTAATAACCTGTTTGAAATATTCATTAGGCACATTAAAAATCCGCCAAAACGGTAAGCGGGTAAAAAAGATCAGCGCAGCTCCAATGTTATTCATACAATGAGGTATTTCTTATTAGGTCAAGATTTTATCTACTATTCTAAATAAGCATAATTGATAACTATTACTGAAAAACACAGTAACAAATGATTCAGCTAATTTAGTCATTTTACATGATTCTGCATATTAAAAACCTCATTTTGGTTCCGATCTCGAGGCTTAACAAATTCATTTAATCGAAGTATTTAGTGACTTCAATTGCCTTAAAAGAATTCATTTCATTAATCATTCTCACTGCCGAATCTATAATGGGGTAAGCGCATAAAGCACCTGTACCCTCTCCTAGCCTCAAATCGAGATGAAGTATAGGTTTCACGTTCAAGAAATCCAGTAATGTTTTATGCCCTGCTTCATCTCCTTGGTGTCCGAATATTGCGTAATGCAAAACATCCCGATTGATTCGGGCAGCAGCCAGTATACACGAAGTCATTATAAAGCCATCTACCAGAATAATCATACCCAATTCGGCAGCCTTAAGCATACCACCAACAGTCATCACCATTTCGTAACCTCCAAAGTGGCGCATCACATCGGCGGTTGTTCCATCGCCCTGATAATTATCCGTAGCTTGTCTAAGAACTTTATATTTATGTTCCAAGATTTTCCCTGCATGGTCTGAGCCTGCCCCAACACAATCGCGAAGAAGAATGCCCGTAAATGTATTCATCCAAATAGCCGACGATGAGGTATTGGTTATTCCCATTTCGCCAAAGCAAATAACATTAGAACCTTCGTCATAAGATTGCTGTACAACTTCGGCTCCTACCTCGATAGCCTGATCAAATTCGTCCATCAACATCGCAGGCTGATATAAGTAACTGCAGGTCGCTTTACGAATCTTCCGATGTATGATGCGATCGTCTGTAAGATCGAAATCATAGTTCACACCACCATCCACAACTTTCAGACCGAAACCATGCTGACGTGCTAAGAAGTTAACACCTGCTCCTCCTTCGAGAAAGTTAAAGACCATTTGCCTGGTTACTTCCTGAGGCGATGGGCTTACACCTTCTTCTGCAATTCCATGATCGGCAGCAAATACTATATGAACGGGCTTCGTCAGTGATGGACTTGTGGTTTGCTGAATCCATCCGATTTGTAGTGCTAATTCTTCGAGAGTTCCCAAAGAACCTTTCGGTTTGGTCAGATTATCTATTTTTTCTTGAATTTGAGGTATAATTCCTTCGTCAGGCTTTCTTATATTAAATTGGAGCATAAGTTATATTGATCAATATTAATTTAAAGTCTCAGATTTATGTAATGTTTCAATAAGTATAAAAGCACAGCATCTCATAAGTTGAAAGTATTTAATGATGGGCTTTTGCCTCTTTATTTTTCCAAGAACAAAGGTATTATTTTAGTCTAAAAGCAGAAGCCAAACTCTCTGAAATTATGAATCAAAAACGACAATAAAACCTGAAATATATACCACTATAATTAAATAAGCACATAAGAATTATACTTAATTAGAACATTAGCAATTATAAGCTATTTTGAAATTAAAAAGACTAAGAATGAATGAATTATGAAATCAGACAAAGTTGAGGAAGAAATTAATAGAGAACTGGCTCTGGAAATAGCATCTGATACTATACAAAGAAACGATTTTCATCTTAAAATGGCAAATAATAGGGTCAAAAAAGCTATTAAAAATCTAAAAAAGCAGCAAATAAAGCACACTAGCACAGAATATTGAATATCAACATATTACAAACTAATATTACATATACCTCTACCATATAAATAAAAGAACTACTTAATAATAGCCTCCATCTACCAGCAACATTGCATACTTACATAGTAAAATCAGACAAAATTATAACACATTGATAATATGATAGTTACCAAACAATAAAATAATGAGGGTATTTATCATTGAGAATATATCAATAGTATTACCTTTCCAAGAATTACCCGATGGAAAACATATCGCGAAGATTCCCCATGTGCAGAAAAAGACAAATTTATCGCCACCAATTATTTACGATAACTATCTAAGTATGTTTATCCTACTTATAAAAATAGGAGAATGAAAAATTAGAAACTTGAGACATAAAAATAAGGTTTGCATTTATAAAAGCTACTTATTTTAATCCCTCTGAGATTTCAATATTTGAAATCTCACGCTCAATTACCCGAAAATATAGAATTTTAAAGAGCGTAAAAGGATACAATAGCCGTATAAATTACAATCTTTAATCCCACATTTCGCACATACTCATCATCTGTTTCCTGTAAAAAGACAGTTTTTCAAGGGTAAATTCAGGAACAAAGAATAGAGGAAAATGAAGCGATTTAATATACTATTATATATTACTAATCAATATACGCGAATATATTATATTATAGATTTATATACACATATAATTACAATAGATAAGACACATATAATCAACTAAGTAAACAACAAACCAATAATAAGAATAGGGAAGTACATTTATAAAATAAAAGAATAAACATACATCACAAACTTAAAAAGCAAGGAGTATAATGGAAAAAAAACAAAGCAAATAGACATACTGATATAGATATACAAAATACTATAACAACAAATATAATCACCTAATTAATAGAATATTACACTCAAAACAAGAAAACGAATAAAAACTATAAAGGATGTAGACTTTAGGAGGTATTTAATTACATGGATAACATAGTTCATTAATAGGACAAGTTTAGTATTTTTGTGCAATTTTAAAATCAAGAGAAATGTCGAATACAATACAAGAGCGTTCCTTAGAAAAAATAAGATTAGGAGTGCTTACTTTCTTCTTATGCCAAGGGCTGTGTTTTGCCAGCTGGGCTGGTCGTATACCGGATATCAAAGATGCTCTGCAAGTGAGCGATACTTTCATCTGGGGGCTTATTCTGTTTATGATACCCGTAGGTAAGTTTTTAGCCATACCATTGGCAGGATATACTGTTTCTAAATTTGGCAGCCGTATAATGGTACAAATAAGCATATTAGGATATGCACTCTCTTTATTTTTGATTGGTATAAGCTCTGACGTTTATGTATTAGGTACATGCCTATTTTTATTCGGTATATTTTGGAATCTCACCGACATATCTTTAAATACTCAAGCGATAGGAATCGAGAAGATATTTGGTAAAACCATCATGGGCTCTTTTCATGGCGCTTGGAGTTTGGCTGCCTGCGTAGGAGCAGTAATTGGATTTGCCATGATAAACTTTCAAATACCTCATGCATATCATTTCACAGGAATACTTGCATTGATTGTACTTTCTTGGTTATTCAATAAGTCTGCATTACAAACTGATGTAAAAACGGCTCCCGTTGCTGAAGTAAAAAATACGGAAGAGATGGTTCAAAAAAAGAAATCAAGAATGCCCGAATTGGTACTTATCCAACTAGGTCTTATCGGACTATTTGCTCTGATTGTAGAAAGTGCCATGTTTGATTGGGGTGGTGTGTATTTCGAATCAATTGTAAAAGCACCTAAATCTCTTCAGATAGGGTTCCTTGTATTCATGATCATGATGACTACGGGACGTTTCCTTACCAACAAAGCATATCAGCTTTTTGGCAAACAACGCACGATACAAATAGCAGGTGCACTTATATTTATAGGTATGTTTATATCGGCATTATTCCCAAGTATAATATTGTGTTCGCTAGGCTTTATGTTTGTGGGACTGGGTATCTCGTGTATGGTTCCAACTATATACAGTGTAGTGGGCGAAAAATCGAAAATGCCTACTAGTATTGCTTTGACAATTCTTTCAACAATCAGCTTTATAGGCTCACTAATAGCTCCATTGCTTATTGGTTCTATATCGCATACCCTAAACATGAAATACGCTTATATCGTAGTCGGCTTACTTGGATTGATAATAGTGGCACTTACCACTTTCACCAATGCAATGAAAGACGAAAAGAAATAAACCTGTAGAAAAATCCTACTTTACCTTAAAACTGAGGAGCGGATTAACAAGATGCTCCTCTTTTTTTTACAGAGAAAAACACAACCTAAATTAATACTTCATAAAAAAAACAGCATGAAAACAAAAAATTGGATGGTATGCATTTTATTCGTTATAATGCAAATGAATGCATTAGGGCAAAATATTCCTGTCATAGAAACTAGAATAACCTCCCCTTACAGTTTTACAGACACTGAATTAAAATTAGATGAGGAACTTGAGTCTTTACTAAAAAAATATCCAGCTTTATATAGTGATAATGACAGTTATAAAAATCAGATTCCGGCTAAGGATAGAGAACGGTTTGAATATATAATCAATAAGAAGGGTGAAAATTTTGAGAGTATGGTCTGGTCAACTGATCCTATGGGCTGCAGTTGGTATTGCGGAGCATACCACTTCGAAACGGTTTCATCTTCTTTATCCAGTACAAGTAGCAGTGGCTATGATGCAAGTTCTATCTTTGATTTTGATGTACGCACCGCATGGGTAGAAGGAGCGAAAGGCTATGGTATAGGAGAGTACGTAGAAGTGCATTTCCCGATAAATTATGCCCAAGCTACCGATTGTTATATTGTAAACGGATATAATAAGGATGAGCGTATATGGAAGAATAATTCGAGAGTAAAAACCATGAATCTTTATGTGGATGAAAAGCTTATTGGCATCGTTAATTTAAAAGATACAAGAGATGAACAAAGCTTTTCTTTACCTGATACAATCCCCAATCTTTCAGACACTACAGCTTTCAAGATAATGGAGGTTGAAGGAGAGAAATATAAAGTATCCACTCTCAAATTTCTTTTAACAGATGTATACAGAGGAGATAAATACGATGACACAGCTATCAGTGAATTATTTTTCAACGGAATAGGTGTGCATTGCATAGTAGAAGGAGCAAATGTAAGTATGGTTGATGGGCTAACTAAAAATATAGAAAATATTAAACCCGGCGATTCATTATTAACTTATAATCTGAAAGAGAATAAGTATTCTAAGAAGAAAGTAAAGTTAATTCATAGTGTATATCACGACACACTTTACACTCTTGGGCTATCAAACGGAGAGTCAATAACAGTTACTGACGATCATCCTTTTTTGTCTTCAATGGGCTGGGTTTCTATCGCTCCATCTAAAACGAAAAAATATAAGAGATATGCCAATCAGCAAGTCTATGAATTAAAAATAGGTACTCAATTATTAGCTAAAGACTTTTCTTCTGAGACAGTCAATAATATATCACAAATTACAAACAGAAGGAAAACATATACTCTTGAATTTGAAGAAGATGGGCTTGCTTTTGTTGTTAATGGTGTATTAGTCGGTCAGGAATAGAGAATCAGATTATATCAGATATAAACTAATAACGAACAAATGTTCTATAACAAAAGGATTGTCTTTCTAGAAGACAATCCTTTTATATGTTATCATATTTTTTAATTAAAATACCAAACTAGCCAATACTTCGTCATTGGGTAATTTAGCAACTCTGGTACCCATTATCTTTTGTACATCTGCGACAGTACCCGTAAAAGGACCAAATGCTTCAATCTTGATAGTTGCTACTGCTGCTGCAAATTTAGCTGACTCTTCCATGCTAGCACCCTTAGCTCGCTTGTAGAGGTATCCAGCCATGTAAGTATCGCCACAACCAGTTGC
This sequence comes from Indolivaga alginatilytica, assembly GCF_003201355.1. Lineage (GTDB taxonomy): Bacteria > Bacteroidota > Bacteroidia > Bacteroidales > Dysgonomonadaceae > Dysgonomonas_A > Dysgonomonas_A alginatilytica. The sequence continues at coordinate 610,271 of NZ_QICL01000001.1, forward strand.
ATCTACTACTTCTGTTGCCTCGTATGCAGGCACCATTATAAAATCTTTGCCATCGTACAATACCGATCCCATACTACCCAAAGTAAGTAATACTTCTTTTACTCCCCAGCTGTATAACATGCGTCCTGCTTCGTAAACATCGGTTGTACCTGTAAGTACTTTCATTTCCATCTCATTGGCTTTAAGCACATCAACATACTTCAATACATCGAGCTTATCAGTCCAATCAACAGCATGAACTTCTGTGCCACGTACTTCGCGCAAGTATCCTTGACAGTCGATAGAGATACGTCCTCTTTTAGATAGTTCTTTTACAAAATCGTTCGAAAAATCATCAGCCATCAATGCTCCTACATGAAAATATTTGGCATGAATATCGCCCATAACATCTATAACAAAAGGGTCTCCTTTTGCTAAAACACGTTGTGTACGGTTATCTTGATTTTCACCATATATGTTTTCGAAGTAGTGACTATTGTCGCATATCATAACATCAACAGTTAAACCTTTGGCACGCAAAGCTTCTACTGCTCTCATTTCAGATTCGGCAAGTCCTGCTACCAGTATATAATTAGAATCAAGGTTGCTTACTGCATTCGAAAAATAAAAGGAAGCTCCTCCCGACATATAAACCGTTTCCTTGGGCGTAACTATTTTATCTAACGTAAGATGCCCTATACAACAAATATCGTAATTAGTCATTATTAAAAATTGATTATTTCTAAAACAAGCCCCAAAGATACATTAATCTAGTAAAAAGCGAGATTAATTACTGTTCTTTTAGTTATCAATAGGCATTTTTCTTACATCTCACCGCCCACATATAGGCACGATTGGTGTTGCCTCTAATAACACTAACGCTAGTAGGGCTTACCCCCCGATAAACAGAAACATAAGTAGTCGCATTTTGACTACCGGAACTACTTGTCCAAAAATAACCGCGAGTACCAAAATTTAAAAGACTCGCACCATGTGCACCTCCCAGAAGAAGGGCATTAAAACCTCCTTTTGCCGAAGAGTTTGACGTACCATTGGTCTCGGTAGATGATCCCACGGGAGGACATATACTTTTCATAGCAGTACCATGACCGGAAGTAGAACTAGAACCCCGATAGACATTCATATAAACAGTTCTGGTAGACTCTCCCCCCCAGTCAGCAACCCACGAGGTCGGAATGAAGTTTGGCGTAGACGAAGCACTATATGAGGCTGCACTATTATAAATCTCTTGTTCCAACTGATTCCACTCACGATCGCTCGGAAGATGCCAACCGTCAGGACACACACCCTGAACATATTTGTTTGGCGCTACACCAAGGGGACCTGTCATCTCGACTTCGAACTTCTCAACTGTTGAACCAATCACTTGCTGATCAATAGCTATACTGGGATTACCTTTAGCAGCGGCAAACCAGCTATATATCAAGCCTTGATTTGTACTCCAGTTCAGAGGTACTGCACCCCAGTTACCGGGTGTACCATTAGGATAAGCATAGGCTACAAGATCATTATCTACACCACTGGTATGAAGAGGAATAGCACCTCCACCCATGCCGGAAGCATAATTCTTTGCCGCGAGATTTTCAGTCATCCAAACGCCCGCACTCCCAAACCTGCGTGCTTTAAAAGAATTACCATCCTGATCTATATAAATTTCAACATCCGGCGATAATTGTTCCTGCCCCAAATGTTGCCACTGCGAACCATCCCAAACATTCAGACCCATCGGTACAGGTCCGCATGAATTAGTATTATAAACCATCAAACCCACATGAGTTATTTTGAGAGTAGAATAATCTCCTTCCGTACCGGAAAGCATAGGATAAAGATCTTTCAAGCTGCTCAGTGCTACACGGGGCATCATAAATCCTCTGGTAGAAGTTGCCAGATTACCAGATTCGATATTCTTTTCTTTTATTTCGAGCAAAGCTCCCGACACCGCCGGTAAATGCGAACCGATAGTTACTTGTGAGTACAAACTAGAGCTCAAAACAAATAAACCTAGAAATGAAAGCTTAGCTAAATAATTTATATTCATATCTTATTGATAAGTTATTGCTGACTAAACACCCTTATGGAAAACTTAAAATAAGGGATGATGGAAAAAATATAATAGAAATTCTCTAAATATAAATCTTGTACATATTACAGCCCCTTCTATACAACATTACTAACATTAAAACTTACAAAAGGTTTCAAAGAATGAGCCTCTTTTGAAGTAATATATTCTGAAGTGATATATACAATGAGCTATATTAATTAATCGTTGTTGTTCACAAAGGTAATTATAGAATCTAAAACCAAAGCTATTCTAACAGCCCAATTCTTATTAAAACAGAAGTATCAGTTCATTCCACAAATAACCTACACTACAAGAACTTACCAACAGTCTAATATTTCGACCCACCAGAAGTGAGAATAATTAAATTGTAAAAATCAAGTTTACAAGAAATAAATTGCGTACAACAGACGCAATGTGAATTTAATAAATAATATATTTAAGCAAGATTCGTAAATTGATATTCTTATTTTTCTTATTATTTATTAATGCGAATCAGTATTTAAAAAATTAGATAAATAAATGCGATTGCAATTTTACCCATCGTATGTACTAGTAGTCCGGATGTTGATCTGACTTTCTGCGCTCTTTGAATTTTTGTTTTTTCATTCAACCAGTTGAAGAATGATTCTATGGGTTGTCTGACTTTGGAAACAGCAGTAGAAAACAAGTCATTAAAGGCTCTGCTTCGTTGTTTTTCTTGATCGGATTGTCCTTTGATTCCTTTAATCGGGGTAAGCATTGCAATATTTTGACTTCGTATCTTCGTTTCATCAAAGTATTCAAAATCAGAATATATCTTGTCTCCGAAGATGGTTCGATTAAAGATATTATCACCCCAATTTAA
>NZ_QICL01000002.1 GCF_003201355.1 Indolivaga alginatilytica
AGGTGGATTGTTTATCTAATCCTTATATGATATAATACCTTTTATGGAATTAATGTTTATGTATTAGTTTAGTGCATCAATGTATATAGATGGGAAAGATTATTATAACGCCTCCATTCTGGTGGAATGAGTGGTCTATCTGCTTTTATATTATAGTGGTGATCACCCTTTTGATTCTATTGCTGAACTTCCAGAAAAGAAAAGAGGAAAAGAAGAATAAGGAGAAGATCGATAAAATGAAAGCCGATCAGGAGAAAGAAGCTTATGATTCGAAGATAAATTTCTTTACCAATATTGCACACGAGATACGTACTCCGGTGAGCCTTATTATAGGACCGTTGGAACAGATTACGGCAAACAGCCATTCTCTACCTGAGGATATTGTGTCTGACCTCACTATTATAGACAGGAACAGTCAGCGGCTGCTGTCTCTGGTTAATCAATTGCTCGATTTCAGAAAAATAGAAAGGGAAACAATCCGGATTTCGCTATCGGATCAGAATATTTATGAATTTCTTCTGGCTATCCACGATCGCTTTAAATCATTCATAGAACATAAAAGCATAAAGTTTATTTACTCATACAATGATAAAAACTTCCGTACAGGTATAGATGTCGAGAATCTGACAAAGGTGGTAAGTAACCTGTTGAATAATGCCTCGAAATACACGAAAGACTATATTGAGTTGAACCTTCATGTGGATACCGCAGCAGATAAATACAGTATTTCTGTCATTGATAACGGTATGGGTATTCCTGAGAATGAACGGGAGAATATATTCAAGCCGTTTTACCAGATTTCGGGAAGTGATAAGTCCGGGACGGGAATCGGCTTATATCTGGTGAAATCTATAATAGATGCTTGCGCCGGAAAGATTACGATAGAAAGCGAAATGGGTAAAGGTTTGACTTTCTCCGTAGAACTGCCTATAATTCACAAGATAGATTCCGACAAGGAAGAGACAGTAGAATCAGCCGTCAGTATTGAAAAGGAGAAAACAGACTTAGAGAATGTTTATTCATATAATCAGGAGTCTCTATTAGAAGATAAACCAACGCTTCTGATTGTGGAAGACAATTTGGACATGCAGTATTTTCTGCATAAAAATTTCACTGCCTCCTATCACGTGCTTCTGGCGAATAATGGCTTAGAGGGAATCAAGATGCTGGAGAAGAACGAAGTCGATATTATCATCAGTGATATAATGATGCGTGAAATGGATGGAATAGAGTTTTGTCAAAGAGTAAAGATCTCTATCCTGTGGAATCATATTCCGGTTATCCTGCTGACTGCCAAAACGAATATCGTCTCTAAGATTGAAGCGCTGGAAATAGGGGCGGATGCTTATGTAGAAAAACCATTTTCGATGTCTTACCTTTCGGCTCAGATAAATAACCTTCTCGAATCAAGAAAGAGCCTCCTGAAAAGGTTCACGGAAACCCCTTTTACTTCTTTAAAGAGCATTGCAGGAAATAAAGCGGATGAAGAATTCCTGACCAAATTACATGACATAATAGAAAAGAATATTTCGAATGTCGATTTCTCTGTCGAACAGTTAGCCGAAGAGTTATGCATAAGCAGTTCGGGCTTATTTGCTAAAATAAAGAATCTGGCAGGGATTACACCCAATAAGCTTCTGCTGATTGTAAGGCTTCGGAAAGCTACTGAATTACTGGCAGAAAATAAGTACCGGGTAAATGAGGTTTGCTACATGACCGGATTTAACAGCCCCTCTTATTTTGCGAAATGTTTCCAGAAACAATACGGAGTATTACCCAAGGATTTCAACGAAAGCCGGCAGTAGGTCCCACACCATATTGTTTTAACGGTTTTGGTTTCATAAAGAAAGGTTGCCTCGGGAGAACCCGAGACAACCTTTGCTGTATAAGAACCATTCGTACCGATGATTATCAATTTCCGTCGAGAGAACTTGGCGGAGCCTGTTCAATCAGTTCCATAAACTGATCCAGTTTAGGAGTAATGATTATCTGCGTTCTACGGTTACGGTTTTTTCCTTCGGGAGTGTTGTTATTGGCAATCGGATTATACTCTCCACGTCCTGCAGCAGTCAGACGTTTAGGATCAACCCCATACGTATTTTGCAATGCCTGAACAACAGATGAGCCGCGTAAAGCACTCAAATCCCAGTTGTTACGGATGTTAGGACGGGAAATAGGATCGGTGTCGGTATTTCCTTCCACCAATACATCATACTCTTTATAATCCAGAATGACCTTCGCAATCTTACTAAGAGTTTCACCTGCTTTATCGCTTATCTCGAAGCTGCCGGAACGATACAACATGTTGTCGGACAGTGAAATATACACAACGCCTTTCAATACTTGAATATCAAGATCCTTCATTTCTTCGCGACTGAGCGAACGGGTAAGATTATTAACCATCACCAGATTCAAAGAATCGGATCTGTTTTTAGCTTGTACCAGATGCTGAATAAAGCGGTTGGATGCATTGATTTCATCTACCAGTTTTCCAATATTCGCATTACCTTGAGAACTATGCTGAAGACTCTTATTCAATGAATTTTGCATTTCAGCTAAAGCTGTACGCAATTCCTCATTGTTTTTTCGGGCTTCTGCCAGACTTTCTTCTAAACTTGTTGCACGAGTGCGGCTTTCGGTCAACTGCAATTGACTTCCCTGAAATTCAGTTTGCAGTTGTTTATAATCTGTTTCCAGATTTTTAAACTTTCCCTTAGTGACACACCCCGTAAACATTAAACTTGCTGTTAATATCAGCAACGACCAAACAGAATATTTCATAAACTAAATCTTATTATTGAATTTAATTATATAATCAATATTAATAACAACAATGTTCATTAATTGTTTGAGGTCGTATGGCTTATATCCGTTAATATCTTACACGGGTCAATAACTTAAATAAGTAGCTGTAAATATTTAATGCTGTATTTTTGGTCGTAGGGGCAGACCTATGTGTCAGCCCGATACAGACAGGTGAACACATAGGTTCACCCCTACACCAAAGCAATAAACAGGTCTTAGACCTTAGTTATACAAAAGGGTGACAAGAGTCACAAAAAGTAATCGGTAAAGTGACAAAGGTGACTATAAAGTGTCACTTTTTCGATTTTTTTAATATCTTGTTTATCAGTAATTAATGATTTAAAAGGTTACAAAAGTAACAAAAGTGACACTTTTTGTACACTTCTTTTTTCTCTTTGTTCCTGTCACCTTTTTTATCATACCTTATCCTTTACAGATAGATAAAAAAAGTGGGCTTATCTGCTAAAAAAGAAGCTTGTAACTGACTGACGCACCTCTTACGAGGTTTGTCTTTCATTTTGCCTTGATGCAAAACGAAACAAAAGATCAAGACTGAGCCTTTTTACCCGACCCGATACGTGCTCGAAAGCGAAAACAAAAAATACGTTTAATGCTGATTTCTTTTTGTTTTTTACGCTTTCTTCCCACATCGGGTGCCCCGTGTAATCGGCAAGGTCGGTAGCCTGACGGATGTAATTAAGACGATTAAAGAACTTGTAAATCCTTTAAAATGAAAAAACAGACTAAAAATAAATGAAGAAATGTTCGGCAATCTTATTCGGTTGTATACGCAATATTAGAATAAGCAGTTGAATTACCGTTGTATATTCTATTACCGCTTATGGTATATACAATATCAGAGTATGCAGTTGAGTTACCTCTGTAGATTTTGCCATCGCTTATGGTATATACAATATCAGAGTATGCGGTTGAATTACCTCTGTAGACTCTGCCATCGCTTATGGTATATGCAATATTAGAGTAAGCAGTTGAGTTACCATTGTATATTCTACCATCGCTTACGGTATATACAATATCAGAATAAGCAGTTGAATTGCCTTTATAGATTCTACCGTTACCGGCATAACTAATCAAACTTATACAAAGCAAAACGGACATTAATAATATTACTTTTTTCATAATGTTAAATTGTTAGGTATTTCGTTTGACTAAGAAACAACAAAATAGTTTAACGTAGAGAATAAAATAATATAATTATCTTCAAAAATAACCAATAAAAAGAAAAGAGGAAATAACCCGAGTCATTCCCTCTTTTTTGTGCCTTTCATTATTAAGCACCATTTCAAACACATTTAGATTCAGGTTAATAAATACAGATTGGTTGTTGAATAACTATAATTAATATCGTCGATTTGCAAATAAGCTTCTGTGCAGGCATTACCTCGAGTGCGGCACGAGCGTGTAGCTTTCGAAAAACGTATTTCGACTATCAAATCAGGATTCTTTTTATAAGTAACGTCTAATATTTAATGCGATGTTTTATCAGTATAACTATCTCCGGTTTTTATGCCTGCCAAATCAATAAAAAGGTCTGAGACCTTATCACAAAAATAGGAGCTAATCATGTAATAAAATATTTTACTACAAGATATTATATTTGCTGAATATCAGCAGATATTTTACTTTTGGCAGAGAAAAACCGAGAATATGGTAAATTATTACCCAAGTTGCGGTAAAATATCTTAATTTAGCACTAAACTTCAACGATACACATTTGTTTAATCAACTGATAACGATATATAAATATGGAAACTGTAGCCAAAAAGAGAAAGAAAATCAATCACGGAAGAAATTTGCGGATTGCAAGAACTAGTATGGATATCACACAGGAAGATTTAGCTTTCAGAGTAAACATGTCTCAAAGTAAAGTATCTGCTTTGGAACTCGAAGAAGTAATAGATGATTCTGTCCTTGATAAATTCGCAACGGCTCTAAATGTTCCTGTTAATTTCCTGAAAAATTTTGAGCCTGAGGAGGTGATAAATTCTTATAATGTATATGAAAATGAATTTTCAATGACACATGCAGAAAATTCACAAGGGGATATTATGGGGCAGAAAATTGTTGAAAGAGAAGAAAATATATACAATCCACTTGATAAAGTTTCCGAATTATACGAAAGGCTTCTAAAAGAAAAAGATAAGCAAATAGAAGAACTAAAAGTAAACCGTTAAACAGGTTTAAATTTTATAAAGAGTCCAACGGCAATCATTCCTTTGTTTAGCGTAGGTTGGCATCCGTCAGGCTATCGACCTTGTCGGTTGCACGGGGTATCCGATGTGATTGGAAGCGTAAAAAACAAAAAGAAATCAGAGTCAAAAGTATTTTTTTGTTTTCGCTTTCGAGCACGTATCGGGTCGTGCAAAGAGGCACAGTCTTGATTTTTTGTTTCGTTTTGCATCAAGGCAAAATGAAAGGCAAGCCTCGTGAGAGGCGCGACAGTAAATATAAATCTGTGGTTATCTGTGTTCTGAGAAGTTTACTTATCTTTGTTCTAAGTTTACACATTTACTAAAAATAGCACTTCATGAGAAAAATAAACCCAATATTGGTATTATTTCTGACAATAGGGTTTTTGTTACTGACAAACGCCTGTAGCCGTAAGGGTTCACGTACTATCGACCCCGAATTTGCACGTTATATTGCAGCTTTTACCTACGGATCGGTTTCCTCCGTATCTTCCATACAAATTGAATTGAATCAGGATATGCCTTCTGTCGAATTGAATGCGGAGGTAGATCAGGATTTATTCGAGTTTTCACCTAAAATTAAAGGGAAAGCCTATTGGGTAAATACACGAACCATCAAATTTGTACCCGAACCGGGGGAGTTAAAGCAAGGCGAGACTTACGATGCTTGGTTTAAACTCGATAAAGTACTTCAAGTAGAAAAAGACTTCAAAGAATTTTACTTCTACTTTAAAGTACCCGAGCAAAATTTTGCGGTAGATATGTTACCCTATTCCCCAACAAAGGACAATGACCTCACATGGAATACAGTGAGAGGAACACTATCATTAGCAGACGAAGCCTCTATGCCCGATATTGAAAAAATGCTATCGGTAGAAGGAAATTCCAATACAGCAGTCGTAAAAATAGAAGCTACGGACGTAAAAGGTCGGTATGCCTTTACCATTGACAGCCTCAAGAGAACAACTCAGGATCTGACCTATACACTGAAAGTGGACGGCTCGCCTATCGGAGCAAAAAGAGATGCGGAAAAACTTCCGATAGTGATTCCTGCAATTAATGCTTCCACATTCTCGGTTATTGATGTGCGTACCGCTTACGAGCCGTCGGAATGTATCCGTATTACATTCAGCGACCCGTTATCTAACAATCAGAATATACAAGGGTTGGTCAATCCGAATGGAATCGAAAATTTTTCATACGAAATACAAAAGAACGTACTGAAACTCTATTTAGATGGCAACAGTAGCAATACAAGTGTCGATCTGAATATCTTTAAAGAACTGAAAAGCTCTGAAAATAAAACCTTGGATAAGAACTACAATTACCAATTATCTCTTGAAAAGAATAAACCTGAGATTAAATTGCTCAACTCGGGTAATATTCTCCCCAATTCCGATAATCTGAACATACCCTTCCAGGCGGTCAACCTGTGGGCTGTAGATGTTACAATTGTCAAGATATTTGAAAACAATGTATTAGGATACCTTCAATCGAATGATTTTGGAGGTGATAACGAATTGAGACGCTTCGGTCGTTTAGTGCTTAAAAAGCAAATCAGGCTCGATGAAGACCATACCATGCGATTGGATCAGTGGAATAATTTCTTAATAGACCTATCCACACTCATCAAGCAAGAGCCGGGTGCAATCTATCGGGTTAAGTTTACGATGAAGAAAGAATATTCATTATACCCCTGTAGTGGAATAGTACCTCAAGTGCCTCAGGAAGCGGGTTTGGAGAGATTCGACAATCGTATGTCGGAAGAAGACGAAGCTGTTTGGGACATTCCTCAAACCTATTATTATGATCCTATAGATTGGGAGGATTACGATTGGGAAGAAAGGGAAGACCCTTGTAAAAGCAGTTATTACAGCAACCGCTCATCCGACTGTATTGTGTTTGCCTCTAATATAGGTTTAGTAGCCAAAATAGGTTCAGACAAAAAAGTAACGGTCGCATTAACCGATATACTTACCACAAAACCCATATCGGGAGCAGTTGTGGATGTGTATAATTTTCAGATGCAGCGTATAGGATCGGCTAAAACCGATGGCGACGGATTTGCTACTATCGATTATAAAGGCGGAGTTCCTTTTGTGGTGGTTGCTGCAAAAGATAAAGATAAAGGCTATTTGAAACTGACTTCTAATCTTTCTCTATCCCTAAGTAATTTTGATGTCAGTGGAAAAGAAATACAAAAAGGCTTGAAAGGTTATATATACGGAGAAAGAGGTGTCTGGCGTCCGGGCGATTCTATTTACCTGACATTTATATTGGATGATAAAGTAAATCCCCTGCCTAAAGGGCATCCTGTATCATTGGATTTATTTACACCGACCGGTCAGTTGTATCAGAAACATGTAAATACATCGGGCAAAGACGGGTTCTATACCTTCAAGCTGGCAACCGATCCGGGAGCCATTACAGGTAACTGGCGGGCAGATATAAAAGTAGGGGGAGCGACTTTCTCTAAAACCATAAAAATAGAAACCGTAAAACCTAACAGGTTAAAAGTCCGGTTGAATGTCGGAGAACTGATTGATGCGAGCAGAGGTGTCTTGAACAGCACTTTGTCATCGCAATGGTTGCATGGAGCAGCAGCATCTAACCTGAAAGCAAGTGTTGAGATGACTTTGTCTGTTGCCGGAAATCCATTTAAAGGATATGAGGCATATTCGTTTAATAATCCTGCAAGTAATTTCAGTACCGATACATATACCATATTTGAAGGAAGGCTCGATGCAAGCGGCAATGCTAATGTGGCAGGAAAACTACCTCCGGCATCCAATGCGCCGGGGATGCTTAAGGCAACTTTAGTATCGAGGGTATTCGAAACGGGAGGCGATGCAAGTATCTATTCGCAGACTGCGGCTTATTCTCCCTACTCGGCATATGTCGGTATCAAATCGCCTAACGAATCTGACTACGAAATGTTGGAAACAGGAAAAGACAATATGTTGGATATCGCAACCTTGTCTCCCGACGGAAAACCTCTTAACAGATCGGATATCAATGTGAAAATATATAAGATTAAATGGTCGTGGTGGTGGAACCGCAATAACGACGATTTATCTTCCTATGTCAACAATACATCTGCCAATGTAGTATTGGATAAAGACGTGGCAACTGTTAGCGGAAAAGCCAAAGTCAGCTTTAAAGTAGAAGATTCCGAATGGGGACGCTATTTGGTGATGGCAACCGATAAACAAGGCGGACATATAGCAGGTAAAGTTATATATGTAGACTGGCCTGCATGGAAAGGACGTTCAAACAAAGAAGATGCTTCGGGACTAACTATGCTATCTTTTTCTACGGATAAAAAGACACCTTATCAGGTGGGTGAAAAAGTAACGGTAACCATTCCTAAAAGTTCCGATGGTAGAGTATTAATCAGCATCGAAGACGGAACAAAGGTAATACAACGCGATTGGGCTAAAACCAGTGCCAAGGAAGATACAAAATATACATTTGAAGTAACGGACGAAATGAACCCGAACTTCTTCATCTTTGCAACACTTTTGCAACCTCATGCTCAAACCGATAATGATTTGCCCATACGTTTGTATGGCGTATTGAATATCAAGGTTGAAAATAAGAATACGATATTGACTCCTGTTATAACTATGCCTGATGAACTTCGGCCTGAAAAGGAATTTTCAGTTTCGGTATCGGAGAAAAATAAAAAGGCAATGACCTATACTCTGGCTGTGGTAGATGAAGGTCTGCTTGATCTGACTTCATTTAAAACACCCAATGCGTGGACAGATTTCTATGCTTATCAGGCATTGGGAGTTCGTACATGGGATATGTTCGATATGGTAGTAGGAGCGCAAGCCGGAAAATTGGGTCCATTGCTTAGTATTGGTGGTGACGAAACTCTTAAACCATCGAGCAATCCTTTGAACAGATTCAAACCGGTTGTGAAATTCTTAGGACCGTTCACGATGAAGAAAGGCGAAACACAATCTCATAAGATAAAGCTCGATCCGTATATCGGTTCAGTACGTGTGATGGTAGTAGCCGGATCGCAAGAAGGAGCATATGGAAACACCGAAAAAACAGTGGCGGTGAAAAACCCGTTGATGGTTTTATCTACCCTTCCGAGAGTTGCGGGACCCGATGAGGAGATATTACTTCCTGTAAATGTCTTTGCAATGGATAAAAAGGTGAAGACTGTAAATGTAACAGTTCAGGCAGCAAACGGATTATTCCAGTTTACAGATGGAACAACCAAATCGGTTACGTTTACCGAAACAGGAGATAAAGTGATTTACTTTAAAGTGAAAGTTGCGAAGAAAACAGGAGCTGAGAAGGTAACCATTAAAGCAAGTGGCGGAGGCGAAAGCTCAAATGAAACCATAGATATAGAAGTGAGAAATCCTAATCCTCCGATTATATTGACTTCGGAGGCTTTGGTTTCAGCCGGTGATTCACACGAATTAAATATTAATCTTGATTCGCCAACTTCTGATGATTGGGTTAAACTTGAAGTGTCACGTATGCCGGCTGTTGATTTAAGTAAGAATATGGCTTATCTCTACGATTATCCATATGGCTGTTCGGAGCAAGTAACTTCACGCGTATTCCCTCTATTATATGTAAGTGCATTCCGAAAATTCTCGGAAAAAGAAACCGAGAAGATGAAATATAATATCAATGAAGCGATCAAAATATTGTCGTCACGCCAATTGGGTGATGGTGGTATTGTGTACTGGCCGGGTAGTTCATACCCAACAGAGTGGGTGAGTACTTATGCCGGACACTTCCTGATCGAAGCTAAAAATAAAGGATATAATGTTCCGGAATCTGTTATCAGTAAATGGAAACAATTCCAGAAAAAATCAGCACAACGATGGAATAGGGGAGATCTTTACAGTTCTTACTATTCGTATTCGATGACCGACCTGCAACAAGCATATCGCTTGTATACTTTAGCTTTGGCAGGCGATCCCGAATTAGGAGCAATGAACCGATTGAAGGAAATGAAAGATCTTTCGATACAAGCCCGTTGGAGATTGGCGGCAGCATATGCTATTACAGGTAAAAAGGATGCAGCACAGCAGATAATATCGAATGTACCTTTAACTGTTGATAATTATTCAGCATTTAATAATACTTATGGTAGTCCGGCTCGTGACGTTGCCATGATAATGGAAACTAACCTGCTTTTAGGCAGAACCGAAAAAGCATTATCGTTAGCCTCCCAAGTATCGGAAGAATTAAGCTCCGATTATATCTCTACTCAAACAGCAGCGTATGGTTTGATAGCCATGTCTCAGTTGGCTGAAAAGATGGGTAAAGGAGCAATAGCTTATGACTGGAGTTTGAACGGCGCACCTCAAAAAGTTGAAAATTCGGCTCAGGTATTCCATGAATATACGATTAAGCCACAAGAAGTTGTAAATATCAATTTTACCAATAAAGGAGAAGGGCAATTGTATGTTCGTCTGATTGGACGCACTCAACCTCTGGTAGATACATCTCGTCCTAAAAATGACGGAATAAATCTCTATGTGAAATATGTAGATGATAATAACAATGAGGTAGATATAACTTCGCTTCAGCAAGGAACTGAGTTTTTTGCGAATGTGATTATACAAAACGTTTCGGGCGAATCTATCACCGATTTGGCACTAACCCAGATATTCCCTTCAGGTTGGGAGATATTCAATAACCGATTGTTTAATGCAGCCGCTGATGCTACCAGTGGATCGTTTAATTATCAGGATATACGAGACGATAGGGTGATGACATTCTTTAATCTCGGCAATGGATATTCAACAGCCGTTAAAGTTCGTTTGCAAGCAGCGTATTGCGGTCGGTTCTATCTGCCTGCAGTATCTTGTGAGGCAATGTACAAACCGCAAACTCAAAGTCGTACTTCGGGTATGTGGGTCGAGGTCAAGCAATAAGAGTAAATCGATAATATTGAAGAAAAGCCGTATACAATAATGTATACGGCTTTTTTATGTAATGTAAATTGGCTTATTTATAAAGTATTATTATATATCCAATCTGAGGTCTGAGTAATCATTCATTCTCCGCCACCACTCCTTTTTGTTCAGCTTCCACATCGGCTCTCGATTTACTCTGTGTAACCAGATATACCCCGATGAGAATCATAACAGCAGATAAAGCTTTAGTCCCCGAAAAACTGTCTTGTCCTAAACCGATAGCAATAAATGATGCTATAAGCGGTTGTAGGTTATTGTACATAGAGATAGTTGTTGCCCTGATTCTTTTTTGAGCCACAGGTATAAGTGTATATGCAATGAATGTCGCAAAGAGCAATGTATAACCGATAAGCAGAAAGGGCAATACTTCCGATTGGGAGAATAGAGGAGCACTAACTAAATCTTTATATAAAAATGGAAGTAATATAACGGTTGAATACAAGAACATCCACTTCATTAAGGTGATAGAGGAATATTTAGCAGTCAAAGGACGGGTTACAACCAGATAGGACGCATAACTTAGCGAACTGCATACTACAGCCATATTCCCTTTCATGCTTGAGTCGGTGGTAATATCTCCATGATGACTTGTGTAAACTAAGAATATAGCACCGAGCCCACCTAATAATACACCCGAAACCTTCTTTGTTGTGATAGGCTCTTTTAGTACAAGAGCAGCTATAACCATGGCAAAAAGAGGGGTGCTTGTTGTGATTATAGATGCATCGACAGGAGAAGTATTATTCAATCCGAAAATAAATAGTCCCTGATTGAATGTAATACCTAAAAGTCCCCCCAGAAAAATTGTAAAATGATCTTTACGATCAATCTTTTCTTTAGTCACAAAAAGTGAAGCTGTCCAGAAAGCTATAGTAGCAAATACCATTCGTGCAATAGTAAGCCCATAAGGGCTGATATACCCCGATTGAAGGAGGTATTTACTGATGGGAATGTTGATTGCAAAAAAAGTAACAACACTGAACATAGTTATATGCCCAACCTGTTTTTGAGAAAGTTTCATTTTTTATACGTATTGTATGATACTATTTCGTTTGTTGGCTTGCGTTTTTTAGGTCTCAATTCCTGAGCCGGATAGCCGATCAGTATGTCGAGTATGACTCGTTTAGAGTCGGGTATGTTTAGCAGTTTCTTTATCTTTGATTCGTTGAACCAGCCTAATATGCAGCTTCCCAATCCTTCGGCTTCGGCAGCCAGACAAATATGTGAAGCGGCAATACCTATGTCTACATAGGCAAAATGTTTGTCTTTGATAACGCCTCCGATCCCCGAACTTAGATTAACCTTTTCTTCAACCAGAAGAATATGTATGGGAGCTTGTTTTGTGAAGTGATTCATTCCCAGTAGTCGCGCAGAAGCAGCATCTGCAACCTTATTCTTTAGTTCCGATTCGTCCACTAGAACAAGATGTACGGATTGTGTTTCACTTTCTGTCGGATTTTCAATTGATTCAAGAGTTTCATCAATCAATTGGGCATCGTTTACTACTACAAAGTGCCAGGGTTGTGCATTGCAAGCAGATGGAGCCAGTCGGGCGGCCTCTATAATCCGTTCGATCTTTTCGGCTTCTACCGATCTGGTTGTGTCGTATTTGCGTGTGCTTTGTCTCCTACTTGCAAGTTCAAGAAAATCCATAATGTATGTGAAATAAATATAGCCAAATAAGTATTGTCATATTATTCAGTAATAACGTTTTCCGGTTATGACATTTACCAGAGCCACAGATTTGGTCTGAGACCATAATTAAAGCCTCAAAATTACGCAATTAAATGACAGGAAACCTTTTCACCCGGATATATTTTCGGGAAATTATTTCTTTAACCTCTTTAGCGTATCTTCTATCATTTCCATTCTGTTTTTCAGCTTGTTGGTAGCAGCATCCAGCGTGTAGCCTTCATCCAGTAATTCTTTAATTAAAAGCATCCGCTTGATATTTTCGTAATTGTATCTGCGGTTCTTGCCTTCTTCTTCTGTTAGGCTTTTGATAATGCCTTTGTCTTCCCAATAACGGATTTGCCTTGTGGGAATACCTGTTATTTGAGATACTTCGCCAATACCGACAATTAGTTTGTCAAGAAACTCAAAATCAAAGGATAAGTTTTCGTTTTTTTTCATTTTGTAAATAAATTACAATTATTGTTGCAAATCTAAATAATATATCCTTAATTTGCAATTGTAAATAATCGACAATTGTTGCATTGTTTAGGCAATTTGTGTAATTAATTTTAAAAAAAAGAAATGGATAATAGAAAAGTAGAATCAACAGTAATCTTAAAATGCAAAACAAATAAAATACAAGAATTTAGAATTGCAGTAGCAAAACTAGTGAACGAAACCGTTAAAGAGCCGGGGTGTGAAATCTTCAGGATATTTCAAAACAATGCTCAACCGGATGAATTTATCCTCTGGGAAATATTTAAAGATGCAGCAGCTCTGGATATACACATGAAAGCAGCACATACTCAGGAGTGTTTTTCTTTGGGATTGTTTGAAGTTGTATCCGCGACCCACCATACCGAAGTTGCATAACAGTAATTTTTTTAAAATATAAAAAGTGGATCAACAAATTTTAAAAGGTAAATACGCAATAGTAACAGGAGGGAGTGATGGCATCGGCTTAGCTATTGCTAAAGTCTTTGCCGGGAATGGAGCAAACATTGTTCTTATTGCCCGAAATGAAAAAAAATTAGAACAAGTAAAACAAGACTTGTCGGTTTATGGCGTTGGTATCTATACGTTTGCGGCTGATCTGGGAGTTTTGCCTTCTGTGAAAACAATTTCGGAGAAGATATTAAGAACTATTCCTAAAGTTGACATTTTAATAAATAATGCAGGAATAGGGCGCTTTATTCCTTTTAAAGAAACGAGTGAAGAAGCTCTGGATCTGCATATCAACCTAAACATCAGAGCACCCTATTTTTTGACTCAGTATTTATTAGAATCTTTAATAGAGTCTAAAGGAAATGTAATTAATATCTCATCTTATTTTTCTCACAGAATGCTGTCGGGAAGAGATTCCACAGCATACTCGCTGACGAAGGGTGCAATAGATTCTTTTACCAAATCGCTAGCTTTTGAGATGGGTAAAAAAGGAGTTCGGGTAAATGCCATTGCACCGGGCAGTATACAGACTCCACAGCTTAATCTGAATATAGAGAAGCTTACACCTCACGAACAGGAAAGATTTAGGGAAATGATACAAACCATTTATCCTTTGGGCAAAATAGGAGAGGCTGAAGATGTAGCTCAGGCGGCTTTGTTTTTGGCATCTGATCAGGCTAAGTGGATTACAGGCTCTATCATGTCTGTCGATGGTGGACTAACTACAAATTAACTAATGAACAGAATTGTATGATGATTAAAAAAATATTCTTATTAGCGGCATTTGTAATGATTATACTGCCTTCGATTGCCTCACAAGAAAACGAAAAAGTAAACAATATGGAAGAACAGCAAATTAAAGAATTGTTAGAAGAGAAATATATTAATGCTGTAGCTAATAAGCTGGATACCGATAAAATGTTAGAATTGTTTCATCCCGATTTTGCAATTTTCTCTGCAGATGGTGAGGAGCTGAAAAGATTTCCCCTTTTGGAATGGAAAAAGGCTGTGGATGATTATAAAAAGGACAATAAAGGAAATCCAGGATTGCGAACATTGACATATGATTTTGCCTCCATTGATGTAACGGGCAATGCCGCCGCCGTAAAAGTGCTATTATTTAGAAATAAAGAGCTGATAGCTACCGATTATATTTCTTTACTCAAATTTAACGGAGTTTGGAAGATTGTGGCGAAAGTGCCTTATGCACATGTTGACAAGCCATTTTGATTTAAATAGAAATATCCCCTTAGACATTAAAACTGAGGGGATATTTTGCTCATTACAACAGTATATTTATTTAACAAGAATAGTTGCTACTCCAACCAGAATTGCAACAACACCTAAAATAGTTTGCGGTAAAAACAGATTGTCATCAGGTTGGGGATTTTTCTTCAACTTGATATACCTGTAAATAAAGAAAACTGCTATAAGTATTTCTATTGAACTGCCCAAAATCAAAAAATACCAGTACGTTGCATTTTCGTCGATTACACTGTATCGTATCGTGCTCAGAATTACAATTCCTACTGTTCCCCAGATAATAAATAATGGAGCCAGCCATACTTTTACAACGGCTGCTTGTTTGGTTATCGGCTTTTTGTTGAATAGAATAGCTATAAGCCCTAACACAATTAAAATTATTGCATAAATCATATCGAATTGTTTTTAATAAATAGTGATATTCAAATATAGGAATTGTTGCCGAAATAGCCCTGTTTTATCTATTAAAAACGAAAAGATATATATGTAATTTATGAATAATTGCCCTGTTCTTTACTTAACGAGTCCGCCTCCCAGAGCTTTATATAATTGTACGGTTGACGTAAGTTCATCCAAAATAGCATTGTTGAGGGTAATCTCAGCATCAAACAACTGGCGTTGAGCATCCAATACATCCATATAACTTACGATGCCGTTTACATATTGTAGTCGGGCGAGTTTTTGATAAGAGCGTACAGAGCTATATAATGTTTCTCGCGATTTGCGTACTTCTTGCGTTTTCTGATAAGTATTAATGGCATTGTTTACTTCCATAAATACACTTAGAATTGTTTTCTCGTAGCTGTATACTTCCTGTTGGTAAGCAGCTTTAGCTGCCTGATGGATGGCTTTATTCTTTCCCATATTGAATATTGGTCCTGCAAGGGAGCTGCCTATAAACCATGCCGGACTTTTAAGGAAGTCTGTCAACTCCGAATTTTCAGCACCTAACCGACCCGTAAGATTCAGTGACGGGAGAATACTTGTTAAGGCTACACCTACTTTGGCATTGGCTTCTATTAATTTCTGTTCGGCCTGTATTACATCCGGACGACGTTCCAACAACGAAGAGGGAACATCTACCGGTAGACCCGGTAATATGGAATGGGTGCTTATGTCAGTGTTACTGCGTGGAATGCCCGACGGAAACTCACCCAAAAGAACAGACATGTTATTCTCCATTAGTTTTATTTCATTTTCCAAGCTTGGTATAAGAGGTTCGGTACGTGCCACCTCTACCAAACTTTGACGGTAAGGCATCTCAGAGGTCAAACCTCCCTCATGCCTCAATTTGGCAAAATGTGCACTTTCTTGAAGAGCTTCCAGTGTTTGTTTCACTATCTCCAATTCGCGATCTAAAGCTCGCAGTTTAAAATAACTTTGTGCCACTTCGGCAATGATGGTGAGGCGTAATGCTTGCTGGGCTTCTACCGATTGCATATATGAAGCTATTGCAGCATCGTTTGCCCATCGGAGTTTTCCCCATATATCTACCTCCCAACCAAAAGTTAAGTTAGTATGTATTTCGGGAGTATATTTTGGATTATTTCCTCCATAGTTGAGATGTTCCTTTTGTGCGACTCCATCAATGCCTATTTCGGGAAATATATTTGCAAATGAAATGCGTTTGTTGGCAATCATTTCATTGATGCGGGCGGTTGCAATAAGTACATCTCTGTTATGATCAAGGGCTTTTGTGATCATGTTTTGTAAAACAGAATCTTTGTATAATGTACTCCATCCTATGTCGGCAGCTTCTCCTTCCTCCAGTCCTTTGGCTTCAAAAGAATGTGGCATGCCGTCCATCACGGGGCGTTGATATTTACTTCCTATCTTACAAGAGAAGAATATAACATTACAGAGGACTAATACACTACATATATATTTGAGTTTGCTCATTTATCTTCGTTTAAAGGTTATCAATAAGTACTTATGATATTTATTGATTATTTTTTTCGTTTAAATATCTTGGGATATTTTATGTCGGGTAACTTGAACTTCTCTTTTGCTTTATATACCATCACAAAGAAGAAAGGAACCATTACAATACCAAGTGTACTTGCTACTATCATACCAAAGAACACACCTGTGCCTATTGAATGCCTGCTCGCAGAACCGGGTCCCGAAGCCATTACCATAGGAAGCATACCAAGTATAAATGCAAATGATGTCATCAAAATAGGTCGGAAACGTAATTTTGCACCTTGTATGGCTGCAAATACGGGTTGCATACCTTGGTCTACCTGTATTTTTGCGAACTCAACGATTAAGATCGCATTTTTAGCAGCTAATCCTATCAGAGTAACTAAACCAACCTGAAAATAAATATCATTATCAAGCCTTAAGGCGGTAATTCCTAAGAATGCACCAAGCAAGGCGATAGGCATGGATAGCAATACAGCGATAGGAACTGTCCAACTTTCATACTGAGCGGCTAGGAAGAGGAATACAAATAAGAATACCAATCCTAAAACAATACCAGTTTGTCCTGTCGCTTTTTGTTCTTGGAATGATAATCCGCTCCACGCAAGACCTATATTTTCGGGTAGTTTCTCTTTAACTATTTGTTCTATTGTTTCCATCGTTTGTCCCGAGCTGTAACCTTGTGCAGGTGTTATCTGCATAGATGACGATGTATACATATTGAATCGGCTGATATTACCGGGACCTGTTGTATAGCTTGTTTTACCCAATGCCGTAAGAGGAACCATAGAACCATTCTCTGTCTTTACAAAAAAGAGATTTATATCGTCTGCTGTTGCTCTGAACGATTGATCGGCTTGAATATATACTTTGTAGATACGGTTAAACATATTGAAGTCGTTCACGTAAACCGACCCAAGATAGGCTTTCATCGTAGAAAAAATATCAGACATGGGTACTCCCAGTAACATGGCCTGATCCCGGTCTACATGAAAGTACAGTTGAGGTATTTCAGATTGCAAAGAGGATGATACGTTGGCAATACCTTTGGCTTTAGAGGCATAATATACAAATGTATCGCTGGCTGCAACAAGGTCGTCCCAAGTAGCATCCGACCGTGCTTGTAGTTTCATTTCCACACCTCCTGCGCCTCCCAATCCGGGTATGGCTGGCGGGCTGCTTACAAATGCCCGTGCTTCGGGGTAATTATAGAATTCTTTTTGTACATCTCTTATTACATCATTAACACCTTCGCTTCGTTCCTCCCACGATTTAAGGATAACGGTCAAAGTAGCACGTCCTTGGTTAGTTCCTACACGAGGACTCGATCCCGTTACGTTTTGCACATAATCTACAGCATCGTGATGATCCAGATAGTTTATGGCTCTCTCGGTAACAGTACGCATACGTTCGAGAGTTGTGCCTTCGGGCATCTCGAGTTCTACTGTAAAGTAGCCTTGGTCTTCCTGAGGGATAAAACTTGTAGGTGTTATTTTATTAAATACAAATATAAGGATGAGTACCATTCCGAATCCTGCCATAATTCGGCGTGGATTATTAATTACTTTTACCAGAAGAGTTCCGTATTTAGAATTTCCTGCGGCTAACCATGTATTGATCTTTCGGAATACGACATTCTTTTTTTTATGAGATGGTTTTAATATAATGGCACACATCGCAGGGCTCAGGGTAAGGGCTACTATTGCCGATATAATTACCGAGACGACTATTGTTACCGAGAATTGCCGATAAAGCGAGCCTGTAATACCATCAAGAAAACTTACGGGAACAAATACGGCTGCCAATACAAGAGCTGTTGCAACCAATGCACCAACCAGTTCCTGCATGGCGATATGGGTTGCCTCTCTTGCGCTGATTCCTTTTTCTTCCATAATCCGCTCGACATTCTCAACAACGACTATGGCGTCATCAACGACTATACCAATAGCGAGAACCAGTCCCAATAGAGTAAGCATGTTGAGGGAGAATCCCATCATAAGCATAAATCCAAATGTTCCGACCAGAGATATCGGAACGGCTACAATAGGAATGATAGATGCGCGCCAGTTTTGTAGCGATAAGAAAACCACAAGTATCACTAAAAATAAAGCTTCGAAAAGTGTTTTATATACTTCGTGGATGGATTCAGAAATATATTTTGTCATATCGAAAGGGATCAGATAGTCGATACCCTCGGGGAAATCTTTCTTAAGATCCACCATCGTAGATTTTACCTGATTGGCTACTTCCATAGCATTAGCACCCGGTAGCATATATATACTGAGGATGGTTGCACTCTTTCCGTTCAATCCACTTTCGGTACTGTAAGACGAGGCTTCTAATGACACGCGTGCCACATCTCGCATACGGATAAATGACCCGTCGCCACTTGCTCTTACTACAATGTCTTCAAATTCGCTTACGGTCGATAAACGTCCACGTGCAGTGATGGGCATTGCTACATCTACATCTATTATAGGTTGCTTACCGAGTTCACCCGCAGCCGATTCTCTATTCTGATCTTTTAAAGCGTTCTGTAAGTCTTTTACTGTGAGTCCGAAGCTTGCCATTTTATCGGGATACACCCATATTTGCATACCGTAATAACGGCTGCCGACATTGGAAACCCTACCTACTCCGGGAATACGTCTGATAACATCCAGAACGTTTATGGTTGCATAGTTGCTCAGATATATTTCGTCAAACTTAGGGTCGTTCGAAGCCAATGCTATCGTGAGTAATTGGCTGGCTGCTTGTTTTTCTACTGAAATCCCATTCTGAAGCACTTCGGCAGGCAGACGGGATTCTGCAAGTTTCACCCTGTTTTGTATTTCAACCGCAGCTAAATCGACATTGGTACTTACATCAAAAGTTACTGTAATGGACAGCCCTCCCGAATTAGAACTGCTCGACTCCATGTAAATCATACCGGGAGTACCGTTCAACTCCTGCTCTATGGGTGTTGCCACTGCCTGAGAAACGGTGGTTGCGCTTGCTCCGGGATAGGATGCACTGATTTTAACTACCGGAGGTGTTATCTGCGGATATTGCTCGATAGGTAGAAGTGCCAACCCGATAATTCCGACAATAACGATAAGCAAAGAAAGTACGGTCGAAAGTACGGGTCTGTCTATAAAAAATCCGGCTTTCATTTGTTTTCCTCCTTTTGGTTATTTTGATCTAGTCTTACCTGTGTGTCTATTTTCTTTTGCTCGTCAAGAGTTCTGGGTATAACCTTCTCTCCATGAGTGAGCTTTTGAAAACCTTCTACTACAATCTTTTCTGTGGTAGATAGTCCTCTTGTGATTACAATTTTGTTATTCTGTTCAGGTCCGGTTTCTACAAAACGTTTTTCGGCAATACTGTCGGGGCGAATTACGAATATAAATGCACCTCCTTTTTCTATTGATATTGCCTTGCGAGGTACTACCATTACATTGTCCAATACATCAAGTAATAGTTTTACCCGTGTAAATTGTCCGGGAAGAAGTACTTGATTTGGATTTGGCAGAACAGCACGTACTCCGAATGTTCCCGTTTTGGGATCTACCTGAGGTGCGGCAAAATCTACAATTCCCTTTTTGCTGTAAACGGTATTATCAGCCAATGTTACCTCTACTGTCGGTTGCCACGACCGGGTGGAATCTTGTTCTCCCAAGTGCACATTGCGGCGTTGGCTTCTCAGATAGTCTAATGATGTCAATTTGAAATCCACCAAGACTGTATCTCTTTGAACTACTGTTGCCAGCAGCGAAGTACCTGATGTTCCCACTAGAGTACCTATGTCTACATAACGTTCGCTTATATAGCCTGATAAGGGCGATCTTACTATTGTATAGCTCAATTGAAGTTCGGCTTGTGCTAAATCGGCTTTGCTCATCAATACACTGGCATTTGCCACGTCCAGAGCTGCTTCTGCATTATCCAAGTCGAGTTGACTGGCTGCATTCTGCATATATAGCGGGCGTAACCTTTCTACGTCTCTTTTCGATTTGGCAGCCATAGCTTCATCTTTCTTTAGTTGGGCTTTTGCTTTTTCTACTCTGGCTTCGTAGGTTGCCGTATTGATGTAAAAAAGAGGTTCGCCGGCAGCTACCTTTTTTCCTTCCACAAATGTCATTCTTTCAAGAAAGCCTTCTACCCGTGCACGTATTTCCACATTACGGGCAGCTTTGATGAGACCGACATAATCTCCGAAAATCTGGATATTATCAACTTTCACATTTTCTACTTCTACAACAGGAGGCTGTGTTTCATTCTTTTTGCATGCACCCAATAGCAAGATACATAGAGAAATGACAAAAAGGATAGGTTTGATATTTTTCATAAATAGACATTAATTACATAAAGCGAAACATATTCAGGTAAGGAGCCGAAAAAAAACGGCACTCAACATAAATAGTATTGTGGTTCGGGACATGTTTCATCCTATAGAGGAATGTAAAATTAGTAATCCGAATCAAAATACTAAACTTGAACACACTCTTGTTGTGTATTGTTCGTTAAATTTAAGTGATATTAGTATTATGAGAACGTTTTGATCTCTTTGTAGTTTTGGTAAGTAGATTAACTATAGTTGATTATAGTTTTAGGGTAATCAAAAGCTTTTTTATTTATAACTCACTTTCAAAAAATGAGTAGCTCTTTTATCTTTGGGAGGAATCTTCATATAATCGCCATACTGTTTTTTGAGATAAGCATCGGTACTCCCCGGAGCTGAGAATATTTTCCCTTCAAACTCAATTGTACTCAGAGGAAACATATAACTAGCATGATGATTGGTAGTATTGCCAATTCCATAGCTATGTAAAATATTCTCGGGACGTGTAATAGAGCATAATCCTCTGGCAAACCAAATCAATAGAATGCCGATAGGGTACATAAAGAGTGATAATGTATACTCGTAAAAATAGTTTATTGAATGAAATGGGTTTCCTCGTTTGAGTCGGCGGTATGATCTTCCATAAAAAAAGTCGACTATGTTTTTTAGAGGTTTATAGCTTCTCTCTTCCGGAAATATATCTATGTATATTCCTTTTTCTGAGTAATTATCCAGTATATCATCTTCTTCAGCAACAACAGAATGTTTGTCTCTTACCTTTGAAAATAACAGACGATAGCCTTTGTCTTTAGGCGTCTGTAAATAGAAATCCGAGGGAAGTTCTTTTTCTAGGATTCTTAGTAATTTTCTGTAGTCGGGGAGAAGGAGTTCTATGTCAATATCATCGTCCCAAGGGATAAAGCCACCGTGCCGTGCAGCACCTAACAGAGTGCCTCCGCTTAACCAATAGGGGATGCTGTGTTTGTCGGCAATTGAGGTTACTACTTGGAGTATTTCAAACATTTTGAGTTGTAATTTTCTCAAGTCCGAACCTTCAGGGTTATATTCTCTTAAATCTTCTTCCATATCTATTAACATCGAGTAGACAAATGTAATCATTTAAGCTATTAAGAAAGGAAGGCATGTTGTAATAAAAGACAGAATAATGTTCTTCATTATTTAATTTGTAACTTTATTTTACTGCTTTAGAAGCTTTTTTCTTGCCTTTTATGAAGGGTAACAGGAGGACACTGTTATCTTAAAGTGAAGCATTTGTTTCAGAAGAGAGCAAAAAAATGTATTTTTGTTTATCTGAACCTTAAAATTAAGGCTTAAGACCTTTTTATTGCTTAGTTGGAAGTGATAACCAAAGACAGTTATAATTATAAAACATGGCAATAAATGTTTCACATTACTTATAGTAGAATAAGATGAAGGGTGTTCTTTCTTTCTTGTATCAATGGCTTATTTTTATTCCTGTTCTTGTTGTGACCAGCATTGTTACGGCAATTCTTGTGATGCTGGGTTGTTCAATCGGAAACCGTAAATTCTGGGGGTATACTCCTCCCGAATATTGGTCTAAAATAGTTTGCAGAGCTGCTTTATGTAAAATTACAGTTAGGCAGAACGATAAATTAGATCCCGATCAGTCTTATATTTTTGTTGCGAACCATCAAGGGGCGTTTGATATTTTTCTTACCTATGGCTATCTGGGTCATAATATTAAATGGGTACAGAAGCATGAATTACGTAAAATACCATTTGTAGGCAAAGCATCCGAAATTGCAGGGCATGTTTTTGTTGACAGCTCGAATACACGGGCGTTGTCACAGACTATACATAAGGCAGAAAGAGAACTGGAAAAAGGAGTTTCAATGGCT
Source organism: Indolivaga alginatilytica (assembly GCF_003201355.1). GTDB lineage: Bacteria > Bacteroidota > Bacteroidia > Bacteroidales > Dysgonomonadaceae > Dysgonomonas_A > Dysgonomonas_A alginatilytica. The sequence continues at coordinate 22,979 of NZ_QICL01000002.1, forward strand.
ATTTTTCCCGAAGGGCAACGAACTTATACCGGGAAAATGGGGAAGTTTAAAAAAGGAGCATACATAATCGCTACTCAAATGCAGCTGCCTATTGTTCCGGTTACTTTGAATGGACCTTTTGATATATTGAAAATACATTCGAGAGCAATGAATTTGGGCAAAAAAATGGAAATAATAGTTCATGATCCTATCCCGACCGAAGGGCTTACCGAGCTTGATATTCCCGATTTGATGAACCGAACTCATAAAATCATAGAATCGGAACTCTGGGATAAATACAAATAGAGTTTTGAGGAACAAACGGTATTAAGTAAATGAAAGCATTTAATGATATACTTTCGAATTATAACAGACTATTGCTGTTATGCTTACTAAAGCAATAAAAAGGTCTAAGGCCTTATTTATGAAAAATACGACTAATTTTTATACCTTTGTTTAGAATAATAAATACACACTTAAATGAATTTTAAATACGTTAAATCCATACTTGCAGGTTGTTATCTTGTTTTAGCAACCACTCTTTCTTTGTCTGCGGCAGAAGGAGCATCTGTATCGGCTCTCAAAACCGAAATTTTGCAAGGTAATGGTAAGTATACAATACATACAGTTGCAAAAGGAGAAACAGCCTACTCGATAGCTCGCTTATATAATATTTCGGTTAGTGATATTTATGCATTAAATCCAAAGGCTGAGAAGGGCTTGAAATTAGACGAACAGATTAAAATACCTGTAATTAATCCCCCTGTAAATCAGGCAGTAAATTCAAACGGGCGGTCTTATGTTGTAAAATCTAAAGAGACATTATACTCAATAGCTAAGCAAGTTGGTCTGAAAGTGGATGATCTTGTAAATGCTAATCCCGAATTAAAATTAAAGCCTTTACATGAGGGGCAATCATTACTAATACCATCACTTCCCGCAACTCGTCCTTCAAATAATGTTGCTCAACCCGTTGCTCAGGCAAAGAGCCGTTTCATAGAACATCAGGTAGCACCCAAAGAAACCCTTTATGGTATTGCCAGACAATATAATACTACACCCGAAGCTCTGACAGACTTCAACCCTGTTTTAAAGAATGGATTAAAGCAAGGCATGACTATTCTTATTCCTTCGCTTCAGCCTCAGAGTAGTAATTCCTCTTATCAGAATGGGCAAACACCTGTAAGTACATTACGGGATATAGATGCAATCAAAGTGGGAGTTGTGCTTCCTTTCATCAATAAATCACAAGGAAAGAGCGCACGTTTTATTGAATACTACGAAGGTTTTTTATTGGCATTGGAAGAAATGAAAGTAAAAGGTCTTTCGGCTAATGTATATGTTTTCGACATGGGTTCTGAAACAGGAACAACCAAGTTGAAAAGCTTATTGGAAACGTCCGAAATGAAAGATCTGGATCTTATTATCGGAGGTTTTTCTTCTGATCAAATAGATGTACTTTCTAACTTTGCTAAGAAGCAAGGGATAAAATATGCCATACCTTTTCCGACTAAAACGAATGAGACTCAAAAAAATACAGAGGTGTTTCAATTAAATGCACCTCATGAAGTATTATATAATAATACAACCAGAACTTTAGCCAATCTGTTTGGCAATGCCAATGTTATCTATATTACCGAAAGCGGAAATAATGATAAGAAAGAATTTGTAACAGCATTGAATGCCCAATTGAGCCAAAAAGGGATGCGTGCCACCAGTGTGGCTGCAAACCAACACTTGTCAGCTAATCTGGCATTGGCATTGGATGCAAATCGTAGGAATGTTATCGTTGCCGCTTCGGGTTCTGCACAGTTATTACAAACTTTGTTACCTGTTTTAAGTTCTCTCAGAGAGAAACAACCTAATCTCAATATGTCTCTATTCGGACATACTGAATGGCAAACCTATCCTCAGTTCTTTACTGACCTTTACAAGAACGACACCTATATATATACGCCATTTTATATGTCGGATGATGATTATAAGACCAAACAATTTATCTCAAATTATAAGAAATGGTATAATAATAAGTCTTTGATTAATACTTATCCTAAATACGGAGCATTAGGCTATGATACGGGTATTTATTTTCTCACGGGATTATTCAAACACGGAAAGAACTTCGAATCCAGTGTAAATTCAATATCAGTACCGGCTTTGCAAACTCCAATTTCTTTTAATAAAGTAAATGCTGCAGGCGGGTATATGAATAACGGATTTTATATAGTTCATTATAAATCGAATGGTAGTGTCGATAAAATAGAATACGGCAAATGATAAAAAGAACCTTAGCTGTTTTGCTGCTTGCTTTGGCTTGCATCAAAGGATATTCCCAATCTGAATCTGTTCCCGAATGGAATCTACAAGATATAGATGCAATTAAAGTAGGGGTTGTGCTTCCTTTCATAACTAAATCGGAGGGGAAAAGTGCTCGTTTTATAGAATATTACGAAGGCTTTTTATTGGCATTGGAAGAAATGAAGTCCAAAGGTTTTTCTGCCAATGTATATATTTTCGATATGGGTTCTGAAACAGGAACGGAAAAATTGGAGAGCCTGCTGGAAACGTCTGAGATGAGGGATCTGGATCTCATTATAGGCGGTTTTTCCCCTGATCAGGTAGATGTCCTTTCTAATTTTGCGAAGCAAGAAGGGATAAAATATGCAATACCTTTTCCTACTAAAACGAACGAAGCACAAAAAAATACAGAGGTATTTCAGTTGAATGCCCCTTCTGAGATATTGTATGATAATACTGCCCGAATTCTAGCCAATCTATTTGGTAATGATAATATTATCTATGTAATAGAGAGTGGGAATAATAGCAAAAAAGAGTTTGTTACAACGCTGAATGGACAATTAAATCAAAGAGGAATGCTTGCCCATAGTGTTGCCGTGAATGAGAACTTGGCAACTAACTTGATGTCGGCATTAGATATGAATCGAAAGAATGTAATAATTGCCGCTTCGGGTTCAGCTCAGTTATTAGAGGCGCTGTTACCTGTCTTGGGATCAATCAGAGAAGAACAGCCTAATATTGCCTTGTCTCTGTTCGGGCATCCTGAGTGGCAAACTTATCCTCAGTTTTTTACCAGTTTTTATAAAAACGATACATATATATATACTCCATTCTATATGTCGGATGATAACTACAAGACTAAGCAATTTATCTCGAATTATAAGATGTGGTATAATGATAAGTCTTTGATTAATACTTATCCTAAATACGGAGCTTTAGGTTATGATACGGGTATATATTTCCTGACAGGATTATTTAAATATGGCAAAAATTTCGAATCTAATATAAATTCAATATCAGTATTGACTTTGCAAACACCAATTTCCTTCAGTAAAGTAAATCCGACAAGCGGATATATGAATAATGGGTTTTATATAGTTCATTATAAGACTGATGGTAGTGTCGATAAAATAGAATACGGCAAATGATAAAAAGAACCTTAGCTGTTTTGCTGCTTGCTTTGGCTTGCATCAAAGGATATTCCCAAGATAAATTTGTTCCCGAATGGAATTTCGGGGTGAATTTTGGACCTACATTCTCAACAATGAGCTTTGTAACTACAGATCCCGCAGATCATTTGGGTACTAAAATGATTCAACAATACAAAGGCGGGCTGTCAGCCCGATATATTACAGAAAATCGATTGGGGTTTATCGCAGAATTGAATTACAGTCTTCAGGGGTATGAGCAAAAATTTACAGAAGAGACAGAATCAAAGTACATACAAAAATTAGCCTATCTTCAAATACCTTTTCTTACTCATATTTATTTTGGAAGGAAAGGACGTGTTTTTATAAATCTAGGACCTCAGATTAGTTTTCTGGTAGGAGAACAAAAAATAAAAGACTTGTTACTTTCCGATTATGGGGAAAATCCTATTATATCTGACCAGACCGGAGAGTCAAGCGTAACCTCTAAAGTATCTGCCCAATATAGTTTGAAGGTTCAAAATAAATTCGATTACGGCTTAGTTGCCGGAATGGGTTTCGAACTTCGTACAAGTGCCGGTAATTTCGCGATAGAAGGGCGTTATTATATGGGTTTTTCCGATATCTATAGTAGCCATAAAACAGATCCGTTCTCAAGATCTGCTAATAGAGTTATGTCTGCTGCTATAACTTACTATATAAAACCATTTTAAGGCTTTATGAACTGCTGATAACTAATGATAGCCGGCAATTTTGTTTACTTACTAAAGCAATAAAAAAGGTTTGAGACCTTAAATATATCACTATTCTTAAATATAAAAACAGACTCTAGACTATTATGACTAAATTCTCTAAAGCCTTTTGGGTTGCCAATTCCGTCGAATTATTGGAAAGGCTGGCATATTATGCCGTCTTTATCGTTCTTACTATTTATTTATCCAATGTATGGGGTTTCTCTGATGTCGAATCGGGATTGATCTCAGGTACATTTTCCGCATTACTTTATCTTCTGCCTACTTTTGTCGGTGCATATGCAGATAAAATAGGTTTCAGAACATCTATTATTATAGCCTTTGCACTTCTTACGATCGGATACTTCGGTTTGGGTATATTCCCGACTATGTTCGAAAATGCAGGGCTGGTTAGTTATGGAGCTGGAACGGGAGAGGGAATGTTCTCTTCGTTTTTTCAGGAGAGGGGACTTGTTACTTTCGGGCATGATACCGAATTTACAGGGCTTCTGGATAGCTCTCAACGTTGGTCTATTGTTCCCATCCTTTTATTGATTGTTATCGGTGGAGCTTTTATCAAATCTGTAATATCGGGAACGGTAGCGCGTGAAACCACTGAAAGCACGCGTGCACGCGGATTTGCTATATTCTATATGATGGTAAACATTGGAGCTTTCACAGGAAAAACTGTGGTAGATCCACTTCGTAAAAGTTTGGGAGACTTAGGTTTAGTATATCTGAATTATTTCTCTGCTTCTATGACGTTGCTTGCTTTAGTGGCGGTTTATTTCTTCTATCAATCGTCTAATGTTTCAGGACAAGGAAAAACCTTCTCGGATATATTTAAAGCTTTGGTGAAAGTTTGTAAGAATGGACGCCTAATTGCTCTTATCTTAATTGTAAGTGGTTTCTGGATGGTACAACAACAGATGTATGCTACTATGCCTAAATACGTTATTCGTTTGGTAGGTCAAGAAGCATCTCCCGGATGGATCGCAAACGTAAACCCACTGGTTGTATTTCTTCTTGTTAACTTAGTGACAACCGTGATGCAAAAACGTTCGGCTTTGGCTTCTATGACTGTTGGTATGTTTATTATCCCAATATCGGCATGTATCATGGCAGGAGGTTCTCTGATGGGTAATGATTTGCTTTTCGGTACTATTCATCCTGTAACTTTTATGATGATTGTGGGTATTGCATTCCAAGCATTGGCTGAATGTTTTATATCTCCTCGTTTCCTGGAATATTTTTCTCTTCAAGCTCCTAAGGGTGAAGAAGGGCTTTACCTTGGCTTTAGCCACTTGCATTCATTTGTATCTTCGTTGCTTGCATTTGGTATTTCAGGATTTCTTTTACAAAAATATTGTCCCGATCCAAAAGGATTCTCAACCCCCGAAGCATATGCTGCGGCTACTGAGAATGCACACTATATCTGGGTGTTTTTCTTCGGAATAGGATTGGTTTCGGCTATTGCCCTCGTTATTTATGGAAAGATAACTCGGAAAATGGACGCTAAGAAAGCTGAAATAGCATAATACATTCGGTATTGATAATTAATATATGAGAAGTCCTCAAGTTTTTACTTGGGGACTTTTTTTCGATAAAAAAGCAGAGATTTGTCATTTCTTAAGAAAATATGCGACTAATAGAGAAAAGCAGAGAATGAACGAGAGTGAAGCGGAGAAAATTTTTATAGAAATGATTCGGCAACATGAGAGAGTCATTTATAAAGTATGTTCCTTTTATATTTCTGACGATTATCCGATGGAAGACCTTTATCAGGAAGTCGTGTGCAACTTATGGAGAGCATTTCCTAAATTCAGAAATGAGTGCACCGTTTCTACATGGATATACAGGATAGCTTTAAACACCTGCATCTCGGGTATTCGCAAAGTCGTACGTCAGCCGCAGAGAGTTCCCATAGCGATGTTACACGAATCTTTGATTCAGCCCGATGATATGGGCGAAAGTATAAAAGAAATGTACCGGCTGATACATCAGTTAAAAACTTTGGAGCGTGCTATCGTTCTGCTTTATCTCGAAGAGAAGTCCTATCAGGAGATTGCCGATATTACGGGGCTTACGTTAAGTAATGTAGGCACAAAACTAAAACGTGCCAAAGAGAAACTAAAACAAATGTCGAATAACTAACATTTAAATTATGGAACTGGATGAACTGAAAAATACGTGGGCTGCTTTAGATGAAAGATTAAAGCAAAACGAATCATTGAATACTCGTATTGTAAAAGAGATGTTGGAAACTAAAAGTAATAAATCGCTAAGTAAGATTTTGCGCTATGAAACGATAGGAGCGTTTGTGGTTCTTGCGATTGCCCCTTTTATACTATTTATATATGATGACCGATTCCAAATCAAAGATAAAACAATAGGGCCTCTCTTTTTGGTTTCTATGTTTTTTCTCTGCCTTTTAAGTTTTGTATGGCAGGCATTTAAGATATATAATTTGATGAAAATAGATTTTTCTGCTGTAGTTAGCGATAATATACGTATTGTTAACAGGTACAATATCTGGATAAAACGGGAAAAACTAATAACGTGGTTCTCCATCCCTCTTCTGGGGGGGCTTTGTACTTATTTATATGCTCAACTTAGTTTGAATCTATTTTCATGGGTGTTTTTGACATGTGTGTTTATTTTAGTAACATTATTCACATACTACCAATATAAGACGCTATACGATAAGAATATCAATTCGATTTTGAAAAGTTTGGATGAGCTAAAGGAATTGGACGAATAATAATCGTTTATTTTTCAGAATAATCAGCCCATTGAATCGATATTGATTTATGGGCTTAATTTTTTATATTACTTTTGCAGCACAAGTATATACAAGATAACAGTCTGTTGCTATATTGTTTATTGAGAAAGGCTTGTTAATGTCAACTACAAAAATAATAAAGAGGTCTGCGACCTGAATAGAAATGAGAAAAGATAGAAAACCACAACCGATATACCCTTCGGTCGAAATAGTAGATATTGCAGCCGAAGGTAAGGCTATTGCAAAGATCGATAATATGATCGTGTTTATCCCTTTCGTAGTTCCCGGTGATATTGTTGACCTGCAATTAAGCCGTAAGAAAAAGAATTATGCCGAAGGTAAACCTGTTCGCTTCGAGAAGTATTCAGATACACGTGTCGATGCTTTCTGTGAACACTTCGGGGTTTGTGGCGGTTGCAAATGGCAAATCTTACCTTATGAGGAACAATTAAGATATAAGCATAAGCAAGTAGAGGATAATCTGACTCGTATCGGTAAAATAGATTTACCCGAAATAAAGCCGATCTTAGGATCTGAAAAGACTACATTTTATAGAAATAAGCTGGAATATACCTTCTCGAATAAAAAATGGTTGACATGGGATCAGGTGAAATCGGGTGAAACATTCGATAATATGAATGCACTTGGTTTCCATATTCCCGGTTGTTTTGATAAGGTATTGGAAATCAATAAATGTTGGCTGCAGGATGATGTGTCGAATCAGCTTCGAAATTTCATCCGTGATTATTGCTATAAAAAGGAATATACATTCTTCGACTTGAGAAACAGGGGGGGATTGATGCGTACCTTAATCATTCGCACATCCAGTACAGGAGAATTAATGGTGATTGTGGTATTCTATGATGACGACAAAGAAAAGCACGAGGATGTATTAAATGCTATTGCCGAAAAATTCCCTCAGATTACGTCTTTATTATATATCATCAATCAGAAAGCCAATGATACGATAACTGATCAAGAGGTCTTGACTTGGAAAGGTAATGACTATATATATGAAGAAATGGAAGGTCTTAAATTTAAGATAGGACCTAAATCATTCTATCAGACCAATAGCGAACAAGCTTATAACTTATATAAGATAACCCGTGACTTTGCCGGATTGACAGGTGACGAACTGGTATATGATCTATATACAGGGACAGGAACCATTGCCAATTTCGTGGCTCGTAATGCCCGTAAGGTAGTAGGTATAGAATATGTGGAAGATGCTATTGAGGATGCAAAGTTCAATTCTCAGAATAATAAAATAGAAAACACCTTGTTTTATGCAGGTGATATGAAGGATATCTTAACTCAGGATTTTATCAATGAACACGGTAAGCCAGATGTTATTATAACCGATCCTCCCCGTGCAGGAATGCATGACAATGTAATTGAAGCAATATTATTTGCCGAGCCCGAGAAAGTGGTTTATGTGAGTTGTAATCCTGCCACACAAGCAAGAGATTTAAACCTGCTTGATGCTAAATATAAGGTGGAGAAGGTTCAACCGGTGGATATGTTTCCTCATACACATCATGTTGAGAATGTAGTTTTATTGATTAAGAAATAACAATTTCGTGTTTTCGGTGTTATTTAGTTAAGAAGTAAGTTTATATGAGTGTAACTGCCATTATTTAGAAATAATGGCAGTTACATCTTCTAAAGTAATAAAGAGGTCTTAGGCCCCGAACACAACCGATTATGATTATAAAACATTTTACGGACAACGATCTATATAAGTTTTCTGTAATGCTTGCCATACAAAAGCTATATCCGCGTTCGTATGTAAGATATGAATTCATAAACAGAGGTCATACCGAATTTCCAGAAGGCTTTGCTGAACGTCTTAAACAAGAAGTGGAAGCTATGACTCAGTTGAAAATGAGCAAAGAGGAAAAGAAATATATAGAAAGACGTTGTTATTTCTTCGATCCTGCATTTATAGATTTTCTTGAAGGCTATCAATATAATCCCGAAGAAGTTCAGATAACACAAGAAGGAGGTGATCTTAAGGTGTCGATAGAAGGTCATTGGTATCGTACAGTGCTTTGGGAAGTACCTCTTATGGCAATAATCTCCGAACTGTATTTTATAATGGTTGGAGAATCGCCTCAAGGAGTAAAGGAAAAGACATTACAAAAGGCGAAAGCTCTGGTTGAAATGGAAGCCGATTATTCAGACTTCGGTACTCGCCGCCGTTTTTCATTCGATGTACATGACGAAGTAGTAGGTACTCTTCGTGAGAGCTCAGGCGATCATTTCAAAGGTACAAGTAATGTGTATCTGGCAATGAAACACAATACCACTCCTATCGGGACTATGCCGCATGAATGGTTTATGTATCATGGTGCTTTATTTGGATACCGTGCAGCCAATATTAAAGCTCTCGAAGCTTGGGTGGAGGTATTTCAAGGAAGTCTGGGTATTACATTGACAGATACTTATACAACGGATTCTTTTTTCAAGTCATTCAGTCTGAAACAAGCAAAACTGTTTGACGGAGTGCGTTGTGATAGCGGTGATGTTATTGAGTTTACTGAAAAAGCGATTCAGTTCTATAAAGAAAACCGTATTGATCCTGCATCAAAAACAATAGTTTACAGTGATTCGTTGAATCTTGGAGAAGTAAAACGTATAAAGGATTTTGTAGGTAATCGTGTACACGATACGTATGGAATCGGGACTTACTTTACGAATGATGTAGGTGTGAAACCTTTGAATATTGTGATTAAGTTGTCAGCAATAAAGGCTAATCCGAAGGGTGAGTTTCTTCAAGCTGTGAAGCTTTCGGATGTAATGGGTAAGAATACGGGAAATGAGCGAGAAATCGAAATCTGTAAACTAACACTCGGTATAGACTAAGGTCGCAGCCTTTTTTGTTGCTTTGACAAGTATAACAACTATAGTCTGTTAGTTATGGCTGTAATTATATCATTAAATACTATATTTACTCAGAATGAAAACAATAAGTTTTATCGTATTACTAATTTTCTCATTAACAATGAACGCACAACAAAAAGCATTAGTTATAATTGATATTCAGAATGACTACTTTACAGGTGGAAATATGCCTCTTGTCGGCAGTGAGGAAGCTGTTTTAAATGCCAAGTTAGTTTTAGAACAATTCAGAAAAGAGGGGCTTCCTGTTATACATATACAACATGTATCCGATCGTCCGGGTTCCATATTTTTTGTGCCGGGTACAAAAGGGGTCGAAATTCATTCGGAAGTTGCCCCGCTAGAAAGTGAGAAAATAATTGTGAAGCATTATCCGAATAGTTTTAGAGAGACAGAACTGTCGGATTATTTGAAGTCAAAAGGTATATCCGACCTTGTTATTTGCGGAATGATGACAAGTATGTGTGTGGATGCAACTACCCGTGCAGCTAAAGATTTTGGCTACAATTGTACAGTTATAGGTGACGCCTGTGCGGCTCCTAACTTAGAAATTAATGGAAAACCTGTTAGTGGTGAGAACGTACATAATGCATTTCTTGCAGCATTAAACTATTTCTATGCTACGGTGGTGAATGCAAAAGATTATGATGTAGCAGCTAAATAATATAGGGAATTTAAGCCGGTAAAAAATAAAAAGCGACTACTTTCAGCTAGAAAGTAGTCGCTTCTCTTTTATATATAATAACTTACTATTTAAATCTTCTATCAATCTCTGAATCATCAAAGATTGAAATAATAAGCTTGCCATCAGGTGTATACTTGTGGGATGGTGAAGCCAATAAACGGTTTACGATATCGCTAGTCTCGTCATTGGTTAATCGATGTCCGTATGGTATTGCGGCAGCATACGCCAGTGATAATGCCAAAGCTTCTTGTATTTCGTCTTTTACATCACTACCGGTTTCAATACTCTTGGTAACCATATTATGAATTAATTCCACAGAATTAACTTTGTCTATTTCGGAAGGAACACCGTTTATAGCATAAGCATTATTTCCTAAATTACTGAGGTCGAAACCTACTGCTTCTATATCATCTAATAAATAAGGAATCATGGCAGCTTCCGAAGCTGAAAATTCTACTATTTCAGGAAATAGGGTTCGTTGTGAGATACCTCTTTTTAGTTTTATATTTTGTAGAAACTGATCAAAGAGTATGCGTACGTGAGCCTTACGCTGATCTATCATCATCAATCCCGACTTAACAGAAGTGAGTATATATCTGTTTTTGTATTGGTAATGTAGGGAGTTTAAACTTTCTTCAAACAGATCAGATTCTGATGATCTTATTTCGATCACTTCTCCTGCTTCCGAACTGTCAATATTAGTATCCGTCTCAAAACCTTTGTACAAACTTTCCCAATCGAAATTAGGGCGTTGATAGCTATTTCCTCCTCCTTGGCTGCTACCACCTGATGAGGCCGATTTAAAAGGATTGTAGGCAGGGTTTACGTTAACCTGTGGTCGTGCAGCATTGGTGACTCCCGGGGTATGTATCGGTATATCGATAGCATCCAGCGTATCGAAGTCAATAGTCGGGACCTCGTTGAATTTGCCTAATGCTTCTTTAACAGTGGCTGCTAGTATCTGCCAGATGGGTTGCTCGTTTTCGAACTTAATCTCTGTTTTGGTTGGGTGTATATTTACATCAATAGTGTCAGGGCTGACTTCTATGTAAATAAAGAAGTTAGGATTTTCGCCAACGGGTATTAGTGGTGCAAACGCTGATGTTATAGCTTTTGCAAAATAGGGATGACGCATATATCTGCCATTCACAAAGAAGTATTGTTGGGCACGTGCTTTGCGAGCCGATTCGGGCTTACCTACAAAACCATATATTTTTGCAATAGTGGTTTCTATTTCAATCGATATCAATTGTTGATTGAAGTTCTTACCAATCACATTGATAATACGCTGCTTGAGGTTAGATGCAGGATATTTAATCACCTCAATATCGTTTTCTATAAAAGAGAATTCAATCTCGGAGTTTACCATGGCAACCCTTTCGAGTTCGGTAAGTATATTTTTACGTTCGGTTTCGTTTGATTTTAAGAACTTACGACGTGCGGGAACATTGAAAAAGATATTCTTGATAGCAAAGTTGCTGCCATCTGCACAAACTATTTCTTCTTGTTTCTCAACTGTCGATCCTGCAATAACCAGATGTGTTCCTACCTGGTCTTCTTTACGTTTTGTTTTTAATTCTACGTGTGCTACAGCAGCAATAGAAGGCAGAGCCTCTCCACGAAATCCCATGGTTCGTAATGCGAATAAATCTTCAGCTGTACGAATCTTAGAAGTCGCATGCCGTTCGAAAGCTAAGCGTGCATCGGTGTTTGACATTCCCTTACCATTGTCGATGACCTGTATAAGTGTACGTCCTGCGTCTTTTATAATAAGTTGGATGCTCGTTGCTCCTGCATCAATCGAATTTTCGAGAAGCTCTTTGACTATAGATGCAGGGCGTTGTACAACTTCACCGGCAGCTATCTGGTTAGCTATCGAATCGGGAAGTAAATGTATAATATCATTCATTGCTTTAGTCGTTGAGTTTGCTTAATTACTGTTTATGTCCGGCTTTATTGAGGCTCAGCGGACACATTCGATCGTGGCTTGCTTGGATCAAAACCGCCTTTTCGCTTCACTTTTCTGAATACATCGTCTCTATCAAGGGGGCGTAAATAATCGAGCCATTCAAAGTCGGGTAACCTGCCCATATCCGGTTTTAAGTCTGAGAGAGGAATCATCTTTCCTGTAGCCTTAGGCCAGAGTTTGAGCTTTTCTATCTTCTTATCTTTAAAGTCAATAGACAGATAACTACTCTCAGTCTGATTCATGCCCATCATCGATTTGTCTTCCTCTTCGGGGTAGAATATCGATTCAGCATTTCCTTCTACCAGAATGTGCCTGATCTGCTTACCTTCGAAGAATGCTTTCAGGCTCCGCCCTTTCAACTGATTGAAGTGTAAGGAATCCTTCTGTTCTATGGAGAAAGCATTTGGTCTTATGTGTGCCCTGTCGATTGTACTGTCATTGAAAAATATACTTATTGAGTCTCCCAATATCTGATTGTTTTCATTCCATAAAACAGGATTCTTATACATGTAAAGAATCGAATCTTTTGTTTTAAATAGCAGTGAGTCGCATACTCCTTGTAAGTCAGTACGATAAAAACGTACATTATAATATCCCTTTATTTCACGGTATATCGAATCGGTAATAAGCTTTAGCGTATCGGCATGAAGAAACAAACTGTCAGGCTGAGAATATTCAATGGCTCGGGCAGAGTCGGTTGCCATTGCATAATTGGTAATCTCGTTATAGTAGCCGTAATTTCCAGTGAGTATTATTTTTTTGATCGTATCTTGGAGGAACATATTCCCGAATACCTCTCCATAGCCATCCTTCTTATGGTAGGATATAGAATCTCCTATCAATATTCTGTTTCCCTCTTTATTGATAATTCGTGATTGATCCAATAGTAACGAAAGTTCGTTAGTGGTATCATACCAACCTCTGGTTGAGTATATGGTTGCACTATCCGATTCTATTCGTGTAGGGCCTAATATTGTGGCGACCTTGTTGTTTGTGTTATATAGCAAAGTATCGGTGAACATTACAAATTTAGGGTTGGTAAGTTTCACACTGTCTCTGAATAGTGCAAGCTGTTTCGATGGTTCGTATTGTCCCCAATAGGATGTCAGCTCATTTAGAGAATCTACGAGCATACCTCCGTCAAAGTAATAGCCTATATTGTTTAGTCTGTCGTAATCGAGACTGTCGGTGAATAGTGTTACATCTCTGTTTACCAGACGTACATTATTTCTTACCCGTAATAATTGGGTATTTCCGTCGTATTGCAGATAGCTACCGTATAGAAAGAGAGTATCTCCCTGTTCGACACGCACAGTTCCGAATGCTTCAAATTGATTGGTGGCTTCATCCAGATAGGCACTATCGCAATACATAAATGCTCCATCATGATACATAACTACATTGTCTATCAAGATCTGAGGATCAAAACCTATTCTTTTATTCAGGGTTTCGGCCTGAATCAATTGGATAACTTTTTTATTAGCTGCCGATGCAGCGGTTTGAGGGGTTATAGGATGTTGAGGCTTCTGTTGTTGTACCCAAGCCTGAGCCGAGGTATATAGAACAAGCAGGCACAAAATAGCTGCTATGTGCATTTTGCGCCTGTTTCTTGGAGAATTCTTTATATCGTTGTTCATCTTCTTTGTGCTTGCTATCAGAAGTTAAGGTCGCAGACCTTTTTTATTACTTTGTGAAGTATAACAACAGTAGCCTGTTACAATTGTGAAGTATATCATTGAATACCTTCATTTACTTAATTTCTATATAGCAAAGATGTAAATTGTTTAAGTCCTACAAAATAAATCTCAGGATGTCTGTTACTCGAGAGTAATAAGTTGCGGTACCGATTTATTTAATCCAACCTGAATATTGGAAGTCACAGTTTTTCCAATCATCATTAATTTTTATATAAGTTGTCTTAATTTTATCTTGTACCCATTTTTTAAGAACATCATCTCTCTTTTTACCTTCAACAATAGATTTCATTACCTGATAGTCATCCGCAAGGTTGGCTTTGTGAGCGTCAATTCTTCCTTTTAATCTCACAATTGCAACAACTTCTTTTCCATTATTATTGAGCATTGTAAAAGGTTTAGACATCTCTCCTACTGCCATTTTATCAACGACTTTAGATACCTGAACGGGTAAATCCTGCATTTCGAAGTGAGATGTTCCTCCGTAATTGCTGTATTCGTTTTTATTTACCATAAGACCCTTGTTGTTGCGTGAGTCTTTGTCGGCTGAAATATGTGTAGCAGCTTCCTCGAAAGTAAATTTCTTAGCTTGAAGATCTGTCAGAAGTGAGTCCATACGAGCAGTAGTCTTTTTTAATTCTTCAGCAGGCACTTTAGGACTCAGTAGTATATGGCGTGTATTTATCCGGTCGCCTCTTTTATCTATAAGCTGTATAATGTGAAAACCGTATTCAGATTCTACAATATTCGATACTTTCTGAGGGTCATTCAGCATAAATGCGGCATTGGCATATTCAGGCACAAGTTGTGCACGTCCCATAAAACCGAGCTCTCCACCTCTTTTTGCAGATTCTACGTCTTCGGAATATAGTAAAGCTAATGTTGAGAAGCTCGATTCTTTTTTATTGATCCTGTCGGTAAATTCTCTTAAACGATTTTTAACGGCGTCTATTTCAGCAACAGGTATTGAGGGTAGCATCGTAATAATCTCCACTTGTACTGTAGTAGGTATAAATGGCAAACTGTCTTGTGATAGTTCCGTATAATAGTTTCTGATCTCGGAGGGAGTCAGTTTTATATTACCAACTATTTTTTGCTTAACTTCTTGGATGATCTGGTTATCACGCATCGGTTCTCTCAACTCTTCACGTAATTCACTCATTGTTTTGTGCGAATACTCTTCCAGTTTTTCCTGTGATCCGACAATGGCAATTCGTCTGTTTACTTCTCTCTCTACCATTCTTGAAACTTCGCTTGCGCCGATTTCAATACTGTCTAATTTGGCTTGATGCAGAAATAATTTTTGAACAGCTAACTGTTCGGGAATTATGCAATAAGGGTCACCTTCGAAATGCTCTTTTTCAAGTTGCATTTGCAATTTTACTCCTTCGATATCGGATTTGAGTAGTGCCTCGTCTCCAATTACCCAAACTACCTGATCAATAACATTGTCTTGGGCTTTCAAATTAAATGAAATAGAGCTTATTAAGCTGAAAAAAAGTAATGCTTTCTTTAAAACGGTCATCCTGTATATTATTAAAAGAGGCGTAAATATAGCAATAATAGGTCGAAGTTATATTTGGAATATATTAAAAGAAGTTATAAGCCTTTATCAGCCTACTATTTCTTCTAGTTATTCTCCTTTTTCTGATAGTATTTTATCTCATCGGCATCTGTTGCCTTCTTATATAAATCGGTTTCGATTTGTTTTAAGAAAGTTTCCCTATGTTTATTTATCAAGATGTCGGTTATTTGCGGTTTTGCATACTCATAAGGAGCGGTTGTTCCCGATAGGGCGTATTCTTCGATATGCAGAAGATAAACGTATAAAGAATCTTGTGTCTCAAAGTTCTTATTTGTTTTTACAAACTGATCTACATTTGCTATCGGAGTTGGAATATTGGTGGCTATATCGTCAAAATTAACCCAACGATCGTAGAAATAATCATAGATAACTGCATTTTGGAATGAAGCTTTTTCGATTTTTTCTTTAGCTGTTTCGGCTTTTGATTGGTACCATTGTCTAAAGTTATTCACTTCATTGGATGAACGGGGTATTTTTAAGAACAAGCCTTTAACAAGGCTCGATTCCAATTCGAAGCTCTCAGGATGTTTGTCGTAGTAATCCTTTAATTCGCTTTCCGATATTTTCTTGGATAACTCTTCTTTAAGTAATTGCTCGAGATAGGTAAATACAGTAAGCGATTGACGGTAGTTTTCAACAAGTTCGTTTATTCTATCCTGATCGGTTACATTTTGTTTTGCTTTCTCGTAAATCAATTCATCATTAATCCACATCTTGATATAGGTATCTGCGGCTGTAGTACTGTCCGCAGCACTCAGCCCTTCGGGGATAGCAGCATCTATATCAGCCCGGTATAATGTTTTCTGATTGACCGAAACAATCGGATTGTTTGCTTTATCCGGATTAGCCTCTGTTTTAGAGGAACAGGCTGCAAATACTGATATCATGATTGATGTTATCAGTATTATGTATATCACTGATTTTCTTCTCTGTTTAAGCATTTGTCCGTTTTTTATGGTATAATAAAATTCTCACTTACTGAATGGCCGATTACTGATTTACCATGCTTTGAAGCACATCCCGGTTAATCTCTACTTTATATTTGTTACGGAGATTCTTTATCCATTCTGTTTCTATAATGGATTGGTAATCTGCAATAACTTGCCCTCTTGCATCATCTAAAGTTTCGGGAGCACTTATTAGTTTTCCTTCTATTATGAATTCGGGGTATCCTATAATTTCTCTGTCGTTTTTTGTCTTAAAAACAGACCTGTCGATAAATCCGTTCTCCCCTTTTCCCCACAAGCCTTTTTCTATATGAACGGAAGGTGCGGTATTGGTGTTTAGATTTTTCGATAAAATCTGAGCTAAATCGGGTGAATTACCATATTCTTTGATTAACTCTTTCGCTTTTATGATGGTTGTCTTGTCTTTTGCATGAATAACATATCCTTTATACTTGGGCGATTCCCATTTATATTTCAGTGGATCTTTGTCGAATAACTGCTGTAACATTTGAGTGTCATTCTGTGCTTTCTCCCATACCTGCTGATTCATTACATTAAATAACAAAATTCCTTCGTAGTATTCTTGAATGAGGTGGCGAAATTCGGGGTGTTTTTCGGCTAGAGTTAATTTCTGAACTTCCTGCTGTTTCTCCAAAATAAAATCATTGACTTTATGCGATAGAATATCTGTTGATAAATTAAAATTAGTCTGAGGATTTTCAACCAAAAAGTCTATAAAATCGAGAACTTTATAGTTTTGTTTTTCAATGGATAATAAGACTTGATTATCCAGATAGGCTACTTTCTCAAAATAGACAGAATCTGTAACATGATATGTGTTGGCTATAGATTCGAGTTGATTATATACAAGAGAATTCAATGTATAAGGGTAATTTTGAGATAACCTTTCTCTCTGTAAATTCTTTATCAATTCATTTCTATCGCTTTGGGTGATCGCTTTCAGGATTTCACCTTTCATATCTTCCCAAGGTAACTGATATACTTTATCGAGAATTTTAAAAATATGAAAGCCATAGTCCATTTCCATAGGTGGTGACACTTCCCCAATATTGAGGCTATAAAGAGTCGACTCGAAAACTGTGGGTAGAGGGTTGCCCACTCCGAACCATCCGAGAACACCTCCGCGAGGAGAAGTCTGTTCGTCCGCAGAGTAGATTGAAACTGCCTGAGCAAAACTAGCTCCCATCGTTAACTTTGTATATATCTCCTGCGCCAAACTGCGAACACTGTCTTTCTGATTTATATCCGAATCGGCATATGGATAAGGTAAAAAGATATGTGCCAGATTTATTTGCCCTGGATCTTTTCTCTTATTGAATACTTTTATGAGGTAATATCCCTCATTCGTTCTTATCGGTTGTGATATAGAGTTGATCGCTGTAGCGTACATAGCTTCTTCTATATCTTTTCGGAGCATCAAAGCCGTTTTCCATCCAAGATATCCCGGTATGCTAGAGTTTCTGCTTACGCTGTCATTGGAAAATTCGAGAACCAAGTCTTCAAATTTATTAGAACCTCCATTAGCTGTTGATTCTCTTATTGATACAATCTTATTATATGCTTCAAGAGTATCTTTTGGTAAGATATCTCCCTTTGGAAAGGCAATAAATAACTGGCTTATCTGAATATTTTCACCTAATCTGTCATAGATTTTACGGGCAATAATATGATCGGATACGGTATCTGTTGTGTATAGCTTTTCAGTCTGATCTAGATATCTGGAATACTCTTCTTTGAATGAGGCCTCTTGATTTAGTTGCAAATATTTGGCTTCTTCTATCTTAAGCTTGAAGTTAATAAACGATTCTAAAAACTGATCGACTGTTTGATCTTTCGTTGAGTTGCTATTGCCTGTTTTATTATAAGCATACTGAAAATCAGATAGAGTGACTTGCTCTCCATTGATTCGCATCAATACCGGATCGGCTGATTGTCCGTAAGCTGTATGAAAAGCCAAAGAGACAAGAAGTACGGAAGCGAATTTAATTATATTCATAAAATTAGGTCAGATAACAAATAAATAGTTACGGGTAACAAGCTTGTTCTTTAAAAGAAAAACTCGCAAAACAGGTCGATAAGTATTTATAAAGACTCCGGCGGTTTTATCTGACTGCAAAGATATTAAGATTTTCCGAAATCTTTTCAGTATTAAGATATAAGCTATCAGAATGAATCTTAATATTTAACAAATCGAACAATCTCTTTTAAGGTCTCAGACCTTTTTATTGCTTTAGTGTAGGGGTTGAACCTATGTGTTCACCCGTCTGTATCGGGCTGACACATAGGTCTGCCCCTACGACTAAAAATATAGCATTAAATATTTTATACTGCTTATATTGTTTATTTTTGCAGGACTTACTTTAATGGAAATGAATAAGAATATACTGAGACTTGCCATACCCAATATTATTTCGAATATAACAGTGCCCCTGCTAAGTATGGTGGATATGTCTATTGTAGGTCACTTAAGTCTAGAAGTTTATATCGGAGCCATTGCAACAGTGAGTATTATCTTCAATTTTATGTATTGGAGTTTTTCTTTCCTAAGAATGGGTACCAGTGGCTTCACTGCTCAGGCTTATGGTGCCGAGAATCATAAGGAAACCGCTACCATATTACTCCGCTCTCTATTGATTGCTTTTGCAGCAGGATTATTAATCATACTTTTTCAGAATATTATATTTGATGCAGCCTTTAGGGTTATCAAGGCAAGCAGCGATGTTCGGCTATATGCAGGTAATTATTTCCATATCTATGTGTGGGCTGCACCTGCCGTATTGGGAATGTATGCTTTTTCGGGTTGGTTTGTGGGAATGCAGGATGCCCGAACTCCTATGTATATTGCAATAGCGGTTAATATAATCAATATAAGTCTGAGCCTGGTGTTTGTATATGTTCTGAATATGAACATCGAAGGTGTTGCTTTGGGCTCAACCATAGCACAGGTGATGGGCTTTTTAATAGCCTTTGTTATCTGGTATTTCAAATATAAGGGAGTGAGAATGAATATGGACTTTAACCGATTAAAGAATATTGCTGCTTTTATACCTTTCTTTCGGGTGAATACAGATATTTTTCTTCGTACGATGTTACTTATTGCCGTAACAACATTTTTTACATCTTCGTCTGCGAAGATGGGTAACACTACACTGGCTGCGAATGCCTTATTGATGCAGATGTTTACCTTATTCTCCTATATTATGGATGGCTTTGCCTATTCGGCAGAAGCTCTTACAGGTAAGTACATAGGAGCAAGGAGGCACGACGTATTAAAGAAGTTGATTAAATATCTTTTTCTATGGGGTACACTTCTAGCCGTATTCTTTACTTGTATCTATGGGTTGTTTACGGATGAAATATTGCAATTATTGACTAATAAAGCAGATGTTATTGCCGCTTGTAAAGAATATCAGATCTGGGTATTACTTATTCCCATTGCCGGATTTTCAGCATTCCTCTGGGATGGTATTTTTATCGGGGCAACGGCTTCGAAGCAAATGCGAAATTCTATGTTTGTAGCTGCTGCTTGCTTTTTTGCTATTTATTATTCGTTGTATGATAATTGGGGGAATAATGCTCTTTGGTTTGCCTTTATTACTTATTTAGGAATGCGTGGTATAATGCAGGCTTTTCTCTATAGAAAGATCAGTGCATCGTTTAATCAAAATTTACAGGAGGAACTTTACCCATAAGACTCAGTATTTTTGCTTTCCTCTTCTGAATGTAATTCGATGGTTTTGCCGAATTGAATCTCTTCGGATTGGGTAGGGTAGCAGCTATAAGGGCACATTCTCCTGCCGTAAGCTTATTTGCCGATTTATTGAAATGTTTTTGTGCAACGGCTTCTGCTCCATATATATTTTCTCCCATTTCTATGGAATTGAGATACACTTCCATAATTCGTTTCTTACCCCAGATAAATTCTATCAGTACTGCGTAGTAGGCCTCGAGCCCTTTTCTGATATATGATTTTCCATGCCAAAGGAAAGCATTTTTTGCAGTCTGTTGAGTAATGGTACTGGCTCCACGCAATCGTTTCCCCTTTTCGGCTTCGTCCTGTGCTTTTTCGATTTGTTTAAAATCGAATCCCGAATGATCCATAAACAGGTTGTCTTCTGAGGCTACAACTGCTAGAGGTAGTTTTGGAGAGATTTTATCCAGAGGAACCCATGTATGTTCGCATTCTATCTTTCCTTCTGTAAACAGCTGAGTAATATTATTCGAGACCATATATGGAGTGTAATATACAGGCACAAATTTAAATATTACAACTTGTAATATGCTAAGCAGAAAAAGACAAATAATAATATTGCGAACCCATTTCCAGAATCTCTTCATTGCCGGCTTAAATTGCTAATCAGAAAATAAATTATCTTAAACGCAAAGAACGCAAAGACGCAAAGATATTCTTTCTTTACTATCATGCTCTCTCTTTTACCCCCCCCTCTCTCATCAGAAAAGGGTTGGGATGAGATATCTTTAACTCTGATGCAAAAGTAGTAAATTATCACCTATTTGTGACAAGCCTTGAGTAACACTAAATATTTAATGCTATGTTTTACTTATAGGGGCAGACCTTAGAATAAGAATTGTAGCTGAGAATATACAACGTTCGAATTGCGCGCTCCCCATTGTGTAGAGTAGTCCGAATATGTATAATTTAATTGTACCCTGCATTGCTGAAAGAAATAGTAATTGGCTCCAATTGTGTAATCAATTACTTCTGCATTAGTATTTTTATTCTTGTTGTAATAGTCGACTTTGCATGTTACGTTCACTTTCTTAGGTACAACATTATAAAGGGCTGTTCCATATAAACCCTCTTTTTTGATGCCTCCATCATTACCGTGCAGCCATTCGGCACGAGCATAGAATCTGTTTCCTCGATATTCGGTACTCAACGCCCAACGGTCTCTGACATGAGTAGCTACCGGGATATCCGGAGATAAAGTGTAAGTTGCTGCACCGAAATATACACTACCTCCAAAGCGGAATCCTTTTATAGGCTGTAAAATTAATTGTGCAGAGAAATCTTTTTTATTATCCTTTTCAGGAGAAGATATTCCCGATCCTTGGAATACACCGATCCCATATTCCATCAGGTCATAACCTTTCATATTTATTAAACTTCCCGACGCATTAATACCGATATCACGTCCTC
This sequence comes from Indolivaga alginatilytica, assembly GCF_003201355.1. Classification (GTDB taxonomy): domain Bacteria; phylum Bacteroidota; class Bacteroidia; order Bacteroidales; family Dysgonomonadaceae; genus Dysgonomonas_A; species Dysgonomonas_A alginatilytica. The sequence goes on from NZ_QICL01000002.1 coordinate 44,880, forward strand.
CGTTATTTCTGCCATTTTGAAGTTTCATAACATCATCTGCCATACTGGCAAGACTTGAAATAGACCTCGTGTTATAGACTGTCTCCAGCTGAGTTAATGAAAATTGATTTTCTATAGTGAAGGGTACCTTCATCTGCCCTACCTTCAGGTTGAAAGCATTCGAAGGAGACCATATTCCGTAAAGTTCATGAATTAAAGGGTTTACGAAATCTGCCAACACCGTATATCCTATATTGTTATATAATTTACCGTTCATACTAATGAAAACAAGTCTGGGGTTTAGGTCATGTTTTATAGGTAAAACATCACTATATTTATACATTAGAAGGGCATATCCTCCAAAATTCAAATAGGGAGTATTAAAAGCTTCTCTGATCTTCTGAGGAATAAGCGTTGTTTCATTATTTGTTTTTTCAGGCTGATTTTTCAGTATAATCTCATCAGCTTCTTGCTGAGTCAGTACTTGCTTTTCTACTAATTTTCGAAGTAAGGTTGTATCTGCATCCTGTGCATATGTGACTAGAAATGAAAGAAATAAAAATAAGATGATGAATAGTTTTTTCATAATCGTATAGAATGAAATAAATAAGTGGCGCTAAATATTTAATGTAATGTTTTACCGGCATAATAACTATCTCTAGTTGTTCTGCTTACCAAATGAACATAAAGGTATTCGACCTTAAGTGTGCGAACGTACAAAAGTACTAAGATCTTTTTTTATTATCTATACCATATAGAAGGTATCTATTGTGTTTTTTCTAAAAATCGAGCATTTATAATGATTTGTCAGTCGTTTTTTATGAATACAAGTTATTGGATAGTGTGTAATGATAGAATAATGTTCAAGATTACTACTTCTTTGATGGGATTACACCTGAATTGAAAGATCGTATGTTGTTACTTTTAGAAGTATTAGATTTCATGCCTTACTTGTAAATGAAAAACGATACAATTTCGACGTATACAAACAGAGCGGGTATCGAAAAGATAACGCTATCGAAACGATCGAGAATCCCACCGTGTCCGGGAAGAATATTTCCCGAGTCTTTAACATTCAGAGTTCTTTTGAAAAGAGATTCTATTAGATCGCCTAAAGTGCCAAAGATGATCATAATAAGAGCGAATCCGATCCATCCCCATAAAGGGAGTTGTGTGAAATAGTTTGCAAATATAACGGATGCGCCGATAGCGAATATTGCTCCCCCGAAAAAGCCTTCCCATGATTTTTTAGGTGATATGCGTTCAAACATACGATGCTTGCCGAATAAAGAACCTGTGAGGTATGCAAACGAATCGTTCACCCATATAAATACAAACAAAGCCAGCAGGAATGCGTAGTGATACGCTCCATGATTCATATCGTAGCCAAAAGCCAGATAACTGAGTAGAGAAAGGGGGATAGCCAGATATATTTGCCCTAATGCTGCATATGCAAGTGATTGGATGGGATTAGTACGTTTTAAGTATAGTTCTGAAATGAATAATGATAGAACATAAATGCCATAAGGAACCAGAGTTATGAGGAATTTATCAGCAGAAGAGAAGAAGAAGTATCCGCCAATAAATAGAAGTAAGCCGCCTAGGGTATTTAGGATTCTGCTTAATTCTGCATTTTGAGTTTTACAAAGTAATCCGTAGAATTCATATAGAGCAAGTACTGTAATCAGCGAAAATACTATCAGAAAGGAATATTGATTATATAAGATGCCACCCATTAAGACGGCTATAAATACGATACCGGTTGCGATACGGACTCCGAGATTTTTTATATTCAACACTTATTTGATAGTTTTTGTGTATGTAATCAGATTACAATATTAATATTATGTTGTGCTCTTATCTCTTGTTGTCGTGTATATTCTGCTTTTGAGCAATATAAGATTCGAGATTTTGGCATTACGAGTGCAAATATAATAAAAAAGGTATAGTTCGTGAAAACTATACCTTCTTTGTTTATCTTTTAAGTTACTCAGATTGATTCTCTTCTGCGATTATTCCCGGAGGAGAACTGATTTCAGTTTCAGTCTGTGCTTCTTTTTCCAGCTTTTCTTTCTCTTCCGCTTTAGCCGTGTTATGGTCTACTTCCTTTTGGATTTCTTCTGAACGAGATATCCATGGACGTGTACCAAATATATCTTTTAAATCGGTAGCGAAAATAACTTCTTTTTCGAGTAGTAAATCAGCCAGTTTGTTATGACCTTCAGTATGTTCTCTTAAAAGTTGTTTTGCTCTTTCATATTGGCTGTTGATCATCGCCTGTACTTCTTTGTCGATCAGTAGCGACGTTTCTTCGCTATATGGTTTGGTAAATCCATAACCCTGCCCCGAAGAATCATAGTAGCAAATGTTAGGCAACGCATCACTCATACCCATGTATGAAATCATGGCATACGCTTGTTTGGTTACACGTTCCAAGTCATTCATCGCACCCGAAGATATGTGTCCGATGAAAACCTCTTCTGCAGCACGTCCTCCCAGTAATGCACACAATTCATCAAGCATTTGCTCTTTGGTTGTGATCTGTCTTTCCTCAGGAAGATACCAAGCTGCACCCAAGGCTTTACCTCGTGGTACGATTGTTACTTTCACTAATGGATCGGCATGTTCAAGGAACCAGCTTAGCGTGGCATGGCCTGCTTCGTGAATAGCTATCGTTTTTCTCTCGTTGAGAGTTGTTATTTTGCTTTTCTTTTCAAGTCCTCCGACTATACGGTCGATAGCACTTGTGAAATCACCCTCTGTAACCACTTTCTTTCCGTTACGTGCAGCTATTAAAGCAGCTTCGTTACAAACGTTGGCTATGTCGGCTCCCGAAAATCCGGGTGTCTGGCGTGAAAGGAATTCCAAATCAACCGAATCGTCTATTTTAATTGGGCGAAGGTGAACTTTGAATATTTGTTTTCTATCATTGATATCCGGTAGATCAGCATAAATCTGACGGTCGAAACGCCCTGCACGAAGTAGAGCCTTATCGAGAATATCGGCACGGTTAGTTGCAGCAAGTACGATAACTCCACTGTTTGTCCCGAAACCATCCATTTCTGTCAATAACTGATTCAATGTGTTTTCGCGTTCATCGTTAGAACCCATGTTAGGGTTTTTACCTCTGGCACGACCTATGGCATCTATCTCGTCAATGAAAATGATACAAGGTGCTTTTTCCTTGGCTTGTTTAAACAAGTCTCTTACACGAGATGCTCCTACTCCCACAAACATTTCAACAAAGTCAGAACCTGACATCGAGAAGAACGGTACATCTGCTTCGCCTGCTACGGCTTTAGCCAGTAATGTCTTACCTGTTCCCGGAGGGCCTACAAGTAGTGCACCCTTAGGTATTTTTGCTCCGATTTCGGTGTATTTGGTCGGGTTTCTAAGGAATTCAACCATCTCTTCAAGCTCTTCTTTAGCGCCTGCCAATCCTGCCACATCTTTAAATGTGGTTTTGGCATCGGGAGAAGCTTTGTCATACAACTGAGCTTTTGATTTCCCTACACTGAATACTCCGCCACCGCCGCCGGAACCACCTCCCGACATACGACGCATAATATATATCCAAAGACCTATAAGTAATACGAAGGGCAGTAATCCGACGAGAATATCGGTGAAATCACTTCCTGTTTCGTAGCTTACATCAATTTTATTCGAACTGTTTGCAATTACTTTGTCATAGAAATCAGAAAATTTGTCAGCCGAAGGAATACTAACTATTATAGAAGGGTTTTTACCCATCTTGGCAGCACCTTCCTGAAAGATATGTTGTGCGGAATCAGGGCGTACGAATGCCTGAAGTTCGTTTTTCTTGTTGAATACAACAATCTTTTCTACATAGTTTTGTTCAGTGTATTTTTGGAAGTCAGACCAACCCACTTTTTTCACTACAGCATCTTGTGAGAAGAAGTATATTCCTATGATAGACGCTAATGCAATAATGTATATCCAGTAGCTTGACACAGGAATTTTAGGTCCTTTTCCGCCCTTCTGAAGTAAATTTTTGTTATCTTTTTTTTCCATATAGTATAATCAGGAACTAACTAATTGTTTATGTTTTTTAGATGTTCTGTTCCGTGTATGAATAACATCTAGAAAAAATGATTGTTCATTCGAAGAGATTAATCTATATCCGGAATTCTTTCAAGCTTTGCATCAGCCCATAGATGTTCCAAGTCATAAAAATCTCTCAATTCTGGTATAAAGACATGAACAATAACTGTGCCATAATCAATTCCTACCCATCTTGCTTCACGCAAACCGTCAGTAGTAATAGGCCTGTCCTGTACTTTCTTCTTAACACTGTTTATTATCTCATCTGAAATAGCTGAAACCTGCATCGGAGTATTTCCGTCGCAGATTACAAAATATTTACAGATAGCACCCGGTAATTCGGATAGGTCGATGGTTACAATGTTTTTAGCTTTTTTTTCCTGGCAAGCAGCAATTATGTGATTTACTAAATTTTTTACGTCATTCATTATTTGAGGATCAATTGTTTTAATTTTAATGTTATACTTTTTCAAGTGACTAACAGAAAGGATTTAATGTTGTATTTAAGAATCATAACAGTCAATTGTTGTGCTTACCAAAGCAATAAAAAGGTCTGAGACCTTATAACAATTTGAACATGTTATATTCGAAAACAGCAATTTTTAGATCGGAGACCTAATAGGGTACAAATATAACTGTTTTTTTATTAATGTGAGTCAAGGTTTCATTTATCTATATAGTATGGATGCAATCAATTACAAGTTTGTAGAAAGGTTACACATTCGGTTTGCCGGTCGATTTGGTGTAGTAGTCCCCGTTTGAATAGTGGTAGTTTCCGTTTTTATTTTATAATACGGTGACAAATATAAAGTGCGCATGCGGTGTTACTTTTGTTACTTTTGTAACCTTTTAATGGGATTTTGATTCACAGTCAATGATTTAAATAAATCGGATAGATTGTGTGTTTTGTTACTTTCTTGAGTACTTGATGTATACTTTTTGTAGTACTTTTATGATTCGGAAAAAGATACTCTTGAATTGCGAAAATATAATTAAGAAATATGGGTTCATTCGATTTAATCACAATAGTAGGTCCGACCGCCTCAGGTAAAACCTCCTTTGCCTGTAAGTTAGCTTATGATTTGAATACGGAGATCATTAGTGGAGATTCGCGTCAGGTGTATAGAGGAATGGATATCGGAACAGGGAAAGACTTATCGGACTATATTGTTGATGGAGAGCCAATACCATATCATTTGATAGATATTCGTGATGCGGGATATAAATATAATATATTTGAATATCAGCACGATTTTTATCAGGCATACATCTCTATCAAAGAGCGTAATAAGATTCCCGTTTTGTGTGGCGGATCGGGTTTGTATATTGAATCTGTATTGAAAGGGTATAACTTAATTAATGTACCCGAGAATAAAGACCTGCGTAAGCAATTGGAAGGTAAGTTATTGCCTGAGTTGACTGCAATGTTGGCTTTATATAAACCTTTACACAATACTACCGATGTAGATACTGCTCAGCGAGCAATAAGAGCGATTGAGATAGAAGAGTATAAAAATAAAAATAATGCGGATTGCAACGAATATCCTCCATTAAACAGCCTTATTGTCGGAGTTGATATTGACAGGGAACTCAGACGGAAACGAATTTCGACACGATTAAAATCAAGACTTGAAGAGGGTATGATCGAAGAAGTGCAATCGCTGCTTGATGCTGGTATTGCTCCCGATGATATTCTGTATTATGGTTTGGAATATAAGTTTGTGACTCAATATCTCCTGAAAGAGATCACTTATGACCAGATGTATTCAGAACTCGAGATTGCCATACATCAATTTGCCAAACGTCAGATGACTTGGTTCAGAGGTATGGAGAAACGAGGATTTCATATACATTGGATAGATGCCACTTTGTCCGATAACGATAAGGTCGAGAAAGTTAAATCACTGCTCTTGCTTCAGTGAATTAGGCAGTACCACAGGTATACTGTCTCTTTTTGCATTCAGGTATTTTATACGCATCTGTGCTTTGTCCTTTGCTGTGGCTAAACTGTCGCGTTGCAGCATTAGTCTGGAAAGCTGATAAGAGTCTTTGATAGCTTTCTTTTGAACACTAGCGAGAGGGAATGAAGTTGAGTTTTTCCCTTTCAAAGTAACAGTAAGTGGTGCATCTGTATTTGTGGAGATAAAATTAGCCAGACCATTGTCATGAATAGAGGTTGCCTGTATTATTTCGTATTGCTTACCCATATGGCTGAATCTGAACACAAAACCGTCTCCTTCTATTGATAAGCTTTCTGCAAATTCACCGTCTTTGGTACTCACTCGTATTGTGTTATGTAATTGTCCTCCTATATATACACTTTCTATGTACATGGAGCCATTATCGTTAACTCCCGATCGTAACATTGTAGATGCAGGTGTATTACTTGAAACTGTTTTAGGTATATAGACTCCATAGTCATCGTCTTTTTCTTTTCTGTAAATAAACAATTTCTTGATAGAATCAATCTTGGGCTGATATATGACGATTAACGAGTCGCAGTCTGTGATCTGTCTTTCGTCCGAAGCTCTTCGTACTTCCTGCTTTAAAGCCAAGGCATCCTTTATCTCCTGAAAAGCTTTCGGAAATAGAACTTGAATACTATCTATTTGCTGAAGAGCAGCGTTGTACTCTCCTTGCTCATATAAGGTACGTATATTATCAAGATACTGAATTGCTTGCGGATCTTTTTTATCTCCACATGAAACTGCTGTGAGAATCATTGAAGATAGTATAAAGGCATATATAGACTTTTTCATAACCGATGTGTTTTTTACAAAAATAATATTATTTTGCGGCAAGTACGTCTTATTGTTGTAATTTTGCAGCAAAGGTCGCAGACCTTTTTTATCTATTGTAGGGGCGAACCTATGTGTTCGCCCTGAATCGGGCAGACACATAGGTCTGCGCCCTACAAATAAAAAACAGAGGAATAAATATTTAACGTTATTTGATGCATTTAGATAAAGAATATATAGATAAGCATTTTTCGGGGAAGATATTTGATATAATAAGCGAATGTGCCGATGAGATGGGGTTAGAGTGTTACGCTATCGGAGGATACGTAAGAGATATATTCCTGCATCGAAAATCGAAAGATATAGATATTGTAACAGTAGGTAAAGGTATCGATTTGGCAGCGGCTGTTGCTAAACGATTGGGAAGACCTACAAAACTGTCCGTTTTTCAGAGCTTTGGAACTGCACAGGTTAAGCATAAAGATATTGAAGTAGAATTTGTAGGTGCTCGAAAAGAATCGTACGAAAGAGGTTCACGCAAACCTTTTGTAGAGGATGGTACCTTGGAAGACGATCAGAATCGACGCGATTTTACAATTAATGCTTTAGCTATTTGTTTGAATAAAAACAGATACGGTGAGCTTCTCGATCCTTTCGGTGGATTGGAAGATATGGAGAATTGTATTATTCGTACGCCTCTCGATCCGGATATAACTTTCAGTGACGATCCATTGAGAATGATGCGTGGAATTCGTTTTTCCAGCCAGTTGGGCTTTGATATCGAAAGTAAAACGTTTGATGCTATAAGCAAGAATAAAGAACGAATCAGTATAGTTTCGCAAGAACGTATTATTGACGAGTTGAATAAGATCGTCTTATCACCTAAACCCTCGATCGGGTTTATTCAATTGGATAAAACGGGATTACTCGAGTTGATATTTCCCGAACTGCTCGCTCTGAAAGGTGCTGAAACCAAAGATGGGATAGGGCATAAGGATAATTTTTACCATACACTTACTGTGCTCGACAATATCTCAAGAAAGACAGATGATTTATGGTTGCGCTGGGCAGCTATTCTGCATGATATAGCTAAGCCTGCAACAAAACGTTGGGATCCTAAATTGGGGTGGACTTTCCATAATCACAACTTTGTAGGGGCGAAAATGACTCATAGTATATTTCGCCAGATGAAGCTGCCGCTGAATGAGAAAATGAAATATGTTCAGAAGCTTGTGGGTTTGCATATGCGTCCGATTGCATTGGTCGAAGATGTGGTTTCGGATTCGGCTGTCAGAAGATTACTATTTGAAGCAGGAGATGATATTGAAGATCTTATGACTTTGTGTGAGGCTGATATCACTTCGAAGAATCCCGATAGAGTACGCCGTTTTTTGAAGAACTTCGAGATTGTACGTCAGAAAATGAAAGACATTGAGGAGAAAGATCATGTTCGTAATTTTCAGCCGCCTATATCTGGTGAGGAGATTATGCAGATATTCAATATACCTCAAGGGGCAACGGTTGGTCGCTTGAAGTCATCTATAAAGGATGCTATTCTGGATGGGGTAATACCTAACGAATACGATGCTGCTTATAAATACTTGGTTGAAAAGGCTGAGGCTCTAAGTTTGAAGCCTGTAAATTAAAGGTATACCGATAAAAATAAAAGGCGATAATGGAATTCCATTATCGCCTTTTATTTTTATGTTATTGAGTTTCTTCTCTCCAATATTTTGTGAACAACTTCTTTGTCTACTTCAAGATCAAATTTACGGGCAAAGAAATGAGAGCTGTTTATAATTGTATCGTAATCGTCTATCCTGAGAGTTCGCGGGTGTTCAGGACCTTTGCCCCAGTCTAGATATGTGATATGTTCATTCTTTGTTTCGCAATCGGATGTTGCTAGTATGGTTTGCAGCCATAGTTCATCGGCACAGAAGGAGTATTTGAATGTCTTTAAGTATTTCGGGTTCCTCTCGGTGAAATATAATAAATGTTCCACTGCATCATGGCGCAGGATAAACCAGGTTGAACCGCCATAGTATTCGAGATCTTTATATAAAGGCCTGCGCAAATTATACTTCCGTTGGTTCTTTTTTATATTGCATATAACTTTGCGTTTTAATCTGTCCAAAACACGATTTCCGACTATGTCGGATTCCCAAAAAAGTTGAACCCTGTCAAAACCACCATTGAATTTCCATTGAGGCAGAGGTAATTTGTCAGAAACAACATAGCTTATATCTTCTTCTTTTAATCTACGTTTAATAGCCTCATTAGATATTAGAGGCAGATCTTGTGCACTGATTAATATATAGAACCGGTATTTATTTTTATATGCCTCACTAAATAGAAAATGAGGACAAAGTATCTGGTTGTATCCACTCCAAATAATATTGTATTGAGAGTAGAATTTCACATCAGGATATTTAGCAACGAGCTCGTCCTTGTCTATCGTTGATTTAGTATCAATATGGATATACAGATCAAAATCGCCAATCAGATTATTGATAAGCAGTTCTAATTGTTCCTGGTTTTTATGAGCCATGATTAAAATAGCGACTTCATTCATAGGAATAATATCTTAAGTTCGCAGAACTATTTATTGCTTTGGCTGGGCAAAACAGCGATAGGTTGTTATGCCTTTAAAATGTATCATTAAATATTTTCTTTTACTTATCTTAATTGAACATATCGTCAATACCTCCCCCTTGCTGTATGTCTGCGGCATTCATAAGAACCTCTTCTGTAGCCGCCCCTGCACATGGATTTGGATTTCCCGCAACCTTACTGAATTGGTCTTCTGTCGAATATCCCAATGTTGGATCAGCATATACTTTTTGCATAAACAATCCGAAAATAGGAAGAGCCATGCTCGCTCCTTGTCCCTGAGCTGTTCTGTCGAAGTGTATAGAACGGTCTTCACCTCCTACCCATGAGGCTGTTACTAACCTTGGAGTAAATGCCATAAACCAACCATCGGAGTTGTTCTGGGTTGTACCTGTTTTACCTCCCATGGGCCCCCGTAAGTTATATCTCCATCTTATTCGTCCACCTGTACCTCCGTCCATAACGGCCCGAAGCATATCCAGCATTTTTACGGAAGTCAACTCGTTGAATACTTCCTTCATTCGAGGCTCGAAGTTTGCTATAACATTTCCATGAGTATCCTCTATGCGGGTTACATATGTGGGTAGTGATCTGATTCCTTTATTGACGAAAGCGGTATAAGCTCCTGCCATTTCGGCAACCGACACATCAGGAGTACCTAAAGCTAAGGATACTACAGGATCGATTTTCCCGGTAATACCGAAAGAGTGAAGTGTACGTACAAAAGAATAAGGTGACGTTTGTTTCATCAGATAAGCTGTTACCCAGTTATCGGAATTCTGTAATCCCCATTTGATGGATACCATTTCTCCTATCCTAGCCGAGTTGGCATTACGTGGAATCCACTCTTTGCCATCTTCCGTAATAAGTACCTGCTGCACGTGGAGCATCTGATCACAAGGCGTCATGCCCTCTTCCATAGCCAATGTGTACAGGAATGGTTTTATTGTAGAACCTATTTGTCTGCGTCCTATATTTACCATGTCGTATTGGAAGAATTTAAAATCTATCCCGCCGACATAGGCTTTAACCTGCCCGTTTGCCGGTTCCATAGCCATAAATCCGGCACGAAGAAAACCCTTGTGATAGCGTATCGAATCCCATGGGGTCATTGTCGTATCAACGTCTCCCGACCATGAAAATACTTTCATGTCGGCAGGTTGTTTGAAGACTCTCACTATTTCGCTTTCGGAATAACCTTCTTTTTTCATGTTGCGGTAACGATCCGATACCTTCATTGATTTGTAGATCAAAGAATCGGCTTGCTTTGCAACGCTTGAAGAGAATGGAGCATAAGAGCGTCCTTTTTTCTCTTTGTCGAATAAAGGTTGCAGGTCTTTGCCTAGATGCTCTTTCATAGCTTCTTCAGCATAGGTTTGCATCTTTGAATCTATGGTTGCATATATTTTTAAACCGTCGGTATATAAACTATATGGTTTGCCATCTGCTTTTTTATTTTTATTGCACCATCCGTATAAAGGGTCGGTTTCCCATGATAGAGAATCCAGACTATATTGTTCTTTTTGCCATGATGCATAATTATCGGGATCGGGTTTTTTTGCCGTCATTACTTGCCGTAAGTATTCACGGAAATAAGGTGCTAAACCGTCTTTATGGTCTACTCGTACATAGTCTAGAGTGAGAGGTAATTGTTTTAAAGAGTCTAGCTCGGCTTTAGTGATGTAGTTCGATTTGTACATCTGCTCCAGTACCACATTCCGACGCCCTTTTGTGGCGTCAGGTCTTCTTTTAGGGTTGAAATGTGAAGGGTTCTTACACATTCCGATAAGTGTTGCAGCCTCTTCTACTGTAAGGTCTTTCGGCTTTTTATTAAAGTAGACCTTTGCTGCCGACTGAATGCCGACTGCATTATTAAGGAAGTCAAATTTGTTGAGATACAAATTGATAATTTCTTCTTTTGTATAATTTCTCTCCAGTTGTACTGCAATAACCCATTCTATTGGTTTTTGCAGAACCCTGTCGATAACATCATCAACGGGTGGAGAGTATAGTTGTTTTGCTAATTGTTGAGAGATGGTACTACCTCCACCTCCACTTTCCTGCTGGAAAATAACACGTTTAACAACTGCACGCCCTACGGCATATACATCTATTCCCGAGTGTCCGTAGAAACGGGCATCTTCGGTGGCAACCAGAGCCTCTACCAGATAGGGGGATAATTCGTCGTAACTCGAATAGATTCTGTTTTCTTTACTTTGAGAATATGTTCCCAGTAATTCATTATCTCCGGAGTATACCTGAGAAGCATATTTATCAATAGGATTTTCAAGGTCTTCAATAGGCGGAGTATAACCTATTGCACCTGTGGCAATGAGTGTGAAGATTGAAGCAGTACATAGTATTATGGCTATGAATACTATCCACAGAAATTTAACAATCTTATTGGACTTATTACTTGTATTTTTCCCTTTTTTCTTTTCCTGTTTACTCATATAGTCTTAAAAACATAAATAAAAATCGATTTGTCGATTGATGTTTTAACCGTGCGAAAGTAATCAAAAACAATGAAATATCACAAAAGATTGATTCACTTTTATAAAAGCTTAGGATAAGGAGATTCGACTTCATCTCTTTTTTGAGTCGGGTTTAAAAACCTTTTATGTAGAATTGCAATCCTTATTTCATATCCATTCTATAGACTAAGCAAGGATAACTGATGTTGCAACGAATAATAAAATAAATAATTTCTTCATCGCGACTGTTGTTAATTAGTGTTTGTTTTGAAGTTTGCTGCAAATGTTAAATATTCCTTCTATATCCTAGAAGGAATATTTACAGATTGTCTAATACCTTTAGGATACTGTATATGTCTTTCGTATCCGTTTTTTATCTTAGTTTAAGATGCAGAGGCTATGGGTCTTTTCTTCTTTGATTTCTTTAAGTTCTTTCTATAAAACATATAATATCCCGTAAGAGGTAACGTCCCACCTATAATACAAGCTAAGCATGTAAGAATACGTATTACAATCCCACCAACTGCTCCTACGTGTAGTGCATATGCCCATGACATTATTTTAGATACAGATTTCTGCTCGGCAAAAAGATCGGTTTTTAAAACTTCGCCGGAAACGTTGTCCAGAGAATACTTATCTGTAGCTCTCAGATGTGGTGCAGATTTGTCTAAAACAGTAGCCGCCCCGTCTGATATTATTATATATTCGTTATTTGGTACTTGTTTAGTTAAGTTATCCAAGGCTGCTTGCCACGATTGATAATTGATTTCTCTGGGCTTCTTATCTTCTTTATTGCCCTTGCCTCCTCCGCCTTTACCTTCTTTGCCTCCTTTTTCGGCAGGAATTTCTACCCCGAAGAGTTTGCAGACCCCATTTCGATACCATTCAAAAGACCACATTAATCCGGTTAGTGCCGATATTAAAAGAAATATGCAGACGTATATACCAAGGCTAACATGGATATCGTGGAGGAATCGTTTGAGTCCTGATTTTGTCTTGATAGTAAATCGGCTTTTCAGTTTCTTTTTGTCAGTAGGGAACCACCATACAAGGCCACTTATAAGGATAAATACAAATAATATAGTGGTAATACCAACAGTATATTTGCCCCATGTGCGTGATCCGTCCATCAGCCATCTGTGTAATGACATCATGGTGAAGAAAAAGCTGTCTCTGAAACTATATGTTCCTTTCAAATCGCCTGTGTATGGATCTACAAAAGCCGAGATGCGGAATCCATCGGTAAGTGATGCTACGTAAGTTCTTTCGGGATTTGAGCTTACTTTTATGCTTGCCACTGTATTATCTTTGAGTTGTGCGTTGACAATAGGTATAAGTTGATCTACCGGAATTTTTGTTTCTTTTACTTCTTTTACGAAATAACGTTCAGGATAGTACGATTCGAGTATTTCTGTTTCAAATGAGAGGATAGCACCTGTTATACAAATTATTGTAATTATTAAACCTACGGGGAGAGATAGCCATAAGTGTACTTTTTTGAAAAATTTTCTGGTTGTCATTGAGCTTAAGTAAAATTTAAAATTTGATGTATGAGCTTTGATTACGCTCATATGAAAGCAATAAAAAAATCAGTGACATAAAAAAATGAACCGATGTTATGAATGGTTATTCAAAACATCGGATACACTTTGTCATTAAGTCAGTAAGTTATATTTAAAGTCGTATATTTATATTATAACATGAGCAAAGATAGACCTAAACTCATTATCGGGCAATCGCAATAAATGATGAATTTCTATGATCTTAATCACTATTAATGGTGATTAAAAAAACAGTCCGCTATAATTAGCGGACTGTTTTTATTTATAGATTTTAGCCTTTATCTTTTTAGAACTGATAAGATACGATAGCTGAAAAATTGCGAGGGTCAATCTGATTTATGTATCCGCCACGATAATAAGAATTGTAACCTAACTCATCAAATACATTATTGAAGAATACACGAGTCGTTACAGGACCGTAAGTATAAGACAGCTGTACGTCTACTGTGGTAAAAGCAGGCATATCAAAAGGTCTGGAACCAATTAAAGATCCATGTCCGTCAGGTTGTAATGAAAAGTCATTAACAGGACGCTCCCCTACATAGTACGCTCCTGCTCCTATTGAAAAACCTTTCAAAACACCTCTGTTGACCTCATATTGTGCCCATGCATTAGCTGTGTGCCTAGGGGCGTTCATGGGTGCTGATCCGTTTTTAAAAGAAGGACTATCTTGATATCTGGCATTTAGATACGCATACCCTAGCATTACCTGAAGATTCTCAAGAACACGTCCGTTCAATTCAACTTCAATACCATCTCTTCTTAAGTTACCTGCTTTTAGAAAGAAGTCGGAAGCTACAGTTGCTCCTTCTTCATAATAGGGATTCGCTAAATTATCGGTAAGAATATTGAAATAAGTGAAATTGAAACGTAGTCTGTTGTTTAGCCAATCAGATTTAATACCTACCTCGAATTGTGTTGTTTTAGAAGCTCCTGCTCTCGTAATGCTATCGTTTAGGATATATCCTGCATTTCTCAAACTTGTGCTTGTGGTATATGAACCGAAAACATTTACGTTCTTAAGAGGGGTGATCATGATACCTAACATTGGGTCCCACGCATCTTCAATAGTTGGTCCTGCATCGGATGTTCCTGTAGCTAGAGCATTTATGGTTGATATGCTGCTATAGCGCACGCCCAATATCGCTTTCAGGTACTTGTTGATCGTCATGACTTCCTGCCCCATAAATCCGTATGTGGTATATTTATTGATTGCAGGAGTTACACTTTCGGGGTTTTTAAATGTCGTGTCTTGTCGCGAATTATTAATATTATTCGCAGTTACATCTATAACATCAATTTTTACAGACCCTAGATTTCGTGTAGTAGCTTCAGCTATTCTGTAATCGAAACCAAGCTGAAATGTATGCTTTATCGTTCCGGTATAAACATCTTTACCTATGAAGTCTAATTGGAATGTAGAGTTATTGTCATCCCGAAGATTACGTGATAAGCTTCTTTGTCTTTTATTATAATTCTTCTTATCCGAAACAGCAAGCCCTGTACTTGTATTGTCTACATTGTAGGATGAACCGAAATAGGCTGCCCTGATACTTAGATTATCGGTTAGCTGGCGATTAAGCCGAGCAGAATATGTAGTTACTTCGGTATTCACATTATCATTCTCAAAACCGAGAAATTTATTATGTGGCATATCGTATAATGCTTCAACACTATCTGCTGCTAAATTAACGGTACTGGTTACAGGTGTTCTGTTTTCATTCAGGTAATCAAGTTCGAGATTAACCACAGTCTTACCATCCGGACGCCATTCGAAAGAGGGATTTATATAAACTCTGCTCATAGATACTACAGGCCTGTAGTTGTCTGCCCTTTCGTAGGCTCCGTTTATTCGAAATGCTGCTGTTTTGCTTTTGTTTAGTACAGACTGAACATCAAACGTCGGGCGGAATTGTCCCCAGCTACCTGCTCTTAAATCAACTTGACCGGCATTGATAAATTTAGGTGTTTTGGTAACTACATTGATAACCCCGCCGGCGTTGCCCAAGTCGGAAATAACCCCTTGTGTTACGGCTGCCGACCCTTTTATCATCTGTATGCTCTCTACTCCCTGCATATCGGCTACACCTGCCGCTGTTTGGAATTGGGAATCTATACGTACTCCATTCTTTAAAACAGGGATACCACGGAATCCACGAGCCGACATACTTTCTTTCACACCACCGTATGACCCGAACAGGGTTACTCCCGGTACATTTCTCAGTGCATCTGTGATGGTCAAGGCTCCTTGTTCAGCGATCACTTTTTCCGAAATTACAGATATAGTTTGTATTTGTTCGCTTGGGCGTAATGGCATACGCGTAATTATATCCAGCTTTGCGGGTTGCTTAAAACGTTCTCCGAAAACTTCAACCTCGCTAAGCGTATTACTTCCTTGTAAATCGTAGCGAAGAGTCTGCTGTGAATGTTCTGTTATTACTACTTCTTGTCTTTTTGAATTGTATCCAATAAAACTTGCTACTATAGTAAATGTACCTTTAGGAAGATTTCTAAATCTGAATTCTCCTTCATCGTTTGTAAGAGTCGAATAATTAGTTCCCTCAATCACAATCGTTGCTGAAACGAGAGGATCTCCGTTTTCATCATAAACATTTCCTCTCACTCTTTGTGCTGAAGCATATGTTATACATATGAAAAGCAAGAAGAGTGAAAAATAGACTTTTTTGAACATGGTTTTTATTTATTGTTTAGTTAAAATTGATATAAATTAGAAAAGAGTTGCAAAGTTCAAGATTCGAGACTTTAGAGTCAATCACCATAAATAATGATATTGTATGTCAATTATAGCTTAATCTAGGTATTGGGTATAAATATTATCTATTAATAAGAGTTGGGTTCTATGAAATGCATACTCTTATACATAAATGCAACTTCCCTTTTGTAATTCTATGCAGTTTGTATTGAAATTATTTATCTTTGCAAAAAAGAAAATATAAAAATGAACCTATCTAAGTTAATTTTGTTATTTGGCATCTTTTTTAGTTTGTTCTTTCTGGCTTGTTCAGAACCGAGCATACAAGATGATGCTCATAAAGCTGCAGAGTTGTCGATGTTATCCAATACCGCAGCCATGGAGAATGATCTGAGTACTGCAGGAAATTTGTATAATGATGTCCAGGCTATCATGAATAAGTATAGACAGAATGGGAAATTTGAAGAGTTTTACCAATTATATAGTAGTTTTCTGGCAGAGAGTGCAGTCATAGAAGATCAGAAGACTCAAACCACATCGTCGGGATCAGACTCGGCACCCGAATAAATAGTGCAGGATATTTAATACTGTATTAAAAGCTGTAACTAATTATATTTGTATTACTAGCTAAAGAAATAAAAAGGGCTGAGACCTTAATTAAAAACAGAACATAACCGAAATAAGCAAATGTCAGAAATAACGCCAACAGAAGAAAAGAAAAGTCTAAACTTCATAGAAGTAATAGTTGAGAAAGACTTAAAAGAAGGAAAAGATGGAGGACGCATTCAGACTCGTTTCCCACCTGAGCCGAATGGTTATTTACATATAGGACATGCAAAGGCAATTTGTTTAGATTTTGGTTTAGCACAGAAATACAACGGCATTTGTAATCTTCGGTTTGATGATACTAATCCTGTCAAAGAAGACGTAGAGTACGTTGATGCGATAATGGAAGATATTAAATGGCTGGGTTTTGAGTGGGCAAATGTTTATTATGCGTCCGATTATTTCCCTAAGTTATGGGACTTTGCTGTTCAATTAATCAAAGAAGGGAAAGCTTATATTGATGAGCAATCGGCAGAAGAGATAGCAAAACAAAAAGGTACACCTACTCAAGCCGGTACCGATAGTCCGTACCGAAATCGCCCGATAGAGGAAAATCTTGACTTGTTCGAGAAAATGAATCAGGGAGTCTTCGAAGAAGGTAGCATGGTATTAAGAGCCAAAATAGATATGGCTTCATCTAATATGCATTTTAGAGATCCTATTATATATAGAATAATCAAGCAAGCCCATCATCGTACAGGCAACCAATGGTATGCTTATCCTATGTACGATTTTGCACATGGACAATGCGACTATTTTGAGGGAGTTACCCATTCTATTTGCACATTAGAATTTGTTGTTCACCGTCCTTTGTACGATTGGTTTATAGATCAATTGGCTACAAATGAATACAGACCTGCTCAATACGAATTCAACCGTTTGAACCTTACTTATACAATGATGAGTAAGCGAAAACTGTTGCAATTGGTAAAAGAAGGATTTGTAAACGGATGGGACGATCCGCGTATGCCTACTATAAGTGGATTCAGAAGAAGAGGATATACGCCGGAGGCAATACATAATTTTATTGATCGGATTGGTTATACCAAATACGATGGCATGATCGATTTTGCACTGTTAGAATATGCTATTCGTGAAGATCTTAATAAAAGAGCAACGCGTGTTTCGGCTGTTATCGATCCGATAAAGCTGATTCTGACAAATTATCCCGAAGGAGAAACAGAGGTACTTACTGCTCAGAATAATCCGGAAGATGAAAATTCAGGAAATCACTCGGTTGTCTTCTCTCGTGAGTTGTATATAGAAAGAGATGATTTTTTGGAGGATGCTCCCAAGAAATACTTCCGTCTTACTCCCGGACAGGAAGTCCGTTTGAAACATGGTTATATAATAAAATGTACAGGATGTAAACATGATGAAGCGGGAAATGTTATAGAAGTATATGCTGAATACGATCCGTTGACCAAGAGTGGTATGGCAGAAAGTAACCGGAAAGTAAAAGGGACAATCCATTGGGTATCGACAAGCGACGCTATTGATATAGAAGTTCGTTTATATGACCGCCTTTTTGTCTCGGAAAATCCGGCAGATGAAAAAGAAGGAGATTTTAGAGATTTTCTTAATCCGGAATCTTTGATTGTGAAAACGAATTGTAAAGCAGAGTCTTATTTGAAGGAAGCTAAAGCTTACGATCACTTTCAATTTCAACGTATCGGTTATTTTAATCTGGATCCCGATTCTACGCCAGATCATTTAGTGTTTAACCGAACAGTTACATTAAAAGATTCATGGAGTAAGATGAAAGATAAATAAGGGTTACCCTTAATTAGTATAGCAGGTATGATAAAACCTGTTGTTTTGTAAAATGTAGCACAATATTTGTTTGTATTTATATAAATAATAACAAATTGTCTTATGGAAGAACGAAATATCTCTGATTTACTTTCCCGTTACGAGCAGATGCTTTTGACGGGAAAGAGTGTGTACTTTGATGCCGATGAATATGACGACTTGGCAGAGTACTATGATAAGTTGGATGATATTGAAACAGCCAGAGAAATAGTAGATCTTGGGCTAAGTATTCATCCGGATAATGAGTCGTTGATGTTGAGGTATGGTAAATATCTCGTATATGATGCAAAATATACCACAGCATTGCATTACTTGAATTCTCGTTTCTCATCGTATGATTTTGAACTTTATCTGCTGAAAATAGAATGTTTGTTGAATCTCGATCTATATGCCGAAGCGTATGAGTTGACAGCCGAAATCCTTAGCGATGAAGATACCGATTTGGATGTGATTTTGTCCGAGTTGGGTTTCCTTTATGTTGAAGCGGAATATTATGATGAGGCTATACTCTATTTCGAAAAGAGTCTGGAGTATGATCCCGGTAATATGGAAGTCCTGAATGACCTTGCATATGCCTATGAAGTGAGGTCAGATTTTGCTTCTGCAATTGTTGTATGTAACCAAATTTTAGATATAGATCCTTATTCGGTGGATACTTGGGTGATGCTAGGTAAATTATATTCCCTGGAAGAGGATTTTGAGAAAGCTATAGATGCTTTTGATTTTGCTCTCGCTTTAGATGAGACAAATATCAATATACTAAAACTTAAGGCGCATTGTCTGCTGCTTTCGGAACGTTCGGAAGAGGCGGTTGAAATGTTGAAGGAATGTATACGGATGTCACCGGAAGAAAGTCTGCTGTACCTGTCTCTAGCTGAATGCTACATGAGTCTGGAGCAATATGGCGATGTTTTAAAAGCATTATTCTCATATGAAGAATATGTAGGAGAGACTCCCGAATCTATGGCTAAAAAAGCCCATGTTTATCTGTTGCAAGGTAAAATTGACGAAGCTGTGGAGTTTATCGATAAGGCATTAAACGGGGACTCGGATTCTTTCGATGTAAATATGATTGCAGGAGAAGTATATCTGAAACTGAATATTCCATCGGGTGCTGAGATTTTTTATAAAAAGGCTCTTTCTCTTAGTGAAGAAAGCGCAGAAGAGGTATTGGAGAAGCTTGTGGCTGTATATCTTCGCAAAGATGAGTTGCTAAATGCTATTGAATGTCAACAAAGGTTGTTCGAAATGACAGAGTCTGTTGTTGCTCATGAGAAATTAGCGTTATTATATATGGAGAATGGTGATAAAGAAAACTTTCAATTATGTATTGAATCTTTCGATGACGAATCGTTATTCTCTATTTTTTCTGTTTTTTATCCAAATGATCTCTCAAAGATACTTGATCGGGGATCTTTGTTACTTCGGTTAAATGAAGCATATGAGTGTCGATTATTGTATAAAAACATTAAGTTCTAAAACTTTAATTTGTTATATATTAACAGCCTAAACTGTTCTGTAGTTTACTTTGTCTCAATAACAGGTTGTAATACAGGCCGTTGATTTTTTTAATCAACGGCTTTTTGTTTGCATAAATATACATATCGGTTTTTATTGACAATTTGATGTGTTTTTTGATTCTTTGATCCTTAAAAGCATCTTAATTTCTCTTTCTATATATCTATTCTCTTTTTAAAATAAAGAAAAACTAACATTTAACATTGGATATTTTGTATATTTTGTGAAAAAAACATACATTTGCCTCTCCCATTGTGAAATAATGTAAATAGTTTTCTTTGGATTCTAAGGTAATTGATTGATATTAAAATAATTGAGTAATTTAAAGTAGTGTTTATGAAAAAATTGATAATGATTTTGGCTTGCATAATCGCAAGTGTCGGGTTATCAGTAGCTCAAACTACACGTGTTTCAGGTACAATCTTGGATGATACCGGAGAAACCGTGATTGGAGCTTCAGTCGTAGCTAAAGGTACAACTGTGGGAACAGTAACCGATGTAGATGGCAATTTCTCTTTGAATATTCCATCAGATAGAAAAACGCTGGTGATTTCTCTTATTGGTATGAAAACCAAAGAGGTTGCTGCCGGAACAAATCTGAGAATCGTCATGGAAAACGACTCCAGATTAATGGATGAAGTTGTTGTTACAGCAATGGGGATTTCTCGTAATGAAAAATCCTTAGGTTACTCTGTATCAACTCTTAAGGCTGATGAATTATTAAAGGCTAGAGAGTCTAATGTAATTAATTCTCTTGCTGGAAAAGTTGCCGGAGTTAGAGTTACCGGAGCTTCTGGTACCTTAGGGGGGTCTTCTAAGATTATAATAAGAGGTGCTAACTCTTTAGATGGAAATAACCAACCTTTGTTCGTAATTGATGGAATGCCTATCGATAATGGATCTCAAGGTAGTGCTTCAAATAATGTTGTTGCAGGTAGTGTCGATAATGGCAACAGAGCCGGAGATATAAATGCTGATGATGTTGAGTCTATGACAGTATTGAAAGGTGCTGCGGCTACAGCATTGTATGGTGCAAGAGCTAAAAACGGTGCTATAATTATAACGACTAAAAAAGGGACTAAAGGCTCTAAACTTAGTGTTGAAGTTAATAGTTCTACAAGATTTGATAGTGTTTTGAGGTTGCCTGATTTTCAGAATGAATATTCGCAAGGAACTTATGGAGATTATGATCTGAAATATTCCAATGGATGGGGTGCTAAAATTCAGGGTCAAAAAGTAACTAATTTCTTAGGTCAGGAAACTTCGCTTCAAGCTTATGAAGATAACGTAAAGGATTTTTACGAAACAGGGAAAACCTATATAAATAGTATAGCTTTGGCCGGCGGGTCGGAGCAAGCAGATTACAGGATCGGTTTGACAGCTTTAAATCAAACAGGTATTATACCAAATACCGAAATGAACCGATATACATTTAATGCTAATGTAGGATACAATTTTAGTAAGAAACTTACTTCAAGAACAATATTCTCATATAATACAACTTCAACCCACGGGCGTCCGTCGCAAAGTTCGAATAACCCGAATGTATTAGCCGACGTAGTGAATTCTTTGCCTCGAAATCTAGATATACATACATTAAAAAACAATTGGCGTGACGCTGAAACAGGAGAGCAAAATGGGGTATCATCTGATGGTAAATCAAATAACCCATATTGGATACTAAAAAGAAATAAGTTTACAGCTTCTCTCGAAAGGGTAGTTGCAAATGAAATGCTTACTTATAAGCCTGTTGAGTGGATTACTATTTCAAACAATTTAGGTATTGACTTTTACAATGAAAAACGCAGACAAGTAACAAGTCAAGGTACTTTTGGCGATTTAAAAGGTAGCTATCAGGATGATAATATTTACAATCAGGTAATAAATAACGATTTTCTGGTTACATTAACAAGATCATTGAACTCAGATCTGGAATTGAAAGTGATAGGTGGACATAATATCTATCAACGTACAGCAAAAAGAGATATTCTGGATGCTAAGGATTTAACCGTAGATGAGCTTTATAACCCTGCAAATGCGGCAAGTGTTATAAATACGGCAAGTTCTTCGCGAAAACGTTTGATGGGTATTTATGGAGATGCCGGTTTGGCTTATCGTAACTTTTTGTATTTGAATGTAACCGGTCGGAACGATTGGAGTTCGACCTTGCCTAAAAATAACAGATCTTATTTTTACTCATCGGTAAGCTCGAGTTTTGTTTTTTCGGAATTGATGGAAAATAAGAAGATTCTTAGTTTTGGTAATGTTAGAGCGAGTTGGGCAAATGTAGGTAGTGATGAAGATCCATATCAATTAGATTTTGTATATACTCCTGCTACTACTTATTATGCACAATACAGCTTGAGTGGATCATTTCCAAACAGTGGATTGTTAGGGTTTTCAATACCAAGAGTATATCCTCCTGAAAATCTGAAACCTCAAAACCAAGTTTCATTTGAAATTGGTACTAACTTGAAGTTTTTAAATAATAGAATCGGAGTCGATTTTACGTATTATTATATTTCAACAAAAGACCAGATTGTTTCGGTTGATGTTCCTTTGTCAACAGGATTTTTTGCAAAAAAAGTAAATATTGGAGAGGTTCGTAACAAAGGTATTGAATTGGCATTGAACTTAGTTCCTGTAAGGACTCGTGATTTTGAATGGAACATCGATCTTAATTATGCTAAAAATAAACAGACCGTTGAGAAACTAGTTGCGGGTAATCCTGATCTTATTTATAATTTGGCTAGTGGATGGTCGGGTCTGCAAATACAAGCAAGGAAAGGAGAGGCTTTCGGTATGTATGGTACTATATGGGAGAGAAATGAAGATGGGCAGATTGTAATTGATGAAACAACCGGCTTAAGAAAAATCAAGAAAGGTCAACGTATTGGAGATGTTGCTCCAAAATGGACTATGGGTATCAATAATTCATTCTTTTATAAAGGAGTCAGTTTAAGTTTTCTTCTTGATTTCAGAAAAGGTGGTCTAATGTATTCGGGAACAGTATCTTCTTTGCGTGCTAATGGAGTTGCAGCAGAAACGTCAGCCAATAGAGGTGAAACTTTCATTGATAAAGGTGTTATTCTTGATGCAAGCGGTAATTATGTTCCCAATAATATACCTGTAGCTAATATGCAGGATTATTGGAGACATATAGCAAATGCTTCCAATACCGAAGGTTCTGTGTTTGATGCTTCTTATGTAAAACTAAGAGAACTAAGAGTGGGGTATCAATTACCTAAATCTTGGATAAGAGGTTTGTTATTACAAAATGCAGAGGTTGCCCTTGAAGGACGAAACTTGTGGATCATAAACGACCATGTACCTCATATTGATCCCGAATCAAGTATGTTTGGAGTTAATTCTGCAGGAGAAGGTGTCGAGTTCAATAGTGTTCCTACAACTAAGTCTTTAGGGGTTAATATCCGTTTGAGTTTTTAATATTAACGAAGATTAATTATGAGAAAAATATATTATATCGTACTATCAGTCGTCTTAACGATGAGTACAGCATCATGTGATAGCTGGCTGGATATTAATACAGATCCTAATAAAGCAACCGAGGTTGATCCGGATGTTCTGTATAATTATGCCATGATGAGTTGGGCAGCAAATCGCTGTAGCGGTGATTTGTACTTCCCGTTAGTTTGGGGGGGACAAACACAATCTACGGGTGGAAGTAAGGGATGGGGCAATGTGAATGTTTATGACATCAGCCCATATTCATTAGGTAATACTTGGAAAGTTTTTTATGCAAGTAGCGGAGCAAACTTGCAACAAGCAATTAAAATAGCTGAAAGTGCATCGCCTGCCAGACCCAATGTTGCGGCACAGTGTAAAATAAATTTTGCACATTTAGTATATACTGCAACAATATTGCACGGTGATATCCCATATTCGGAAGGTTGGAACATTGCAATCGATTACCCTAAATTTGATACCCAAAAAGATATTTTAGAAGGTCTTATCGTTTTATTGGACCAAGCTATTGCTCAAATAGATGTAAATAGCAGATTGACAATGACAAAGTATGATTTGGCTTATGGGGGCGATTTGGATAAATGGGTACGATATGCAAATTCACTCAAGTTCAGAATTGCAATGGTAATGGTCGATAAAGACCCTTCCAAAACTACAATGATTGCAAATCTATTGAATGCGAATAAAATGATTAATTCTTCTGCCGGAGATTTTAAAATACCATTTGAAGACGCTGCTGATAAAGAAAATCCCAAATTCAGATATTTTAAAAAGTATACGAATGGGGTAAATATCGAATTTTTTGCGAATAAATTGGTTGTTGACCCACTGAATGCGAAAAATGATCCTCGCTTGCCAAAATATTTCGACAAAGGAGTATCAGCAGCTACATTTATAGGTATAGGTGCCAACGATGAGGCCGTTACCGGACAGACTGCCTTGGTTAGTTCATTTGTTTTTAGAGCTAAATCTCCCGAATTGTTCTTTTCTTACCAAGAGCAATTATTTTTAGAAGCTGAGGCATATGCCAGAGGTTTAGGGGTTGCAAAAGATATATCTAAAGCTAATCAATTATATAAACAAGCGATGATTGCAGCTATGAAATATTATGAGGTTACTGATGCAGATATCAATAAGTATGTTTCAGAGAATTTATCAGATTTGACTACTTTGAGTGATCCAGTGAGAGAAATTCATTTGCAACAATGGATTGATTTTATGGATCGTCCTTTAGAAGCCTTTACTCAATGGCGTCGTTCAGGAAAAGAAGGATTTGAGGTACCCGAATTGCCCATACCAAGAAACGCTTCTCCTGCAAAACTAATGAGAAGATGGACGTATTCTCCGGATGAAGCTTCTGCAAATCCAAATACACCGAGTGTTGATGTGATGACAGATAAAGTTTGGTTTGATGAATAATTAAAAGTACAAATAGAATCTAAAAAAGAATAGGTGATCGAAAAACGATCACCTATTCTTTTTTTAGATTATGTGATCTCATCAAAAAAACGTATATTTGCTATTCTTGATCTGGTAAAATGGACAATCAGAAGATAAAAGAACAAGTTTTAAATAAGTTTACTGAATACCTCAATCAGCATAAACATCGTAAGACACCCGAACGTTTTGCCATACTTGATCATATCTACTCCACAAAAGGACATTTTGATGTCGACTCACTTTTTCAAACAATGAACACCCACAGTATCAGGGTAAGCAGAGCGACATTGTACAATACAATCGAATTACTTTTAGACTGTGGCTTGCTTGTAAAGCATCAGTTCGGAGAGAATATTTCTCAGTACGAACGTATATACGGAGCCGAAAATCATGACCATCTGATTTGTACAACATGTGGAAAAGTAAAAGAATATAAGAATGCCAATCCTTTTACTCAGACTCAGCAAAAAAGGTTTGCTAAATTTAAAATAGCATATTACAGTATGTATATATATGGTACATGCGCAAAGTGTTTAAAAGAAAGGCAACAAGCAGAGAAGAAAAACAAAAAGACAGAAAAAATAAAATAAATACCAATAAAAAGAAATGAAAGCAGATGTACTACTGGGGTTACAATGGGGTGACGAAGGTAAAGGCAAAATAGTGGACGTATTGACTCCGAAGTATGAAGTGGTAGCCCGTTTTCAGGGAGGACCTAATGCAGGGCATACGCTCGAATTCGAAGGTGAAAAATATGTTTTAAGATCGGTTCCTTCGGGAATTTTTCAAGGAGATAAAGTCAATATCATAGGTAATGGCGTTGTTCTTGATCCAGCCTTATTCAAAGGAGAAGTTGAATCTTTGGAGAAATCAGGACATGATCTGACTAAACGTTTGCTTATATCTAAAAAAGCTCATCTTATTTTACCTACACATCGTTTGTTAGATGCTTGTTATGAAAAAGCAAAAGGCGATTCGAAAATAGGAACAACGGGCAAAGGTATCGGTCCAACATATACCGAAAAGGTAGGTCGTGGAGGTCTGAGAGTCGGAGATCTTTTGTGTGGTTTCGATGAGAAATACCAACAAGTCAGAACCCGACATTTGGATATTTTGAATCAGTATAATTTCGATTGCAGTTCTTTAGTTGAAGTCGAAAAAGAATGGTTTAGCGGTGTCGAGAAACTAAAGGAATTTACATTTGTAGACAGTGAGTATTATATAAATAAAGCATTGTCTAAAAATAAGTCAGTATTAGCAGAAGGTGCTCAAGGTACTATGTTGGATATTGATTTTGGTTCTTATCCATTTGTTACTTCATCTAATACAATATCGTCCGGAGCTTGTATCGGCTTGGGTATTTCTCCTAGCAATATTGGAGAGGTATTCGGTATCTTTAAAGCATATTGTACAAGAGTGGGAAGCGGCCCTTTCCCTACAGAATTATTTGACGAGACCGGAGACGAACTTCGTAAATTAGGTTTTGAATTCGGTTCGGTAACAGGACGCCCTCGTCGTTGTGGATGGATTGACCTGGTTGCACTTCGCTATGCTATAATGATAAACGGAGTAACTCAGTTGATCATGATGAAAAGTGATGTGTTGGATACGTTTAAAACTATCAAGGCATGTGTGGCTTATGAAATTGACGGAAAACAAACAACAGAGTTTCCTTTCGAAATTGGAGATAATGTAAAACCTGTATATAAAGAACTACCGGGTTGGAATCTGGACATGACAAAAATGCAGAGTGAGGAAGAATTTCCTCAGGAATTTATAGAGTATGTCAATTTTTTGGAAGAAGAATTAAATGTTACCATCAGTATAGTGTCGGTAGGTCCTGATCGTGATCAGACTATTAAACGCCAGTATTTCGTGTGAATCCGTGATTAGCCTTTTTTAAGTAATTATCAAATTTACAAACAATTAATATGTTTATCTTTGGCATATCTTTTGATAGAGATAATTATAAGGTAAAAAAGGCTATTAAGTAACAATAAGTATTATACAAAATAATTCGGTTATAACTATCAGTTGTACTTATGCCAGCCAAAGTTATAAACAGGTCTGAGACCTTAATTAAAATAATAAGATTATGTTTTACGGATGGATTTTATTTGGTATAATTGCTTTAGGAGGTTGGATTGTATCGGCTACTTTGCAAAGCAAATTTAAAAAATACTCAAAAGTGCCATTAGATAGCGGTCTGACAGGTAGAGATGTTGCATTGAAGATGTTACACGATAATGGAATATATGATGTGCAGGTTATTTCTACTCAGGGAATGCTGACGGATAATTACAATCCGGGCAATAAGACTGTGAATCTGAGTGAAGGTGTATACCATAGCAATAGTGTAGCGGCAGCAGCAGTTGCAGCTCACGAATGCGGTCATGCTGTACAGCACGCAAAAGCCTATGGACCTTTGACATTAAGATCGGCTTTGGTGCCAACAGTTAGTTTTGCATCTAAATGGGTGATGTGGGTATTGCTGGCAGGTATTTTTATGATTAATACTTTTCCTATATTGATATGGATAGGTATAGGTTTGTTTGCAATGACTACAATCTTTAGTTTTGTAACATTACCTGTTGAAATTGATGCTAGTAATCGTGCATTAGTATGGCTTAATACTGCCGGTATTGTAAGAGATTCTAATAAGGATAAAGCGAAAGACGCTCTAAAATGGGCTGCATATACTTATGTTGTAGCTGCTTTAGGTTCTTTGGCAACTCTTATATATTATATCTTTATCGCACTGGGAAGCAGGAGATAATCCTTATTCCCTCCAAAATAGAAAGAGTAACCTTATAGTTACTCTTTTTTTACATTCTCTAAAAAAACAAGCTTGTAACTCGTAACTAATTACTTGTAACTGATTAATCATGAAGTATCTTTTTTTTATCGTTTTCCTTTCGCTTTTTTTAGCAGGTAATTATTATGTTTTTTACAGGGCTTGGACTGTAATTCCCTTAAATGCCATAACCCGTTCGTTGCTGATCGGGATAGCTGTGATACTGGTTGGGTCTATATTTCTTCTATTTCTGGCCGGTGAACATTTTCCGGTTTCAGTGACTTCTGTTTTATATACAATCGGAACCTCTTGGCTTTTTATATTTCTTTACTTTTTCATATTCAATTTGCTAACCGATTTGATCCGTGCATCCCGTCTTGTGCCAAGAGATACGCTGAATCAATATACAAAGGACAATTGGTTGAGCTTCGGTCTTACGGTAGGCTTTATCGGTTTGCTGATGCTATGCGGATACCTGAAATACCGGATAAAAGAACGTGTAGATTTACCTATTGAGATAACAAAGAATATAGGTGACGGAGATTCTCTGACCATAGTAGCTCTCAGTGATATGCACCTCGGTTATGGAATCGGGAAAAGAGAACTTCAACAATGGGTGGAACTTATTAATAAAGAGAATCCTGATATTGTATTGATTGCAGGAGATATTATAGATAGTAGCCTAAGGCCTTTGATAGCTCAGAATATGTCGGAGGACTTGAGGAAGATAAAATCGAAATATGGAGTATATACCGTTATGGGCAACCATGAATATATAAGCGGGGCTGCGGCATCTGCCAAATTTATAGAAGAATCAGGCATTAAACTAATCAGAGATTCTGCTGTTTTAATTGATAGTATGTTCTATGTGGTAGGGCGCGATGATAAATCGAACCCAAACCGTAAGCCTCTTGCCATGTTGACCGATTCATTGGATAAGTCGAAACCGATTATTTTATTGGATCATCAACCCTATAATCTGGAAGAAGCCGAAAATAATGGAGTGGACATTCAATTTTCGGGGCATACTCATCGTGGACAGATATGGCCTATTTCGTTAATAACAGATATGATCTACGAAGATTCGTATGGCTATCTGAAGAAAGGGAATACAAATGTATATGTAAGTTCGGGAATGGGTCTTTGGGGTGGAAAGTTCCGCATCGGTACTCAGTCCGAATATGCAGTAATTAAAATGAAAACGAAATGAAAGTTTTCTTATTTCAAGCACTTATAGTGCATCTCATATTTAATGTATATGTATTTGTTCGGGGGTGGCAGGTTTTACCAAAGAAGAACGCGTATAGAATACCTTATGCTTTATTGTTTATAATAGAGCTTATAGTGTATTTGACAGGACTTATTTTCAATGTCAACTTACCGGCTACAATTCTAAAACCGATTTTATTGGTTGGTACATGGTGGATGGTACTTATCGGATATACAACAGCCCTGTTACTTATTTATGATTTTATTCAATTTCAGGGACGGTGGTTCGATCCGATACGAAAACTGAATTTGCAAAAAATCGGATTAAAAAGAATATTCCTTGTGATATCGCTGGTTGTTGTTATTTCCTCAATGAGCTATGGTCATTACCGCTTTTGGCATCCTGTTGTAACAGAAATGGATTTGACTGTCAATAAAAAAGCAGATGGACTTAAAAATCTTCGGGTAGTGATGGTTGCAGATATTCATGCAGGTCATCTGATTGACAAGGGTGTCTTAAGCATGTATGTGGATAAGATTATGGAGCAAAAGCCTGATGTTATTCTTATAGTCGGCGATATTATAGATTACGACCTGCCCCCATTAATAGATCAGAAAATGGATGAAGAGTTTCGTCGATTGAAAGCTCCTTATGGAGTGTATGCGTCTACGGGGAATCATGAATACCGACTGAACGGTGAAGAAAAAATAGCATGGTTAGCATCGGAAACGGGCATGACTATGTTGAGAGATACTGCTATAAAGGTAGCCGACAAATTCTATATTGTAGGTAGAGAGGACGATCATGCTGAAAACAGAAAATCGCTACCCGATATTATGGAGCACGTAGATAAACAGCTGCCTGTAATTGTAATGAATCATGAACCCAAAAGACTATCCGAGGAATCTTCCGAGCAAGCCGATCTGGCTGTTTACGGGCATACACATAACGGACAGTTGTTCCCCTATAATTTAATTATGAGTATGATATATGAAGTAGGACATGGGTATAAAAAGAAAGACAATACACATGTTTATGTCACTTCGGGATTAGGTCTTGCAGGACCTCAATACCGCATAGGTACTATTTCGGAGATAGTGGTCTTAAATCTGCATTTCGATTGATCTATCTTGAAATAAGGTCGCAGACCTTTTTATTGCTTTGGCAAGCATAGCAACCAGAGACAGTTATACTGATAAAATTTCGCATTAAATATTTAACGCTACTTAGGTAGCGGATACGGGCATTAATACAAAAAATAGCTGCTCCGCCTCAAAAGAAATACGTAAATATCCGTAGTCGGTTATCCATCTGTCGATTTCGTGATTATAGGGATGCGTTTGGTCACAATATCTGATGTAATGCCCTATATCAGACAGGTTATCTAAAAGCAAATAGGCAATCTGGCATTTATTTTCGCTATCCATAGAACATGTTAATGTTGCATTTTTTAGTTGTATCTCGATTCTTGTGTGCCATTCCGACTTATTGAAGTAACGGCTAATGCAATGTTCGTATGTGGAAAAGCTTTCTTCGATCGATTCCAAAGAACAATTCAGCACACTCTTTCCATATTTCAACAGACCGGAGAAATAAGTATAGGGAGATTCTTTTAATGTGGTCATAATTGTTTTAAGTAATGTTTCATATTTAATGCGATATTTTATCAGTATAACTATCTCTGGTTGTTATGCCTGCCAAAGCAATAAAAAGGTCTGCGACCTTAAATTATACATCCGTAAATATATATGCTTCCGTACAGATATCGTTTTCGATAATACAACTCAATATTGAAGTTTCAAATCTGATCTCTACCAATAATGTCTCATTGCCTTTATTTACATAGGGTAGAGCCTTATAATCCTGATGTTTTGCGGTTATACTATCGAAAGTTTTACCTACATATTCAGGTATACTCTGGCATTCAGGCTGTGTCGGTGAAAGAATAGTATTCAATAGGTTTGTCATCGCTAAAATTCAGTATAGGTTATCGATACAAAGAAAAAGATATAGAATGAGTTATGCAGGAAAGAGTACGGTTATACTTATAATTATTCGGCTTATAAACATAAGGTTATTAAAGAATTTACTTACTTTTGTTAAAAATGAAAAAATACCGGAGACATGGAAACATTAGATAAGAAAGAGAAAAATACGCATCACGGACACGCAGTTAAACGTTTTCGCCATACACTGGGCAAAAAACAGGAAGCATTGGCAATTGAACTGGGCATGAGTCAGGCAATGGTCTCGATGTATGAATCCAAGAAAGTAATTGAGGACGATATGATTGAAAAGTTTGCTGAGGTTTTGGGGGTTGCTCCACAACTGATTAAAGATTTGGAAGAAGATCCTGTCACTTTGATATTTGAGAATAACCATAATAATGAAAAACTGAATCAAGCTTATTTTATAGAAGATCATAGTAGTAATCAATTTAATCCCGTTGATAAAATAGTAGAGTTATGTGAAAAGCTGTTGGAAAAAGAACAGGAGAAGATTGCTTTATTGGAAAAGTTGTTGAAAGAGAGGAATTGAGAGAGGATATCGATGCGTTGATTCCAAAAGCAGAACTACTGAGGGGTATTGCAGAATATATCAGTAAATTGAAGATTAAGGAATATGTAGAGATGGGGAGTAATTAAAAATATTTTTTAAATCGTATTAATGACAACCAGTAATTTCATAAGTTTTTCAATCCTCTGTTTAGTTATACTATTAACAATTACTGATGTAATAACCTTCGGCTATGGTCTAGGTGACCAGATTATACTTATTATTATAATAATACCTACTGTAATATTTTCTTTTCTAATACATTATCTGGAAAAAGGAATTCCTTATTATATAATAAGTTCCTTACTGCTGTTATTTGCTATTGGAACTTTGATATTCCTTATATTTTGTAGAGGAGTAGAATCGAAAAGCCTTTTTTTGTAAACAGATTATCTTTCATTTTCGCATAACTCGCTTGGGCTTCGCCTACTCCAAGCTTATAACCAATTGTTGGAGATTAGTTACCGATTATCATTATTAATGCCAGTCATTATTTGGATTATCTGTAATATTTTACTGACGCACCCTCTCGGGTTTGTCTTTCATTTTGCCTTGATGCAAAACGAAACAAAAGATCAAGCCTGAGCCTTTTGCCCGACCCGATAAGTGTTTGAAAGCGAAAACAAAAAACTACTTTCGACTTTGATTACTTTTTGTTTTTTACGCTTTCCTCCCACATCGGGTACCCCGTGCAACCGCCAAGGTCGGAGAGCCTGACGGGCGTAAGCAAAGCCGACGTTTACTTCGGGGGTGAGGCATCCGTTCAACGAAGCAGTCGAAAAGAATAAAATACAAAAAGTCCGACAGGACGGCTTATTTTATTCCGACGGCAAGTTGTTAACGGATCACCACCGTAAGTGGTCGGCAAAGACTTTTTGGTTCCTTTTGCGGCTTTGGGCAAAAGGAACACAAGCAATCTTTGATTGCGCGTAGTATAAATAACTTAAAAGAGCGTTTTATATAATCCAACTACCGATTATCATTATTTATCTTTAATAAGACAGAAGGTACACCGAAAGGAAAAAGGTAACAATATAAAACGATCGGAAAAAGTGTCACTTTTGTTACCTTTGTAACCTTTTTGAAGGTAAAACGTTGAAAATGAATGGTGCCTAAAGTGACAGGAAATAATCGGGGAATGTAACCCTTGTCACCTTTATTTTTTGTTTATTATTTGATTCTAAGTGGCTTAAGAAGGGTTATGAAAGTAACACCCAAACGTGTATTTGCCACCCGACTGTATAGTAAGTGTTACTTTCTCAAGGGTGTCGTAATAGCGGTAATAAAAAGGACGAATACCTCATTGAGGTGATGAACTGTAATTTCATTTGGAAAATTATTACTATTTTTACACAAACTAGAGAAAGCAAGTAGTATAAAATAGTTAATGCTATATTTTTAGTCGTAGGGGCAGACCTATGTGTCAGCCCGATACAGACGAGTGAACAAAGTACACAAGAACAAATTAATATAATAAACAAGAGGTATTTATCTCAATACTATCCGGCACAAGCTGATGGTATTGTTTATATTTACCAATGTAATAAATAGGTCTGAGACCTTCATTGTCAAAAATCTTAAATAAGTTAACTAAAGTATGGTAACAAAAAAAATCATGAGAAACGCTTTGGGGCTGAGTCTTTGTACGGGTTTGATGCTCGGTGCAATTGCTTGTAGCGACAAAGGGCAGAAAGATGCTGCACTCGAAAATCTGACTCAATACGTTGATCCTTACATCGGAACGGGTGATCATGGACACGTGTTTATGGGCGCAAACGTTCCTTTCGGATTGGTTCAACTAGGGCCGACACAACATAGTCAGGGATGGGATTGGTGTTCGGGATATCATATTTCCGATTCTACTATTATCGGCTTCGGACATATGCACCTTAGCGGAACAGGTATCGGCGATTTAGGCGATATCTCGTTTATGCCTGCAACAGGAGATGTTAAATTAACTAGAGGTACGTTACCAGACGAATCTACGGGAATTTACTCTTACTTTTCTCACGATAAAGAAACTGCAAAAGCAGGATATTACTCTGTCCACTTAGACAGATTTAATATTGATGTGGAATTGACAGCTACTAAACGGGTAGGTTTCCATAGATATACATTCCCCGAATCAACAGACCCTAAAGTTATCATCGACTTAGAGCATGGTATCGGATGGGATATGCCCGTTGACGGTGCTTTGGTTCAGGAAAACGACAGCGTAATCTCGGGTTACCGCTTTTCTAAAGGATGGGCAAAAGATCAACGCATTTACTTTACGGCAATATTTTCAAAACCAATATCTAAGTTTACGATCTTAGATACTACCGCTGTATACGAAGGATCAAAAACACCTATGCGTAAAATCTATGGCCAGGTATTCTTTGATGGTACAAAAGCCGGAGAAAAAGTATACGCCAAAGTGGCTCTGTCTCCTGTAAGTGTTGAAAACGCAAAGAAGAATATGGAAGCTGAGCTTGCCGGATGGGATTTCGACCAGACAGTTGCAAATGCAGATAAGGCATGGAACGAAGAACTGAATAAGATAGTAGTGAAATCGGATAGCAAAACCGATCTTCGTAACTTCTATACAGCTATGTACCACTCTATGGTAGCTCCATCGGTATTTGCTGATGTGAATGGCGACTATTGGGGAACAGACAAACAGGTTCATACAAAGAATGACTTTACAAATTATACAACCTTCTCATTGTGGGATACATATCGTGCGGCTCAACCGTTGCAAACGATTATTCATCCTGAATTGGCAACTGATGTAGCTAAGACTTTCTTGCAAATCTTTAAACAACAAGGTAAACTACCTGTATGGCACTTGATGTCTAATGAAACCGACTGTATGGTCGGTAATCCGGGCATTATTGTAATGGGAGATTTGTTCCTTAAAGGTTTTGTTGCTGATGCGGATAAAGAAGCAGCTTTCGAAGCAATGAAAACTTCTGCCATGTTAGACGAAAGAGGTCTTAACTGGTTGAAAGAATATGGTTATATCCCTTACGATAAAGAAGAAACTTTCGAATCGGTAGCTAAAGGTCTGGAGTATGCTATTGCAGACTGGTGTGTGGCTCAGGTAGCAAAAGAAATGGGTAAGACTGAAGATTATAATTACTTCATCAAAAGAAGCGAGTCTTATAAACATTACTTCGACAAGGAAACTCAGTTTATGAGAGGTCTTTCTTCTACAGGAACATTCCGTGTACCGTTCAATCCATTACATTCTACTCACCGTGAGGATGATTATACAGAAGGTAACGCTTGGCAATATACTTGGTTGGTTCCTCATGATGTAAATGGTCTTATCGGTTTATTTGGAAGCGAAGAAGCTTTCGTAACCAAGCTGGATTCATTGTTTACTATTCAAGGTGATCTGGGTGCAGAAGCTTCTCCTGACATTAGTGGTCTTATCGGACAATATGCACATGGAAATGAGCCTAGCCACCATGTTCTATATCTATACCCATTTGTGGGGCAACAATGGAAAACGGCTGAAAAGGTACGTGAAGTATTGACAACTCTTTATTTCGATAAACCAGCCGGTATCAGCGGAAACGAAGATGTTGGCCAGATGTCATCATGGTATATCCTTTCGGCATTAGGATTCTATCCAATGGCTCCTGCCGGCGGCGACTATATATTTGGTAGCCCGCAGATGAAAGAAGCAACCATAAAACTAGGCGGTGGCAAAACATTTACAGTGATTGCCAAGAACAATAATCCCGAGAATAAATACATCCAGAGTGCTAAGCTGAATGGCAAACCTTATACTAAATCGTATATCAATCACAGAGATGTAATTGCAGGTGGTACTTTAGAGTTTGAAATGGGTGCTCAACCTTCAAAAACATTTGGAGTGGATAAAGCAGACAGACCTGTTTCGGTTAAATAAGAAATAGATTTTTCTATCTAAGAATAAGAAGAGGTTACCTGAAAGGTAGCCTCTTCTTGTGTTGACTATTAAATGTTTGTACTCTCAGACTTTCTTAAACCAGATTAATTTTATTGAAACATAATTGATGTAGTTTTGTTTATCATTAATAAACAAAGAATTATGGAATCGAAAAGAATAAAAATACACGAAGTAGCTCCTGAAGCATACAAAGCTATGCTAAAATTAGAGGCGTATTTGCATACTACAACTTTATCTCCTATCGAGAAGGAGTTGATTAAAATTCGTGCATCGCAACTCAATGGATGTGCCTATTGTCTCAATATGCATACAAGGGATGCCCGTAAGCTAGGCGAAACAGAACAACGTATCTACTTATTGAATGTTTGGCATGAAACAGAGTTGTACACAGAAACAGAAAGAATTATCCTGACTCTAACGGAGGAGATAACCCTGATAAGTGAAGGCGGAGTTTCTGAGGAAACATATCAAGAAGCAGAGGCATTACTGGGTAAAGAAAAATTAGCCGAAGTAATTATGGCTATTGTGACTATTAATGCATGGAACAGAATAGGGGTGAGTACACTGCTTCCTTTAGATTAAGCCATTCAAAATTGTATATATACTATGAGGGTAACCATAAATAACGGCTACCCTCATTTTTGTTATTAACCGTTCTTATTTAATGCTGAATAAAAAGGAATATCGGGGAGGTACTCATAACCGAGATTTTCATAATCTATACAGCAACAATAATGCTCCAATCCGTTTGATATGATGAGGTACTTCACTTTAAGAACGATATTATATCGGGCAATCTGATCAAATACCTCTTGGGTTATCTTTACGTTAGGAGATTTGTACTCAACAATCACTAAGGGATTCAAGTAATTATCGTAGACCACCGAGTCACATCTCTTGCGCTGATTATTGAGTGATATCTGGGTTTCATTAGCGATGAGAGAAGAAGGATATTGTTTTTCTGTTATCAGGTAGTTAATAAAATGTTGCCTCACCCATTCCTCAGGCGTAAGAGCCACATACTTAGAACGAATTTGATCCCATATATATAATTTATCCGTTTTTTTTATTTTTGGATCATATTGAGGTAAATTTAGTTCTAACATTTTTGCTATCTTTGTTTAG
Source organism: Indolivaga alginatilytica (assembly GCF_003201355.1). Classification (GTDB taxonomy): domain Bacteria; phylum Bacteroidota; class Bacteroidia; order Bacteroidales; family Dysgonomonadaceae; genus Dysgonomonas_A; species Dysgonomonas_A alginatilytica. The sequence continues at coordinate 81,484 of NZ_QICL01000002.1, forward strand.
TAATAACACCAGAAGAAGAATTGCTTTCCGAAGAGGAAATAAGGCTTCTTTGTATAAAACAAAAATAGGTTTATTATGAAGACTAAACAAGAAATTGTAGACAATTGGTTACCTCGGTACACTAAACGCCCGTTAGAACAGTTCACAAAACATATTTTATTGACTAATTTCTCGAAGTATGTCGAGATATTCGCCAATCACTTTAACGTTCCTATATTAGGGCTGGATGGTAATATGCCTAATGCTTCGGCAAACGGAATCACGATAATTAACTTCGGTATGGGTAGCGCTAATGCAGCTACTATTATGGATTTGTTGAGTGCCATTGAACCTAAAGCAGTTCTATTCTTAGGCAAATGCGGAGGTATCAAAAAGCATAACCAATTGGGAGATTATATTCTTCCTATTGCAGCTATCAGAGGAGAGGGTACATCCAATGATTATTTTCCCCCCGAAGTACCTTCGTTGCCTGCATTTAATCTGTTACGTTCGTTATCGTCTAACATACGTGATTTTAATAAAGATTATTGGACAGGAACAGTATACACTACCAACCGTAGGGTGTGGGAACATGATGATAAATTTAAAGAATATCTTCGCTCGATAAGAGCTATGGCAGTAGATATGGAAACTGCAACACTCTTTACTTGTGGTTTTGCAAATGGAATACCTACAGGAGCTTTGCTTTTGGTGTCTGACCAACCTATGATTTCGGACGGAGTAAAAACTGAGAGAAGCGATAGTATTGTGACTCAAAATTTTGTAAACGAGCATGTGATGATCGGAATCAAAGCTTTGACTACACTGATCAATAACGGATCTACAGTAAAACATCTTCGTTTCGAAGACTTTTGATAAGAGATGTCATTCGAACAAATTAAAAAAGATATAGTATCACGTAAGTTTCACCCCATCTACCTTTTGATGGGGGACGAACCTTATTATATTGATGATCTCACGAATGCTATTTTAGAGAGAGTCATTCCTGAGACAGAACGCGATTTTAATCAAACCATATTGTACGGATCAGAAACCGATGTGCCGACAGTGATTACCTTGGCTCGCAGCTTTCCGATGATGTCCGATCATCAATTGATTGTAGTAAAAGAGGCGCAAGGGTTAAAGAAAATAGAGGATTTAGAGATATACCTCAAAAATCCTTTGGCCAGTACCATATTGGTATTGAATTATAAGAACGGTACAATAGACAAACGCAAGAAACTCTATGCCGGAATAGAGAAATGCGGTGTTGTCTTTGAATCAAAGAAGATTCCCGACTATAAAATGCCTGCCTTCATCACCTCATTTGTCAGTACAAAGGGATTGGGAATCGATCAGAAGTCGGCTCAGATGTTGACCGACTATTTGGGTAATGACCTTAGTAAGGTTGTAAATGAAGTTGACAAGCTACTATTGTCGATACCTCCTTCTGAAAAGCGTATTACCGCAGAACTCATCGAAAGTAATATCGGCATAAGCAAAGACTTCAATAATTATGAACTCTTAAAAGCTGTTGTTGAAAAGAATACCTTCAAAGCCAATCAGATTGCAGATTATTTTGAGAAGAATCCCAAGAATAACCCTTTGATTGTTACGCTTGTAGTATTGTTCAACTTCTTTAGCAATCTAATGATTTGTTATTGGGCTAAAGACAAATCAGAGAATGGTATTGCTGCCGAATTAGGGTTTAGAAACAGTTTTCAGGCAAAAGACTATGTGCTTGCACTTAAAGGGTATAATGCTTTTAAGACCATGCAAATCATGTCACTCTTAAGAACTTACGATGCTAAATGCAAAGGCGTAGATAATCCTTCGACTCCCGATGGCGAGCTTTTGAGAGAGTTGTTGTTTAAGATTATGCATTAGTCTTTCTCTCCTAATAAGAGCAAGTTACTCGTTTTTTAATGCTCCGATAGGGTTTGCAGTGGCAGCGCGATAACTTTGTACACTTACGGTCAGAATAGTTATCAGCAGTACTATCAATGCTCCTAACAGGAATACCCACCAATATATCGGCGTCTTATAGGCAAACTGCTCGAGCCATTTGCTGACAATATAATGGGCGATAGGTACAGCAATAATAAAGGCTGTAACAAACTGTGTTAACATTCCTTTGTTCAACAATAACATGATCTGCTCGATGGTAGATCCCTGTACTTTACGGATAGCAATCTCTTTAGCCCTATACTTCGAATTAAAGGTGACCAACCCGTAAACCCCCATAATAGCGATGAGGATAGCAGTAAGAGAGAAGATCGAAAGCAAAGATGCCAGATTACTTTCCTGCTTATAAAGGTTGTCTACCAACTCATTCATAAAATGATATTCGAAAGGTGCTGTGGTAAATTCCTTCCACTTGGTTTCCAGATGTTTAATTGATTTATCTGTGTTTTCACCGCTTACTTTAAAATATATATTCGAATATTTGGGGTTGTCATACAATACGATACTTAATGGGGACATATCTTCGTAGAGAGGCATAAAATTAAAATCACTTACTACAACAGCACTTACTTTGACTATTTTGTTTTCAACAACTTCCGTTCCATACTGATTTATCATCTTTTGATTTACTGCCTCTATTTTCTCTTTCTCCTTATTATCGAGATTCTCCTTTCCTTCTAATACCTCTATGCCAAAGAAATCAAGGAAATTTTTTGATCCTTCCATTGCCGAATACATGATTTGTTTGTCTGCTACCATAAATCCAAACTTAGGGATTCCTGATCCTAAGCGGAAACTGCTGGCTGTACTGTTTACAATGCCGCCTGTCCCTGTAACTTCTTGCATATAAGCACTAGCATCGTTTAATAAAGGCTGCCAATCCAAGTCTTTATTGTTAACCACTAATACATTTTCTGAATTCATACCTAGATCATATGACCTGAAATACTCGTGCTGCAGTTTTATAAATAGTGTAACCAATATGAGTATGCTTGCAGCCGCAAATTGTATGGTAGTCAGTACATTCCTTAATTGTTTTCCATCTTTTCCTGCTCCTGCTCCTCCATAACCGGCTACAGGATTAAACGAGGTTAAATAGAACGCCGGATAAAGTGCTACTAACAGGCTTACCAGCGTAAGAATAATACCCAATCCTATAATAATCGCCACATTATCTTTCAGCAATAAACTGGCTGTGAAAAAATTGGCAATAACACTGGTACTTATATAGTAAACTGCCGATAGAGCGATAGCAAACGAGAAGAATGTAAACATCAAAGTTTCTAAAACAATCGAAATACCTAACAGATCACGTCTTGCTCCTAATATTTTCTGAATATTGATAGACCGTATCCGCATGGGAGCCATAGCTGTTATAAAATTCATAAAATTAATATAGGCTATCAACAACGTAACTGCGCCTATAGCCATGAGTGCCAAAATACTTGACCAGCTTTTAGCTTTTTGCCCCACTGTTTCAGGATGGCTGATATGTATGTTACACAAAGGAGTCAACTCTAAGCCTTTCTTTAAAACTTCGCAATCTCCTTCTCCTTTCGCATTTTTAATATCTTCTTTTTGAGGGGGAACTAAGTTGATCAAATCAAGCAGTTTCTTATCAGTTAAAATAGTTTCCAGATCGGCTAACTTTTGATTATTATCCAATAAATAATAAGTTCGAAAATTGCCCCCTACCTGGATACTACCCTCTGGGCTAAATCCCTCAAATCGATCCGGAGCCAGACGGGTAAATATTCCATTATCGAAGCTTGTATTTGTTGGAAAATCTTTGTAAACTGCACATACAGGCATCATCACATAATCCCATGAATTACTTAGTCCATCTTCAGATCTATGAATTGTAGGCATTGAAACAGATATCAGTTCTCCCATAGCACTTTTGTCCCCAAAGAGTCGTTTAGCTGTTTTCTCGCTAATGATTACCTTGTTTATATCTGCCAAGGTACTGGAACCGTTACCCTCAATAATATACAATCCAATAATGTCTAAAAACTGCGGTTCTACACTAGTTACAGATACCTTTGTATTGAATTGCTCCCCCTTATTTTTATACTTTACACTTAAATCCGTAGAGCTGATAACCCGTACCATATTCGAAGCATTAAACTTGGGTTGATTCACCCTGATAATTTCCGAATATTTATAATACATGTCAAAATTCCACCATTTTCCATAGTTAGTATCCTGATAAATTGAAAGTTGGTATAACCTATCGGCATTTTTCAGGCTGTTGTTGAACGTTAAATCACAATAGGTTTGTATAGCACAAATGGTAAATACCACCAGTGCGGCTGATAGTCCCAGTATATTCAATACTGATGCTGTTTTAAATCGTTTTATCACATGCAGAAAATTGAGAAATATAGCTTTCATGGGATATTTATATAAGGTTTTTCTGTCAAATAGAGTACTAAACTCGTGCCAAAAAAATAGAGATCTGATTAACAGGTTTTTAATAAGTAATTACATTCTCCGATTGTAAAATAATTATACAGTTCGGGTTAAAAATATTTACAAATAGTAAGAATCAGCAGGTAACAAAGTAAACAGTAAATGACTAATAAGTGTCACTTTTGAGAGTTTTTCAAACAATTGATTTTCAATATACAAGAGCTAAAAAGGTAACAAAAGTAACAAAAGTGACACCTAACACGAGCCTTTTTTCTCACTCAGATTCCTTTGTAACCTTTCCAGATCCCGTTTGGTCTTTTCGCTGTCTACAGTGATCACCAACGGACTCGGAGCCTGTGCCTGTTTCCTGCCTTTCGACTCGTTATATCCACCCGATAAAGAATATACGATAGCCGAAGTTTCGGGTACACAGTATTTTTCCTTTACCACATATTCTTTTACTACCAGACTATAAGGATCATCGCTATCCTTCGAAGCCACATACGTTGTTTTTGTTTCTACCTGCCTGTGCCCCTCCAGCTTTTGCCGCATCGATTGGCGGGCTCTCTGCCTCAATTTCTCTTCCCGTGCTTCTTCCGCTTGTTGCAGTGCCTCGGCAAAAGAAGGTTGGGTTACTTTCCATTCATAGAATACCTTGCGGCTAATGCTCACAATACGGCATATTTCGGTAATTGTATAATTATCCTCCTCTATTAATGCCGCAACCTTTTCGACAAGTGACTGGCTAAACTTCCCCATAATACTTTCTTTTATAGATAAAAAGCTTGTAGGGACATATTGCATACACCTTAAAAGAGTAAACAACGGATTATTTTAAACGCTAAGGAGCCAAAGGGCATAAATTACCCCGGCATTGTAGGGGCGAACCTATGTGTTCGCCCGATATTGGGCAGACACATAGATCTGCCCCTACCGTTTCTTCCTGGTCATGGTGAGGTCTGAGCAGGTTCGAGATCGGACTATTATAAAAGAAAAAAGGGTAAGCACTTGTGCTTACCCTTTAGTTATTTGTGGAAATTTCTGACCTAGATATTTTCCAATTCAGATGTAATGTCTTTAGTGATTTGTTGGAATTCGTCTTCCGATAACTTTAATCTGGGATTAGACAAGTTCATATCCTTTTCGGCATTGATCGGTATTAAATGTATGTGAGCATGGGGAACTTCCATTCCTATCACCATAAGCCCTATTCGTTTACAAGGCACTGCCTTTTGTATAGCTTTGGCTATTTTTTTGCTGTATACAATCATTTCAGATAATATCTGATCATCCAGGTCTAAAAGATAATCTGTCTCATGTTTCGGTATAACCAGTACATGTCCTTTAGTCATCGGTCTGATGTCTAAAAAAGCAAAGAAACTGTCGTTTTCGGCAATCTTATAGCATGGGATTTCTCCTTTTATTATTTTACTGAAAATAGTCGACATCTTACCTCTTTTTTAAATAATGTAAATACGTATTGATACTTTTAAAATCAGTTAACAGTCATCAGTTAACTATACTTAGAAGAGACTTTAGATAGATATATCAATGATTTCAAAAGACACCATTCCGTTAGGTACCTTTATCTCTGCAACTTCACCTACCTTTTTACCCATCAATCCTTTGGCTATCGGTGTATTTATTGCAATCTTGTTCTCTTTAAGGTTAGCTTCACTTTCGGCAACCAACATATATGTCATTTGTTGATTGTTTTTGGTGTTTTTTATCGTAACCTTATTTAGAATCTGTACAGAGTCTATGCCAATAGAACTCTTGTCTATCAGTCTGGCGTTGGCTAATAGATTTTTAAGTTGTCCTATTTTGGCCTCAAGTAAACCTTGAGCTTCCTTTGCTGCATCGTATTCAGCATTTTCGGAAAGATCGCCTTTATCGCGAGCCTCTCCAATTTGTTTTGAGATTTTAGGTCTTTCCACTGTTTCCAATAAGTTGATGTCTTCTCTCAACTTGTCGTAACCTTCTGCGGTCATGTAAGTAACAGCCATAGCAAAATGTTAATTAAAGATTAGTACTTTTTATAAGAGATAAAAAGAAAAAGAATCCTTGTCGTATAGACCAGAACTCCTTTTCTTTTTATGCTTGATGCAAATATATACTTAAATTTCGGACAAAACAAAATCCTATCACATAATTATAATAATTTTTGGATTTCAGTTTCAATATTTTCTCCTGGTACTAAGCGTTTTACAATCTCCCCATTACGGTTAATTAATAGAAGAGCGGGCAAAGCCTGTACATTGAATCTGGTAACAAGCGGCGAATCCAACGACTTCTTCTCGTGTACAGCAACCCAAGGTATGTTCGATGCTGAGTTTTTCCAGAAATGCACATCAGTATCAAAAGAAACTTGATATATTTCAAAATCAGGTTTGAACTTATTATATAATCTGTTCAATATGATATTATGTTCGGGAGACTTTTCAGACTGATATACAGTGAAATCTAATAAAACAACCTTTCCTTTCAGAGAAGAAAGGCTTATGGGTGTACCATTAACATCAGGTAATTCAATATTGTAATATTTAGCGGCGTCCACTTCATTGGCACTGTTTATATCAAAAGGTTGTTGCTCGCCTTGTCTGCGCACTTTTATGGCATTCAAAGTATAGTCATGCAGATGCTTTGTGCGTGGCGAATTCGGATAATACAGATCCCATGCTGTTGCTACAGCTGCAAAAGGTTTATAGTCAGACTTATCATAAGGATCGAAAAATAAATATCCTCTTACCTTTTGGAATAAAGCAAAATAAGATGCAGGGTTTTTAGTGTCTGAAAATATTATTTTCAGTGCAGCATCTTTATATTCAGAAGCAATAATCTGTATCTGGTCAAAGTATTCCTGTTCCTGAATCTCTTTATTGGTAAACCTTTTTTGAAGATCATCTAATGCCTGGCTGGCTTTGTTTTGTGCTAAAGTGATCGCTTTTAACTGAACATTATATTCAGAACCTTCTACAGTATATTCCGTTCCAAACGTTCCGGCAGAAGCGTTTACTTTGATCGTTTCAGTAGAATCGATTACTAAGTTGATAACCTGCCCGTTGAGACGAAGGACATAAAATTCGGGATAAGGAGTTGATTTTCCTTTAAATTTGAATTCACCTTTTGTGCCGAGTTTAACAGAATCGAGCAGAGTAATCTGGCTCAATTCGCGCTTCTCCAAATAAAGCATGGTTGTATCTGCTGTGTCAGATATTTTTCCTTCGATAACAAATTTGGGTCCTTTATCCGAACACGATACAAGGGCGCACAAAATAAAAAAGGCTAGTAGATTCTGAAATATCTTCATAATATAAGTAAGTAATGGTAAATATCTATTGTTACATTTTAGAACTATAACTGTCTCTCATTATTGTACTTACCGGAGCAATAAATAGGTCTGAGACCTTAATGGTAAATGTTTTTGCAAATATATGAATAAAAAATACTAAACAATTACTATTCTTTTGTTATATAAGCAGCGAATCCATATATTTGTTGCCGGATATGAAGATGAAATATCGTAACATACTGGTTTTATTTCTGGCTGCAATTGTATTTTTCGTTGGAGCCGGAGTTACTGTTGTAGATCTTTGTTGTTCGGGATGTATAGATAAAGTTATGTCTATGCAGTTGCATGCTGAGGCATGTTCGATGACAGAAATGAAAAGCGAGTCTCCCTCATGTTGCTCTCAGGAAGATCATTCCGAAGATGTTTCTTTATGCGTAAGCAGTCATGCAGAAAAATGCTGTGAAGCAAAGCGCGTCTCGATGGATCTCGATCGTTCCGTTTATCAACCAAACCTATTGCAGTCAATGGTTTGGACAATGGTCTCTGCTTTTATTTCCGGCTACCTTCCTGCTTCGGATAATAACGAATCCCTTGTTGTTGGTGAAGCACGAGACCCTGTTCCCATTCCCCCCCGTAATTATCTGAGTATGATCAGAGTTCTTATTATTTGATTTTATTGTTTGTAAAGCAAGGTTTTGTTGTACGGGTAACTCGGTTATCTTGTGCAACTATTATTCCGTATTACAGCCAACTATGGTTATTTATACTGACCAAAGCAATAAAAAGGTCTGAGACCTAATCAAACAATTAAGAATTCAATGGAAAAATTTAAACTTATCATATTATTACTGTTTATCCCTATTTTTACTTTTGCTGCTCAAAAGCTGAAAGGGTATGTATACGCACCCGATAAAACTCCCGTCATAGGAGCACAGGTACAATGGGAGAATGCTAAAGCGGGAGTTGTGACAGACGAAAACGGTTACTTTGAAATAGAAGGAAAATCAGGTAAAGACCATATGCTCTGTGTATCTTATATCGGCTACACACATAGTGTAACACACATCCATAGTTTTAATGACCTCCAGAATATAATTCTCACCGAAAGCACCGAACTGGGGGAGGTTGTAGTTACCAAATCGGTATCGGGACGTATAAGTTCGCGTACCGATTTACTCAAAACAGAAAAACTAACCGTAAAAGAACTAACCCGTGCCGCATGCTGTAATCTGGGTGAAAGTTTCGAGACCAACCCATCAGTCGATGTGGTATATAGTGATGCCGTAACAGGAGCAAAACAAATCCAGCTACTCGGTATATCGGGTAATTATGTTCAGATGATGACCGAAAATTTCCCTAATTTCAGAGGGGCAGCCAAGGTGTACGGACTCGATTATATACCCGGTCCGTGGATGGAAGGTGTACAGATATCCAAAGGTGCAGCTTCTGTGAAAAACGGATTTGAGTCTATATCGGGTCAGGTGAATGTCGACTACAAGAAGCCCACAACCGCCGATCCTTTGAGTCTTAATTTGTTTTTGGGAGATGTCGGACGTGTCGAAGGAAATGCCGATGCAGCTATTATAGTGAATGAAAACCTGTCGACCGGGCTTTTTCTCCACTACTCGAATGAAAAAAGAAGCCATGATGCAAATAACGACGGCTTTCTTGATATGCCCAAGAAACATCAGTTTAATATAATGAACAGATGGCATTATCAGACCGGTAAGTTTATATCTCAAACAGGAGTGAAATTCCTGAACGATGAGCGTATAAGCGGACAAGATCATCATACTATACAAAGTGATGCTATGCACGATCCCTATCAGATTTTTAATTATACGAACAGAGCCGAGTTTTTTACTAAAAACGGCTATGTCATAGACCCCGATAAGAATGAAAGTGTAGCATTGATAGTATCGGGTTCGTATCACGATCAGAAGTCACGTTTTTCTGATATAAGCCGTTACAATCTCTACGAGAGTAATGCATATGCCTCATTGATGTATGAAAAGGATTTCTCTCCGATGCATAAAATCAGTACAGGTCTGAGCTATAACTGGGATAATTTCGGACAGTCCTATTCTATACCTCAATTGGTTTCGGGTAAACAGCCCGACAGGGAAGCTGTTTCGGGAGCCTATGCTCAGTATACAATGAACTTAAATGACAAGCTGACTGTTCTTGCCGGATTAAGAGCCGATTACAGTTCTCTTTACGATTGGTTTGTAACACCCCGTTTGCATGTTAAATACAATGTAAGCCCTAACCTTTATTTCAGGGCATCAGCCGGAAAAGGATATCGTTCGGTTTTTGTACTTGCCGAAAATAGTTATTTACTAGCGAGTAGCCGAACATTGAATATCGCCGATAATCTGAAACAGGAGAGCGCATGGAACTATGGTCTTAGCGGAACATACCATATCCCCATTAATGGTGAGGAACTTACTTTTTCAGCAGAATGGTTCTATACAGATTTTTCCCGACAAGTGGTGATGGATATGGAAGCCGATCCGCGTGCTGTAAGTTTCTATAATCTTAATGGTAAATCTCATGCACATGTTGTACAATTGGAGGCTACATACCCGTTATTCAGAGGCTTTAATATTCTGGCTTCCTACCGATGGATGAACACGAAAGTGAATTACGGAGGCAAAGAATTACAAAAACCACTGGTAAGTGATTATAAAGCTTTATTGACAGCCTCGTACGAAACTCCATTGAGAAAGTGGCAATTCGATCTGACTTCGCAATTCAACGGGGGAGGACGTATGCCGACTCCCGATGCCGAAAATCCTCTTTGGGACAACAGATTTAAATCTTTTGTGGTAATGAATGCCCAGATTACAAAATTTTTCCGAACTTGGAGCGTTTATGCAGGAGGTGAGAACCTTACAGATTTCATCCAAAAGAATCCGATAATTTCGGCAGAAAATCCGTATAGTGAGAATTTTGATGCTACTATGGCATGGGGCCCCACACAAGGGCGCAGGTTTTATCTTGGATTCAGATATACTATTGGTAAGTAAGGCAGCCCCTCTTAATCTCCCCAAAGGAAAGAAACGACTCCCTCTTTTGGAGGGTTGGGGAGGCTCTAAATATTTGTTTAACAAAATATCCTTAGGAATATGAAATCAAAAATTGTTTTAATCATTATGTTATGTCTGGTATCTTTGAGCTTTAATACCTATGCTCAAGATAAGAAAGAAAAGAAGAACGATAAGAAAGAGGTCACATTCGATGTATCGATGACGTGTGATAATTGCAAGAAAAAAATAGAAAAAAATATTGCTTTCGAGAAAGGAGTCAGCGATATGAAAGTTGATCTTCCCAGTAAAACTGTGATGGTTGTTTATCACGAAAATAAAACAAATCAGGAAAAACTTCAAAAAGCCATTGAGAAATTAGGTTATGAAGTGAAAGTACATGAAGATACGAAGTGATGAGGTAATGATATTTCACACTTTTTTATTCTGAAAAGCAAATAAGTAATCAATAAAAATTAATCTAACATTTTTCATTTTAACGCAAAGCCGCAAAGTGGCAAAGAAATTCTTATTTAGCTGCAAAAATAACCTTATCGGCTTCGTGTCTTTGCGTTTATTAAATGTTGAAATAAATAGTATTGTTTACTTATATAAGGAACCTGAAAGGGTTTCTTATATATTTGTAGCTTGTAATTATGGATTTTTTAGCTTAAACTACTCTAATCTTATATCTGATTTAATTAATATAAAACTATAATGAAAATAACATTAAGTATTTTACTGAGTCTATGCACCCTTTTTGCATATAGCGAAGTTGTGTCGGAAGAGGTTTCGATAAGTGATTACACCAAGCTCTCCGTTACAGGTAGATGTGAGGTTGTTTACGAACAAAAAACCGATCAAAGAGCATATTTACGTATAGAAGTTGGGCAAGACTTTCGCAAGAATATAAATGTTAGTAGCCAATCGGGTCAACTATCTGTGAGTAGTAATATGGGAAATACCGGAGTGAACTTCTATAATGAGGAGGCAAATGTAAAAATATATACCAATTCTAAAAACTTGGCTGAAGTATCGGTAGCCGGAAATTCAAAAGTTGTTTTGAAAGGCGATATGGATGTTGCCGGTTTGAAATTATCCATTAGCGGATCGGGACTACTTATTACTACCGATAAACTTCATGTGAGTAATATGAATGTTTATATTAAAGGCAATGGACTGCTGCAGGCTGCAAAATTAGAATCACCCGATTTATCGCTTTATATCACCGGATCGGGAGACATACAAATAGAAGAAGTTTCAGCATCGAGGTTTTCAGCATCGGTTACAGGTTCAGGAACTGTTACAGCAAAAAACGGTGCAGCCAATATCACTCACCTGAGGGTTAAAGGAAATGGCGTAATCAGTGCCCTGAACGTGAAGTCGGAGAATGCCGATACGGGGATTTCCGGATCGGGAAAAATTCATGCTTATGCATCGGGATATTTGAAGGCCAGAATAAATGGAAGTGGGCATATCACCTATTTGGGATCGCCAAAACAAGTTGATAGAACTATCAATGGTGCAGGTAAGATATTTCCGGCCGAATTGCCATCCGGTACATCTTCTAATTAAGATAACAGACTTTTAGTCTTAAATTAAATAATCTGGAAGAAAGCAGGCTTTGAATTAAGCCTGCTTTTATTTTTTATTATGCGTCTTTAGCAAATCCTCCAACTGAATAATCTCATCCCTGTATTGAGCAGCTTCGAGGAAGTCCAGCTTTTTAGCAGCCTCTGTCATATGCTTTTTTGTTTTGGCAATAGCCGTTTTCAGGTCTGCTTCCGATATATAACCGGCTCTCGCTTCTGCTGCGATATTCATATGAGTAGGTTCGATATATGGTTTGGGTTCATTGTCTGTTCCTTTACCTCCCAATGCAGAACCTCTGGCTTTCTTTATCTGCTGAGGAGTGATCCCATGCTCTTCATTATAGGCAAGCTGAATCTCCCGACGACGATTTGTTTCATCTATAGTCAATTGCATGCTGTTGGTTATTTTGTCGGCATAGAAAATAACTCTTCCATTCACATTACGGGCTGCACGTCCCACGGTCTGGGTCAATGATCGGTGAGATCGCAGAAAGCCCTCTTTATCAGCATCCAATATGGCTACAAGCGATACCTCGGGCAGGTCGAGCCCTTCACGAAGCAGATTCACTCCAACTAATACATCGAATATACCACTACGCAGATCATCCATAATCTGAACACGATCCAAGGTATCAACATCTGAGTGTATATAGTTACATTTTACACCGTTATTAGCCAGATAAGTGGTTAACTCTTCAGCCATACGTTTGGTCAGTGTTGTCACTAATGTCCGTTCATCCTTATCCACCCGCATTTGGATTTCTTCCATTAAATCATCAATCTGATTGAGGCTCGGGCGAATGTCGATAGGAGGGTCTAATAATCCGGTGGGACGTATCAATTGCTCCACAACTACACCTTCCGATTGAATCAGTTCATAGTCGGCAGGAGTAGCACTTACATATATAATCTGCTTTACGAGCGATTCGAACTCTTCAAATTTCAGAGGTCTGTTGTCAATAGCAGCAGGCAGGCGGAATCCATATTCCACCAAGTTCTCTTTTCGGGAATGGTCGCCTCCGTACATGGCGCGTATCTGCGGAAGTGTTACGTGACTTTCGTCTATTACTACCAGATAATCATCGGGGAAGAAGTCCAAAAGGCAGAAAGGACGAGTACCGGGAGGGCGATTGTCAAAATAGCGCGAATAATTTTCTATACCCGAACAATGCCCTATTTCACGAATCATCTCCAAATCGTAGGTGACCCTTTCGTAAAGACGTTTAGCCTCTAATGGTTTTCCTATGGACTGGAAAAAATCAACCTGTTTTCCAAGGTCTATTGATATTTCGTCTATCGCCCTGTGTATCCTCTCCTTGGTGGTAACGAATAGATTGGCAGGATAGATGCGGTATTCTTCAAATCGTTCTATCCTTGCTCCAGTCAGGGGATCGATGCTTTCAATACTTTCTATTTCGTCATCCCAAAACATGACACGGATAATTATTTCAGCGTATGCCAGAAATATATCTACTGTGTCGCCTTTCACACGGAAATTGCCATGTGAGAATTCTACCTCATTTCGGGAATATAAACAATCGACTAAGTCCCGCAGAAATTTATCCCTTACCAGTTTTTTTCCTTTTTCTATAAGAATTGTATTATTGGCAAAATCCTCGGGATTTCCCATACCATACAAACAAGAGACAGACGATATTACAATAACATCTTTCCGACCCGATAACAAGGCAGATGTGGTTGCTAATCGAAGTTTCTCTATTTCATCATTGATAGATAGATCTTTCTCTATATATGTATTAGTGGAAGGAATATATGCTTCGGGTTGATAGTAATCGTAATACGAAACGAAATATTCAACGGAATTCTCAGGAAAAAAACCTTTGAATTCACTATACAACTGAGCTGCCAGAGTTTTGTTGTGGCTAAGTATTAATGTCGGTTTCTGAACCTGTTGTATAACATTGGCTATCGTAAATGTTTTTCCCGATCCTGTAACTCCTAAGAGAGTTTGATGAGGAATTTCACCATTGATACCCTCTACTAAAGCCTGTATGGCCGTAGGTTGGTCTCCGGTGGGTTTATATGCTGAGGTAATCTTAAAATCCATAATAGATATAAATGATATACTGCAAAGATAGCTATAAATAAAAATTATAGAGAGAAATGTATCAAAAGACACGAGTCGTTAGAAAAAATATTTTTCACTCCTGTTTTTAACATATTCTGTTGAGCTGGCAATCTCTGTTTCATAGAATGATTTGTGAGAATAAACTCTAAAGTAAAGAGAAAGAGGATCTATATACGTATTTTGTAGAAAGAATATAATAAATTATAATTCGGTTTAGGGACTTTTGTCATTTGATAAATTTGTATTAGTTTTGTGCCTCGGGAGTTTTGTGCTCTGGAACACTTAAATGACAACATTTTATTTATTATATAACAATTGTGTGGACTTTTATTTAACAATTAAGGTCTGTTTTTGCGTACTTAATAAGCTTGACAGCAATAAACATGCGTATCTGTGGTTTGAAGATTGTGGGAATCTCTAAGATAGTGTGAAAACTGTAAAGATGCTATTGCTGCATCTTTCTGGGATAATTTCCTTTTTACAGACTTCAAAAAAATATCAATAATAAATAAACATAAAGTATCTAGTATAAATAATACCTGCAACAATGTATTAGAGGTATCTGTGTGCGTTAAAAAAGCATTAACAAACTCATTGGAAAACTTTAAATAAAAAGTTTTATTTAATAAATGTATGAAAATCAGAATGAAAGTTAAATTATTCTTTTCCATTGTACTCATCTTATCTACGATGACAGCATATAGTCAGGTAGGTATAGGTAAAACTACTTCATCTGCCACTTTGGATGTAGCGGCGGTTACCGACGGTTCCATAGCAGATGGTTTTATCGGGCCCCGATTGACAGGGAATCAACTGACAGCTAAGAATGCTCAATATGGGGCAGATCAAAATGCAACTCTCGTATATGTTACAGAGGTGGCGAGTGCCACTACGGGCAAAACTAAAAATGTAAAAACCATCGGGTATTATTTTTATGATGCCACAGCCGAAAGTGGGACGGGTTTATGGGTCGCATTTGCCGACAGTAGTAAAGAACAGTTTTACATTCCAACGATTCTTTTACCTACCGATATGTATTCATTGCCCGATGCGAATTATACTGCTCCTTCAACCAATAGGTTCACAGTTAACTTATATAATATTTATAAGGATCAATTGGGTACCCCTAAAGCTTCAAGTAACCCCATATCTTCTCTGAGAACGGGAACGGTGGCGAGCGACTACCATTACTTTGTACTTTATTACGACACCTCTGTATTTACTTCAGTTTCAGTAACAGCAGCCGGAATATTGACATACTATCTGGTAAGCGGGTATACTCCAACGGAAAAAACATTTATGAATATAGTATTCAGAGAAAAATAAAAACAACTAACTAAAACTCATCTAATAATGAAAAGGTTAAAAATATATTTGTCATTAATCTCATTCTTTTGTGTGAACAGTTTTATGTTTGCGCAGGTGGGAGTAAATACAGAGACGCCTGCGGCTACTCTCGAAGTAGTAGCGGGAAGTACAGGTGCTACTACTGCCGAAGGATTTATTGCGCCCCGATTGACCGGGGATCAACTGGCAGGCAAGAATGCACAATATGCAGCAGCACAAAATGGGGCTATCGTATATGTTACAGATGTCCCTGCAGCCCCTGCCGGTAAAACTATAGGTATAACAGCATCCGGATATTATTATTATGATGCTACGGCAAATAACGGTGCAGGAGCAAATTCTGGTTTGTGGATTCCCCTTTCGGGAATTAAAAAGCCCCAATTTTATATGCCCTCGGTAGTTTTGCCGGTTAAGGGTGATGCTTTACCCAATACTACAAACTACACGTATTCGAATGGTGTCTTTACAGTTAATCTGTTCAATATTTATAAAACGCAGTACGGGACTCCTCAGGCTAAGAGCCTTTCGTCCGCCACTTTGTCTGTGGGGGCTGCAGCTACAGCATTTGATTATTTTATTCTTTACTATGATCCCTCGGTATATACTTCTGTCACTGTATCTACGGCAGGCGTATTAAGTTATAGCATCGTTGCAGATTATAGCGTATCTGAGAAAACATTTATGAATATAATGTTTAAAGAAAAATGAAAAAATTATTGATAATTATTATAGTTTGTCTAGCGACTTCGGTTGTGTATTCACAAGACCCTTATCGTTTAGACAAAGTGGTATTGAGCGTCCGCGATTATGACTCTAAGGCTTTGGTTTTTGAGAAGAGTCTGAACGACTCTGTACAGATTATTTCTTCTGAATGGAATTTTCCACTTATACCGGTTTTTAAATCAGTGACTTTAGAGGGTGATAGAATTAGCTCAGGAGAGCTTTTAGATAATGGCAATAGATATAATCTGGATCGTGAGTCTAATGTCTTGACGCTATTGGAGGCTTTACCCGAAAAGGAGGAAATCGCAGGGTCTTCTCAAGAAGAAAAGAAAGTTACAGAGACAATCAGTGGATCTCATATTCCGGAATATACTATCCGACAATCGGGGAACCAGTTAACAATAACTTTCGATCAGATTATTTACGGCTCTTCCAACTATCCGGGACAAACACTGAAAGGAAAGTGCGAAATGATTTATGTAAAACCTTAAAAACAGAAAATCAGCAATGAAAAAGTTACTTTATCTATTTTTGAGTTTTACACTCTTCATTTCCAATATATATGCACAGGACTGTAATGATGTTACAGCCTCTGCCACTGTGATTCCTTCTACTTGCCAGAGTAACGGAACCATCACAATTACCTTCGCCGGTGCATCGGCGGATAAGCTTGTGAATAAACAATACTCATTGAAGTCGACAACAGGAAGCCTCTCTGTAGGGCCTGTCAGCACCAATGTATTTACTAACCTGCCTCCGGGCACTTACAACCTCGAAGCTGCCGGTTTCTGTAATACTTTAACCGGTCCAAGCATCGTGCGTACCGTCAATAATGTAGTAGTCACAGGTTCTTATCAGGAGCCCCGGCTATCATTTGTAGCTCCTGCTGCTACCAGTACAGCGGCTATACCCACCTCGCGTAATTCGTATCAGAATTGTACTACCGGACTTGTGGTGGTACTTCTCGAAAATGGTAACCAAACCAGTATGCCGACTTTTACCATTACATCTGCGCCTGCCGGAGTAACGGTGCCGCAAGTGGTGAGTGCTGTCAAGGCCACCAGTGGCTCGGCTGCTGCCGGATGGCGTTACACGCTTGGCGATACATGGCCTGCCGGTACATATACCGTGTCTGTCAATGACGGTTGTTACACTAGCGTGACATCATTTATAATCAAGGAACTAACAGCTGTTCCTACGGGAACTGCTTCGTACACGTATTTTGCTCCATATAATCCCGGTGTGCCTGACTGTTCTAAAGTGTATTATCGCCCATACTATTATTATAATTCTATCGATTATCCGGATTTTTATAGGTACTATTCTGATGGCTTGTATGAATATGGCATAGCACCCTTAAATGGGACGCCTAAAGATTGGTTTCGAATCAGGTACTTCTCGGGTAATAGTAGTACATATCAAGATCTGATTGATTTAGGTCCGGGCAAATATTCGGATTATTATTCCTCAGGCTCGCCTACTAATTTAACTCTTTATACAAGGGTGAAAGATTGCCCTTCTGCTATAACTTCAATAGGTCTTTATCTGAAGATACCGGCATTCAGTGTGAGTGCTTCTGATAACAATTGTGCGGGTATCAGGACATACACTGTAAATAAATACACTGATTATGACGGAGTCCTCTGTTATCCCCTTACTGTTACAATTACCGACCGGTCGACCGGAGAGGTAGTATATAACAATACTAATTATATGTCTACGGATCCGGCTATTACTTGGGTCTGTAATACCGGTGAGAGTTTCTACCGGAATATAACAGATGCTAACGGTTATAAATTGCAGACCAATTACTCGTTAACAGGTATAGCTGCCACAGATACTCCCACGCCGAGTCTGAGTACATTCAATAATTATAGTTCCGATAGGTATTGTGATTATTACGACAGGCCGTATAGCTCCAGTTACCCTTGCGACAATGGTTATCCTAATCCTGTCTATGTAACAGTGACAGATGATACCGGAGCTGTGATTCAAAGGGATACACTGATGAGTACAGTCGTAAAATATGCCCGCAACTTACAGTATGACAAACAATACACTCTCACCTTTGTTTATCCCAATAGCAATAACCTTACCAAGACTCTTGTATCGAAAACGTCTTCGTATATTCCTACGGCATTTACGCTGACGAAGTACTCAACCAGTGTCTGTGCAGATAACAGGGGTTACTTAAGAGTGTCAGCCACCTCTCCCTTAGGCACGGGCTATATGAGAAAAGGTGATACAGTAATAATTACCGGACCTGACGGGTATGTGTCACAAAGTTATACTAAAACTTCAGACGGAAGTTCTACTGATTATTATTATAGTTTTCCCGAGACATATCTGCCTCCCGGGGACTATACAGCTACAATCGTGTCTTGTGGCAAGCCCTATACTGTAACAACTGCTATACAGGGAGGCTATACAGGAGACAAACTGGGTTATAATCTGGAGAGGGATTGTATAAGTACAAAGCTTTTTCCTTCTGGAAGTATTTCTCTCAATGGAAATCCTGTCAGCACTGTTTATTTTCGTATGACTCAAGTACCCTCCGGAAGTGGTGCCAATTCTATGGTGATACCCAGTACAAGCAAGGAGTCTTTTTCACTTACCATCGCCGGAACCTATATATTGGGGATGATGACATCAAACAGCCTCACCGGATGTGCTATAAAGTCAGATACAATAGTATATAATCCTCAACCTCTGGCTTTAGACAAAGACAAAACAAGTGCATACTCTTGTCCTTCAGGTGAAACAGGGTATCTAACCCTACAGGCCACCAATGGAGTTGCACCGTATACTTATACCATTTATGATGAGACAAATACAATACGACTGACTGATCCTATGACTTCGGAACATGAAATCGATCTCGGGAATTTTGGTGTTGCCAACGAGACCTATACAGTACGTATTTCAGATGCTTGCGGTAACTCTTTTCCCCAGCAAGTTACACTCGTATCGTTAGACAGAACGGCCTTAGCTTACGGGCAAACTCCGGTATGTTATGGCAGCCCTATTAGTCTTAATGGGTTTACAGTTACTAATGCGACATATAACTGGACAGGTCCGAATGGATTTACCTCAACCGAGAAAAATCCTGTAATACCTAATGCGTCATCTAAAGAAGAAGGTTTGTATATAGTAGAAATTACCAGTACGACATGTGGAGTAACGGTAAAAGACACTATTGATATCTCGGTATATGACCCTGTAAGCGTTGCCGATCTGCATGGAAAAATGCAGGAAGCAACATTCTGTGCTTATCAGGCAATTATGCTGGGACAAGCTGCTACCGGAGGAAGTGGAAATTTTACATACCAATGGGCATATAATAGCAGTAATCTGGGTACAGGAGTTTGGTATGATATAGCAGGAGAGACAAATCCGATATTTAAATCCGCCTCTACAACTTATATGTTTACAAGTACACAAGCGAATCCTACGCGCAGGTATATGCGTCTTACGATAACAGATGCTACTTGTGGTCCATATGTATTGTATTATCACACCAATGCCAGAGGATGTATGTTTCTAGCTAATCCTGATCTAAGAAGCCCGGGTACGGAAACAACAGGGAATTAAAGGATAGATAATCTAAAGATGGTTAGTCAAATAACCATAAAACAAAATATAAAAACGGTTTCAATTGATTAATTGAAACCGTTTTTTGCATTTATGTGAATGATATAATCAGTGTAATGATGCTCCTTCGTTTAGAATCATGGCAAAGAGCTGCCAACTGATTAATGAAAAGCTATTTCATATTAGCTTAGCTGTCTGAAATAAAAAGTGGGGAGATTTTATATCTCCCCACTTTTGGTATATCTTGAAATTTATTTCTCGAAAAATAAGACTTCCTATTTTAGAAAACAAGAGTCAATATCCAATATACGAATCCTGCCATAAGAGCGCTCACAGGAATAGTTATAATCCATGCAACCAATAAATCTTTGGTTACACCCCATCTAACTGCCGATAGTCGCTTAACTGCCCCTACACCCATAATACTACCGGTGATAACGTGAGTAGTACTTACCGGAATGTGAAGCATTTCAGAAATGAATAGAGTGATAGACCCCGCTGTTTGTGCACAAAAGCCTTCAACAGGAGTAATCTTGGTGATACGGTTACCCATAGTCTTCATGATTTTCCATCCTCCCGACATAGTACCTATTGCAATAGCCGAGAAACAGACTAGCGGAATCCAGTCATGCATTTCGCTCATGTCCGACATTGCCATCCAGTGAGGAAGATCGGGTATACCCTGATTGGCTATTAGTGCCGCAGCTATAATACCCATTACTTTTTGAGAATCATTCAGTCCGTGCCCAATACTGAGTAAAGCTGATGATATAAGCTGTAAGCCTTTAAACCATCTGTCGGCTTTGCCCGGTTTTACCTTTTTCATGGCATGGAGGGTAATTATCGTAATAATATTACCACCAATCATACCAATTAATGGAGCAACCACAATGAATAATGCAATTATACCAACTGTATCTAAATGAACAGCTTTAAGCCCACCTCCTGCAATAGCAGCTCCTGCAAATCCTCCGATAAGAGTATGCGAAGACGACGAAGGGATACCAAGCCACCAAGTGATAAGATTCCAAGTGATTGCTGCAACTAATCCTGCAATGATAACATGTGAAGGCGATGCGATACTGGACAAGTCTACTGTTTTTGCAACAGTGTTTGCTATACCGAATCCTCCAATGATGTGTTTTGCTATGAAATAGGCAACGAAGTTAAAAAATGCCGCCCAGATAACAGCTTGAGTAGGTGTAAGGACTTTGGTCGACACTACAGTTGCGATAGAATTCGCAGCATCGTGAAAACCGTTTATGTAGTCAAAAATAATAGCAAGAACAATAATAATAATTAATAGCGTCATTGATTTGCTTTATTTTATGAGTATTTGACGATGATAGTCTTTATTATTTTACCAACAGCCTCTTGAGTGTCGGTTGCTTTTTCAAGCTCATGTAGGATATCCTTCAACTTTATTACTTCAATAGCATCTTTTTCATTTTCGAAAAGATCGATGAGGAAATGCTCATATACATCATCCGCCTTAGATTCTATTTCATGTAATTTGTTACAATACTCTCTAACCTTTGTAGGGTTTTTCTTCAAAACATCAAGCTCGTCAATAGCTTTAGTCAAGTATTCAGCCGATTCGCGAACCAATAGAGCCAACAATTTAGCACTCTCGGGCATTACTTTCGGACTGTACAGCATGATTCTTTTAGCACAACTATTGATGTGATCAATAACGTCATCCAGCCTGCTCGACAGTGTATTGATGTCTTCTCTGTCGAATGGAGTAATAAACGTGTTGTTTAACTCTTCAAAAATCTTCGCTTGGAGTTTATCTCCGCGACGTTCCTGATCTTTTACTTTTTTGTATAACTCAACTGCTTCTGCATGGTTTTTTGCTTGTACACATCCAATGATCAGATCAGAAGCCGTTAGGATAACATCAGCCATTTGACTGAGTAGTGGAAAGAATTTGTTTTCTTTTGGAACAAATCTGTCGAATAAGTTATTCTTCATATGTTTATTTAACCTGTAAGTCTAGATACTCGGTTTTAATATTTTGGTGCAAAGATATAGTAAAAAACAAAAAGTTAACCTTTTTTTAACACTAAAAAGTGAACAATTTGTAACATTGTTACAATCTATCTACTTGTCAATTAAGTGAGATGAAGTATCTGATGTGGTATTTCAAGGTAATAACGATTAATCGTTTTTTATTTACCAAATAAATAAAAAGATATGAGACCTTAAGAATATGTATTTAATTTCTTTTTTAAAGTGTTCACGGGGTATAGTACAATAAGAAAGCCTATGAGGCTGACAGTTACAAAGATAAATAATATGTCGGATGCTAAAACCGAAACCGGATAAGCATCAACAACAAAAGTTCCGGGCGTTTGCCCTAGTTTTAGTAAACCGAAATGTTCTTGTAAGAGGCAAAGAGTAAGTCCCAGAATGAGTCCGGTAATGGCCCCTGTCATCGAGATCAGCCATCCTTCTATTAAAAAAATTCGAGAGATCAGTTTGTTGTTTGCTCCCATGTTTTGTAATATTTTGATGTCATCATGTTTATCGACTATCAGCATAGATAGTGATCCGACTACATTAAATACCGCAATAATGAGGATGAAAGCAAGTATAAGGAATGTGACCCATTTTTCGATATTCACCATTCGGAATGAGTCGGCTTGTTGTTCAAACCTGTTTTTTACGATAAAGCTGTCGCCAAGAATGTCTTGTATTTTCTTTTCCACCTGATCCGCAGAAGCATCATCTTTCAGTTTTATATCCAGTGATGTTACCTCTTTGTCATACCTGAAAAGCTGACGTGCCAGACTGAGTGATACAATCAACATTTGCTCATCGTATTTGGCTTGATTAAGAGAAAATATTCCCGAAGGATAGGCATATACCTGCGTAAAAGCACCCGAGGGGTTCGCCATTTGTATTTTTACATCCCGTTTGGGCGAATATATTTCTAATGGAGTGATGTTATCAGCTCTTAATCCCAAATTCATAGCCAGTCCGACTCCTGCAACACAATAATCAACATCACCTTCTTTCAGGGCAAAAACACCGTTTATTGTAATTCGGTTTATATCTGCCATCTTTTTGAAATTATCCGAGACCCCTTTTATTAAAACAGGATCTTGTCTCTCTCCATACCTCACTAAGGCATGTTCTTCAATTGTTTCGGAGATGATATCTATTTCGGGCAGTTGCTTTATTTTTTGAATATTAGGGTCTGATGGGTCGAAAACTTTACCCTTTGCAGGTGAGATTTGTAAAGTGGGATCAATCACGCTGAAAGAATCCGATACCAGTTTGGTAAAGCCGTTAAATATAGAAAGCGTGCATACCATCGCCAGAGTAGCGATAGCTATACCGCATACCGAAATCATAGAAATCACATTGATTGCATTATGCGATTTCTTGGAGAATAAATATCGGCGTGCTATGTAAAAAGATAGATTCACTCTTCAGTTTCTTTCTTATCCTCAGGTTTTAATAATCGGTCGATATTTTCCAGATAATCCAATGAATCATCTATAAAAAATACGAGAGCAGGAATAATGCGCAGTTGTTTTCCCAGGCGTTGCCCTAAATCGTAACGTATTGCTTTTACGTTAGTCTTGATATTCACTAATAATTCCGGTCCTTTTTCGGAAGGGAAAATACTTAAATACGCTTTTGCTACACTTAAGTCAGAACTGATTCTTACACCACTTACCGATACTAGTATTCCCGGCATCGCTTTAGTTTGTAATAAGAATATTTCGCCCAATTCTTTTTGGATCAATCTGTTTATTTTCTGTTGTCTGGTTGTTTCCATTATTTATATGTATATCGTAATTTTTTTTCAGTTAGTCGAAGTATACTATTTAGCTTGCGACCTTATTTCTTCCAAATGAGAGTTAATCCATCCCGAATCGGTAGAATAACTTTCTCTACTCTGTTGTCTTTTTCAAGCATATCATTGAATGCCTGTATACCTATTGTCTGTTTGTCGGTAGGGTGAGGAGTTTCCAAAACCTTCCCGTCCCAAAGGGTATTATCGGCTATAATTAAGCCACCCGAACGAACTTTGTCGAATATCAGATCGTAATACTCGCAGTAATGCCGTTTATTGGCATCTATAAAAACAAGGTCAAAGATACAATCTATTGTTGGTATTATCTGTATCGCATCACCAATATGTAAGTGTATCTTGTCTTTGAGTTTCGATTTATGCAGATGTTTCATGATGAAATCCTCCAGTTCATCATTAACTTCTATTGTATGAATCTCTGCATTATCGGCAGCCCCTTCTGCCAGACAAAGAGTTGCATATGCAGTATAAGTTCCTATTTCCAGAATATATTTAGGTTGTACAATCCTGCAAAACATTTTCAAAAGTCTTCCTTGCAAATGTCCTGATATCATACGTGGACGAAGTAGGTTTACATGAGCATCTCGGTTGAGATTTCTCAACAATTCGCCCTCTTCATCTATATGCGTTAGGATATATTGTTCTATATTGTCTTGCTCCATATTTTTATACAATAATCTTACCGACGGTAAAATTAATCATTTTTACGCCTTTTCGTTCTACAATGTTTTCTCTTTCTAAAGTAAATCCTTTATGAAGGAAAAATGGAAGAGCTACTTTTGATGCATCTACTGTCAGTTTTTCTATTTGCAGTCTTATAGCTTCTGTCTCTACTTTTTGATATAACAAAGAGGCAATTCCTTTACGTTGATAATCGGGATGGGTATATAAATAATTAATATATCCTTTTGATGGAATAAAATCTATAAATCCTGCGATTGTATCATCCATAAGGCAGACCCAGGTTTTAGTCAGATGGAGATTCTGTTTCAGAATTGAATCGGGTGCCCATGCATTTTGCTGTTCATATGTATATATATCGGTGGGGATATTATGTACCGCCTGATGCAATATTTTAGTCAAACAAGAAAAGTCTTCCGGAATGTATTCTCTGATTTGCATGTGTATGGTTGCTAAAAAAACGAATGAGATAATAGGCGATTATTATGTCGCTATTATCTCATCTGTTGCAGTTATGCTATTTTGTTTCTATACAAAGTTGCAATATTATTCTACCGGAACATCATATTTGTCACCAGCTTCAAGTACTTTACCTACATTGTTGATTTCAAGGAAAGTTGTACCTCCACCTTCAGTGAAGCTTCCGCTTAAATATGCAACAGTATCACCTTTATCCAGAGCTTTCACTTCTGTAAGATTTTTCAATGCTTTCAGGAAATATTCTTTGTGTTTGTTAGTAGTGTAACCTGTATCCTCTTGGAAACGGGCGTCAACACCATAACAAACCGAAAGATAACGAGCAACTTCCTCTTTATTACAGAATGCATAAACTGTATTTTTGCTACGGAAAGCAGCTAATGTACGTGCAGTACGTCCGGTTACACTATCAGTAATAATTGCTTTAACACCAAGTTGGCTTACCGATTTAACAGCTTGTTTTGCAAGGAATGAAGTATTATCGTATTCTGAATCTTTGAATGGAACAGGAATAATGTTCTCTTCCAATTTAGAGATTTCAGCAGCACGAGCCACTTGAGCCATTGTGCGAACAGCCTCAACAGGATATTTACCGTAAGCAGTTTCGCCACTCAACATCACAGCATCAGTTCCGTAATATACTGCATTTGCAATATCGGCAACTTCAGCACGTGTCGGACGTGGATTTTCGATCATAGTGTGTAACATTTGAGTAGCAACGATAACCGGTTTTTTGTATTCGATTGCTTTACGGATCAACAAACGTTGGATTCCCGGAATGTTTTCTTGTGGAACTTCAATACCTAGGTCACCACGAGCAACCATTACACCATAAGCGTGTTCGTAAATTTCGTCGATGTTATCAACACCTTCTTGATTTTCGATTTTAGCGATGATTTTAATGTCACTGTTGTGAGCATCCAATATTTTTTGAACGTCAAGAACATCTTCTTTATGTCTTACGAAAGAGTGTGCAATGAAGTCAGCTCCGTATTTGATAGCTATTTCAATACATTTTTTATCTTTCTCAGTGATTGAAGGTAGATTAACGCTAACACCTGGGATGTTTACGCTTTTACGGCTACCGATTGTTCCGTTATTTTGAACTTCTACAAGAAGAAAGTCATTTCCTTTTTCGATTACCTTAAGTGCAGTTTCACCATCATCGATAAGAAGAAGATTTCCTACAGGAACATCTTTTACGATACTTGGGTATGATACAGCTACTTGTTCTGGAGTCGATTTTACATCAATGTTTCCGATCACTTTCAGCCTGTCACCTGTTTTCACAACAATCTTTTCACCAGACTCAGTTGCAGTTGTGCGGATTTCAGGACCTTTAGTGTCCATCATCAGACCGATAGTCTTAGATACCGCACGTACGTTGTTGATTACTTGAACGAATCCTTCTTCTGTCATGTGAGCCGAGTTCATTCGAACTACATTGATTCCTTCGTTGTACAACGATTGGATGAAATCAACATCACAACGCATGTCTGAAATTGTTGCAACAATTTTCGTTTTCTTAAACATAAAAGTAGTTTTTAATTATAATAATTATTTTGTATTTCTAATAATGTATTCAATCGCTAATTTGTAGGATTCGAGTCCGAGTCCGACTACTGCACCTTTGCAGGCTGGTGCTATCATCGATTTGTGACGAAACTCTTCTCTCGCATGTATGTTAGAGATATGCACCTCTATAACCGGAGTGGTTACCGCTTTTATTGCATCATGCAGAGCTATTGAGGTATGGGTGTATGCTCCCGCATTTATAACAATACCATCATATTCAAATCCGACTTCATGTATCTTATCTATCAGATCTCCTTCGTGATTAGATTGGTAGTAGAATAATTCGCAACTATCAGTATATAATGAAACCAATTCGGCGAAATACATGTCAAATGTAGTATTGCCATATATTGAAGGTTCACGTTTTCCTAATAAGTTTAAATTAGGTCCGTTTATTACCAATATCTTCATGTATAATAGTGTTTTAGCTATACAAAGTGATTGCTGAGAAATAATCATACAAAGATAGACAAATTTTTGTGTATTAAATACTAAATAGATGCAGTTTTATGCAAAATAAGAATGTGTTAATGTGAAAAAAAGCGACAGCCATATTCTTGAAGAATAATCTGTCGCTTTTTTATAGAATTGTACTATTTAAAGTCTAATGCCTAGTATGATCTTTTCTCTAAACCTTCAACATAATTAAGGAAAGCTGTATTTACCATACGGTTGCCTCCCGGTGTAGGGTAGTTGCCCGAGAAATACCAGTCTCCTTTGTTGTCCGGACATGCCTTGTGAAGATTCTCGATGCTTTGGAATACGATTTCCACCTTGGCTTCCGTCCCTTCCGGTGTTAGCATTTCTGCTATCTTCTCAGAGATTTCTTCTTCTGTGAAAGGTGCATATATTTCCTTTACATAATTAACTATTTCCTCTTTCGGCTTATCGCGCTGAGCAGCTGATTTTTGATAAACGTCATCAATTATCTGTTGCAGGTTTCTGTCTTTTAGAAGTTGGATTGCTGCTCTGAAAGCTGCAAATTCGCTCATGCGTGACATATCTATACCATAACAGTCAGGATACCTGATCTGAGGTGATGAAGATAGGACTACGATCTTCTTGGGGTGTAATCTGTCGAGCATCTTAATGATACTTTGTTGCAGGGTTGTTCCCCTAACTATACTATCATCTATTACTACAAGGTTGTCTTTGTAGGGACGGATCGACTCGTACGTAACGTCATATACGTGTGCTGCCAGATCGTTACGGCCTTTATCTTCGGAAATAAATGTTCTTAGTTTAATATCTTTGATTGCAACCTTTTCGGTGCGGACTTTCATGGCTAATATTCGTTTCAGATCGTCATTGGTTGCATGTTCCCCTTTTTCTCTGATCTTTTTGAATCTTACTTCCTGCATGTATTCCTCTAACCCTTGAGTCATTCCGTAAAATGCAACTTCGGCTGTATTTGGAATAAATGAAAATACAGTGTTGCGAAGATCGGAATCAATAGATTTGAGAATACGTGGAAGCAATAGTTTTCCGAGTTCTTTTCTTTCTCTGTAAATATCAGAATCAGATCCTCTCGAGAAATAAATCCTCTCGAATGAACAAGGTGCAAACGATTCTTTCTTTTCTAATATTTGAGGAAACATAACACGACCGTCTTTTTTTACAACGATAGCTTGTCCCGCTTCCAATTCTTTAATATCGGAAACATCGAGATTCATTGTTGTTTGAATAACCGGACGTTCAGAGGCAACCACTACAATTTCGTCATCCATATAATAATATGCCGGACGAATACCCCATGGGTCACGGAAAACAAATGAATCACCGCAACCTATCAACCCGCCTATAACAAATCCTCCATCCCAATTTTTGCTGGCAGTGCGCAGCATAAATGGTATGTCCAGATTTTCTTCGATAAGCTTATTAAGATCAGTTCCTTTTACCGTTTTATCTTTTCCGTATTTATCGTATTGGAATTGCACCTCACGATCGAGATGATGACCCAGAGATTCCAAAAGGACAAAAGTATCGGCATAATCACGAGGATGTTGCCCTTCCTTTAATAAATCATTAAAAAGCTCGTCAACATTGGTCATATTGAAGTTTCCGGCAAGAGCCAGATTACGTGATGCCCAATTGTTGCGTCTGAGGAAAGGATGTACATAAGACAAGCCTGTTTTTCCGGTAGTACTATATCTCAAGTGTCCTAGAAATAATTCGCCTGCAAACGGTAGGTTGTTCTTTGCGAAAATAGGATCTTCGAGGTTCTCGGAAGAGATTTTACCAAAGTGGTTGTGTACATTACCGAATATTTCGGAAATGGCACTCGATCCTGTTGCTCTCTCTCTGAAAATAAATTCAGTACCCGGTTGTGCATCCAGCTTCACAACTGCTAAGCCGGCTCCTTCCTGCCCGCGGTTGTGTTGTTTCTCCATAAGCAGATACAATTTATTGAGGCCATGCCTCCATGTACCATACTTTTCCTGATAATATTCAAGTGGTTTTAAAAGACGGATCATTGCGATCCCGCATTCGTGCTTTAAAGCTTCTGTCATTACAGTATTCTAAGGTGGAAATGTTCTTCTTATCTTTAAAAAGATACTACAAATATACGGTGAATTTTGGATGAAAAAAAGGAAGAATAATTTAAAATAATAGAAAAAAAGAATGTTAGAAAAAAAAGCGCAATTTTTGTAACCAATAATAAAATTCCGAGTCTTACTGGATAAGAGTGGAAATTAAACCTTCATTTTGACTGAAAATAGAATTTTTGACAGGTGTTTTGGTAAAAAAATATATAAAAGGTTTGCTAAACAAAAATAATTTAGAACTTTGTGATATTTCCTTTCGAAATGATACTAATACAGAAGCAAGGCTGATAAAAATATATAAACAGACTTAAAGTGATACAAATAAGAAATCTCAATAAAACGTACTACGGAGGCTCACCTTTACATGTACTTAAAGGTATAGATATGAGCGTTGACAAAGGTGAATTCCTTTCTATAATGGGAGCATCGGGATCCGGTAAATCTACGCTGTTGAATATTCTCGGAATATTGGATACTTATGACACCGGAGACTATTATTTAGATAATGTACTCATAAAAAACCTCAGTGAGTCGAAAGCTGCAGAACTACGTAACCGTAAGATCGGTTTTATCTTTCAATCCTTTAACCTGATAACATTTAAGAATGCGTTGGAAAACGTATCTCTTCCATTATATTATCAGGGAGTAAGCCGCAAAAAGAGGAATATACTGGCGATGGAATATCTCGATAAGATGGGATTGGCCAGCCATGCCACGCATTTACCTAACGAATTGTCGGGAGGACAAAAGCAGCGTGTCGCGATAGCCCGTGCATTGATTGCACAGCCTCAGATCATTCTGGCAGATGAGCCTACAGGGGCATTGGATAGTAAAACATCGGAAGATGTGATGCGTTTGCTTCGTGAGATTAATGAGATTGACGGCATGACTATGATTATTGTAACACATGAGCAAGGAGTAGCTGCTGCTACCGATCGGGTGATACATATAAAAGATGGTATAATAGGGTCGATAGAGATAAATAAAGGCTAAAACAGTCAACAGTTATCAGTTACTTGTTTATTGCTGACTGATAACTGATAACTAATTCCCAAATCTATGTTTGATTTTGATTCATTAAGAGAGATTGGTGCCACTATCAGTAAGAATAAACTCCGTACTTTTTTGACGGGCTTTTCTATTGCGTGGGGTATCTTCATGCTGATTGTATTGCTGGGTGCGGGCAATGGTTTGAAAAACGGGATAACTGCTAATTTTTCGAACCGGGCAAAAAATGCAGTAAGTGTTGGGACAGGATATGTTTCGATGCCTTACAAAGGTTTGCCGGTAGACCGACAAGTTAAATTTGATAATAAGGACTATGACTTATTACGAAATAAAATCCCCGAAGTAGATTATGTATCGGCTCAGATAGAACGCAGATCAACTATTTCTTTTAATAAAGAATATGGTTCGTGGGGGATGAACGGAGTATATCCCGATGCTGCTTATATCGGTAACATCGATATGTCGACAGGAACGGGACGGTTTATCAACCAGATAGATATGGATCAGAAACGAAAAGTAATCGTCATTAATACCGAGATGCAGGAAGTTCTTTTTAAAGGAGAAGATCCTTTGGGTAAGTATGTTACAGCAGATGGGATTGCTTATCAGGTGGTAGGTGTATATAAAGACGAAAGCGGACGTACGAATATTCCCTCTTTTGTTCCCTTCTCAACAGCTCAAAGCCTCTATGGTAAAGGCTACAATGTGGATAGACTCGATTTTACAGTAAAAGGGATTAAGACGATGCCCGAGAATGAAGCTTTTATTAAAAGGTTGAGAGAGAAACTGGGAGCTTTGCATAATTTTGATCCCGAAGATAAATCGGCAATATGGATATGGAATACAGCAGAAGAGGCAGTTCAAACTGAGGCTATATTTGGCGGGATAACCATGTTTATATGGGTTGTAGGTATTGCTTCGCTTATTGCAGGGATTGTAGGTGTCGGTAACATTATGCTTATAACCGTAAAAGAAAGAACCCGTGAGTTTGGAATCAGAAAAGCGATCGGAGCAAATCCGTATTCTATATTGAAGCTGGTATTATTGGAGTCGATAATTATAACTACTGCATTTGGATACATCGGAATGGTAGTCGGCGTCGGGCTTACCGAATTGATAAGTGAAGGAATGAGGATAGCTCCTGCTTCGACGGAAGGAGGTCCCAGTGTCTTTAAAGACCCTACTGTCGACTTGGGTATTGTTTTAGCAGCCACCTTGGTTCTGATAGTATCGGGGGTGTTTGCAGGATATATTCCGGCTAAGAAAGCGGTAAGTATCAGTCCTATCGAAGCTATGCGTTCCGAATAAGACCGCAGACGTTTTTTGCTTTCGAAGTATGGCAGTAATAGACAGATATAATACTAGTAGGATGCCATACAGACATCACTAATTGCTTAAAAACAAAAAGAAATAGTAGACTATGTTCGATTTAGATAAGTGGCAGGAAATATGGAGCACCATCACCGCAAATAAAATGCGAAGCGTGATGACCGGCTTTGGAGTCTTTTGGGGGATTTTTATGTTGGTTTTCCTGATAGGTGCAGGTAATGCTCTCGAAGGAGGAATGGAGCAAAACATAAAGGGATTTGCCCGAAATTCGGGATTCTTCTGGACAAATGCAACCAGCGAACCTTATAAGGGTTACAGGAAAGGGCGTTCATGGAATATGAATAATCGTGACCTTGAAATAATAAGGCAAAAGGCTACGGCTCTTGAGTATATTTCGCCCATGTTATTTGGCGGAAGTTCTTCCAAAAATGTTGTGATAGGTCGTAAATCGACCTCTGCTCAGGTGATGGGGGTTTATCCCGATCAGTTCAAAATACAAACTCAGACTATAATAAGAGGTCGCTTATTTAATGATCTGGATATTCGAAAAGTCAGCAAAGTCGCTTTAATAGGTAAAACTGTTGCCGAAAACTTATTTGATAGCGGACAAAACCCTATAGGCGCCTATATCCGTGTGAATGGTATATATTTTCAGGTAGTGGGCGTTATTCGCCCCAATTCTAAAGCTCAGATCGGTGCAGATGCCGAGACCTCTGTCTTTATACCATTCTCTACTATGCAGAAAGCATTTAACCAAGGTGATATTATTCACTTTATGGGTGCTACAGCCAAGCCGGGAGTGCCTGTATCCGTTTTAGAAGATCAGATTAAAACAATCTTGAAAACAAATCACAGTATAGCCCCCAATGATGACAAGGCTGCCCGAAGTGTTAATGTTGAAAAGGAATTTCAAACCTTTGCAAATTTGTTTTTGGGTATACGATCGCTTATCTGGATCGTAGGGCTAGGATCATTACTCTCGGGAATTATCGGAGTTAGTAATATTATGCTTGTTACGGTGCGTGAGCGAACCCGCGAGATTGGGGTACGCCGTGCTTTAGGGGCAAAACCAATGGCAATTGTTTCTCAAATTGTGAGTGAAAGTTTTGTATTGACTTTTATTGCAGGGTTTGCGGGCTTATTCTTTGGCGTAGTTATTCTGGAGATGATAAGTACGGCAATGAGGGGAGGAGCCAGTGAAGATATGTTCTTTATCCCTCCTTTTATATCTTTCGGAACAGCCATTATCTCGATGACCATACTTATCTCTTCGGGTTTGTTTGCAGGGCTGATACCGGCTTTACGGGCTTTGAGTATTAAAGCGATTGATGCAATACGTGAAGAGTAAATAACTAAATATACCGATACAGAAAAACAGGTCTGCGACCTTAAAAGCAAAAAATAAACATCAAATAAATATGGAAAGTAGCGCAAAAAAGAAAAGTCCTGTGAAGAAAATCTTCAGTATAATTGGAGTAGTTCTTATAGCAGTTGTAGTTGTTGGTATTTTTGTTTTCCTGTGGAAAAAAAGCCAACCCAAAGAAGTTATCTATGAAATTGTAGAAGTTGTCGAGGGTGATATTGAGAATGCAACTGTTGCAACAGGAAAGGTTTCTCCCCGTGACGAAGTTCTTATCAAACCACAAATTGCAGGTATCATAGAAACCGTTTTAAAGGAGGCAGGCGATTTTGTAAAAGCAGGCGAAGTAATTGCTACCATACAGGTTGTTCCCGAGTCTGCTCAGTTGAGTGGTGCCGAATCGCAACTGAATATTGCAAAGATTAATTTGAATTTATCCAGTGCAGATTACAATCGTCAAAAACAATTATTCGACAAAGGAGTAATTGCTAAAGAGGAGATGGATAAAGCTGAGGCAGATTACAAAAAGGCACAAGAAGATGCCGAGAATGCAAAAGATAATCTGGATATTATACGTACGGGAGTTTCTAAGAAAACGGCAAAATATAGTAATACTCAGATTCGTTCTACGATAGACGGTATGATTCTGGATATCCCTGTAAAAGTAGGTAACTCAGTAATCCAATCTAATAATTTCAATGAAGGAACTACTATTGCTACAGTTGCAAACATGAGCGATATGATTTTTATCGGTAAGGTCGATGAAACAGAGGTAGGACGTATACATACCGGAATGCCTATTAAATTGTCGATTGGAGCTATTGATAATAAGAAATTTGATGCATCGCTTGAGTATGTTGCACCTAAAGGTGTTGAAGAAAACGGAGCAATCCTTTTCGAGATTAAAGCAGCTGCCCAAATTACGGATACTATAAGTATACGTGCAGGTTACAGTGCTAATGCCCAGATTATTGTGGCTAATGCAAAAGGTGTATTAACAGTGCCCGAGAGTACGGTGTCTTTCAGTAACGATTCTGCATTTGTCTATATCCTTAAAGAAGAAACTCCGAAACAAGTATTTGATAAACAATTTATAAAAGTAGGATTATCGAACGGTATCAATATCGAAGTTAAATCGGGGTTGACCAAAGGTCAGAAGATAAGAGGTAACGAAGTAGATGAGAAAGCACCTAAGCCCGAACAACCTAAGTAACCGCTTTAAAGTAACAAAAAGGTCTTAGACCTTAAAAATACGATATAACTCTATGAAAAAATATATTATAGCTGTAAGTTGCCTATTGTTGAGCTTTAGTATGCAAAGCCAATCGGCTTGGGATTTGAGGAAATGTATTGACTATGCCATTGAGCACAATATAGAAATAATGCAACAAGGTCTACAAGTTAAAGGAGCTGAAGTAGACTTGAATACTAGCAAGAACGCCCGATTGCCCGATTTGACGGGAGCTGCCGACCAAAGTTTTAGTTTTGGGCAGACTCGTAATGTAACTTCGGGTATTTACGAATCAAAAACAGCATCTATTACAAACTTCTCTTTTGCCACAAATACTCCTATTTTTACAGGATTCCGTATACAGAATCAAATAAAAGCAAATGAGTTGAGCTTATATGCTGCTATGGCAGGTTTGGATAAAGCTAAAGAAAATATGGAGTTGCAAATTACATCTTATTTTCTGGAGGTTCTATTTAAAAAAGAAATACTAAAGGTATTTAAAGAACAAGTATATCTAACCCAAAAGCAAGTTGATAGAACTTCTATTCTGGTAGAGACCGGTAAAGTTGCAGAGTCTCAGCTATATGATATAAAAGCCCAGCTTGCCAAAGACGAGCTGAATGTAACTACATCCGAAAATGATCTTCAACTCAGCTTGTTGAACTTATCTCAGGCTCTAAATCTTCAGACTTTTGAAGGTTTTGATATTGAGGCTCCTAAATTGACCGAAACTTTAATGGTGGAGGATGTACTGGCAGGTTTAGTGAAGCCCGATGCGGTATACGATCAGGCGGTACAAACCAGACCTCATGTGAAAGAGGCTCAGTTTAATGTCGAAAGCTCTATGAAAGCCTTAAAAGTTGCTCAGGCGGGATATTGGCCAACACTTAGTTTTGGTGCATCTTATGGTAACGGGTTTAGCCATGTTTACGATTCATCAATTACTCAACTGTCTATTGGTAGTCAGCTGAGAGGCAATTATCGTATCGCTTTGGGTTTAAATTTAAATATTCCTATATTTGACAGGTTCGACACTCGCAATAAAGTACGTCAGGCTCGTTTGACTATCGAAAATCAGCAGTTAATATTGGAGAATGTAAAACTGGCACTCTTTAAGGAAATACAGCAGGCATATCAGAATGCTACTGCGTCGCAAGCTAAGTTTATATCCACAGAGAGAGCATACGAAGCTGCGGCAGAGTCATTCAAATATGCAGAGGAACGTTATCAGATAGGAAAAACCAGTGTGTTTGAGTATAATGAGGCCCAAACTAAGCTCATAACCACTAAATCGGAACAGATACAGGCTAAATATGACTTTGTATTCAGAAGTAAAATATTAGACTTCTATCAGGGAAGAGAGATCACTATGTAGTATATGTTAGTAATGATTGCAAAATAAATAAGGCTACCCGAGGGTAGCCTTATTTATTTTATAGCCAATAATAAAGAACTTTATTATTACATTATTTAAACAAGAAAGATGCTGTTGTATTGTTTACAAACTTGGCAAATTCCAGATCGTAGATTGCATTTTGTTTCAAAGAAGGGTCAACCTCAAATGCTGCACCTAAGTGTTGTGCTACACCGGTTGCATCATTTGTACGGGCAGCTACTATTGCTTCCAGGTAATGAGTCATGCCGTCTTTGTTGCTGATACTCTTCAAGGTTTGTTCTGCCTGATTGTAATTCTTAGTCAATATTTGAGCTAAAGCCGCATTGTTCGATTTTGTGTCACCAAATGCTTGAATAGCTTTATTATAGTCACCTTTTTTTAGATATAACAAACCAAGAGCTTCATTTGAAGTATTTGCTTGCGATCCGTTAGCAATCAATTGCTCGGCTTTAGCGATATCTCCATCTGCCATAGCTAACAAACCAAGATTCATGTTTGGTTCGGGAGCTCTATTATTTATTTGTTGAGCTTTAATAAATGCTTTTTGAGCAGCATCTATCTGACCGTTTGCAAAATAGAAAGCACCCAAGTTGTTCCAGCCTCTGTAATCTGTAGGGAATCTTTGAGTCACAACAGTATATATTCTTTCTTGAGGTGTGCCTGCTAATGTTGCAGTATACAGTAATTCGTTTGCAGTCAAAGTAGATGGATTTGTATTGAATGCTTGTATCAGCTCACTGTCGGTTCTTCCCACTGTTTCAACATTGGCAACCAAACGTGAACGTCTCAATTGAGGAAGTATAGTTTCTGCAAGATCTTTATAGATCACAGAGATGTTTTTAATCTCACGTTCTCTATCTGCAGGATCAGTATACATCGAAAGTACACGCAATACAAGGTCTTTATCCTGAAGGCTTGATGCTTCTACCAGTTTCTTGAAACCTTCCCAGTCTTGAGCT
Source organism: Indolivaga alginatilytica (assembly GCF_003201355.1). Lineage (GTDB taxonomy): Bacteria > Bacteroidota > Bacteroidia > Bacteroidales > Dysgonomonadaceae > Dysgonomonas_A > Dysgonomonas_A alginatilytica. The sequence continues at coordinate 117,888 of NZ_QICL01000002.1, forward strand.
GTATAATTTGCGTATACATTTGTATTCACATTGTCTTTCTTGAATTCTTTATTCAAATATCCGGTCGTGTTTTTTTCACGTTGTGCTGCTAATTTAGAGTTTAACTCGTAACCTCCGTCGGGAGATGCATAAGCAAGAACTTCTACATTCACGTTTTGTCTTGGATTATTATCGGCACTTTTTACTAAACTTTTCCATGCTGCAAGATTGTTAGAGTTCAATTCGCTTGATCTAAGTTCAGCTTGTTGGATAAGGAAAAGAATATTAGCATCATAAGCGTCTTTTATTAATTTTTGGAAATCATCCGGAGCATCTGCCGGAGTATTTGTCAAAGCATTTGCCAGTGCTGCTGTTGTAATTAGTCCTTCTGCAATTTTTACGTCAGGAAGAGTGACCGGTTTGTTTTTGACAAGAGTTGTAAATCGTAAATAGAGTGCAGGGTTAGCCATTTCCGGATCGTAATCGAACTCAGATTTGATTGTAAAAGGGGCGCCTTGTTTTTGAAGGACAACAATGCCATTTCCTGCTATATTTTCGCCTTGATAAGTAACAGGTGTACCTAATTGTTCTGAAACTCCCCACTTCAATACCGGTGTAATAATTATTTCGGCATTCTTGTTGAACCATTTTTCAGGAAATTTGCCATTTACAGTTGCCGGGATTTTAGAGCCTTGAACTTCTAACGGACTAGGTGTTACACTGAAAAGTGATGGCGAGAGGGGTGTTAATTTGCTACTACACGACACTAAAATGATGGCAAATAATGCAATCATAGTAGACCGAAATAGAATTTCAACCTTGTTTTTCATGTCTTTTGTTCTTTTATAATTAATTTTAGTTCATATTTATATAATAACGCATCATATGCATTACTTGTTTACTAAAGATACGAATAAATATATTAATCTATAACAATGGCTGTAATTAATTTCGAATACCTAAAAGATTTTTTAGATCAGAAGGTTCTACTGTATAATCGTCCTCAATTCATAGACAATGACCCTATTTGTATTCCGCATGCTTATTGTAAACGCGAAGATATAGAAATTATGGGATTTTTCGCTGCTATTTTTGCCTGGGGGCAACGCCCAACTATCATAAAAAAATGTAAAGAACTTTCACAGCGTATGGATAATGCGCCATATGAGTTTATTACAGAGCACGAAAATAAGGACTTAAAGCAATTACTGGGATTTAAACATCGCACATTTAATGATACGGATCTTTTGTATTGTATCGATTTTTTCAAAAGACATTATTCTGTATATTCGACTTTAGAAAGTGCATTTTTTCCCAGACAGGATATGACTGTAGAGCAGGGGTTGAATCATTTTCAGAATTCTTTTTTTGATGCACCTGATGCACCTTCCCGTACACGTAAGCATATCCCTAATCCTTCTCGGAAATCGGCTTGTAAAAGATTAAATATGTATTTACGTTGGATGGTCAGAGATGATGAGCAGGGTGTTGATTTCGGATTGTGGAAAACTATCCGCCCCAAAGATCTGATTTGTCCTTTAGATTTACATGTAGAACGTACTGCCAAGAAAATAGGGTTGCTGTCTCGCGATAAGCCTGATTGGGCTGCAGCAATGGAACTCACTGAAAATTTGAGGTTATTGGATGCAAATGATCCGGTTAAATATGATTTTGCATTGTTTGGTATTTCAATCGAAGAAAAGTGTGTGATGGATATGAGTCCTAAATCTTAAATGTAATTATCTTGTCATTAAGCAGATTGGCGTTAATTTAAGGTTTCAGGCCATTTGTTGCATACTCTTTATTTAAATACTTTGACTAGCACTTTTACAAGAAATGTAAATACACGATTTTTTTTCATCACATCGACAATGTATTTGTAATCGCTCATTTCATGAAAGTGTTCATAATCACTCTGTATTGATCTAGGGATGTACTCATCTAAAACAAGAGTCCTTTCATTCTTGTGGGTTGCTGTTAATTCAGGGTTTGTGCTCAGTCCGTTCCATTCGAAAAGAACAATATCAACATCAATAAATAGGGGTTGTTCATTATGTAAACCTATTGTCTGAAGAAAAAACTTCCAGTCAGAGGTTATTTTTAAACTTTCGTCATATAAGCCGTAGGTGTCAAACAAATCCCGACGGATGAAAGTTGCCTGATGTTTTATTGTACCCCAATAAAAGTCGAATAAAGTTAGGTTTCTGTTCAAACAGGGGACCTTTTGAGTATAACTCCCAAAATCGTTAATCTGGTGTCCGTTAATAAAAGGGGCAGTATATGTTTGTGTCTCAAAAATATCTTTCAATACATTGTCATCGGCGAAAGTATCAGCAGAATTAAGAAAATAGCAGTAATCACCCGTTGATCGGTTGATTCCTTTGTTCATTGCATTAAATATACCAGTGTCTTTCTCACTGATCCAAAATGATATCTTTGAAGAATATTGTTTTATAATATCTACACTATTGTCTGTTGAAGCGCCATCAATAATAATAAACTCATAATTAGTATAAGTTTGTTTAATAACGCTTTTGATAGTTTTCTCCAAACCATCTGCATTATTTCTGTTTACTGTTATGATCGATATTTTATTCATTCTTGACAAAATTAAAAAAAAAAGTGGCATTATTTGCCACTTTCTTTATATATCGGTATGTCTTTGTCTATTAAGTAATGCAAAATGTTTATTGCTATATTTAAAACCAGTCATCAGTTTATAGGATTTGCCTATTCGTAACTTGTCTGTTTACGACTTGTAACAGTTTGATTATGATTTTACTTGCCAAAGAAATAAGTAGGTTTACGACCTTAAATATAATTATCGCCGTATTTAAGTTTGATGTCAGCTACAAATTGTTTGATGCGTTGTTCTTGATCTTTCTGACAAATTAGAAGGATGTCATCTACTTCTGCAACGATGTAGTTATTCAAGCCCTGAATAACAGCCAATTTTCCATCGGGCAAAGCTACAATATTCTCTGAACTGTCATAAAATAGAGTTTCACATTTTAAGGAAGCATTTGCGTCTTTGTCTTTATCTGAGATATCGTGTAAGGAACCCCATGTACCAAGATCAGACCATCCGAAATCTGCTATTATAACACAAACGTTATTAGCTTTTTCCATTATTCCATAATCAATAGAAATACTTGGACAATAAGAATATTGCTCTTTTATAAAAGCTTGTTCTTTGTCTGTTGTATAAATATCCTTTCCTTGATTAAAGATTGTGGCAACCTCTGATAAATTATCATTGAATGCTTTTATTATTGTCTTTACACTCCAAATGAAAAGGCCTGAATTCCAAAGGAATTCGCCACTTTCGTAAAATATTTTGGCTAAATCAAGATTCGGTTTTTCTGTAAAAACCTTAACTCTGTTAATATCGCCAACAGTCTCCTCGTCAATTTGTATATATCCATATCCGGTTTCGGGTCTATTCGGCTTGATACCTAATGTTAAAAGAATTTCATGGTTATCCACAAAGCCTAGTGCCTTGTTTATAACAGCTGCAAATTCATCTTCTTTTAATATAAGATGGTCGGAAGGAGCTACTACAATATTAGCATTGGGGTTTATCGAGTTTATATGATAGCTTGCATAAGCGATACAAGGGGCTGTGTTGCGTCGAAGCGGTTCTAATAGTATCTGGCTGGGAGATAACTCAGGTACTTCCTGCATCGTAAGCTCGGCATAACTCTCATTAGTTACAATAAATATATTTTCGATTGGCAGAATCTTCTTGAACCGATCTACTGTCATCTGCAGAAGAGAACGGCCTGTACCGAAGAAATCAAGAAATTGTTTAGGACGAGCTTCGCGGCTAAAAGGCCAAAAACGGCTGCCAATACCGCCACTCATAATTACACAATAACTATTTTTATTGTCCATGGTCTAAAATCTGGTATGAATTTATATTTATACGTGTATCTTACATAATTAAGACGTAAACAAATGTAATATATTTTATGCATAGAAAAAAAAATACTTCTTTTTTCAAAAAATAGGGCAGAAGTATGGTAGTTTCGAAAATATATCTATCTTTGCACTCACAAAAAATGCCCAGATGGCGGAATTGGTAGACGCGCTGGTCTCAAACACCAGTGGATTCACTTCCATGCCGGTTCGATCCCGGCTCTGGGTACTGCATCGGAGAAAGTTGAAAAACTCTCTCCGCTTTTTGTTTTTACCCGTCGTAACTTATCTCATTGTGTTACAGCTCAGGTGTATTTATTTTCAAATAAATCATATCTTTTAATTGTTTCCCATTTTCAAACATTTCATGGTCGTAATTATCTATGAAAAAGTCTTTTACCGTATGTGAATAAACAAATCCGAACTTTTTGTAAAATGATAATATTTTATCGTCTTCGCCTGTGCCAAGTAATAGTGTATCACATTTATCTTTATAGTATTCAATTATATGTTTTATCATTAAGCTTCCGTATCCTTTCTCTTGTTCTTTTTCGTAAGTTGCAATATTTTTGATTTCGCAAGTATTTTCATTTTCTTGTGTTACGACACAAACCGTTTTTAAATCAGTATCATATAATGCAAATAATTCGCCTCTTTCTAAATATTTGTGAATCATGCTTTCCTGTTCATCGCCCAATAGAAGCAAGTTCATAAAGCGTCCTTTATTCTCTATTATTTTTCTAATTTCCATTTTATCAGAATGTTTTTAATAAAAAACAATATTAATGTAAATAAATGATATTTCAATCTTGGCGGCGGTCTTTTGATTTACGGTTTCGGAATCCACTCTCTCAATTCATAAATTAAGTCTGAATCTTCAAAAGATTGGCTCGAGAATGGAACGGTTAAAGGTGCTCCGAAAGCCTAATAGAGAAATCTGTCACGCTTTTTTTAATGGACATACCCATCAATTACAGAAAAGGGAATCCAATTGTTATCCACTTTTTTAAACACATAGGTTGTACTTGTTTCTCCACCTGTAATCAATTCTATAATGGCATATCTAAAATCCAAAGAAAAGATAGGGGTAGAAAATTTGAAATATTTTTTGTTTTCTAATATTGTACTTTCATCTCGTTCATCCCATTTTTTTTTAGTTTCTTTTTCTATTCTGCTTTTTGACCACCATCTTTTGACTGGGACAATGACTTCATTATGTTTTTTGTTATGATTTAAACTATCTAATACTGATTTCGATGTTTTGAAGGGTATTAGATTGACAATTTGTAAATGAGTTGCAAATTTTGGTATGTCATTATAAGAATATAAATTTGCTCCTTCTATTTTGTAATTATACCAACTAATCCTATCCAAACTATTTGATGAAGATAGAAATTCAGATAATTTAAAATCAGGGTTGGCTTGAATGAATTTTTCTAATTGAGGATTGCAAGAAATAGTACGTTTAAGGTCTAATATAAAACTTGAATCAATCAAATTGTAATATTTAAAATTCTTAGGTACAATCGTTTTATATGCTACATTAACTAATTTCTCAATCTCACTATTTTGGCTAAAAGAAAAAATAGAATAAGATAAGAAAATTAACAATATGAGTTTCTTCATAGAAAATAGTATTTAGTGTACACAAATATACAATTTACGGTTTCGGAATCCACTCCCTCAACTCATTAATAAAGTCTAAAGCTTCAAGAAATCGGTTAGAGAATAGAATAGTTAAAGCTTTGTATGCAATTTGTTTACGGGCAAATATGGTAGGTTCTCGTTTTGGCGGGGTGCAAAAAAGGTGTAAAAACTGACAGTTGGTTCAAAAACGCACTTAATCCGATAAACTCAATAAATATGTTTTAGTTCTTCTTTCCATGAGTCGATTTCATTTCTAAATTCTACTATGTTATGGTATTGTTGAGATCTTACCGTTTTTTCAATCTTTACTTCATTTTCAATCTCTTCATCATCAAAATCCATTATTTTCATACGCCTTATGAATTCAGGTTTAAAGTCGTCTGTGATTGAATTTTCCCAACCTCTTTTTAATATATGCTCTTCTAGAGGTTTATAATAGACGATTCCGGTAAAAACATCTTCGTAACGATATTTATCCAGTGTCCATCCTTCGGGAGTCCAGTCAAATTTCTCTTTTCCAAAAGGTGTATTTTTTAAATCAAAGCCCATGTTTGTTTTGCCTGTTAATTCAAAAATGGCATCCCACTTCCCGTTTTTAATCAGCTCATATTTATCCCATCCGTTTGGATGCCCCGGACTCATAATGAAAACAGATGCAATCCTGTTTTTATATTTATCATAAAGGTAGCGACCTGTATTTTTTCGTATTTCTGTTTCTGTACGATGTGTGTCTTTTAAATATCCATGTCTGGAATTCATTATTACAAGCGCTTTCTTTTTTCCGTTTCTGTAGGTTTGAATATTTGTATATTGTTCTATAAAGTTTTGTGCCATTAACGAATCTCTTACTGCTAAAATCGGATCGATAGTGGCATATTCTTCCGGAGTCTTATAATTAGCCCAATCGAATTCTATATCACAGCCATATAAGTGTATCTTATTTTTGTTTGGTAAATTTTGATTTAAATTATACAGGTTATATATCAGCCAAGGATAGCTGTAGCAATTCCATAGGTGCATGGTGTTCCCTAATTGATATAGTTTAGTGGTTTCTTTATATGCTTGAATAGTGTCATATCCTTCGTGGACAAGGAAGTTGTTTATTGGGGAAGAATTATTCACACAGCAGACTTCCAGATAAATTGCTCCTACATTTTTGATAAAGTAAGGATCTTTAATAACATCTAACAATAGGTTGTATTGTTCAACTTCCGCATGATTTCTTTCGCTGAATACTACAATATCTTTTTCTTTGAACAGTTTTATGATATAATCCTTCGCTGACGTCTTTTGCTCTGTTATAAACTTAAAATATTCATTGTCGTTCTGACCTTGTAATTGAACAACATATATAATACAGAATAGAGTTAAGCAATATCTTCTAATCATATTTATTTAAATTTCAGACTTTAATTTATATCATCTCCCCATATTCTTTTATTCTCTGTTCACAAATACGTTTAGTAATATCCCGAAGAAGTTCCACTTTGACCAACAAAGCATCAATATCCCCCTTCGTAACCAAGAACTTAGGATTATACCGAGCCTCTACATAAGCGTCTTTTAAGAGAGTAAACAACCGCTTCTCCTCCGCTGTATGCTGAGGGAAGACCTTTGCCAAATCTTCAGAGTAATGCTTAACCGACGAAGACAGTTTAGCTAAATTATGTTGCTTATTACTTCTCAACGTAAAAGACAAACGGATAGCATGATAATAGTTTTCAGAGGCTTGGTGAAGTTGAAAAGATGACATCTTATAATCTTCATATTCATAAGCTGATTTTGCTAGTCTAAAGAAGCTATTCGCATTTTGAAACTTGTCATCAAAGTACTCTTGTGCCTGTAGCTGTATCTCCCTAAAATTTAATTTTCTTCTTCTGGCAAGTTTAAATTTACCGCTGTCATAAAGGATTATCCCCTCCTGCTTTAACTGCGTATAGAAATACCTGCCCTCCTCCAGCTGATTGTTAAGCGTCTTAATATCCTCGTTGATAAACTGAACAGGCGTTTGCGTTTCAGGGTTTTTGTAATACAGATTATCTATATTATCCAGAGCATGCGAAGCTTTCTTATTGAGTATACCGCTTGTAACAACCAGTATATCATAATCGGACATAAACAAAGTAGGTATACCGAACTCTACACGCTCATCAAATTCCACATATTTCCCTGTAGCATAACTACCGTAAAGAATAATCATTTCGGCTTGTGGCAGGCGCTCCCTTATCTTGCTGACAAGAAAATATAAATCTTCCTGTTTACGCTTGGGCAGATGTGATATGGATTTTTTCATGAAAAAGTATTTTGTTACGAGCAAAAATAGTTAATTATTAGCAAACAAAAGTTTGCAGCGACCCTATAATTCCATATAAATATAAAGCAGATATAAGTAAATGAAAGTATTTGATGTCATATATCTTTAAGTAAACGAGTTGGCAGGTAAACAAGGAAATGTTGACTGCTCACTGTTAACTGATTTATACTTAACCAAGTAATAAAAAGGTCTTAGACCTTAAAAAAAAGAAATAACTTTTATATTTGTAATAATTAAACTCCGGCTGTGATTTTTATTTGCCCCACGCACACTTGCAGGTAAATAACACCGACCCCGCAGACGAGGCACAAAGCTGAAACTATTAATCACAAAGGCTTGCTATTCTTAGCAGGCTTAAAAGCGGATGTTTATGAATCAGAAAAATAATGATTTCAAACACTTGGTCGGACACGCATGTTCAGCCCTTCCTTTGTCTCACTTAGCAATAAAAGAGAAGTACAACAACTATCCTCTATGTCTGATAAGGTATATGGAAAAAGGTAATCTCATGGATTATGTGGAAGTCGGTTTTGACAAAGAGAATGTCTCCCTGACCTTTATTATGGACAAAGAAGACAAGTGCTGTTCAGCATCGATCCATTTCTATGAACCCAAAGATGAAACCTTGTTTATCATCTTTTTGCGTCAATACTCAAAATATTACAGTTACAGGAAAAAGTGCTGGATATTGAAAGACTCTATTTATTGTAAAATAGAAGAGAGTGAAAGCACACACTTCTATTTTTATAAAATGCCGGTTTCATAAAAAAACGAAGCAGAATCTTAAACTAAGAGGGTGTGTCAAGAGTCTGAACAGAACACAAATTACACTGAAATAACAGAAAATACAGATTTTTTTTTATTTCGCTATTTAACAGTGATTTATGAAATACAAAAATCTGTGATATCAGTGTATTCTGTGTGCTGGATATCTTATGACACACCCCCCTTGGTTTAATTCATCACTCATTTCTCTTTGAGCTTCTCAATCTGCTCCTTCAAAGCATAATCAATTATAATACAATTGCAGTTTCGCATAAATCATAAAACAAACAGATTTATGAAAGACTTAAATTCTTATATTTGAGCAATCAAACTTAATAAAATATATGAAAAAGATTGAACCAATTGCCGAAAATACAAACTATACAGCTGTTAATATGGGAAGTCTCGATGAAATAAAAGACCACTCATTAATTCATCCCAAGACACAACAACTGATTGAAGGAAAGGTTTTTCTGAAAGAATCAACAAAATCTACAGGAACCGAAATCTCATTTAATACGCTACCGCCTAAGACCGAATTATCATACTTCCACATTCATACGAACAATGAAGAAACATACATCTTTCTAAAGGGTTCGGGTGATTTTCAGGTTGACGAAGATTGCTTCCCTATAAAAGAAGGAAGTGTTGTAAGGGTTTCACCTTCCGGAGTAAGAGGATTGCGCAATTCTTCGGACGAACCAATGGTATATATGGTTATTCAATCAACAGAAGGCTCTTTGGGGAAATATACCACAGAGGATGGTAGGCGAGTAGACCATGAATCGAAATGGAGTTTATAATAACTTCATCATTTCCGCAGTGTGAATAGCTTCCAAAGAGTTGTTCACACTCAGTTTTTGAAGAATATTTTGTCGGTGCCTGTTAACAGTATTGATACTGATGTTTAACCGGGGAGAAATTTCTTTACTCAGAAGACCTTCCTTGATAAGTTTTAGTATCGCTTTTTCGCGTTCGGAAAGAATAGAAGCCCGCTCTTCATATAGAGATATAGTAATAATTTCGCCGGTCTTATTATTTGTAATTTGGCTGTTAATACCTATTGCCGGAATCTGATTTGGAGATAGGTCATACTGGCAAAGTGCCAGCCACATATTTTCACAAGGTGAATTTCGCAGTATCTGAGTCTGATTAGCGATATACTTATATACACCCTCTCCGTTAAGCATTCTTATTCTGCAACTCGAGCGGTATCTTAGTCGTTCAGCAATGGGCTGATTGCACAAAAAACGAAAGAACTTTAATTCCAGCATGCGTTTATCCACTAAATCTTCGGGATGAATACGGTGATATATACAATCTTCATCCAGAGATTCAATAATCTCTTGTGATATATCTTCAGGGGAAAGACCCAAAAAATCACCAAACGTACCGATCGAAAAGTAACTCCTGTTTGCCGCCAGATCGGTAAGTACAGCACATCCGTTATTTACTTCTGTGAGTGACTGAATAAGCTTCCGGCAATCTTGCAATGTCTTATTATCGAATAAGCTCTGATCGAAACTTTGTATGGAAAATGCTTCTTCAAGTTCTGCTTTTAATACGTCCATAGTGATTCATGATAGTAGATGGTTATAATTCAGTATTGTACTGTCGATATCCAATACATACATTTACGTAAAAATAGAAAATCGTACAACATTATGCAAATAAAAGGAATTAATCCGGAGGAGAGAGTTGTTTTTTTAGATTACCTCAGAATAATAGCTTGTTTTATGGTAATCATGGTGCATTCGTGCGAGTTTTTCTTTATAGATGGAGACTCTATCGGCATACGGAATGCTTCGGACGGGTTTTGGGTGAGTGTTGTCGATAGTTTTTTCCGTTCCTCTGTTCCTCTCTTTGTTATGGCTTCTTCTTATCTATTATTACCATTGAAAGGTAATAATACGGAAGTTTTTTTTAAACGTCGTTTTGTAAGAGTTGTTATTCCGTTTGTGGTATGGTCGTTGCTTTACGCAATTCTTCCTTTATGTTGGGGAGCGGTTTCATTAGCGGATGTAAAATCAAATCTGATACAGTTGTTGACTAATTTTGGTGCAGCAAGCGGTCATCTTTGGTATATCTATATGCTTATCGGGCTTTATATGTTTATGCCTGTATTATCGCCTTGGCTTAGAGAGGCCTCTAAGCGAGGGTTGCAGTTGTTTCTGGCTGTTTGGTTTGTTACTACATTTTGGCACTACGCAAAGTTGATTGTCGGGGATCTTTATGGTGAATGTTATTGGAACGAATTTCACATGTTCTGGTATTTCTCGGGATTCATCGGTTATCTGGTATTGGCGTATTATATACGTACTTATATCGATTGGTCTTTGAAAAAGAGTTTGTGTATTGGTGGTACGTTATTTATTGTGGGTTATCTTTTTACTGCTATTGTTTACTATCAACGCACATTTACCGCAACTCAATTACAGGAGCTTGAATTAAGCTGGCGTTTTTGTTCTTTCAATGTTGTTTTTATGACCTTCGGAGCTTTTGTTATACTGAAAAAAATAACATTCCAAGGCAAGTGGTTGTATGGTATTGTTCGTCAACTCTCAGGATTGAGTTATGGAATATATCTTATGCACATATTTCTGCTTGGCTTTAGCTATAATCTCATAGGAGGTCATTTTTCGACTCCGGTCACCATTGCTTTGGTGGGCGTCAGTACTTTTACCAGATGCTGTATTCTGGCAAAACTGATTTCTTACCTGCCGGGTAGTAAATACTTAATCGGGTAGTGAATGAAGAGAATATAATTATAGTTATAGCAGAAAGGGAAGGTAATCCGATCGGATTACCTTCCCTTTTTAGTTGTAAGACTATATTATTTTGAAGTAATAGCTCTGTCCAGAATAGAAACCATTCCTCCTAATCCCACTTTATCACCTGTATTTCCTTCAATAAGAACATTTAGTTGATAATCTCCTGCTAATGGAGGGAATTCAGCAACAAAGTCGGAAGCTTCCGCTTTATCTTTGGTTCCTATCAACTGTCCATTAAGCCAGATTTCAGCCTTGCCTGTTAGATTTCTGAAAAGAATTCTGCCGCCTTCGGTTTGTTGAAGTTTATAGGGTGTAAATGTCGATCTGTAAACCTGATACTTTCCTTTTTCCAAAGTCTGTAACTGACCGTTACGGATTGGTTCCCAACTGTTCATGTCATTATCCGAAAGTTTTAGATTTGGATCGGGACGTGAGGTTGTACTGGGAGACAACAGCCATTTGTCGAGTACCAGAGTAGGAGATACTCTTGCTACGAATGGAATCTGTGCTACTTGCCTTACGGGAATACTTATAGTTGCCGATTTCAGACCTTTGCTCTTAGCTGTCACTATCACATTACCGTTTGTATTCTCGTTACTTTGAATTATTGCCTGAGCTAACCCGTGATAAAGGCTTCTCGTTGTAGCTTTATCCAATTCATGTGAGTTCGGATCTCCGTTGCCAACGCCAATCAGTTTTCCATCTCCCGATACTTCAAACTCGATAAGCATATTTGCTGTGGGTACAGGTCTTCCTTTTTTATCTAATGCCTGTACAGTGATAGGCATAGCATCCCATCCGTCTCCGTCGATAGAAGAGCGATCAGCAATTAACTGAATACTTACAGGTTCGTCTGTAGTCTCTACTTTCGTACGAATTACTTCTTTGCCACTTCGATAACCGATGGCTTCCAGTTTTCCGGGTTGATAAGGTATATCCCACGAATTGAAATTGTATTTATCTACATTTTCTTCTGCAATGGTTTTGCCATTCACTATTAGCTTAACTTTATCAAGATTGCTGATAGCCATTACTTTTATATTCTTGCCAATACTGTCAGCAGGCCAATTCCAATGAGGCTCTAAGCGAAGAATAGGACGATCTAACCAGAAAGCCTGATAAATGTAATAAGCCGATTTCGGGAATCCGCATAAATCCATGATTCCGAAGTTTGAACTTACAGTTGGCCATGCAAATGGGGTGGGTTCTCCTTTATAATCGAAACCTGTCCATACAAAGCAACCTGCCAGAAACGGGCGTTCATTAATATCTTTCCACGATTTTCGGTGAGTTGTGCCCCAATCAGGGTGCTGTGTATCGTACGAATCTAATAGGTTTTTACTGTGATCTGTCACGTATTGTCCTCGTTGCATTACGCACGATACATCTTCCGAACTGGTGAGACACATATGAGGGTTTGCTTTTCGAAAATCGTCATAAGCGTATGATTGGTAGTTGAAGCCTACAACATCAGCAGCCTGCGATACATTTATTTCAGAAAATAACCCACCATTCATTGCTGCAGTAACGGGGCGTGTGGTATCTAATTTTTTTACTTCGGTCGACATACGTCGTACCATTTCATAGCCTATTTCTGTTCCTTGCATGGGCTCTTCATTGAAAACCGACCATAGGATAACACTCGGATGGTTACGGTCGCGTTGTATCAGCCATTGCAATTGACGTATATATTCGGGTGATGAATTGAAGTTGCGGTTTTCATCCATAACCATAATACCGATGCTGTCGCATGCCTCAAGAAACTCCCTTGATGGCGGATTATGTGCACAGCGATAAGCATTCGATCCCATCTCTTTCAGTTTACGTAAGCGAAATTCCCAAAGAGAATTGGGCATAGCAACGCCTACACCTGCATGATCTATATGATTACAAGTCCCTTTAAGTTTCATCGGCTGGTCATTCAGATAAAAGCCTGTGTCTTTATCAAAACGAATGGTGCGGAAGCCACATTTGGTGGTAGCTTCATCCAATAGCTTTCCATTTTGTTTCACCTTAGTTTCTACTGTATATAAATAAGGATCATCCACTGACCATAAATGCGGATTGCTTACAGGGATAGATAATGATGCTATTGCCTGATCGAAAAGCTTTACCGAGGTTTTGTTAGTGTTCTGTGCAATTTGCTTTCCCGATTTGTCAAACACACTTACCTCTACTTCTATGTTTGAGACATTACCTTTTCCTGAATTCTGTAATGTTATTTCGGCAGGAATCTCCCAACTACCGCTTGCTGTTTTTACAGGGTTGGCATATACTCCATCGGTAATAATATGAAGTGGCGAACGTTTTACCAGCCATGTGTGGCGATAAATACCTGCACCCTCGTACCACCATCCTTCTTGTGCTACTGCATCTACCCGAATGGCAATTGTATTTATTTCATCGCCATATTTTACAAGAGGAGATACATCAATGTATGATGAGGTATATCCGCACCAATTGCGATGCACAACTGTGCCATTCACCCAAATAGTGGCATGTGTTGCAATACCATCAAATTGAAGTTCGAGATGTTTGCCTCTGTCTGAGTTATCCAGTTTGAAGTGACGACGATACCATCCGTAACCTCGTTGTTTGTAACCTTGTGACAAGTTTTCGGTAGAGTCGAAAGGCATTTCTACTGCCCAATCGTGAGGTAAATCTAGTTCACGCCAGCTTTTATCATCATAGCCGGGAGCTGCTGCTCCTGTTGCCCGAGCCGCCTTTGTGCTCGTATAGGTAGCGTTATGACCTTTAATTATTGGAAAGGGAATATCTCCCGGATGAAAGCGCCATCCTTTATCTAACGATAAACGCTCGTTTTTTACTGCCAGTACTGAATTTTCATTGTTACCTTGTTGAGCGAAGACCTCTAGGAAAAAGCAAAGAACGAGTACTAATGAAAAGGTTTTTTTCATAGATATTTAGTATTTATCAATTTCTGAGTTGTGGCTTAAAGATAATACATATATCTATCCTATCCTATAATTCGTATGTGAGGAGTTAATTATTTATTAGTTTGGCTAAGGTTTACTTCCAGTCAGATTTGGTTATGACATATTTATACTCAATACTCCAAACGCCTTTACATATAAGTCTTTCTTCGAAATCGGACGATTTAACCATTCCGATGGATTCCATCAATCGAATAGAGGCTGTATTCTCAGAGTCGGTGATGCCAAATACTTCATTAATCCCTGAGATGTTAAAATAATAATCGCAGAGCAAATTTAATACTTCCTTTGCAAATCCTTTATGCTGATAGTCAGGTGAAATATTAAATCCGATCTCAGCTTTACATTCGGCAACACATACAGCACAATCTCCTATAAGTTTATTGTCTTGTTTGTTTATTACAGCAAGACCGATCCATTCTCCTTCTTTATCGAGGTCTGAATCTTTATTTTTATCTATAAAATCGGCGGTTTGCTCTTTTGTAAAAGGTTCCCAATATTGATATCGGGCTACCTCTTCTAAAGAACGATACGAATATATGGCTTCGAGGTCGGTTTCATGGATGCTTCTAAGTAAAATTCTTTGAGAGCTAATGGGGCTATTTTCCATTTTTGGTGTCAATGTAGATTCGTTTATATGAGAACAAAGTTAGTTACTTTTCTAACATATGTGTGCAGTAGTTAATAATAGGGTCTTTAGATGCTTGCCCGTCTCCTAGGTCTAGTTTAAGATGAAGCTTATTTATGAGTTTCATCGAATTGCCGTTGAACTCTGCTTTATCTACTGCTATTGAAATAATTTTCTCCGGAATATTGTGATAAAATGCTCCTGTTTCGGTTTTGCCCTTTTCGCCTATTTTATTTTTATTCCCGTGTTGAATGAAAAAATTGATGAAGTAGTATTTCAATGATTTTTTGAACTTTAGATTTAATAGGAGAGTTTCTTTTTCTTCTGTATTTACATGTATGGTAATTCCATCATTTGTCTCGGATATATTTATATCTGCTTCTATTATTTCATCGAAGCGATGGTATTTTTGGAAGACTGATTTACTTTCGTATGGGGATAGGTAACATACTTTTTTGCCGTCATATTCAAGTATCCAAATTTCAGTCATTCTTTTAAATGTATTAGGAGTATCAGACCAGTTTAAAACCCATACACAATACTCTTTAAACTTGAGTCCGGGTATCATATGCCCCTTAAAAGGTAGTAGTTCCATATGTTTTCTTTTAGTATATAAAGATACAAAAGAGAAGTCAGATTCTGGGTAGTATAAGAATAATGCAGGTTCCCTTGTTTTCTTCGGAAACTATTTCGTACTTAATCTTATTCTTTTCAAGAATGCGCAGAGCGATAGATAAACCTATACCACTGCCTTGTATTTTATTTGTGTTATCTGCCCGATAAAAAGGTTTGCTAATATTGGCTAATTGGTCGGAAGGTATTCCTATACCCTTGTCGGTAATTGACATTGAAAGATTACCTTCTGTTTTAGATAAATGAATATCCACAATGTTTCCCTGAGAGTATTTAACTGCATTTTCTATGAGGTTGAACATTGCCATGAGCAATTGAGTTTTGTCTTTGCTTACAGATAGCAGTTGCTCATCTTCGGGTAGAATATCTACATCGACTTTTATTTTAGAGTCGGGATACCGGTCGGATATCTTACTTATTATTTCCCAGATCAAGTCGTCAATCCGTACTTGTGCCCTAATATCTGAGTCCTCTCTCAGATCGGAAATAACAATCAGGATATTGAGTATTTCCTCTAGTTGATAAATTTGTTGAATAAGTTTGTCCGATAATTGTTTGTATTCTTCTGCTGTACGGTCTTTTATCGAGAATACTTCCAGATTACCAAGTATTGAGGCTAGAGGTGTTTTGAATTCGTGAGATACATAGTTTACAAAATTCTTTTGAATGATAAATGTCTCGGAAAGTTTATCCAAAAGGACATTGAATGTATCCGTTAGGTCTTGCAGTTCATCTTTGGTTTGAGGAGATTCTATCTGAACATCTAAATTTTTGGTTGAGATGTTATTTACCTGATTTATTATCCTTCTAAATGGGCGATATGCTACATGCGACACCCATCTGCTCAATCCTATGATAGTTAGTAAACCTATTATTAAAGCTGCCAAAAGAACCCATAAAAGCTGATTCATCTGCTCGTTGAGATATTCTTTTTTCTTTTTAGTGATAACCACAAAGTCTCCTTGATTGTCTTCGTAGAAGATGCCGTTACAAAGAAATTCATCAGTTGAAAAAGACAATTGTTTTTCCTTACGTATGCGATCGAGTATGTTAATCGGAATGTCTGCGGGTTTAGCTCCGTAGCTAACTTTATTTTCTTCGTTGTATATCTGATAGTACGAATCCGAAACGGCTTCCTCGAATTGCTTTCTTATTTTAGCAAAATCTCTACTGCTTAGCTCGTCTTCTTCCAGATAAAAAAGAGCTGTTATCTGAACCGTTTTTTGCAAGCCTTGATAAATAGATTTTTCTACATTATTGTAATATAAAGCATATATAAGGAGAGATAAGATTGCGAATATCACTCCAAATACAATAGAACAAAATAGGCTTAAACGAGTCTGAACTTTCATAATCTTATTCGTTATGTGTTCTTATCATATAACCTCTTCCTTTAATGGTTTCTATGAGTTTGGTATGCCCTTCTATATCTACTTTGTTACGCAGATACGATATATATACATCTACGACATTGGTGCTCGAATCATAATTGATGCCCCATACGGAATCGAGAATCTGACTACGGGGAAGAACTTTATTCTTATTCTCCATCAAAATTTTAAGAAGCTTAAATTCCTGAAGGGTCAGTTTTATTTCTGTATCGCCTCTTTCTATACGATGTTCATCTATATAGAGTTTCAGATCATCACATTCCAAAATTTCAGAAGGTGTATTGTAATTCAGCTTAGCTCTGCGAGTCAAAGCATTGATGCGCGCAATCAATTCTTTGAAATGAAAAGGTTTTGCTAAATAATCGTCAGCTCCATAATCTAAAGCCTTTACTTTATCATCGGGTTCTCCCAAAGCACTGACTACGAGAATGGGGGTGTTTATCTTCTTGTAACGGGTGTATTGCAGAAGCTCTATCCCATCAATATCGGGTAACATAATATCAAGTAAAATCAAATCCCATTCCCGTTGGCTTATCAGACTTCGTGCATCCGTGCCATTTTCAGCCAGAACAACTGAAAATCCACTCTCTGTAAGTCCTTTAACCATGAACTCACTAATGCGTATGTTATCTTCAACAAGAAGTAGCTCCATAAATAAGTTGCATTATTGTAAGACCTAAAAATAATAATTTTTATTGACCTTAATCTCTTTTCAACCTTTTATCTCGTCTGTAAGCAAAGTAAAACACTTGTGGCAAGACAGTAAACGATAAGAGCATACAAATCAGTATTCCTCCTACGATCATAATTGCCAATGGTCTTTGTATCTCAGAACCCATTCCGGTTGACATAGCTGCCGGAAATAATCCCATCGATCCCATAAGGGCAATCATCAGTACGGGGCGTACTCTGTTGTGTACTGCTTCATCAATAGCCAGTCGGAGATTATGGCTTCTCTGCATTTTACTTTTCATCAATGCGATCAACAGAATACTATCAATTGCCGTTATACCGAATAGGATAATAAAGCCGATTCCTGCCGATATGCCGAAGGTTGTATTCGTTATCCATAGCGATAAAAATCCTCCGATAAAGGCGTAAGGCATGGCACTGGCTGCAATAAGAGTATCTTTTATGGTTCCAAAATTCATATAGAGAAGGAACAAAATAAGAAGTAACGCGGCAGGAACAATTACCATCAAACGTTTGGTGGCTCGTTGTTGACTTTCGAATTCACCTGCCCACTGCATCTTATTTTCAGGTTTCAATTGAACCTTATCAGCTACCTTTTTCTGAGCTTCGGCGATGGTAGATCCTAAATCGCGATCGCGTATGCTGAATCCTACACCAATATATCGGCTATTTCCATCTCGGTAGATAAATGTAGGTCCTGTGATGAATGTTATATCTGCAATCTCTTTTAAAGGAACTTGCTTACCATCCATTGTAGGAATCAGTATATTTCCAATTTTATCCTCATTGTCTCGGTATTCTTTTTGGAAACGGATATTTACATCAAAGGTTCGTTCTTCTTCGTAAAATTTAGTTGCCGATTTTCCTCCAATCGCCATTTCTACTACGGCTTGTGCATCTGCCATAGATACTGCGTAGCGAGCCATTCGCGTTTCATCTAATTTTATTTGTAATTCGGGAAGGCCTATGCTCTTGAAAACGTTTACATCTTCGATCCCTTTAATGTCCTTAATAGAAGCTGCTGTTTGATTGGCTAGGTCTTCTAATTGGTGAAGGTCGTTTCCGAATATCTTGATAACCAATGAGCTTTTTACTCCTGCTACGTATTCTTCAACATTATCCTGTATGGGTTGGCTGAACCCGAAGATTACACCGGGATATATATCGAGCGAATCTTTTATTTCGTTTATAAGATCATCCTTGGTGATCTTTCGATCCCATTCTTTTTCAGGCTTTAATTGAGTATGAAATTCTATATTAAAGAATCCTGTCGGGTCGGTACCATCATTGGGTCGACCTGTTTGTGATAAAACAAACTCAACTTCGCCAAAATTTCTCAGTTTCTTCTTCATCTGTTTGGTTATTTTTACCGACTCTTCCAGATTTACACTGTTAGGTAAAGTGGCACGAATGTAAATTGCTCCTTCGTTCATACTAGGTATAAACTCGGTACCCCAATAACAGAATCTGGCAACACATAGAGATAATAAGATGCAGAAAGCAATAATAGTTCCTTTACGGTATCGTGTACCAAATTCATATATCTTATACAATGTTGATGTAAAGAATCTACTGATGAAATTAGTTCTTTCTTTCAATGGTTTTGTCAGTAAAACTTTACACATTACAGGCACATAGGTTAAGCTAAGGATGAGTGATCCCAGAAGTGCGTATCCTAATGTGAATGCTAAAGGAGAGAACATCTTGCCTTCTACTTTTTGGAACGAGAAGATAGGGAATAAGGCTACAACCAGAATCAATTGGGCGAAGAAAATATGTGAAGCAACGGTTCCTGCACTCTTTTTGATAAGTCCGCTTTTGAGCGTATTTTCATACCTGCCTTGAAGTAAGACGGATCGCTTTTCCATCTCTACAAAGACAATCTCCACTATAACCAGTGTTCCTTCCAGAAGTAAACCGAAATCGAGTGCCCCCATCGAAATAAGATTGGCGGGTAATCCCTGAATACGGAGCATTACAATAGCGAATAAAAACGATAGTGGAATCACTGTGGCTACAATCAGAGTTGTTCGCCAGTTGAATAGGAAAATGAATACTACAATAGAAACCAAGATGATGCCTTCCAGCAAATTTCTGATAACTGTATGCACAGTAGAATCCACTAAAGTTGTACGGTCGAGAAATGGTTCTATTTTGACATTTTCGGGTAATATTCTCTCGTTAAGTTCGGTTATCTTTTCTTTTAGGTTGATAATGACATCGCTCGGATTTTGTCCACGAAGCATTATCACAATACCTTGAACAACATCGTCATCGTCATCAAGACCTACTTGCCCCAATCTCGGTTTGGATGATATATTTACTGATGCTACCTGTTTTACTCGGATGGGTGTACCCCCTTTCACTTCGATAAGTATATTTTCTATGTCCTCTACACTTTCTAGTAATCCTACACCTCTTACAACAAATGCCTGACTTCCTTTCTGTATAATATCTCCACCAACGTTGATGTTGCTGTTCGATACGGCTTCGAATACTTCCAAAGGAGACAAATCGTAATTGTTGAGTTCGGCAGGATTCACTTTAATCTCGAACATTTTCTCCTCACCTCCAAAACTGGCGATACTTGCTACACCGGGTACGGATAATAACTCGCGTTCCACAACCCATTCGTTGATGGCTGCTACTTCTCTGATTGGTAAGTCACTTTTGAGAACATAGCGATAAATTTCGCCTGTTGCCCCTGAAGGTGGTTCAATCGAAGGATCGGCTCCATCGGGCAAATCCAACCCCTGCATACGATTCGAAGCATATTGCTGAGCAAAGAAATCGTCAACATCATCTTCGAATATTACTGTGACTACGGATAATCCGAAAAGCGAGGTAGAGCGTACATCTGCTTTGCGCGGAATAGTGTTCATTTCCCGCATAATGGGGAGCGTTATAAACTTTTCGACCTCTTCGGCACTCCGTCCCTGCCATTGTGTAATAATTCTGACTCGGGTATTGGTTACGTCCGGATAGGCCTCAATGGGCGTGTGTATGTAGCATATGATACCTGCAATAAAAAGTATACCGGTAAGAAATAGTACAAGTATATGATTGCGTAAGGCAAATGCTATTATTTTTTCGACAAACTTGTGCATACTATATAGATAACTAGTAATATTAAATGATATATTTAAAAGCTATAACAGTCTGTTGTTATTATGCTTACCAGAATAGTGAAAAAGGGACGAGACCTTAATCTTTGAGACCTGAGTGTATCAGTAATTGATTCTTTATAACAATGTTTTCTCCTTCCGATACCCCTGAGGTTATATAGGTTACATTGTTATGGTGTCCGCTGAGAGTGACTTCTTTCGATTTGAAATTATCCGGTGATTCTTCAACTACAACATAATAACGATCGTTATCAAAAACCAAAGCTTCTGACGGAACAGATACTAATTTGTTATGGGTCTCATTTTTTAACCTGATTACTGCAGACATTTCAGGCTTTAGGCGTAAGTCTTTATTGGGCATTACTATTCGAGCTTTCAGTACTTTTTCTTCGGGGTCAAATACCTGTGACAGAGAATTTATTTTACCCTGAAATATTTCGCCAGGATAGGAAAGGGTGGTGATTTTCACATCTTGCCCTTCTTTTACAAAAAGCAGATTGCTGGCATATACGTTTGCTGTAATCCACACAGTATTCAGATCTGCAATAATAAAAAGGGGATCGCTGTCGGCTGAGACGGTGCTTCCTGATGAGGCATTTTTGCTGACAATATATCCACTCATAGGGGCTTTAATGGAAAATGTACCACTTCCTTTGTCTGACCCGAATACCGCCATATCAGTTTGTATTTTGCTGTAAGCCGCTTTTGCTTGGCTCAGTTTGGCTACTGCTTCCATCAATTCTTTTTCGGAGAGCATATTATCATCGAACATTGTTTGAGCAGTCTTTAATTCACGCTCGGCAATCTTAACATCCGATTCCAAACCAACCCGTTCCGATTGTAGCGAGCTTAACTCTGTACTTCTGATGTCAAGCAATGTCTGTCCTTTCTGTACTTTATCACCAAGAGAAAAATACGAACGTTCTATAATCCCTCCGATCATAGGTACATAGTTTATTACTTTATCTGGGTCATATTCTACCTTGCCTGTCAAAGTCAACTCTTCTTCCTGGTTGCTTAATAGGGCTTTGGTTGTTTTTACATTCTGAAGAAAAGCTTGCTTGATCTCAGGTTTCCCGTCTGCGTTATCTGCATTTGATTTACTTCCGCAAGAAGCAAGAAGTAGAATTTGTAAAGCAGCAATCGTAAATGTAATCTGTCTCTTTATCATATGTTTTAGTTCTTTCTGTTTTTTGTAATCTTATTTTATTTCAGAGCCCACTGTGTATTGTAGTTCCTCAAATTGTGTATCGACTTTCTTTCTTGCCGAAAGAAGGGTTTCTTTATTCGTTTTATAAGAATCCATAAAGTCTATATATTCAAGCATGCTGATGTTTTTGTTTAATAGATTCTTTGTATATATGGTGAGCATTCCGTCTAGTTCCGATAATAGACTGTTTTCACTTACACGTTTATAGAATCGGTATGCTAAAGCATAATTTCCGAATGCTTCGGCAACTTCGTGCTGTGCTTGATTTTGTTGTAATTCTGCCAAATGAATACTTTGGTCTCTGTTTATGCGGGCGGCTTTTATGTTTCCTTGATTACGATTGAAAAAGGGTATATCGAAACTAACTCCAAAACCAACAAAGTCTTTCCATACACCACCATAGCGGTCGTAATTGGCATTTACTGTAATATCGGGAATGCGCTGTGCTTTTTCATAAGCCAATGACTTTTCGTGATACTGAGTTTGTAATCTGGATGCTTTCACATCAGGGCGATACTCCGAAGCCATAGCTAATAACTCAGCTAATGATAAGTTAGTGGGATCTTGAACCGTTTTTGTATTATCTATTATTTCGATGACAACCGAAGGAGGAACATTAAGCAGAGTTTTAAGACCTTTCTGCTGTTCATTTAGATCTATTTGAGTGTCATTAGCCTCATTTTCCAATTCAAGTAAAGCCGATTGTAACCTGAGTAATTCGCTTTTGGCAATATTGCCCTGTGCTACTTGTTTTTGATAGGCAATGGTTAATTGCCCTAAAGACTCTTCTTGCTGTGCTAAAACTTTTTGGTATGCTTGTAGATAAACTATTTCGTTGATTGATTTTCTGAGTTCAACTTTAAGTCCTCTGAATACTTCTTCAAATTCTTGAATGGCTATTTCTTTAGAGATTTTTTCTTGCTTTACAAGTTTACCTCTTTTTCCTGCTGTCTGGATTAGTTGGCTTAGTTCAACTGAGAATTGCGTGTTTCGGGCAAAAGACCCGAATAGGGGAGGAATAGCTTCTTTCTCACCTTCACGTTGTCTGTCAGTACTCCAAAGGTTGATTTGTCCGACAGATATTTCGGGGTTGTCCCATAATTTAGCTTGTACAATAGCGGCATCTGCGATATCGATATTTAGATGCTCGGCTATAAGTTGCAGGTTTTGTTTTAGGAATAATGCTTCAACCTGTTCAGCTGAGAGCTGTAGCACTTGTGGTTCTTGTGCTTTGATATTTGTCAGGCTGAAAATACTCAGCAGAAGTAATAGATATTTTTTCATCTTTAGGAGTCGATATTTTATTTTGCAAATATATCGTCCTAAGATTAGAGGCGTTTTTGAGGTGTATTAGAAGTTTGTTAAGGCAAGATTAGAATAGGATTAGAAAAGAAACGTTGTGAAATTTAATTACCCCCCCCCCTAAAGGTTGGATGCAACTTTTAGGGGGGAATTAAATTATAAGGACTTTAAGAAAAATATAATTAAATTAGAGCCTTAGCCTCTACTATTAGTGGGTCTACTTGTTTCAGAAGAAGTAGAATTTTCATTTTCGGTGTTAGTCCTACCACCACTCGTGGGTTCTCTAGTAGTAGCCTCATTCATATTTGTATATGTCAATACAATCTTTAATGATGAAATTATATCATTAAAACCATCTCCGTTATATTTTCTGTACGCTTTAACCTTGAAATCAGTAGATATACTCTTTTCCTCACCAGGTTTCATTGGTCCATATTGCCCATCGGTCCAAGCAGTAGAAGCATAGTTTGATATATTTTCACCTCCATAGTTTATGTGTTCCCACATATGCAAAGCTGCTTGTCCTCTATAATTACAAGAGGGAGTCATGTTACCTATAGTCAAAGAGACTTTTGCTAATGATATGTTATCATTATGACCATAAACTCTTAAATCGGGATATAAGGCTAGATCTACATCTTTTGTGGTATCAGAACTAGATATACGAGGAAAATTATAAGTAAGTTCTATTAGCATAGAAGTTGTAGGAGTTAAAAAGCTATCATAATTCTTATATAATCTTACAACTACTCTCATGTAAATTCGTGAATCTGTAGCTCTTAATTGAGGCTTTGATTTTTCAAATTCTAGATATTCTGACTCGTTATCAAAATAAGTAATTTGATTATCATCGCTAACAACTACAAGCTTATTTTCATTCTTACCAAGTTTGTTATAGGTTATCTGTGTTTCATAGTCCAAAATAATTACTGAATCACCTTCTTCATAATATTCAGAAGAATAGAATTTGCCTTTATAGCTAAATTCCATTGTTTTCAACACTGGTTTTGAATCAACAGATTCATTACTAACACTAGTACTAGTGAAAATCTCTCCATCATTCGAACATGATGAAAAAGTAAAAATACATAAAATCAATAAAAATAGATTCTTCATAAAATTTGCATTAAAAAATTGATATAATTACAAATATAATGAAAGTTACTTAAGTTAAAAATAGTTTTATGTATTTGTTAATTGTTATGATGGTTGTGTTAAAAAGTAACGCCTGTAATTTACAGGCGTTACTATATGATTAAATAAAATATGTCTCTTTATTAATATGTAAAGTTGAAGATAAGAGCAACTTTGAAATCGTATTTGACACGAGCTGCAGGATCTTCGAATTTATCCGAAGATTCAATGTAAAATTCAACATTCTTTTTATCATATGATAATGCACAAGAAATAGTTTCAGTAAATGGGATATCATTTTCTATGTATGATCTAATATAAGGTAAAGGTAATACGTTTTCCTTTCCATCGTTATCAAATATGTATATATTTCCTACTGCCATCCCTGCTTCATAATCATTTTTCTGTAATTCGGGAAAAGACACAGATGCTTTATACCGTCCAGTTATAGGATCCCAATTCCATTGATTAGCATTAATTGTTATATTGTCTTTAAGTAACACATATGCAAAGTCTCCTTGAGGATCTACAAAATAAGTGTTTTCCTTAGTACAAGACCCCAACAAAAAAGAAATCGAGAATATTAATAATGCGATTTTAGTCAGATTTAATAATTTTTTAGTCATATAGTGTAATTTTAGTTTAGCTTACTTACTATTACAAACGTATGTAAAAATAGTGAAATAAAAAAGCATTCTTGAAATGAATCAAGAATGCTCCTGTGCTTAAGGGTGAAAGACGGGGCTCGAACCCGCGACCTCCTGAACCACAATCAGGCGCTCTAACCAACTGAGCTACAATCACCAT
The DNA here is from genome assembly GCF_003201355.1 of Indolivaga alginatilytica. Lineage (GTDB taxonomy): Bacteria > Bacteroidota > Bacteroidia > Bacteroidales > Dysgonomonadaceae > Dysgonomonas_A > Dysgonomonas_A alginatilytica. The sequence goes on from NZ_QICL01000002.1 coordinate 143,159, forward strand.
TTTGTTTGCGGTGCAAAGATATATAAATTTTTTACTCAAACAAGACGTTTATGCGAAAAAAATCATCAAAAAAGAATATCCCTTTCTTAGTTGAGGGCTAAGGGTTGTAACTCAGCTTAATCGAATAAATTGAGCTGAATATTTCCTTTGGGCTTATCTGGCTTTTTAGCGTCTCCAAAGACTGTTTTACCTCTGTAAAGGTACGATTCGTCTCTCTCTTTTTGAACGATAGCATCAAAATTATTGTTTGGAGTAAATCCACGCTCCATCTCCTGAGCAATTTTTGATAAGTTTTTAAGAGCATCCGACTTGTCTTTTTCGCCTAAACTGGAAAGATGAACAGCCTTATCGAATATCTCAATAGTTTCGTCATAAATAGTCAATGGAACGGGAAACGGATGCCCGTCTTTACCTCCATGAGCAAAACTAAATCTGGCAGGATCTGAAAATCGTGAGGGCGAACCATGTATAACTTCACTCACCAATGTTAGTGATTGTACGGTACGAGGGCCTACACCTTCCAAAAGTAGTAGTGATTCTATGTCCTGTACATTCGTTTCGTGAGCCAATGCCAGAGCGGCACCCAAACGTTTCAGATTAACATCTTTTGCTTTCACCTCGTGGTGTCGCGGCATTATCAATGATATTTCACGCATCAACTGATCGGGGTTTTCCTTTGTCAAGTCCAGTATACCCGTTTTCAGAGGTCGGGCGTCTTTGTCTGTGAGATTTAGAATTAACCCTTGATTCTTCCCATAAATATAAGAATGTGGCTCTTCGGTAAATGATTTCACATTTTCGGACATCCAGTGATAACGGCGTGCCATCTTTTCATTAGGATTCATACCTTGCTGTATAACTGCCCATTCGCCTTCAACGGTGACTACAAATGAGTGAAGATACAGTTGAAATCCGTCTTGTATTGCCGTATTATCTACTTTAGCGGATAGCTTACTGGCAGTAACGAGTTCTGTACCATTTAGTCCTGTTCGGTTGGCAACAGCTAATAATTCAGTAGGAGTTTGCCGTGAGGCTTTTCCTCTTCCGCCGCAAATATATACACCTAATTCGGCAGAACGGACATTGATGGCTTTTTTTAAAGCATTCATAACCGATGTTGTGATGCCCGAAGAGTGCCAGTCCATACCTAACACACAACCTAAGGACTGAAACCAAAACGGATCACTCAGTTTCTGTAATAGGGCAGTACGTCCATATTCTATGACGATAGCCTCTACAATAGCCCCACCCAGATGGCTCATGCGTTGTGCAAGCCAAGGCGGTACAGTTCCGTAGTGTAGGGGTAAATCGGCATGTCCTCTTTTCATCGACTTAAAATATATGATAGAAGATCCAATACATCATCCCGAAGTTATAACCTGCATGGCAGATTACGGCTCCCCATATTGAACCTGTCATTTCTTTACATTTAAAGAATATCTGACTCGCAATAAACATGCTTGCTACCCAAAGCAGGGCAGGTATAAATAAGAAATCCCATTTACCTAAATTATAGATAATGCCGAAATGGGCTAAATGTGTCAATGCGAATGCCAGACTATCGAATATGGAAGCTTTTTGTTCGCCGTACTTTTCGACAAAGCTGCCATGGATTACACCTCTATATAAAAATTCTTCTCCAATCGGGCTAAAAGTCATACCCGTAAGTGAGAATGTAAGAAATAGTATCAGATTATTAGTTGCTGTTAGTTCGCCTGCCGGAAGGGTATATGATTTTGAAATGTATATAAAGCTATTGTTTATGGAGTCTCCAAATAATAGATTCGAGCTTATAAACATAAAGGAACAAAAGGCTATCCCGATCAGGAAAGAATATAGTAGCCATCTATAATTCTGAGGCTTTTTTATGCCGATGTATTTTCTTCCCTCTTTGTTCAAAAGGATAAACGGTGTAATCCACATAAGCATGAATATGATAGACACCAAACCATAGCTTCCGGAGATATTTGCTTGAAGGACTATGATAAATCGGGGTATACCGAATAGAAGTATCAGTAGAAGACCAAATTTCCAATTGTATGTAAGGAAGTTTCGCCAGAAGGGTTTGAGTATCGATTTATCCATCATTTTCAAATTATAGCCTATACAAATATAGTAGTAAAATCGTTCTGATTATATCTCTTTGTTCTGATATTCTTAGAATATGAGATCATAGGCATTGTTAACTATTTACGACTGTCTTTTACAACTATAAATAGTTATGGTTGTTATATCTATTAAAGCTTCAAAAAGGTCTGTGGCTTTAAAAACGATTAATTTATTTTTATATTCGCTTAAAGCTAGTTATTTTTGCACCAATGAAGCCAAAACAGAAATTGACGGCTGCGATTCGCACCAAACAAGCAAACTTTTCATTGAGTGATGAAGAGTATAATCTGATATCTTTATATATGAAAAAGTATAAGATATCCAATAAATCGCGGTGGCTGCGAGAGACTGTATTGGCTCATGTTCTCAAAAATCTGGAATTGGATTATCCCACCCTTTTTGGTGAAAATGAAATGCGCCGATGACAGCAACAGCTATACTTAACGATGAGTCCTTTATGCGTCAGGCTATTAATGAGGCTAAGTATGCGTACGAGAAAGACGAAGTGCCTATCGGGGCGGTTGTAGTGTGCCAGAACCGGATTATAGCCAGAGCCCATAACCTCACCGAGACATTGAATGATGTAACTGCCCATGCCGAAATGCAGGCTATAACAGCCGCCGCTAATGTATTAGGCGGAAAATATCTCATTGATTGTACTCTCTATGTAACGGTAGAGCCTTGCCCTATGTGTGCAGGTGCTTTGGGGTGGTCACAGATTACGAGAATTGTATACGGGGCAGCCGATCACAAAAAGGGTTATTCGATGATCTCCCCTAAGTCATTACATCCTAAAACCACGATCGTATCAGGTGTCCTTGAAAAGGAATGTGCCCAACTGATGCAAGACTTCTTCAAAAGCAAACGGGATCGAAGACCCTTTTGAGGCTCCGCATTGCATCCAGCGACTCAATGAAATAATACAAAAGGGGCTGAGCCGCCCTTACCTTATAAATACCCAATCATCACCATTGGATAAGGAAGGAGAGAACGAATACCCTTCGGTATCGAAATGTTTTAAATCTTCGATGGTTGTAATCTGATTTTGAATTACAAAACGACTCATCAAGCCTCTTGCCTTTTTTGCATATACTACTATCTGCTTATAGCCTTTAGGAGTGTCTTGTTTGAAAGATGGTGTAATAATGCGTACCTTCTTGCCAAGAGCTTTCTTGTCGATTACTTTACTGTATTCATTCGATGCCAGATTGAGCCAGATATTTCCATTGGCTTTAAGTTGCCTAGCCAGATATTCGGTTAAAGTCTTTCTCCAATAAGCATATAGATCGGCTCCTCTGTCATTAACCACTTTGGTGTGCATCTCCAAACGATAAGGATGTATAATGTCAAGAGGTCTTAAAGCTCCATATAATCCCGATAAAATAGTGAGGTGTTTTTGTGCGAACTCCCAATCGCTGTCGGTAAATGTTTTACTGTTTAAGCCAAGATATACCATTCCGTTGTAACCCAAAGCAGCTTGCTTTTTTTGTGCCCTTCCGATTCCGAAAGATTGCACATACTGATAAACATCGAGTGTTATCTTAGGATTGATATTCATTAGTGTACCTATTTCATTGGCTGATAAATCTTTCAGTATATCGTTTAAATAATGGGCATCTTTTTCGAATAAAGGTTTTGTTTTTTTCTCAATGGTTGCCGGACTCTCAAAGTCCAATATCTTGGCTGGGGAGATTGTTATTATCATAAGTTTCTATTTTTCTTTACTACAAATATAACTTCTTGTTTCTTATCAGCCAAGTAGGTCTCATGCCTTTCATTTTTTTGTGTAGGGGCAGACCTGTGTGTCTGCCGCGAATTGGGTGAACACACACAGGTTCACCCCTACAAATAAATGCTCTTTATTTTAACAAGCTGAATAAGAATTCCAATCCTCCATCCAATCTGTTTTTAACCTGAATCTCTCCTTTGTGAAGTAATACGGCATTTTTTACAATAGACAATCCAAGCCCTGAGCCTCCCGAATCTCGGGTACGCCCTTCGTTTACACGGTAGAATCTCTCGAATAAACGACCCAGATACTGTTCGCCTACACCAACTCCTGTGTCATAATAGGAGAAATACACATATTTCTCGTCTTTCATATAGTTGTTGATGTGTATTTCGATATTTGCTCCGCCATAGTTTACGGAGTTATCCATCAGATTGCGGAATATCGAGTACAGCAAGGTGTAATTACCGTGTATAACCAATTCTTTATCTACGGAAATAGAAAGAGCAATGTCATTTTCCTTTAGCTTACTGGCCATATCTATTCTTAGCTCATCCAATAGAAGGGAAAGGTTTACCGGTTCCATCACAAATTGTGCAGGAGCTTCTTCTATTTTACTGATAAGGCTCACGTCCTCTATCAGATTGGAGAGGCGTATCGATTGGAGATAGGCCCGGCTTATAAAGAAGGCTTGCTTATCTTCGGGCAGATGCTGTTCGTTTAAAGTTTCAAGATAACCACGTAAGCTTGTAACAGGAGTTCTCAGCTCGTGTGCAATGTTGTTGGTCATTTCCTGTTTCAAAAGACGGTTTTTCTCTATTCTTGTTATATCTCTGATCGTAATCTCGAACGATTTATCATCAAAAACGATAACCTGTATCGAAAGAATTTTTCCACCGACTTCGTACTGTGATGCAGAATAATTCTGATCTTTTCTTCTGTTGTTTAAGAATTCCAATACGGGTTTAAATGCCTCGTTCTCGAATAACGAATTTACGTCAAACGTGGGGTGGGTGGCTATAAGATTTACAAATTGAATGAAATGTGTATTGGCATATATTTTCCGGAATTCAGCCGTAAATATACACAAGCCGACTTCCGAATATTGGAAATGCTGGATCAGCTTTTCACGTTCTATTTCTACATTGCGTTTACTGTTTTCTATTTCATTGAATATGTGTACCAGTTCTTTACTGATGTCTCCCAGCTCATCATCCGGAAATTTAGTGTCTTCGGGCAAAGGTTTACCCTCTTTTATTCTTGAAGTGAAGTCTTTTAGTTTAATAATGGAATTCTCGAAGCGGGTTGCAGCTATATTTACTAATATCAATATAATAATAAATAGTGTTATTACGATGTATATAAATAAGTTATCAGCTTGAAGCGAACTTTGAGTTTCTACATTATAAGGCAAAGCAACCCGAATGAAATACGTTTGAAAGTATTTTGCATAATACAGGTATTCGTGTTGCGTAGAAGACGACATGCGGATATTTGCTCCGAAATCCTGATATTGGGCTTTTCTGACTTCGGGACGGTTGAGGTGATTGTCTAAAGTCTTCAGATCGGAAACATCTTTGTCGTAAAGCACATTCCCCTCTCCGTTTATAATAGTGACCCTTATGTCTTTAGGTAGAATTTTAATTAATTCATCGACATGTGCCATATTGCCGTCTCCCGATTGATTCAGAGCAATATATTGATGGATAATCTCCACATAACCATCGAGTTTCGATTCGAGAGCTTCCGTTCTGTATTTTTTTTCCTGCTTTTGCTCTGATATAATAATACATATCGAAAAGATGGCAAAAAGGATTAGCATGAATCCGAATATCCGTTGTTTGTAATTTAGTTTCATATCGTTTTATTTGTAGGGTAGGGCTTGTTCCACCCGTTAATTTTATAAAAATAAGTACACATTGGTTACACTTACTATACATTAAGTTATACAATAAAGTGACAATTATGCCTCATTTGTATACTTTTTGTCACTTTTTCAAACGTTTGATAATGAGTATGTAATGTCTAAAAAGGTTACAAAAGTTACAAAAGTAACACTTTTTGAACTGTTTCTTTTTCAGATACTGTGTAATTTGAAAATATGACGTTAAATGCTCTCATTTACTTATAGATAGATAAATATGCAAATAAGTAACTCGAATCAGTAGTTTTATTATATAAAATGCTCTTTTAAGTTATTAATTTCCTACGCGCAATCAAAGATTGTTTGTTGTAGGGGCATTTTTCCGTTATATTTTGCTTTTCGGGTGTATGCAATACGCCCCTACAACGAACAGATGCCTCACCCCCGAAGTTAATGTCGGCTTTGCTTACGCCCGTCAGGCTAGCGACCTTGCCGGTTGCACGGGGTACCCGATGTGGGAGGAAAGCGTAAAAAACAAAAAGATATCAGACTCAAACGTATTTTTTTGTTTTCGCTTTCGGAGCACCTATCGGGTCGGGCAAAAGGCACAGTCTTGATCTTTTGTTTCGTTTTGCATCAAGGCAAAATGAAAGACAAACCCGATAGGGTGCGTCAGTAAAAAAGAGCGTTTATTACTAACAATTCAACAACTGATCGCATAAATAAAAAAATATACATTCCTATTCAGAGACAAAATTATACCCGTATCCTGTTCTATTTACAATATGATCGCCATATGCTCCTATTTTTTTTCTCAAACGGGCTATGTGCACATCTACCGTTCTTTCTAATACGATGCCGTCTCCTTCCCAAGCTTTAGCCAGAATGTCGGATCGAGAAAATACCTTTCCTGTATTTTTCACTAAAAGAGTAAGTATATTGAACTCCGTTTTTGTCAGCTCTATAGGCTTACCACTAACCGAAACTATTTTCATGTCCATGTCTATACTTAGATTGCCGATACTTAAAATATCTCCCTGATTTGTTTGAACCGGCAATGCTGTACGCTTCAATACGGTTTTAACACGGGCAATAACTTCCTTTATAGAAAAGGGTTTAGATATATAATCGTCCCCGCCGATAGAGAATCCAGTGAGCATATCATTCTCAGTGTCTTTGGCTGTCAGAAATATAATAGGCGTATAATTCCCCGACTTTCTTAATTGATCTGCCATCTTAAATCCCGATATTCCACCCATCATCACATCAAGTAGTATTAATTTATGATCGGGCGTTAATTTTTTAATTGCCTCTTCGGCAGACTCTGCTAAATCTATCTTATAACCTTCATTCTCGAGGTTAAACTGTAGAATCTCCCTGATATCGATTTCGTCGTCGACAATTAAGATCGAAATATCTTTATTCGTTGTTTCCATGTCTAATGTCTTTACCTTCTGTTAGATAAATTGTTGCTTCGGCAATATTCGTTGCGCTATCTCCAATACGTTCGAGGTTTTGAGCTATTGCACTTGTATTCATAATGTTCATAATCTGTTCTTTCGTCAAACTCTTGTTTGCAAAAGAACTTTGTAGCGATTCGCTGATTTGGTAGAAAAGGTGGTCTACCTTGTCATCGTCTTTTATCACCTGATAGGCAAGACGGGTGTCTTCGTTCGAAAATGAGAATATTGCATTGCGAAGCATCTCATCTACCGATTTCAGCATCTTGTATATTTGTTTTTTCTCTTCTTCAAATTCTGGTTGATTCTGATATGTCGTTTTAGTGTAATGAATTACATTCAATAGCATATCGCCAACCCTCTCCAGATTTGTTGTTATATCCTGATAGGTAATGATCAATCTTAGATCGGCAGCCTTTGGCGAAAACTGAAAGATAGAGAAAACAACTTCTTCACGTATCTTTATTTCGAGCCTGTCCATGATTATTTCATTTGCTTCGGCTTCCTCATAAAGTGCTGTTAAACTCTGATCTTGCAATACCTTTTCAGCAATTTGCATTTGCAACAAAGCCGTCCGCGAGAGTAACTCAAAATCATTAAGTAATACCTTAAGTTGTTTTAGTTTTATATTGGTTGTCATAATTTTATCAGTTATCAGGTAACAGTCATCAGTTACCAGTTTTTAATTATCAGTTATTAGTTGTTCACAATCGGTTATCAGGTAGTAGTTATCAACTCATTGTTAACTGCTAGCTGTTGACTGTTCATCCGAATACTCCCGTTAAGTAATCTTCGGTGCGTTTATCTTTAGGTTTGGTAAACATTTGTTTTGTTGTACCATATTCTATCAGTTCTCCCAGATACATAAACATCGAGTTGTCCGATATACGAGCGGCCTGCGACATATTATGTGTAACAATTACTATCGTATATTGCTGTTTCAGTTCCAGAATAAGGTCTTCAATTCTGTTTGTAGAAATAGGGTCGAGTGCCGATGTCGGTTCGTCCATCAATAAAATCTCAGGTTTCAAAGCAATGGCACGTGCAATGCATAAACGTTGTTGCTGTCCTCCCGAAAGAAAACTTCCCTTTTGAGTCATCGAGTCTTTTACCTCATCCCAAAGAGCAACACTTTTCAGACTGTTTTCTACAACTTCGTCTTTTTCAGCTTTACTCAGTCCTATATTATTTAATTTATATCCTGCCAGAACATTATCATAAATACTCATGGTCGGGAAAGGGTTGGGACGTTGGAAAACCATGCCTGCCAAACGTCTTACTCGCATGGGGTTCATATCGAAAATATTTTCACCCTTGAGTAATATCTGTCCTGTAGTTTTAATATCAGGATATAAGTCGTGCATTCTGTTTATGGCTCTCAGAAGGGTACTCTTACCACATCCCGAAGGTCCCATAATTGCCGTAACCGTATGCTCCTTAATCGTTGCATTTACGTCTTTTATCGCTTTCTTTTCAGGATTGTAAGATACCGAAACATCTTTAAGCTCCAGAATATATTTATCGTTATTTATTGAATTTTCCATTTTTTAGCAATGCTTTTAGCAAATATATTTATACCTAATACAACTAACAAAAGTAATAAGGATGAAGACCATACAAGCGGTGCAAGATTGGGGTCGTTGTAAAATTCCCAGATCAATAAAGATATTGCACTTGTGGGTTCGGTTATATGCCAGTTTACAGTGGATGCTCCCAAAACGGTAACAAGCAGAGGTGCTGTTTCTCCCATAACCCTCGATACTGCGAGTAGCGAACCTGTGAATAATCCTCCAAAAGCCGAAGGTACAAGTATTTGTAATACTACGGATGTGTATGAGCCTCCCAATGCTAAACCTGCTTCTTTGAGCGAAGTGGGCAGCATTTTGATACTTTCCTCAGTAGATCGGATAATCATGGGTAACATCATAATAGCAAGTGCGATACTACCGGCCAGAGCCGAATAGCTGTGCATTGGTTTTACTACCCATACATATACTATAATACCTATTACGATAGAGGGAATACCCTGCAACAGATCGGAAAGGCTTCTTATGAGTTTAGTGAAAGTTTTCTTTTGATTTTCGGCAAGATATATTCCGGTAAGAATCCCTACAGGAATAGCTATAATCATAGCCAGTAAAAGGATAAGCAGTGTACCTGTCAGTCCGTTTAATATACCTCCGGGTATAGGCTCGTTGCTGATTTTAGCCAGCATGGCATCCATTGACGAAGGCGATACTTCGGTAAATAAACTTAGATTGAATTGTTTATATCCTTTCTTAACCAGTTCCCACAAGATGAGGAATAGTGGAATCATTGTGATTCCGCAAAAGGTGCAAACAACGTAAAAGAACAATTTACTTTTGAGTTGTCTGTATCGGGATGTTGAGAATATTGTCTTTTTCATTTATTTACAAGTTTCAATATATACTTGGCTATAAAGTTAATCGTTGCTGTTATCAGGAATAATAATAATCCGATAGCCATGAGCGAACTCAGCTTCAAACCGTCAGCTTCACCAAATTGATTAGCAATGATACTCGCCATTGTATTTCCTGTATCCGACAGATGAGTTGGTATATTATTGGTGTTTCCGATCAGCATAGTCACTGCCATTGTTTCGCCTAATGCCCTGCCTAATGCCAATATGTATGCGGCAAAGATACCCGATAAAGATACGGGTAAGCTAACCGTTTTGATGACTTCCATTTTGGTAGCACCCAAGCTGTAAGCAGCTTCTTTCAGTTCGTTGGGAACCATCGATATAAACTCTGTACTTAGCGATGATGCGTAAGGAATAATCATTATTGCCAGAACAATTGAAGCCAGCAATACGCCAAATCCCTGAGCGCTTACACCCATATCTATAAGTATGGGACGCAAAACATAGAATCCCCATAGACCAAATACAATGGAAGGTATTCCGGCTAGGAGGTCGACTATAGAACTTACTATGGTTGCTATCTTGGTTTGTTTGAAATACTCTCCATTGAACAATGCAATTGATAATGAAAAGGGTATACAAAAAAATAATGCCAGTAGTGCTGTAATAAGTGTGCCTGTAATAAAAGGGAGTGCTCCGAAATTGTTATTGACAGAATCCCATTCGCTTGAACTTATAAAGTTGAACAAGCCAAAGGAGGAAAAAGCACTTATGCTCTGGGTGACCAGAGCATAAATAACCCCTGCTGTCAGAACCAAGATGAGGCATGACGCTATAAATAATATTGATTTAAAAATCTTGTCTTTCATTCCGACTTATTAATGTCTTTAGGTCGCAGACCTTTTTGTTATTTAGTTCGCAACAGGTTGAGCTACTTCTATTGCTTTACCGTCAAATGTGATTGATTTTATGATTGCCGTTGTCTTTTCCAAAGCTTTGGCAGGTAGCGGAGCGTAGTGGGTTTTCACTGCAATCTCTTGTCCTTCTTTGCTTATAATGTAGTCGAATAATGCCACTAATGCTTTAGCCTGAACTTCGGTTTTCTTGTTATAGTTTTGTTCCTTGTAAGCAATAATCCAAGTGAAAGTACTGATAGGATAAGCTTCAGGATTAGATGAGTTGGTAATGATTTGTCTTGTATCATCCGGAAGATCGGCTTCAGCCGATGCTGAGATACTCTTATCATTAGCTGCGATAAAGTTACCAGAACTGTTTTGTAGTGATGCTGATGCAATATTCAGAGCCAATGCATATTCAGAACCGATATATCCGATAGAACCTTCTGTTCCCGAAATAATTCCTGCTACACCGGGATTACCTTTTGCTGCAACTCCCACAGGGAATTTCAACGATTTACCACTGCCGATTTCGTTTTTCCAAGCCTCGTTGGTTTTAGCCATATATTCAGAGAAAACTGAAGTTGTACCACTGCCGTCCGAACGATAAACTGCTGTTATTTCTTTGTTGGGGAATGTAATGTTTGGGTTGATAGCTTTGATTTTAGCATCATTCCAGTTTGTAATCTTACCTCTGAAAATATCTGAGATGATTTCAGAACTCAGCTTCAAATCAGTTACTCCCGGAAGGTTGTAAGATAGAACCACTGCTCCAAGTGCTGTTGGTATATGTATTACATCTGAACCCATTTCTTTAAGTTCTTCGTCAGATAAAAATACATCGGTTGCCCCAAAGTCTACAGTTTTGTCTTTTAAGCTTCGTATTCCCCCACCACTGCCGATAGCTCCGTATGTAACATTGTTACCGGATGCTTCGCTGAATTTTTTGAATACTATGTTATAAAATGGAGCGGGAAATGTGGCTCCTGCACCCGATAGTTTTGCTGTTTCACCTTTGTTGGAATTACAGGCTGTCAACGAGATAGCTGCTGCTAAAATGAATAGTAATTTTTTCATATTTTCTTTTTCTTTAAGGTCTCAGACCTATTTAATGTTTTTGTAAAAATAAGTGCAACCGATAGTTATAATTGAATAATGTTAGTAAAATACTAACTGTTGCTTATTTCCTTTTAATTTGTTGCAATATTATAGGAGAATTGCAACAATTGCATCAAGGAAATGTTACGAAATGGTTAAGAATATAGTTAAAGATTGAGTTCTGTATATTTTATAAACAGATAGGGGAGGGTTTTGTTTGTGAGACGTAGCTGCTAAGAGTGTAAAATCAGAACACAGAGTGCACTGATACTACAGATTTTATATGAAATGCAAAGTCGCCAAGACAGTATTATCTTGTTTGTAATTGTCGGATAAGAAAGAAAAAGCTTTGCGTCTTTGCGTTAAAAAAAATTGCGGATTCTATTAATCAGAAGCATTCTAAAGCTTCTGCCACAACAAAGTTGCTTCCTCCTATAAATATAAGATCATCAGGATTAGCATTGGTGAGTGCTGCTTCAATAGCCGACTTTACAGTGTGGAAAGTATTTCCCTGCAGATCAAAAGCTGAACCTTTATCGGCAAGTTCATTTTCGTCCAATGCACGCGAGATTGTTGCTCTTGTAAAGTAATAAATAGCTTCTTTGGGAAGGAGAGCCAGTACATGACTTATATCTTTATCGTTTACCATTCCTATAACAATATGGAGACGGTCGTATTTCTCGGAAAGGAGTTGTTCTGAGACGTATTTGATACCACCAACATTATGACCCGTATCGCAAATTATTTTAGGATTAGCCTGTTTGATTATCTGCCATCTGCCCATAAGGCCTGTAATTTCTGTGACCAGTGAAAAGCCTGTATAGACCGATTGCATAGTGGTGTGGATTCCTCTTTTGCGAAGGGCATCAATGGCACAAAGTACGGTTGCCGCATTCTTGATCTGAGGTAAACCTCCTAATTCGCCTTTCAGATTAGGGTAAGCATTGGTTTGAAACAACCACGAACCATTGTCCAGCTTATCGGCTGCATATATCAGATTCTCATCTTCGGCAAAGATAATAGGAGCATCAACCGATTCGGCTTTCGATTCGAATATTTTGCGTACTTCTCCCTCGGCTTCGCCTATAACTACAGGAATATGAGGTTTTATGATGCCTGCTTTCTCGTAGGCTATCTTTTCGATTGTATCTCCTAAAAACTGAGTATGATCGAGACTTATATTAGTGATAACCGATAGTTCGGGAGTTATAATATTTGTGCTGTCTAAGCGTCCGCCAAGACCGACTTCAATTATAGCAATATCTACTTCCTGTTCTGCAAAGTAGCAGAAAGCCATCATCATAGTCAGTTCGAAGAATGAGGGGTGTATCGGTTCATAATGGCTTTTGTGATTAGCTACAAAATCGACTACATATTGTTCTGATATTTTGTTGCCATTTACACGTATCCGTTCTCTGAAATCAACGAGGTGAGGCGATGTATAAAGCCCTACCTTATGTCCTGCCTGTTGAAGTATTGCAGCGAGCAGATGCGAAGTCGAGCCTTTGCCATTAGTACCTCCGACATGTACCGTTTTATACTTTTTATGAGGATGTCCGAAGTACTTGTCTAATGCCAAGCTATTGTCTAAGCCTTCCTTGTAGGCACTTCCTCCAACATGCTGATAAACGGGTAGCCGGCTATATAGATATTCCAGAGTTTCTTGATAGTTCATTTTTATAAAAGAGGTGTAAATAGTCTGAAAATCGATTCGAAAAATCGTCTGTGTCTCGGTCTTTTATCCCACTCTTCGGGGTCGACCAATTCAGAAGATTCCATATCATCCAGAAATATATTTTTAGCAGTCAATGCAGTATCATTATTGTAGACAAAGGCATCGATCTCAAAATTATGTTCAAAGCTTCTCACATCCATATTCGCCGATCCGGTTATAGTAAGGGCATCATCTATAATTATCATTTTAGAATGGATAAATCCTCCGGTGAAGAAGTAAATCTTAACCTTAGTATCTAAAAAGTTCTTGATAAACGATTGGGATGCGATATTCACAAATGTAGTATCGGATTTCTTAGGAATCATAATCCGCACATCTACACCACTCATGGCAGCCGTTTGTATGGCCAGCATAATAGCATCGGTAGGTATCAGATAAGGAGTCTGTATATAGATATAGTCCTTTGCATTGGTTATTGCCTGAAATATGCCTTGATGTATTTCCTTAAACTCACCGACAGGTCCACTGGTTGCAATTTGCATCAGATTATCACCTTTTGCTGTCAACGGCGGGAAATATTTATTGGCCACCAAAAATTCGGAGCGGGAAGCATACCAGTCTATAATGAACGAAGTTTGCAAGGCATGCACCGCCTTTCCTTCGAGTTTGAAGTGGCTGTCTCGCCATACTCCGCCATTAACTCCGTTGATGTATCTGTCGGCAATATTCATTCCTCCCATAAAACCAACTTCGCCGTCAATAACCACCACTTTACGGTGATTACGGTAGTTTACACGGCTGGTAAGTAGCGGAAATGCCACTTTAAGAAATGGAGTAACCTGTATTCCTGCTTTTGCCATCTCTTTATAGAATTTCCTTTTGGCAGTCCATGAGCCTACATCGTCGTATAAGACTCTAACTTCAACGCCTTCCCGGGCTTTTTCCATCAGCAGGCTTTTTACCTGATTGCCAATTACATCATCCATAAAGATGTAATATTGAAGATGGATATATTTCTTTGCCTTTCTTATTTCTTCGAAAAGGGCGTCAAACTTATCAATGCCATTTGTATAAAAGGTAATCTTATTGCCTCCGTAAAGCGGCGTATCTTTCTGCTTGTTGAGCAGATTGATTAATCCTTTATACTCAGTGGGTGGGTTTAGCGTTTCTAGTAATTCAATTCGTTCCAGCGTTTTTCTATTTATCTTTTTGTGCATCTTACGGGAGATCAGCCTTTGTTTACGGTGATCTTCTCCGAAGAAGTAATAAAAAATAAGTCCGACTAAGGGTAGCAGAAGAAGCACTAACACCCATGCTATCGTTTTCAATGGATTTCTATTCTCGGAAATAACAACTATTACTACTCCTATTGCCGTAAGTACATATAGCAATTGGAATACTAAAATGAAGTTATTTGCCGAAAAAATTTCCATTATATTATTCATACATCGAGTAGTCTAAGTATATCTTCTTTTAAGATAGTTCTGTTCCACGAATATGTTTTGTCAGTAGCTTCGAGATACTCTATCAGATCGAGAGCTATATGCAGTTGATATGCTTCTTTTATATCACTTATTTCGTATTTAGTTAGTAAGAGTTTTGCGTATTGTTCAATCAGATCATTATCACCTATTTTTATTGTAATAGTCTCTGCCGAATCTTCCTGGCTGATGTTGAAATCATTATTAAAAAGGAAAAAGCATTCCTTTATAAGCCGCTTCTTTTCGGTAGAAACAGATTCTAAGTCTTTTTTTGCGTCTATCAATTCATGTAACCTGGCAAAAAAATCTTCGATAAGCCGTTGTAAATAATCTTTTTTTCTTTGTTGAATCATTAGCGAATATTTATTACTACCTTTTATTTGTAGGCGCAGACCTATAGCTTCTCCCCTAAGGACGAACAGATACACAATCTTTTCTGTCTAATATCAGACAGATAGCTGCACCTAATGTATAACAAAACATATCAACCCAACTGAATGACGAACCTATTACTACTCGCATGATGGTATTGTCCTGCATATTTAAAACTTCAACCAAATTGAAATACTGTCCGATTTCTACAGCATATGCAAAAAATAAAACACCGATAGCCAAAGGCAGGGGATTCATTTTTACAAAAGTCTTGAAAAAATAGTACATTAACATAACCACCAGTATATCGCCTACATAGGGTCGGATAATACTATCTTTTACAAATAAAGCTATAATAACCTCAATAACAAATATAAGCAAAAAACATAAAAAAGATTTAAGATCGAATCTAAATTTTATAGCGACCTTACTTTCTGTATTTGTCATTGGTCTCGTCTTCTAAGATATTAATATATGATTTATATCTGGTTTCGCTGATATAGTGGTTTTCTACGGCTTCTCTCACGGCACAACCCGGTTCGTTGGTATGCATGCAGTTGTTGAAGCGGCAATTGTGCGAAAATTTGAATATTTCGGGGAAATAGTGGCTTATCTCTTCGGGGCTCATGTCTACTGTCCCGAAGCCTTTGATACCGGGGGTATCTATAATAAAACCTCCTTGTGGAAGCTCGAGCATTTCGGAGAATGTAGTTGTGTGCATTCCCTTTCCGTGATAATTAGAAATATCACCCGTCCGCAAAGTAGCATTGGGCACTATGGCATTAATAAGAGTTGATTTACCAACTCCCGAATGTCCGGAGAATAACGTTATCCGGTCTTTTAGTTTATCATTCAGAATATCCAGTCCGGTGCTGTTTCTTGCTGAAATTTTGAAGCATGGGTAACCTATATATTCATATAAGTTGATCAGGGCTTCCATATATTCTATTTCCTCTTCATCGCAAATGTCTATCTTATTGAATAATAGATTGACGGGGATACGGTAAGCTTCGGCTGAGGCTAGAAAACGATCGATAAAGACAGTCGTAGTCACAGGTTTTGAAACGGTGACAATAAGAAAACACAGATCGAGATTGGACGCTATGATATGAGATTGCTTCGACAGGTTAGACGATCGTCTGATGATGTAGTTCTTACGGGCTTCAATTTCAGTAATAACACCGGTGCCATCTTCATTCATGACAATAGATACCCTATCTCCTACCGTTATCGGGTTGGTGCTTCTGATATCTTTAAGCCTGAAACTGCCTCTTATTTTGCACTCAACATCTTTGTTTTCATCTGTTCGTACAAGATACCAGCTTCCTGTATTTTTTATAACCAATCCTCTCATCAAGCTTTTTTCATTGTTTTCTAATTCTTAAGGTCTTAGACCTTTTTGATATTAATTAATCTCCCGTAGGTGTATGACATTATACCTCTACATTTCTTTCGTCTGTAAAGGTATAAATTAAGTGCTAATAATGATTTATTCTTGTATGATTTAAGAATGCGTCCCTCAATTTAGCTTGTGAATAACCAATCCTGATCGAAGCTTTGGCTCGAACCAGGTAGTTTTGGGAGGCATAATATTGTTTGAATCTGAAATTCTCATCAATTGCTCCATAGTAACAGGATGGAGAACCATTGCCAGAGCCATTTCTCCACTGTCGACACGTTGTTTCAATTCATTTAAGCCTCTTATTCCCCCAACAAAATCGATTCTCTTGTCGGTGCGCAAATCTTTGATACCAAGAATGTCATCCAGAATATATTTTGAGGAAATGGTTACATCGAGTATATCAATAGGATCATCATCATTATATGTATTTTCCTTAGCAGTTATACTATAACATTTGTGATCTACATAAATAGAGAAGTTGTGTAATGCTGTTGGACGGATTATATCCGATCCTTTTTCTTCGACTATGAAAGAAGCTTCTAGCTTTTTTAGAAACTCAGATGGAGTTAGTCCATTGAGGTCTTTTACCAAACGATTATAATCAATGATATTGAGTTGGCTTGCCGAAAAACATACCGCCATAAAGTAATTATACTCTTCGTTTCCTGTGTGATTGGGATTCTTCTTAGCCTTTTCTGCACCTACTAATGCGGCAGCCGCCGATCGGTGATGCCCGTCTGCAATATATAGATAAGGTATTCGGGCAAAGAGATTGGTTATATTATTTATATCCTTTTTATCATCTATTATCCAGAAATGATGTCCTACATTATCGGGAGTAGTAAAATCATATTCGGCAGGCGATGATATGGCTCGCTTTATAATTATATCCAATTCATTGTTATCAGGGTATGCAAAGAAGACAGGCTCTATATTAGCATCATTCATGCTAACGTGTAACATACGATCTTCTTCTTTATCTTTTCGGGTCAGTTCGTGTTTCTTTATTTTACCCGTCATGTAATCTTCAACATGAGAGCAAACCACTAAACCGTATTGAGTTTTTCCATTCATTGTTTGAGCATATACATAGTAGTTTTCCTGCTCATCTTGTACGAGCCACCCTCTTTCCTGAAATTTGTGAAAATTCTTGACTGCACGCTCATACACTTCGGGGTGATGCTCGTCTATTTCTATTTCAAAATCTATTTCCGGTTTGATGATTCGGTATAATGACTTCTCGTTATCTTCCGCTTCAAGTCTGGCTTCAAGAGAATTGAGTACATCATAAGGGCGTGATGCAACTTCTTTGATGATGTTTTTAGGAGGGCGTAAGCCCTTAAATGGTTTTACGGTAGCCATAAGAGATGTGTTTAGATTGATGGATAAAAGGTTTTATTTCATGTAAGAATATTAAGTTGATCAAAATTATTTAGGGATACATCTTCAAATAACCCTAGGTTATAGTTATTATATTTAATAAGGTCTGATATCTTGATAAAGTGTGTAAGATAGCAAAAGAGTAAAGAATAAAGAGCTTTATACCTCTAAATTCTTTACTCTCTATTTCTTTTTAAGAAAAGACTGAAACTTATACAGTCATAATTTCTCTTTCCTTAGCAGCAAACAACTCATCTATTTGTTTGATATATCTGTCGTGAATCTTTTGAATAGAAGCTTCTGCATCTTTAGCAACATCTTCGGGTGTACCTTCTTTTACCGATTTTTTTGCAGCATCTATAACATCGCGACGAGCATTGCGGACACTGATTTTGGCATCTTCAGCTTCTTGTTTCGATTGTTTTACCAGTGCTTTACGACGTTCTTCGGTAAGAGGGGGAATAGATAAGCGAATCATTTCTCCATTGTTATCGGGATTTAGTCCAAGGTCGGAGTTGATAATCGCTTTTTCTATTTCGCTTAACATATTCTTTTCCCAAGGTTGGATAACGATAGTTCTGGCATCGGGAGTATTAACAGAAGCAACACCTGTAAGAGGAGTAATATTTCCGTAATAGTCTAGTTTGATACCATCCAAAATACGAGGATTTGCTTTTCCTGCACGTATGTGAGCCAAAGTTTCTTCTAAAAACTCAATTGTTGATTGCATTTTGGCTTCAGCTTTTTTTTCGAAGTCTTTAATGTCTGTCATTTGTTGTGAAAATTACAAATATGTTTATTCTTTTTGTTTATTAAATAAGAATGTATGGAGTTTACTATTAGTGCTTGTCTGCTTGTTTGTTATATCAAGCCAAGCAATAAGAAGGTCTGCGACCTCTTATGCGTGAACGTAAGTACCAATGTTTTCGCCTCTCATCACCTTTGCCAGATTACCAACAGTGTCCATGTCGAAAACAATGATCGGAAGATTGTTTTCCTTGCACATTGTTGTTGCAGTTAAGTCCATTACTTTAAGCCCTTTGTTGTATACATCGTCATAAGATATATTCTCGAACTTGGTTGCAGTAGGATCTTTCTCCGGATCGGCAGTATAAATGCCATCTACACGAGTACCTTTCAGCATAACATCAGCTTCTATCTCGATACCTCGAAGTGCCGACCCTGTATCGGTCGTAAAGAATGGATTGCCCGTTCCGCATGAGATAACAACAACCTCGCCGTTTTCCAATGCTTCGATAGCCTTCCATTTCGAATACAATTCGCCAATAGGCTCCATTCGTATGGCAGTCAGTACACGGGATTTTTGTCCAATAGCGGTCAGAGCCGAACTAAGCCCCAGGCTATTGATTACAGTTGCCAGCATACCCATCTGATCGCCTTTTACACGGTCATATCCTTTCGATGCACCACTCAGTCCACGAAAAATATTTCCACCTCCGATAACTATTCCGACCTGCACACCCATTTCTGCTATTTCTTTAATTTGGGCTGCGTATTCCGACAAACGTTTCTCGTCGATACCATATTGTTTGTCTCCCATGAGAGATTCGCCACTAAGTTTGAGCAGTACTCGCTTATATTTTGCCATTTATTAAGTAGATAAAAGTGTTTAGTGATACATCTTAGGGTAACAACAGACAATATCTGTTATACTTGCCAAAATATTAAACAGGCACGAAACCTTAAATATTTATACAATAATAAATACAAAACTAAATAATTTTTGTTACAATCAAGCCAATGTGAATATCAAAGCTGCTAATTATTATAAAAATAACGATTTGTTTCAACCTGAAATTTGTTGATGTTTTTATTGAAGGCCATTAATATTGAAGATCATATATAACTTATGCTGCATTATTGCTTTTTTTTAGATGATGCGTTTTCTTATATTCTTTATCTTTGGAAAGAATACACTAAATTCTGTTGATGTGAGAACTGCACTTTTAGTTTTAATAATGATATTTGTGTTTTTCCCGACTATGAGCGGGCAA
The DNA here is from genome assembly GCF_003201355.1 of Indolivaga alginatilytica. Taxonomy (GTDB): domain Bacteria; phylum Bacteroidota; class Bacteroidia; order Bacteroidales; family Dysgonomonadaceae; genus Dysgonomonas_A; species Dysgonomonas_A alginatilytica. Next base: position 163,023 of record NZ_QICL01000002.1, read on the forward strand.
ATCTTTGATGATAATTATAACAATAAACGACAAGGTTTTAGCCTGAAAACGGATTCGGTAATTATAAGTAAGGGATACATTATATCTTTTAGCTAATAATTATTGGGTAGAGATAAAGGCAGAAAAGTACGACAAAAAAAAAGAGAAAAGATGAACAGTAAGTTTTTATTATTTCTTATAATATACATCCTTGTTTCGGCGGGAAATTGTTTTGCCAATAATTCGGACGATCAAAACATCAGACTGATAGATACGGTTGTTGTAGTGCAGCAAAAAGAGTTTCATTTGAGACAAGTGCCTCGATTTGAATTTGACAGTCTTCGGGCGATTCATTTTGTGCCGCCATCGGAACCCATAACCGATATGGAAACAATACAGAAAATTTTAGGACCTGAATATGATATAATTTATGACATCTCTACTGCTTACGGTGATTCATGCTACTATATAAAGGAATTTCGACGGAACAACAAATTCAGGTTGTTGATTCAAGAGACTGACGGTCTGAAAGGATACTATCCGCGTGAGCGTATCATGTTGTACTATGGCGGAAATAGTAGCGATCAGGCATTTTTTACAGATACGGGCGATGATGCTTACAATCCGGCGTACTCTGTAACTTCTGCTGATAAGCGATTTAGAATAACGGGATTGCACACAGGGCAAGAATCGGCGGACTTAAGAATTGAATGGAGAGGAGCTAAACAGCAATATGAAGTATTATGTGATGATTTGTGGGAAATTATTGAGCAGATACCATACGAAGCCAATATAGGACGCAGAGAGTTTATCTTTAGCCCGTTTTGGGTTGATAATACACTTTATTTTAGAGTCGGATATTCCGTTGATGAAGAAGATTGGGCTGGCGAATACAATTTTATAGCTATTACTATGCCTTCAAAAAAGTGAAGCTTTATCTTTTATCAGAAAATATAACCGGTTAAAGAATACATTGAAAAATAATAATAGCTACGGGGCTAAGTATTATATTTGTAATACTTAATAATCAAACAAATCCAGGAAGATGGCAGAACATAACGATCTGGGTAAAAGAGGTGAGGATCTGGCCGAAGACTATCTTCGTAAGAATGGTTATCGGATTATGGAGCGTAATTGGGGGTGCGAAAAATATGAAATAGATATAATTGCGTCTAACTCCGAATTTATTGTTTTTGTGGAAGTGAAAACACGCACATCCGATCACTGGGGAAATCCCGAAGAGGCTGTTTCGAAAACAAAGATCAAACGAATAGTGCAGGCTGCCGATTTTTATCTGAAAGAATATGATATTGAAACTCCTGCCCGATTTGATGTAATAGCTATCGTGATAAATAAGAAAACTCAGGAAATAGACCATATAGAAGATGCCTTTTGGTCGCCTGTAAACTAAAATAGTTACAAGTTGCAGAGGCAAATCCGTAACCTGTAACTCATAACCTATAACTCAAATAATATGAATATAGAAGATGTAAGAGAATATTGCCTTTCGGTAAAGGGAGCGGAAGAATGTTTTCCTTTTGATGAAACTACAATTGTATTTAAGGTAATGGGTAAAATGTTTGCCTATATGGGATTAGAGAGGCGTGATGATGGTTTTATGTTAAACCTGAAATGTGATCCTGAAAAAGCTATAGAGCTCAGAGAAAAGTATGAGTGTGTTATACCTGGTTACCATTCCAATAAAAAATATTGGAACTCTATTTTCATTGAGCAAAATATGCCGGATGATGAACTAAAATACTGGATTAATCATTCGGTAGAAGAAGTCATAAAAAAACTACCCAAGAAACAACAGGCGGAATATGCTGAAATGAAGTCGGACTCATTATAAAAAGAGATTAATATGAATATCGAAGATCTGAGAGAATTTTGTCTGTCTGTAAAAGGAGCGAGTGAATCTTTTCCTTTCTTTGATGATAGAATATTGGTCTTTAAAGTAATGGATAAAATGTTCGCTTATGTGAATATAGAGCCGAAAGATGCACAGTTTAGGGTGAGTATGAAATGTTTTCCCGAAAGGTCGGTAGAGTTGAGAGAGAAATATGAAGGCGTTGTAAATGGTCAGCATACTAAAACCTTAACGTGGAACTCTATTTATCTGGAAAGTGATGTTCCTGATGATTTAATAAAAGAGCTTATTATGCATTCGGTAGAAGAAGTAATTAAGAAATTACCAAAAAAACGACAGGCGGAATATGCGGTCATGGAGGATAAAAACATATGAACGAGCCCTTGTTTATTCATTTGGATGAAGTAACATCTACCAATTCTTATCTGAAAAATCTGAGTGATGTGAAGTCTTTGGAAGACGGAACATCTGTATATGTTGATTTTCAAAGTGCAGGGCGAGGTCAAAGAGGCAATTCGTGGGAATCGGCAAAGGGCGAGAATCTCATGTTCAGCACTATTTTATATCCCAAAGGTCTAAAAGCCGATCGTCCGTTTATTATATCTCAAATTATATCTCTGGCAATAAAAGATGTGTTGGATAACTATACCTCGGATGTCTCGATCAAATGGCCGAATGATATTTATTGGAAAGAAAAGAAGATAACGGGTATTCTTATTGAAAACGATATCATGGGGGACGAAATCAACCGAATGATTATAGGGGTAGGGCTTAATCTGAATCAAGATACTTTTACAAGTAACGCCCCTAATCCTGTATCGTTGAAACAGATTACGGGCGATTCATATAATGTAGTGAACATACTGACTCAAATAATAGACCGTATGCTTTCTTACTATGCGAAATTAGACTCTCCGGAAATAATAAAGGCTGAATATAAAGCCTCTTTATTCAGAAAAGAGGGGCTTTATCTGTTTGCTGATACTGAAATAACCTTCCTTGCTCAGATTCATGATGTTGAAGACTCCGGATTGCTAGTCTTAAAACTCGAATCTGGTGAAACCCGAAAGTTCGCCTTTAAAGAGATCAAATATATTCTTTAAGGTGTTTTTTAGAGCTGCTTATTCCCTCAATTATCGTAGAAATTCGAATTCAAAAGAAAGACTGTCATAAATTTCTTTTTGCAACGGATCTTCCGAATCTTTGAATACAGTCACTTTCTCTAAAATATTCTCAGCCAATGCGGGAGAGAACTTACCTGCATTTTTCAGAAATAAAATGGCTGCATTACGTAGAGAAATGTTTTCGGAAATAATGTCTTTCCAGATATATTGAAATGTATCTATTTCTATCTTTACTGTAAATTTCTTAGCGAGTAAACGTCTTACGATAAGCCAATATCCTGTAGCTCGCACATTCCCGTCCTCTTTGTTTATCCATTCTAAACCTATCTGATCCGAAAAGTCGAGAGTCTGAAAAAGGTTTACACAAACTTGTTCCCTTATTTCCTGATTAGGAATCTGATGTACCCACTCATTTGCAGTTTCCTCTGAAAACTGATCGATAGGATATAACAATGTAGCCAATATCTTTAACTCACGAGTGCCATCCAACCAAAGAGTTTCAGCCAGATTTTTATCCGATTCGTAACGAGAGGCAATCTCTTTTATCTTTTGTATGGATACGCCAAAATTGAGTTTGTAGTTAAGCCCGTAACCTCTCATGCTCGCAGAAGCAACACCATTCATTGCCATTCGGCATCGCTTGCGAATATCTCTTATGATTTCTTCCTGCATCAAATTTCGTAATCTACGGCTACCCGGCTGTTTACAGCTTCTTTTACAAAAGGTAATATAGCTTGGTGTAACGGATGATTCTGATAAGCATCCAATGCTTCCTTAGATGCAACTTCCGAGTAAAGAGCTACATCGTAATTTGCAGCCGAATCAAGAAAATTAATACCTACTTCAACTTTAACCAAGCCATCTATTTTTCCGTTAAGATCTTCCAGTTTTTCTTTGATTAATAAAGCGTTTTTTGCTTTATCATTTCCATGAGCTTCTTCTTTGAGCTTCCAGAACACAATATGTTTAACCATGGTGTAATTGTTTTTTGTTTAGAGTCCGTTTTAATTTTATAGCTAATTTTTTTTATAGCTATTTTTAGATGGATTTTTCGTTTCTTGCTTGCTGATTTAGCGGGCTAAATCGAAAGGGAGAAACGAAAAATACGCTAATAAAGAGCATAAAAAAATAGCTAAGACTAATTCGAAAGAGCCTGCAGTAAATATTTTCGCTAAAATTTAAACAGGCTCTTACTTACAATGAACAAAGATAAATAAAAAACAAGGATTGAAACAGCCCTTTATAGCAAGTTTATATAGCCGGAGCAGGTGTTTTACTTAAACTTTGTTTCGCAATATACACTGCATCAATCATATTATACTTAAATTTGTATAGAAATTACCAATAATTAGAACAATGAAATTATTATTACTGAGCAATTCAACTAATCCGGGCGAATCCTATTTAGGTTATCCTAAACAAACAATAAAATCATTTTTAGGAGATAAGCCTCTCAATATAGTGTTTATACCTTATGCAGCGGTTACTTTTTCGTATGAGGAATATGCGGGAAAGGTAAACGATAGCTTGCAGGAGGTAGGTCTTCAGGTAAAAGGAATACATACTTTCGTAAATGCCAAAGAAGCTATACGTACTGCAGATGTTATAATGATCGGTGGTGGTAATACCTGGAAATTGACCCGAACCCTGCAGGAAAACGATCTGATAGATATTATTCGTGAGAAAGTGAATGCCGGTACACCTTACATCGGATGGAGTGCAGGATCTAATGTGGCATGTCCGACATTGAGAACTACGAATGATATGCCTATTGTAGCTCCTTTAAGTTTCGAAACTCTCAATTTAGTCCCTTTTCAGTTGAACCCGCATTATCTGGATGCCCATCCTGATAATCATGGCGGAGAAACCAGAGAAATGAGAATAAATGAGTTTATTATAGAAAATCCGGAAATATATGTAGTAGGTTTGAGAGAATCAACTATCCTGCATTTCGAGAATGGAAAATTATCGTTAATCGGCGATCGCTCTGCACGTATATTTAAATTCGGAAAAGAGCCATATGAATTGACTTCTAAGGACGATTTCAATTTCTTGGTAAGCCTGAACTAAAAGTATATGTAAATAGTTATTATATAAGCGTAGTAACTTTCTTGTAACTCGTAACTAATTACCTGCAACTGTTCAACTATGGGATATTTAAATAAAAAGCTGAAAATACCAACCCCTACCTTTTTTATATTTGCTATTATTCTGATAGCTTACTTTGCTCCACGCGAGACTACGGTAAGCTACAATGAGAGCGAAGGTAAGCCTTGGCGCTATGGGCTTGTAACAGCCCCTATGGATTTTCCTATTTATAAGCCGGAGGCGCAATTAGAACAGGAGAGGGATAGTATTTTAAAGGAGTATATTCCTTATTATAGCTTAGATAAATTCAGGTCGGAAAGGGCAATCACTCTGTTTACGAATGATGCTCAGGCAGCTGAAATACCCGAAGGGTATATTCAGTATGTGCAACGAAAGATGCACGAAATTTATCAGGCAGGATTAATTGCCGCTACAGATTATGATAAAATAGAAGAAAGTAACTTGCAACAACTATATCTTATTAATGGTGATAATGTTGCTTCTATCCGGAATATTAATTCCTTTTATACATCAAAACTGGCTTATGAAAAGCTGATAAACGATCTTCCCGAGAATTTGCAATTGTATGTTATTCAGTCTCTCAACTTGAATAACTACTTGTATGATAATATCATCTTAGATAGCGAACTTTCGAAGAAAGCTAAAGATGAACTGTTGATGAAAGTCCCCTTTGCAGAAGGAAACGTTCTGGCAGGGCAGAAGATTATCGATAGAGGTGAGATTGTAACACCCAAGACTGTACATATACTCAATTCATTGCAAAAAATTACAGAGCAGAAAGAGGGGTCGACTACGCGTAAGAATTGGATGGTTGTAGGAGATATTATATTGATAACAGCCCTCATTATGGCGTTTATGACTTACCTGATATTTTTCCGTCCGAGAGAATATTATGACAGGCGTAATGTGGTGTTTATGCTCATGATGGTTACTGCTCTATGTGTATTAACGGGACTCTTTGTAAAGCTGGGATTCAATGTCTATATAATCCCATATGCTATGGCAACGGTTATGGTACGTACATTTATCGATTCTCGTACAGCCATGCTTACACATCTTATAACGGCTATAATCTGTTCGCTGATGGTACCGTTTCCTCAGGAGTTTCTTCTGTTGCAGATACCCGTAGGCTTTATGTGTATCTTTAGCTTGAAGGATTTGTCGGAAAGGTCTCAATTGATAAAATCGTCGTTCTTTATCTTACTTACCTATACATCTCTTTATATTGGTGTGACATTAGCTCTGAAAGGTGATATCAAACAGATTGACCCATTGATGTTCCTTTATTTTGCGATCAACTTTATGTTCGTAATGTTTGCATACCTGTTGGTGTATATGTGCGAAAAGGTATTCGGATTTATATCGGGAGTAAGTATGATCGAACTATCGAATATCAACAAACCTTTATTGCAGCAACTGTCGGAGGTGGCACCGGGTACGTTTCAACACTCGATGCAGGTCTCTAATTTAGCGGCTGCGGTAGCCACTCGTATTGGAGCAAATGCTCCTCTGGTGCGTACGGGAGCATTGTATCACGATATCGGAAAAATGATTAATCCTGCTTATTTTACCGAAAATCAGATTCCGGGAATGAATCCTCATATAGGACTGTCTTATAAAGAAAGTGCGCGTATAATTATAAATCATGTGCCCGAAGGAATTAAGATTGCCCGCAAATATAATCTACCTCAACAGATTATCGATTTTATCGCAACTCATCATGGAACGGGAAAGGTGAAATATTTCTACAATTCCTATAAAAACGAACATGCAGATGAGGCTGTAAGTGAGGCTGATTTTTCGTATCCGGGTCCAAATCCGTTTACGAAAGAAACAGCAATTCTGATGATGGCAGACACAGTAGAAGCTGCATCGAGAAGTCTAAAAGAATATACAGAAGAATCTATATCTCAATTGGTAAATAGGCTGATTGATACTCAAATGCATGACGGATTACTCAGAAATGCACCTATTACCTTTAGGGATATTGAGATTGCAAAGAACATATTCAAGGAGAAACTGATGACTATATATCATTCTCGTATTGCCTATCCGGAGTTATCAAAGGAGGCAGAAAAAAACATAGAAGAAGCTGAAGAAAAAGCTTCGATGTAAAATTAAACACACTAAATTCTCTGAAAAAATGGATATACCAAAGCCTTTAAGGGTTGTAAGTATTGTATTGGTAGTATTAGGAATTATAAGAATAGTTGCAGGCATATTGGGACTTATAGGATTGCGAGGTTTTTTCTCTGAAAATCCCGATCTGATTACTCAGGTTATAATTGAAAATTTTGTGGCAGGTCCACTAATCTTGATTTCAGGGTTGTTATTATTGAAAGGTAAAGCAATCGGTAGAATCCTTTTAGTTGTAGCGGTGGTTGGATCGTGGATTGCCAGTTTTGTAATTTCCAAAGAATATAGCATAGGTACTCTGATTATATTCAGTGCCATAATTGCTATTCTATTCTTAGAAGACAAGATCAAGCAATATTTTGCAGATAAAGCTTAAACAGATTTGTTCTAAAATAAAAAGAGGCGATGTTTGATTTCAAACATCGCCTCTTTTTATTTTTCGTTCTCTTTACTTCGAGATTTCGTTAATCGTCATTTTCGCCTTATTCAGCATATCATTAATAGGCTCTGCTGGTTCAATAGTATTGAATTTAGCAACTTCGGCATTCAGTTTTTCCAACTTGCTTAAAGATTCGGGAGTGTTGGCTTTCTTCAAGTCTTCTCTTAGAATGCGAATCTTTTCAAAATCCTGTATACCTTCTATCAAACGTTCGAAGCGTATAGAGCTACGTGCCTCAGGATATACAATATATGTATCACCACCGGGCCATGTTCTGAATCGAGAATCGGTCAATGGATTTTCTACCCATGAGTTGTATGCCCAACGCAAGAAACCGTCGAAATCGGCAGCAATAGCATACCAGCTGGCATAAACAGACTCTGCTGAGTTAGAGAATGTAAACATATTAGGGAACTTATCAGAACAGCAAACGTAATACGTGGTTATCAAACCTTTTTCGCGACGCATAGCTATATCAGCCGAATCTACTTTCGCACCGGCAGCTACACACATATCTTTTATGAATGGGTATTTCTTGTAGCTTTTGTGATTATCAGCCAATGATATACCTAGTTCGGGAGCTACTTTTTGTAGCAGGTCTACTGTTGCTTTCATCGCTTCGGGCGAACGCTCGTCCATAGCAATATTGGTTATCTCTAACCAGCCCTTTTCTTTCAGATGTTTGGTGAAATCAGTTAAAAAAGGAGTCCACATATCAGCGAATATTTTTGTTCCTGGATCAGCCTTCACATTTATAATCTCTTTAGAAGCAGCATCGGTATAATGTATCTCGTTATTCCAGGGAATCATCGAATAACAATTGATCATTTTATTGATTCCTAAATCCATCATCAGTTGTACCCACTTGTCGAATATGGCATAATCGTAAGTCCATGTTCCATCTGTGTTTTTTGTCCATATAATCATATCAGCATATGGGTCGAAGCATTGGTTGTGCCAAGGTTCTTTATTGATGTTTGCGGTAATTACTTTCTGTCCTGCATCGGCAAGCATTTTCATCTGGGGTTTAAGAGCTTCAAAATGTTTATCGCTCCACATTTCTAAGTTCTGAACACGAGCCACAGCCGAAGGATGTTGCCACAAATCAAGATGATAAGTCCATTCAGAGGGAGAGGGTAAGGTTCTATCTTGAACCTCTATACTGATCTCAAATTCCTGAGTCTTTTGGTCTCTGGCATATACTTTAAGCTTACCATTATAAGTTCCCGCTGTTGCCGATTGAGGAATGTTTATACTAAGCCATACGGGACGTACGGTTTTAGCTTCGATATTGAAGCACTCCAAATTATCGAGCATATCGGCAGCTAGTGACGACGGGAAATCCTCAGGTTTACGATAGCCACAACCCGGCTCGAATATATCGGTCATAACATAACGAACAAATCTGGCTTGAGCTATATCAGAAGATAGTTTTCCGTTGGGAGAAGTAAAGTCGCTGAATTCGCATTCTACTTGTTGAATGTCTTCAGCGCTCCAAAGTAATAGCTGTCCCGAAAGTTTTTCACCTTTCCATCCGGTTACTGTATATGATTGGCTGGCTTTAACTTCGGGCATTACCGATTTCGGATATTTGTCGTCTATACTCACAAAAGAAGCATTTAGTCCCGGAGGTGTCTGGCTCCAATTAGATAACGTGTCTGCTGTCGGATCAGCCATCTCAGCAAAGGTATCACACGTTTTTAGGGGTCTTTTCTGTTCGCAACTTGCAGATATTCCGCAAAGGATTATCAGGCAGATTAAGTTTCTTGCCAAAATCAAGGTTTTTTTCATAGCATCTAAAAAGATTGGTTATTATAGTATTTCGTTATAAACTGTTTTACAGCAATAAGGTATAAATGTAGTAAATAGTAATTAGTAAAGAAAACCAAATATTGTTAATGCTCTCTTAATAAGAAGTTTTTGTGATTAAAATGAAAAGAGACATCTGTACAGATGTCTCTTTTTTATTCGTCTATCTCTTCCCACAAATCTTTATGGTGAAGCGATTTCAGTTTTCGCAATGAGTAGAGTTCTTGTTCCAGAGTTTGTACTTTCTTCAATAAATTTTGTATAACATCTATACCTTCGATGTTGATCGAAAGATCGTAATACCAGTTTGCAAAACGTTCTAAATCGGGTAGCTGCGATTCTCTTATATAATGTTCCCCTTCAACTATCTCTATCTCTATCAATCCTTCGTTCTCTAACAGATCGATGAAAGATGCTTCTACTTGCGAACTGTTACAGTATTCTTCTATTATAATTAGTCCTGTTTTCATAACGATATTCTTTAAGTAACAGTAAATATTCAATACAATATTATCGAGTAATATCAGTCTATTGTACCTATACTTACCAAAGTAATAAATAAGTATTAGACCTTCGATTGATAACTTGCAAGTTTCTTGAAGAGGTCTTTTTGCTCATCAGTCAAACCTGTTGGAACTTTTACAGAATAGGTGATGTATAGGTCACCAAACTGTCCGTCTTTTTTATATACAGGAAACCCCTTGCCTTTTAACCGAACTTTAGTTCCATTTTGAGTTTCGGGTTTTACTTTCAATTTTACTTTTCCCGATAGAGTATCTATCATAGTCTCACCACCCAGTACTGCGGTATATAAGTCTAACGATTCATTTACATACAGATCGTCTCCTAATCTTTTGAATAACGGGTCTTCTGCAATTACAAATGTGATATACAGATCTCCGTCAGGACCTCCGTTTACTCCCGGTCCTCCTTGTTTGGGTAGTTTTATAACTTGTCCGTCGGCAATACCGGCGGGAACGGTTATACGTATATTTTTACCGTTAACGGCAAGAGTTTGCTTATGTGTTTCCGATGCATCTTTTAAGCTGAGATGCAATTCGGCAGTATAGTCTTGCCCTTTGAAGCCATGCGATCTGCCGCCACGTGAACCTCTACTTCCTCTGTTTCCGAATAAGGATTCAAAGAAGTCCGAAAATTCGCTGTCGTCGCTAGAATAACTATAACTGGCATCGCCTCCAAATCCGCCGAAGCCTCCTCCAAAACCTCCACTTTGAGATTGTTGTTGACGGGCTTTCTCGTATTCTTCGCCATGTTGCCAATGTTCGCCATATGTATCGTATTTTTTTCTCTTTTCGGGATCACTCAAAACTTCATTAGCTTCGTTTATCTGCTGAAATTTTTGATGTGACTCCTTGTCATCCGGATTTAAATCGGGATGATACTTTCTGGCTAATTTTCGATATGCCTTTTTGATGTCGTCGGCTGAGGCATCCTTTTTTAGCCCAAGTACGCTATAATAATCAATAAATGCCATATTTTATTTAGTTTATGTTATTAACATCTTATCCTGCTTATTCGTTCATTTGCCGAGTTTGTCCCAAAGGTGGAATAGACACACAAAACATACTGAATATAGAGATTTTATATTAAACGCCAAGTCGCCAAGCAGCAAAGTTATTTCCTTATTATTCGAAGACTAAAATCTCATTCTTTGCTCCCTCTCTATAGGAGAAGGTTGGGATGAAGTACAGTATATTCGATATTCTGTATCTCCTTTGAGATAGCTTCCTGCAAAGCAATAAAAAGGTCTGCGACCTTACTTTACAGTAAAGTTAAGAACTAATGAGTTGCCCGTTTCATCCACAACAGTCAATCGGTGTTTCCCTGCAACGGGAGCTAATTCTTTCTTATGAAAATTCTGAGTCTCGCCAACATAAGTATCATCTAAGTGCCAATATACTTTTGTCTGCGGATTGCGGTGAGCCAGTTCGAAGATGACCTTTCCGGGCGATCCGTCCAATTGCTTCGGTATACTTACAACCCCATTTGCAAACGGATATATGAATTCCATCGTTTTGGTTTGATCTTCGTCCATACATTCGGGCGAAAATGGTGGTAACATCTGATAAGACGGATGTTGTTCTTTATAAAACCATTCCCACGAAGGCGGTAAAACAAACCACGAAGTTTGTACTATACCTCTGCTTCCTGCGCAGTTTTCATACACTCTGTATTTGAAATCTTCGGATACATTTATCCTTATATGAAAATCGCAGGCGTTAGTCTCCATACCTTTTTTAGTAATCCATACTGTATCGGCTGATGTTTCAGGACAATTTATGCCCGTCAACATTCCGCTTTCTTTACATGTTTCAGCTTGTATAAGATCGCTTGTGGGAGGTGTAAACCATTTGGATGTGGGTAGCGAATTGAAGATATCGAACATTACCATTCCGGCAGTTCTTGCACCCGTCAATCCCGGGCGACCTTCTCCGTCTGAGTTACCCACCCATACGCCAACGGCATATTTAGGATTAACTCCCACTGCCCAACCGTCGCGGAAACCAAAGCTTGTGCCTGTTTTCCATGCAATTTTTTGTATGGATGGGATAGACCTCCAATCGATCTCCTCCGGACGATTTACATTCGTCAGAGCATCAAAGGTCAGCCAGATAGCACCCGCTTCAAACAGTGGTCTCGTAATACGCTCAATAGGTTCGTTATTATCCTCGCTGTAGATATACGAGATCGGTTTGTGTTTCCAGTAACGTTGTTCGTCGTTATAATCGTTCAAAGATTGTGCCATATGTGCATACATAGACGTGATGTCCCATAATTTACCTTCAGCTCCACCCAGAATAAGCGAAAGCCCATAAGTATCGGGCGAACGTGACAAAGTTGTCATACCTGCCTCCTTCAATAGGGAGTAGAATTTGGGTATACCGTATTTTCGGAGTGAAACCACAAACGGAATATTGAGAGATCGTGCCAATGCTTCGGAAGCAGGAGCTGCACCATCGTAATTGAGACTGAAATTCTTAGGGCTGAAACCGTTGATATTGATCGGTATATCTGCCAGTAATTGATTGGGGAGTAATTGACCATCCTGAAGCATGGCACAATAGAGGAACGGCTTTAATATACTACCCGTACTTCGCGGTGCTTGAATAACATCTACCTGATTGGCTGAGACGCTTTTATCGAAATTGACATTTCCGCAATAAGCAACAACCTCGTTCTTTTCAATATCGATAACTACTGCGGCGATGTTCTTTATTTCATTCTGTGCAAATTCGGCATTCCATCTCGATAATATATTCTCAATCAATAATTGTCGGCGTTTATCAATGGTAGAGCGTATATGTTTGCCGCCTTGTTCCATATATATCTTAGTTACAAGGTGAGGTGCAACTTGTGGTAGTGAATAGGGTTCGAAGGGTAGGGGCTCGGCTATCGAAAGCTCGTAATCTATCTCATCAATAACTCCCTTTTCTTGCAGACGCTTGAGTAGGTTGTTTCGTTTGTTTAAAAGTTTCTCTCTGTTACGACCAAAGTGCATAATTGCAGGAGAATTAGGAAGTACAGCCAGTGTTGCCGCTTCTGCCCAAGATAGGGTAGAGGATTGATGCCCGAAATATCGCCATGATGCGGCTTCTATTCCTACAACATTACCGCCCATTGGAGCATGTGAAGCATATAGATTTATAATTTCATCTTTCGAATAGGAAAACTCAAGCCGTGTAGCTAAAATCATCTCAATAAACTTCTCTCCGAAAGTCCGCTTTTCTTTTCTCGATAAACGGATGGTTTGCATGGTAATGGTACTAGCCCCACTTACAATTCGTTTCTGAGAGATATTCTGTTTAATGGCTCTAAAGAGCGAGATCGGATTTATACCCCAGTGATAACTGAAATACTGATCTTCGAACTGAGTAACGCATACTCTGTATTTTTCGGGGACGGAATCAACGGAAGGAAAACGCCATTGCTGATCGTTGGCAATACGTGCCCCCAATAATTCGTTTTCTCTATCGGAGACCACCGTACTATATGGAACATCAAAAAGTGGCGAAGGCAGACAGAATATATACCAGATAACTAAAATACTGCACAAAGGAATTGCTATTTTGTATTTAAGCTTGGCATTCTTATATCTGTTTATCCACTTTTTGATATTTTCTTTCATTGATCTTTATTTTGTGAACTCAATTTGAGTAACTACAGGATAATGGTCGGAAGGCAGGCGGGGTACACTGTTTGTATCCCAATAATTATCGTTTAAGATGGCATAACGTATAACGTTGAAATCCTTGGTAAGAAAAATATGATCTATACGCTCATCTGTTTTTCTCGTCAGGTCGAATGCATTGAATGTTCCGTTATTTGCATACTTGACAGGAGACAACTCATATGAGTCTCTCAGCAAGCCTGATGTATCCAAAAAGACGTAGCTTTCATTATTCTGGTCTACGTTGAAATCGCCGGTTAGTATCGCCGGTTTTTTTCCGGCTATCTTTTTAATTTTCTCAAGAACTAGTTTAGTTCCTTCTTTACGGGCTTTTATGCCGACATGATCGGTGTGTAAATTAAAGAGATAGAATACTTTGCCCGATGCTTGTTCTTTAAATTTACCCCACGTGCAAATACGAATGCAAACTGCATCCCATCCCAAATTAGGTTTAGAAGAGTTATTCGCTAACCAGAAATTTCCTGAATTCAGCAATTTATACTTATTTTTTTTGTAGAAAATTGCAGAATATTCCCCTGCTTTCTTGCCATCGTCTCGTCCGACACCAATATAATCGAGTTCGGGTAATTGTTCCTTTATGTTTTCCAATTGGTTATGCAATCCTTCCTGTGTTCCGATAATATCGAGGTTGTGGTATTTGATCAAATTGCATATTTCGGGCAAACGTTGTTGCCAACCATTACCATTTTTTATATCATCCGAGTTCTCGTTACGAATATTATATGTTGCTACAGTTATTCTCTGAGCATTCACGATATATGAACAATTTAATATACAAAGTAGTAATAAGAATTTTGTTTTCATCGTTTATTAGTTTAGTGTTTCTTCTAACATAAAGACGAAGCTAATTTAATTAAAAAGCTTCGTCTTATATTATATTTTGGATATGAATGATTTTTGTTTGTCTTTTATTTCTCGAAGTAAAAGTTGGCAAAAAGGTTTGCGACCTTTTATTCTTCATCTTTGAACCAACCCGAATACATCAAATAATTCTTAGCAATTTTCTGATTCATTTCTTTGGCCTGCTCGGCATCCACTTTCTTTACGAATTTGGCAGGTACTCCGGCATATATGCTTCCGGGTTCTATAATTGTTCCGCTGAGTACTACCGATCCGGCAGCAACAATAGAGCCTTCGCCTACTACTGCATGATCGAGAACTATTGCTCCCATGCCGATTAGAGCTCCGCTTTCTATTTTAGCACCATGTATTACTACATTATGACCTACCGAAACATCATCGCCTATCTCAACAGTCGACTTTTGATAAAGTGTATGTAAAACAGTACCGTCTTGAATATTCACACGGTTGCCTATACGTATTGAATTTACATCACCACGAAGTACAGCATTAAACCAAACGCTGCAATCATCGCCCATGATTACGTCTCCTATTATTGTTGCATTATCTGCCAAAAAAGCATTTTTTCCTATTTGAGGTGTAAAACCTCTAACTTCTTTAATTAAAGCCATTTTATTTTTCTATATAAATATAAAGTAAATACGAAGCGCAGCAAAAAAGGGGGATAGCCTTAGATTGCTTTAGTCTTATCTTTCAGCCATTCTTTTTCTTCTGCGGAAAGACTTGATGACAATCGGTCATATACATACTGATGATAATTGTTGAACCATGAAATTTCTTCCTCTGTAAGCATTTCCTTTACGATTGGGGTTGTATCTATCGGGCAAAGAGTAAGTGTTTCGAAAGAATAGAAAGCTCCAAACTCTGTTACACAATCTTCTTTTGTCAAGATCAGATTCTCAATACGGATACCGTATTGATTAGCTCGGTAAAGTCCCGGTTCGTTAGATGTTACCATTCCCGGCTGCAATGTAGTCGGATTTTCGTTCATCCGTATATTTTGAGGACCTTCGTGTACATTGAGAAAATGACCGATACCATGCCCAGTTCCATGCAGATAATTAAGTCCATTATCCCATAAAGCTTTTCTAGCCAATATATCTATCTGGCTGCCTCGTGTGCCTTCCGGATATTTACATGTTGCTATACCTATGTGACCTTTGAGTACCATGGTATAATCCTTTTTCATTTGCTCGGTAAGAGGTCCTACGGCAACAGTACGTGTAATGTCGGTAGTGCCATCAAAATATTGAGCGCCCGAATCTATCAGTTGAAGCCCTTCGGGTTTCACTTTAGCTGAGCTTTCGGGTGTTACATGATAGTGAACAATTGCTCCATTAGGCCCATAACCTGCTATTGTATCGAAACTTTCTCCTACATAAAGGTCTTGTTGACTCCTGTATTCGGTTAGTTTTTCAACGATTGTCATTTCTTCCACTTCACCTGTTGGTACAGCTTCTTCAAACCACATAAGGAATTTTACTAAAGCAACACCATCGCGTTGCATTGCATTGCGGAAGCCTTCTTGTTCAGTTTCATTCTTCTTGCTTTTCATCAGATCGGCAGGAGAAGGAATATCTATGATGCGGCAAGTTTTTGGGATCTTATTATACAGAGCGAAAGATACTTTTGAACTTTGTAAGCAAATTCGGGTTTGAGGATGAATTGAGCTTATATAATCAAATATCTTATCGTAATCGGCTACTTGTATGTTTTCCTGTTTGAAGTATTGACCCATCTCTTGAGTCAGCTTCTTAGGATTGATAAACACGACTGTTTCTTTTTTAGAAACATAAGCAAAGCAAACTGCTACAGGATTACACTGAACATCATTCCCCCTGATATTGAAAAGCCATGCAATTGTATCCAACGATGCTACTAATAGCGAGTCAGCACCATGCTTGTCTATAATAGTACAGATTTGTGAAATCTTTTTAGAAGCTTCAAGTCCGCTGTACTTAACGGGTAGTTCAAAAATAGGATTCAGAGGTATCTGAGGTCTGTCTTTCCATATTTCAACAAAAGGGTCGTAATCAGTTATTAGATGTAATCCGTTTAGATTCAATCTAACATTTAGCTGAAAAGCTTCGTTTGCTGCATATACGTTTCCATCGATACCCACAGTATTGCCTTCGGATAATTCAGAAATCAGCCATTCTTCAATAGTTGGGGTCGTGGGCAAGCCTTCTCTGAAAAGATCGATGCTTGTATTTTCTAATTGCTTTGCAGCTTGAAGGAAATAACGCGAGTCTGTCCATAAGCCGGCTTTATCTCGTGTAACAACTACAGTACCGGCAGATCCGGTGAATCCGCTAATCCATTCTCTTGAAGCCCAATGTGCGGCAGGATACTCACTCAGATGAGGATCGGTGCTGGGGATTATAAACGCATGTAGTTGTTTTTCTTCCAGAAACTTTCTTAGTGCTCCCAGATGGCGTTGTATATTGTTTGCCATGACGTGCAATATTTAAGTATGGTGAAACTATAAGAGTCCGGCGTAGTAGTTGAGGACTCTATTTAACTTTTCATTTTGCAGGACCCTGTAAAACGGGCTCCCGGTTCTATCTCTATGATTTGAGTAGTAATATCTCCAATCAGATTTGCTGTAACTCTAAGTATTATCGTGTCTTCGCACAACACGTTGCCTGAAACTTTTCCAAGTAAATCAAGATTTTGACATTCTACATCACCCGAAACGTGACCGTTATTACCGATGATGATTTTTCCCTGGCTGATAATATTTCCTTCAATAACTCCATCGATTCGAATATCATCTTGCGTGACTAGATTTCCTGTCAGGACGGTTCCTGTCGATAATACATTATGCATGCCACTTGGGGCTGGTGCGACTTCCTTACGATTTAGCATATGTCAAATTATAATTGAGATTTT
This sequence comes from Indolivaga alginatilytica, assembly GCF_003201355.1. Lineage (GTDB taxonomy): Bacteria > Bacteroidota > Bacteroidia > Bacteroidales > Dysgonomonadaceae > Dysgonomonas_A > Dysgonomonas_A alginatilytica. The sequence goes on from NZ_QICL01000002.1 coordinate 180,452, forward strand.
TCAGATAACAAATATAAAAAAAAAACTTAGCTTTGCAGCTCTATTCTTCTACTTAAGTAACAGCAGCTATATAATACAATACTATTCGGCTATAAGAGCCGATTGTATTTATACTTGCCAAAGCAATAAAAAAGGTCTGAGACCTTAATGTATATCACAGGTTATGGAAACATACATATTACTTGAAAATGTCGAGATATATGCCAATCACGGTGTGTTTGCTCAGGAGACTCTAGTTGGGAATCTTTTCGTTATCAATCTTAAGCTAAACGTTAATTTCGAGAAAGCTTCAGTATCGGATGATCTGGATGAAACTCTAAGTTATGCTTCAGTTTTTGATGTTGTAAAAAGAGAAATGATGATACCGTCCAAGTTACTGGAACATGTAGCCGGAAGGATCGTTCGAGCATTGAAATGTGAATTTCCGAAAATCGAAAAAGTAGAACTGAAAATCTCGAAGAGAAACCCTCCCGTTGGAGGCCAAGTCGAGTTTGCTAGTGTGGTGATTATAGATTGAAATGTTATGAGAAAACTGAAAATAACGGAATTGAATAGAATTTCGGCAGAAGAATTTAAAGAGACTGAGAAAATACCCTTAGTGGTTGTGTTAGACAATATTAGAAGTTTGAATAATGTAGGATCTGTATTCAGAACTTCGGATGCTTTTCTTGTAGAGGCGATCTACTTGTGCGGAATAACTGCAACTCCGCCTAATCCCGAGATACATAAGACTGCATTGGGAGCGGAGCATTCTGTAACATGGCAATATTTTGAAGATACGGTAAAAGCTGTGGAGAAATTGCAAGAAAATAACTATACGGTTTTTGCTATTGAACAAGTGGAAAACAGTGTGATGTTAGATGATTTACAGCTCGATTCTGATAAGAAATATGCAATTGTTATGGGTAACGAAGTGAAAGGTGTACAACAAGCCGTTGTTGATGCTTGTAATGGCTGCATCGAGATTCCCCAATATGGAACGAAGCATTCTTTAAATGTAGCCGTAACTACGGGAATTGTAATCTGGGATTTCTTTAAGCAACTTCATCCTTAATAGATGTAGAGTATGATAAGTGAGAAAGGAAAACGGAAGCTTATCTATAAAGATCAATTATTTTATTGGTTTGTGAAATTAGATGAGGATTATGATATACCCTATTTGCATATCATTTCTGATGACAAGCAGCTGTGTTTAGTTTATCGAGTGAATCAAATCAGTGATGAGTTTATACATCCAAAAATAGGAGTCCTGAAAAGTGATAAGATGAAAAAAGGGTTGTATTGCTTCTTCTCACCAATAGCAGACGAATTTATTTCTACTCATAATGTTCGAGCGATATTAAACTGGCATGAACAACAGGATGAGAATTTAGATCCAATCGAAGTGAGAGTACCAACTAATCCTTTTGAAGATATTGATTTTAAAGATGGATATGTAACCCATATTGAAACTGATTTTTCACGAGACAGTTTACGTGAAGATATGTTGCAGGTTATCTATCCGAAAGGTTATTTGTTAGATGTTGGTTGGTATGGTGCAAGTGAAGGATTTATCGTTTCTATAATCAAGGATCAAGATTGGGAAAATCCTATAAGAAAAACAAGGAAAAGTATTTTTAATTTGAATGAGGCTGTTGTTAAATCAATAGAGATCATTGGAAAGTTAATGATGGACAAATAAATGCTCTAACTTCTTACTCAGCTCCTTTACTTCAAATCAATAATCTGCATTACTTTATCTACTACACCTGCATTGTTTCTTACATATTCTCCTGCAAGATTACCTGCTGAACTTAGTACCTGAGGGTATTCTAAAAACTCATTCATAAGACTCCAGAAGTTTTCGTCATCTTGTATCGGATATCCTCCGCCTTCTTCGATGAGTTGATGCGCCTCTCTGAACTTCTTGAAGTTTGGTCCAAAGAATACAGGGATGCCATATACGGCAGCTTCTAGAATATTATGAATACCGACTCCAAATCCACCACCTACGTAAGCTATTTCTCCATATTCGTAAAGAGAGGATAGTAAGCCGAAAGAATCGACTATAAGACAGTCGTATTGTTGTATGTTTTCTACTGTTGCCTTTGAATAGCGGATAGAAGGACGTTTTACTATGCTTTCTATATAGCTTAAATGTGCTTCGTGTATTTCGTGAGGTGCTATTATAAGCTTAAGGTCAGGGTTGCCATTGAAGTACTTTACAAATATATCTTCATCCTTAGGCCATGAACTTCCGGCTACAAGAGTTATCTGTTTTTCGCCTTTTTCGTTTTTGGTAAATGCTTCCGCAAGAGGAAGTGTTTTAGCTCCGGCTTTAATGTCTAAAACCCGATCGAAGCGGGTATCACCACAAACTTCCACATTCTTTACTCCGATATTATTGAGGAGTTGCTTCGAGTTTTCATCCTGTACACAAATACAGGAGTAAAAGTGAAGCATCTTTTGGTAAAATTTTCCGTACCATCTAAAGAATATCTGATTGGGACGGAAAATAGCTGATACCATATAGATGGGTATGTCTTTTTTATGTAGTTGATTAACATAATTGTACCAGAATTCGTACTTTATGAAAATCGCCATGTGAGGGTTTGCCAGATTCAGAAAGCGTTTTACTTTGCTCTTTCTGTCGAAAGGGAGGTAACATACTATATCTGCCAACTCATAATCTTTACGTACTTCGTAGCCCGAAGGCGAGAAGAATGTCAATAGTATTTTGTATGATGTATGATTCTCCTTTATGTTTTCGATAATTGGTCTTCCCTGCTCAAACTCACCTAATGATGCGGCGTGTAACCAAATATATTTAGCATTGGGATCTATTTCTGATTCAAGTTTTTTGAACACATCTCTGTGTCCTTTAACTATCAATCTGGCTTTTTTGTGAAAAGGCGATATGATATATACAATAAAAGCGTAAAGACCTATGATGAAATTATACATGCTTAAGCTTTGTATTCAATTTTAGAAATAGCAGTTTTTAATCGATTAAGAGTTTCTTCTTTACCAATTGTTGCCGTAATGTCAAACATATGAGGTCCTTTCGATTCGCCAACAATAGCCAGTCGAAAAGCATTCATTATATTGCCTAAATGGTATCCTTTATCTTCGATCCATTGTTTTACAATTTCTTCTTGGTTGTGTGCCGAGAAATCGGATATTGCATTCAATACATCAGATAATTCGGATATCTGAGCCGATGAATCTTCTTTCCAGCGTTTTTTTATTACTTTCTCATCATAGCTATCGGGAGCTTTGAAGAAGAAAGAGGATTGATCCCATAAGTCGGGGATTAAGTTAGCACGCTCTTTTATAAGACCCACAACTGTTTCAATATACTCAACTTTAGCGTTGACTCCTTCTTTTTGCAAGATAGGTTCGAATAGTTTTGCTAATTCTTCATTAGAAGTAGCTTGAATATATTGATGGTTGAACCATTTTCCTTTTTCGAAGTCGAATTTCGCACCACTTTTGCTACATCTTTCAATTGAGAAAAGTTTGATTAACTCCTCCATAGACATGATCTCCTGGTCGTTGCCGGGATTCCATCCCAGTAAAGCTAAGAAGTTAACAACTGCACTTGGTAGATACCCGCTTTCTCTGTATCCCGAAGATACTTCTTGAGTCTTAGGATCAGTCCAAAGCAAAGGAAATACGGGGAAACCTAAACGGTCGCCGTCGCGTTTACTTAGCTTGCCTTTTCCGTCAGGTTTCAAAAGAAGTGCAAGGTGGGTGAATTTTGGCATGATGTCTGTCCATCCAAAAGCCCTGTATAATAATACATGCAGAGGAGCAGATGGTAGCCATTCTTCGCCTCTTATTACATGCGATATTTCCATTAAATGGTCATCTACAATGTTTGCAAGATGATATGTAGGCAGATTGTCTGCTGATTTGAATAATACTTTGTCGTCAAGCTCTGATGAGTTAATAACTACTTTTCCTCTGATAAGATCGTCTACTGTAATATCCTCATTAGGCTCTATCTTGAAGCGGACAACGTAATTTTCGCCTTTGTCAATTAGTGTCTGAACCTCTTCTTGCGAAAGAGTCAAAGAGTTTTTCATAAGTCCTCTTGTAGAGGCATCATATTGGAAATTCTCAATTTCTGCTCTTTTGGCATCTAACTCGGCAGGAGTGTCGAATGCCATATAAGCAGCACCTTTATTGAGAAGAATATCAACGTATTCTTTATAAATATGTTTTCTGTCTGATTGTCTGTATGGTCCGTATTGACCACCAACGTGAGTTCCTTCATCAAAGTTAAGACCTAGCCATGTAAGTGCTTCAATGATATATTCCTCAGCACCCGGCACAAAGCGTTGCGAGTCAGTATCCTCAATTCGAAGAATGAAATCTCCACCTTGTTGTTTAGCAAAAAGGTAATTGTATAATGCAGTACGTACTCCTCCGATATGCAATGGACCTGTAGGACTGGGAGCAAAGCGCACCCTTACTTGTGAACTCATATTGATAAAAATATCTGTGACTCGAATTTAGAAAAATGGCTACAAAAATATGCAAAAAATCTCAATATTAGACTAAAGTATTTATCAAATAAGCATCTTTTAGTTTCAATCTTACTGAAAAAAGATTTTTGTCATAAATTAATTATATCTTTATCAGTAAAGTGTAATTATTAACTTATGTATACATGTATTCATTCTAGATGATACTAAGTCATTTTTTTGCAAACGATATCGATGTAATATTCTGGATATTATTAGAAGGCGGAATTTATATGATCATTGGAGTTTTGCTTTGTATAAGGGGAATATCTTCTTTTTTTGTAATGTGTGATCATATCATACAAAAACTTGGTAGTAAGATTATCAGAAATGCTTTATCTATTCTAGTCTTCTTGGTCTATTTAGGGTTGTTAGTCTTCTCAATATATATACCCATATGGGTAGGCGAACAAAGAGGGTTTGTTATCGCGGCAAAAGTGCTTTATGCTATCGGATGGGTACTGATTTTGCCTGATATTGTATCTGCCTTGATTGAGGAGATAAATCGAGGAAAGATTAGGATCAGCAAGAAAGAATTAAGAGAAAATCCTCATCTCCTATTAAATGCACGGGGAGTATACTCTATCGCTAAAATAATTAGGCTGGATGAAATATCTCCCCAATATTATTGGATTACGTATGAGTTTCTATGGAAAGGCAGACGATACACCAACAGGATAGCCAGATATAAGACAAAGAGAAACGGAGCATTCGAAATATATGAACAGGATTGTCTCTTTTTTGTTCTACTGATGAAAAAAAATCCCTCGAATAACATTTTAACAGAGAATTTAGTACCTCAAACTAGAAAGTTAACATTGACAGAAGAGGATGTTCCCAAAAATGGCTGGAAAAGAAGAGAGTATATGCAATTTATTGAACAATAAAAAAGACCCAATCTCTAAAAGAAAGGGTCTTTTTATATATTGTTCTAAGTAATGGCTTATCTAAGATTTAATTTGCCGGCAACGTCTTTAGGTACAGCTTCTTTGTTTACAACAAAACTGATTGTTTTGTATTTTACGAAAGCCTCCGATGCATACCAAATACCTTTGTAAGCTCCTGCTTCTCCCCAAGAGTTTTTTACTAAATAGTATTTAGTTCCGTTTTGATCTTTTACGATGCCAAAAATCTGCATACCATGATCGTCAGTTGTCTCATAGTTATCATATCCTTTTTGGCGCATCTCTTGAGTAATTACAAGTTCTTTAACGGGACCTTGCTCAATTTTCTTTTTTAGGGTTGAAGTCTTTTCTGTTGCAGACAATCCTAACCAATGAGCTTGGTCTGAACCTACATTCTCGGGAGCACTATCATCCGGAACTACTGCGATTCCGTTACGAGAAAAACCTACCTCGCTTACATCCGAAGCCCAAGCAATAGTATATCCTTTTTCGATGGCATTATCCATTACCTTTATCATATCGTCCAAAGGAACATTGTAAGACAATGCCCAACGCCAGTTGTCCGGAACTTCTACCGCAAAGGGAGCGTAGAATGGGTGATGTGTAAATGAGGTGAATGATATATAATTATTGCTGTTTAAGCCAAGTTCTTTAGCAAAACTTTGTGGTGTATAGTTTTTACCTTTATATGTGAAGTTTTCGGGCTTTTGTCCTAAAAAAGCATCAAGTATACCTGAGAATCCGTTATACCATGATGTTGAAAGCTTTTTGTTGCCGTTCTTCATGATGCCGTTGATGTATCCTGTAAGACCGTCAGCCATTTCACCGTGTTTGTGTCCGGTTTCACCGTAATCAAGTCCGGGCATCACTTCATTGGGTGCGACTCCGTATTCGTTTAAAGTTTCGATAACATCGGCAAAAGAACCTCCCTGAGAGAAGTTAAGGCTTCCGTTCAGGCGGATATATTTTACCGCTTTGTCTTCATAATTGCGGCGTACGATATACATTTCGGAAATATCCTGTTCTCCTTTTCCCATTTTCAATAGTTCTGACTCTAAAAAGCCAACACCTGAGAATGACCAACAGGTACCACTGCTTCCCTGATTTTTTATGGAAGTGATTGGGTTTTCTTTTACTACTGAAAACTGATAACCGGGTGAGTTCGTGTTATCAGTTTGTGCCCATGCCGATACAGCTATCAAGAGAGCAACAGATGCAACAAAAAGTTTCTTCATATTATATGTTTTTTTAGTATCACAAAGGTAAAGAAATAAGTATAAAGACTATATTTTTTATCCTAAAAGAGTTAATAAGTAAATAAAAGTATTTAAATGGACTGTTTTATAATCATAGCAGATTATAGGTTCTGTTTTAGTCGAAAGTTTAATAAATCAGTGATTTTCTTTATAACCATGTGTCTAAATATTGCTGTGCTATTTTTATATAGTCGTGATGTTGTTCTACGAATAAACGGCTATTGATTGATTGTTGAGGAATCTGTTCCCTATTTAAGATTAGATTCTCTAGTTTGTTGAATATATCCTCCTCGCTAGGGAGTACATTTATGATAGGATGATTGTCCTTTTCATTTAGCAGGTTGTACATTTCGGGTTCTCCACCTCCTACCGCTAGAAGTCCCTGTGCCATGGCTGTTAGCGCATTCATGCCCGGCGTGTACGAATAGAGTTGATCCAGCAATACATCTGATTGATCTCTCATTGCAATGTATTTATCGTAAGGCACAGATTCTGCTTTATGGATGATACATTCATTCGGATATTTTGATTGTACTTCTTGCAAGCATTTATATAGGATATCAGTTCCTTTGATTTCGTTTCTCTGTTTTTGTATCCCTATAAAAAATCTCACCTTAGATTGGTCTTTACCTCTTTGGGTGAAAATGATTTCCGAAGTATTGATAGGGGCGGGAATATAGGTAAGTTTTTTCTCGAATTGAGGCTTGTAAGAAACGAAATACTCATAAAGGCAGGCAATTATACCGTCCGATCTTTCAGCTATTTCCCTGTTTACATCCACTTTATCTTTATCAGTCCAAACCCTGATTATTTCTTTGGCTGAATCGAGATAGTCCGCTCGGTTTGGTATATCAAACTCCGAATAGCGAAAAGTCTCTTTGTCTAAACAGGCTTTCAGCCAATAAGCATCATTTCCAAAAGCTCCCATGAATACTTTGCCATTGTATTTCTTTAAATGGTTGAAAGCCAATAAATTCTTATGGGGTTTAAGGTCGAGGAAAAGTGGATTTATAATCTGTACAACATCAAATCCTTTGAATTGTCTGAAATTTTTGCTGAGAAGGTAAGTATATTTAAGAGTGTCGATACTGTTGTAGCTCTTTCGGGAAATATCAATATCTCTTCTGTAATTCTTGAATCGGTCTCCATTGGAGGCTACCACAACCGAATGCCCTAAAGCCCGTAGCCCTTGTGCTAAAGTCCAATGAAGGTTGCTATATTCTCCCAATAAAAGAATTTTCATTCAAAAAAGATTGATGTGTAAACAAAGGTATAAACTTTTGTAAAATATACAGGGGAGGAGTTAAACTTATATGTCTTGATCTTTTTAACGCACCCTCTGGGATATGTTTTTCATTTCTCCTTGATATAACAAAAAAATAATTATAAAAGTATCAGCCTGTAATTAAATCATATAAAAGAATGAAGGCAAAGAATAAGATTAATAACCCCGAAAATAAATCGATGCGTTTCAATATGCTGTCACTGATCATTTTCTTCAATTTGTGAGTGAAGCCACTTAATAAGAGCCACCATGCAGCAGAGCCGATAAATACGCCCGAAACAAGCAATATGGATGCAAATTTATCTTGTTTGGTATTGGATAATCCGAGACCTGCAAAAACAGCCAGAAAGAATAAAATGGTCAGAGGATTGGTTATTGTCAGCAAAAATGTTGTTGTATAATCGTTCAGTAATCCTTTGTTATAACTTGTACTGAATTTGGCTTGAGAGGTGTTTCTTGTCAAAGTTTTTATACCTGTATAAAATAAGAATGCTAATCCGATCACTTGAAACCAAATTTGCTGCCCGACCAAGAAATTGGAAACGATGGTAAGTCCAAAACCCGCTATACAGCCATATATAAGATCAGCTGTTGCTGCACCCAAACCACTTGTTAAGCCTGACGCATACCCTTTATGGAGGGTTCTGTTGATGCACAGTACACCGATAGGGCCTACGGGGGCGGCAACCGAAAATCCGAGAATAAACCCCTTGTATAGAAATGAAAAGTCCATTGTTTTGTTTTCTGATTGGCTGAAATTATGCCAAATTTTCGATTGGTTAAAAAAAATAGTACGAATGTGTAAGCAAAGGTATAAACTTTTGTAAAATTATACTGTTTATATTTGTAGTAGAATATACCTTATTCTATTAATTACAGAAATTAAATGAATACATCTGGTATCGATATTGTATTACCCTGGGTGAATGGACAGGATAAGGAATGGCAGCAAAGTTTCAGGCAGCATGCAGGACGGTCGCCTATAGGTGATACCAGTTCAATCCGTTTCAGGGATTGGGATTTGCTTCGTTATTGGTTCAGGGGGATAGAAAAATTTATGCCTTGGATTGATAAAATTCACTTTGTAACATCGGGTCACATTCCAGATTGGCTCAATCTGGAGCATCCTCAATTGAATTGGGTAAAACATGAAGATTTTATTCCCCACGAATATCTGCCTACATTCAGTGCAAATGCTATAGAATTGAATCTACATCGTATAGAATCCTTGTCCGAGCATTTTATATATTTCAATGACGACTTGTATGTTCTGAATCCTGTAAAACCATCACGTTTTTTTAAGAAGGGTTTGCCTTGCGACTATGCTGTGATGACTTCAAAGCCTTCGGATGGTACTATTATCCATATGGCTATAAATGACTTGGATATAATTGATTCCTATTTCAATAAACATCAACAGATAAGAAAGTTCTGGAAAAAGTGGTTTTCTTTAAACTATGGGTTTAGCCTGTTGAGTAATGCTTTTTTATTTACTTGGCGCGATTTTTCGGGCTTTGTTGATCCCCACCTTCCTAATGCATTTCTTAAGTCTACTTACCACGAAGTGTGGTCTCAGGCAACGTCTGCATTGCATCTGACATGTAGATCGAGATTCAGATCAAACTCCGATGTTAATCAGTGGTTGATCCGTTACTGGCAATTGGCAGCCGGAAAATTTCATCCTTACAATACTGTAAAAGATACTACTTTTGTGGATATTACAGATCATTCGCTGCTTCATATCTGCGATCAGATCAGACGTCAGGAGTATGATATTATGTGTCTCAATGACAGTGTAGAAATATTGGATTTCAAGCGTGCGAAAAATACTTTAAAGAGGAGCTTTAAAGAAGTATTTCCTCTAAAATCAGCTTTTGAGAAGTATTGAGGTCTCGCAAACCTATCCGTTCCTAAGGTTCTTTGTTAGCATGTAGTTTCTGTATAATAATTTGTGCGGCTTTTCGTGATGCTCCCGGTTCACCTAATATAGTGATGATCCGATCGTATCCTTCCAGCATCTTATTTCTGTAAGCGGCGTCATTTAGTAGTCTGTCAACTTCTTCTTCGATATTCTGACGGGTGAAATACTTTGCAAACAATTCTTTTACAACTTCTTTATTTGCAATCAGATTTACAAGAGAAATGTAAGGTGTATGTAAAATATGCTTGAATGCCCAATGTGCAATATATGGTACAGGCATTCTGTAACAAACGACTTGCGGTACTCTGAATAATGATGTTTCGAGAGTTGCTGTTCCCGAGGTTACAAGTGCGGCATCCGAATAAGAAAGCAGGCGATAAGTCTGGTCGAAAATAATTTTGCAATTACTGTCTGCTATGTATGTTTTGTAATAATCGGGGTCCATTCCCGGTGCTCCGGCAATCACCGCTTGATAATCAGGGAATTTTTTTACCACCTCTAGCATTGTAGGGAGGTTGTCTTTTATTTCCTGTTTGCGGCTTCCCGCCAATAGAGCGATAAAAGGTTTTGTATCTAATTTATTATCCTGTATGAATTTCTCGCGAGAATCGTCTTTGTTCTTTTCGTTGAAGGCGGCTATTGCATCAACTGTCGGATTGCCTACATAATTTACCTGATAGTTGTGTTTCTTAAAGAAATCAACCTCGAAAGGAAGTATACAAAGCATCTCGTCTACATATTTCTTGAACGATTTTACTCTGTATTCTTTCCATGCCCATACTTTGGGCGAGATATAATAATAGACGGGAATATTAGTCTGAGTTTTTACAAACTTGGCAATCTTCAGATTAAATCCCGGATAGTCTATCAGAATAATGACATCGGGCTGGTAATCGACAATTGCTTGTTGACACATTTTCATATTGCGGAGAATTGTCTTCAGATTCAGCAAGACGGGAATGAAGCCCATGAAAGCCATTTCCCGGTAATGTTTGATGAGCTTGCCTCCCTGAGCCTGCATCAAGTCACCACCCAAGAAGCAGAAATCAGCTTTGGGGTCTGATGCTTTTAAAGCAGCCATAAGATTAGAAGCATGCAAATCGCCCGAAGCTTCTCCTGCAACAAGAAAATATTTCATATCGGTTAAATTAGATTTTCCAGGTTTTTCATCTGATCCACAAATTCATGGTCGGTAAAGTCAACTTTGGTTGGAACAACCGAAGCGTAACCATTAGCTAATGCCCATTCGTCAGTAGAAGTATCATTGGGGGTGTCGTTTTCAAAATATCCTGTTAACCAGTATATTTCGTTATCAGCTCCATCTGCCGATTTTTTGAATTCTTTTACAAATTGTCCCGGAGCTTGTTTACAAACTTTCAGACCTTTCAATTCCTTTGTCGAATGAGGTATATTTACATTCAGACAAACACCTTTAGGTAATCCGGTTTTTAATACGCTTTCGCTCAGAGAACGGGTTATTTTGTATGTGTGGGAAAAATCAGCATCGAAATGATGATCCAGCAACGAGAATCCGATAGATGGCACTTTATATAAGCACCCTTCTATGGCAGCACCCATCGTTCCCGAATAGATAACACAGATAGAGGCATTAGAGCCGTGGTTGATTCCCGAAACCACAAGATCGGGTTTTCTGTCTAATATCTCGCTGATTCCCAATTTTACACAATCCACAGGTGTACCTGTACATCCGTAGATGGTTATATCTTTTTCTATGTTTTTTTCTAATAAATAATAGCGTATCGGTTGTATCGATGTGATGGCGCTAGACATTCCCGATCGTGGACCATCGGGTGCAACAACTACTATTTCACCTAATCCGACTAGTGATTCGGTTAGCGATTTTATACCTTTGGCTTGGTAGCCGTCATCGTTTGTAATGAGTATTAATGGTTTCTTTGCAGACATAACAGATTTATATTTTACATTGAATTACAAAGATACAGAAATATTTTCGGTGAGCTTAAATGAATAGAAAAAGACTTCTTCACTATTTTGTAACAAGATTATTGATCTAAAATCTCTATTTTTGTAAAAAACTAATGTTTCCTATCTTTTTATTATTAATGCGAATGAGTCATTGAATTGTTCAAAACGCTCTTTTAAGTTATTTATACTACGCGCAATCACAGATTACTTATTTCGTTTTGCATCAAGGCAAAATGAAAGACAAACCCGATAGGGTGCGTCAGTAAGAAAGAGCGTTAATTACTGACAATTTAACTACTGATTGGCATTATTAATGGGGTAGCACAAGAGATATCCCGAATTGAAAATATCTTATTAATGAAATCCTGCTTTTGCTAAATATTATTTTTATGAAAAAAACAATTTGTTCCTTACTTCTAATTCTTTCGTGCAGTTTGGTTTGGTCTCAGCAATATCACAGACCTGTTAAACCTGTCAAAAACGTAATAGTAATGATTCCCGACGGTACTTCTATCGGTGTAGTTTCTGCGGCACGGTGGTATCAAATATACAATAAACTGGGTGGTGAAAATCTGAATATCGATCCATATATGTGTGGCACGGTGAAGACTTTTTCGTCTAATGCTCCTATTGGCGATTCGGCTCCAACAACATCTGCATACATGACGGGTATGCCTCAACGTACGGGTAATGTGGCTATTTATCCTGTTGCCGACCCCGAGAATGATCTGGTAAAGGTCGACCCTTCGATGGCTTATCAACCTTTAGTGACTATTCTCGAAGCAGCTAAAATTCAGAAAAAGAAAGCAGTCGGAATGGTTGTAACTGTTGAATTTCCTCATGCTACGCCTGCCGATTGTTCGTCTCACTATTATGCACGTGGCAAATACGAATATATCGCACCTCAGATAGCCTATAATAATCTGGATGTAATGTTTGGTGGAGGTAATTCTATCGTGACAGACGATATGAAGAATCATTTCAAGAAGAACAACACAACCTTGATTCAGGATGACATAAACGCTTTCCGTTCATTCGATGGCGATAATAAAGTGTGGGCATTGTTTCAGGAGAAGGAATTGCCTTATGATTTAGATCGCGATGATTCGAAGATCCCTTCTATTGAAGAGATGACCAGAAAAGCAATAGATCATTTATCTGAAAACGACAATGGCTTTTTCCTTATGGTAGAAGGTAGTAAAGTAGATTGGGTAGCACATGGTAATGATGCAGTAGGTTGCATTACTGAATACTTGGCTTTCGATAAGGCGGTAGGTGCAGCCATTGAGTTTGCAAAGAAAGATGGCGAAACAGCGGTTATAGTACTTCCCGATCATGGTAATAGCGGATTTACTATCGGGCGCAGGGATTTAAAGAGTTATGATAAAGCAACTATTCACGATCTGTTTGCCAATGTTTCGAAATACAAAAGAACAGGCGAAGGACTAGAGCGCATCTTACTACAAGAGAAACCCGAAGATTTTAAAGCAATATTTAAGAAATATACAGATATAGATCTTACTGAGGAAGAATTAGCCAGTTTATTAAGTTCTAATAACTACAAAGAGGCTGATTATATGAAGAAAGCCGAAAGTCAGAATATGGGACATGCCATTGTCGATATAATGAATAGCCGTACTTACTTTGGCTTTACAACCGGAGGTCATACGGGCGAAGAGGTTTTTCTGGCAGCTTATCACCCACAGGGCGATGTACCATTGGGTATGAATACAAATGTGCAGATTAATCATTATCTGTCAGATGTTTTAGGACTTAAAGAAAGTCTTCCCGAAATGACAAAAGAAGTCTTTGCAAAACATCAGGAGGTTTTTTCAGGATTAAACTGCACGATTGATAAATCGACAGCATTCCCCCAATTAACAGTAAAAAAGGGAAAGAAAACATTGATTGTTCCAGCCTTTAAGTCGGTTGCCTACATGAATGGAAAAGAAATTGATCTGGGATCGGTAACGGTTTATATAGATAAAAACGATACGTTTTATCTTCCTGCAAATTTGATAGAACAGTTGAATTAAGATATGAAAAAAAAGTTATTGCTATTTGTCCTGTTCTCAGTTTTTATAGTTAAAGCTCAAGAGAATATTTCATTTCCTGCCAGTTTTAAGTTGAATCCGAAATTGTTAAGCGGAATGGTTATTGCTGAAATCCCGGCAGAGTATAAAAAAGAAGGAATTATCAATAATCCGGCTGTAATCGAAGATACACATGCCATTCGTATGATGGCTAATTCTGATAATCGCGATATCTTACAGCTTTATTATGAGATTTATGAAACGAAGGAAGAAGATGATTATGGTCGTGATGATGCGGGGGTAATTGTTTCTCGGTTTGTGTCGGAGGAAGCCCTGAAGAATAATTTGGGGGAGTTAAGAAACCAGAGTAATCTTGCCTATCTTGTCAAAAATAATTATTTGATCAAAGTTTGGAGTGATGCATCTCAAAATAGTGAGGAGCATATAAACGGAATGGTGAATTACTATCAGAATAGCTTACAAGCAGAACTGTATCAGGCTGCCGAGCAGCCTGGCGACACAACCGAAGTCGTGCAAATAGAATTTTATGAACCAGCGGATAGTACAGGCATCTCCTTGTGGTAGAATGTAATAAAGTAGAGATTGTTAGCTGGCTGACATAATATACGTTAAGGTGCGGAGGTCTGTGTTTTTTTAGTATCTTCGCATTCTTTTTATGTAACTAAATAAATTACGAATATGATTACTGTAGACCAACTCAAAGAAGTGTTGGAGCGCGAGCAAGCGTTGAGGGGGTACCTTTGACGTCGATGCAAAAATAATCCAATTAGAAGAAGAGGAAATAAGAACGCAAGACCCTGACTTTTGGACTGATAACAAAGCTGCCGAAGAGCAAATGAAAATAATCAGAGGTCTGAAAGGATGGCTTTCGGGTTATAATAAAGTGAAAGCGGCTGTAGAAGAATTGCAGTTGGCATTTGATTTCCAAAAAGAAGGAATTACTTCGGAAGAAGAAGTCGATGAGGTCTATAACCAGACAATAGAAATATTGGAGGATATGGAGCTTAAGAATATGCTTCGCCGTGAGGAAGATAAACTGGGTGCAGTACTCAAAGTAAACAGTGGTGCAGGTGGTACCGAAGGTCAGGATTGGGCTTCGATGCTTTTCCGTATGTATCAACGCTGGTGTGAGTCGAAAGGATATAAAGTAACCATTACCAACTTTCAGGAAGGTGATGAGGCAGGAATCAAAACAGCAACTATTCAGGTTGAGGGAGATTTTGCCTATGGATATCTTAAGTCGGAGAATGGCGTACACCGTTTAGTGCGTGTGTCTCCATACAATGCACAAGGTAAACGTATGACTTCCTTTGCTTCTGTTTTTGTGGTGCCTTTGGTTGACGATACAATCGAGATCGAAGTCAATATGGGTAGCATTACATGGGATACTTTCCGCTCGAGTGGGGCAGGAGGTCAAAATGTAAATAAAGTAGAAACGGGTGTTCGTCTTCACTACAAATACAAAGACGAGGAAACAGGCGAAGACAAAGAGATTGTAATCGAAAATACGGAAAGCCGTTCTCAGTTCGGTAATAAAGACAATGCGATACGTTTATTGAAATCGCAACTTTATGATATGGAGCTGGAAAGACGAAGCCGCATGCAATCTGCGGTGGAAGCCGGAAAGAAAAAAATAGAATGGGGATCACAAATCCGCAGTTATGTTTTTGACGACCGCCGTGTGAAAGATCACAGAACAAATTATCAGACTTCGAATGTGAACGCTGTTATGGATGGCGATATTGATGGTTTCATCAAAGCCTTCCTGATGGAGTTCGGTGCAGACGTATAAATCTTTGACTAATAATATAACTTAAAAGAGGTTGTCCGAGAAATCGGACAACCTCTTTTTTGTAATAAATAGCTAAAGCGATGTTCTCTCATTATAACTATCTCTAATTGTTTTGTTTATCTAAAGTGTTAAAGCAGTCTTAGACCTTAATATTGTAAAGTAGTATTTAGATAATCTTTTTTATTCATGCCTTCTTTCAACTGCATTTTGGGTATATTTCAATTTATTTCTTTTTTTAATGTGAAATTTTGGCAAGTTTTGACTCTAGAATATATATAATCGTATATTCTATTTACTTAAAATACTCTGGAAAGCATGAAAAAATATCTGACACTAATTCTACTTTGCTTACTCTCAATTACAGTGTGGGCGCAGGAGCAGAGGTCGCCTAATATTCAGATTAACGGTCTCAGTAAAGACGAAAGCCCGGTAAGGATATCGGATGTGAAAATCGATGTAAAAGTAGTCGGGTCACTCGCTGTAACTACTGTCGACATGACTTTTTACAATCCGAATAATCGTATTCTTGAGGGTGAATTGCAGTTCCCTCTTGCCGATGGACAATCTATCTCGCGTTTTGCTTTAGATATAAACGGCAACCTGCGAGAGGGCGTTGTAGTTGAAAAGGCAAAAGGACAGGAAGTATTCGAATCTACAATTCGCAGGAAGGTAGATCCCGGACTGCTCGAAAAAACAGTCGGAAATAATTTTCGTACACGGGTGTATCCTTTACCCGCAAAAGGAACACGACGTATTGTGATTGCTTATGAGCAGGAACTAACCAAAGGTAATGACGATTATCTGTTTTTCCTGCCTGTTGAATATCGGGATGTACTCGATAATTTCAGTCTGAATATAGCTGTGCATGCCGATGGACAAAAGCCAACAGTGGAGAAAACCCCTTGGGGTAGTTTTTCGTTTGATAAATCGGGAGAAGCTTATCTGGCATCTTATTCGGCAAAACAATATCCTTCAAAAGGACAATTGGTATTTTCTATACCTATCAAGAGCAACAAACAAATTTATATTGAGAAAGGACTGATAAGTAGTCAGCCGGTGTTTTATGCTCAGGTTTTTCCTTCACTTACCGTAGAAGCCAAACAGAGTCCGAAGAATATAGCTCTTTTCTGGGATGCATCTTCATCTATGAACGGGCGCAATCTGCCTTTGGAGATAGAATTATTGGATAACTATTTTAAAGAGAATGGAAACCTGACTGTTGAACTGTACACATTCAACTGTATTTTAGGCAAATCGCAAACATTCCCGATTAAAAACGGGAACTGGGATAATCTAAAGGATGTACTCAAAAATATACCGTACGATGGAGCTACTCAATTGGGATTGCTCGATTTTTCGAAACTGAATGTCGATGAGATTCTTCTGTTTACTGACGGGTTGAGTAATTTTGGTAAATCTCAGCCTATTATGGGTAAGTCTCCTGTATCGGTAATAACTTCATCTCTGAGTGCCAATCACAGTCTTCTGAAATACATCAATATATCATCGGGAGGAACTTACATTAATCTGATGAGCCAAACGCCGCAAGATGCCGCAAAAATGATGAAGAATGAAAGTTTCAGGTTGATTTCTGCCGATTATGATAAATCCGAAATCAGTGATTTGACAACTTCCGGTACTGTTGTCAATCCGAAGGCAGGATTTACGATGGCCGGTAAACTAAAGAAACAGAAAGCTTCTATCACACTTTCGTTTGGTATAGGCAGTCGTGTGTTATATACCGAAACCCTTGTCATAGACCAAAACAATATTGCGGATTATGGTAATATAGTGGAACGTGTATGGGCTGAAAAGAAGATAGCTGAGCTTGATTTATTGTTCGATAAAAATAAAGACGAAATAGAATCATTGGGACGTAAATACAATATTGTAACACGGAATACGTCACTCATTGTTTTGGATGATGTACAAGATTATGTCACTCATAGAATAACCCCTCCGGCTGAACTCTTAGACGAATATAATCGGATAGTAAGCGAACAGGAAATATGGAACACAAAACAAAAGCAGGATCGGATACAAGCTGTAATATCTATGCTTGAAGCACGGAAAGCCTGGTGGAACAGAGATTTCAGAAAAGAAATGGAAGAAGCAAAAAAACGGGCTGAGGAGGAAGAGGTTTTAAGAAGGGAAAGAGCTCAAAATCAAAGAGCAGAGCCAACATCGGGTCGTTCAATGATTGCCCGTCAGACGAATTCATATAATGGACGGGGTGTTAGTGGAATAATTAAAGATGAAACGGGTGAGCCTCTCATCGGAGTCTCTGTTAATATAAAAGGAACCAATACAGGTACTGTTTCCGATTTAGATGGGAAATATTCCATTAATGCTAAAGTTAATGAGGTTTTGCGATTCTCTTTTGTAGGAATGAATTCGATCGAGGTCTCTGTTCGGGGTAGCGAGTTGGATGTTGTTCTTGCCGATGATCAAGCGACGTTGAATGATGTTGTCGTTGTAGGTTATGGTGCTCAAAGACGTAGTGATCTCACAGGCTCGGTATCTCAGTTTACGGCTCCCGAAACTGTAGCCGATGAATTGCAGGGTCGTGTAGCAGGTATTCAGGTAAGCGAATCTGAAAGTCAAGACATCAGGAGAAGAAGCCCTAAATCGGTTTCTTCCAATAATTCACCTTCCGAATCTTTAAATTATAAATTAACTGCCGGCATAACATTGAACAAATGGAGCCCTGATGCTGCTTATCTGAATGAATTGAAAACTAAATCGGATAAAGAACTATATGCATCCTATTTGTCAATCAGAGATGAATATAAGTCGACACCCTCTTTTTTTCTGGAAGTATCAACTCTTTTCGAGGAAAGAGGATTAAAAGACGAAGCACTTATTATTCTCTCTAATCTGGCTGAACTGGAAGTTGAAAACTATAGATTGACGCGTGTATTGGCTCATCGTCTGAAACAGATGGGGTATAATGATTATGCTATCGATCAGTTTAAGTTGCTATTGACTCTTCGCCCTGAAGAACCTCAGACTTATCGGGATTTAGGACTGGCTTATGCTCAGAATAAAGAGTATCAGCAAGCTGTCAATACACTTTATAAGATGCTTGAACGCAGGTGGGACACTCGTTTCCCTCAGGTGGAAATGTTTGCAGTTGAAGAAATAAATAATGTAATAGATAAAGCTAAACGCGAAAAGATTGAACTGGATCTTAGTTCGGTAGACAATCGTCTGATATATAACATGCCCGTAAATATACGTGTTGTACTCAACTGGGACACCGATAACAGCGATATGGATTTGTGGGTAACAGACCCTAATGGCGAAAAATGCTTCTATAGTCATAAGCAAACTCGGATAGGAGGTTTAATGTCCTATGATTTTACGGGTGGCTATGGTCCCGAAGAATTCCTGATAAAAGAAGCGATAAGAGGTAAATATAAAATACAGGCAAACTATTATGGAAGTAGTGAACAGACTCTGGTTGGTCCAACGACTATCTATCTCGATATTTACACTTATTATTCGAGCGGAAAAGAAAAGAAAGAAACAATAACCTTACGTTTGTCGAGTAACAAAGAAACGATTGACATAGGTGAGGTAAATTTTGAATAGGAGAAAGATTACGGTCTCAGACCTTTTTATTACTTTGGCAAGTAAAATAATTATAGTTAGTTAGAGAATGATGAAATAAATATTTGAAAGGGTTGTCCATGTTTTTGGATAACCCTTTCAAGTATTATTATAAAAAAAAGAGGCATACATGTGTGATTTTTGGATAGGGTATGTTACTAATCGGAATAGAGTGTATCTTAATTGGCTGATTTATAAAAAAGCAACAACGGAATGGCAGATAATGATATTCAAGAGCAGTTCCTATCTATTTTAGAAGAAAATATCGGGATGATTATAAAAATTTCAAGGGCTTATACCAAAGTCGTGCAGGATCGTGAGGATTTAATTAATGATATTACTCTTGAATTGTGGAAATCATTTAAGCATTTCAAGGGAGGCTCGAAAATTTCGACATGGATCTATCGGGTCGCCTTGAATACTTCGATGAACTATAAACGGAAAAAGACCAGTGGCTCTCTATTCTCCTACTTTAACGATTTGAAGGAGAAAGATACTTACTCATGGCTTATGGAAGAAGATAATTCGCCGGAACTGGAAATCTTATATAACTGTATTGATGAGTTAAATGAGATCAATAAGGCAATTATTTTACTCTATCTTGATGATAATTCGCATGATGAAATATCAGAGATAATGGGCATCTCGAAAACAAATGTCGGTACGCGAATTAGTAGAATTAAGGAACAGATTAAAAATTTAGCAATTTCAAAAATCTAAGAATCATGGAACTAACAGAACTGGAAAATATCTGGAGAGAATCTGATAAAAAGATAGCGGATAATACTCGTTTAAATAAAGAAATTCTGAAAAGGATGTTGATGTCTAAGCCCGAGAAGCGATTACACCGGATGAAAATCAAAGTTGTTTACAATGTGCTTTCGCCTGTAATCCTTTTTATTGTGTTGGTGATTATAGATTTTCAATTTCGTTTAACAGTTAACTTCTATATTGGCTTAAGTCTCTTTGTATTTATATATGTCATTAATTATATCTGGGATATTAAGTATTTTCTATTGATTCGTAATATTGATTTCTCCGATAAGACTTTAACTCTAAAAAAGAAATTTGCTAAGCTTGAAAAATACACGATCAAAACATCGAAAATACGACATTTGCTAATGCCTTTTGCTATATTGGCAGCACTACTTATGCTGTTTCAAAAATTTGTATTCAATATCGAATCAATAGTGATGTTGATTTTAATAGTACTTGTTTTTATTGCATCGACTTACTACAGGTTTAGATATGCAATTTTTGAGCGCTTTAAGAAACTGAATAAAGAAATTGAAGAAATAGAAAATCTAGAAAAAGAATAACTTAAAGAGAGTTGTCTCAAAAGTAGTATCAGAACACAGAAAACACAAAGGAGACAGATATTAAAATACAAAAAAGAACCTGTTTAAAAATATATTAAAATCAAAAGGATTAATGTTTAGACTTTTGATTTGTCCAAGTAGAGCTAGCCACTTCAGGTTCTTTTTTATACATTTATATTATAGGCGATTAATACGCTACAAATATATAAGGCTCAGATACACTTTGGACTTTCCAAGTGGCTGTTGCTGTTGCTGGTTCTGCGGTGGAAATTAGCCCCCATAGGTACAGTCTTAAAACTCCTCCACTCGTGTTGTTTGTAAAGAACGAAAATTGCCCAATGGAACTTTCTGTGGTGAATGTGAAGCCTGCAAGTCCCGGAACCAGACTGTATCCTGTTCCATAATGTGCTGTTGAAGAACTGCTAAGGGAAAATGTCGCATAGCCATTAGCAGAAGCATAAGCAATAAAGCCTCCAACAAATATCTGAGACCTTCCAGAGGGCACATCTATATAGCTTTGTAGATACCTTAAGCTAGATGTCATTGAAAGATCGGTACCCCCCATCGTGCCAGCATATGGAGCAGCAGTGACATTTTGCCAAGTAGCATTACCTGTTGCATCCGATGTCAGCACCTTTCCGCTACCAGGAGTACCACTACTAATCTGAAGTGCTCCCGAAATTATAGAGGGTGCAGATATTGTTAACGTATTAGCTGTTGTTCCCGAAATGGTTGTCGCTTTGGTTAAAGCTCCGCCCAGTTCAGTCGTTGTTCCGTTCATATTCAAACCGTTATTGGCAGTAGTAACAGCCGCAGGTTGGCTAAACGGTCTCCAAAGAGTATCATCAAAAAAATAATACCCGATTGCTGTTACCAGAGCAGTTTTCGTTGTAATAGTTCCTGATAAATCGCTTACATAAACTATTGCACCTCTCTGGTCACGGTCATAACGTGCATCTTTTTCGATTAATTGAGCGCGTGTCAAATTTGGAGCAATAATTCCTTCGGCTGTAGTACCATCCGTATTTTGTGGTGTGACGTGAAGGGATGCTTTAGGGTCGGAATTGTTAATCCCAACCTGAGCTTGTGATGTCGCTGCTGCTATGAGGCAGACGAAAAATAAAACCTTTTTTTTCATTATATTACCTATTTTATATGTGTTTGATTTTGTTGCTGACCGAGATAGATGTTGACTAAAAAGAGCAGCAGCATGTAATCGCTACACGCTGCTGCCGGACATAATTGTTTCATAGGTAACCTAGATATTTCTACTGATTTTAAACGACAACAACAGAAATCAGTTAGTAGAAAAAGTTTACCGATGCAATTATTAATATATTTATTGGGGAAGTATTGTAATAGATATGCTATTGTGTAAAGAATACTCAAAAACAACAAAAGACGGAATAATCCGTCTAAAATATTTTTTTCACCAGCGTGGCTGCTAGCTAATCTCTCTCTCTCTCTCTCTCTCTCTCTCTAATATTTCAACGCAAGAAAACAAATCTAAACAGTTAAAATTTAGATTATTATCCGCTGGTATTTTTGTTAATTTATTAGCCATTGTGAGCGTAAAGGGTTATCTTAGAGATACAAATATACTATTTTTTTTTTAATGCACAAAAATATATGCATTTCTACGGTAAATTAATCTACATACATCAAATCGCTCATGATACTGTCTGAAATAAATATGCCTTGTGCGGTTATTATGTAGTGATTATCAGTAAGGATTACATTTCCCGATTCGAGATGCTTTTTCAGATTATTTTCACAGTACTCAAGCATCTTATCTCCAAACTTATCTTTCAGAGTAGAAATGTTGATGCCCCACATGGTACGCATACCCGTTAAAATAAAATCATTATATCGGGCTTGAGTATCCAGTATTTCCTCTTGAATATTGGGCTTTTCAGTTTTTATTCCTTCAATGAATTTGGGTATGGATGCTACATTCCAACATCTATTGATCCGGTTATAGGAATGTGCGGCAGGACCTAATCCCAGGTATTTTTTATCGAGCCAATACGAGCTGTTATGACGGGAAAAAAGCCCGCCTTTTGCGAAATTGGATGTTTCGTAGTGGATAAATCCGGCTTCTTTCAGTTTTTCAATTAATAGAGAGAACATATCGAGGCTGAGCTCTTCATCTGCCGATCTTACATCTCCTTTTTGTAATAGTCGATATAGTTTCGTACCAGTCTCATAGATGAGGTGATAGGATGAAATATGTTGTATATTCAGATTGATTGCTTTATCAAGTGTGTCTCTCCATATATCCATTGTCAGGTCGGGAAGACCATACATCAGATCGATACTTATATTCTGAAAGCCGCCTTGCTGAGCTAATTTGACTGCATCTATTGCTCTTTGGGTTGAATGCCGTCTGTTGAGGAACTTCAATTGTGCATCATCAAAGCTTTGTACACCCATGCTTAAACGGTTAAAACCTGATGACAGGAGCCGATTTATGTAGCTCGCATTCAGGTCGTCGGGGTTGGCTTCAAGGGTGATCTCTGCTTGAGAACTTATTTCGAAAGTATTCCGAAGTGTATTGAGTACCGATTGTAAATCTTCTATCGTGAGCTGAGAAGGTGTCCCTCCTCCAAAGTAGATGGTTTCGATAGCTTCTCCATCCAAATAATCAGCACGAAGAACGGCTTCCTTGGAGATAGCCGATACATACGGATTCTTTTGTTTCATGTCGGTTCTGGTGAAAAAGTCGCAATATATGCACCTTGTTTTACAGAACGGGACGTGTATGTATATACCTGCCATTTATGACTCAGCGTACATTTTGTCAATCAGGTCTTTGTATCTTTCAACTACAACCTTTCTTCTTATTTTGAGAGTATTGGTTAGTTCGCCCGACTCCATGGTGAATGGCTCGGGTAGAAGAGTGAATCGTTTTACTTTTTCATAAGGTGCAAAATCAGCCTGACGCATTTCTATACGTCCTGATATCATCGAATTTACATCTTTGTTCTGGAGCAGATTTTCCATATTGCTGTATACTATTTGGTTCTCCTCAGCCCATTTAACTATAGCCTCGTAGTTTGGAACAATGAGTGCACTTACAAATTTCACCTCATCGCCAATAACAGCTATCATATCGATAAACTTATCGTTTGCAATAATCGTTTCAATGGCTTGCGGCGCAATGTATTTTCCGTTAGAGGTTTTGAAAAGGTCTTTGATTCGTTCAGTTAATACGATCACATTCCCTTCTATCATTTTACCGGAATCTCCCGTTCTGAAAAATCCGTCCTCAGTAAATACTTTGGCTGTTTCTTCGGGTTTCTTGTAATATTCTTTCATGACAGTACGCCCTTTAACTAAGATTTCATCGTTTAGAGGGTCTATTTTTACTTCCAAGCCCGGCATTACCGATCCTACGGAATGTATCTTGAAATGAACGGGAGGATAGAAGCTCACTGTAGCAGTAGTCTCTGTAAGACCATAACCTACTATAATAGGTATATTTACCGATTTGAGGAATATGTTTATTTCGTCGGATAGAGGGGAACCCGCACAAGGAAATAATAATCCTTTTTCGATACCGATTACCATCTTCAATATACGAAATATGGTGTTGTTATAAAAGTGGAATTTTATAGCATTCCCAATCGGAGGTTTTATATCGTTATTCTTATAATCGAGATTGTATTTTTTTCCGGTCTTAATGGCGTCCGTATATAGCCACTTCATTAAACCTTTAGAGCTTTCGATTTTTTCGGAAACGCCTTGGAATACTTTTTCCCAGAATCGAGGTACACTGCACATTACTGTTGGTCTTACCTGCTTGATTGATTTCTGAATTTCCTTTGCATCGGTGTTGATTGCAATAGTCATCCCTTTGTGGATGGCATAATACGTCCATGCTTTTTCGAAAATATGAGCCAATGGAAGGAAGTTCATCGATATATCTCTGTTCGACAGTTGTGGTAATCTTTCATCATGGATTCTGAAAACTTCAAGAAAGGATGAATGTAAAAGAACAACCCCTTTAGGCTCTCCTGTAGTTCCCGAAGTATAAATGATACAGGCAATATCCGTTTCACGGATTGTTTTCATTCTGACGGTCACTTTCACTTCAGCATCGGAGTTTTCTCCGGTTGCCATAAAGTCATCGAAATATACAGATGTGTGGTCTTCGGGATGAAGTTTTACGTTTGCATCAAATATAACCAGCTTTTTCAGGGTTTCCGATTGCTGTTGTACTTTGTATGCATTATTATATTGAAATTGTTCTCCTACGAACAGGGTTTTTATTTGAGCATCATTTACAATGTATTCTACCTGATGGGGCGATGCTGTTGCGTATATAGGAACCACAACGGCTCTGTTGGCAAAAGCTCCGAACTCTGTAAATAAGTATTGACACATATTCTGAGAATATATTCCGATATTCTCCTGAGTGTCAATGCCTACCTCAGCCATAGCCCATGCCGTTTTCATGACATATTCCGAAAAGCGATTCCATGAGATTGTTTTCCAACGTTTTTCGCTGGCATCTCTGTACTTAAAAACTGTACTCGATTTGTATTTGGCTGCTCTCTTATGCACCAATTCGGCTAGATGGTAGTAACTCATTTCTATGTTTTTTACTTATGGTAAGGTCTGAGACCTGTTTTTATTGAGTAAACGAGTTGACGGGTATACAGAATAAAAGGTCTGAGACCTCACAAAGTTAGTTGAATAAATCATTAATTGATGTTAATCGCCTGATTTTTATAATTGTCTATGCATTAGTTGTTGTGGTAACGATGTGCTGAAAATGTTCTGTATTTCCTTCATATTAACTATAATATACATACGATTTATAGTATCTTTGCATCCGAAAAATCAGAAAGATGGCAGGAGGAATGAAAAGTCTGGCCAAAGATACCGCCATTTATGGTTTGAGTAGTATCTTAGGGAAATTTATAGGTTGGTGCCTTGTGCCGATCTATACACGGGTGCTAACCACCGGTGAGTTTGGTGTAATGACCAACGTGTATGCATATACTGCTTTGCTGGCGGTGATTCTTACGTATGGTATGGAGACCGGCTTTTTTCGCTTTATGAATAAGGGAGACGATGAACCGATGAAGGTATATTCTACAACCCTATTGTCTATTGCTCTTACCTCTATTCTTTTTGTGGTTTTTTGTTTTACTTTTTTGAACCCGATAGCCGACTTTTTAGATTATGCGCATCACCCCGATTATATTGCCATTATGGCTGTTGTGGTAGGGATTGATACGATAATGACTATTCCGTTTGCTTATTTACGATACAAGAAACGTCCCATTCGATTTGCCACTCTCCGGTTGTCGAGTATTTTTATAACCATTGTATTTACTATATTCTTCCTGATTATTTGCCCTAAGATTCATGCTGTTAATCCGTCATTGATCGCTTGGTTTTATAGTCCGTCATATAAAGAAGGTTACGTATTTGTAGCCAATCTTATAGGTTCTGCAATTACATTTATCTTCTTGATTCCCGAACTGAGAGGTTTTAAGTACGTCATCGATACCGATCTGTTGAAGCGTATGCTTAAATACTGCTTCCCTTTATTGATACTGGGAATTGCAGGTATGCTGAATCAAACAGTCGATAAAATAATTTATCCTTTCTTATTTGATGATAAAGTGGAAGCTTTCCGCCAATTGGGTATTTATTCGGCATGTTCGCGGGTAGCTATTATTATGATGATGTTTACACAAGCTTTTCGTTTTGCGTATGAACCTTTTATTTTTGCTAAGAATAAAGATGCGAATAACGATAAGGCTTATACCGAAGCGATGAAATATTTTATCATCTTCTCCTTGATTATATTTCTTGGGGTAATGTTTTACATGGATATAATAAAACACTTTATAGGCAAGGATTTCTATGAGGGCTTGAATGTGGTTTCTATTGTAATGATGGGGTATATCTTATTTGGAATCTATTTCAATTTGTCTTTTTGGTACAAGATGGTCGATAAGACTTATTTCGGAGCAGTATTCTCAATTGCAGGTTGTGTAATAACCATTGTTCTGAATATTATTTTTGTTCCTATCTATGGATATATAGCCAGTGCATGGGCTACATTGATTTGTAATTTGATAATGATGTTACTTTCATACTACTTTGAACGAAAATACCGGCCATTGCCGTACGATTTCAAATCGATAGGTTTGTATTTTGGTCTGGCTATCGTTCTTTATGGAGTAAGTTGTTATGCGCGGTTCGATACTGAAGCGTTGCGTTTGATATTCAATACAGTGCTGTTTGCTATTTTCTTTTTTGTACTTATCAAAAGGGATTTACCTCTATCGGAGATTCCTGTTATCGGTAAAATTGTAAAGAGAAAATAAGAAATAAATATAAGGGGATAATTATACACCCAACTAGTGGATGAAAGGTTTTGGCCTTTGATGTATTTATCTATAAATAAGATTACTCAGGAGTGTAGTAGTTTTGTAAAAGTAACAGTAAACAAGAAAAAATAAAACAGTAAAAAAGTGTCACTTTTTGGAACAGTTAGCAGTCAACAATTATCAGTCAACAGGGGTAGGGGCTGACCTGCGTGTCTGCCCGAATAGAGAAAAAGTAAACAGTAAACAATAGGAAATAAAACAGTCAGAAAGTGTCACTTTTGTTACCTTTGTAACCTTTTTGGATAGTAGCTGTTGATTTACAGTCTTTTGACAAATTGGGAAAAGTGACAACAGAATGTTTACTTTGTAACTTAACAGGAAGTTTTTTGTCACCTTTTGTTACTTTTTTTTAGTATACGTTTCGAAATAATCAAATAGGTCTTAGACCTTAATTTAAATAATTAACATGAAGAAAATCTTTTTATTGCTAGGCGTTTTACTCTCGCTGGCTTCTGTCCAAGCAGATGAGGGTATGTGGCTGTTGAAAGAGCTAAACAGACAAAGTGCAGCTCGTATGAAAGAGCTGGGATTTACATTTCCGATCGATAGTATTTACAGCGAAAAAAATGCGTCACTAAAAGATGCAGTTGTTATATTCGGAGGTGGTTGTACAGGTGTAGCTGTATCGCAGGAAGGTCTGATTTTCACCAATCACCATTGCGGATATGATGCTATCCAAAAGCATAGTTCTGTAGAACATGACTATCTGAAAGACGGATTTGTAAGCCAATCGAAACCAGAAGAATTATATACCGAAGGTTTAAATGTATCTTTTCTTCAAAAGACGGAAGATGTAACCGATCAGGTGACACTCGGGATAACCGATGCTACTTCGGAAGGGGAAAGAAATCATATAATAGATTCGTTATCAACAGATATTCTGGCTCAATATAAAAACAATGAGTTTTTGACTGCACGTATTGTGCCATTCTATACAGGAAATAAATTCTATCTGGTTGTTTACGAAGTATTCAAAGATGTGAGAATGGTTTTTGCTCCGCCTTCATCAATAGGTAAATTCGGAGGTGATGCCGATAACTGGCAATGGCCCCGTCATACAGGAGATTTTTCGGTATTCAGAGTGTATGCCAATAAAGATAATCAGCCATCACATTACAGTGCCGACAATGTTCCTTATAAACCTAAATACTCTGTGCCTGTTTCAATAAAAGGGTATAAAGACAAAGATTATGCAATGACAATCGGTTATCCCGGAAGTACAGAGCGTTATCTGTCTTCTTGGGGAATTACTCAGATGATGGAATCGGAAAATATTCCACGTATTGAGGTTCGCACCGTAAAACAAGCTATTTGGAGAAAGGCTATGAATGCAGATGATGCTGTACGTATCAAGTATTCGGTGAAATTCAGCAGAAGTTCCAATTATTGGAAAAATGCGATGGGTATGAATGCTGCTCTAAAAAAATTGAATGTAGTGGAATCGAAGCAAGCTTTGGAATCTCGTCTTGCGGATTGGATCGCAAGCAGTCCTGCCGCAACTGAGAAATATGGTGATGTATTGCCAAGCCTCGAAGTCGTTTATAAGAACACGATGAAACCTGTAGAAATAGGTACCTATTTTGGTGAAACATTTAATAATGGAATAGAAATTGCCCGTTTGGCAAATAGCGTAAATATTTCGAATGTTTCGGATAAAGAAGAGCTAATGGCTTATGTTAGGGCAAAACTAACCGATACATATAAGGATTACGTTCCTGAGTTAGATAAACAAGTAATGCCTGCTTTGCTTAAATTGTACAGAGAAAGAGTTCCAGCAGAATATCTGCCTAGTGTATATCAAACTATTGATAAGAAGTTTAAAGGTGACTATGATAAATATGCTGATTGGGTTTTCAAAAACAGTAAATTTACCAACTTAGACAACCTTATCTCTGCAATAAGTGCCGGAGGTTTAAAGGAGTTAGACAAAGATCCTGCTATGATTCTAGCTAAATCGGTTGCCGAAGGTCGTTTGAAATTAGTAGAAGACCTGTCGCCTGTATATCCTATAATCGATAGAAACGCCCGTAAGTATATGGCGGCTCTAATGGAGATGCAACCTGATAAAGCTTTCTCGCCTGATGCCAATTTTACTCAACGTCTGAGCTATGGTTCGGTAGGCGGTTATAGTCCTGCTGACGCTATTGAATACGATTACTTCTCTACAAGTAAAGGTATTTTAGAGAAAGAAAATCCTAATGATCCAGAGTTTGCAGTACAGAATTATATCTTAGATAATCTTCGTGCTGAGAAATGGGGAGAATATGCCAATGAAAAAGGTTCTATGTCTGTTGGCTTCCTGTCGAATAACGACATTACAGGAGGTAACTCAGGTAGTCCTGTGTTTAATGGTAAGGCTGAATTGATAGGTCTTGCATTTGATGGTAACTGGGAAGCTCTGAGTGGCGACGTAGTATTTGAACCTGAGCTGCAACGTACGATCAGTGTAGATATTCGTTATGTTCTTTATACTATCGACAAAATAATGAATTGCCCTCGCTTGATTGAGGAACTTACTATTCAGAGATAAGAGAAAACTCCTTCATTAATATAGATAGTCTTGTCAGATCATGTCTGACAAGGCTATTTTTTTATCTATGAAATAGATCGATTTGTCGAGCAGATTACTCCTTATGTAGAATGTCGTTGCGGGTTTTAAGAAAAGCTTATAACATTGGAGTCTGGTTTATAATAATTTTAGAGTATGAGATTAAACAAGTTTTTACTGGGGTTTTTATGTGTGTCGTCTTTTGTTATCATATCGTGTAGCAGTGACGATGACGATGATGATTTAACAGGTGGAGACGATGGCAGCAATGTTGTGGTTGATGAAGATTTTGTGACTAACACAAAGGATACCACATTTATAAATTCAGTGCTGATTACGTATTCGGATAATGCAGTTGAAATAAAAAATCCCTATGCCGATAAAGGTATAGTTGTAACAAAAACAGGTAGCGATGTTACAGTAACATCTACTATTACAGATACAGAAGTGAATTATGTATTGTCAGGGTTAACTAAAGACGGTTCTCTGAAAATCTATAGTGATTATAAATTCGGAGTAGGTCTCAATGGTGTCAGTATTATAAACGGCGACGGAGCTGCAATTAATATTCAATCGGGAAAGAAAGTATCCTTAGTATTGGTTGGAGGTACTTCTAACAGACTGGTTGATAATGCAACTTATGCGGCTAGTGGCGATGAAGATATGAAAGGTACTCTGTTCAGTGAAGGACAATTGAATTTCGATGGGAATGGTAGTCTTTTAGTTTACGGATACAATAAACATGCGATAGCAAGTGACGATTACATCCGAATAAAAGGCGGAAATATAACAGTGAAAACCGCTGTTAAAGATGGTATTCATGCAAATGATTATGTTCGTATAGATGGCGGTACAGTAGATATTACAGCTTTGGGCGATGCCATAGAATGCGAAGAGGGATATGTTGCCGTAAATGGTGGAAGTATAAAAGTGAAGAGTGTAGGAGACGGAATTAAAACTTCATACAAAGGAACCGATACTTCTATTGTTCCTTATATAACTATCAATGGAGGTACGCTTGATATTACTACAACAGGCGATGGTTCGAAAGCAATAAAAAGTAAAGGTGATATTACAATTGCTGATGGTGATATGACTCTGGTAACTACGGGTAGTGCTTATTATGATACGGACGATGCGGATATATCTTCATCGGCAGGTATCAAGGCAGGAGGGAACTTCCTGATGAAGAAAGGTACTGTATCTATCAATAGCTCAGGAGCAGGCGGTAAAGCTATCAGTGTTGATGGAACTCTGACTGTAGATAATGGAACTATATCTGTAATAACCACAGGAGATCAATTTAAATATGGGAATGATGATACAGCAGCCAAAGCTATAAAAAGTGATGGAGATCTGACTATCAATAATGGTACTATAACTATTAAGACTTCGAAAACTGAAGCAGAGGGTTTAGAAAGCAAGACTACACTAACCATAAATAATGGAAAGATCGAAATAGAGGCTTACGATGACTGTATCAATGCTACTAATCATATTCAGATAAATGGAGGTTCTATTTATTGTTATAGCGAAACAAATGATGGAATAGATTCTAACGGAACTTTAACTGTAACCGGTGGAACGATTGTTACAGCAGGGGCAGGAGCACCAGAAGAAGGGTTTGATTGTGATAACAATACTTTCAAAATAACAGGCGGAACATTAGTTGGTGTCGGAGGTTCTACCAGTACACCTACATCTAGCGTTAGTACACAACGTACGGTTATTTATGGAGGTTCAGGTACAGCTAATCAATTTGTTCATATTGCAGCGGCTGACGGTACAGGTGTCCTTACATTTAAAGTGCCCCGAACATATAACCAGATGACTTTATTGTTTAGCAGTGCAAATTTGGCAGCCAATACAGTGTATACAATTTATACAGGAGGTAGTGTTGCGGGAGGTACAGATTTCCACGGATTATATACCGGCGCAACTTATACCAAAGGAACCTCATCGGGTACATTTACTCCAACCTCGATGGTAACCACAGTCGGTAATGTAAGTACTGGTCCCGGCGGAGGTGGAGGGCGTCCTTAAAGAAGAGGGTGTGAGCTGATAACTACTTATTATCTTATTCGAAAGGAAACAAGAAGTAATTATAGTTTTATTGTGTTTATGTTTTTTTTAAAAGTGTTTAGCAAATAAAATTGTGCGAAGAAAGGGGTGTCTTGGTGATATCCCTTCTTTATTTTGCAGTTAGAGTATCTATCTTGAATATAGTATTTATTAATCTGCAAATGAAGTAAATTGCGATAAGAATAAATATAATGAATGCACCGGAAGGTACATTGATAAATGCAGATAATATAAGTCCGGAAATACATCCTACTAATCCGAAGATGATAGAAAGAAAAATCATCTTGGAAAAATTGGCTGTGTATAGATTGGCTGTCATTTGAGGCATAGTCAATAAAGACATTAGCAATACAACACCCACCAAGCGTATGGTAAGAACGATAGATACGGCGATGAAAAACATCATAGCATATTCTATAAACTTTACGGGAAGATTTCGGGTCTTAGCAAAATCAGAATCGAATGCTACATACAGAATCTCTCTTCTGAAAAAGTAAAATATAGCAGCCAATACTGCTGATAATGCAATAAAGGCATATATATCGGCAGTTGTTATAGTCAGTATATTACCAAACAAGTACTCAGAAAGATTAGGAGCAAAACCTGCTTTGAGGTATATACAAATAATCCCGATAGCCATCCCAAATGACCAGAATGCAGCTATTGCAGAGTCTTCGCGAACACCTTTTCTTCCGGATAACCATTCAATCCCGAATGCGGATAGGATAGAAAATACCATTGCCGAAAGTATAGGATTGAAGCCGAAATAGAAACCTATTCCCAGCCCTCCCAATGAAGCATGTGTAATACCTCCACTAATAAATACCAGGCGCTTGATTACAATATATGTACCTATTATGCCACAGGCAATACTGGCAAACAATCCTCCTAAAAGAGCATTGATGAAAAAATCGTATCGAAAAAGTTCGAAAAAGTCCATTTAAGCATTGGTTGGTTGTGTACTACGCAAATCGTTAATTATAAGTAGTATCTCGTCTTTTAATTCATTCGGAATAGGGATTTCTCGTTGTTGAAGGCTTCTAACCCAACGTGGTTTATCTTCATCAAGCAATGTATAGAATACCTCACGGAATTCGTCCACTTCTTGAGGAGTATAGTCTTCCTCCGAATATTCTTTGTACTTATCTAGTTCCTCATCATCAAAATAGTCCGATTCCTCAACAAAACAGTTTAGAAGACTGTCTTGCTCACAAGTAGCATGTTGTCCGCAACATGTACCATCTGTGGGATCACTATTTACTATTTCGGCACGTTCAGTATTTCCTTGTTTCCGCTGGTATGAATTCCATACAAATAACGCGATCACAAAGAATATGATAATGCCTAAAAAGATGAAGAGTATTTCCATTAATTGTTTATTTATCTACCGAGAAGCCGGCTTTACTTAAATCTTCCCAAAAATATGGGTAAGATTTGGTAACAACCATAGGCTCGGCTATTGTTAGATTGTCTAATTTTAGAGCAGCCGGTGCGAAAGCCATTGCCATGCGATGGTCTTCATAGGTAGCTATTACAGGAGTTTGTTCAGGCTCGCATCTTTCGCCGTCCCATTCAAGTATGCTATTGTGGCTATCGGTTATAACGTAGCCTAATTTTTTCATTTCAGCTTTTAAAGCCTCTATTCTGTCTGTCTCTTTTATTTTAAGAGTTTGAAGTCCAGTGAAAAGGAAGGGTACACCCATCATACAGCAGACAACAACAAATGTCTGAGCAAGATCGGGCTCGTTTATAAAATTGTGGAATAGCTTTTTAGCAATTCTATCGGTCTTGGTTAGAATAACGCCGTCTTCTTTAAATTCGGTTTCAACACCTAGGTCTTGAAATAATTCGGCAACCTTAGAATCGCCTTGTCCACTTTCCTGAAATAAGCCTTTTAGCTCAATTTTGGCATCGTTGCTCAATGCTGCGATTGAATACCAATAGGAAGCTGCCGACCAATCTGATTCAACCAGATATGGGATTGGCTTATATTCATTCGGAAATATTTTGATAACATTATCTACCCAATCGCATTTCACTCCAAATTTTTCCATCATACGAAGCGTTAGCTTTATATAAGGAATCGAAATGACATCACCCTCAAGATGAAGGGTCAAACCTTTCTCCATTGTCGGTGCAATCATTAATAGAGCCGAAATAAACTGAGAGCTTATTCCGCCCGACAAGAAGATGTCTCCTCCGTCTAATGCACTACCTCTAATTTTTAATGGAGGAAATCCTTGATTTTTAAGATATTCAATATGCGCACCAAGAGTGTTAAGAGCTTCCACCAATGTGTTTATTGGTCGTTGTTGCATCCGTTCACTTCCGGTTATTATCCATTCTCCCGGTATTTTTGATAGATATGCAGTAAGAAAACGCATCGAAGTTCCTGCTGCACCTATATCAAATGTATTTGTTTTAGAATTGAATACTTCCAGCATTACTTTCGTATCATCGCAATCAGACAGATTTTCGATAGGAAAAGGGCTGTTGCTAAGAGCCTTTAATATAAGAGCTCTGTTACTGATACTTTTCGACGCAGGAAGTTTAATACTTGTATATATCGGAGATTTTGGTGCTGTTATTTTATATTTCATGAGTATTGGTAAAATGTATTTATTACAATAATTACAAAGATAGCAAAAAGCAACTTTGGAAAAGCCAGTCCAAATTAAAGTTTATAAAAATTAAAGTTAAGTTGATACTTATCAATGTTTGAAGCAGTATTCTAACCTTGCTTCAAGAGCTTGATGTGTATAGCTATTTTGTTCTTTTTGTGGTTTTTGTACGGTACGAACTCCAGTTCCAGTTGATCATTTGTCGTAATCTTTTTAAGAAACGTTTAGAGGGTTTGTCAAGTATATACGACTCTATATGACGTTTACGCTTTTCTTCCAGAATTTCGTCTTTGTCGA
The DNA here is from genome assembly GCF_003201355.1 of Indolivaga alginatilytica. Taxonomy (GTDB): domain Bacteria; phylum Bacteroidota; class Bacteroidia; order Bacteroidales; family Dysgonomonadaceae; genus Dysgonomonas_A; species Dysgonomonas_A alginatilytica. Next base: position 215,009 of record NZ_QICL01000002.1, read on the forward strand.
TAAGTATTCCGGTTTCTTCTACGTTTCCAAACAAGTCATTTACGGCTGTTCCAAACACTTTCATCTGTGGAGAAAGACCCATGTAAGCATTTACAAGAGGTGGGATATTGATTCCTAATCTGCGGACAGCTGTATTCAATATTTTATAATCACTTTTAAGATCATCTTCAATAAAAAGCTTCTTCAAAACTTTAGTTTCGGTAGTTATATGCAGGCTCTTCTTTGGATATACCAACTTGTCGGGGTCGGGGAAGTGCTTAAACATGAAATATAAAATCATATCTCTAGCCTTAGCATCATATGTGTCGTACATGGTAACCTTTCCGAAGAAATATCTCATCGTTGGTTCAGCTACTGATAAGGCACCCAATCCATCCCAAAGGTTGTCAAGAGCAAAAATCCCTTTCGATCCAGCGCGAGTGCTTTGGTATTCGAGTGAAACAAACGAACGTCCTAGTTCAATAGTATAGGGTAAATATTCGTTGATGAATTTAGGTGAAAAGTGAAAAAGATGAGAGGTTGCCAATTCGGGCTCTCCGTGCTCATCAAATTTGATATCAGGACCACAGATAAAACGGTAACCGCCTAGTATTTCTTCGGCTTCAGGATTCCATACAATCAGTTGTTTGTAGGGGTTATCCATCATATCATACTCGTCTATATCTATTTCTTTGCCTGTACCTCCACCATAATAACGGAAAGCAATTTCGCGCAAACGGGCGATCTCGCGCATTACATTCGGAGAATTGTGATGCGTGATAATGTAAATCTCATTATTGGCTTTGTTGGTCTTACGTAAGAATTTATCTCTTGTAAGCTCAGCTTTTAAAAGTTTCTTATCAATTGCCGGAATAATACTTTCCATATTTTAAGTAACGTCAAATATTTATTTCTGTATTTTATACTTGTAACGATTTTTCGTTATTCTGCTAACCTGAGTAGGAGTATGGTGTATGACCTTATTGCTTATTACTTGAGGCTAGACTGTATGTTATATCTTTTAATTTTTCTGCCCATTGTTGATGAGTTTTTGTTTCATCAAAAGATTCCCACGGTATAGGATCTCCAAAAGTAACAGAAAATGTCTGATGCTTATTCTTGAACATTTCATCGGGTAGAAAAAAAGTTTCAATGTTAAATTTCACTCCTAGTTTCTTTCTAATATTTGCAAATCTATAAAAGAAATTTGAGTTTTTCGCTTCAAAATACACAGGAACAACATCTCTCTCGGTTTGTATGGCTTTCTGTATAAAAGACTTCTGCCATTTAAGATCATATATTCTTCCGTTTGTTTTGCGGGAACATAATCCTGCCGGAAATGTAATGATTTGATTGTCGGAAGCATAGGCTTCGTTCAATAATGCAGCCTTTTCTTTTGCTTGCGATCCGTATTTATTGATCGGGATAAATATTGGTCTCAGATTTTTTATAAAATACAAAACATCGTTAACCAAATATTTTATCTTCTTGTCGAACTTGTTTCCAATGATAGATGATAAGCAAATACCATCGAGCCCACCTAAAGGATGATTGGAAACAAAAATATATCGATTGTCATTCGGTATATTTTCTAAGCCTTTGACATTTAAGTGTAAATCGAAATATTGAACAACGGAATCCATAAAATCGACCCCATGTTTATCCGAATAGATAGTCAATATCTCGTTTAGCTCATCAAGGTGTATTTTCTTTTTTATGTAGTTTAGAGCAAAAGTGGGTGTCTTGGCATAAAGCTTGGGAGCCTTATCTATAAACACCTTGTCCAAATCAATTAAGTTCGGAGCATTATCTTTTACTTCATCCATTACTTTTCCGGGCACAGTAGAAATCCTACCGTTATATTATTGGTTTACTAACTCTATTTCTCTGTTTTTTAATACTCTTAAAGCAATAAAGAGGTCTGTGACCTTGTTCTGATTTTCCAAAACTGTAAAGATAATTTTTTTTATACAAAGTCACGGTTTAGTAGTCCTATTTATTCTCATTTTTATATTTTAAGATTGTTTTAAGTAATTTGTTTTATCTGTTTTTTATGAACTCTAATGAGTTGATTTTTATAGAAATGAGTGTGTTGAAAACTTTTTATTAAAACTTTGTGTTTAAAAGTGGGGGAAAGTGGATAATTTTATACCTTTACGCACTATTGTATAGAATACAAGGTGTGTAAGCAATGTTTTAGAATGTAATCACAGCATTTCTGTTTGGAATATTAACAAATTGAAATGTCTAAACTTAGGATAGAATGCAGTTTTTAGGTAGTATAGATGCAAAGATTGACGCAAAGATGCGTGTGTTTGTGCCTGCGAATTTCCGAAAGGTTTTGCAAGCAGAAGTTCAATCTGTACTTATTCTGCGTAAAGATATTTTCCAAGATTGTCTTGTTTTGTATCCAGTGGAGGTTTGGGATGCTGAGGTTCAGAAGCTACGTTTGCGGTTGAGTCGTTGGGATAAAGCTCAACAGCAACTGTTTCGTCAGTTTGTGGTAGATGCCGAGCGTTTGGAAATTGATGCCAGTGGTCGTATTCTTATACCGAAGCGCTATTTGCAAATGATAGGCGTTGGTTCTGAAATACAATTCCTTGGTGTTGACAATACAATAGAAATTTGGGGTAAAAATCAATTGAATGAAACTCTGGTTGCTCCCGAAGATTTCGGAGTTGAGATTCAACGTATAATGAGTGGAGAAGATTGATATGGCAAAAAATAAAAATACGGTTGTAACGGCTGATGGTTATCATGTACCTGTTCTGTTAAAAGAAAGTGTAGATGGTATGAATATTCAGGCAAATGATGTTTGCGTGGATGTAACGTTTGGTGGAGGAGGACATTCTCGGGAGATTTTATCTCGACTAGGTTCCGATGGTCACCTGTATGTTTTCGATCAGGATGAAGATGCAATACATAATATTACTGATGATAAGAGACAAACTTTTATTCGCAGTAATTTTTGTTTTCTAAAAACGTTTCTAAAATATCATAATGTAACAGAGGTAAATTCTGTTCTTGCTGATTTGGGCGTATCTTCTCACCACTTTGACGATAGCGAACGCGGTTTCTCGTTTCGTTTCGAAGAAGGTGATCTTGATATGAGAATGAATCAGAAGTCGAATCTTACAGCTGCAAAGATATTGAATGAGTATGCGGAAGAAGATATTGCGAATGTTCTCTATCTATATGGAGAATTGAAACCTTCGAGACAAATTGCTGCGGTAATAGCTCGTCAACGCAAAGAAAAGCCATTCGAAAAAGTAAAAGATTTATTGGCGATATTGACTCCGTATGCAAAAGGAGTTAAAGAGAAAAAGATATTGGCTCAGGCTTTTCAGGCTCTGCGTATTGAAGTGAATCAGGAGATGCAGACTCTAAAAGATATGTTGACTCAGGCTTTAAGCGTTTTAGTCCCAGGCGGACGCTTGTCGGTTATCACATATCATTCGTTAGAAGATCGTTTGGTTAAGAATTTCTTTAAGACCGGTAATTTCGAAGGAGAGGTAGATAAAGATTTTTACGGAAATATAAATACTCCCTTTGTATTGGTGAATAATAGAGTTATAACTCCATCTCCTGAAGAACAGGATGCTAATCCCCGATCAAGAAGTGCTAAGCTGAGAATTGCAGAAAAGAAATAAGATTGAAACGAGGTTGTAAACCTATAAATTAGAACATGCGTGTGAAGCTCAAGGATATAAAGAAAAATATAATGCACGTATTAGGTGGGACTATTCTCACTGAAGATTTCTTCTTGAAGAATACCCGCTTTATGCTTGTCGTTTTTATTATTATGGTGCTGTATATCAGTAATCGTTATAGTTGTATCTCGAAAATGGCAGAGATAGAATCTTTAAAAAGAGAACTTAAAGATGTTAAATACGAGTCGTTAACTATCTCTTCGGATTTGACGGGTATAAGCAGGCAAACTCAGGTGCAAACTCTTATCGATCAGAATGATCTTAAGTTGATGACACCTTCCGTTCCGGCTTTTAAATTAGATAAACAGAAATAAAAACAACACATATATATTAGTATAGCATGTCAAAAGATGCGAATAATATCAGAAAAAAGAAGAATGCGATAATCAATCGATATGGGTTGATCGTGATTCTTTTTTTGACTGTTTTTATTGTAATCTTCGGTTATATCATTCGCATAATGTTTGTAGAAGGCGAACAGTGGCGCGCATTAGGTCTCAAAGAGACTGTGAAAAAAGATAGAGAGATTAAGCCCAATAGAGGTAATATTTATGCTGCCGACGGTCGTTTGTTGGCAACGAGTGAACCTCTTTATGGGGTGTATATGGATTTTATGTCGGAAGGTATACGAAAAGATACCTTAATGAAATATGTAGGAGATTTGTCGGTTAGGTTATCTAAAAAATTTCCTGATAGAACGGCTGCTCAATATAAAAATATTATTCTGAATGGCTGGGAATTAAGCCGTAGAGAATTAGCTGAAATAGAACGTAACAAAGCTAGTGGTTCTGATAAGCAAGTGAAGTTGAAAAGTCGTTATGTCCGCATCATAAAACGAGACATAGACTACTTGGAATTAAAAGAACTGCGTACTTATCCATTCTTGAATCAACGTTCAAACAAAACGGGCTTGATTGTAGAGGAGAGAACAATGCGTGCTAAACCTTTTGGCAGACTTGCCGGACGTACCGTTGGGTCTATCTATAAAGATATGGCAAAAGGCGGGGCGAGTGGTATCGAAATGAAATACGATTCGATATTGAGAGGTAAGCCTGGTGTGAAGAGCCGTCAGAAAGTACAAGGACGTTGGATTGATATAGTTGAAGTTCCTGCCGAAGATGGTTGGGATGTAAAAACAACTCTTGATGTAGATATTCAAGATATAACCGAACGTGCATTGTATGCAAAGTTGGTAGAAACGGATGCCGAATCGGGCACAGCTATTATAATGGAGGTTGCAACGGGTGAAATCAAAGCAATTTCGAATCTCGACCGAATTTCGGATGGTGTATATGCAGAAGGTAATCCAAATGCATTTTCGTATATGAACGAGCCGGGGTCGACCTTTAAGACACTCTCTATAATGATTGCCTTAGAAGATGGAGTTGTTACTCCTAATGAAAAGTTTCATGTGGGGAACGGTTTGTATCAATACGGTAAAAGTTGGATACGAGATCACTACTGGCAAAAGGGGCAGGATAGAGGTGATTTGACAGTGTCGGAGGGTATGTATATATCATCTAATATTGTTATTGCAAAAACTATTTTGAAGGGGTATGAAAATAATCCGGAGAAATACGTTCAACGTTTATATGATTTAGGAATTACGAAAAAGATAGAATGGGATGTGCCATTGAACGGAAAAGAAGGTACAGCCGTTATTCGTCATCCAAATGATAAATCAAGTTATTGGTCAAAAACTACACTTCCTTGGATGTCATTCGGATACGAAACTCAAATTCCACCTATTTATATACTCATGTTTTATAATGGTATTGCCAATGGTGGTAAAATGATAAAACCATTTCTTACTAAGGCATTTATAAAAGATGGAGATGTTCAGGAGAAGTTCGAAACAGAGGTGATTAATCCCTCTTTATGTTCTCCTAAAACCTTAGAAGAGATAAAAGCAATGCTTGTAGGTGTTGTGAATGAAGGAACGGGTAAGGCTGTTGCATCGAAATCGTTTCAGATTGCAGGAAAAACGGGTACAGCTCAAATTGCAAGTGGTGGTAATTATGCTAACGGGCACTTTGTGTCGTTTTGTGGATATTTTCCGGCAGATAAACCTTTATATACTTGTTTTGTAGGTATCAGACGTCCTAGAGGTATTCCTTCGGGAGGGCTTATGCCGGGAGGAGTTTTCAAGCGTATAGCCGAGGAAGTATATGCTCGTAATGTTTTTGTTGCGCCAGATCAATGTAAGCCCGATTCTGTGATGACGATGATGCCTTATGTTAAAAATGGGTCTTTAAAAGATATGCAAACAGTGTTTACTCAGTTGAATATTCCATTTACGCTTCCCGTTGGTGAGGCTGAATGGGTAATGGCTAGTACATTGCAAAATAAGATAGAATTAAGTAAAAATGTAGTTCAGAACGGATTAGTACCTGATGTTCGCGGAATGGGTGCTAAAGATGCTTTGTTTCTTCTTGAAAGAGCAGGTCTAAGGGTGGTCTTACAAGGATACGGAACTGTAACATCTCAATCTGTTCCGGCAGGAAGCAGAGTAATTAAAGGTTCGCAAGTAACACTTGGGCTAAAATAAAGCAATTAATAATTGAGGACTTAACAAAATACAGGATATGGAATTGCAGGCTTTGATATCAAACATAAAATCGGAAGATATAGTAGAAATACTAGGCATTAAAGATGTAAATGTAACAGGTATTACTTCCGATTCACGCAAAGTAACCACAGGTTATGCGTTTATAGCACTGAAAGGTGTTCAAGTGGATGGGCATGATTTTATTGCGAAAGCAATAGAGTTGGGAGCAAAAGTTATTATTCATGACGAAGATACTGATACATCTAATTCATCAGTTACTTACATAAAGGTAAAAGATGCGGCGGATGCCATTGGGAAAATAGCCTCGGCATGGTATGGCAACCCTTCTCAGAAATTGAATCTGGTTGGTGTTACCGGTACAAATGGTAAAACAACTACTGCAACTCTTCTGTATAATGTTTTTCGTAAATTAGGATATGGAGCAGGATTGCTTTCTACCGTTTGCAATTATGTAAACGACGATCAGTTTCCGGCAACTCATACCACGCCGGATCCTATTTCGTTGAATGAATTTCTGGCTAAGATGGTTGAAGCAGGTTGTGAGTATGCTTTCATGGAAGTTAGTTCGCACGCTATTCACCAAAAGCGAATCAGTGGCTTAGAGTTTAAAGGAGGTATATTCTCTAACTTGACTCAAGACCACTTAGATTATCACGGTACTATGCAGGATTATTTAAAAGCTAAAAAAGCATTTTTTGATAATCTGCCAGCTACCGCTTTTACGTTGACAAATGTTGATGACAAGAATGGTTTGGTAATGTTACAAAATACCAAAGCCAAAAAATATACATATTCACTACGAACTCTTGCCGATTTTAAGGCTCGTGTTATCGAAAAACATTTCGATGGAACTGCTATCGAAATAAATGGTAGAGAACTTGAAGTTCAGTTTGTAGGAGTATTCAATGTCTATAACCTACTGGCAGTATATGGTGCATCTGTACTGCTCGGTGAAGACCTGGAGAAAATATTGATAGTGTTGAGTACTTTGAAATCGGTTGCAGGTCGTTTCGAAACTATTCGTTCCAAAGATGGCTTTACTGCAATTGTAGATTATGCACATACACCCGATGCACTTGTTAATGTGCTTGGTGCTATTCATGATGTCTTAGAAGGAGGCGGTCGTGTAATTACCGTAGTAGGTTGCGGTGGTAATAGAGATAAAACCAAACGCCCTATAATGGCTCGCGAGGCTGTAACATTAAGCGATCAGGTGATTTTGACATCGGATAATCCCCGATTCGAAGAGCCTCAATCTATCGTTGATGATATGGTTGCAGGTTTAGACCCTGTACAGATGAAAAAAGCTTTGTGTATTGTAGATAGAGAACAGGCAATAAAAACAGCTTGTACTTTTGCAAAACCCGGAGATGTGATACTTATTGCAGGCAAAGGACACGAAGATTATCAAGATGTAAAAGGCGTGAAACATCATTTTGACGATAAAGAAATTGTCAAAAATATACTTGGATTGTAATCCTAAATTAAGAAATTATAAACTACCTGATATAGGCGATAAAATTAAATTATATAATGCTATACTATCTATTCAACTATTTGGATTCCTTAGACTTTCCCGGTGCGGGTATGTTTAGGTATGTATCTTTCAGAGCAGTCATAACGATTATCCTTTCTATGGGAATATCTACTATTATAGGTCGACGGATTATTGATAAATTGCAAGTATTGCAAATCGGAGAGACTGTACGTAATCTCGGCTTGGAAGGACAACTAAGTAAAAAGGGTACTCCTACCATGGGAGGGGTCATTATTATCATTGCTATTATAATTCCTGTGATATTATTGGCACGTCTGGAGAATACTTATATCATATTGATGTTGATAACTACAATATGGTTAGGATCGTTAGGCTTTTTAGATGATTATATAAAAGTTTTCAAAAAAGATAAAGAAGGATTACATGGTAAATTTAAAGTCATAGCACAAGTTGGTCTTGGCTTGATTGTAGGCTTAACTTTATATCTGAGTCCGACGGTTATAGTACGTGAAAATACCGAAATACGTAATCAAGAGAATGTAATCGAAAGAGTTACTTATACAGTTGAAGGAGTAAAATCAACGCAGACAACTATTCCTTTTCTTAAGAATAATAACTTGGATTATGAATCGTTTGTTACTTTTCTGGGCGATTACTCAACTCCTGCTGCATGGATATTATTCGTGTTTGTAGTTATATTCATTGTAACCGCTGTATCAAATGGAGCTAATCTTACCGATGGTCTCGATGGATTGGCTGCCGGTAGTTCGGCTATTATAGGTGTAACACTCGGGATTCTGGCATATGTATCGGGACACGTTGAATTTGCTTCTTATCTGAATATAATGTTTATTCCCGGTAGTGAAGAGTTGGTTGTATTTGCTGCCGCCTTTATAGGTGCAACAATCGGATTTCTTTGGTACAACTCTTATCCTGCTCAGGTATTTATGGGAGATACAGGAAGTTTGACATTAGGAGGTATTATAGGTGTATTTGCTGTTATTATACATAAAGAACTATTGTTACCTATACTTTGCGGAGTTTTCTTCGTGGAAAGTTTATCGGTAATGATGCAGGTGTTTTATTTCAAGTTTACCAAAAAGAAATACGGAGAAGGTCGCCGCGTTTTCAAAATGACACCTCTGCATCACCATTTTCAGAAAGCGGGAAATTCAGGGATACAGGCACTTATACAAAAACCGTTTAATCCTGTGCCTGAGTCTAAAATTGTGATTCGTTTCTGGATTATCGGGATTATATTAGCGGCTGTTACTTTGGCTACATTGAAAATGAGATAACATGTAGAGGCGAATTACATTCGCCTGGTATTATAATATATACGAAATGAAAAAGATAGTAATACTCGGAGGTGGCGAAAGCGGAGTAGGTTCTGCTATACTTGCTCAGGCAAAAGGATTTGAAGTCTTTTTGTCCGATAACGGGGCTTTGCAGGAGAAATACAAGATTGAATTGACAAGCCGAAATATTCCTTTTGAAGAAAAAGGTCATACCGAAGAGAATATACTTTCAGCAGGCGAGATAATTAAGAGTCCTGGTATTCCCGATAGCGTACCTCTGATTCAGCAGGCAAAAGCAAAAGGAATATCTATTATTTCGGAAATAGAATTTGCAGGCAGATATACCGATGCAACAAAAATATGTATTACGGGTAGCAATGGTAAAACAACTACAACAAGTTTGCTTTATCATCTACTAAAATCTGCCGGACTGAATGTAGGTCTGGGAGGTAATATCGGAAAAAGTTTTGCAAGGCAGGTTGCCGAAAATAGTTATGATTATTATGTCTTGGAATTGAGTAGTTTTCAATTAGATAATATGTATGATTTTAAAGCGGATATTGCCATACTACTCAATATAACACCCGATCATTTGGATCGGTACGATCATGATTTTCAGAAGTATGTAGACGCAAAGATGCGTATTACTCAAAACCAAACACCGGAAGATGCTTTTATTTATTGGGCAGAAGATCCGGTTGTAACAAAGGAAGTGGCAAAGAAACAGCCTATAGCTAGGGTGTTTACATTCTCGGAGCATAAAGCTGATAATGTTTCAGCATATGCAGATAATGATCAGATAGTAATTAATACATCAAAATCAGTATTCACTATGGAGCAGGATTTATTGGCTTTAACGGGTACTCATAACTTATATAATTCTTTGGCTTCGGCTATTGCAGCCAAATTATTGGATATCAAGGATGAGAAGATAAGGCAGTCGCTGAGTGATTTTAAAGGTGTAGAACATCGGTTAGAAAAAGTAGCTACTGTAAGAGGGATACAATTTATAAATGACTCTAAGGCTACTAATGTCAACTCTTGTTGGTATGCCTTGAAAAGCATGAAAACAAAAGTTGTACTTATATTAGGTGGAACAGATAAGGGAAATGATTATCAGGAAATAGAGGAGCTTGTAAAAACAAAAGTACATGCTCTGGTTTTCTTGGGAGTGGATAATTCGAAACTACATAAATTTTTCGATGGAAAGATCGGAACTATTGTTGATGCAGGTTCTATGGAGGAAGCTGTAACAAAAGCTTATTCGTTATCGAAAGAAGGAGACTCGGTTCTCTTATCACCATGCTGTGCAAGTTTCGATTTATTTAAAAATTATGAGGATAGAGGTGACCAGTTTAAATATTGGGTAAGAAAATTATAACAGTCAACAGTCAGCAGTCAACAATTGACTATCTACTTGTTTACTCGTGAATTTGTAAACTAAAGAATATGAACGTCTTTGAGCGAATATTTAAAGGAGATAAAACAATTTGGTGCATATTTATAGCTTTATGTATCATCTCATTATTGGAAGTATTCAGTGCTTCCAGTACCATTGTTTATCGCCAGCACAACCATTGGGGGCCTATTTTGCGTCATGCGGTATTCCTTCTGATTGGTTTTGGATCTGTCATGTTCCTTCAAAGGGTTCCTACACGCTATTTTGCAGCGTTATTACTATTACTGCCTATTTCGTGGATATTGCTGGTAATGACTATGTTTATAGGAACAGACGTTAATGGAGCACAGCGTTGGTTGGGCGTAGGTGCTTTTACGATACAACCGTCGGAGTTTGCAAAGTTGGCTTTAGTTGGCTTTGTAGCCTTCTTTTTGAGTAAAATGAAGCCCGATAACGAGTCGTTTCTGTTTAAAATATTAATGGGTGGTATATTAGTCACCTGTGCGCTTATTATTACTGAAAACCTATCTACAGCATGTCTGCTTTTTGGCGTCTGTTATTTGATGATGTTTATTGGTCAGGTTAGCTTTAAGAAATTAGGACTGATTGCGTTATGCGGAATCAGTGCTTTGGTTCTATTAATAGGTTCTTTAACTCTTATACCTAAATCTACCGCAAAAGATTACTTACCGGATCGTTTTGCGACCTGGCAAAATCGTATTGACCGACATTCTGCGGAGCAGGACGAGAGCAATATCTCATCGCCCGAGGAATATAAAATAACTGATGACAACTATCAGGTATCACATGCCAAGATAGCAATAGCTAACGGTGAAATTATAGGTCTGCCCGGTAGTGGAAACGAACGTGACTTTTTACCTCAAGCATACTCTGATTTTATTTTTGCTATTATTCTCGAAGAAATGGGATTGCTGGGTGGTCTGTTTACATTACTTTTGTATGTAGCCTTAATGATTCGAACAGGAGTTCTGGCATCTAAATGTGAGAAATTATTTCCCCGTTATCTCTTGTTGGGTGCGGGATTGATTATAACAGTACAGGCATTAGCCAATATGGCTGTTGCCGTGAATTTGATACCCGTTACGGGGCAACCTTTACCACTTATCAGTCGTGGAGGAACATCTACTATTATAACGTGTATTTATTTTGGAATAATACTAGCGTGTTCAAATGCAAAAGAAGATCAACATGAAGATGTGGATGAAGATATTGCAAATGTAGAATACGAGTAAAATTAAACGATCGATGAAACAGCCAATGAGAGTTATTATAAGTGGAGGAGGTACGGGAGGTCATATTTTTCCTGCCATATCTATTGCCAATGCTATAAAATTGCGTTATCCGGATGCAGCTATTCTTTTTGTAGGTGCAGAAGATAGAATGGAAATGACTCGTGTCCCAAAAGCAGGATATGATATTGTAGGTCTTCCGGTAGCAGGTTTCAATAGAAAAGAATTATTCAAAAATATATCGGTTGTAAAGAAACTGATAACAAGCCTTTTTAAGGCAAACAGCGTTGTGAAGAAATTTAATCCTGATATAGCAATTGGTGTAGGAGGTTATGCAAGCGGCCCATTATTAAAGGTTGCTTCGAGAAGAGGTATACCGACTCTTATTCAAGAGCAAAATTCATATGCCGGAGTAACTAATAAGTTATTAGCTAAAAAAGCTTCTAAGATTTGTGTAGCTTACGAAGGGATGGAAGCATTCTTTCCTAAAGATAAAATAGTATTGACAGGTAACCCTTGTCGTCAGGATTTGCTATCGGATGTGTCGAAAGAAGAAGCATACCGTTTCTTCAAGCTTGACCCTATGAAAAGAACTATTCTTGTTTTGGGAGGAAGTCTTGGAGCACGCACTTTGAACCAGAGTATAATGAGAAATTTATCACTCTTGGATAATTCAGGAGTACAGATTCTTTGGCAGTGCGGCGAACGCTATCAATATGATCTGACAATAGAATTAACTGATAAATCTCAGGCTCAATATATCCATCTGTATGATTTTATAAACAGAATGGATTTGGCTTATAAGGCTGCCGATATTGTGGTTTCCAGAGCGGGAGCAGGTTCTATCTCGGAACTTAGCATATTGGCGAAACCTACTATTCTGATCCCGTCTCCGAATGTAGCAGAAGATCATCAAACCAAAAATGCAATGGCATTGGTTGATAAAAATGCGGCCATAATGATCAACGACGAAGATGCTGCGTCTAAACTTCTGGGTAGTGCATTGCAGATAGTAAAAGATGATAGTATGCTTGCTATGTTAGCAAAAAATATAAAGACAATGGCGCATCCCGATGCGGCAGATCAGATTGTGGACGAAATAGAAAAACTGGTTAATAAAGAAGGTAAATAGAGATTATGGAAAATATAAAGTCAGTATATTTTTTAGGGATAGGTGGTATTGGTATGAGTAACCTGGCTCGCTATTTTCTTTCGAAAGGAAAGAAAGTTGCAGGGTATGACAAAACCGAGACTTTGCTGACTCAGACTCTTGTGCAGGAAGGTGCAAGTATTCATTACGATGATAATACAAATAATATTCCTACTGATTTTACAGATAAAGATTCAACTTTAGTTGTTTATACTCCAGCTCTGCCGAGTGATAGTGCTGAGTTACAATATTTCCAACAAAACAATTTCGATCTTAAAAAACGAGCTCAGGTTTTAGGCTTGATAACTAAAAGCAGTAAAGCTTTATGTTGTGCGGGTACTCATGGCAAGACAACTACTTCAAGTATGCTTGCTCATATTCTGAAAGGTTCTCATCTCGATTGCAATGCTTTTCTGGGAGGAATACTTAAAAATTACGGAAGTAATCTGATGTTGTCCGATACCAGTGAATTTACAGTAGTAGAAGCTGACGAGTACGATCGTTCTTTCCATTGGCTGCATCCTTATATGGCTCTGATAACTTCAGTTGATCCCGATCACTTGGATATATACGGAACGGAAGCCGAATATTTGAAAAGCTTTGAAAAATTCACAAGCCTGATCCAACCCGGAGGGGCTTTAGTGATGAAACACAATATTAAACTGTCTCCTAAACTAGTCGAAGGAGTCAGACTATATACATACTCTATTGATAGAGGTGATTTTCATGCTACAAATATAAAAGTAGGTGGAGGTACTATTCGTTTCGATTTTGTGACACCTAAAAGCACTGTCAAAAATATAGAATTGGGAGTTCCTGTTAGAATTAATATCGAGAACGGAATCGGTTCTATGGCTCTGGCTTGGTTAAACGGAGCGACGGATGAAGAATTACGCCGTGCGATGGCTACCTTTCAAGGAGCAAAACGTCGTTTTGACTTTCTCCTAAAATCCGATGATCTGGTAATGATAGATGACTATGCTCATCACCCCGATGAACTTTCGGCAAGTATATCTTCTGTCAAAGAATTATATCCGGATAAAAAAGTGTTGGGAGTTTTTCAACCGCACTTATATACACGAACCCGGGATTTTGTAGATGAGTTTGCCAGAAGTCTCTCTCTCTTGGATGAGTTGATTCTTTTGGATATATATCCTGCCCGCGAAAAACCGATTGAAGGAATAACCTCAAAAGTTATTTTTGATAAAGTTTCCTGCAAAAAAACGTTGTGCAAAAAAGAAGAGCTATTAGATTTACTGGAGAAAAAGGACGATATTGAGGTGCTTTTGACAATAGGAGCCGGAGACATAGATCAATTGTTACCCGAAATAAAAGAAATTATTAGTAACAGAGTTAACCGATAGGCGAGTAGACAAGTCTCGTTTACTTGTTTACCTGTTAACTTGTAAACTAAAATGAATGGTAAAAAAAATATTAGTTATTATCGGATTGTGTTTATTGGGTGGTTACCTGATTTTTGCGGCTTTCTTTTTCGAGAAAAAGCCACAAGATAAGATATGCAACCAATTTGAGATTGTGGTAAACAATGAAGATACTGACCGCTTTATAAATGTTGCCGACTTAGAAAAAGATATAGACTCACGAGGGTTAAATCCTTATGGAAAGCAGCTAAAAGAAGTTAATACTTTGGCTATACAAGAGGCTTTGTTATCTAATAAATTAATCAAGTCTGCCGAGGTTTTCTTAACTAGCGGAGGTGGTATCAGAGCTGTAATTATTGAGCGAATCCCCATTCTGAGGGTTATGCCAGCAGGTGGGCAAAGTTACTATATTGATAAAGACGGGGAGAAAATGCCTCTCTCTATTCACAATACAGCATACCTGCCAATTGCAACCGGAGAAATAAAAGATGAGTTTGCAAAGACAGATTTATATAAATTTGCACTATTTTTGTCTAAGAACGAATTTTGGAATGCTCAGATCGAACAAATTGTGGTGCAGTCCCCGAATGAAGTTGTCCTGATAACCCGAATAGGGAATCACGAAGTACTGATGGGAAAGCTGGAAGATGTTGATGCTAAGCTAGATCGATTGAAAAAATTCTATACCGAAGCCTTACCCGGTACGGGCTGGAACAGGTATACAAAAATAAATTTGAAATACGACAAACAAGTTGTAGGCACAAAGCGTTGAATGTAAGATAATACTAAGTGTCCAAAAAGTATTTATCACATGGTCCGGAATCATAATAGCTTGTTGTTATTATGTTTACCGAAGCAATAAAAAGCTCTGTGAGTTTCAATATTTTTGTGAAAAGAGCGTTTAGTATGTATATAAGTAAATAAAAGAGTTTAGAGATCTATCTAAGTAAACAAACTAGAATTGTTTTGCTTGTGGAAATGATATAATAGGTCTTAGACCTTAATAGGAAAGAAGATATGGAACAATCAGGTTTTATTGTCGGTATCGACTTAGGGACTTCGAAAATTGTAGGATTGTTAGGACGGAAAAATGAGCAGGGAGTAATATCTATTCTCGCATCAGAATCTATCCCATCTGATAATTGTGTAAAGCACGGAGTGGTTTACAATATAGATGAAGCGGCAGGAAAAATAAAGAAGTTGGTAAACTTGTTGGAAAACAAGTCGGGTCGTAAAATAGGAAAAATATACGTGTCAGTTGCCGGGAAATCTTTGCGTGCAATAGAATATACTTTAACAAAAGATCTTATAGATGAGTCGGAAGTTTCATTTGCGGTTATAGACCAAATGGAACAACAAGCTCGTCAGAATAAACCTGATTTTTTGACAAATTATAGTGTTGTTGCACCCGAAATATTTTTGGATGGACATCCCGAGGATGACCCTATTGGTAAAACTGCAACTCTTGTAGAAGGGCGTTATCGTCTTATAGTAGGTCGTCCTAATATCAAGAGTAACCTGATAAAATGTATTACTGAAAAGAATCAGTTAGACATTGCCGGATTTATTGTTGGACCCGTTGCAGCCGGAGCTATCGTTCTGGATGAGACTGATAAGCAAGCAGGCTGTGCCCTTATCGACTTTGGTGCAGGTACAACTACACTATCAATATATAAGGAAGGTCTTCTTCGCTATATGGCAGTGATACCATTTGGAGGTCGCACCATTTCTAAAGATGTAAAAGAACTAGGTTTTATAGACACAGCTGCCGAATCGTATAAAATAAAATACGGTAGAGTAGGCAAGGATAAAAATAAACAAGCAACATCTTCTTCTAATTCAGAAGTTGACGTAAAGGAGATGAATAAAGTAATCCAACTTCGTGAAGAAGAGATTATTTTAAACATCCTTAATCAGATAAAAGAATCGGGTTATGCAGGCAAATTAGATGCCGGTATAATAATAGTGGGAGGTGCTTCTCAATTGACAGGGTTACCTGAGTTTTTAGAAGAAAAAGCACAGATGCCAGTTAAAAAAGGAGCAGCAAAACGATTGTATATTAATAACGCAGCCGATTTGTTGCAAAATCCTGCATATGCTCAATGTTTAGGACTATTGTTATTTGCAAATGAAAACTGCGAAAAAGTAGAAGCTCCTAAAGTTGATTATATCAACCGTCCACGTCCATTAGATTCAGCACAAAGTGGTAGTTATTCCGAAGCCACAGAAAGAAATCAAAATTCATCAGCACATCATGAACAACCACCTGTGGATAATGATGATGACGAAGAATACGAAGACGAAGAGCCGGAGTACGAAGAAAGATCGAGAAAAGGAAAAAAGGTGAAAGATAAAAAATCACCCGGTCTTTTTGATTTCTTCGGTAAAATACAGAACTTAGGTGGAACTATGTTTAAAGATGAAGATTAATTAATCTGCAACTTTTAGTCCTCCATTCGAATTAATAGCTAATTAGGGGTATTAGACCTAGAAAAGCAATACAAGGTCTGCAACCTTACAAACGTGATAAATAAAGAAGATACGCTATATGAATGACGAGATATTAGAATTTCAGTTTCCGCGAAAAACCCAGACTATCATCAAAGTAATTGGTGTAGGTGGTGGTGGTGGAAATGCCGTGAATCATATGTATAATGAGGGAATACATGACGTATCGTTTGCTCTCTGTAATACAGACAATCAGGCATTGCATGAATCTCCCGTTGAAACCCGTGTACAACTTGGTCGACGTACAACCGAAGGTCTGGGAGCAGGTAACCGCCCCGAGGTAGCAAAATCTGCTGCCGAAGAAAGTCGCCAAGACATACAAGAACTTCTGGCTGATGGTACCAAAATGGTATTTATTACGGCAGGTATGGGGGGGGGAACCGGAACCGGTGCAGCTCCTGTTGTAGCCCGTATTGCAAAAGATATGAATATTTTGACCGTTGGTATTGTTACAATACCTTTTGTGTTTGAAGGTCGTAAAAAGATAATCCAAGCCCTTAGAGGTGTTGAAGATATTGCTCAGAATGTAGATGCCTTATTGGTAATCAACAATGAGCGTTTGATAGATATATATTCGGATCTTACGATTCCGAATGCATTTGCCAAAGCTGATGATACTTTAGCTATTGCAGCAAAAGGTATTGCTGAGATTATAACTGTACACGGACATATAAATCTCGACTTTGCCGATGTTAAAACCATCCTTAAAGATGGTGGTGTAGCCATCATGAGTAGTGGTATGGGCGAAGGTGAAAACAGAGTAGAAGAAGCTATCAGAAACGCATTACATTCACCATTGTTGAATAACAATGATGTATTTAAAGCAAAAAAGATACTATTCAACATTTATGCAGGAGCAGAAACTCCACTTATTGTTGAAGAAATGGAATCTGTATCTGAATTCATGAAACGCTTTGGTCCAGAGATTGAAGTTATCTGGGGTACAGCAACAGAAGAAAGCTTAGGTGGTAAGGTTAAAATTACTTTGCTGGCAACAGGTTTTGGAATGTCGAGCATACCGGGTATAGGAGATCATCTGAGAGAAATGACCGAAGAAGAGCAACGCTTGGAAGAGGAACGTTTCATCAAAGAAGAAGAAGAGAAACGCCGTATCAATACAATGATTGAGCAGCATTACGGGAAAGACGGAGTTAAAACTATGGATGTTAAATCATTCTTTACTCCACGTCCTATTATATTATCGACCGAAGAACTGGATGATGATAAGATAGTTGAAGCATTGGAAAACACTCCTGTATTTAAAAGAGGAGAAGATTTCAATCCGAACGACTATAAGCCCGAAACTAAAAAGCCAACAGATTTATTTAACTAAGGTCTGAGGCCTTAAAAATACAACCATATATGGACTTGTTTGATAGAGTAAGTGAAGATATTAAAGATGCAATGCGTGCTAAAGATAAGATCAAATTAGAAGCATTACGCGGAGCGAAAAAAGAGTTTATTGAAGCAAAAACAGCTAAAGATAGCGATGGCGAATTGTCGGACGAAGTTGCTGTGAAGATTCTTCAAAAAATGGTAAAGCAAAGAAGAGACAGTGCAGATATCTACAAGTCGCAAGATCGTCCTGAGCTAGCTGAGAAAGAATTGGAAGAAATAGCTGTACTAGAGCACTATTTACCAAAGCAACTCACAGAACAAGAACTTGAAGTTAAATTGAAAGAGATTATAGCTTCTGTCGGAGCAACAAGTGCAGCCGATATGGGTAAAGTAATGGGCGCTGCTACAAAACAATTAGCAGGATTAGCTCCTGGAAAAGCAATTTCTGATACTGTAAAGAAACTACTATCATAAGAGGTTATCAGACCTTTTAATTCTTATAATAACAAAGAAGCCGATGAAAATTATTTTCATCGGCTTCTTTGTTATTATTGTACCTTTTTAGTTATACCTAACGGATACAGTTTTACCTTAACAAAGCAATAAAAAGGTCTGAGACCTACATCATATTGGCAGCTAAGAACTTTCTGGTTAGCTCAGCTTTCTCTCCTCTGCGTTGGATATAATTCTCAGCTTGCTCTTCTGAAATCTGTCCGATACTGAAATATCTGGATTGTGGATGAGCAAAGATTAATCCACTCACCGAAGCATTAGGTAGCATAACACCGTTTTCAGTTAGTTCAACACCTATTTCTGTCGATTGTAAAAGATCGGTATTCAATAGGAAGTTGATAGACTGATCGGGTATAGAAGGGTAGCCTACTGCCGGGCGGATCCCTTGATATTTAAGAGTAAACATCTGATCTATTGTGATATCTTCATCCGGAGCAAATCCCCAGAATTCTTTTCTAATTTTAGCATGAAGGTATTCAGTTGTGGCTTCAGCCAAACGGTCGAGTAATGATTTTAATAACAATACATTGTACTCATCTCCTTGATGTTCGTATTGACTTAGCAATTCGTTAGAACCTACACCTGCTGTTGCAGTAAATCCTGCTACATAATCCTTTTTGCCACTGTTTTTTGGTAGAACAAAATCACAAAGAGAAAGATACACCCCTTTGTCGTTCTTCTTTTGTTGACGCAACATCGGGAAGCAAATATCATTGATATAGATGCATTCATTATCTACATAAGCTTCATGAATGGCATATACAGCTTTGATGTACTCAGCCTTTGAGAAGATTAGCTGATCTAACATTTTCTTGGCATCACGATATAAACTCATACCCTCTTGAGCTTTCTCTCTTTCTTTCTCTGGGAAAGTGTTCAGCCATTCAGTATTGCAACTAGGACAGCCATCTAGATGTTGTACAGTGTGATAACGTGCCGAAAGATTCCAAGAATGGAAGAAGAACTTCCAATCGATATATGGAAGAATCTCCTCTATTGGAATATGAGGAATTATATGACGTCCTAAGTTGTTTGGAGTAGATGGTGTGTAATTTGCCCAATCAATTTTGAATGAATTCTTTATAGCTTCATCAAGTGGAACAAGTTCTACTTTTTTTGTCACCATTGAATCTCTCAGATCCTGATACTCGTCTCTTATCTCTTGGATAAAAGATTCTTTAGAGGCTGGGTTGATAAGTTTAGCAACAGCCGATGGAGCTTGCGAAGCATCCTTCACATATACTACCGAACCGTTGTTATATTTAGGATCAATTTTTATTGCTGTATGCAGTTTAGAAGTCGTAGCACCCCCAATCATAAGAGGAATTGTAAATCCAGCTTTTTCCATCTCATGAGCAACAATACTCATTTCTTCGAGGGATGGAGTAATAAGTCCGCTAAGACATAGTATATCTGGTTGCTCTTCTATTACTTTTTGGATAATTACTTCCGGTGGAACCATTACTCCAAGGTCGATAACTTCATAGTTGTTACATGCAAGAATGATAGCTACGATATTTTTACCGATATCGTGAACATCGCCTTTCACGGTTGCGATAACAAGTTTACCGGCACTGTTAGAAACCGACTTAGAATCTTTTTGAGCCTCGAGTGTAGGTTCAAGTATGGCTACAGCACGTTTCATTGTACGTGCGGTTTTTACAACCTGTGGTAAAAACATTTTTCCAGATCCGAACAGATCTCCTACTTTGTTCATACCTGACATAAGAGGCTTGTCAATGATGTCTACAGCTTTTGGATATACTCTTAGAGCTTCTTCTAAGTCTTCTTCCATAAAGTCGCTGATACCTTTAATCAGAGCATATTCTAAACGCTGATCTAGGGCATAGCTGCGCCATTCTTCTACTCTTTGCTCAGGCTGGTTCGATTTCTCATTCTTGATACGCTCAGCGTAATCAATAAGCTCATCGGTAGCTTCTTCCCTTCTGTTGAAGATAACGTCTTCTATGAGGTTTCTAAGGTCTGTGGGGATGTCATCATATATAACCGACTGCCCCGGATTCACAATACCCATATCCATACCCTTTTGGATGGCATAGTAAAGGAATACCGAGTGCATAGCTTCCCGTATATAATCATTCCCGCGGAACGAGAACGAAAGGTTACTAACACCTCCACTTATTTTAGCATGAGGTAGATTTGCTTTTATCCATTCAATGGTCTTAAGAAAATCAACTGCATACCCTCTATGTTCTTCAATCCCCGTAGCTATGGCTAATATATTGGGGTCGAAGATTATATTCATCGGATTAAATCCGTCATTTACAAGTAACTTATAAGCACGCTCACATATTTCGATACGTCTTTCGAATCTGTCAGCTTGTCCTGTTTCATCAAATGCCATAATAATTACGGCTGCTCCGTATTGGTTAACCAAACGTGCTTGACGAAGAAACTCTTCCTCTCCACCTTTCAGCGAGATTGAGTTTACAACAGCTTTACCTTGCAGACATTTAAGACCCGCTTCAAGTACTTCCCATTTAGATGAATCGACCATTACTGGAATACGTGATACATCGGGATCGGATGCTACAAGATTAAGGAAAGTGGTCATTTCTTTGACTCCATCCAATAGACCTTCGTCCATGTTTACATCAAGAATCTGAGCACCATCTTCTACTTGTCTGTGGGCAATGGTTAGCGCTTCTTCGTATTTTTCTTCTTTAATAAGTCGAAGAAACTTACGAGAACCGGCTACATTACAACGCTCACCAACATTTATAAAGTTAATTTCTGGTTTAGCTTCTAATAGCTCTAAACCAGAAAGCCACATGTATTTAGGCTTTTCAGCAGGTTTATGAGGAGTTGCTCCTTCAACTAAGCTTACGTATTGTGCTATGTGATCTGGGGTAGTACCACAACATCCACCAAGAATATTAACAAGACCTTCATCTACATATTCTTTGATCTGTTTAGCCATAATTTCGGGAGTCTCGTCATACTCTCCAAATTGATTTGGCAAACCTGCATTAGGATATGCCGATACATATGTAGGTGCAAGTCTGCCCAATTCCTTAAGGAAAGGTTTCATGTCAGATGCTCCGAATGAGCAGTTAAGACCTATTGAAAGGAAATCGATATGGCTGACAGATGCAAGAAATGCACCGGTTGTTTGCCCCGAAAGAGTACGCCCGCCTTTGTCTGATAACGTTACCGAAATCATGATCGGTATCTCTATATTTCGTTCTCTGCGAACTTCTGCTGCCGCAAAAAGAGCTGCTTTAGCATTCAGTGTATCAAATATAGTTTCTATTAAAAGCAGATCAACTCCACCATCAATCAAACCTTCTATTTGCTCTTTGTATACTTGATGCAAATCGTCAAAAGTCACAGCACGGTAGATAGGATTCTCTACTTTAGGACTCATAGATGCAGTCTTATTAGTAGGACCTATTGATCCTGCTACAAAGCGAGGTTTATTAGGTGTACGTTTTGTATATTCATCTGCTGCCTTACGTGCAAGACGAGCTGCTGCAATATTCATTTCTTTAACCAAGTCCGACATATTATAGTCGTCCATCGAAATAGAGTTTGCATTAAACGAGTTAGTCTCTATAATATCTGCTCCTGCTTCTAAGTATTCGCAGTGGATAGCTTCAATTATATCAGGACGTGTAAGACACAGTAAATCGTTATTACCTTTCAGTAGATTCGTGGAATTCTTGAATCTGTCTCCACGAAAATCTTCTTCAGTAAGGGTATATCGTTGTATCATGGTACCCATGGCACCATCTAATATAAGTATTCTGTCTTTTAGTATATCTTTAATCTGTAGCATTATTAGTATTCTTTTTTATTTAGTATTCTATTCTATTTTACTTTAATAGATTTGATGTTATGATATCTACTATAGCAGAAATTGTCCCAAGCGTTTGGATCGGGTGACATATCATACAGCATTGTAAATTTGGTCTTAGGAACGAACCTTTCATCAGAAACAAATTCAAAATCGGATTTATTTATTTGTTTGTCTATAATCACTTCTCTCTCCTTCATTATTCTACTAAAATTATTTACATCCTTATAACCTTTTGTATATAGCGGAACAAAATTAATAATAGAGTAAATAATAAGAATACTCTTTATCGTGAATAGATACATCGAGTTTATCTTTATATTGGCATATAGTAATCCAATGGCAATTATATAGAATGTAATTGCTCCAAATAAAACTCGAAGTTCAAACTCAGGAGAGGCAATCATTGCTAAGTCTGCAATAATTCCGGCAATACAGAGTATGAATGATAAAAATACGATCTTTTGATTCCAATTCTTCTCAAAGTGTATATATGTTGCTAGTATTAGCAAGTATATTAATACTAAAGGTAGTATTATCTTATAGAACTCTCCTATGACTGGTAATGTTCGTGTAAAATAATAAATGATTTTAGATTCTTTTATGAGAGTATTATCTATAGTGGCTGAATCATATCTTATATAATTTCCCGGAGCTATAATCATAATTATAAATCCAATAAGAACGCCGATTACTCCGTAAATCATCCATCTTGGCGTTTTTATCTTTTTTATTTTGAGATAAATAATGAGGCTGAAAATAATAAATATCATGCCAATCACAGTATTTTCATTTGTCCAACCCGCAATTATTCCAGCAAGAAAGAATAGAATATCTTTAGATATAGAATTTTCACTTTGTTCTGATATAAAAGCACGGCAATAAAAATAAAGAAAAGAGATAATAATAAGAGTACCCCAGAGGTAATTAGCACTACCTGTTATCCACAAAAAAGTTTGCCCAAATGAGGGTTGATAGAACCAGATTAATATATTAATAAAAAAGTATAGAGACATATTAATCTTATTATTCAAATTGGCTATTTTATAGATAACATATGTGAAAATAATATAAGCGATGCTGTTCAGAATATCCATCCAATAACCATTTATAAGCAATAATGATTCAGCCAGTACATGTACGACGGATCGACCTCCATGCCCAAAATAATGGCAATATTGAGATTGTAGAATGTCAGAAAAACTTGTTACCCTTTCTGTGACGTCTGTCCCTCCAATAAATGAGTAGCGCCAGTCATCACCGTATATCGGATATAAAATATTCAGCAAAAGTATAAGGGAGAAAAAAGATAAAATAAGAATGCCGAAAATCGAAAAGACGACTTTCTTTTCAGATAATTTATTCTCTATTTTTTGATAAAGGGTAATCATATCTTGTGTGTATTTGTACATAATCCAGATGATTAAAAATAAAATTATTCATGAGTTTATTACTTAGTGTGCTGACATGGCCGGTTTTAATTCTAATGCCAAGTCTTAGTCTGATAGTAATTATTTATTTGTTATTTCTCGAATTAACCCAAATTTAGTGATAAAAGTATATCCCAAAGCTTCAGCATACAATGGAGAGGTAATATTCAGCAGAAGAATAAGACCTCTAGAAACAAAAAAATGTATTCAAAATAGATTTTGTTGCTCCTTCTACCGAATGAAACGTATCTATTATCTGATAACGACAGGTGATTTGTCTATAATTTTTTTCCATTGCGAGGTGTTAGTGCTGTTTACGGATTTGTCCGTTTTATAGAATTTAATTTATAATAGTCGGAGCACATCGTATTTCGCCAAGATTTCGGATTATCCGAGATATCTTCAAAATCAAATTCAGGAGGGAGTACAATTGGATATTCTTTCAATACAATATCCTTATTACCTATCTTTTTTTGGTCTTCTATGTATAACTCTCTTACTTGATATCTATCGGAAAGAGAAGATAATACTTGGTATCTCACCGAATAAGTAAATGCGAAGATAACAGTTCCTCCGATCAATATCAAAATATTTCCGATTTTAAGAGTCAGATTACTCAAACTGATATTTGCATAGAGTATAGATATTGATATGATCATAAAACTTGACAGGCAGAATGTTGCACGAAGTGGAAATATAGGCGAGCCAATCATTGCAAAAGCCGAGACATGAGCTGCTGTGAAAAACAATAATGAGCCAAACCACGCTTTGTAATTCCTGCTATCCTTATTCTGACAGAAAAAGAGAAACGTGAAGCATGCATATATTACGATAAGAATACCTATTGAATTGACATATTTGTATATCCAATATATATTTCGGGCTTTGTACTGCAATACATCCATAAATGGTTTGTCAGTCAGATTAAACGCTGCATGAGTATCTTTTGACCTGATGAAATTACCGGGTGCTAACAACATAATGATGCAACCTATGCAAACTCCAATAAAGCCATAGGTAGCCCATAAAGGAATTTTAATCTTTCTTATCTTAAAATACAGAAGTATATTGAATAGAATAAAAATAAGTGCAATGGCGGAGTTTTCATTTGTCCATCCTGCAACAACTCCAAAAATTAAAAACAGAATGTTTCTAAGAACGCCTTTATCCTTTTTTTCGTTTAAATAAAAGCTATAATAGTATGATAGAAATGCAACGATGATTAAGGTGCCCCATAAATAATTGCTACTGCCTGTAATCCAAATAACTGTTTGAGGAAATACCGGTGTTAATAACCAGAGCAATAAATTGATAAGTAAAAATAAATAGGGGTTAGTTGGTCTTCCGTTATTGGCTATTCTGTATATTATGAATGCGAAAAGAACATAAGCTATACTATTAAGTATCTCTCTGATAATAGGATTCAGCAATAACAAAAGCTGATCGATGAAATGAACTACATTTCGTCCGCCCCAATACAGATAATGATTGTATTGTGATACAAATATATCGAGCACGCTCTCAATTCGTTTGGGAGGAGTTTCATTGAATATAAATGAGTACATCCAATCATCGGAATGGATGGGATATAATCGATTTAGTAAAAAAACTAAGATGAAAAAAATAAGAAGAGATAATCCCAGAATAATCTTATTAGTATTATCTTCCGTTATTCTTTTTTTATTATAATTCATTCCACGTTACTTTTTCATTATTCTATCCATCATTCTTTTATCGTCTTTTTCTTTTAGAGTTTGTCGTTTGTCATATTGCTTTTTACCTCGTGCAATTGCAATATTTAATTTTGCCAATCCCCTGTCGTTAAGAAATAGGCGTGTAGGAACAATTGTATAGCCTGTTTCTTTAACAGATCTCTGAATTTTTTTTAGTTCTTTTTTATTGAGTAGAAGTTTACGGTCTCTGCGAGCTACGTGGTTATTGTATGAACCGTAGAAATATTCAGTAATATTCATGTTCCTTACCCAGAGGGCATCTTTCTCGAATATACAAAAAGTATCAACCAGACTGGCTTTTCCTAATCTGATTGATTTAATTTCGGTTCCGGTTAATACTATTCCGGCAGTGTATGTATCGAGTAACTCATAGTCGAAAGTTGCTCGTTTATTCTTTATATTAATATTTAATTGTTTCATCCTATAAGTAAATTCATCTATTTATTGCTACATTTGAGCCATAACCATCTGCGATTATTACACTAGCCAAAGTAATAAAAAAGTCTGAGACTTTAATCTATCTTGGAGTAGCTGTGCGGGAATAAGGAGTAATCTTATTCTTTCAGCAGTTTATCTAAAAAATCGTCGAATTCTTTGTCGATACGGCTTAGGAAATCATTTTCGATTCGGATAATTGAATCATCCTCAATAACCAATAATTCCTCCTGAACCACTAGATTTTCATCAGCAATATTAATAGAGAATGGCTTAAACACATCAAGAGAGTCAAACTTATTATCCATGTCGAATTGCTCCACAACCTCTCTTAATTGGCGGGCAATAATTTGGTCGTCATCTTCTGAAGCCCATGCCTCCACTATGATTTGAGACAATAAGTTTTCTTCGTCATCAAAAACTGATAGGCTGCCACTATCTTTATCGACAACAAGAAATATATCAGTTAAAGAACTACCTGCATACTCTTCGTTCAAACTGTTAATTGCATCAGTTAGAGCTTTTGAAATTTCTTTATACACTTTTCTTGCTGTCATAATCTATTGATGTTTATTCTTTTCTTTCTTGATACTTCTTATTGAAGTAATTTATTGTATTCAGTATCACTGTTTATAATTTCAAGACCCTTTTTGAAGATTTCACTTTCATCATTGATAATTTTGAAATATCCCTCAGTGTTGAATAGATCTCTTGCCATTAAGGCTTTTATTCTGCGCTTAAATTGCTCTTTAGATCTCAGATACTGATCTTCTTTATATTCTATCTTATCATCGGTTGCCATCTTTACCATTTTGGAAAGTAATTCATCCGATACCTCATATTCTTTTTTGAATTTCTCGATAGTCGGATATTTCTTCAGAAGCTCTTTTCTATTAGAGTCCACTGTTTGTAATGACAGTCGATAGATGATACCCATTGCATTTATGCGCCCGCTGTATTCTGTATACTCAGCAGTATCTATTGGTACAAAATAGTCGGGCATGATACCTCCACCACCATATACGGTACGCTCGTTTACGAGTGTTTTATATTTCAAAGAATCAGGGAAATGGATGCTGTCCGCATTCATCATTTCACCTCTGTTGTATCTGTCAATCAGATCTTTATTGTACGAATCCTGATCTCCATGTGTATATGGCTTCTGAATAGAACGTCCGGTAGGTGTGTAATAACGTGCTACTGTCAAACGAATCATAGATCCATCGGGTAGGGGAAACTGTCTTTGAACAAGACCTTTTCCAAATGTACGTCTGCCCACAATTAAACCTCTATCCCAATCCTGAACTGCTCCCGATACGATCTCGCTAGCCGAAGCCGAACCTTCATCAACCAGAATTACTAATTTACCTTTCTCAAACAAACCTCTATCTGTTGTTGAGTCACTGGTTCTGGCTTGATGAGTACCTTCCATATAAACAATAAGTTTATCTTTATCTAAGAATTCATCAGCAAGTTCTGTCGCAGCATTTAAATAGCCACCGCCATTACCTTCTAAGTCCAGAATTAGATTCTGTAATCCCTGAGCTGAAAGCTTAATTAAGGCTTCTTTAAATTCGGCAACTGTTGTAGCCCCAAAACGGCTCAAACGAATGTATCCCGTCTTATCATCAATCATATAGGCTGCATCCAGACTATAAATAGGAATTTTTGCACGTACTATCTGAAAACTTATTGGTTTTTGGACACCTCGGCGAAGCACTTTTATATTCACCTTAGTTCCTTTTGGTCCTTTCAGCCGCTTCATAATATCACGTGTATTCATATTAACGCCTGCAATGGCTGTATCGTTCACTGCTATGATACGATCGCCCGGTAGTAAGCCTACGCGCTCCGAAGGGCCGTCGGCTATTGTTTCTATCACATAGAGCGTGTCTGAGATCATGTTAAATGATATACCTATTCCATCGAAATTACCTTCCAACGGTTCATTCATATCGGCTACAGTTTCAGCACTTAGATAAGAGGAATGAGGATCGAGTTCCTTTAGTATGGCTACGATTGCATCTTCTGCTAACTTTTCGTCATCAACAGTATCAACATACATTCTCTCTATTAAAGTCATAGTCGTGGCTAATTTCTTAGTCCCCTGACTCATCGCGTATTGTGCCGAAATCGTATTAACAAAAATAAATGTACAGGTTATTATCAATAACAGTGTCTTTTTCATACTGCGTTCTCTTTTAAGTAAATAAAAGTATTAAGTGATATATCTTAGAATTATAACAGGTTATAATAGTTATAGTTCTAAAGTAATAAAAGGTCTGTGACCTTATTTTATAGAAAAGAGTCAAGCAAAGGCTCTTACTTGACTCTTTGGATAGTTTTATTTTATTCCAATTTAATGGTCTTAGTCTGTATTAATATCAATTCCATCCGGTATAAATTTACTGACATCGTGTTTGTAACGCAAAAGTTCCCGAACGATTGTTGAGCTAATATGAGTAAGCTCAGGCTCAGTAAAGAGTACCAATGTTTCGATACCCGAGATATTGCGATTCATGTCAGCAATAGTTTTCTCGTATTCAAAATCATTAACGGATCTTATTCCTCGGATAATAAATTTTGCATCTACCTTGTTTGCAAAATCAACAGTCAGGGAATCGTACGAACCTACCGAAACACGAGGCTCATCCGCATACAATTTTTCTATCATTTTGATTCGTTGCTCCAAGGAAAAATAACTTCTTTTACTATCGTTAATTCCAATTGAGATAACAATCTCATCAACCACGTTTAATCCTCTTCGAACCAGTGATGCATGACCAATTGTAAATGGGTCGAATGTACCCGGAAAAATAGCTCTCTTCATTTATTCTTTTAGTAAACGAGTTGACAAATAAACAAGATGCAAGAGCTAGTCTTGTGAACTGTTAACTGATGGCTGTTAACTGCAATTAATTTGCCATATCGGAAATGAACTTGATTCTTACCAGACGAATTTCTTCTTCTGTAAACATGCCTAGTTCATTAATTGCATCTTCAAGATCATCCGATTCGGCTTCCTGAAAGTAGTCAAAGATGTCTGCCATATGATCTTCGTCTATCACTTCATTCAAGAAATAATCGATATTTATTTTGGTACCCGAGTAAACAATCGCTTCAAGTTCTACCAATAATTCTGGAAATTCTATACCTTTTGATTCAGCAAGGTCATCGAGTGCAACCTTACGGTCGATACTTTGAACTATCGCTACTTTTAGCTTCGATTTATTTGCTACTGTTCTAACACGTAAATCTTCAGGGCGTTCAATTTCGTTTTCTTCTACGTGCTTTTTGATGATTTCAACAAATTCAGCACCGTATCTTTTAGCTTTACCTGCTCCCACACCCGGTATATTTTGTAATTCGTCGATACTTGTAGGATAGATGGTAGCCATCGATTCCAATGAAGGATCTTGAAATATTACGTAAGGAGGAACATTCAGCTTTTTAGACATCTTCTTACGAAGGTCTTTCATTATCGAGAATAGTACAGGATCGACAGCCGAACTTCCGCCACCGCCTTTGATAACTACCTCATCATCATTTTCATCATCAAAATCCTCTTCTTGAGCAATTTTGAATGAAACTGGTTTCTTTAAAAAGTCTTTTCCTTTTTTGGTAACTTTCAGTAAACCGTAGTTTTCAATATCCTTGTCCAGATAACCCGCAATTAACCCCTGTTTTATAACGGCATTCCAAGTTTCGTCGTTTGTCTCTTCGCCAGATCCAAATGCCTCTAACTCTTGATGTCCGTAGGTTTCAATCTCAGATGTTTCTTTCCCTCTAAGGAAATTAATCACATACTCGGTCTTAAATTTTTCTTTTAATGCTAGCACAGCTTCTATCGCTGTTAATAATAAATCTTGAGCTTCCACTTGTTTTTTAGGGTTTATACAATTGTCACAATTACCACAATTATGTTGATTATATTTTTCTCCGAAATAATGTAATAGAACTATTCTACGACACATCGCTGTCTCAGCATAAGCTGCAGTTTCAAGAAGAAGTTGCTTGCCTATTTCCTGTTCGGCTACAGGTTTTCCTTGCATAAACTTTTCGAGTTTTTGCAAATCTTTATAAGAATAGAATGCAACACATTGCCCTTCGCCTCCGTCACGTCCTGCACGTCCTGTCTCCTGATAATATCCTTCGAGACTTTTGGGCATATCATAATGGATCACATACCTGACATCGGGTTTGTCAATTCCCATTCCAAAAGCAATAGTGGCTACAATTACATCCACTTTTTCCATTAAGAACGAGTCTTGATTCTCTCCGCGTGTAGAGGCATCTAACCCTGCATGATATGCAAGCGCATTTATATTATTGGCACGAAGAATTTCTGCGAATTCTTCTACTTTCTTTCTGCTTAAACAATATACGATACCTGATTTTCCAGCCTGAGATTTAATATAACGGATAATGTCCCGATCTACTTTCTCTGTTTTGGGTCGAACTTCGTAATAAAGGTTTTCGCGATTAAAAGATGATTTGTAAATTTTTGCATCCAACATACCCAGACTCTTCTGGATGTCGTGCTGTACTTTAGGTGTTGCTGTAGCGGTTAAGGCTACAAGCGGACGTTGCCCGATCTCCATAATAATGGGTTTGATACGTCTGTATTCGGGTCTGAAATCGTGTCCCCATTCCGAGATACAGTGTGCTTCGTCTATCGCATAAAACGACACCTTGATATGTCGCAAAAAATCGATGTTTTCTTCTTTCGTTAAAGACTCGGGAGCTACATATAATAATTTTGTTTTGCCCGATACTACGTCAGCTTTTACCAATTCAATGGAAGCCTTGTTTAACGATGAGTTCAAAAAGTGAGCTATCCCATCTTCTTCGCTGAAGTTGCGCATGGCATCGACCTGATTTTTCATCAATGCAATCAATGGGGATATAATAATAGCTGTACCCTCCATCAATATTGCAGGAAGCTGATAGCAAAGAGATTTGCCACCTCCTGTCGGCATCAAAACAAAAGTATCTTTTTCCGCCAAAACATTCTGAATGATAGCCTCCTGGTTACCCTTGAATTTATCAAATCCAAAATGTTTTTTCAGATTTTCAATTAATAGATCTTCTCGTTTTGACATAGTTTAATTAAATCGCATAAATGGAATATCAAAAATAGGCATAACCTACACTCGTTATTTTTGAAAATGTAATGAAGGTCTAAGACCTCTTTATTGCTTTGGTAGTATATCAACCAGAGCCTGTTTTGATTTGAAAGTATATCATTAAATACTTTTGTTCACTTATATCATACGAAGATAACTTCTTAAGTCAAAAATACAATAGAAAAAGATTTTTTTTTAATAGAAAAATGAGATTTATTCATAAGAATTTTTCAGCCTGTCCAGATTCGAGCTTTCCAATTGCTTTATAGCATAGTCTTTTGTTATATGCAAGCTCTTTTCTTTGCTCGATGGGATGGTAAACATGGCTTCCATCATCACTGTTTCTACTATTGAACGAAGCCCTCTGGCTCCCAATTTATACTCAACGGCTTTGTCCACTATGTAATCATATACATCTTCGTCAAAGGTCAATTCCACATCATCCATTGTAAACAATTTCAGGTATTGTTTGATAATTGAGTTTTTAGGCTCGGTCAGAATTCTTCTTAAAGCCGAATGATCCAACGCATTCAAATAAGTAAGAATAGGCAGACGACCAATAATTTCAGGAATTAATCCAAAAGATTTTAAATCCTGAGGAGTTATATATTTCAATAATTCTTTCCTGTCAATGTCTGCATTTTTCAGAGCAGAAGAATATCCTACAACACGAGTATTCAGACGTTGTGCTATCTTACGCTCGATACCATCAAAAGCACCTCCACATACGAAAAGTATATTTTTCGTATTTACGGCTATCATCTTTTGGTCAGGATGTTTACGTCCTCCCTGAGGTGGAACATTCACTATAGAACCTTCCAATAATTTCAATAAACCTTGTTGTACACCTTCGCCGCTTACATCACGAGTGATAGAAGGGTTATCTCCTTTACGGGCTATCTTATCTATTTCGTCAATAAATACGATACCACGTTCTGCAGCAGCAACATCGTAGTCGGCAGCTTGCAAAAGACGGGTCAATATACTTTCGATATCTTCCCCTACATATCCCGCTTCGGTCAATACAGTAGCATCCACTATTGCGAATGGTACATGTAATAGTTTTGCGATTGTACGTGCCAGCATCGTTTTACCCGTTCCGGTAGGTCCTACCATGATAATATTAGATTTTTCGATCTCAATATCATCTTCGCCGACTTCCTGTAATAATCTTTTGTAGTGATTATATACCGAAACCGAGAGGTAGCGTTTAGCATCATCTTGTCCAATAATATATTGATCCAAGAATTCTTTTATTTGTTTTGGATTTGGCAATGTCTTTCTGTCAAGTAAACCTCCAAAGCCCTTGTCTGATTTTAGAGAATCTTTCACTATAAGATATGCCTGATCTACGCATTTGTCGCAGATATGAGCTGATATTCCTGCAATTAATAAATTGACATCGCTATCTGGTCGTCCACAGAAGCTACAGGTATCGTTTGTTCCTTTTTTAGCCATATTTTTTATTTAAGGTCACAGACCTGTTTTTGAAATGTATTTATTATCTATTGCGAATGTCTACAAACGAATAATTGACTGCCTAAAAAATTAAGCAGCCAATTATTAAGTCATTAACAATGATATGTATGCATTATTTTGTTCGAACTAATATTTCGTCAATCATACCGTAGTCTTTAGCTTCAGTAGAATTCATCCAATAATCACGATCCGAATCCTGAGCAACCTTTTCGATAGTTTGTCCGGAGTGATCTGCTATAATAGCATATAGTTCTTGTTTTACTTTAGCAATCTCACGAGCAGTAATCTCTATATCAGAAGCTTGCCCTTGTGCACCACCTAGAGGTTGGTGTATCATGGTACGTGAGTGTTTCAAGCCGAAACGTTTGCCTTTTTGTCCTGCAACCAACAGTACTGCTGCCATAGAAGCTGCCATACCTGTACAAATTGTAGATACATCGCTACTGATAAATTGCATAGTGTCGTATATTCCATATCCGGCATATACTGATCCTCCCGGTGAATTGATATAGATAGAAATATCTTTACCCGAATCGGCAGAATCTAAATAAAGTAATTGTGCCTGAATAACATTGGCAGTATAATCGTCGATACCGGTACCAAGGAAAATGATACGGTCCATCATTAAACGTGAGAACACGTCCATTTGCGCAACATTAAGTTGACGTTCTTCAATGATGGTTGGTGAAATATAGCTGCTGGTTATATCCATGTATTGATCGAGAGCCAATCCGTTCAAACCAATATGCTTGGTTGCGTATTTTCTAAAATCATTCATAGTTGTTTATATCTTTAATTATTAATTCATCTAGGAGACTGCAAATTTTATGCCTAACTTTTAATGTCGTAAGTTACAGTAACTATTTTGTATGTTATTTAGATTATAACTTAATAACCTGTTGAAGCAATAAACAGGTCTTAGACCTTGTTGTGCAGCAAATAAAAAAGAGACCTTTGCCATTGGAGCTTAGTCTAAAACAAAGTTATAAATAATTATTGGAAACCAACAAATAAAAACTTTGTCTTTCTTAAGATTAGAGGCAAAGGTCTCTTCGTATAGACCTTATTTTTTTATTGCAATATTATGAATAGGGGTCTTTATTCAGCGTTAGCTTCTCCTTCGAAGAATTTTTTGAATTCGTCAAGACTCATTTCTTTCTCTTCTACTCCAAGGATAGATTTAAGACATGCAACGATTTTTTCTTCCATTGCTTTGTCAACCAAGTTGCGAGAAGTTTCTTTGTTCTTAAGCATTTCGTTTGCATAATTTGCAAGAACATCATCAGGCATACCCATCATTCCGTATTGAGCAAATTGTACACGAGCTGCTTGTAGAGCTACAGCACGAACATCAGCTTCTTCGATCTTAAGATCGTTTTCTTTCACTAATTGTTCTTTGATTAAATGGAATTTAAGATCTTCGATGATTTTAGGGTAATCGGCCTCTAGAGATTCTGCAGTTCTGTCAGCACCTGTTGCCATTAACCATCTTTTTAGGAATGCATCTGGGAATTCAAGATTACCTGCTTTTTCTTCAAGTAATACACGTGCATCCAATAAGAATTTGTAGTCGCTATCTGGAGCTAATTGTGTTTGAAGAGTTTCTTTTACTTTAGCGATAAAATCAGCCTCAGTTGTAACAGTTCCTTCTCCAAATACTTTGTCGAATAATGCTTGATCCAAATCAGCCTCTTTGTAACGAGTAATTTCGTTTACAGTGAATGAAAATTCAGCAGCAATAGATTCTACTGCATCTTTTTCGATATGTAAGAACGAAGCTATTTCAGTTTCGTTTCCTTCGTAAGCTTTACCTGGGTTGAAAACGATAGTTGCACCTTTCTTTACATCTGCAAATTTAGCTTGCTCTTCTTCGTCTTTCATATAAGAAGGCATCAAAACAGCTCCTTCTACGCGGATACCACCGTCTTTAGGTTTGCCACCTTCTAGC
Source organism: Indolivaga alginatilytica (assembly GCF_003201355.1). GTDB lineage: Bacteria > Bacteroidota > Bacteroidia > Bacteroidales > Dysgonomonadaceae > Dysgonomonas_A > Dysgonomonas_A alginatilytica. The sequence goes on from NZ_QICL01000002.1 coordinate 249,571, forward strand.
TCTACTACTTCACCTTTAAGAAGGTCAGTTGGTTTAGCGCCCTCTTCGACAGTTTCGTATTTACCGTAGTTTGCTTTGTAAGAAGCGATTTGTTTGTCAACTAAATCTTGTCCTACTGCTATTTTGTAATAAGTGATTTTGTCTTTTTTGCTCAAAGCCAATTTAACTTCAGGAGCAAGAGCAATATCAAAGAAAAACTCGAAATCTTCTTCTTTAGAAAAATCAACAGGTTGTTGTTTTTCTTCGTTAGGAAGAGGTTCACCTAATATATTAAGTTTGTTTTCTTGTATGTAATTGTAGATTCCTTCACCAACTAATTTGTTCACCTCTTCGGCAAGGATCGATTTTCCGTGCATTTTTTTAACCATACCTACTGGTACAGTTCCCGGACGGAATCCCGGTACATTCGCCTTTTTGCGAAAAGTTTTGATAGCCTCATCGACTTTTCCTTGATAATCAGCTTTCTTTACGTCTACCTTAAGTATAGCATTTACGCTATCTACGTTTATAAGAGATGTATCCATCTTTCGCTTGTATTTTATATATTGTTATGTAATTAATTCGGTCGATCTACTAAATCCAGCTATATCGCTTCTGACTCAGAATAAAGATAATTTTTTTAGTGGCACAAAAATAGTTTATATTATTCCAATATTCAAATTTATTTCTCTTTTTCATTTTAGTTATGATCAATTCCCGAGTTAATATGATTAATTTGTTGAATATTAAATTATTGTTGATGCTATTTGACCTTCGATTTTAAGGGCGAATATATTATTGTAATTTTTATATCATTTTTTTATCACCTCGAAAACTCAGATAATGAATAAATAATATTTATATTTGCTCCTATATTCGGTGTCTTATATATCAGATACCTAGTAAAAATGGCGTTATATGATAAAAGATAAGGGAGATGTAATCAGCTTTGAAGCTAGCATCCCTGACATGTGGGCTCTTCTGGAGGAAAATGAACGTGAACTCGTAAAAGATGCAGCGAAGATTCTTCACCTCAAAAAAAATGAAATCATTTATTGTGAAGAAGAGGTTCCCAAAGATTTGATGTGTCTCTTAAAAGGGAAGGTTAAAATCTTTAAGAACGGGGTTGGCGGACGTAGCCAGATTATCCGAATGATACGCCCTGTCCAGAATTTTGGATACCGGGCTTACTTTGCTAAAGAACCTTATGTGACAAATGCTTCAGCTTTCGAGGCTTCTACGGTTTGTCTTATTCCTATGGTACTTATAGAGCAGCTAGTTATGGTAAACACCAAGTTGGCAATGTATTTTATTACAGAATTATCTACCGATCTTGGTATTGCTGACGAACGGGTAGTTAGTCTTACTCAGAAGCATATTCGTGGGAGGCTTGCCGAGTCATTGGTTTTCTTGCTGGAAAATTATGGTTTGGAAGAAGATGGTGCTACTATCAGCATCTACCTGTCGAGAGAAGATTTAGCTAACCTGTCAAATATGACTACTTCAAACGCGATCCGAACATTGTCTACATTTGTAGATGAGCATATTATTGCTTTGGATGGGCGAAAAATAAAAATAATGGACGAAGATAGACTGCGAAAAATTAGTAAAATAGGATGATCTCATCTTTAGTACATAAATATTTGGATTTTAAGTACAGAGAGGTTGAGCAGTTTATAAATAACCCAATTCTTACACAAGAAAAAATACTTAACTATCTTATCAAATCTGGAACCAATACTTATATTGGAGTCCAGTATGATTTTGCGTCTATTAAAAACAAAGACGATTTCAGAAAATCGGTTCCTGTTTTTCATTACGAGGATTTGAAACCCTATCTCGAAAAAATTCTGATAGATAAGCGGCAAGATGTACTTTGGAATAAACCTGTGAAATGGTTTGCCATGTCATCGGGAACTACAAACGATAAGAGTAAATATATTCCTGTAACCCAAGAATCTCTAATACAAGGTCATTACAAATGTGGGCAACAAATGCTTGCATTATATGCACATAGTAATCCCCAGGCTAAGTTTTTCTTAGGGAAGACTCTTGTATTAGGAGGCAGTAAGCAGGTTAATAATATTGGAGATGGAATTTTTACCGGAGATATTTCGGCAATACTCATTAAGAACTTAAAATTCTGGGCAAAGTATAGCAGGACTCCCGAAAGAATATCTCTTATTCCCGATTGGGAGTCAAAATTGCAGGAGTTAACCGATTATGCTATAAGAAAAGATGTGAGAGCCTTTATGGGAGTTCCTTCTTGGTTATTGGTTCTTTTGAAAAAGATTACAGTGGATACAGGTCGTGAATTGACCGACTTATGGCCTAATCTGGAAGTGTTTTTTCATGGAGGAGTTAGTTTTACCCCTTTCGAAGATCAGTATCGGAAGCTTATAAATAAAGATTCGATGATTTATTGGGAGACTTATAACGCATCCGAAGGTTTTTTTGGTTCACAGTATTCGGGTGATTCAAAGGATATGCTTTTGATGCTCGACAATAACATATATTACGAGTTTGTTCCCATGAGTGAGTGGGATTCTGATAATCCAACGACTCTGACGCTTGAAGAAGTTGAAATAGGTCAGAATTATGCTGTCCTGATCACTACAAATGGAGGTCTTTGGCGATATATGATTGGAGATACTATCGAATTTACATCTACAACTCCTTATCTATTTAAAATAACAGGTCGTACCAAACACTTTATCAATGCTTTTGGTGAAGAGGTTATTATTGATAATGCGGAGAGTGCTTTGAGTGAGGCATGCGCTGTTACAGGCGCTCATATTGTAGAGTATACGGCGGCTCCAATTTATTTTGGGGACAATTCGGCAGGAGCGCACGAGTGGTTAATCGAATTCGATGTAGAACCTGCGGATATCCATTTATTTAGAGTAACTTTGGATAATGCTTTAAAGAAGGCAAATTCGGATTATGAGGCAAAAAGATCCCATAATTTATCACTTCAAGATCCGGTAATTCGTGTTTTACCTAAAGACAGTTTCTATAATTGGCTAAAATATAAAGGAAAAGCAGGCGGACAGAATAAAGTTCCTAGGTTATCGAATAATAGAGATTATGTAGATAATATGTTGATATTCTTGGAGATGAGTGGTGCTTAGGGTTGTTTTCGAGGGAAACCTAAAAAGGTAAGTATCTCAAAATAACTTAAAAAAAAAACTTTATTTTCAAAATCTAAAAGCTTTACTTAAATTTGTGACTCAAAATCTCATTCTGAAATAATGAAAATAAGAATTCTCTTAGTATTTGTACTTACTCTGTTGGTGGCTACTTCGTGTGGCGAATACAACAAAATACTTAAAAGCACCGATTATGAATTGAAGTACACTTATGCAAAGAAGTATTTTGATGAGAAGAAGTATGGTAGAGCATCCACATTATTGGAAGAGTTGGTTCCTATATTTAAGGGGACATCTCATGCCGAAGAGTCATTATTTCTGTTAGCTCAGAGTTTTTTCTACGATAAAGATTATACAACAGCAACACAGTATTTCAAGGCTTATTATACAACTTATCCTAAAGGAGAGTTTACCGAATTGGCTAGGTTTAATGCCGCTTATGGTTTGTACTTAGATATTCCAGATGTTAGATTGGATCAGACTAATACATATAAATCGATGCAGGAATTCCAGACTTTCTTAGAAATATATCCGCAAAGTGATAAAGTACAGTTAGTACAGGATTATTTATTCGAAATGCAGGAAAAATTAGCTCTTAAAGAACTTATGGCATGCCGTTTGTATTTCAATTTAGGTAATTACATGGGTAATAATTACGAGTCATGTGTAATTACTGCACGGGAAGCTCTAAAAACTTATCCATACTCACAATATAGAGAAGAATTTCAGATTCTGATTTTAAGGTCTCGTCATGAAGTAGCATCGCAGAGTATTGTAGAGCGTACAGCCGAACGTTATAGGGATGTTATTGACGAACATTATAATTATTTGAATATGTTTCCTGAAGGGAAATATAAAAGAGAGGCAGACAGATATTATCGTCGGGCTGTCAGAGCGCTTGATCTAAAGATCGAAGGTATGACAGATGAAGAAATAGAAAACGAAAAGAAATTAGAAAGTAAATAAACATCACATTCATTATAGCGAATTAAAGTTATGGATTACAAGAAGACAAATGCACCAAGCAATACAATCACCAGAGATATGATGACCTTGTCTGCAGATACAGGAAACGTTTACGAAACAGTACGTATTATCGGTAAGAGAGCAAATCAGATAGCTGTAGAAATGAAACAGGATCTGGATAGAAAACTTCAGGAGTTTGCTTCTTATAGTGATAATTTGGAAGAGGTTTTCGAAAACCGTGAGCAAATCGAAATTTCCAGATATTACGAAAAATTACCTAAAGCTGCTTTAATTGCTGCTCAGGAATATACTGAAGGTAAAGTATATTATAGAAATCCAAATAAGGACAAAGATAATTTTTAAATGATACAACGTATACAATCCGTATATTTACTAATTGCAGCCATTCTTATGGCTGTAACTGTATGTAGTCCTCTGGCTGTATTACTAGGTACGCCCGATAGTTTCTATCTTTTTAAGAGTATAGGGATTTTCGAAGATGCAATAACTCTTTCTTATCCGACATGGGTTGTAGCTGCTCTTTCGGTTGTGAGTGCTTTGTTGAGCTTCGTGGTTATATTCTTGTTTAAGAAACGGAAAGTACAAATAAAGATGTGTTATACATCGATAGTATGTATCATTCTTTTTTATGCAGCGTTTGTGTTTTACTTGTATGCTGGGCAAACAGCATTGAGTGCCGAATTCTCGAAAGTAGAGTATGGGCTGGCATTTCCTGCAATATCATTGATATTGACAGTGCTGGCATTATCGAAGATCAAGGCTGATGAAAAATTGATTCAGTCATTGAATAGAATCAGATAAGTACTATATCTAGCCTCATTAAGAGGTTATACATAATAAAGAAAGAGATTACCTAAGGTAATCTCTTTCTTTATTATAGTTATACTTGTATGTATATCGTTTCTTTAATAGAGTCGGAATTATCTGCCTCCAAAAAACGGATTGCTTCTCATTTCCTGAGCAATAGTTGTTTTAGGTCCATGACCGGGATAAACAACTGTTTCGGCAGGTAGGGTGAATAGCTTTTGACGTATTGCCTGCAGAAGTTGGTCTTGATTTCCTTGAGCTAAGTCGGTACGACCGATACTGCCTCTAAATAAGGCATCTCCTACAATTGCACAATTACCTTCGGCGCTGTAAAACGCAACACTACCGGGTGAATGCCCCGGAACTTCCAAAACCAATAGCTTTTGATTGCCGAATTCAATTGTGTCATTTTCCTTTATATACGTACCTATTTCCGGAGCGTCTTCACCATCTTTAAATCCGAACATCCTCATCTGTGCAGGCATGCCTTCAAGTAAAAACTGATCAGCCTGATGGGCTTTTGTTTTTAGATGAAATTGATCCAGAATAAATTTATTGCCGAATACATGATCAAAATGTAAATGTGTATTTAATAGGTGTTTTACAACCAGATTATTGTCCAGAATAAAATCGAGAAGCTCCTGTTTCTCATCAGGATAAAAACAGCCGGCGTCAATAATAACACACTCGTTTGTTTCATCATACAATACGTATGTATTTTCTGCTATAGGGTTAAATTCGAAAATTTTGATATTCATCATAAATGCAATTAGGTTGTAATACCTATTTAGTGTTGTATCTATACTTTTAACGGGCTCCGGGTATTCTTTTTACCAAAGTAAAAGAAAGGTCGGCGAACTTATATGGGAACGTATACAGCTTTTTTTGTGTCGAAAAATTCTTCATCAAAAAAATTCTTAAGTTCGTCCACTTCTGCATATTTTCGGAATGGAGATATCTCTCCCTCCAGCTCACCTCCCTTTAAGCAGATAAGACCATTGGGAAGAGGGTTTTTTTGTTCCTGTGATACATTCTTACGGATAATCTTAATTAAATCTCCTAAAGGCATTACAGCTCGGCTCACCACAAAATCGAATTTTCCTTTTTCTTCTTCGGCTCTGCAATGTCTGAAACTGATATTGGTTAAGCCAATCGCGTTTGAGACTTCTGTAGCTACCTTTATTTTCTTTCCGATACTGTCAACCAATAAGAATGTTGATTCGGGGAAAAGTATAGCTAATGGCACTCCCGGAAAGCCCCCACCTGTTCCTACGTCTAGAATTTTACTCCCTTCTTTAAATTTGATTACTTTGGCAATAGCCAAAGAATGAAGAACGTGATGTATATACAGATTCTCGATATCCTTTCTTGAGATAACATTTATCTTAGAGTTCCAATCGAGATATAAATCGTATAATGCTGCAAATTGACTTTTCTGCTTATCTGTGAGATTTGGGAAATATTTTAATAGTATATCCATTGATATTTTATTTTGAAAAAAAATGAGAGATTGGAGAATCGTCTTTTAAGACCAGCTCTATCTCGTTATAGGGAATAAATATTTTAATTGCATCAAGTTTATAAGCAGAATATTCACCTTTGTTGAAAATATATGTTATTCCTTTGTCATCCAATAGGAAATTATCGTTAGGAACCATTTCTTCAATACCAAAATACCCCAAGTCTTCAAGTTCATTAAGTGACTGTACTTTGTTTGATTTTATCAAATAATCTCTAAAGATAGTAGTTAAGAGCTTCTCATATCCGGGTTTGAAGATATCATCTTCGGTTATAAGTTTTCCCGTTTTCAAATTAATTGCATGGTTCTTAAGAAATTCATAAGAACTTGTTCCTCCTTTATAATTAGACTGAGTAATTTGAAACACAAGAATATCCCCTTTGTTGAAGGTTATTTGATTTGAAGTTGTCTCATAATATGAGAAATACTCTTCACTATCATCATGAGCATCGTTATTTTCTGCGAATATCTTTATATCTTCTTTGTAGTTTTCTATATAGGCTTTGGCGTAATTGTCTACTGCTTCCTGAGGAGTAAAAAGGGCATAGGTTTCATCAAAGAAAGAAGAGATGAAAATGCGTTGAAGAGAATCTAATATTGCCTTATCATCAAAAGATACTGGGTAGATAAAAGTCAACTTTAAATTGCATGATGGCTGTGTAGAATCGTTATCCCAATGATAGTTTTGTACGGAATGGATTGTATCAAGCTCCATACTGTTATCATGCGTTGGGGTTTTCTTTGTGTTACAAGAAAACAAAGACATTGCAATAATGCACAATGTCCCTAAGTATATACTGAAATGTTTCATAAGACTTTCATAAATCGAGTTACAAATGTACCAATAATATTAGAGTAATTTAGTTAAAAAGAAGGATTTTAGAGATCATAATTAAAGATGTTTCTCTATCAATAAGGAAGCTTATTGTATTTAATTGGTTTCTGAATTTCGAATGTTTATACACGAATCCTTGGGCATCTGATCGTAGTCTTATATAGTGTTAACGCTATTGGGCTTTAAATGATTAATGTCTATCTTGGGAAGGTAATTGAAGTTGTCCGACTTATATAATAACGAATCTGATGCCACAAAATACCTGCTCCACTAAGTTTTTTTTATCATTGGGAATATTATTCTCTCTGGTTTTATGTGCAAGAAGTCAGAATCTGGAGACCTCGAAAATCGGGTTAAAGCAGGAGCGAAAAGACCAGTTAAAATCATCGATACTGTCGGCTTCCGAAAATAAAACGATAATATCGAGAGAAGATATCTTCTCTACTTATAAACTCGTTGATAATGAGAAAAAAGAAAAATACACGGTTGATTATTTAAATAATTCGATAAAAATAGGATTGGAAAATATGGTGATTAATCCTCCCGGACTTTCAGATAATGGATTTGGGGTAATAATTGGAGGTTTAAACTTAAGTAATCCTAAAGCGTGGTTTACTGCTGCTAAATTAAAGAAGCGAAAACGAAAAATGGAACAGATAACAACTTATGTTTATTCAATAGATTGAGGCTTATTTGTTTTCGTCTTTCTCCTTTTTGTATTCCTTCGAAAGCATAAGTGTGGTATAGAGAAGTAAGAAAGCTGCTACAAGCATCGAAATTACCCATTCATTTTTTTGTACGAACATTAAGTATGTACTGATTGCCATAAAAGCAATTCCGAATATCTGAATACTGAATAAACGTTTTCCTCTTAAGCTTTTCCCCGGATATGGAGTCGTAAAAGTTACACCTGCGAAACCGAGTACACCTATAGCCATAATATATGCTGCTACGGCAGGGTTGAAGATGTAAGATATTGCAGCTGCTAATATAAGTAGAGCCGAAAGCTTAAATATAAAATCTTTGGGTTTGGTCATAAGTTGTAGGTCTGTAGTTTATTCGATGATAAATACTTCTTCGTCTTCTCTTTTCATCAAATAATTTTCGCGTGCAAATTTCTCAATATTGTCTTTATCAGAGCGAAGTTCGTTTAATTTTCGCTTATCAGTTTCTGTTTTCTCCTGATAATATTCGATTTGAGTTTTCAAATTATGAATCTCCAGATCATAGCCGAAACGAGAGAAGATGTTACTATCTCCAATAACAAAACAACAAATAATAAGGACAACTATAATTGCCAGCTGTATTTTGCTGAATTTTTGGAGGATGTATCTTCCTATTCTCTTTAACTGTTCCATATTGAATCTGAAAAATTAATATGATACAAATATAAAGATATTTAATCAGATGATATCTAAATAGAAATATTTTTGTGTAACCGTGATAGAAAAGTATACATTTGCATTGGATGTAATGTGACAAATAAGCTGGTTATAATGAATAATATGTATGGCATCTATAGAAGAAGTAAATAAGTCTGCGGGTTTAATCTCAAAATATAAGTCCTATTTATTGTTAGAGAAGGCTTTATCGCCAAATTCAATCGAAGCATATCTGGATGATTTATCCAAACTGTTGCAGTATTTTGAAGCAGAAAATCTTAAAATACAAGATATAAGTTTAGAGAATCTGCAACAGTTTGTAACACAATTGTATGATCTGGGAATTAATGCCCGTTCCGTGGCTCGCGTTTTATCAGGAGTGAGGTCTTTTTTTAACTTTTTAATCTTAGATGGTTATATTCAGAATGATCCGACTGAATTATTGGAGACTCCTAAAATAGGACTTAAACTTCCTGTTGTGTTGAGCCTTCAAGAAATAGAAAATATAATATCCGTAATAGACTTGTCAACAAAAGAAGGACAACGTAATCGGGCAATTATTGAGGTACTATATAGCTGTGGGTTGCGTATTTCGGAACTGACTAATCTCAAATTCTCAGACCTATTCTTGGATGATGGATTTGTTCGGGTTGAAGGTAAAGGCAGCAAGCAGCGCTTAGTACCTATATCACCTATAGCGATTAAAGAGATCGGAAATTATTTGCTCGATCGTAAACATTTGGATGTGAAGAAAGGATCAGAGGATATGGTCTTTCTCAGTAAGAGAGGTACGCCTATATCCCGTATAATGGTATTTCACTTTATAAAACAGTATGCCGAACTGGCAGGAATAAAAAAGAATATCAGTCCGCATACATTCAGGCATTCATTTGCAACTCATTTATTAGAGGGAGGGGCAAACATTAGAGCAATACAACAAATGCTGGGGCACGAAAAAATAACCACTACGGAAATCTATACACATATGGATAGGGAGTATCTTCGTCAAGAAATAATTGAACATCATCCTCGAAATATAGATAAAAGGTAGTCTTTTTTTGTTTTGTGAAACAAAAAACGTAGCAATATAATAAAAAGAAGAAAATTTAGTTTCTATATTTGAGATATGTTTGTATATTTTTCACATTTGAATACAAAACGCCTAAGAAGAACCCTGTAAACTCATATAAAAGATGATAAGAAAATATAAGTCGCATCCTTGGCATGGTATTTCTTTAGGAAACCGTGCTCCTGAAGTGGTAAAAACATTTATTGAGATTGTGTCTACCGATACTGTCAAGTATGAGGTCGATAAGGAGACCGGATATTTATGTATAGACCGTCCTCAGAAATATTCGAATGTCATACCGGCTTTGTATGGATTTCTACCACAGACTATAAGTGGATCCAGAGTGGCAGAATTGAGTAATCAGGGGCTCAACAGGACGGATATAGTGGGGGATAACGACCCTGTAGATATTTGTGTGTTGACGGAGAAAGATATTACACATGGTGATATTATTGTAAATGCACGTCCGATAGGTGGTTTCCGTTTAATAGATCATGGGCAGGCCGACGATAAACTGATTGCCGTTCTTGATAATGACGCTATCTATAGCTCTTACAGGGATATTACAGACATACCTTTTGCAGTACTGGATCGTTTGAAACACTACTTTACAACTTATAAGGATATTCCGGGTGATAGCGAACGAAAATGTATTCTTACTCACGTATATGGCGTTGAAGTAGCCTACGAAGTTATCAGGCGTTCGATAGATGATTATAACGATTACTTTAGTGTGTGTGGAATCTGACTTCAAGTAAAAAGAGACTATAGCTAATGTTAATCTTTTATTAACAAAGAAGCCGGTATTAAAAATTAATACCGGCTTCTTTGTTAAATAGTAGTTTCCTTATTTTAGCCTCTCATATGGCTTGTACCTATTATTATTGCATTTAATTATTTTTTTTTCAAAAAAAACGATTACATTTGTTGTGATATATTATAAGATAAAAACGACACTATTTTCACATATATTAATTTACGAGGTGTCTGATGAATTAACAATCATCGATGGGATTACTGCGTGGTAATTCAATAAAGAAAGCTGTTGTCTATATATATTGTTATAAATAATATGATAATATTTAGAACTGGAATAACTGTTCTTTCTTATTGGTGTATTATTTCTTATTAATATATTCCTTAATATTATTTCACTTGATTATTAAACTATGAATTAACATATTATTCTGCTATTTATCAAAAGGACTCCACTAATATACTATCATATACATATAAAAACGACAATGAAAAAGAATTTTTTACTAATTCTCGGGATATTACTATCTCTAGGAATTAACGCTCAGATAGGGGTAAATACGACTACTCCACACTCGAGCGCAGCTTTGGATGTAGAAAGTACTAATCAAGGGGTATTGCTTCCCCGTATGGCTACCAGTCAGAAAAGAGCAATTGTAAGTCCTGCTTCGGGACTATTGGTTTATGATACAACCCTCAAATGTATTTCTCAAAATGTGGGTACTGCCACTGTACCTCAATGGGTCTGTTTATCTCAAAAAGATAATCAGTCAGGCTTTTTTTATATGCCTTCTATAGTCGTAGATGCTTCGACATTGCTGCAAAACAAAACTCTTGATTTATATGCCGAATATAAAAAGCAATTTGCAACACCTACTGTAAGGAGCGAAAATGCTCCTGTCTCCATACCTTATTTTCCTATTGCTAACGAATTATATTACTATATAACGTATTATGATAGCGCTGTCTTAAAAATAAATAGCTTGAATGCAAGTGGGGTTATGAATTACGATATTATAAAGGAAGCCGATTACGCTTCGTTTATGAATGTAGTATTTGTGATTAAATAAAAGATTAAAAACGATGAGACAAATACTGATACTACTTCTAATAGTAGTGATGTACTTATCAGGTCATGCCCAGAAGCAGACCTACAACTGGGCTTTTGGACTTAGGTGTGGTTTAACATGGAATACGACACGGGATGTTGCCGTAACAGGGTTGGCAGGTACTCCGGATGCAACCTTAACCGGTTTGCCTAACAGCTTTTCTTCCTCTATAAGTACAATGGAAGGTTGTTTCAGTTTATCCGATGCTAATGGAAACTTACTTTTCTACTCAGACGGAATGACAATCTGGAATAAGAATAATCAGGCAATGGTTAACGGAAGTGGAATGACCGGAAACAACTCTTCTGCACAATCAGGTATAATAGTTCCGTATCCGGGCGATCCTGATAAATATATGGCCGTGACATTGGGGATGAATGATGCGAATAATGTGTCGTATTCGATAGTTAATATGACTCTGGGCGGAGGATTAGGCGATGTTGTGGCAAGCCAAAAAAACATCCGGTTTCAAGGTGCAATGGGTAATACCGGAGAGAGCGTAACGTCTGTACGGCATGCCAATGGAACCGATTATTGGATACTCGCTTCGGGAAGAGGCAACCCTACTTATTTTAATGCATGGTTATTGACCAGTAGCGGAGTTTCAACGTCGCCTGTAGTAACAACATCACCGGTGTCTGTTGCGGGTGGTATAGCATGCGGCTATCTAAAAATCACAGCGGACGGAAAACACTTCGTGTGGTCCACTTTCAACAGTGCGAATCGCCCCTTCGTCTGGGGAGATTTTGACAATTCCACAGGAAAATTCAGCAATATCAAGCTACAGATCGGTTTCAATAGCCCATATGGAGTTGAATTTTCTCCGAACCAAAAGTTGGTTTATTTAGCTACTGGATCCGGATTTTATGTATATAAAGCCGACGAGCTTTTTGCAACATCCGATATATCTAAGGTAACTCAGAAGTATTATGCGATTACAACTCCCTATACCAGTGCTTTACAGCTGGGTCCGGATAAACGTATATATTGGCCTCATCATAATACGACAAACATGCGTATAATAGATAATCCGGATGATTTCGACAACCTGAGAATATACCAAACTCCAAATGGTTTTGTCTCAGGAACTGTGCAGATAGGTCTTCCTTCTTTTGCTGCATCGTGGTTTGCTGCGGACATTAAGGAAAAATCATTCCTGTGTACAGGCAACGATTTTAAATTCACGGTTGAGATAAGTATGTCAGGTCCTTTAAGCGACCAGCCTTCCCGGCTCGTATGGGACTTCGGGGATAACTCAGGTACGGTTTCACAAAATATAGTAACCGGTACTACCACATACAGGCAAACGCATAATTATGCCTCAACAGGTAAATATATTATTACTATTGCGCCTTATAAGGCTGATGGAACAGCTCTTTCCAAGACGACTTTGCCTGCCAATGTGGTAGATTGTGTATTTCAGACTAATCCAATGATACGGGTAGATTTACTTAATACTGCTCAACAACTAAAATAACTGATAATGGATCGTATAACGTATAAAAAAATAGTATTTCTAAGTTTGCTTATTTTCTTTGTGTATCCGGCTTACAGCCAGGTCGGGATTTATTCAGATACACCCGATATAAGTACCGCATTGGATATAAACAGTCCTTCTTCAAGTAATAATAAGGGATTACTGATTCCTCAGATGAATACTGTGCAGAAGACATCTATCATTAATCCTGCACATAGTCTTTTGGTATACGATACTGATAAAAACTGTATATCTCAGAATTTAGGAAGTGAGTTGGCCCCCCAATGGACTTGTCTGACTTTGTTTAATCGGGGCTTTCTTTATATGCCATCAATAAATATTCCTACAGTAACGCTGGGTTCTTCAACTATCGACTTGTTCGCTGTTTATAAAAGTCAGTTTGCTACGCCTGAGTTTGCGAGTGAGGGGGCACCGACTTCGGTACCTCAGTTTGCCAATGCTACCGATCTGTATTATTATGTAACCTATCATAATCCCTCACGAATCACGATCAGTGGAATCACGGCTAATGGAGTAATGAGTTACACCACTATTAAAAAAGCTAATTACGATGATTATATCAATATTGTATTCGTAGTAAAATAATCAAATTAAATTTAGACAAAACGGTTTACAAAAAAATCCCCTCTTAGAATTTTCTAAGAGGGGATTTTTATATTAATAAATTAAGAATTACTTCTTATTTTTTGCGTTGTACACGTTTGTAACCATATACAGCTTTGTCACCCAATTCTTCTTCGATACGAAGTAGTTGGTTGTATTTAGCCATACGGTCAGAACGGCTCAATGAACCAGTTTTGATTTGTCCTGAGTTAGTTGCAACTGCGATGTCAGCGATAGTAGCATCTTCAGTTTCACCCGAACGGTGAGAAGTTACTGAAGTGTAACCTGCACGGTGAGCCATTTCAATAGCATCTAAAGTTTCAGTAAGAGAACCGATTTGGTTAACTTTGATAAGGATTGAGTTAGCACAACCTAGTTCGATACCTTTTCTTAAGAAATCAACGTTAGTTACAAATAAATCGTCTCCAACAAGTTGTACTTTGTCGCCGATTGCATCTGTAAGGTTTTTCCATCCGTCCCAATCGTTTTCGTCCATACCATCTTCGATAGAATCGATAGGGTATTTCTCAGAAAGTTCTTTCAAGAAAGCAGCTTGTTCAGCAGAAGTACGTTTTGCTGCGTTAGGACCTTCAAATTTAGTATAATCGTAAACTTTAGCAGTTTTGTCGAAGAACTCAGAAGCAGCACAGTCAAGAGCGATAGTTACGTCTTTAGCTGGCTCATATCCTGCAGCTTTGATAGCTTTAAGGATAGATTCAAGAGCATCTTCAGTACCGTTTAATTTAGGAGCGAAACCACCTTCATCACCAACAGCAGTACTAAGACCTCTGCTTTTGAATTCTTTTGCAAGAGCGTGGAAAATTTCAGCACCCATTCTCAAACCTTCTTTGAATGAAGCAGCACCAACCGGACGAATCATAAACTCTTGGAATGCGATAGGAGCATCAGAGTGAGATCCACCATTGATGATGTTCATCATAGGTACAGGAAGAGTATAAGTATTAGTACCACCAATATAACGGTACAATGGAATATCTAGAGCATTGGCAGCAGCTTTAGCAACAGCTAAGGAAACACCAAGAATAGCGTTAGCACCCAATTTCGATTTAGTAGGAGTTCCGTCAAGAGCGATCATTTTAAGGTCAACACCTCTTTGATCCAAAGCACAGTCTCCGATAAGTGCAGGAGCGATAACATTGTTTACGTTCTCTACAGCTTTTTGTACACCTTTACCTAAGTATCTTTTTTTGTCTCCGTCACGAAGTTCAAGAGCTTCATGCTCTCCTGTAGATGCTCCTGAAGGAACAGCAGCACGTCCAAATGCACCACACTCTAGTGTTACGTCAACTTCGATTGTTGGATTTCCTCTTGAGTCCAAGATTTCACGTCCGAAAATACGTTCGATTCTCATGTTTGTTTATTTTAGTTTGAATAAATAATATGTCCTAAATTTTAATTCTCACGTTTGCGTAACAAAAATACTTCTTTTTTTCGTTTATTGAAATACTTTTGTAGTCTAAAATGCTTTTTAAGGTTTTAGACCTTTTGTTATACTCTGGTAAGCATAAGTGCAACTAAGTGTTATACTTAAATAAGGTTGTATTATATATTTACTATTAATGCCAATCAGCAACTGAAAAGTGCTATAAAAAAGTGTCATTAGCAACAAAAAGTAAACAATTAAGGTGACAAAGGTGACTACTGAGTGTTACTTTTTGAAATTTGTTAATGTGTTGTTTACTAGTGATTAATAATTGAAAAGGTTACAAAAGTACGACATAAAAGCAGATTATTAAAATTTAACTACAACCAGTTGTACATCAGCCAATACTGCATTTGTTTGCATTACATTACAAAAGGGAAAAGAGGTATAAAAAGCGGTTTAACGCAGTCTTTGCGTTACCAATTCGTTACCCTTTTTTTGTGATGAAATACAACGCCAAAGATAGTAAAACAACTCGTCTAAGCAGCCAAAAGAGCAAAACAAAAGCTTGATGAGCAATCAAATTTTCGCTGGGAGTTTTATACGCTGATCGTCTCTTTTTCTCATAGATTCATATAGCTCATTTGAATGTAATTTTAATACACAAAAAATGAGCATGATGAAATCCGAATTAAAGGTGTTGTTTTACCTGAAAAAAAATGAAACAAAAAAGAGCGGCTTATCCGCTGTAATGGGACGTATCGGGGTTGACAGAACGATGGCACAATTCAGTCTGAAAATAGATGCCGATGCTAAACTCTGGGATACCAAAGCAGGCAGAATGACGGGTAAGAGTAAGCAGGCATTAGCCATCAACCGGGAAATTAACAGAGTAAATCTAATCATTCATACCCGCTATAAAGAGCTGAAAGAAATTCATCTGACAGTTGAAGCAAAAGACCTGAAAAATGCAAGCCAGGGTATTGCTTGCTCACAAGCCACCGTCCTGGATCATTTCAGAACAATGAATGAAACGATTTGCCAACGGGTCGGCATTGATTACAGCCGGGCAGCATCAGAGCAATACATCCATGCCTATAATGCGTTGGAAAGTTTTATACATAAAAAACTCAAACTGAGCGATATTCCATTCAGGGCATTGACCTGCTCACATATAGAAGACTATTATCAATACCTACGGGTAGACAAAAAGTTTTCGATCGGCACAAGTGGTATATACCTGATTTACTTCCGCAAAGTTGTACGAAATGCAGTTAACCAGGGGATCATCTATCGGGAGCCATTCAGCGGATTTGAGCCTGAAACAATGGAAATAGTTCATAAATCACTAACGAGGGAGGAACTGGATAAGTTTATATCGTCAGAACCAAGAGTTACGCAGCAAAAACTATCGAAAGACCTTTTCATTTTTGCAGTATTCACCGGTCTTTCATACATTGATATGAAGAATCTGACATACGATCAAATCAAAACAGCGGAAGACGGCAGTCAGTGGATCATTTCCAAACGACAAAAAACAGGAGTTGACTATCGGGTTCGTTTATTGGATATTCCTCTGGCAATCATAGAAAAATACAGGGGCGAATCGATAGATGGAAAAGTGCTTATAATCCCCAATAAGATGACAGTACATTCGGGGCTGAATGCTATTGCCAAAAGATGCGGCATTACAAAAAAAATAAGCGTCCATATCGCCCGGCACACGTTCGCCAGTCTGATTACGCTCTCGGAGGGAGTGCCTATCGAAACTGTGAGCCGTATGCTCGGGCATAAATTCATAAAAACGACTCAACGCTATGCCGAACTTTCCCTTGATAAGATAGCAGAGGATATGATAATATTGTCCGGTCGCATAGCAGGTAAATTCACATTAACGGAACTTTAAGGTTGCAGACCTATTTATTCAATAGCATTAGTCGATTATCACGATTCGGCAGAGTTCAAATAAACTTTCGCTCTGCTCTCACTGCTTTAAACGTTGCTTTGGTATCCATGACAGCAATATTTAGTTATGGTTATGCTGATTTGTAGATATAAGTGAAGCTCTATACCCAATAAGGAAGGCTATTTAATAAACTAGATCTAGATGTTTGAAAACAGTAGATGGTAGGAACTCGTTTCTACAAAATATGCTCCAGCTCAAACCATAGAGATCAATGTTAGCATTAGCTTTTTGATTTATAATGCTTTGCAATATTATTAGCCATCCCTCTGAAAATAAATACGTGGAAAGGAAACGATAAATACCAATACAATCTGCCCATAAGACCTACTGGTCTAAAAGTGGCAGTTTGTATCATTTCGTTGTTATGGTTTATTTTAAATTCTAACCAAGCCTCGCCTGGTAACTTCATTTCTGCATACAACATCAAGTGCTTCTTATCTCTATCAGCAACCAATACCCGCCAGAAATCAAGACTTTCACCAGCCGAAATATCCGTATCATTTTTACGGCCACGTCTCAGTCCGATTCCTCCAAACAACTTATCGGTTGCACCACGTATTTTCCATAGCCAATCAGCATAATACCAGCCTTGGTTACCTCCAATTGAGAATATATTATTCAGTGCAGTTTCAGGATCAATCAATTTTGCCTTTTTCACGTCTTTGAAGCACCCCATCGTTGGCACTGATATATGTTTGGCAATACCTTCATACAAGGTTTGACTTGATAAAGCATCTGTCCAGCTCGATAGAACCAGGTTTTGCTCAATTTTATCAAATGCCAGTTTTACGGCTTCCTTATAGGGTATTAGCTCTAGATCTATCAATTCGTTGAGATTGTTTGGCTCACATACCACTTCAACCGACATGCTTTTTACTAAGTTTTGAGCTAAATTGAAATTTGTGGAAGTGACAAAATAGAGCCAATAGGATGATAGTTTAGGTGTCATTAAAGGTACTACCAAAATAACCCGCTTTAACTTGCGTACTTCGGCAAATTGGAGCAACATTTGTTTGAATGTGAGTACATCAGTACCTCCTATATCAAAACTCTTGTTATAAGTTCTTTCGTTGGACAAAACACCTGACAAATATTGAATCACATTTCTGATCGCAATGGGTTGACATTTTGTTTTAAGCCAACGTGGTGCAATCATAAAAGGTAATTTTTCGACCAAATCTCGGATAATCTCAAACGAAGCCCCTCCCGAACCTATAATTATACCGGCTTTGAGTGCAGTTAGGGGTGTATTACCAGAGGCTAATATGGACTCTACATTTTTGCGGGATTGCAGGTGTTTAGATAGGTGGCTGTCATTCACAATACCGCTGAGATAGATGATTTGCTTGACATTGGTTTGTTCGATCCTTCCTATAAAATTACGAGCCGATTGCTGTTCCATATCTGTGAAGTTACCCGAAGAAGTTGACATCGAATGTATCAAGTAATAGGCTGCATCAATATCTTCAGGTATGTTTGACAAGGACTGCGGATTGAGAAAATCAACTTCAATTACCAATATTTGTTTTTCCCACTCAGAAGCGTAATGGAATCTGTTCCTATCTCTAACACAGCATGCAATTGTGTGCCCAGCATCTACTAAAACAGGTAGAAGCCTTTGCGCTATATATCCGGTTGCTCCGGTCAAAAGTATCTTCATCGTTCCACAGTTAAAGCGTTTTTATATATTTCGATAGCTCTTTTTCGCGCATAATCGTGATCGACTAATGGTTTAGGATATAAATTTGTGCCTAATTCCGGCACCCATCTTTTTACGTATTCCATATTTCTATCGAACTTCTTTGTCTGCAATTCGGGGTTAAACACTCTGAAATAAGGTGAGGCGTCGCACCCCGATCCCGCACACCATTGCCATCCGCCATTGTTGGAGGCAAAATCGAAATCGAGCAATTTGTTTGCAAAATATGCTTCGCCCCAACGCCAATCAATCAGTAAATGTTTTACCAAAAACGATGCTGTTATCATTCTTGTCCTGTTGTGCATAAAACCTGTGGCATTGAGCTGTCTCATTCCGGCATCGACGATGGGATAACCTGTTTTGCCCGCACACCAGGCAGCAAACTCGTCTTCGTTATCGCGCCATATTATGTTATCGTATTTTTTATTAAATGATAAACCTTTAGCTATATGTGGGAAGTGATAGGTTATGCTTTGATAAAATTCTCTCCAAATCAATTCATTTAAGAACACCTCACCCAAGGATTTGGCTCTTTCTACTAATTTTCTTATACTGCAAGTTCCAAACCTCAAATGAACACCCAAATGTGATGTCGCTTCTAAAGCCGGGAAATCTCTGTATTTGCCATAATCTCGAATCAGATCATCGCTTATATCGATTTGCGGATACTCCAATTTGGTGCACGAAAAACCTAAGTCATCCAAAGTAGGCATTTCATTGCTTTCAAATCTATATAAATTGTTATATAGAACTTTACAATCATACATTTTAGAATCTTCACTCTTAAATGTCTCTTTCCATTTTCGGCTGTATGGAGTAAAGATGGTGTAAGGCCTACCATCGCTTTTTAGAATATCATCTTTACTAAATATGACTTGATTTTTAAAGGAATAAAACAAAATGGATTTAGTTTTGAGGTATTCTTCTACTTCTTGGTCTCGCTTTATCGCTGCTAGTTCGTAATCTTCATTTGTATAAACTGCTTTGATACGATATCTAGATGCCAGGTTTTGAAAGAAGTTTAAAGGTTGGTCGTAGGATACTAAAATAGAGCTTTTATGACATTGAAGCTCATCATTAAGCCTGAGTATATTATCATAAATAAATTGCACCTGCCTATTCAAAGGCTTTTCAAACATATTAAGGATGTTTGGGTCGAAAATAAATATTGGCATAACATTCTGGGTTTGCTTAAGGGCATGAAATAATCCGGCATTGTCATCAATGCTAAAATCTCTACGAAACCAGAATATTGAAATCTCTTTCATGATTTGTATTTAAACATATTATAACATAACAAGTTATAGCCAAAATAGTTTGTGCTGCTCAATTAGCTTGCTATTTTGGAGTCCTTTTCAAAGGAAGGAAGCTGAACAGATATCGTTTCATAATTTTGGTCTCATGTAATATGTTAGATATATACTCTGCGTAGAATATTTGTCATAATTAGATGTTAAAATTAAGCTAGTTAAATAAACAAAGATGATAAAAAACTATATTGTAAGATGTAGGGTCTTTGAAAAATGCCAATAAGATCTTAAGATTCTGAATATTAGACAAATAAAGTTTAAATTTTAATTTCATCCTTACTTTGGCATAAACCCTATATAGGTGATTGCATTTTTTTACACTGTATATTCTTTGTTAAAATTGCTCATAGTTTGGTTCTTCTGCTTTCGTGATATCGGGCCATGTGGATATAAATCTACTTACAATTACGCATACTTTGATGTTAAGTAAATACAAAACTATCTAGGACGTCTATTATTCCTTAACGCTGGTTTTGTCTTATACTAAGGGTGTTTAGAATAATTGAAAAGGAGTCTACCGGATTATTTAAAAAAAGAGTAAAATGAGTGAAAATAATTATAGTAGAATAAGAATAGATTTATTCTCAGTATTTTGAAAACTTGATTTTCCCAAATTTGCAATAACAACTTTGATATCTGTAGCCTTTATATTAAATATCAAAGTTAAATATATGAGGTTTGTTTACATGTTTATAGTTCTCATCTAGCATAAGATTCAAAACAAAAACGAACTCTAATTGTTATATTTATGTTTTATAAACGATCTGTAGATATTGTTTATATACTTTCAATTACAACATTATTTTAAAGATAGGTAACCTTATCAACATCCGGAGTAAATCATAAGTATGAAAAAAATTATAATCATTGGCTCTGGATTTTCAAGCCTTTCTGCCGCTTGTTATTTAGGCAAAGAAGGCTATCAGGTAACAGTTTTAGAAAAAAATGAAATGATTGGGGGTAGAGCCAGACAATTGAAAACACAGGGCTTTACTTTCGATATGGGTCCTACATTCTATTGGATGCCCGATATATTCGATTCGTTCTTCGCTGACTTTAATAAAAAAACATCCGATTATTATAAGCTGATTCGGCTAGATCCCGGCTATGAAGTTTACTTTGGCAAAAATGATTCTTTATCAATTTCGGCAGATTTGAATAAAATATACCAACTATTTGAAAAGGTGGAAGCCGGAAGCAGTAAATTTTTACAAAAGTATTTGAAAGAAGCTCACTTCAATTACGATGTAGCTATCAATAAAGTTGTTTATAAGCCTGGAAAGAGCATATTTGAGTTGATTATGCCTGCTACAGCTATGCGTATGTTTCAATTCCTACAGAGCATCAGTCATAAAATTAGAAAAGGAGTAAAAAGTCCCAAGCTCAGACAAATTTTAGAATTTCCGGTACTTTTTCTGGGAGCAAAACCAAGTAAAACACCTGCATTCTATTGTTTTATGAACCATGCTGATATGGTATTGGGTACGTGGCATATACAGGGAGGAATGTTCGAACTAGTAAAAGCGATGAAGCAATTGGCAGAAAGCTATGGCGTAACCATAAAAACGAATAGTGCAGTCGAAAAAATCAATGTAGAGAATGATTTAACGACAGGAGTTACAGTAGATGGCGTATTTTATCCAGCAGACTTAGTTATATCGGGAGCCGACTACCAGCATACTGAAAAACTTCTCGAAAACAAATATCGTAATTATAGCCAAGAATATTGGAAGCAGCGTGTTTTTGCACCCTCTGCCCTTATGTATTATGTGGCATTCGATAATAAACTGGAAAATGTATCTCATCACACATTATTCTTCGACTCAAATTTCGAGATACACGCTTCGCAAATATATGACAAAGCTGTATGGCCTGACAATCCCTTATTCTATGCCAGTTTCCCCAGTATTACAGATACCTCCTTTGCCCCAGAAGGCAAAGAGGCTGCCATCTTTTTAATACCTATCGCTCCCGGTTTGAAGGATTCGGAAGAGATCAGGCAGCAGTATTTTGATAAAATAATAGAACGTCTTGAAAGGCTGACTAACCAATCAGTAAAAGAATCAATTCTATTCTATGAGAGCTTTACAACAAGCGACTTCGTTCGGGATTATAATGCCTATAAAGGCAATGCTTATGGCTTATCAAATATATTATTACAAACAGCCTTCTTAAAACCCAAGATGCAAAACAGAAAAGTGAGAAACTTATTTTATACAGGACAGTTGACTGTTCCCGGCCCGGGAGTACCTCCGGCAATTATTTCCGGTAAGATTGTTTCAGAATTAGCAAATTCTTATTTAAAGGAAACAGGTTATGGAAAAACTATTTAATCAGATCTCATTCGAGACCAGTAAGATGGTAACCAAGCAGTATAGTACATCTTTTGCCATAGGAGTCCGTTGTTTGGATGAGTCTATAAGAGATGCTATATATAGCATATATGGATTTGTAAGATTTGCCGACGAAATAGTAGATACCTTTCATGAGCATGATAAGGAGTTTTTACTCGATAATTACGAAAAGTGTTACTACGAAGCGTTAAGGCATGGAATTAGTTTAAACCCGATACTTAATTCGTTTCAGCAAACAGTAAAGGCTTATTCGATAGAAGATGACCTGATACAATCTTTTCTGAAAAGTATGCGGAGTGATTTGAAAAAGAAGAAATTTGACGAGCAGGAAATTAACGAATACATCTACGGTTCGGCAGAAGTTGTCGGATTGATGTGCCTTAAAGTTTTTGTAAAAGGCAATAAAGAATATTACGATGAACTGAAACCTTATGCCATGCGATTGGGGGCAGCTTTTCAGAAAGTCAATTTTCTAAGGGATTTACAACATGATACAGAAGAATTGTGTAGAACATATTTTCCGATACTGAAAAATCAACCCTTGAATAAAAAGACAAAAGATATAATATTACAAGATATATACAAAGATTACGAACAAGCGATGATCGGTATAAAAAGATTGC
This sequence comes from Indolivaga alginatilytica, assembly GCF_003201355.1. GTDB lineage: Bacteria > Bacteroidota > Bacteroidia > Bacteroidales > Dysgonomonadaceae > Dysgonomonas_A > Dysgonomonas_A alginatilytica. The sequence goes on from NZ_QICL01000002.1 coordinate 272,600, forward strand.
CAAATGAATCGAAACTAGGAGTGTATACAGCTTATCTGTATTACCTCAAATTAACAGAGATGATTGAAAAAACAAACCCTGACGAATTAATGAAAAAACGAATCAGTGTACCTAATCATCAAAAACTATTTCTGCTTTGCAGAGCATATATAACGACGAAATTAAACTAACAATATGGTAATTCTTGTTAATGAAAACGACGAAACAATTGGATATATGTCGAAACTTGAAGCACACCAAAAAGGGGTGTTGCATCGTGCATTTTCGGTACTAATATTTAATTCGCAAAGACAATTGTTACTGCAACAACGTGCAATCGGGAAATACCATACGCCGGGCAAGTGGACGAATACCTGTTGCAGCCATCCTTATCAGGATGAGACACCCGAAGAGGCGGCTCACAGGAGACTCAAAGAGGAGATGGGAATAGATGCAGAACTGAAGTTCTTATTTAAATTTCAATATAAAGCTCCTTTTGACAATGAGTTGACTGAACATGAAATAGATCATGTTTTTATCGGGTTTACGGATGATTTACCCTCTATAAATAAGGATGAAGTAAATGATTTTAAGTATATGTATCTGAATGACATCAGAGAAGATATAGTAAGAAATCCCGATGGATACACTGCTTGGTTTAAAATTATCATAGAGGGGTACCATGAATATATAGAAAGGCAATTGGTATGAATATAGCAATTATAGGATCGGGTATTGGAGGGCTGGCTTCGGCTATCCGTTTGTCAAATAAAGGGCATCAGGTAGTCGTTTACGAAAAAAACTCGACTGCCGGAGGTAAAATAGCAGAAATAAAAGAGCATAGCTATCGTTTCGACACAGGTCCCTCTTTGTTTACCTTACCCCACCTGCTGGAAGATCTTTTTGCTGAAAACGGCGAAAATCTGAAAGATTATTTGCCCTATGAATTACTTGATAATAATTGTAAGTATTTCTTTCCTGATGGTATGGAATTCAACTTTTACCACGATAAAGAAAAGCTAAAGGTAGAAATTGAATCGAAAACAATTGAAAAATACGAACATATACAAAAGCGTTTATTAGAGTCGGAGGAATTATATACAATAAGTGCCCCCGTTTTTCTATTTAACGATTTTCATAAATTATCGAATTTCAATACGCCACCTTTCAGGAATATAGTATTTAAATTGCATAAGCTGAATTTTACCAAAACAATGCACGAGGCAAATCAAAAATCATTTAATGACAAAAGGCTGGTGCAACTCTTCGACCGATATGCAACCTATAATGGTTCTGACCCATATAAAGCTCCTGCCACGCTGAATATGATTGCCCATCTGGAAAACAATATCGGTGCTTTTTTTCCAAAAAATGGAATGTATGCCATTGTGCAAAGCCTCTACGAACTGGCACTAAAAAAGCGTGTAGAATTCAGATTCAATAGTTTAGTTACCGAGATTGTGGTTGAGAATAAGAAAGCAACAGGCATTCGGGTAAACGACAAAATTCATTTATACGATACAATCGTATCGGACGTTGACGCTAAATATCTGGCAAATAATATGCTGAATCATCCGTTAAAAAAACGGTTGAACAATGCCGTACCCTCTTCATCAGCTATGATATTTTATTGGGGTATAAAAAAAGAATTTCACAATCTCGATGTGCATAATATTCTCTTTAGTAATCGGTATAGAGATGAGTTTACCCATATCTTTAAGAGTAAAACTATTATTGACGACCCTACAGTATATATATTTATCAGTTCGAAGGTCGTACCATCCGATGCTCCGCAAGGATCCGAAAATTGGTTTGTGATGATTAATGTGCCTGCTGATTGCGGTCAGAATTGGGACAAACTGATAAGTGATGCACGGAAAAACATCATAACAAAAATAAATAAGGCTTTAAATACCGATATTGAGCAGTATATAGACTTCGAACGTATCGGGTCGCCGCTGACAATAGAGAAAAACACCCTCAGTTATGGCGGTGCTTTATACGGAACGGCATCCAATTCGATGTTCTCCGCTTTTTTACGACATCCCAATTTGCTTAGCAGCATAAAAAATCTATACTTTGTAGGAGGAAGCGTACATCCGGGCGGCGGTATTCCGCTTTGTGTTGCCAGCTCCGAAATAGTATGTAAAGAAATATCTTCAGTAGTTATTGAAAATTAGATAATAGGCATGAAAAACGAGGTGTTGAAAAAAATGATTTCGGAAGAAGAATTACCTAAAACCTTCTTGCGTTTTTATTTTGTCGGCTTATTACTATTTATAATACCTTACACACGGGAGTTATTTTTCAGCATTACTGCTCTTACACTTATATTGGTTATTGCTTGCATACTTTTCCATCACAAAAAATGGAATAAGTCTACTATTTTAGTATTCACATTTATTGCTTTCAGTTCTTTCTTTCTCGAAGTGGCAGGCGTCAATTCGGGCGTTCTGTTTGGTGAATATCAATATGATGTAAGTTTAGGACTGAAATTATGGAATACTCCTCTGATTATCGGGCTCAATTGGGTATTTCTCGTATATGCTTCGCAGTCTATTATTTCTCGTTTGACAGATAACGCATATCTCAAAATCATAGGTGGAGCTTCGCTAATGATTGGCTATGATTTAATACTGGAGTTGGCAGCCCCACCCATGCAGATGTGGCATTTCAAGACATTCTATCCGCCTGTCGAAAATTTTGTAACCTGGTTCTTAGCCGCATTATTCTATCACACTTTGCTGGTATCATTTAAGATTTCGGTCGATAATAAATCCGCAGGAGCCTTGTTTTGGATTCAAATGCTATTTTTTGGTATAATAAGTATTTTTAGCCTGTTGTTTATAAAATGATAAAAGCCAATAGAACATATTTAGGAGTTCGCTTCTTTGATTTATATGCAAAGATACAACTCAAGAGATACTTCAGAGAAGTAAATGTAATAGGTGATTTTGAAGACAATGGAAAGCCTGTATTGCTGATTGCAAACCATTTCTCGTGGTGGGATGGTTTTATACAAGTGTGGCTTAACAAGAAAATATTCAAGCGAAAATTGTATGTAATGATGCTCGAAGAACAGCTTCGCAAATTCATGATTCTTAATAAAGGAGGAGCTTTTTCGATCCGAAAAAACAGTCGGGATATAGCAGAAAGTTTAGCATATACAACTGATTTATTAAAGCAAAAAGAGAATATGATACTGATTTTTCCTCAGGGAGAAATCCAGACATTATATACACACGATTTTGTTTTTGAGAAAGGAGTGGAATATATTTTAAAGAAACTGAACGGCGAAGTACAAATCGTTTTTAATGTAAATTTGGTGGATTACTTCTCTTATAAGAAGCCTTCATTGAATATTTACTTCACACCGTACTATGTGGGGAACAAAATAGACATCGTAACTATTCAGCAAGACTTTACCCGGTTTGCACACGAATGTATTAAAAACCAGATTGAGAAATGATATATATAGGATATGCCATATTGTTTTTAGGATTCATCAGGCTGCTCGTGTCTGCCGTTAATCTGTTGACAAATGTGTATCTTCCGCAGGGTGTTCGTCTTGAAAATCATCCGAAAGTTTCGATACTGATACCTGCCCGAAACGAAGAAGCAAATATAGGTAAACTGTTAGCTGATATTGAGAATCTATCCTACACTAATTATGAAGTAATCGTATACAACGATTGTTCGACCGACAATACTGCAAACATTGTCAAACAAGTGATATGTAAAAATCGCAATATAAAACTTATAGAGGGAGGGGAGTTGGGAAATGGATGGTTAGGGAAAAATTTTGCCTGCAATAATTTGGCTTTTAAAGCCACAGGAGAGTACTTTTTATTTTTAGATGCAGATGTAAGAGTAAGTCGTCAGTTGATAGAACAATCGGTTTATTTGATGAAGAAACAAAGGCTTAAGTTGTTGTCTATCTTCCCCAAACAAATAATCAGCAATAAAGAGACGCTGCTTGCTATTCCGCTTATGAACTGGATATTATTGAGTTTGTTACCTCTGATTTTGATTCGCTGGTCGAGCTGGACTTCTTTTTCGGCTGCCAACGGGCAGTTTATGTTGTTTGAGGCACAGGCTTACAAACTACTGGAACCGCATGCGGTACATAAAGCAAACAAGGTAGAGGATATTGCTATTTGCAGGTATTACAAGAAAAAGAAAATGCGTGTAAGTACTATTCTTGGCAACGAAGATATACAATGCAATATGTACAACGCTCTGAATGAGTCTATTGACGGATTTTCTAAAAACATCTTTGATTTTTTTGGTGGAAACATTGTAACAGGGTTATTGTTTGCCGCCTTCACGACCCTATCTCCCGTAGTACTTTACTTTTTGCTGGGAGGCTACGCATCGGCAATGTACGTCTGCTCTATCGTTCTGATAAGAGTATTTATATCAAAAGCGAGTAAACAGTCGATCAAAAACAATCTCCTGTATATGGTGCATCAGCACTTTATTTTCTTAAAAATTATAAGCATTGCGTTACTGCATCGCAAACGGAGGTCATTGAGATGGAAAGACAGGGATGTTTTTATCGAATAGCTTACATTTTTTTCTTTAGATTCGGCAATAACTCGTTCTTAACAAAAGAATAATTGGGCTCTATGGTCAATATCTTATCGTAAGTTTGTTTTGCACTCTTGAAATCTTTTTCCTCTTCCTGTATCTGCCCTATCTTGGTAAGCAGGCTTAAATACAACCAATTTTGTTTTAGTAGTGTAGGATTGTTCTCGAAAAGAGATACAGCTTTTTTGTAATACTCTTTTGCCTTTGCTTTGTCTCCGCCAAAAGCGGATGGAGAATAATACAAAACATTTGCCTGTTCTATATTTCCTTGAATATTATCAGCATCTATGGCGAGTGCTTTTTTAGCATTCTCTCCACTCGATTTTCCAATAAAAGGAGCTTTGTAAGGAGATAAGCCAATCTTAAAACCAACCAAAGCCGCCTTATAGGCATAGACATCAGCAGTATTAGGGTTCGATTGGGTTAATTCATCCAAGATAGCCTGCATTTTATCGACATATGTTGCTGCTTCTTTCTTATTTTTTATACCAAGGCTGTAACCGATGTATCCATAATAATAGTTTATAAGTTCCAGTTTATCGGAAACAGAAGTTAATTTGCGCGATTCAATATCCGTTATAATAGTTTTCCATTCCGCCATATTTCCTGTTATAAAGGCATTATAAATAGCCTCTTTGTCATTTGCAGCATTTATGGATAAGGATACGAATAGCAGTACTAGCACTGAATAATATTTATATACTGTCATTCTTGATTTATTATATAATTGGTTACTCCTAATAGAACCACAAAGTAGGTATTTTGTTCTTTAATCAAGGACTGCCGAATGATAATGTGCGGTAAAAGGTAGTAATTTTGTTCGTAAGTCAAGACACTAAAAATCAGAAAAAGCCACGACTAAGACAAAGCTCATTTACTACATAATCAACTTTATATCAATTATTTACTATAGAGTCGGTCAGCAAGATGATGGGGCATACAAACATCAAGACTACTCAGAAATAATATACCTATCTAATTTACAGAATATTACAATCGTAAAAAAGAGAATGGGTAACGACTTAGAAACAACCGAGACTCATTACTCTACTTTGATTTTCATAGATTCAAATAGCTCTTTCACTAACAAAGGTATATAATTTATCGAACATAAAATAAAAACCGTTTCCGTTTTTTTTATAAACTTATCCTGCGACCCTCTTCCCTTCCTTCTTCGTATTTGGTCACTATCTATCATATCCGTTAGCACCGGATACTGCCCTTCATACTATCGGAAAGATAGTCTCGGATAGACTTAGCAAGAGTACATCTTTGGTTGTACACTAGCCTTCATTGGCTGGTTTTGATAAACCAGCCTGATAATGATTCTCGCTCCAACGATTTTTCCATTCTTTTCCTATCTCATCTCCTCTTCGCACGAAACAAACCCGGTGAGCTTTCCCTGTTCATTCGGCTAAGGTACTCCAGATTCCCGGTACGACGTAAAATTCAGGCCCGCAAGGGGTTTTGAAAATAATCTTCCTCTTTCCGTTGCACGGCGAGCGTATTTTCTTCAAAAAATTTGTCATACCGCCAATCTGACCTTTTGCCGCCTTACGAAACAATAGAAACCTCACTGGCTCCGCTCCGGCAGAAAAAAAAAGTCGATGGATATGAAAAGAACAGAAAAAAATAAAGAAAACAATATTTCCTACTTTCCACTTAGCATAAAATGGGTGTTGACAGTGGCTCTGTTGGGTATTTGCGTGTGGTGTGTGACCAAAACGGGAGCATCACCTCTGTGGATGGCAGGAATATATATACTTCTCCGTAGCATCCTTAAAATCATCCGTTTGTCGATTCGGATTATACTCTCACTTGTATCCCTGCTTTGTCTGATTCTTATCTGCATGGCAATCGTAGTATTTATCCTTTAAAACCAAATCATCATGCAAACAATTAACATAGATAAATCTAAAACAGTAGCATTTACAGGGCATCGCCATATCAATGCTGACAATATTGCTCCCTTGAAAGAAGAATTAACACATACAGTCCGCCAACAGTACCACAATGGCTATACAACATTTATTGTAGGGGGTGCAGTAGGATTCGATTTGCTGGCAGCAGAAATAGTAGTGGAGTTGCAACAGGAGTTTGCAGATATACAACTCTTTTGTGTCGTTCCCTACACAGGGCATCACAGAGCATTTGACAAAGAAGACAAACTACGCTATATCGATATAGCAGACAGAGCCACAGTAAATATCATCCTGTCAAGCCAATACTATGATGGTTGTTTTCTTCGCCGTAACGACTACATGATACATAATTCATCCCTGCTTATTGCCTACCACGATGGAACATACAGAAGCGGAACGGCTTATACTGTCCGCAGGGCAAAAGCAAATAACATTTCAATTATTAACCTATACAAATAATTACAGCCATGACAAAGCAATTTTTACTATTCGCAGGAAAAGAAATAGATACAGATACTCAAACAGTAAGCGTAAATCAAATCGTACAGTTGGAGGGGTATAGCTATTCAAAATATGTAGTCTATGAAATTAAGAAAGACCAATGGGGAGTACATTACAAGCTAATCAACCTCAAAGACTATTCTTTTCATACCAGTGAATTAATCCGTCCATTGAGTGAGAAATTCGGTATCGGTATGTATTACGATGATAAGAACCCGACATTCAAGACTAACGAAGAAGTAGCCGAACTTTTAGCCAAAGCACAAGCCAAGCAAGTAGATGAAATGGAACAGCAGAGAGCAGAAGAAAAACGCAGGGAAGCAGTAAAAGTAATTGGTCGGGAATGGTTAAGAGATAACTTACCCGAAGATACCAAAGCTATCATTATCGCTTGCCTGAAACAGAACGAATCCGATTCACAGACCGACTATTATGGAGCATCCACCGTGCGTACCGTTATACTTGGTTTTTCCAAACATACACGAGATATATTTTCTGAAATGAGAAAATGTGCATCCAATTTTGAAGAAACCATCCACCTATCCGAGTATAACCAAGCCTATGAGAACAGGGAGAAATACAGCATGGGCAAAGGTTACTATTTAGGAGAAAGCTATTACAGCGGTTGGATAATCAAGAAAGAACCTATCGGTAATAAGGAACAGGCAGTAGAAGGCTTCTCGTATATCGCAGGATGTTCAGATGGCATCCATATTAAACCGAACAGACACGAAAAGGAGAACGAACAAGCATCCATACAGATAGAATCTGATAACCTCTGTTTTGAGATAGTGGATTATTCGGAGAAAGCAATCGCCCTTTTCGGAGACACCAAAGAAATCAAAGATTTACTCAAAGCGATGGGAGGAAAATTCAATCCGAGACTGAGCCACAATGAGCAGAAGCATGCAGGGTGGATATTTTCCAAAAATAAGAGAAGCGAGTTAAACACAATTTTAAACCTAAAAGCAGAATAACCATGAAATCAACCGATCATTTTAAGAATACCATACAAGCCTATCTGGAAGAACGAGTAGCAAGCGATACATTGTTTGAATGGGCATATACAAAAGAAAACAAGAACCTTGACGACTGTATTACTTACATCCTCAATGCTGTTCAAAAAAGCGGTTGCAATGGATTTACGAGGGAAGAAATTTTCTCAATGGCGGTTCATTACTATGATGAAACAGATATTGAAATTGGCAATCCGATTAATTGTAAGGTAGTAGTTAATCATACGGTAGTTTTGACCCAAGAAGAAAAAGAAGAGGCACGGCAAGAAGCTATCCAAAAAGCACATAACGAAGCCTATAACCGAGCGATGCAACCCAAGAAGAAAGCCAAACGAGTAGAAATGAATAACCAACCAAGTCTATTTGACTTTTAAAATGACAGGAATATGAA
>NZ_QICL01000003.1:0-52492 GCF_003201355.1 Indolivaga alginatilytica
TTTATCAGTTTAAGCTCTTTCTTCTTGGGAATCATAACTGAAAAATAATGGGGATTATTCTTTTAAGTTAATGATTTTCAAGAGATTGAGCAAATAATCAATCGCTTATTTTATTGATTATAAACATTTTAACTAAACAAATCAGCGGAAAAGTTCAACTACTGATTCGCATTACTAATGAGTTTGATCTCTCAGCCAAAGAAATTACAGATGCTTACAGGTGTAGATGGGATATCGAAGTATTTTTCCGCTTCATAAAACAGGAACTCAATGGGAGTCATTTGGTTTCACTAAATAAGAATGGAATAGAAGTCATGCTATATATGACTTTGATTGTTGCGATGCTTATATTGATATACAAGCATGCCAATAATATTGGTTATAAAACTGCTAAGGGAAGATTCACCATGGAAATCAGAAACCTGATAATTTCAATGATTGTGATCGAATATGGTGGTGACCCCTCAATATTCTTCAGAACTTAGAAAACAAAAAGTGGTCGGAAGAAATTCCGACCACTACTGTATTTGGTGGTCTGCTTATTTACTTTAATTCAACTAAAGAAATATTATTTAGTTGAATTTTTATATTTTTCCAGTTCTTTCTGAACACGGGCTAGTTCAGCTTCAAGTTTCTTGTTTTTTGCAGTTTCCGTATTTAGATCTTTGGTAACTATTTTAATAACCTTTTCATGCACTTTACTTAAATCCTCACAAAGCTTTATATACTTTGCATCTCCAGTTATTGTAATTGTATTGTTTATGGCTCCATTTAAATTAAAGCTATCAAGTGCATTATCTCCAACAGTTAGAGTATTATTTTCTAAAACATACTTTTGTACCATATCATCGGGTTGAACTTTTTTGAAAAATTCAACAGGAAGATTAAATATATTAGCTACCTGCATAAGGATTTTATCATCTACTATTTCCTGTTGTTCAAGATTATAGACAGCCTTCTGATTGGTATTTAATAACATGGCCAGTTCTTCCTGATTTTTATCGAAAAATACCCTTGCCCTTCTGATATTTCTTCCGTGATGTGGCTTTTTCTCTTTTCTTTTTGCTGTATCTATGTCCATATCGCTGCTTTTTTAGTTCAAATCCGGTTCTTACTTACAAATTACTATAAAAATAGTATATTTTTTCTCAACGGTAATTGTTAATACTTCAAATTTAATAAAATATCTGATATGCTTGTCTCAAAAAGAAGCATAATCATCTGATGAACAGGTAATATTTGAAAATGAATAATTAAATGGATTGCAGTTTTTTAGTTATCATTTAAAAAATGAATGCGATTCGCAGATGTAATCAAATGAAAACAAGTGAAATGTAAAGACATATATTTATTTTATAGGAAAAGTAAGATAAATTTCGATATGATTTAAAAATATATCATATGGATTATAAAATAATAAACAAGGACACACTTTCTTACATACATGGTAAAATTGCCGAGATTCATAAGCAGGTAACAAAGGAAGTACTATCTACTGCAAAAATGCCCAAAATGCTGGATAATTATGATGTTTGCAAAATACTGGGTATATCGTTAAGAACCCTCCAATATTACAGAGATAAGGATTTACTTGCATTTACCATGTTTCACGGCAAATGTCTGTATAAAGAGGAAGATGTACTGAAGTTTGTTGAAGAACACAAAGGCAAGGTTGCAAAAACTAAAAAGAAATAATTTATGGAAGCTATTGATAAAAATTCGACTGAAATAACATCTATTCTACAGATGGTGGATGAAATATAAAAAGCTTATTTATATTATAAGGAATTCAGCAAACCTCTATTAAACGGGGAACAATTTCTGGATAATAAAGAGCTGAGTGATCTTCTGCATATCAGCCAACGCTCTCTACAGGACTACAGGGATCACGGGAAGATACCCTTTTATAAACTGGAAGGGAAGATACTCTATAAGCAATCCGATATACTCAAATTTCTTGCGGATAATTACTATGATAGTTGGAAGGAGGAGAAATAAAGGAAATAAAATAATTGAATTATTAAGAAGTGAACGTTCTTTGACATAATGTATTCAATTAAATCATACCCGAAACTTTAATAAGTCTCAGATATGATTTTAATTGGTTAAACTTAAGCATTCACTGCAAACTTCTTTCTCAGGGATTCCATCTGATTTTTTAATGTACTGTCAAGTACTCTGGCATATATCGCAGTTGTCCTTGTACTGGTGTGTCCCAGCATCTTGGCGATGGATTCGATAGATATATTATTGGCCAGTGCAAGACAGGCAAAGGTATGACGTGCAATGTGTGTCGAAAGATTCTTGTCAATATTGCAAATTGAAGCTATTTCCTTGAGGTATTCATTCATCTTCTGATTGGACGGTACAGGAAAGACCTTATTATAAATTTCACATTCAGGATTTGACCTATATTTTTCTATCAGTTTCAACGGTATATCCATCAGTGGAATATTACACATAATATCTGTCTTTACCCTGGTTTTCCTGATCCAGTAAGCTCCTTCATTATCCCGGAATATATGGTGCTGTTTAAGTCCCTGTACATCGGAGAAGGCTAACCCTGTAAACGAGCAAAAGACGAATATATCTTTTATCAGCATAAGCCTGGGATTCTCAAAGTCTTTCTCAATAATTCTGGTTAATTCCTCTTCCACAAGAAAATCACGGTTTGTTTTTTCCTGCCTTAATTTTACACCAGTGAAAGGAGCTGATTCCATCCACCTGTTTGCGGCCGCATAATTGGTAATCTTCTTCAGATTCTTAATGTATTTAACTGTCGTATTTTGAGCACAACTTTTTTCTGTCTTCAGAAAGTGTTCGAATTCTACGATAAATGCTGTATTGATACTGTTAAAGGGGATATCGCTTATCTTATAAGAGGCTTTCATAAATTCTTGCAGATAAGTTACGGTTCGTTCATAACGCTGAACAACCTTTTCCACATAATCTTTTCCGATAAGCTCCCTGCACCTTTTGTTATGCTCATTGAAAACTTCCAGTAGCATTTTGGGTGGTATATATTCTCCATAGAACCTTTTTTTAATGATTTCTGCGGTAATAGGCTTATTGTCCTGTTCAAGCTCCCTGTGGATACGCAGCACCTTAGTCTTGACCGACAACAGGTAATGGTTCAGTTCTTCGCCGCTTTTATCTTTAGCTTTACAACATTCTTTTTTAGCATCCCACTTATTAACCGGAACACTCCGTTTAATCTGGACTTCCGCACGCTTTTTGTTTACGGTAATTCTAAGGCAAATAGGGGCTTCACGGTTTTTAAGCAGTTTGGTTTTCTTGATAAAGAAAAGCACTGAAAAATAATTTCGATCCAACATAATTTTTGAATTTTAGAACGGTTAAAATTAAACATTCAATTTCAAAAATAAGCTATGCAAAAATCTGTGAATCAACGAAATGTAGACAATAAGGTGGACTAAAAAAATACTTAAAAACAAAGTCCACCTTTTTTGACGTAAATCTATGCGTTATTTCGCATAAATGTGTGAATTTTATAAAAAAGAAAACTCCCGATAATGTTTGATTATCAGGAGTTTGCAGTTGTTTTCTTCGATTTTTTGTGATCCCGCTGGGGCTCGAACCCAGGACCCCATCATTAAAAGTGATGTGCTCTACCAACTGAGCTACGGAATCTACCTATTGGCTTTTCTTTCAAAGCGAGTGCAAAGGTAGTATAATAAATTATATATCCAATAGCGTATTGAAAATATTTCGGAGAAAGATTCTTTTGCTATTCATAGATAGCCTGTCTTTACAAGCGGCGAGGAGATCTTCCACCTCCTCCCGGAGGACCAAATCTTGGACCAGAATCATTATTGTTCATATCCGTCATCTTTGCACCACCTTTGAATATCTGAAAACGGTAAATGAAACTTACCATGAAGTAGCTTTCTAAAACATTGGTTATCGTTTCACTATTTGACTGGGTTTGGAGTGATTGAGATATGTTCGTTTTTTGATGTAGAATATCATAGATGCTAAATTTGATTGTGCCATTTTTTGCTCTAAATACCTGCTTTGACATAGATGCATTCCACAGCCATTCATTAAGTTCAAATCCTTGGGTCGTTCCTGCATTTGCTGAATAGTTCAGATCTGTGTCCACTATAAGATTATAGGGTAAATACCATGTTGTATTAAAACTACCTCCATAATTGTAAATTGCTTGATTCAGATTACTATTTAGGCTATTATTACTAGTGGTATATCTGATGTTACCTCTAATTCCAAAATCGAAGAGTTCGGATCGGTATTGCAGCCCTAAACTTTCTGCTAGATTAAGAATGTTAGCAGTGTTTTTTAATGAATCGATATATCCATTACTTCGGGTATAATTTCCGAATGTCATCGAGTTGACAGAGAATTTTTTATTTCTCAGGGGACGATTCATTATCAATCTTAAATTTGTACTCCAATTACCGTTTATGTTATCAAAAGTACTCTCTTGTCTGCCTCCTTCGAATGAATAAGTTCTGGAAACAATGTCATTCGATGCAAAATCGAATCCCCCGAATACCATAATGGCACTAGCTTTCTCCGGGTTAAATTTTTGATAACGTATTCTGAATCGATTGCTGAATGTTGGTTTTAAGTTAGGATTACCATAGGTTATCCTTAGCGGGTTGGATTCATCTCTTACACTCGATAGTTGGGTAGTTGTTGGTTGAGTGGTTGTTCCCGAGTAATCGATACGTAGATTATGTCGTTTATCCCATAGATAATTGAATTGAGCTACGGGAGCATAATTAAGTACATTGTTTGAGATTGTGTCATTCTTATTAGGTGTGATAATCCAGTTGTCCGTCTTAGAGGGTTGGAGCATTACCCCGACAGTATAATTATATTTAGCTCTAACCGATTTGAAGTTGAGGCTTATCTCCTGATTTATAAAGATATTTTTCAAATCTTTTGTTGCAGTAGTATCAATAATTGTATAATTACCCAAACCATCGTTTCGGTATGTGTTTTGATCTGCTACCGAATAGTTTTTTCTAAAGCTGTAATTAAACTGAATGAAGTTATTTTTTCCGATAGGTTCTACATACGATAAATAGGCTCTCCAATTATATCCCTGATTATCCTGATTGGTACGTATATCGATAAGTGAGAGTGAATCTCGACCGGAATTCAATCTCATTGTTTTTTTAGACCAGCTTTCTATATCGTTGTCTAAATCGTTAAACCCTCCTGATATGCTGAAGCTAAGAACTCTTCCTTTTTTTCCTAACTTACGGCTTACTTCTAATCTTGCATTTGCCGATCGGCTTTCGCCTTCTGAGAAGTAGGTCGAATTACCCCAGTTCAAGCTATCATTAACGTTCTCATACGTAGTAAGAAAGTCGCTTATACTCGAAGTCTTGTTTTTGCCATATTGCAAACTGGGAGAAAAAATTACCTTAGTTAACGAATCCGGAGTCCATTCGAAACGAAGATCTGCGCCTGCATTGTCACTATTATTGATTCCTTTGCTATCTGTATTCTGAAATTGATTACCCTTAGGGGCATTGGTGATGAATTGCACACGGCTATTTGTTCTTAGATCATTCTCAGTCGTTCCAACACGGGTGTTACCTCCCCATTTTAGTTTGTCGGAGGGAGTCATCGAAAAGTTAAATCCTCCTGTTGTCGATTCTGTAATACCGTTTCCTCCACCAAAATTCATACCTCCGGTTCGTAGCCCTCTGAACGAGTTACCGGCATTATCTGTAAAACCTTCATTATTGGTATTATTCGATCCGCCCATCAATGTAAACTGATTATCGTTGCGCATATAGTTGGCTATACCACTAACGCCATATCTATCATCACTACCCAATCCACTGGTTGCACTTCCGTACATACCCTGTTTCATGTTTTTCTTTATAGTTAAATTGATAACTGTTTCGTCTTCGCCGTCATCAAAGCCTGTCATTTGCGACATGTCCGATTTTCGGTCGAGTACTTGCAGTTTATCCACCATTGCGGCAGGAAGGTTCTTGGATGCAACTTTAGGGTCGCTGGTGAAGAATTCTTTTCCGTCAACTAATATTTTTTTGATTTCTTTTCCATTGATTGTTATTTTTCCTTCAGAATCGACTTCTGCTCCCGGCATCTTTTTTAGTAAATCCTCCACCACTGCACTGGGTTGTACTTTATACGAATCGGCATTGTACTCTATTGTATCGCCTTTTATTGCAATTTCAGCGGCTTTTGCTGTCACAACTGCTTCACTAAGCATAATCCCGTCAGCGCTTAAAAATATGTTATCCATCACAACAGACTTTTTGCTTGCATCCACGTTTATAAAGGATTCTTTATATCCCAGATACGATACATTTATAATGTATTTACCCGGACTTACAGTGACGAGAAATTTACCTGCATCGTCCGTTGCTAATCCTTTAACGTAAGTACTGTCTTTTTCTCGTAATATTCGTATGCCAGCCTGTTCAATTGGATCATTATCCGCTTTATCTAAAACAGTTCCTGTGATTCGTATATTATTTTGGGCAGTAAGAGGCAAAAGAGAGCAGATTACCATGGCAAATGCAAGCAGTATTTTTTTCATTGATTAAAAAGGCATTATTGTTGAATGATTAATATCATCAGACCAAGATTTTATTAAAAGGTTTAATCGGAAATCTTCTTTTTTTTATATTTTTTTGTAGAAACTTCGCAATCTCTCCGGATTTACGAATTATTAAATTTTTAGAATCCGTTAAAAATTATTTATTAGCTAAATTTGAATTTTAAATGAAAACTGCTTTGTTTTAAAATTGCAGGTTTAATTCGAATGGATAGTTGAGCTTTTTATCTATCAGTAAATAGCTGTAAGTCAATAGTTATTGGTCTGAAAAAAAGTAACAGTTGGACTGGCCCCTGCCCGAATCGGAAAGCAGTAAGCAAGGAGGAAATAAAACCGCGGAATAAGTGTCACTTTTGTTACCTTTGTAACTTTCTAGATGTTTATTTGCTGAAATACAGATGTTTATAGGGGTCTCAAAGGTGACACTTATTAGCTGTTTATCGGTTCTTTTGTTACTTAATTGTTTGTGTTTTGTTACTTAATGAGTTTTTATAATAGAACTTTTCAACTCTTGATTGGAACAATAAAAGAATATATATGAAAAAAATGATTGGAGGTGCGATGTTGATTGCATTGTGCTTTTCCTGCTCCCGACAACAATATGTTGTTACAAGTCTGCAAGCTCAGCGATATCCGATTGTGGCGGCAGACTATCCTCAAAGTGATAATGAAGTGGAAGCCCTTGTTGATAAATACAAAGTAAAGCTTGACAATGAGATGAATCAGGTGATAGGGATTTCCACACAAGATATGACTTATGCCCGCCCCGAGAGTTTGTTGACAAACCTTACATCGGATGTGATGGAGGCTTACGGAGGGAAGTATATGAATGGAGCATGCGACTTAGCATGTATGAATGTCCATGGGCATCGAGCTAATCTGGCTAAAGGTAATATAACGGTAGGTAATATTTTTGAAATATATTCATTTGAGAATACGCTTGTTTTGATAAAACTCAAAGGAAATGATTTATTGGATGCGTTTGAATCTTATGCAAAAATGGGAGGTGCAGGAATATCATCGACCGTAAAGCTAATTATTAAAGACGGAAAGTTAGTATCTGCTACGGTAAAAGGTCAGCCTGTGGATAAGAATAAGGTGTATACAATTATTACCCTTGATTATTTGGCAGACGGTAATGATGGTCTGGAAGCTTTCAAGAACTCTCTGGAGGTTATAGAACCGGGAATAACACTGCGTGATGCTATGATGCAATATGTAAAAGATCAAACAGCGGATGGCAAACAAATATCGTCGGTATTAGACGGAAGGATAACTGTAGAGAAGTAAGGTCACTGACCTTTTTGTTGTTTTGATAAGCATAGTCAACAAGGTTTGTTTGACTTTAAAAAAGAAAATATTTATAATGAGACTAAAAAATATATTATTGTTTACTCTGCTCTGTGTAGGATTGATGGTAAACGCCCAAAAAAAGATTGTAATCTTGGGAACAAACGATACTCATAGCCGTATAGAGCCGTTACCCGATAGTGACAAGAGTTATGGCGGTATGGGCGGTGTTGTAGCACGTGAAGCTTTTATCTCAGAAATGAGAAAACAAAACCCGAATGTGTTACTGTTTGATGCGGGTGATTTTGTACAAGGCACGCCCTATTTTAATATTTTTCATGGAAGGGTGGAAACTCAAGCGATGAATCTGATGAAATACGATGCCGGAACTTTGGGTAATCATGAATTTGATTATGGATTGGATACGTTAAAAATGATCGTTGAAAGGCTCGACTTTCCTATTCTTAACTGCAACTACGATTTTTCTAAAACAGTTCTTAAAGATGATATAAAGCCTTATGTTGTTTTGAATAGATTTGGATTAAGGATCGGTGTATTAGGGGTTGGTGTAGATCCTGAAGGGCTTGTGCAAAAGAATAAGTACGAAGGGATGGAGTTTAAACCTGTTATAAGCAGTGTGAATTTTTATGCTAAAATACTCAAAGAGTCAAAGCAGTGTGATTTGATTATCTGTTTATCGCACGTAGGTTATAATTCAGATATACAATTGGCTGAGCAATCGAAGAATGTGGATATCATTATAGGCGGTCATTCTCATACCTATATGGAAACACCTGACATGCGTAAAAATCTGGATGGAAAAGAAGTCATGATTTTTCAAACAGGGAAAAATGGGGCGTATGTGAATAAAATAGAGGTAGAGCTGGATAAAATTAAAAAATAACGGGAAAGGGGATCATTTTTAAGGTCTCAAATCTTTTTATTGCTTTGGTAAGCAAAACAACAACTGATAATTATGATTCTGAAATACGACATTAAATATTTTCTGTTACTTAATTTGATTGCATGTATGTTTCTTTCTGTTTTTTCGTGTTTCCCGAAAGATCAGATAGAACCTTTAATGATGAAAAATGCGGATAAACTGAAAATGCGGCAATGGGTTGATTCTGTTTATAACCATATGTCATTGGATGAGCGTATAGGTCAATTGATAATTATACATGTGAATGGAGATAACGGTGCTGCTAATCGTCAGAAGTTAGTCGGATTAGTTAGAGACCAGTATGCGGGAGGAGTGTTATTCTCTAAAGGTACTCCCCAAAATCAGGCTGTACTGACCAATCTGGCTCAGGAGAATGCCCGTGTACCGTTGATGATTACCTTCGATGGGGAATGGGGGTTGTCGATGCGCTTGGATAATACTCCCCGTTTTCCTAAAAATATGATGTTGGGAGCTATTAAAAACGATTCCCTTATTTACTATTATGGCAGGGAGATGGCTCGTCAATGCCGATTGATGGGTATACAGGTTAATTTTGCCCCTGATATAGATGTGAATAGTAATCCTTCTAATCCCGTGATCGGTATACGCTCCTTTGGGGAAGATCCGAATCGTGTGGCTGCCCTTGGTATTGCTTATGCCCGTGGTTTGGAAGACGGCGAAGTATTGCCTGTAGCAAAACATTTTCCGGGGCATGGTGATACGTCTACAGATTCTCATAAAACGTTGCCTCTTATAAATCACGATAAAGACCGCCTCGAGAGTGTGGAGCTGGTACCTTTTAAAAAGTATATAGATGCAGGTTTGGCAAGTATAATGACCGGTCATCTTAATATTCCTGCCTGGGATAATAGTGGAGCTCCGAGTTCTTTATCCAAACCGATTGTAACAGATTTGTTACAAACAGAATTGGGTTTTAGCGGACTTATCTTTACAGACGGGCTTGCAATGAAAGGTGTATCCGTTGAAAAAGATATGAGTGTGAGGGCTATTCTGGCCGGTAACGATTTATTGTTAGGGCCATTAAACGCAAAAAAACAGTTTGAGGCTTTGAAGCTTGCTGTAGAAAGTGGAGTATTAAGTGATTCAATAATAAATGTTCGTTGTCGTAAAATACTGGAATATAAGTACCTCTTAGGTTTAAGTAAAGGTGTGAAACCTATTGATGTAGATAATCTGTCTCAACGAATAAATACATCCTCTGCTGAATGGCTTTGCCGAAAATTAAATGAAGAAGCAATCACTTTGTTGAAAAATGAAGATAAGATGGTTCCTTTAAAGTCTTTGGATAAGAAGAAAATAGCAGCAGTTTCTTTGGGTGCATCTCGTAATAATCCCTTCCATACTACTTTAAAGTTATATGGTGATATTACTTGCTTTAATGTAATGAGTATTGCCGAACTGAAAAAGCTGCAACCGGAATTAAGTGGCTATAATACTGTATTGGTTTCTGTTCATTCTAACAGAATCTTTTCCAGTAATGATATACAGAGTTTGGTTGAAGGAAAACAAAGCGTTATTACCTTCTTTACCTCGCCTTATAGTATGGCTCGATTTAATTCCGTCATAAAAAGTACCGATGCTGTTGTTCTGGGATATGAAAATACGCCCTTTGCGCAGGAATATGCGGCTCAAGCTATTTTCGGAGGAAATAACATCTCGGGAAAGCTTCCTGTGACAGTAAGAGGCTTGTATGCGATAGGGGATGGAATAGAAACTGCAAAAACACGACTGGGGTATAATCTCCCCGAAGAGGTGGGTATAAAATCGTCTGACCTTGATAAAATACAGGAGATTGTGAAGGATGGAATTGCTCAACAAGCTTTCCCGGGTTGTCAGGTTTTGATTGCAAAAGATGGGGTTGTTATTTATAATCAATCATTCGGTTCGTTCGAATATAATGGGTTTCAGGAGGTCACGAATGAGGATATTTATGATCTTGCTTCCATGTCTAAAGCCTCAGCTACCGTTCCTGCTATAATGAAACTGTATGATGAAAAAAAGATCACTCTGCAGTCTCCATTGAGTAAATCCGTATCACAATTAAGAAATACGGATAAGGAGAATCTAACGATAAGACAGGCTCTGTTCCATGAAACAGGATTGCCCTCTTTTATTCAGTATTACATGCCTGCGATTGATCCCGATAGTTATTCGGGTAGACTTATTAGTTATAAACAAGAAGTCTCTTATCCCGCATTAATTGATAACGGAGCATGGGCGAGAACTGATTTCAAATATAAATCGAATTTGATATCCGAAGTTTCGAAGCCCGGCTTTTCAAAGAGAGTTTCTGAAAATTTATATATAAGCGACACTTATCAGGATACAATCCTTTATCGTATAGCCGAAAGTAAATTGAGAGCAAATAAATCGTATCTTTACAGCTGTTTGAATTTTATGTTGCTTAAAGAGGTTGTGGAGCAAGTGAGCGATACAGATTTAAGTACATTCTTGCAGAATAATTTTTATCAGAAATTGGGTGCTGCAACAACTATGTATAATCCCCTTACAAAGTTTGAGAAAAACAGGATTGTTCCTACCGAGCAGGATGATTTTCTGAGGAAGCAATTATTGCAAGGTTATGTGCACGATGAAGGAGCAGCGTTTTTAGGCGGTGTGTCGGGAAATGCAGGACTATTTTCAAATGCCAATGATCTGGCTAAGCTTTATCAAATGTGGCTTAATTTGGGCACCTATGGAGGCGAAAGATATTTAAGTAAAGAAACAACACGTTTGTTTACTACAACTAAAAGTCCGAACAGTAGGAGAGGGCTCGGATTCGATAAACCCGACCCCCGTAATAACAGATCAAGCCCAACAGCTCCCCAAACCCCTGTGAGTGTATATGGGCATACGGGTTTTACAGGTACTTGTTTCTGGGTCGATCCCGACAATAATATGATCTATATCTTCTTGTCTAACAGGGTGAATCCCTCTCGTACACACAAGAAGTTGTCCAGCTTGAATATCCGTCCGCGAATACAGTCGGTTATATATAATGCGATAAATAAAGAAAAAAAATAGGCATCCGCTTGCAGATATAGAAAATTGTTATACCTTTGCAATCGCAAAACGGTTAAGGTGCCATAGCTCAGTTGGTAGAGCAAAGGACTGAAAATCCTTGTGTCCCTAGTTCGATTCTTGGTGGCACCACTTTAAAAAGTTTTAGATTAAAGAGTTACATGAAAATGTAGCTCTTTTTTTATTCCCTTAAAGCTATGTTTAGATGGTGATTTACATAGGTTGTGTAAACCAGTGTGTAAACCATGAGTATAACTATTGATGTGATATGCTACACTTCAAAGGTATTGAAAAACAATGAGTATCCTTTAATGCTAAGATTGACTAAGGATAGGCAGAGGAAGTATAAAAGTATTGGTGTGTCAACCAAATTTGAAGATTGGGATTTTAATAAAAATCAACCTAAACCTAACACTCCAAATAGAGATTTGATATTAGAACTTTCAGCCAAACTAATAGGACAGTATAGAAAGTTGGTATTGGAGTTTAAAGCAGAAGATAAAGATTATACCTTATCTACTTTATTAGAGAGAGTTAATAAGCCTATAAAGAATATTCCAGTAGGAGATTACTTCTTAAAGTATATATCTTCTCTAAAAGTTCAAAAGAGGAGTGGATATGCAGCTTCTATACTACAAGTATATAACTCACTTATCAAATATAATAAGCATCTGAATATATATTTTTCAGATATTGATGTTGCATGGCTTAGAAATTATGAATCATGGTTAAGAGAGGGAGGCTTAAAAGAAAATACTATAGGTATTAGATTTAGGACTTTGAGAGCTATATATAACTCAGCTCTGGAAGAAGGAATAGTTAAAGCTGAATATTATCCATTTAAAGCCTATAAAGTATCTAAACTACATCAAAAGACTGCTAAAAGAGCATTGAAAAAAGAGGATATATACAAGATAATATACTATGATACTGCAAATAGAGAGGGTTATACCCTATTAGCTATAGAGCTATTTACCTATTCTTATGTCATGGGAGGTATTAACTTTGTTGATATGGCTTATCTAACAAAAGATAATATAATTGGTAATCAATTAATTTACTCAAGAAGAAAAACTAAGAAGTTAATCAAAATGCCTATCCATCAGGTAGCTATAGAATTGCATCAAAAATATAATGAAAGTAAATATATCTTTCCTATTTTATCTGATTACCATATAACTGAGCAGCAAAGAATCAATAGAGTTCATAAGGTGATAACTAAGGTTAACAGAGAATTAAAAGCTATTGGAGAAGAATTGAATATACCAATCAGCTTAACAACTTACGTTGCAAGACACTCATTTGCTACTGTTTTAAAGAGGTCTGGTGTATCTACTTCTATCATTAGTGAGTCATTAGGTCATAGTAATGAAAAAGTTACTCAGACCTACTTAGATAGCTTTGAGAATAGTCAAATTAATGAAGCTATGAAGAATTTATTATAAGATTTAATACATAATCTATTGAATTAATAACTATTCTTTCATTAGATTATGTATTTTTACTAAAAGAAAAACTTGAAACTATGCTAGGAAAATTATTTGAACAACTTCCAATTAACGAAGTGTATAAAGATTTATTTAAGCCAAGTATGAAAAAAGCTGGAGAAGCTTTGGCTGTAGTAATGGATAGTGCTACTTTAATATTACTACCCTTAAGACTATTGAATGAAAGATCTAAAGTTTATTTTCAGAAGAATATAGAAAAATACTCTGAAAAAATAAATGCAGTAGAAGGTTTAACTTTAACAGAAGTTCCTCAACATATAGGTCTTCCTATAATAGAAAAATTGACATATCTAAATCAAGAGGATTTATCTAATGCATTTATAAATTTACTAGCTAAGGCTTCATTTGAAGAAACTTTAATTTTCATACATCCTGCATATCTAGATATCTTAAATAGAATATCTACAGATGAGGCAATAATCCTTTCTGAAATTAAAGATTGTATTCCATATATAAATATTGCAGTTAGAAAAAATCCCAAAGAAGGAAATGGCTCAGATGCATTAATTAATTCTCTTTTAGAAAAAGCTAAATTTATAGAGAATGGTCATGCTAAAGATTCTATTTTAGTTAAACAACTAACAGGAATAGAAGTAGATTTTAATTTAAATTATCCCAATAATATAAATATATACCTAGAAAATCTTAAATTAAATGGATTACTAGACTCTAAAGATTCATATGATAAAAATAGGATTCTTACTTATCAAAATTTAGAGGAAAAATATAAAAATGTAATAGATGAAGCTCATTCTGTAATTAATGAAGTATTCACTGAAGACCTTGAATATAAAACTGAAATTATAATTCAATATGGATATTTACAACTTACAGAACTAGGTAAAGGATTCTTAAATATGTGCATAAAAGACATTAATGAGAAGTGAGATATAACTTCATAATTATCTACAATAATTGAATCTTCATAAAATACAAAAAATGAGTAAATACTATAATCTTCATCTAAAAGATAATCTTCAAATTTATAAAAAACAATTAACTAGCTGTGATTTTAATGATTTTCATGATGAGTTAAATTTTTTCTATGATAGAATACAGAGTGAACCTATATTAAAAGAAATCATCAACAATATTATTATAAAGTATCCAATAAATAATATGACTCTTAATAATTGGTTAAGGGAATTAAGTTACAATAATGTAAAATATAAAGACAGAGAGCACAAGCTATCTTATTTAATTCATACACTGGAGCATTACTATAAATCAGAATATACCCCAACTTGGGATGACTCATTTGGCACACAACCTCTTGAGTGCAATCTGAATTTTTTGAATAGAATAATATATCCTATAATCAACTACGTTGATGAATCTCTTGATAATATTAGCTATATACTATATATCTTAGAAAA
Source organism: Indolivaga alginatilytica (assembly GCF_003201355.1). Taxonomy (GTDB): domain Bacteria; phylum Bacteroidota; class Bacteroidia; order Bacteroidales; family Dysgonomonadaceae; genus Dysgonomonas_A; species Dysgonomonas_A alginatilytica. The sequence goes on from NZ_QICL01000003.1 coordinate 14,743, forward strand.
ATATAAGTTAAGAACAGAGTGGTTTACTAAAGATTCTTTAAGGGATAAATATAAGAATACCCTTAACAGACAGTATGAACAAGTCTTAGAAGATGATATTAGATTGTATTTATTTGACCAAGGAATAAATTATCCTTTCTCTACTCCTAAATCAGCTTCTGGAAGAGCAGATGTTATTAGTTTAGTTGATACAGAAGACCCTCTGGTGATGGAAATTAAAATCTATGATTCAGAGAAAGGATATAAGAAAGATAGAATAATTAGTGGCTTTACTCAGATAGTGAAGTATGCTAATGACTATCATAAGAATATAGGTTATTTAGTAGTTTTCAATCTTGATCAAGTTGAGATAGAAATTGAGAATATAGAACCTGATAATAAACTCCCTAATAGAATTATATTTAATGGTAAGACCTATTATATAATTATTGTCAATCTGAATTATGATGCAACAGCTAGCAACTTGAAGAAATTAAATAAGGTTACTATATCATATGATGAATTGACTTCATAAATAAAGTAAAATCTCTCAAGAGCATATCAACTGGCAACTTGTTATTTACTACTGCTGTAGACCTAAAATTTTAGAGGTGTAAAAACAACTTAGAGGTGGTAGGAATACTACATCTTCTCAATTTAACAATTAGAAGCATGCTACTCTTCTCTAGTTCTAAAAAAGATAGGTCAATAATCTCATTATGAGCATATTACCCTTTAACTATATTTAGTTAAATTATACTAAATACAGAAAAATAGTTGGCTAAAAATTAGGAAATCTCAATAATTTAACCTACCTTTGTATCTATAAATCAAGAGAATAAGATTCCATTCTCACATAATCCATATACATCATATTTTTATATCAACCTTATTGACTAAGAGTCAATAGGACTTCTTGTTGTTTAACTATAATACTTTCCATATGTGAAGCATTAGTAATAAGTCTCCTCCAAGAGAAAGATAAGAGTAGTATTTCATTCTAGTTTCATGCTTTTTTTGTGTCTGAAATACCAATCTCTATAATAGAATCAATTAAAACAAAAAAAGTATATCAATTAAACTGCTCATTAACAGCAGAATTATTTAATAATTAATATAAATATGAAGAATACTATTAAAATTAAAGCTCCAGAGTGAGCTAGTTACTTAGGAGAGTTTATGACAGAGCTACCTGTCAATTGCTTGTTTAATAAAGGAGTGACAGGATGTGGGGGAACTGAACTAGCATTGAAAAATGATAAGCATACTATTGTTGCTATGCCTTTCATTTCTTTGGTAAATAATAAAGCTGAGAAGGAGGAACATAAAGGAGAAGTGCTAGCTATATATGGAGATACCCCAACTCATGAAATTGAGGAATATATAAGAGTTCATAAGGTCTGAAAGATTGCAGTAGTCTATGACTCATTACCCAAAGTAATTAAAATCTTCCAAGATTTAGGAATAAACCCTTATCAAAAATGTTTCCTCTTAGTAGATGAATACCATGTACTATTTGCTCAATATGTATTTAGGAATAAGTCTGTTAAAAGATTATTAGAATTAGCTCCTAACTTCAAGGAAGTAACTTATATGACAGCAACCCCCATAGAAGAAGAATTTATGCTAGTGGAGTTAAAAGAACTTCCTATCCTAGAGGTTATTTGGTCTAACAGGAGAAAAGTTACAGTTGTAAGACAACCTGTATCTTCCCCTCAAAGATATGTTTCTGAACTAATAACTAAAAAATTAGAAGATAAGAGTTTTGGTAATCTTCATTTCTTTGTAAATAGTGTGAAGGTTATCAGCAATATATTGAAAAGAACTAATATAAATTCAGTAGATGTCAAGGTTGTTTGTGCTGATAATCCATATAATGACAGAAAATTAGGAGCTTATAAGATAAAGAAACCATCAGATAAAGCCTGTAAAATAAATTTTTATACATCTACTTGCTTTGAGGGATGTGACATTTTTGATAAAGAAGGTAAAACCTATGTAGTTAGTGAGGGGAGAAATCCCAATACATTATATGATATATCTACCTTGTTTATTCAAATTATAGGGAGGATAAGAGATTCTAAATATGGGAATGAGGTATATCATATCCACTCAAGCAGTAGCTATGCAGGAGATGTATCTTATGATGAGTTTAAGGGTATAGCAGATAGAGAATATAGAGTATCAGCTTCTTGTATCAATGAATATAACTCAGAACCTGTACATCTAAAAAAAATGAGAGTTGAGAAATGGAGTAAAGAGCATTTTGAGAACAGATTTATTTATGTAAATGAGGAATATACCTTTGAGCTAGATAGAAATCTGCTCAATAAGAGCTTGTTAGACTATAAGCTAAAGTCAGAAGTATACAACAAAAGTACCTATTTGATTCAGAGTTATAAAGAGAATGGATTAAATGTAAGAAGCTCTGAATATATCAAATACTCTGATAAATTAAAAGCTAATACTTCAACAAAAGGCAACTTTAAAGAAGCAATAGAGGAATACTATCTTTTGGCAACCTCCCAAAACTGAGGTAATAATACTGAGAGAATGCAGATAATCAAAGGTAGATATAGTTTTATCAATGATGCTTATTATCAACTTGGTATTGATGGAATTAGAGAATTAGCTTATAATACAACTCTTATAAAAAGAGAATTAGTAAAGATTTCTGATAGACCTTTAGTAAAGAAGATTATTGAGCTATTAATTAAGAAGATAGGTTATCAAAATCCAGTTGATAGAGATGCCAGCAAAAAATATCTCAGAGAAGTATATCAGATATTAGGTATCAATAGAGGTGCAACAGCATCTAAACTTAAAGACTATTTTATCATCAAAGAATCCTCAAAACAAAGAGATGGTAAAACCATTATACAGATTGAATTAATTAAAGAAAAAACAAATTTAAAGTAAATAATTATGAATATGAAAGAAGAAAATATAACTGAGAGAAAAGAAAATATGAGTATAATAAAATCAAAAAATACAGATAAAATTATGAAAAACCAATCAAAATTCAAATGAACACTTATTAAGTATGATGAAGCCGTTCAATCTGGGCAGACATCAATAGTACAATTTATAGATAAAGAATATCCTCTTATTAGTAGTGTATATATTAATGTGGGGATGGATAGGGTAAGAGAACTTAATTATAACAAGAGGAGAATCAATAATGAATTGTTTACTACATACCAAGAAGTAATCAAGGAATTAGTTCTTAGAATTGTACATAAGACTAGAAAATACCCTATTAAATATATAAAGATGATACTAAAGGTCATATACTTAAAATTAGATATAGATAAGAAAGCTAAATCAACAGACCTTAATCTTCTATTCCAAACTAGTCCTTGCTATATAAATAAGAATGGAAAAATAGTAAGAGGTATTATCATATGGTAGTAATCTTAATTAAATAGATAATAGCACATTTACAATATATAATAATATAAAGTAAGTGTGCTATCTTTGTATTATAACCATTAACTCAATATGATATGGGAATTATTGAAGAAGTACCTTTGTTTCCTCAAGAAAAAATTAAGGAAGAGAAAGCCTTAAAAGATTGGTCTGATATAATATTTGAAGTCTCAGTCCCTCTATTTGGAGATATAGATGATGGTAGATCAACTATCAGAGAGGCTACAATCAAGACAGGTAAGTATTATATTGATGCTGCTAAAGCAGTTCCAAGAATTGAAGTAAAGAGTACCAATAAAGAAGCTGTTATATATCTTAAATCTAATGAGAAAAGATTATCAGAGATATTGGATTGTATACCTTATGGTCTTATTAATAAACAACTGACAGGTATAGGTGCTACTTATTTAGAAATGCACTCAAGTAGAAATTCAATCATAGTAACTCCTACAAGGACTTTGGCTTATAATAAATCCCTAAAAGAGCCTGATAAGTATTTATATGTAGGTACTAAACTTAATGGTAAGACAACATCAGATAAGGAAATACAAGATTATTTAGATAGGAATATCAAGCCTAAGAAAATATTGGTAGTAGCTGATAGTCTTTATAAGGTTATCAGAACTATAACTAATACAGGAATAGATATTTATAGAGAATATTTCTTAATGGTTGATGAGATTGATACCTTACAATCAGATAATCATTTCAGACCTCAGTTATCTAATGTTGTAGATTATTATTTTAAATTCAGACAAGATAATAGAGCTTTAGTATCTGCTACTATCAAAGGATTCTCCCACCCTAAACTGATAGAAGAACCCTATATAACAATAACTTGTCAATCACCTTTAAGAAGAAAAATAAATTTATTACATACCAATAACATCAATCAATTACTATCAGATGAGATAAAAAGAATAACAAAGAAATATCCTAATGGTAAGATACTTATTGCTTACAACTCTGTTCAGAATGCTTTAAAAACAATCAACTTATTACTCCCAGAACTTCCAAGGGAAAATTTTGGAATTTTATGTAGTGATGCAAGCACAGATGAAGTAGGAAATTATAAATCTGTTATTGAGAATGATAGATTAACTCATAAAATAAACTTTATGACTTGTGCTTTCTTTGCTGGGATAGATATTGAAGATAAGTGCCATCTAATAGCAGTTTCAAATGTTAGCAAAGGATATTCTTTATTATCAATCAACAAGATGACTCAAATTTATGGAAGATGTAGGAATGGAATAATAAGTGATACAATCATATACAACTCTAATAAAAAATCATTCAGATATATCAATAACTATAAAGATAAATTAAAATATAAAGCTCAGAAAGTTATTGATCTTTTAGAGTCTGCTGACAAACTGAAAGAGGGAGATAATGACCTAACAGATTTATTCAGCAGAATAGAGAAGGTTATTATTGAGAAAGCTGATGAAAGATTTTTCTTTGATACTCCCATAAAATTAATCAGAAAGAATATTGATAAGAAAAGGGAAATATCCTATTTCAATATTGATGCTCTATATGAACAAATGGAGGTTTATTCCTCTCTATACTCAACAAAAGATGCACTAAAAGAACAATTGATTAAAGCTAATCATGAAGTGATATTCAATGAAATATCCTTTGATGTAGAAGAGCTGCAAACCAATGAATATGATAGTAGAGATATTATTCTGAATAAAGTTCAACTGTGTAAAGATAAGGTGCTTGAGATGAAAAGAAATAATACCTTAACTGATGATCTGTTAAACTATGAGATCAGACACACCAAAAGAAAAGAAGCTGACTATTATAAGAGAATAAAGGCTCATTACCAATATATTGACATTAACTATTTAGCAGATAAACTTTATGATATTTCCTTAGAGAATAAGAAATCATATAGAGGGGTTAAGAATGCACTATCTTTTTGGATATTAGATGATAATCATTCTTTTAAGATGCAAATATCAGAGGCTTTTAAAGACCATTCTAAAAAGTATTCTTCTCAAGAAATAGCAGAAATACTGAAACCAATAATCAAATATCATTTCTTTAAAACTTTAAACCAAAGCAGGCTAGTAGGACTATTTAAAATTTTCTTTGATTGGACTTATACACAAGGAAAATACCTTATTAAAGGGACTAATCCTTTAGCAGTACCAGAGCCAATAAAAAAAATATCTGCTAAAGAGGAAATTTTATATAACTATTTTGAGATATAATAATAGACTAGATATTTATTCCTTACTTTTGTCACTAAAGTATCAAGATATGAAGTCTATAGAACCTAAAAAGAATCTATTAGTTTTTACATGCCCTCATTGTAAAACAGTATCCACACATGAATGGGGAGAGTATAAATACCAAGAAGATGTAAATTTATCTCTTGGCGGTTTGGATTTTTTCAGCAAACAAGAACATAAGAAAGTAGAAATCTCAAATCTATTTTTTTCAAGGTGTGCTACATGTTATCAAAAAACAGTTTGGATTAATGATAAGATGGTTTATCCCAATATAGCAGCACCAGAACCAAACTCTGAAATGCCTCAGTCTGTATTAGAACTTTATAAAGAAGCAGAAAGCATATATATTAATTCTCCAAGAGGAGCTGCTGCCTTACTAAGATTATCAATTCAAATCTTATGTAAAGATTTAGGTGAATCAGGTAAGAACATTAATAATGACATAGCTAATCTTGTTAAGAAAGGTCTTCCTGAGATTGTACAACAATCATTAGATATAGTTAGAGTAACAGGAAATGATGCTGTTCATCCTGGATTAATTGATACTGATAACCAAGAAACTGTTACTAAACTCTTTGAGTTAATCAATATTATAATTGAATATATGATAGCTTTACCTAAAAAAGTTAGTGGCTTATATTCCTCATTACCATCAGATAAAGTTCAAGCAATCAATGATAGAGATGGTAAATGACTAATACTAGAATTAGAATTTTATATAAGCTAACAGAAAAATTAATAATCTGTTAGCTTTTTATTTATGTAACCTTTCATAAGAGTATATACCACCATATCCTTTTGACAATATATTGAACTCGCCACTGCTTAAGACAATAAAATATACATAACTATTTTATCTACTTCAAGAGTTATACTTATCTTTATAAATGACTTTATTAAAATTAAATATAGAATGGATTATACAGTAGAAGATATAGACATACAAAAAGATATTGAAAGATTAGGATTAACTCAACCTAGTGGACTTTCATTTCTTCCAGAAAATTTAAAAACAGCAAGTACTGATAAAGATTTCATTTTTACAGATAATTTTGTAGAACTCAACAAAATATTTAAAGAGAATGAAATAGATTTTGATATACTAGGAGGTGATAATAATCTTTATAGGACAAGAAAAAGTAATCAGATTTATCTACCAGCTATACTTTTTAGTCTTGCTACAGTCTTAGAGAATTCTGCATTAATAACTATTTCATTGAATCTTATTTCTAACTATATATTTGATTTATGTAAAGGTAGTTTACATAAGAAAACTGTAAATGTTGATTTTTACATTGAAACAAAAGAAAAAGGAAAAACAAAGAAGATAAGTTATAAAGGAGATTCTGAAGGATTTGCTAAGTTGGAGAAAATAATAAAGGCAATGAAATGAAAAACTTTAAGATTAATCCCAATGTGATATTAGAAGAGTTTAATAAAGTAGCTAAACTTGCTCAAAGAAAGGCTTTTATTACAGTTGATACTGAACTGCAAAAAGAAGAAATAGAAACTATACAAAAATATAGAATCCAACTAGTAGAAAAAAAAGAAATATATAAAGTAGAAAAATTAGAAAATGAAGCTAATCTTATTTACTGTCTTGAGAATTCTTTATTAGCTTTAGAACATGAGTTAATGATGCTAGTTAATATTAAAGAGGGTAGGATGAATGAAGCTTGGGATAATCTGGTTGATGCACAAGTAACATATGGAACAGTTCTAAAAAATAGTTTCTTTTCTATTGAATCAGAGGAAGGATATCTTAAGAGACTAGAAGCTTATGAAAGATTACTTTTCCCTCCAATGATATTCACTAGTGTTGGTGGAATTATAAGAGAGAGTCTTTGCTCTTTATGTAATGATGACTATAACAAATGTAATCATATTAAAGGTAAAATCTATAATGGAGAATGTTGCACAAGAATAATTTCAAGAATGGAAATAGAAGAAGTTTCTTTTGTTGATGTACCTGCAAATAAACATTGTAGAGCAATAACTACAAAATCTAATGGTAAGACTATAGATGTTTTAACCTTGAAAGAAGTTGATAATTGAGAAGGATTAAAGCTCAAACTAATTCAAGCCTTGTATTCAAGAATCCATAAAATAATTTAATAGAATGTGTTAGCCGATGAGATAACCACAACTTAACTCCCCCCTGCCATTGGAAATTGGGTTAATACCCCCTATGTTTAATTATTAAATAACAATATTGATATGGAAAATTTAAAATTCTTACAAACTTGGTCTGTAAAAGACTTCAAGAACAATCAGCAAGTGCAGGAGATTGAGATTAAAAAGAATGAATCAACAGGTAAATGTTTCTTTACTTATGGATTTGAAACAGGTGCTTGTTCCAAAAGAGTAGCAACAGGAGAAGTAACTCTACCTGTTATATCTCAAGTATGTGTACCTATGACAGGAGAGATGTTCTTCCTGTTACATCAAAAGGGAGAAACAGGAGGAGCTACAACACTAGCTAAACTTTAATAAGATATTTTACTTTAACAGCTAAAGGTAAGGAGTTTAATTATTCCTTACCTTTTTTTTACAGCCTCTAAGAACTTAAAAAATAACAAAATGAACTTAAGACAGTCACAAAGGATGCAAGCTAAAATTAAGCTTGCTATAGAAGGATGCTCTGGTAGTGGTAAGACCTATTCAAGTCTACTACTAGCCAGTGGTATAACAAGTTGGAATAAAATAGCAATCATTGATTCTGAGAATGGTAGTGCTGATTTATATGCACACTTGGGTAACTATAATGTATTGACATTACAAACTCCATTCACTCCTGAGAAGTATATACAAGCTATTGAAGTATGTGAAAAAGCAGGAATGGAAGTCATTATTATTGATAGTATTTCTCATTGTTGGGAGTATCTATTAGAGTATCATTCAGGGCTTCAAGGGAACAGCTTTACCAATTGGGGAAAGATAACACCAAGACAGAACTCTTTTATTCAAAAGGTCTTGAGCAGTAATAGTCATATCATTTGTACCATGAGAACCAAACAGGATTATGTCCTGACTGAAAAGAATGGTAAGATGATACCAGAGAAAGTTGGTCTTAAAGCAGTCATGAGAGATGGAGTAGATTATGAATTTACCATAGTCTTTGATATTGATATAAAACACAATGCTGTTGCCAATAAGGATAGGACAGGTATGTTTGTTGGTAAACCAGAGTTTTTAATATCATCTGATATTGGAAAAAGAATACTCCAATGGTGTAACAGTGGTGCTGATATAAATACTGTTATATTGGCTTTGAAAAATGCTCAAACAGAAGAAGAACTCTATTCTATCTATCATCAATATCCAGAATGGAGAGAACAATTAACTCCTGCTCTAATGAACAGAAAACTAACCCTTCAATCCCAAGAAAAACAATCAATTATTTCAAACCCTTCAAACATATTGAATTATGGAAACAATGCAGCTATTACCAGTTAAAACCAATGCTATACTACCAGTAAGCAGGAATAATAATTTAGGTTATACTCCAAATATTATTGATATTACCCCACTTGTTGAAAGACCATTAGAGAAGGGCAAGGCTAAGCATTTCATTGAATCTAATACTCAAGAAGTAGATATATTCCATCTGAAAAATGAATGTGTTGTACCTGTCTTTTCTAAAGATAATGAACTAACAATCAGCCATCCTAATTTTATTGAAACAGTTTGGGAAGCATCTAATAAATTCTTTCCCAATGAAAGATTCTTAGAGCCTGATATAAGAGTATCTCATGTAATCAAAGGAAGAATACCAGAAGCAATACATAAGCCTGTCAATCAGCTTTTAGATAGGGATAAGACCATTTATTATGAAAGAATGGCATTCTGTTTTGAAATACCATCTATTCATGAAGATATTGAGGGTAACAGGCTAAACTTAACTATTGGAGGAGTAAGAGCTTATAACCATGAGAATTTATATAGCAAGAAAGGAGTTGAAAAATTTAAAGTCTTTATAGGGTTTAAGAATTTGGTCTGCTGTAACCTATGTGTTTCAACAGATGGTTATAAAGAAGAGATCAAAGTAATGAGTATTCAAGAGTTGTTTAAGGCTGTAATTACTCTCTTTCAGCAGTATAATGTAGCAAGACATTTGCATCTGATGAGTAGCTTTAAAGATTCTTATCTAACAGAACATCAGTTTGCCCAATTGATAGGTAAATCAAAGTTGTATAACTGCTTACCCAATCCAATAAAGAAATCTTTACCCTCCTTTGATTTTGGAGATAATCACATCAATGCAGTAGCCAAAGCTTATTACAATGATGAGAATTTCAAAATAGAAGAGGGTGCTAATGCTATTAACTTATGGAGAGTATATAATCTTTTCACTACTGCCAACAAAAACAGCTATGTTGATAATCTACTTGATAGGTCATTGAATGCTACTGATTTGACAGCCGGAATTAGCAAAGCTCTTCATGGAGATAATGAGTATAAATGGTTTATTGAGTAGCTATGCAACAGGAGAGGCTTATACCCCTCTTTCTATTCTCCTCTTTGTTAAAGATCAGATGTCAATAACTACATTTTTTGTCTCTGAAATTGGATTTTCTATATAAAGAATGATTGATACAAAAAATGTAGTTCAACTATCTTCCTTATATTTGAAACAGTAATACATATCAAGCTATAAAATATAGCCCATGCCAATGTTTTGGTTCTAACTTCTTTTGAGGTAGATGATTTGAATCTCAATAAAAATGAATATTTTTGTTGGATAAACAAGATCAATTTACTTATGAAGAATTAGAAAGGATTAAAACATAATTAATATAGTGCATTTGCATTATTACTTGAGTAATCAGAAAATCACCACTTTTCAATATTATATCACTCATAAAGTAATAAGTAGATGCCCATGTTATAGGCATGGGCTTAACTTATTTGAGTGATGGGTGTTGTGGTGATACCTCTGATTTCAGTAAGGCTAAGTACCATGCCTTCCTTGTGTAAAATGGTATAGAGTAACAAGCTAGTTCACTACACTTACCATAAAGAATATGAGGTATTCTATTTCAAATCTATCTGATGATTTTGATGAGGTTATAGCATATAATAATAATTTTTTTGCTGTAAGATTAGGGTGTAAATGGGGATTAGTAAGCAATGAAGGTTGTTTAGTATTACAATGTATCTATGATTGGATTTGGAACATCCAAAATGAAAGAGTAATCATTAGATACAAGGGTAAGAAGTCATATATACCTTTAACACTACTCCCATCTAAATATGATTTCATTTATGGTTTTCAACATGGTTTCTCCATTGTCAAGTTAAAAGAGAAATATGGAGTTATAACAGAAGAGGGGAAAGAAGTATTCCCTTGCATCTATTATAACCTTATGTATTCAGAAGATAGGCTATTTAGAGAGCATATAGACAACAATCATATTGCAAGTAGATGCTATTATGGCAATTACATTGTTGTTGATAAATGGTCACTTACAATAGATAATAATAAGTACTCTCAAATTATTGAACTATCTAATGGCTTCAAAAAAGTATTAGATGTTAAGGGTAAATGGGGTATGCTAGATGTCTACAATAGAGAATTAATACCTTGTCTTTATAATGACATTAAATGCTTAATATATCAGAATATCATTAAAAATGATATAAATCCTTTTCCCAATAGGATCTATTTTGAAGCTTCATTGAATGATGTGTTTTATATCATTAGTTTGGATAATGATATAATCTTTGAGGGAATAGAAAAACCCTATAAATATCTTCATGATTTACTGTTGAAGAAAGCTATTCATGTGTTAGAAGAAGATATATCTGAATATGATTTTGGGTATGAGCCTATTAGTTATTCCCAACAATATAAAATAGTCTCTGAAAATAGTAAATGGGGATATACTAACATGCATGATAATATAATTATTCCTATAAAATATGATAGTGTCAGAAGACCTTCTGATAAATTATTTCCTGTAAAAAATAATGGCAAATGGGGTTTTGTAGATATACAAAATCAAATAGTTATTCCATTCAAATTCAATAATGTATCATTCAATGGGTTTGTTGAAGGGTTAGCTGCTGTACAGATGAAATACAAATGGGGCTTCATCAATACTCAAGGAGAAGTAATTATAGGTTTTCATTATGATTCTGTTACTGATTTCAATATGGGTGTTTGCATGGTCTCTAATAAATGGGGAAGGGAGTATTTAAATAAGGATGGTATTATTATTAAGATGGAAATATATGACAATATATATGAAGATGATAATCAGAAGTCTATCTATGATAGTGAATATTACAATGAAGGTCTTGATATAGATCAACAAGACCAAAAATTCTGGGAAGATATATTATAAATCAAATTATATAACAATGAAAACTAGACTATTTACTTTTATTTTATTAGCAACAATGATGATGTGTTTCTCATCTTGTACTAGTGATGATCCTCTTAGTGATGATGAGGGAACAGGTGGTGGTAACAATCTCAAGACAGGTCAAATACAGATGAAGACTACTCCTAACACTAATAAATTTGTATACTTCACTCTCAATGCAAAGAAAGTTACTATTGATTGGGGAGATGGGCAGGTAGATGAACTAACTCCCAACAATGTAAGTAAAGAATTTAGACATGAGTACACCAATCAGAATCTTCAAGAAATATCTTTAAGTACAGAAGGTATGACTGAATATAATTATAAATCTAATGGTGGAGGACAACTTGCTGAATTAAAGTTGGGTAATTGTCCTGATTTAGAACTCTTCTCTACATATCAGCAATCCCAACTCACAGTATTAGAATTTGGAAACTGTCCCCAATTAAGATCTCTGAGTACATACAATTGCTTAAAATTAAGCCATTTAAATCTAAAAGGATGCTTGTCTCTAAAAATGATAGATTGCTATAATAATAATCTTTCAGAATTAGAACTAGGGGTTTGTTCAAGTTTAGAAAAGTTGATTCTTACCTCTAATCAGTTAACCTCTTTAGAATTAAAAAACTGTCAATCTTTAAAAAATATAGAATGTTATGGTAATGACCTCTCAGAATTAGAATTAAATAAGCTATTCAATAGCTTACCTAAAGTAAATGGATGGATTAATTGTTTGGAAAATCCTGGCTGGAAAATATGTGATAAGTCAATAGCTGAAAAGAAAGGTTGGACTGTTTATAATTGATCTGAGATAGTATTATCAAAGGGATGGAACCAATCATCCCTTCTATTTTTACAATTAGAAATGACAAACTATGAACACATCTACTTACCTTATAATCTACTTATCTATTTGTGCTTTAGCTGTAATAGCTATTCCTGCTGTAAGGAATCAATGGAAAGATTTTATTAAATCAATACCTCAGAATTATAGGGTTATTGAAAAGGGTAGTTACAATAAGATGATAAAAGTTTTTCTTTTTATTATCTTTCCATTTGTAATGATTCTATTCTTTATATTAACTCCACTGCTTTTACCTTTATTAATCAAATATAATAGGCACACTAGAAATATTGACAAGAAAACATTTAATAAAGAGGAGGTTAAGGATAATAATCTATACTTCTGGAAGACAAATGGTGTAGGAAATATCCAATGTTTAGACTGTAACTATCAGGAAAAAATAGTATCATTTATTCATGGATTTGATAGTTCATCTACTGGTTTACAATGCCAGTCATGTGGGAAGTTCCATGCTTTAAATGATTGGAGTAGATGTATAGATAACAATGAACCAATTTATTGTGAATGTGGAGGAATTTTAGAAAGAGAAGAACCTATCTTTTGTTCTAAGTGTACATCAAAAAATATTAAATACAGAACTCATTTTATGACTTAAATATGTGAAAGATGAAGAAAATTGAAAGTATCACTAAAGCAGATAGAACTATTGTTCAAGTTGGTTTTAATGATGATATTAGAATGGATATGCAGGAGAAGATAAAGCAGCTATACAGGTTCATTTCTCCTGCTAAAGACTTCTCTTTATACTATCCATTTGAGATAGACCAATTAGAGGATTGGAAAACCATCTTAGATTGGGAATCAATATCATCTAATAGACAAGTAAAATGGTCTGCTGAAATGATTAAAAAGTATCAAGATAAGTGGTATTGGTTTAGTCTTTGGAGTAATCAATCTATCCTTTGTTGGGATGCTGAACTATTAGAAGAATTTAAAAATAAAGTAGTATGGGATTTTATTTTAAGTACCTCAATAGATTGGACTAAAGAACTACATGAGAAGTTTGAAAAGTATTTACCTTCTCATTGTAACTTTGATAGTATAAAGAAAAATTCTACTGATAATAGAGAAAGATTTATTAAAGATAGTGGAGTGTATAACCTTTCAGCAGTCTTTAATGAGTTATATTTATATGCTAAACCAATAGATGATAAAGAAGGAATATTCATCTTACATGATGCTATTGAAGAGTATTTGAATAGTAAGATAAGTGAGAATTTAATTAAATAATTATTAACAATTACAACCTGTGTAAGTCACTGTGTAAACCTAAATTGATAAAGGAAATAAATCAAGTGTAACTAATTGATTACTAATGAATATAAGTTGGTAGAGCAAAGGACTGAAAATCCTTGTGTCCCTAGTTCGATTCTTGGTGGCACCACTTTAAAAAGTTTTAGATTAAAGAGTTACATGAAAATGTAACTCTTTTTTTTATCTAAAAAAAAACAGATGTTGTTGGTGGGGAGATAATCTGTATAAACTATAAGTGTTACAATAAATGATGTAATTTGTTGCAAGTATCACTATCTTTGCGCTAATATATTATTACTAATATTATGAAATATAAAGCTCTAATACTATTTTTTATGTGCATCTCTTTAGGGATGATCTCTTTTAATTGTAATGGAGATGCTACATGCCAAGATGGAATAAACCTGCTGCCTATGTATGGAAGAGTTCAAAAGTGTAAGGAGCAATTGGATAGTGATTCCGAATTCTTAAAAGAGTCTGATCAAAAAGAGCCAAATAGAGCTAAAGCTGCTATAGATATAATGAATACGGGTTGGTATTATTTACATCAAGGAGATTACGATACAGCAATGAAAAGAATAAATCAAGCATGGCTTCTTGATAGTACAAATATTGCTGTTTATTCATCATATGTTGTTATTCTGGATTTAACCAGCAAAACAGATGAGGCTATAAAAATGTTAGACCTTACTTGTGACAAAATAAATACTAGGGTAGATCCGGATAGTCCTACTCAAATGAATCCAAGTAATCAGATGTTTGCAGAGTTTATAGTGGGAAATACTTTTTTTACATATAAAAAAATGCATAATACAAACTTAGCTCAGTACTTATATGCAAAACTTGATATGTTGAATATACCCCAATCAAATAAAGAGGCATTAAAAAATCAATTAAGAACAGATATTCCAGAGATAAATTGAGGATATATACCGCTCTTCTTTAAATTGTAGGTATATGTTCTAGCAACATTATTTTTCCGTTTTTATCGTAATAAGTACAAAGCATTTGAGCTATATCAACTGTCCATCTTTGAACCCCGGCAGCTGCTGAGTGCTTGCAAAAGGTCATGTAGTTGGTCTGTCCTTGCTGATGTATTGCTAAGGCGTGCTTGAGTCTTTCGATGTCACCGTTTTCAGCAATTAATAGTGTAGCGTGTTTAGCATCGGAGGCAATGTGAAAATTATCTTTGCCATGATAATCGGCGTGTCCGTCATTCACGTAAATACTATAGCTGATAATTCCCACTTCTGTTAATTCTTGAATGTAACGGGGGAAATCTGCTCCGCTTTTTACTCTTGAAT
Organism: Indolivaga alginatilytica; assembly: GCF_003201355.1. Lineage (GTDB taxonomy): Bacteria > Bacteroidota > Bacteroidia > Bacteroidales > Dysgonomonadaceae > Dysgonomonas_A > Dysgonomonas_A alginatilytica. The sequence goes on from NZ_QICL01000003.1 coordinate 30,185, forward strand.
GGATTTCTTCTATCTCATGAAGTGTGAACATAATCTTATAATTTATATATTATAACTAATTCGATATATTCAATTATAACAATTTATTAGAGAGCTTTGTTCTAGGAGGTTAAGGGATGTTTTTTTTGAGTTGTAGAGATATACAAATTAATATTTGCATAGTATATTGTTTAGGCTTTCTCAGTCTCGTTGTTTGTGGTGAAGTCTGTCGAAGGATTTTCCTCAGGGCTTTCCTCTAGTGCGGGAAGTTCTGATTCTTTTTCTTTAAGAATAAGTATTTCTTTTAAGAATTCTTTATCCATATTTATTTTATCCAAAGCTTCCTCGGCAGCTCTTTGTTGTGACTCTTTCTTCGAATAACCCCGTCCGGTTCCCGATTCAAAATCGTAAATATCAACAGCGGTATAAAATATTGGATTATTGTTATCGTCAGTAAATGATTCTATGAGTCTGAACTCTACAGGTATTTTATTTTTCTGGCTCCATTCGATAAGACGTGATTTGAAGTTGACTTCTTGTTGAGCCACAGTCTCAATATTAAGATGTTCTACGATGAGTCGTTCGTGTACAAACTTTTTAGCAATTCTATATCCCTGATCAAGGTAGATTGCTCCAATTAAAGCTTCTAAAGCATTGCCATACATGTGTGTCTTGTGGTTGCCTGTTTTAGCTGAGGATTTTATGAGGCGATCAAGTCCTAAATTGAGCGCAAGCTTATTCAGGGTTTCGCGTTGTACAATCTTCGATCTCATATTGGTAAGGAAACCTTCTTTCTTGTACTCGAATTCCTTAAATACAATATCTGCTACTATCGCATCCAAAATAGCGTCTCCCAGAAACTCCAGGCGCTCATTGTTAATCCATCTGCCGTCTTTAAGCTTGATAGATGAGGATTTGTGCAACAGAGCTTGTTCGTACAACATTATATTGTACGGATAGAAATTTAGTATCTTGTAAAACGAAACATAAGGCTCTCTCCCTCTTTTGGGAAAAAGCCTTATAGTTCGATATAGTTTTTTAAGCACTTATTTATACTTACTTATTAAACTTCTTTACGATTACACATGCATTGTGTCCACCAAATCCAAATGTATTCGATAAGGCAGCTCTAACTTCTCTTTTTTGAGCTTTGTTGAATGTTAGATTCAATTTATAATCAATTTCGCTATCCTCATCTCCTTCAGTGAAGTTGATTGTTGGAGGAACAATGTCGTTTTGTACAGAAAGTACGCAAAACAGAGATTCCATTGCTCCGGCGGCACCTAAAAGATGTCCGGTCATTGATTTAGTTGAACTGATATTCAAATTGTAAGCAGAGTCTCCGAATACTTCCTTGATAGCTTTGATTTCCGAAGGATCACCTACCGGAGTAGATGTTCCGTGAACGTTGACATAATCAACTTCTTCGGCTGTCATGTTAGCATCCTCAAGGGCAGCTTTCATTACTATCTTAGCTCCAAGTCCTTCAGGGTGAGAAGATGTTAAGTGATATGCATCAGCAGACATTCCACCACCAACAACTTCGGCATATATTTTAGCTCCTCGAGCTAATGCATGTTCTAACTCTTCAAAAATAAGACAAGCTGCTCCTTCACCCATAACAAAACCATCACGAGACGCACTGAACGGGCGTGATGCTGTTTCCGGAGAATCGTTTCTTGTCGACAGGGCAGTCATTGCATTAAATCCGCCTATAGCCGATTCGCAAATAGAGGCTTCAGCTCCACCAACTACCATTACACTTGCTTTGCCCAGACGAATCAGGTCAAAAGAACAAATTGCACTATGGGTCGATGATGCACAAGCAGAAACTGTTCCGAAGTTAGGTCCGCGAAGACCGTGTCTCATCGAAATGTGACCGGATGCAATATCAGCAATCATCTTGGGGATAAAAAACGGATTGAACTTGGGTCCCATTTCCTTATTTTGGAAATAGTATCCAACTTCTTCTTCAAACGTTTTTATACCTCCGATTCCGGCAGATACTATTACACCTATTTTATCACAATCTTCAGTTTCGAACTTAATTCCGGAATCAGCAATTGCTTCTTCCGATGCAGCTATAGCCAACTGCGTATATCTGTCGCACTTGCGTGCTTCTTTTCTGTCAAGATATTTAGCTACGTCAAAATCTTTCACTTCACAGGCGAACTGTGTTTTGAATTTCGACGCATCAAATTGAGTAATGGGCCCAGCTCCACTAACTCCGTTGATTGCACTATTCCATGTGGATTGCACATCGTTACCCAACGGTGTTACTGCACCTAAACCCGTTACTACTACTCTTTTTAATTCCATAAATTATTTGTGGAAATTTTTATTTTGCGTTAGCTTCAATATAAGAAACTGCGTCTCCTACTGTAGAAATTTTTTCAGCTTGATCATCTGGAATAGAAATACCGAATTCTTTTTCAAATTCCATGATAAGTTCTACTGTATCAAGTGAGTCAGCTCCTAGATCGTTTGTAAAACTAGCAGCATTTGTAACTTCTGTTTCTTCAACACCTAATTTATCAACGATAATTGCTTTAACTCTTGATGCTACGTCAGACATAACTTTTTGATTTTAATGAATAATTAAATTTTATTTCTAATTTTGTCGATGCAAAGTAAGCGTATTTTATTAATACGAAACAAATATTTTAAGGAGAAAATTCGTTAAAACTGCACATTTATTGTTTTTGTGTGCAAAATCATATAAAACCTGTTTATGATCAATATAGCTATCTTCGCTTCCGGATCAGGCTCTAATGCTGAGAATATTACCAATTATTTTAAAGAAAGAGAGGACGTCTCTATAAAGCTTATTGTATCGAATAAGAAGGATGCTTATGTACATGAGAGAGCGGAAAAATTAGGAATAGAATCGGTAACTTTTTCTAAAAATAGTTTCGAAAATACAAATGAAGTTCTTGATTGTTTAAAAAGTAAACAGATAGATTTTATAGTTTTGGCCGGTTTTTTACTAAAAGTACCTCAAAATATAATAGATGCATATTCTCAGAGAATAATAAATATTCATCCGGCGTTACTACCCAAATTTGGAGGAAAAGGTATGTATGGTGACAATGTTCATAAAGCTGTAGTGGCTGCCGAAGAGGTAGAATCAGGTATAACCATACATTATATTAATGAGAACTACGATGAGGGAAACATTATCTATCAGGCAAAATGTGATGTTTTACCTACAGATACGTATGAAGATGTTGCCGAAAAGGTGCACAAATTAGAATACCTTCATTTCCCGGAAGTTATAGATAAGGTATTAAATCATACAATTAAATAAGAAGTAGAGAAGAGCAGGTCTTTTCTTTTCGAGTATAAAAAATGGCGAGAAAGGTAGCTTCTCGCCATTTTTAGAGTATATCTATAATCTTTTTAATTATCATATTTTACTTCATACCACACTTCTCCGTTAGGATTGCCTGATACTGTATTTCTGGTACGGACTTCTTTCGAAATAATCTCTTTTTTCCTTAATCGGTTTACTTCCACTCTGTCAACTTCCTTGCCATTTATATAGTAGGTGGGTTCATTTCCAAATGGCGATTCCTCTTCTTCGATGATAGTCTGGTTCTTTTTGGGAGTGGCTTCAGATGAGCTGTCGGTATTATAAGATGGATTTGTAGCAGGCTTTTTTCTTAATGTCGACCGACCCGCCCCACCTGATAGGCGAGATGACATAGAACCGGCACTTGTCGTTTGTGATTGTTCTTTCCGCAGGTCTTCCAATAGAGCTTCTACTGCTAATGCTGCTTCTTCCATTGTTTTGAATTGACTAGGCTTAACCTTTTTGTCAAAAACAGAAGACTTCTTGGCGGTTGATTTAGCCGGAGCGGTATTTTTTGTATTTGTTTCCGCCAATTTTGTCTCCGGTTGCGGTAACTCTTCTCTTTGTTGTGTTATAATAGGAGAGTTTTTTATTGTTCTTGTTTCGCTTCCTGTTTCTGTACTCACTCTTTCACTCGCTCTGGTGTCTGTGATGGCTTCTGTTGGTCTGAGAGCCTCTTTTCTTATGATGCCGGATGAAGTTGAAGCTCTGTTTGTAGCAGGTGCTTGAGATTCATTAGAAGATACAGTCTGCGGGTTATTGATTGGTTTTTCAATCGGAGTACTTTTAGCTTTAGGACTCTCTTCTTTTTTCGAATGTTGTTTTTCACTTTCCTGTGATTTAACATTTTCTGAAGCCGAAGATGTTTTGCCGGTAGTGGTTACAGGCGTTTCTTCTTGCGATTTTGATGATTGATTCTCCTGTGTTTGATATACGACCAATCCATCATCGTCTATATAAAAGTTGTTGAGAGTTTTAAACTGATTTTCAAGACGTTTTTTCTCATTCTCGTCAATTTTAGTACTGCGAGAATTCGAATTGTTGCTTTGAGCAAATACATAAGATGCTATAGCAAGCAGAACTATGGTTATTGAGAGTTTCATCTTTTTTTCATTTCTGTTAAAAAAATAGCTATACATTCCGACCTTTTTTAAGGTATTCTTAAGTAAGTGCGTTTCGTAAAACTATACGTTTCAGTTATCTTGGAACCTGCAAATTTAACACAAATCTTTGACATAAAAAATATAATTTTGTTAACTCTGTGACAGTGTGTCAATTTCGTCTCTGTTTATGCCATACTTGGGTTGAATTGATTATGTTCTGCCACAATATGTATGCTCCCGGTCCAATAGATGAAATAGGATTCAGATAAGTCTGAGCCATCCATATAGAGAGTATTGTATTTTTCTGCCCTAGGCCTTGTCCTCCTGCAACAGTGTCGCTGTAGTATCTTCCCAATCGCCTTCCGGTGTAAAATTGAATACAGCAGATGAATAGAGTTAAGCCGAAGATTGCTAGTGCTGTAGAGAAGTGAGCACGACCCTCCAATAGTAAAAAGTCTACACTGCGTGCTGTTACTATCATAAGAGCCAGATTCCATAGATAAAACGAATATGATTGCGAGTTTCTTATTTTATTCTGAACTTTTGGCAGAAACCTGCCTAAAAGTATGGCTAGGAAAAAGGGTAGTAGAAGCAAAATGAAGACTCGTTGAGTGATGCTCTGCAACTCTTCCCAAAAAGAGAAACCCGAGTGATCACCTATAATTGTAAACATAAGAGGTGCTACTAGTGCAACTGTTAAATTGCTGAGAAGACTAAATGCCGTTAAGCTGGCGGTATTGCCTCCTAACATTCCTGTAATAACAACAGCCGAAGTCGCTGTGGGAGCCAAAATACAGATCATTACGCTTTGTGCAATAATAGGGTCGATGCCCCGGATTGCTACATAAGCAGCAATACTGCCGACTAATTGGATTGCCAACAGCCAGAAATGAAGCATCGTAAACCGAACAGCTCGAAGTGAAATATTAGTATAGGTGATGAGTAACATAAAAAAGATCAGGTAGGGTGTTATGAATGCCAGCTGTGCCAGATAGGAATAAAATAATGTCCCTACAATCATAGATACAGGCATCATGTACGATTTGATCTTTTTGATATTCATCTCTGTGCTTTATTTAGCTGCAAAGATATGCTTTTTCGGCCAACAGCTTTCAGTCAGCAGTTAACAAATCTGCCCGGCTGATAACTGTTGGCTGATAATTACTTGTATGAAAACCATTTAATAAGTTCTTTTATACTAGGTTTCTTTCCATACATAAGAATCCCGACCCTGTAAATCTTAGCAGCAAACTTAACTGTGAAGAAAACGCTTGTATATAATATAACTATAGATAGTATTTTTTCCCAAAGTGGAATCTCAAAAGGAATTCGTACCATCATAACAATAGGCGAGGTCAGCGGAATCATCGAGCACCAGAAAGCAAGAGGTCCATCGGGATTCTGAAGGCTGTATATGCCCACGTAAAACGAGAATATAAAGATAAGAGTTACAGGCATTACAAACTGCTGGGTATCCTGTGCATTATCTACAGCAGCACCGAACATGGCAAACAGCGAAGCATAGATAAGGTATCCTCCGATAAACAGGAGTAAGAAGGATATAATAATCTCTGCCCAATTGATAGAAAATAACATTTCTATACCGGCTAATTGAGAAGATAATCCGCCCATATCAGCTTCTGCAAAAAGAGTACTTTTAGCACCCAGAATAATAGCTAAGATACCAAACCAAATACAGAGTTGAGTAATACCTGTTAAACCGATACCTATAATTTTCCCCATCATAAGATCGAAAGGTTTGACCGATGAAATCATAACTTCTACAATTCTGTTGCTTTTCTCTTCTACCACACCCTGCATTACCATAGTGCCATACATGAGTATAAACATATACATGATGAAGGTAAAGATTCCTCCTACTCCTGCGGCTATAGAGGAGGATGTTTCTTTTTCCGAGCCGTCATCACTCCATCTTTTTGTGGTAACTTTTATATTGCCGGAAGTTTCGATAACTTGCCGAATATCAACTATGATCTTTGTATCAATATTTGCCTCTTGAGCCAACAGGTTTATTTTGTCCGATTTTATAACCTCCGACAGAGTATTGTTTATATACCCTTGTAAATCGAGAGGTATTTGTTTTTCGGATACAAATGTAGCTGCTGTGGGGTTTTCTGCTAAGTCTCCCGTAATTTGGAGTATGCCGAAAATGTCTTTTCCTACTTCTGATTTTAGATGATTGTTTTGTTCTTTACCTGCTATTTCGAACGCATAATGTTCCGAAGATTTCAGATGAGAGGCGTATTTCCCTGTATTATCGATTACCGAAATTCGTTTTATTCCCGAATCCTGTATATCTGAAAGTAATAGGGGAACGGCTATTATTGCTACCATCAGAACAGGCATTAATAGGGTGAGAACCACGAATGATCTTTTCTTGATCCGCGACAGATATTCTCGTTTTATAATAAGGTTTAATGCATTCATAGGTTTGTGACTGTTTGGATGAATATTTCGTTCATAGATGGTAATTCTTCCTCAAAAGAAAGAACTTCGTATCTATCGGTAATTTCTCTTAGTATTTGTGAGTTGGACGAATCCCCTAGTTTCTTTATTTTTACTTTAGTGGTCTCAATATTCGATTCTTTTGATTCCAACGAAAATAAGGCGGAGGAGAAATCGAAACCATTACCATTTACAATTACGGTAAAAACATGTTTCTTGTACTTGTTGCGTATTTCCTTTACATTACCTTGAAGTACTACCTGCGATTTATTGATGAGGGTGATTTCATCGCAAAGTTCCTCAACCGATTCCATGTTGTGAGTCGAAAGGATAATTGTTTTTCCTTTTTCCTTTAGTTCAAGAATCTCTTTCTTCAAAAGTTCCGCATTCACCGGATCAAACCCGCTGAATGGTTCGTCCAGAATTAACAATTCGGGGTCATGTATAACGGTAGTTATAAATTGTATTTTTTGTTGCATACCTTTTGATAACTCTTCTATCTTTTTGTCTTTCCATGAAGTGATATCGAATTTTTCAAACCATTCGTCTATCCTTCGGTTGGCTTCCTTTTTTTTCAGTCCCTTTAGCTCTGCCAGAAATAAAGCATGTTCCTTTACTTTCATTTTTTTGTAAAGTCCTCTTTCTTCGGGCAAATAGCCGATGTTGTAAATGTCGGATTGAGAGGAGGGACGACCGTTTAGAAATACTTCGCCACTATCGGGAGCTGTGATTCGATTGATAATTCGTATCAATGTAGTTTTGCCTGCTCCATTGGGACCAAGCAGACCGTAAATTTTCCCTTGTGGAACTTTTATGCTCACATCATTAAGAGCCCTATGACCTGCATATTGCTTTATTACGTTTCTGGCTTCAAGATATATCATATTTATCTAGGTGTTGTTTCTTTATAATTAGTAGCTGATAGGGTAATGAAAATCACAGAGACATGAGTTTTTTTTATCTGTCTATAATTTTGTAACCTTTTAGTCTGCTAATTTAATTTATTATTCTAGATTATAAAGTATAAATTTGCGAGACTAACGAATAACCGATGGAAATACTGTTTGTAGTAGTACTTTTTATAATTTTAGTATCTTTAGTTGTATATGCCAGCTTAAAACCGAAGAATTCTTTAGCTTCCGGTTGGGGTAACTATTACGCTGAAAACTTAAGTTTAAGCAGTGCTGAAAAGGACTTATTGAATAAAATCTCAACTCAGATCAGACCGGATGCTTTTTACAAAGTAGCTTTTTGCAGGGAAAATGCCATCAGGCTGTTTTTAAGTGTGTACCGAAAGTTTCCCTCGTTTCTTATAGGTAGTAAATATTTTGATCTGTTCTATTATTGTAGCTATATATTAAAGATAAAGTATGTTTTTTTACTACCTTCTAATGATGTATGCAGCCCTGAAAGGGCTGAGGTTAAGAGGTTCGAATCAGTTATTGCAGATTCGGTTAGAGATCTGATAGAAAAAGAATTTTTGGCTTTGCCCGAGCTCGATGCTCAGCAGGAGAGGTTACTATATGGAGAAGATAGTAAAAGATGGTTAACCATTTTCGAGAAGCTTAAAGCTGATTTTTCAGATGGTATTCAGTTCTATGAAGATATTAAGGGCAGGGTGCCTTTAAGCGGATCTGTGGTTGCTAAACGCAATCTTTGCTATGATTCTTATTCTTTTATGTTGGATAAAGACAAGGTCTTAGCTTTGAAATTTTATATGCATTATTTGGATGTCGGTTCTGCTTCAGATACTTTTAAATTTAAAACTATAACTAAACCCCATCAAAAAATCTTATTTGAAAATGAAACTCAATTAAAATACTTTCAAAAAATACTGAAAGGTTATAAGAAAAATGAAAACTTGAATAAAGCATTAAGTGAGATTGAAGACTTGTTTGTGAAAAAGAGAAAGAAAGTTCTTCTGGACGAAAATGCGATAAAATCAGCAAAAGAAGACCTGATAGGTGTGGTGGGCTTATTAAATGAGTACTTGGAGGATGACGAGTTTGCAGAAGTAAAAGTGACTCCCGTTATGGAAAGTGTAGTTTCTTCTTCATCTATTAGTATAGACTTTAATATTATTCAAATAGAATTTTTAGAAATGTTTGTGTTCCAATCATATATTCTCTCTTTTGCGGAAGTTGATGTCTTTGCTAACTCGAAAGGTGTATTTAAAAGCCAATTAATCGATGGTATCAATGATTTATGTTACGACTTATTAGACGATATGTTGATAGAAGAAGCCGAAGATAATTATATCTTGAATGAGCAGTATTATAAAAAAGTAATGGAAGGTTGATTTTTTATGGATATTCTAACCCATACTCTTTCGGGTGTAGCTGTAGCTACCGTTGTAGCCAATTATAATAAGGTAACTCCGCTTCGTAAAGCTCAGATATTATCAGCGGGAGCCATCGGTGGAGCATTGCCTGATATTGATGCCGTAAGTATGTGGTCTGAATTTGATCAGACCTTTGGAGCATTGTTTAATCTGTCACATTCGGGGCGTGTCATCTATGGAAGTAAGTTTTGGTATTCGCACCATGCTTTCTTTCACTCGCTGCCAGGAAGCCTCATTTTAGCGATTTTGTTTTTTTTGGTTATTTATTTAATCAAAAAAAGAGACTCATCTCGCGATTTAATGGCTTTCTATAAAACCTATTCAAGTATTTTTATAGCTTTCATACTGGGGTATTGGGCACATCTTGCGGGAGATTTGCCCACACCTGCATCTGTATGGGGAGGAATAGGTTTCTTTTGGCCTTCGGAAAACTATATTGGAGGATATGGTAAAATCTGGTGGTGGAATAATTATGATATTTTTCTACTGATAGTATGTTGCATTGCCTTAAATATTGCGATGCCTGCAATTTCAAAGTCTATTCGGTCAAAATCCGGAGTTTTCAGCCTATCCGTTGCCATTGTTACTTTTCTTTTGATTCTGGTGCAGATCAATACCCGTCATTACGATTATTCATATGCTGATAATAGATCCAATTATACAAAGATGGAGCAAAAATCGAAAGAGGAACAAAAGCGAGTCCTAGGTGACAGGCTATATCGTTATATGGATAAACTGGATAGAAGTTTAAAAATCAATTTTTGATTGTAACGGCATTCAATTATGTTAACCTTATTGCCTTTAGAAAATAAATATCTTTGTAGTGTTACACTGCTTTTGTAAATAATCAACCGAAAAATGGAGCTAAATATAAAACCGAAAGAAGCCACTGCTATAATAAACTCGTTAATTGGGGGAGTTGTTCCCAAAATAGGGGTGCAGCATATTACTGTGGGGAGAACAGACGAAGTGGAGATGTTTGTGAAAGCGATGGATAATGTGAAAGAAGGGCATAGTATGGTGAAATTCTGGATCGGCGATTTCGGATCGGGAAAATCATTCATGCTACATCTTTTGACAACTGTCGCTTTAAAACAGCGATTTGTGGTAAGTAATGCCGATTTTACACCACACACCCGTCTTTATTCTAATGATGGAAAGGCTCAATCTCTCTATACCTCATTGGTTGATAATATTGCAGTTCTTACCAAGCCCGAAGGTGGAGCCTTGTCTATCTTACTGGAAAAATGGATAGAGCAGGCAATCATGCAAACAGCTGCGGAAAACAGTATTGAATTAACTAAAATACGCGATACTGAGTATCTTCCTGCAATAAGGAATACAATAATGAAAACCACCAATGAGATAACAGAGGTTGGAGGTTTCGATTTCGGTCTGGTCATAGTGAAATATTACGAGGGATTTATAGCAGCGGATGACGAGCTTAAGAAAAATGCATTGAAATGGCTTAAAGGAGAATATACTACTAAAACTGAAGCTAAGAACGATTTAGGGGTTTCCGATATTATCAATGATCGTAATTATTACGAGATGTTGAAAAATCTGACGAAACTATTTGTGAAGATAGGATATAGCGGGTTTGTTATCAATCTTGATGAATGTATCAATCTTTATAAGATATCTAATACGGGAATGCGGCAGAAAAACTATGAAAAACTGATGAGCATGTATAACGATTGTTTTCAGGGAAAAATAGAACATCTGTTTCTTAATTTTGCAGGAACGAGTGAAACTCTTGAAGATAAAGTCAGAGGCTTTTATAGTTATGATGCCTTAAAAACCCGATTAAAGGTCAATAAGTTTGAGACTGCTAAAATTCGGGATTTTGCTCAGCCGGTTATCCGCTTAATGCCTTTAAGCGATAATGAGATATTTGTACTGCTTAAAAACCTGAAAGAGATATTCGATTTTAACTATAATGTTTCGATGGATTTTTCGGATGGAGATATCCAGCATTTTATGGAAGAGGTCTATAACAAACCCAATGCAGCAGAATTTTTAACTCCCCGTGAGGTGATTCGTGATTTCTTGAATATTCTGAATATCCTTCGTCAAAATCCCGAAACGGATAAGAACCTGTTGATCGCAGAAATTCAGGTTTCGGATGAAAGACCTCTTGATCTGGAAGAAGCGCAAGAAATAGACAGAGCCGAGAAAGTCAAGAAGATAATGAAACAGTATAAGAGTTTGAACTTCTCGCCTCAATTCACCGATAAATTAGTAGAAACCTTATTAGATGATGAAAACTGCCTGAGGGTAGTAGTCGGTTCATTCAAGAATAAAGCAGGTACTCTGATTGCTACCGAGAAGCGATTGGTTTTTATTAATAAGCAATTGAATTTTGTTGAGTCTTTCCCTTATAGTCAGATTACTGAATTGCATTATGCCAGAGGTACTCAGAACAGTTCTTTATATATAACCCGTAATGATGAGAAGTTGAGTGTTGATTTGATCCCTAATGTTCAAATAAAGCCTTTGATTGCTCTTTTAGAATCTCAAATAGAAATATTAGAGCGAAAAACTCTGGCTGCGGAATTAGCTTATTGGAATAAGCTGATTAAAAATGCAGAGATAAAAATGAGTCTTTCTAAAATGGAACGAGTTGCTTTTATTATTCAGGAAAAAGATTCATCAACAGAAGAAACATTCTTTCTAAGGCATACCGAAACTTTATCTAAACTTCTGAGTCAATATTGTCTTCTTGAAAATTCGGGTTTAGAGACAGAAGAAACAAAAACTTCGATGCAACGTATAGAGGAAGCTATAAGGACGGCAGGAAGTGCTTTTGAACAAGAGTTAAATACTATCTTTAAAACGGAGATGATGAGCGTAGATGCAGAATCGGAAGTATATCTTGATAATTTGCGGAATAAAGGTTTTATAGAGTCATAAAAAAACGCATTTTAAATGGGAGAATTGTTTAAGATAAGTATCCTCGGTGACGATCTGATTGAGAAATCAGTGGATATTACGCCTCTGTATCAAGAGCAGATCGAAAAAATAAAATCGAAAATAGATTTGAATAATACTTCAGCCATGCAATATGGCATTGTCTCTCAAAACCAACTGGGAGCATTTTCGGAAATAGTCTTGAAGCAAATGCGGTCGAAGAATACTCTTGCTATTGATAATACATTAAGCACATTGGTTTTTGAATTAAAAAACTTTGATAGATCGATTACTAAATGGAGCATCTGTCGACTATTTGAGAGTAATAAAAAGCGTATTTTCAGAATTAATAATGAATACAAAAAAACAGAAAAGACTGTCTCTGATATAGATCGTCAGCTAGAAAAACAGTACCAGACATTGTCAGTTGATTTGAAGATACTCGAAAAAATGTTTGAGCAAAATAAGCAGCATTTTGAGAATCTTTCACTTTACATATATGCAGGAGAATTAAAAGTACAAGACTTAAAGAAAGAGTTACCATATCTAAAAGCAAAGGCACAAGAAAATCAAGATTCTCAGTTGAGATTTGAAGCTCAAAAGCTCGAAGAGCAACTCCAAAGACTGGAGAGGCGAGTACATAACCTGAAATTGAGTAAGGTTGTCTCCATGCAACTGGCGGCACAAATAAGGTTGATACAAAGTAATAACACATCATTGTTGGATAAACTTCAATCCTGTATGTTGAATACTTTGCCTTTGTGGAAAAATCAGATGATTTTATCGTTGAATATTGCTAACTCTCAACAAGTGTTGGAGGCTCAGCGTACTTTGTCTTTATTTATCAATAAAGCCATGAGGCGTAATAGTAAGACACTCGGTAAATTGAGCTCTCAGATTGCTGGAGAAAATGAGCGCGAAATTGTAAGCTTATCTACTCTTCAAGAGATAAACGGTAGTTTACTAACAACTGTCCGTGATGTTTTGAATGTACAGCAAGAAGGGAGTCGATTGAGAGGGCAAGCTGAATCCGGTTTGCTTAGTGCCGAAAGAGAGTTGAGCCAACTGGCTAGTGGATTGGAGAATATCTGAGGAAGGATATTTTAGCCGTTTCTCTGTTCAGCTAGGTTGTAAATAGGTGATTCTAAGTTCTAAAAGTTAGCCTGTAATTTAAGAACCCGGATTTTTTACTTTATAATTTTATTCTGTAAATGTTTGTATTTTATAAGATATCTCCTATATTTGCATTGTTAACAAAATTATTAAACAAATAAGTTGATAGTGGAAAAGAAAGATATAACTACCGAACAAACCATATTAGAGGCTGCCGAGCATGAATTTCTGGAGAAGGGTTTTGCCGGAGCTAAAACTACTGCCATTGCAAAGCGTGCAGGGGTAAATCATGCAATGATTCATTATTATTTCAGAACCAAGGAGAATTTGTTCTCTATGGTTTATCAGCAAAAAATAAAGACTCTAGCTGAATCTTTCTCGCAGTCATTTAATCAGGATCTACCTTTTTCAGAACAGTTAAGATTAGCTATAGGCAATCATTACGATTTTGTCGCTGCTAACCCCAGGTTACTCTTTTTTATTTATGGTGAAATAATAACAGATGATGAACGGAAAAAAATGCTTGTAAAGAGTGTATTCCCTAAATTGAAGAATATAGTAAGAAGACTAAAAGAGGGAATAGATACTGAGGTGGAGAATGGCACTATCCGTTTTATCCGACCTACCGAATTGTTGATGAACATAATTGCTTTGAATGCAATTACATTTCTGGCTATGCCTTTATTGCAGGTTATAAGACGAGATAGCAAAGAGGTTGAAAAGCTTCTTCTCCAAAGAAGAGAAAATAATATTCTGTTTATTATAAATGGGTTGAGAGTTTAATTTTTTTAGACTACAACTAACAAAATTGTTAAGTAATAATGTTCGTGGAATGGAAACTTCATCTGAAAATATGAAAAAAATATTACTCATTCTGTGTGTTTTGATAAACGGTTGCTTTATGGCATCTGCACAACTGACAATTGAGGCTTGTCAGGAAAAAGCGAAGCAGAATTATCCTTTGATTAAGCGGTACGGCTTGATAGAGAAGACAAAGGAATATAACTTGTCGAATGCAGGTAAAGGATACTTACCTCAATTCTCGATGTCAGCTAAAGCTACCTATCAATCGGATGTTCCGCATCTTCCTATTTCTGTACCGGGAGTTAATATAAGACCTCTGAGTCAGGATCAATATGGGGTAACGTTGGATGTGAATCAGTCAATCTGGGACGGTGGAGTTATCAGTTCTAAAAAGGAAATGGCTAAAACAGCATCAGAGGTTGCTGCTAAACAGCTGGAAGTTAATCTGTATACTATTAATGACAGAGTAAATCAATTGTATTTTGGTATACTATTGTTCGATGCAAAAATCAAGCAGAATCAATTACTTCAAGAGGAGCTAGAGCGAAATTTTAATCTCATTTCAAGCTATATTGAAAATGGAGTTGCCAATCAGTCTGATTTGGATGCCATAAAAGTGGAACAGCTAAAAACGATACAGACACAAACTCAATTAGCTTCGAATAGAAAAGCTTTTATTGATATGTTGTCCGTATTGATCGGAGAATCGATCAATGAAAATACTGTTTTGGAGAAACCAAATTCGGAGAATCAGTTATTATCGTCACAAATTGGACGTCCTGAATTACACTTATTTGATGCACAGTATAATGATCTCGAAACACAGAAAAAACAAATTAAGGCAGGTTATATGCCAAAGCTGGGTCTGTTTGCTACCGGAGGATATGGAAGACCCGGCTTGAATATGCTGGAAGATAAATTTGCAGCTTATTATATAGCAGGTGTTCGTTTGTCGTGGAATTTTGGAGGACTTTATACTGAAAAGAACGATCATAAACTGATCGAAGCCAATCAGAGTTCGTTAGCCGCCGAAAAGGAAACATTCCTCTTCAATACCAATCTGGAAGTAACTCAGGAACAAAGTGAAGTGAAGAGAAATCGCGATTTACTTAAGTATGATGATGACATAATAACTCTTCGCAACAATGTCAAGAAATCGGCAGAAGTAAAGGTTGCAAATGGAACTTTAACGGTAACAGATCTTATGAGAGAAGTAAATGCCGAGGATTTAGCTAAACAAGATAAAATTCAGCATGAAATAGAGCTCTTACTATCTATCTATAATCTGAAATATACAACTAATAAGTAAATGAAAATATTTAATGATATACTTTCGGATTATAACAGGCTACTCACTGTTATGCTTACCAAAGCAATAAAAAGGTCTAAGACCTTAATTAAGGTCTGACACAGCTCGGAAATATTTAAGATAAAATATATGAGAACTATAAAAGCAGTATTCATTCTAGTTATAAGCTTTTTATTTGTTGCATGCGGAAATAAAAAGGGCGACTATGATGCTTCGGGAATATTCGAAACTACGGAGGTTATCGTTTCATCCGAAGCAAACGGAAAAATATTAGAATTTAATCTGGAAGAGGGGCAAATCGTCAATCCTGATGTGCCTCTGGGGTATATTGATACAACACAACTATATCTTAAAAAGATGCAGTTATTGGCAAGTAATCAGGCCGTAAAAAGTAAACAAACGGATGTGCCGAGACAAATTGCGGCAATACAACAACAGATTGCTACACAAAAAAAAGAACAGGCACGTTTCGAGAATCTGGTGAAAT
Organism: Indolivaga alginatilytica; assembly: GCF_003201355.1. Taxonomy (GTDB): domain Bacteria; phylum Bacteroidota; class Bacteroidia; order Bacteroidales; family Dysgonomonadaceae; genus Dysgonomonas_A; species Dysgonomonas_A alginatilytica. Next base: position 46,049 of record NZ_QICL01000003.1, read on the forward strand.
CGAATGCAGCCAATCAAAAACAATTGGATGACATCAATGCACAGATTCTTTACCTCGAAAAACAATTGGCTGCACAGACTGAAGTATTGATGAATTCGAATCGAGGTATCTCCGAAGAAAGTTCTTCCATGCAAATACAAGTAGCCCAATTAAATGACCAGATTGCAAAATCGGTGATTAAAAGCCCTATCAAAGGAACGATACTATCTAAATATGCAGAACAAGGAGAACTTGCCGTGCAAGGTAAAGCTTTGTTTAAAGTGGGAGACATTGAAAATATGATCCTTAGGGCATACATCACAGCAAGCCAGTTGACTCAATTGAAAGTAGGACAAACCGTGAAAGTATTCTCCGATTTGGGAGAAGCAGACCGAAAGGAATATTCGGGTACGGTAGGATGGATATCCGATAAAGCCGAGTTTACGCCTAAAACGATACAAACACGGGACGAACGTGCTAATCTGGTTTATGCTGTAAAGATAGCCGTAAAGAACGATGGCTATATCAAACGAGGAATGTACGGAGAAATAAAACTATAAGGTAAAGTACTTAAAGATATGGTTGCGATTTCAGTACAAAATATAAATAAGAAATACGGAGATATTCAGGCACTGAATAATATCAGTTTCGAGGTTCGGCAAGGGGAAATATATGGTATTATCGGTCCCGATGGAGCAGGTAAAACTTCGCTTTTTCGTATTCTTACCACTCTTTTGCTTGCTGAAAGTGGAACCGCAAAAGTAGATGGATTGGATATTGTCAAAGATTATAAGCAGATTCGAAATAGGATAGGGTACATGCCCGGAAAGTTTTCTCTTTATCAGGATTTGACAGTGGAGGAAAATCTCGAATTCTTCGCCACAGTTTTCAATACCACTATAAAGGAGAACTACGATCTGATCAAAGATATTTACAGCCAGATAGAACCGTTTAAAGATCGTAGAGCCGGAAAATTGTCAGGAGGAATGAAGCAAAAGCTGGCACTCAGCTGTGCTTTGATTCATAAACCGACTGTATTATTTTTGGATGAGCCTACAACGGGTGTCGATCCTGTTTCCCGAAAAGAATTTTGGGAGATGCTCCGGAATCTGAAAGAACAGAATATAACAATACTGGTATCGACTCCCTATATGGATGAGGCTATGCTTTGTGACCGTATTGCTCTGATTCAGGAAGGAACTTTTCTGCAAGTTGATACACCTGATAATATCATTGAACGGTTTACTGAAATACTTTGGGCTGTGAAAAGTGCAGAGATGTTCAGGCTTCTGAATGATTTGAGGCAGTATGATCCTATAAAGACCTGCTTTACATTTGGCGAAGTCCACCATATAACGGTAAAAGAGGATTTGAAGATGGAAAAGCTGGAAAATTATCTAAAAGAAAAAGGTCATGTGGATATCGAAATCTATCCGATGAAACCAAATATAGAGGATTGTTATATGCAATTGGCACAAAAGGTAGCTATATGAATGAACCTGTAATATATACCGAAAACCTGACAAAGAAATTTGGAGCATTTACTGCTGTCGATAATATATCCTTCAGTGTAGATAAGGGTGAAATATTCGGTTTCCTGGGAGCTAACGGAGCAGGGAAAACCACAGCTATGCGTATGCTCTGCGGGTTGAGCCATCCTACATCGGGTAAAGGTGCTGTTGCCGGATATGACATCCTGAAAGAGTCTGAAAAAGTTAAGAAAAACATAGGATATATGAGCCAAAAATTCTCGTTGTATGAAGACTTGAAAGTCTGGGAAAATATCCGCTTGTTTGGAGGAATCTATGGAATGGAATCAAAGCGGATTGCATCAAAAACAGATTTAATCCTCGATGAACTGGGTTTCTTAGCTGAGCGTAATACGCTCGTAAGAGAATTGCCATTGGGATGGAAGCAGAAACTGGCTTTCTCGGTATCTATATTCCATGAGCCGAAAGTAGTTTTCTTGGATGAGCCCACGGGAGGCGTTGATCCTGTAACCCGCCGCCAATTCTGGGAACTTATCTATGCAGCCACCGACAGAGGAATTACTGCCTTTGTGACCACTCACTATATGGATGAGGCGGAATATTGCAATCGTGTATCGATTATGGTTGATGGTAAAATAGAGGCTTTGGATACACCTAAAAAACTGAAGTTGCAATTTGAAGCTGATACTATGGATGAGGTATTTCAGCAATTGGCAAGAAAGGCAACACGATCGGACAACTAAAGTTGAGTTAGATATGGACGAACTTCAAATAATAGTATGGTTATTGCCTATTGTTTTTATAATGCATGACTTTGAGGAAATAATTTTCTTCAAACCATGGGTTACTAAAAATAGTCTCTACTTGAAAAAACGATTTCCATTTTTAGACAAACGCTTATTGCCACGTATGGAAGCATTATCTGTGCCTGCATTTGCTTTAGCTGTTTTTGAGGAATTTATATTGTTGTGTATAATAACTTTCACTGCTTTCTATTTTGACTATTACAGTATTTGGCTGGCAGTATTTATGGCTTTTTTTATTCATCTGTTTGCCCATATTATTCAATGGATTGTACTCAGAAGGTACATACCTGCTATAGTGACTGCTATACTTGCTTTATTATATTGCATATATGGGTTTATAGTAATTTTGAGAAGTCAGTTATTTACTGTACCCGAAATTATTTTGCTGTCATTGGCAGGTGTGTTTTTTATGGTGGTAAATCTTCTTCTAGCTCATGGCCTTGCAGAAAAGTTCGATAAAAAAAGATCAATTGAATGAAACAGTTCTTATCATTTGTGAAAAAAGAGTTCTTCCATATCTTTCGCGATACAAGAACGATGATGATTATATTGGGGATTCCCGTTATACAGATGCTTCTTTTCGGTTTTGCTATAACAACAGAGGTAAGGAATGTACAAGTTGCTGTGTTCGATCCATCAAAAGATATTTCAACAGAGCGCATAATTAACCAACTGGATGCCAGCCAATATTTTCATGTGGTGAAGATGTTGAATAATCCTGATGAGATAAATGCAGTATTTAAGGAGAATCACAATATTAATCTGGTTGTTGTATTTGATGAAAAATTCAATGAAAACCTCTTACATACAGGGGAAGCATCTATACAATTGATTGCAGATGCTACCGACCCCAATCAGGCTACAACCCTTTCGGGATATGCAACAAGTATAATAAACTCATATCAGCAGGAACTTTTACAGGAGTATAAGATTCCGATACGAATAAAACCGGAGATGAAGATGCTTTATAATCCTCAGATTAAGAGTGCATATAATTTTGTTCCCGGAGTAATGGGGTTGATATTTATGCTCATATGCGCTATGATGACTTCTATATCAATTGTTCGTGAGAAAGAGACGGGTACAATGGAGATTTTGTTGGCGTCACCGATGAAACCTATTTATATTATTGTTGCGAAGGCTATTCCTTATTTTGCAATATCCATAATCAATCTTACTACAATTCTATTGCTGTCTATTTATATATTGAAAGTGCCAGTATCGGGAAATTTCTATTCATTGATTGGGATTTCTCTGTTATTCATAATGGTAGCACTGTCGCTGGGTATACTTATTTCGACTATTGCCGAAACACAAGTTGCTGCCATGCTGGTTTCAGGGATGGGAATGATACTTCCGGTGATGATTCTGTCGGGAATGATATTTCCTATAGAAAGTATGCCTGTTGTCCTTCAATGGATATCGGATATTATTCCTGCAAAATGGTATATTTCAGCTGTCAGGAAGTTGATGATACAAGGATTAGGCATTACTTCGGTCTATAAAGAACTGGCTGTACTATTAGGTATGGGAGTTTTTTTAATCACCGTTAGTCTTAAGAATTTCAAAACCAGACTTAATTGATCATGATAAAATTTCTTTTAGAAAAAGAGTTTAAGCAGATTCTTAGAAATTCGTTTCTTCCAAGAATGATTATTGCCATGCCACTCATGATGATGCTTGTCTTTCCCTGGGCTGCTAATCAGGAAATAAAGAATTTGAGATTGAGCATTGTTGATAATGATCATAGTACATACTCGGAACGTCTGATTCAGAAAGTAACAGCTTCGGGGTATTTTAATTTGACAGATGTTTCTGCATCCAATAATGAAGCTTTGCAAAGTATAGAATCTGATAAAGCGGATATAATCTTAGAAATTCAAGCCGATTTCGAAAGGCACTTGATAACAGAAGGATCAGCCAATGTGATGATTTCAGCCAATTCGGTCAATGGTATGAAGGGCGGTTTAGGAGCTTCTTATCTCTCTATAATATTGCAGGATTATACGAGTGAAATAAGAGATGAATGGAAACAGGCTCCTGTAATGGCAACTTTACCAATAATAAATATAGTACCTCAAAATCGTTTCAATCCGTATTTGGACTATAAAGTATTTATGGCTCCTGCAATAATGGTAACATTATTAACTATGCTATGTGGATTTTTACCTGCATTGAATATTGTGGGTGAAAAAGAAATAGGTACTATCGAGCAGATGAATGTTACTCCTGTTAATAAGTTAACTTTTATTTTGGCTAAACTAATTCCTTATTGGATAGTGGGTCTGTTAGCTCTTACACTTTGTATTACATTGGCTGCAACTATATATGGATTGATACCCGCAGGTCGTCTAACGACTCTTTACCTATTTGCCAGTCTGTATATCTTAGTTGTTTCCGGCTTTGGGTTAGTTGTGTCGAACTATTCCAATACGATGCAGCAGGCTATGTTTGTGATGTTCTTCTTTATTATGATTTTTATTCTGATGAGCGGGCTATTTACCCCAATATCAAGTATGCCCCAGTGGGCACAAGATATTACAGCTTTTAATCCGCTGAAATACTTTATACAGGTAATGAGAATGGTGTATTTGAAAGGTAGTGGTATTACAGATCTCACAATGCAGATGATTGCTTTATGTTGCTTCGCATTATTCTTTAACGGTTGGGCTGTGTTGAGTTATAGAAAGAGTAGTTAGATTATGTATTATTCTGTTTTTTCATTTAACTGTTAATTGGGATCTCTTTTTCTAAGTATTAGCCTATGTGAGATTTTTTTAGAAATAAAAAGAGATTTTGTTTATTTTTAATTGTTATATTTGATTTTTAATTAACACAAGGAGGTCGTCTAAGTTTTAATTTCCAAAGATGTGCGACCCAATTTTATCTATTAGATTTCGATAGAGCCTCTCTTGTGAAAACACAATCAGCTTTTAATTATAAACTAACAAAAACAAAATGAAGAACAAACTTTTCTTAACATTACTCAGTGTTTTTCTGAGTATAACGTATTCGCATGCACAATTGTCGAAGACAATTGATGTCACGACCCCGGGAACATTGTCCCTCTCTCTTGGAGATGATAAAACAAAAGTCAGTGAACTGACCCTTACCGGTACTATTAATGACGCCGATTTTACTACAATCAAGCAGATGTCTTTACTCAAGGTATTGGATATGTCTACTGTTAATATTGTAAACGGGGCGATACCGGCTTCGGCATTTGAGAATAGAGTTATGGATAGGATTGTATTGCCGGAAGACATTAAAACTATCGGCGATAATTGTTTTAAGAATACTACTCTGACTAGTCCATTAATTTTCCCCTCCAGTGTTGAATCACTGGGCAACGGTGCGTTGTACCAAATCAGAAGCAGCTTTGACTTAAGCAAAACCAAAGGCAGTCTAGCGTATATCGGTCAGTATGCATTTGGTAATATCAGTGCTGCAACATTGGATTTCTCGGATTTTAGCAAGCTGAGTAGTTTTGGTATTAATGGGTCTTCTAATCCCTTTAAAGAGTACAGAGGTCATGTTATTTTACCCTTGCATCTAATATCTTTACCAAATTGTCTTTTTGAGAGTTTTACCGGTAGTGTTACCCTGCATGAAGGTATAAAAACTATCGGCGATAATTGTTTTAAGAATACTACTCTGACTAGTCCATTAATTTTCCCCTCCAGTGTTGAATCACTGGGCAATGGTGCGTTATACCAAATCAAAAGCAGCTTTGACTTAAGTAAAACCAAAGGCAGTCTAGCGTATATCGGTCAGTATACATTTGGTAATATCAGTGTTGAGACGTTGAACTTTTCCGATTTTACCAAACTGAGTAGTTTTGGAATAAATGGTGTCAATAATCCTTTTAAAGAGTACAGAGGTCATGTTATTTTACCCTTGCATCTAATATCTTTACCGAATTGTCTTTTTGAGAGTTTTACCGGTAGTGTTACCCTGCATGAAGGTATAAAAACTATCGGCGATAATTGTTTTAAGAATACTACTCTGACTAGTCCATTAATTTTCCCCTCCAGTGTTGAATCACTGGGCAATGGTGCGTTATACCAAATCAAAAGCAGCTTTGATTTGAGTAAAACCAAAGGCAGTCTAGCGTATATCGGTCAGTATACATTTGGTAATATCAGTGTTGAGACGTTGAACTTTTCCGA
>NZ_QICL01000003.1:52573-258233 GCF_003201355.1 Indolivaga alginatilytica
ACACCTGACTTCTTTACCGACTTGTATGTTTGAGGGTTTTACCGGCAGCGTTAGCCTGCATGAAGGTATTAAAGTTATCGGAGATAATTGTTTTAAAGGAAGCTCAATCAAAGAAATCACTTTACCAGCTTCTCTTAACTCAATTGGAAACTCTGGTTTTTACAACTGCACCAAACTTGAGACTCTTGTCAGTTTAAACCCTATACCCCCCACATTAGGAATTACAGTTTTTACAGGAGTCAACAAAACTACCTGCAAACTATACGTCCCTAAAGGCAGTGTAGAACTATACCAAGCCGCTGCCCAATGGAAAGACTTTTTGATCGAGGAATACAACGTGTCATTAATTGATAATCTTATATTCAAGAAATCAACAGGTGAAAATCTGTATCAAGTAAAGACAGGTGAAAATTTCGATATATCAGTCTATGCAAATTTGATGTCTGATGTACGTCTGGGGCTTTATTATAGTAATGGAATTTTTGCAGAAGATATAGTCGCAAGTATCAATAATAACACCTACACCAGTCAAGTTTCAACAAACCAGGTAAGTGGAAGTTATATTATACAACCTTACATTGTAGAAGAAGGTGAAAAGAAAGTAGTCTCCCGTAAAACCGGATCACACATAATTGACCGATTACTGATTACAGTGAAAAATAATTGGGATGAGTTCTCGTTGAGAAGTGCAAAAGCAGAACTCAATAACCATATTCTAGTAAGTACGGGACAAGAAGATTTACTCGAGGTAGCTACAGGTAACATATTTAAAGTATTAGTAAGATACGCAAACCCTACATCAGCCATTAAAATAGGATTGTTTGATCCTATAACAGGAGTATTGGTAAGTGATATTACTCAATCGGTAGACGGGAATATCTTTAGTTGTAAAGTCCCAACTGCTTTGGCGGATGCAAAATATAACCTGATTCCTTACCAAGTAATAGCAGGAAATAATGTATATGTAGAGCGATTAACTGAAAAAGCATTTCTTGTGGATCGTTTACCCCTCTTTGTAACTTTAGGAGAAGATACCGAAGAGCCTGAAATACCAAGGCCTGCAACAATCGACCTAGTCTATAGCGAAGACGGCGGCGTTACGGTTTTAGGCGAATACAAAGGCGTAAGAGTCGGTGAATACTATTGGATGAATACTAATTTCAATAATCCCACAGACATACCCGTGACCAAGGCACAAATCGACTATGCCCATGATACCTATGGCATGTTCAACAAACAAAGCACATCACCCGATTCCCGTACCTATTGGAACTATTTAGGAGAACAAATGGGAATACCCAATCCTACCGAATCTCAGATCACAACAGTACTGCTGCCCGAGTTCCAAAAATACTACGGTACCTATTATACCATGAATAGAGACCGTATCAACAAACTAAGCTACGTACGCCGATTTGGCTCCATCAAAGAAAAGATCAATGGAACACTGGTCGGACAAGACATCGTAAACCATTACTGGGATGGCATCCGTTCAGTCGTACAAACCAAATACTGGGATTTACCCACCGCTGCCGATGTACTGCAACTTATCGGTATGTGTGGACACGGCACCATGCCCGAAGTACGCCAATACCTCTCTTTCAAAGAAAAAGAAGTACCGGTCGCTATTGTAGCCCCCGGCATGGATTGGTTCTACCCTAACAGCATACATTTCCCTACCCCGACCTATCCTACTGATGTATTCGACAGTTCCAATACCAATAAATACGGCATGAATATCGTCCCTAACGGTTTCCGTTGGGGAGTACAAAAAAACAGCCTGACCGTTAAAAACGAAGGAGGCTTTGTCACCCTGACCAATGTCGCCGTAGACGAACTGGTAGGAGCAGGCTTAAACCAAGCCCTCACATTGCCTATTATCGACAAAGACAAAGACGCCCTGAATATCGAATCACGCATCTTTACCTCCTTCCAATTAGGAGACCATCCTGTTATCAGCTATGGTCAGTACCCATCAGCGGACGCAATCCCCATGAGATGGTGCCGTGCCCTTAGCGATGAAGAACTAGGTTACAAACTCTATATCAACCAGGATATGAGCGGCGTAAACTATCCCGCATCCGCAATGGTGATATATGCCGCGATGGTTGGAGAACAATATGCTAACAGAAAACGTTCCGGAGAAGAAGTCTTATTAGAAAAAGTAAGACTCGGAAGAGTGAACAAAGCAGATATCTCGATCATCAAACTAGGCCTGAATGAATCGGCACCGAGCGGTTATAACGAATTACCCCGCGGTTACATCCGAGGCTTCTATGTTCAATACATTTTGGATAATCCATCACCCCGTAAAACAGTTTCCGATTTGATTGATATCGCTCAGGTCAACCCATTCCTTTGGATAGCCGGTATATCAGCAGCGGACCCTGAATTCCGTGTCGCAAAAGCAGAAACATTAGAAGACAGCCCTGTAAGCATCTATCCTAATCCCGTATCAGACAATCTTTATCTGAACTCGGACAAAGCCGTCTCAGAAGTTCAGATTTACAGTACAAACGGTAAGATGGTGTTCAAGCAAGCTAATGTAGGCTCATCCATCAATGTTGGACATCTAGCAGGTGGAACTTATGTATTGAAACTTCAAATCGAAGGTAAGATATATACCCATAAGATGATCAAGAAATAAAAAAACTGATCATTATATACATCAAAAAAGCGACTAAGTAATTAGTCGCTTTTTTACATTTACAGCAAATAAGGTCTCAGACCTTTTTATAACTTAGACCAAAGAATTATAACCGGTAGTTATAATTAAATAAGCCTGTCTTAGATTAGTACTGTTACTTATAAGTTACTGTAATTGCTTATCAATTTTTTCTACTAAAGCCGATTTTTGAGCAGCTCCAACTTGTTTGTCAACAATTTCTCCGTTTTTGAAGAATAGAATTGTAGGAATATTACGGATTCCGAATTTAGATGTAATCTCGTCATTGTTATCAACATCTACTTTACCTACTACTACTTTGTCAGCATAGTCAACAGCCAATTCTTCTACAATTGGACCTACCATACGACATGGGCCACACCATTCTGCCCAAAAATCAACCACGACTAATTTGTCTGATTTTAAAACTTCTTCAAAAGTTGCATCTGTAATTTCAAGTGCCATACTACTAATGTTTATTATGTTTCGTTTAATTTTATAACAAATATAACCAAAGTCTCGGAGATACGGAAAATCAATTAACCTTGAATACGATGTTTTCGTTTTGCTCCAAATAGTCTATTAATTCTTTGCGGATATTAATCTTAAGACCCCGAGCAAAAAGCTCAACTTTCATATTCCGTTCACCATCAACAATCTCAAAATATAACAACGAATTACCCACATTGTTTTTAGTCAGAGTCGAAAGCTCCTCTACCATCTGGGCATTCATTTCGTGGATGGGTAGTGTGATTGTTATTTTTTCAATAACCTGATCTTTTACATCAGGCAGAAGTTGAATTGATACGATTTTCAACTCGAGTTGATTCTCATTGAATCTACGTCCTTGAACACGTGCTTTTACATATACATAAAGACCTAAGCGCCCATATTTACCAAAGTTGATATAGTCATCACCGAACAAGGGTATTTCTCCACTCCCGGTGAAATCTTCAATTTTAATAATCATGTACGGCTTACCGTTCTTGGTAATACCTTCCCGTGCCGCAGAGACAAGTCCCCCGAATGTAACTTCTTTATTCTTTAGGGCTTCCTTGTCTTCTATGTCAGCCATCCCTACATTGCAGCCATATTTGAGAGCAATAGCGAATTCATCCAATGGGTGGGCTGATAGATAAATACCAATCAGTTCGCGTTCTTTATTTAATCTTTCAAGATCCGACCACTTTTCGGCTTTGGGAATATCCGGTGGATTTGTTTTATACGAAATATCTTCTCCGAATAACGAGTTTGTTGCCTGTGCTTTATCAATTTGGTATTTATTCCCATAACGCACAAGTTGATCTATAAATGTTTCGCCTTTTTCGTTGGTTTCAAAGAACTGTTCGCGCTCTATTTCCGGAAAATTATCGAATGCTCCGGCAAGAGCTAATGATTCTATATTTTTCTTATTACAAGACGATAGGTTGACGCGTTCTACTAAATCGAATATGTTTAAATAAGGACCATTTTCAGTCCGTTCTTTAAGAATATCATTTACGGCACCTCCTCCTACGCCTTTGATAGCGGCAAGTCCGAAGCGTATATCTCCGGCCTTATTTACCGCAAATTTAAGATACGATTCGTTTACGTCCGGTCCAAGTACATTCATTCCCATGTACTTGCATTCGTCCATAAACTTCGTGATCTCCGTAATATTCGATAAATTTCGTGATAGAACGGCAGCCATATATTCCGACGGATAGTTGGCCTTAAGCCATGCTGTCTGATAAGCTATCCATGAATAACAGGTTGCATGCGATTTGTTGAAAGCATATGACGCAAATTTCTCCCAGTCAGCCCATATTTTATTCAGGGTTTTTTCGGCATGCCCGTTCTTCTTTCCTCCTGCAAGAAATTTTTCTTTTAGGGCATTCATTTTGTCGATAAGTTTTTTACCCATCGCTTTACGTAGCTCATCGGATTGACCACGGGTGAAATCGGCAAGCAGACGGGACAAAAGCATGACCTGTTCCTGATATACCGTAATGCCGTATGTGTCGTCAAGATATCTTTCCATGATAGGGATATCATAGGCTATCTCTTCACGGCCATGCTTACGGGCGACAAAGGATGGGATATAATCCATCGGTCCCGGGCGATACAGGGCATTCATGGCGATTAAGTCTTCAAACTTGGTCGGCTGAAGCTCTTTCAGGTACTTCTGCATACCGGCAGACTCAAACTGGAATGTTCCTGTGGTTTTACCCTGACTATATAATTCGTAAGTTTTAGTATCTTCGAGCGAAATAGTACTGATATCTACATCTTCGCCGGTTGTTTGTTTTATATTTTCGAGGGCTTCTTTTATAATCGACAGGGTTTTTAAACCCAGAAAGTCCATTTTGATAAGACCTGTTTCTTCGATAACCGATCCCTCATATTGAGTAACAAGCATTGTTTCTCCTGTCTCCTTGTCTTCGGCTGTACTTACCGGTACTGTGTCTGAAATAGGACTTTGACCTATAATAACACCACAAGCGTGTACTCCTGTGTTTCGCACATTACCTTCAAGCATTTGTGCATATTTCAGCGTATCACGGGTAATCAGGTCTCGACTGTTGGATGCTTCTTTCAGTTCGGGAACGTATTCAATGGCATCTCTGAGGGTTACTTTCTTTTTATCAGGAATTCTATCAGGAACTAGTTTTGCTAAACGGTTAGATTCAGACAGGGGTAGCTTCTGAACACGGGCAACATCCTTTATAGCCGATTTGGTAGCCATGGTACCGTATGTGATAATATGGGCTACTTTTTCTTGTCCGTATTTGTCGGTTACCCAACGCAAGACTTCACCTCGACCATCATCATCGAAGTCGATATCGATATCGGGCATCGATATACGGTCTGGATTTAAGAAACGTTCGAAAAGTAAGTCATATTTTATGGGGTCTATATCGGTAATACCCAAACAATATGCTACGGCAGAACCTGCTGCCGATCCCCGACCCGGTCCTACCGCCACACCCATTCTTCGGGCAGCTGCAATAAAGTCTTGTACAATAAGGAAGTATCCGGGAAATCCCATTGTCTTCATGACGTCCAGCTCAAAATCGAGACGCTCACGGGTATCATCGTCCATATCCTTTCCGTAACGTTTCTCTGCACCTATCATTGTCAGGTACTTCAAATAGTCGGCTTCGAGCTTGATACGGATAACTTTATCGTATCCACCTAAACGGTGGTATTCTTTTTCTCCAAACTCAGTGATGAGATCGGTTTCATTGAATTTTTCTCTATGACTTGCTTCTGTTCCGAAAGAAGGATCAATGTCGAAAAATGGCATCAGTGCATCGGAATCTATCGAATAGTATTCAACTTTTTCGGCTATCTCCAATGTATTGGATAGGACATGAGGAACGTCTTTAAATACTTCGTTCATTTCGGCAGTGGTTTTTAGCCACTCCTGCTTGGTGTATCTCATTCGCTTCGGGTCATCCAGATCTTTACCTGTACTTAAACAGATAAGACGATCGTGAGCTTCCGAATCTTCTTCGCCGATGAAATGCACATCATTGGTTGCGATAACTTTTACGTTATGTTTTACGCTCAGTTTGAGTAACTCCTGATTTACCCGTTCCTGAAGTGGGTATGCTTCGAGATTTGAATCGGGACGACTGGTTTTGTGCCGTTGGAGTTCGAAATAGAAATCTTCACCGAAAATATTTTTAAACCATTCGATCGATTTTTCGACCTCTTCGGGCTCTCCTCTTGTTATCTTTTTAGGTATTTCACCACCTAAGCAGGCAGTCGATACGATTAATCCTTCATGGTATTTCTCGAGTAGCTCTTTATCTATACGCGGACGCATGTAGAAACCTTCGGTCCAGCTTTGCGATACCATTTTGATAAGATTCTTATAGCCTTGCAGATTTTTTGCAAGCACAATTAAGTGCCAGCCGCTCATATCGGGTTTTCCTTCTTTTAATTTGCGGTTTCGGTGAGCTACATAGCATTCACAGCCCAAAATAGGCTTGAATAAATGAGATTCTTCTTCCTGAAGTTTTTTATTTAATTCATCCAAAAGAGCTCCATTCTCTCCGACTTCGGCTATTGCCGCTTTTATTTTCTTTATTTCGGAGAATATGGGTCCGTTTTTTTTCTTTACATAGTTGTAAAATTCCTTGATCCCGAACATCGACCCGTGATCGGTCAATGCCAGAGCCTTCATTCCATCGGCTTTAGCTTTGTCAACCAAGCGTGAAATACTGGCCTGCCCGTCGAGCAGGGAGTATTGAGAATGTACGTGTAAATGTATAAAGGGTTGCATATATCTCTGAATTTATCCTATAAAGGTATCTCTTTTATCGAAAAAAAGACACCTATATTTTATCGAAAGTATCAATGACTTTTCAACATGAAAAGTATCAGCGTTATACTTCAATTATTTAACAAAAGCCATGAGTGTGATTAGTGCTTTTAGTTCTTTCTTAACTTTCGAAGGAGATTACCTACGTTTATTTTATCTTGTTTTATATGTTTAACAAGAGTTTCAAGATCCTTGAATTTTTCATCGGGACGCATAAATTCGATAAATTCGACAGAAAGAGATTTGCCATACAGATTCTGATCAAAATCAAGAATATTAACTTCCAGACTTATATTATCCCCATTATGCAGAGTAGGCCTTTTTCCTATATAGAGCATACCTTCGTGTTGATCATCATCGATCAGAACATATACAGCATATACTCCAAATGCAGGGACAACTTTAAAGTCCTCCCATATTTTTATATTCGCAGTCGGGAAACCGATGGTACGTCCGACCTGAAAACCTTCGACAATTTGTCCTGAAATAGTATAGTTATACCCTAGTAATTGGTTTGCTTTAACAATATCTCCTTCTCCTAATAAACGTCGTATACGTGATGAACTTACGTGATTGGAGGAATCCAATTCACAGGCTTGAATTACGTCTATGCCTACTTCCTGTCCGTATTTTTGATATTCTTCAAAGCCGTCTTCTCTGTTGTGACCAAAGCGATGATCGTATCCTATTAAGAGAGTTTGTACATTCAATTTACCTTTAAGAATCTGTTGAATGAATTCGCGGGCACTTAATGTTGACATCTCTTTTGTAAAATCAAGAGGCACACAAAAATCGACGTTCGTATTTGCCAAACGTTTTACTTTTTCTTCATAACCGCATAGTAAAGCAGGCTGATAATCGCTGCTCAATACCCTTCTGGGATGTACCGGAAAGGTTATGACGGCCGAGGGGAGATTCCTTTTTTTAGCTTCAATTTTGAGCTGCTCAATAAGATATTGGTGACCTGTATGTACGCCATCAAAGAAACCAATGGTTGCAACTAATGGCTGATGTTGTGTATTATATGGAGAATTTATTAAGTCCATTCAATTATATTATTGGCATATTTTATAAGAGGATTTTTATGTCCGTCTTAGAGGGGCAAACAAGGCTTTGTATTATTCAAAAACTTTTCTCAAGTCTTCCTCTTGATCTACTAAATAGGTTTTAAATCCGAACTGTTCTGCAACATCCAGATTTGATTGTCCATCATCCAGAAACAGTGTCTCTTTAGGGTCTAATCGAGCTTCATCTATTACTATTTGAAATGACTCTTTAGATGGTTTTGTATGTCCCATCTTATACGACCAGAACATTTGGTCGAAGAATGCTGAAATAGGTTCTCCTGATGGTGAAAAATCTTTGGTATCTGCCCATCCCATAATAACGGGATTGGTGTTGCTCAATAAGTATACATTGTACTTCTTACGAAGGTCTTTTAATAATTGAAATTTATAGTCGGGTATTCCTGTCAAAAAAGCCAGCCATCCTGAGTCTATATCTTCATTTGAAATGTGTTTTCCTGCTAACTTACGCAATTCATCATAAAACTCTTCTTTGCTTATAGTTCCTTCTTCCAGTTGTAAGAAAATTCCTTCCTGACGGAACTCACCCAGAAAATCTTCGATATTATCTACACCTATTTCTTTGAAACGTTTTACTGCATTGTCTTTATTAATGCTAACGATTACACCTCCAAAATCGAAAAGTAAATTTTTTATTCCGTTTAAATCAGCCATATTCTATAGAGTTTAACTGTTTCTATTTATTGAGAGTGCAAAGTTAATCATTTAAAAAATATTACTGTCGAATTTATGTATAAGTACTTTAAAATATCAGCGAATTTCCTATTTGTTCTCTATAGATTGTAAGCTTAAGTGTTACAAATATGATAAATAGATTAAGGGTGTTAATATTCTATAGATTTGTTCTATTTAGAGTCTGTTTTAAATTTCGTTCTTTCTTTTTTTATCTATCCATATAAGGATCATAGCCTTTAGAATATATATACTATGAGAGAAAGTAGAAAACAACAAAATAAATGTCACTTTTGTTACTTTTGTAACCTTTTTTTTGTTTGTTCGCTGGTTATCAGTGGTTTATTAGGGTGTCAAAAGTGCACTGTATCTGTTCCTTTCTGTTGTTTTTGTTACCTTTTTGTGCAACTGATGTATACTTTGTTACCTTATTTTAAGTCCTTATTCATGTCTAATAAATTGATAATTCGTTAATTTGTAGGTTTCTTATATTATAAATAATAATATGCTCAATTTTCGTTTACGTGTTTTTTATTCTGTTGCTACATTCTCCAGCTTTACAAGGGCTGCCGAAGAAATGTTTATAACGCAACCGGCTGTCACTAAAAATATCAAAGAACTGGAGTCCGAATTGGGTATCCGGCTCTTTAACAGGATTGCTAATAAAATAACTCTTACTGAGGCAGGAAGGCTCCTGCTTCACTATACTGAACATGTTTTGACTTTGGATAAAAAGTTTATGTTCGATCTGGGAGTGTTGAAACAGAAGTTCGCAGGCGATCTTAAATTAGGAGCCAGTACCACTATCGGGCAATATGTATTACCTGCTATTCTTGCGCAGTTTAAGAGGGAGCAGCCTGATATTGAACTCTCATTATTGAATGATAATACTCAGAGAATAGAAACTGCTCTTATCGATAAGTTGCTTGATCTGGGCATTGTCGAGGGCAACTCTAAGAATAACCAGTTGAAGTATATTCCTTTTCTTAAAGATGAAATTGTAGCAGTTGCGCATTCTTCTCAGTCCTTGTTTGAAAAAGATGAGATTACTTTGGACGAACTCAAAAGTATACCCCTGGTTTTGAGAGAAATAGGATCGGGCAGTTTGGAGGTAATTACTGATAAGTTGAAGCAGAAAGATATAAAATTGAAGGACTTGAATGTTGTAATGCATTTAGGGAGTACCGAAAGTATAAAGACATTTCTTGCTAATTCTAACAGTATAGGGCTTATCTCTATTAATGCGGTGAGTAAAGAGATTGCGAATGGCGAGTTTAAAATTATTGATATAGCAAATTTTGAGATGGAGAGAAACTTTTATTTTATTCATCTGCACGGCGTGCCTTCAGGTTTCACAGAAATGTTTATTCAGTATGCGCTTAGTTACTATAACCGCAAGTAATAGGCTATAATATATTTGCATATACAATCCGTCTATTTTTGGCTGATCTTTGTATCAGAAAATTAAATATCAAATAAATGAAACTTGACTCGAAATTTCTGAAAAAGGCTGTTTTTATTCTACTTGTTATATTGTGCCTATTCCCATTTGTAGAGCCGCCGGTTGCACTTTTAGCCGGATTTATTTTGTCTTTTACTATCGGGCATCCTTACCTCCATCTGAATAGTAAGGCTACCAAAATACTCTTACAGGCATCGGTCGTAGGGCTTGGTTTTGGTATGAATCTTTTCGAAGCCATGGAAGCTGGTAAAGAAGGTCTCATTTTTACCGTATCGTCTATTGTGCTAACTCTGGGGTTTGGTTTGTTATTGGGAAAGCTATTTCATATATCTAAGAAAACAAGTGTTTTGGTTTCATCGGGTACTGCCATCTGTGGTGGTAGTGCAATAGCCGCAATGGTGCCGATTATAGATGCGAATGAAGAGGAAACCTCAGTTTCTCTGGGTGTTATTTTTGTATTGAATTCGGTAGCGTTGTTTATATTTCCCGTAATAGGTCACTTATTAAGTATGACACAGGAACAGTTTGGGCTTTGGTCTGCTATTGCTATACATGATACAAGCTCTGTTGTTGGAGCAGCTCATAAATATGGAGAGGAGGCTCTCAAAATAGCAACAACAATAAAACTGGAACGTGCTCTTTGGATAATTCCTTTGTCTTTTGTGACTGCTTTACTTTATAGGAAAGGAAAAGTATCCATTCCATACTTCATCTTTTTGTATGTAATTGCAATGGTCATCAATACATTTGTCCCTGCTATTCAATACGTGTCTCCTGCTATTGTTATGGTTGCTAAGCGAGGGTTAACTCTAACACTTTTCTTAATTGGTGCAGGATTGAGTAAAGAGGCTTTGAAGAATAT
Organism: Indolivaga alginatilytica; assembly: GCF_003201355.1. Classification (GTDB taxonomy): domain Bacteria; phylum Bacteroidota; class Bacteroidia; order Bacteroidales; family Dysgonomonadaceae; genus Dysgonomonas_A; species Dysgonomonas_A alginatilytica. The sequence goes on from NZ_QICL01000003.1 coordinate 63,629, forward strand.
TGGTATAAAGCCGCTTCTTCAAGGGATAATATTATGGGTGTTTATTTCTGTAATGTCGCTTGTGGTGATCTTGAATATTTAAGGTTTCTATATAGAAGAAAAAGAGCAAATATATTCCAGATATATCTGCTCTTTTTCTTTTATCGGATATTTACTCTTTGTGTGATACTTCTCTTTTTAGAATATCAGCCTGAATAACAGTATTTTTTAGATACTCATATTCCAGTTGAAAGCATTCACTGAATATATTGTCTTCCGCAAGGCTTTCTTCTATTTGCCGTGGAGTCCAGAATTTACCATCTAGCAGGCTTATGCTCTTAAGTTGCTCTTCGTTTTCTATCCTCGATACAAATAGAAATACTAAACGTTTTACATCTTGGTTCTCGAAGACATATTTCAATAAGAAAGTGAAGGGTAATTCCTGCATATTCAAAGCTCTTGAAATACTGTTTCTTACAGAGATATTTATTTCGTGATTGAAAAGCATCAGTTTCTCGAAAGGATGGTCGTAAGCTGAAGGATCGATGAGGTTATTACCGGTTCTTTTCTGTATGTAGATCTCCCCGTTATGTATTAAGGCGATACGCACCATCGGGTGCATAAAGCGTTTACTCATTTTAGAAGATACCGATTTTGCTATACGCCCTGTAACTTCTCCTGACTCATTTACTATAGGTAGCCATTCTTCTTTTCTTAGTTGCTTTACAATATTGCGGGTTTTAATTTCCTCATATATAATAATCGTAGCAAGTATAATTACTGGTATTACACTATAGAATATGGTGTCTGCCAATAGACTTGCCTCTGAATTTATTCTGCTTAATTGATATAATATAAGGAGAAATAAATGATATGTTAACCCATATTGAGCCAACTTTGCAATATCAAAAAACTCACCTAAATAAGTCTTTTGAATAATGCTTTTCTTTTTACCTAAGTACATGTTTATATACGCCTTGCCCAATCTGGTTATAAAAAGAAGGGTGACGAATGTTATCTCGAAAAATACGAGATACATCAGTCCGGGTATGGAAGTCTTGTGCAGGATATACCAAAGTATAAGCGTGAAGAATAATGCCAGAAAGTTTAGAATGAACATTAGTCCACACGCATTGGCTTTTGTATAGAATCTCAGAATAATATCTAACGCTCCCGAAAAGAGTACAGAGATTATCAAAGAATAGCCAATATTTCCTGTTGTGGTAAATAATACTATATATAGTATACTTGCCAGTAGTCCCAAGGAAGGATTTACTAAATATTTTTTTGCTCCTTTTGAAATCATAAATTACATAAATACAGGTGGTTAAATCCTTAAGTTTATTGGCCTGTTACTATTCTTTTATCTTTGAATACTAAAGCTTTTACTACCTTATTATCAGGATTTATATTAAAACAACTCTCAATAAGATTTGTTTATTGGGTAATTGATTCATACGATGAAGCCATTTTGACTTTTTATTTTTATAAATTTTCTTAAGTAGAAGACTATAAATGCTATGTAGTTGAAGCTCTCCCAACTAGACATAGTAATATCAAAACGATTCAATATGTTCTAAAGTTATTCAACGATATATTTGTTCTTTTAATGCTATATTCTTCATTGTAAAGCAATATTTATCCGGTAGTTCTTCATAGTTAAATTCTCCATTCCTCTTATTGAAATCAATATTGGCAACTACCGATTTACCTAGGCGGATTCGTTTAAATTCTTTGGAATTAAATTCAGAATCGACATTTATAAATAAATCATCAACAATAATATGAGCCATTTCTAAAGTTGTAAACAACTCTCGGAGAGAATCTTTAATGTTAATATGTTCAACTTCGTATACTACAAAATTAAACATATTGGTTCTTTGTTGTATTATATATTCAATCCAATTTTTTATATATCCAAACTTTGATGACATATATTTAATCTTGATAATCCAATATTACCTCAATGATTTGCGATATTCGGAAGGTGTCAGATGAAGATGTTTCCTACAAAAAACAGTAAAATGGCTCGGAGAGGAAAAATTGAATTCATTAATAATCTGACTAAACGATATGTTTTTATTGTTTAACTTTATTTTAATATGCTTTATTTTCTGTGTCTGAAGCCAAATCGATGGACTTTCATTAAAGTTGTCCTTAAAACAACGATTAAATGAACTTAATGAATAATTGCATTTTTCAGCCAATTCTTTTACGGATGTTACATTTGAATAATTCTGCAGAACAGTACTCTTAAAATCTAAATCTCTTGAAATGATTGTTTTGAAAAAAGAATAAACTTCATTTCTTGTATAGAAGTAACGAAAAATAAAGAACATTTCTTTTTGCTTGATTGCATGAAAGTGCTTGCAGGAAGCTCCCTCTTTAAGATATAATTCTAATGAAGATAAAAATAACTCAAAAGGTTCTTTCAATTTTAAGACAGGAGAAGTATTACAAGGCTCCGGTTCTGTAAATTTAAGACTCTCCAATGCTGTTTTTTCACATAAGTCAATAGGTTTATCAAAATAACTGATAATAAATGTCGAATCAAGAAGAGTACTTATTTGGTAAGCAGAATGTAACGGAATGAATATACTGGTGTTTTTTTCTAAAATATATCTTTGAGAATCAATGCTAACACTAATTTTGCCATGTAGCATGAATAGTATGCAATGATATCCCTTCTCCTTAGAATAAAGGAATCTACCTTTATTAAGGATATAATGTTTAAAGCTTGAACAAAAATCGGAAATATAATTACTACATGAAGAATGTTCTTCCAGATAAAGTATACTCATATTTAATTATCATTAATAGAGTTTTTGTTACATTAATCTATTTTGAATAAGGGCTTGTCCTGACTTTGAAAAAAAGTAGAATGCTCTAAATCTTTTGAAGCATTCAGTTATCGTTTTGCTAGCAAAATATTCAGTAAATAAAAAGTCAAGGCAACTTTATTTTAATAAACGAATGAACTGTGATAAACTCGTCGTTGTTCCACACAGGTGTAAATATATATGATATAATGTAATTTTCAATACTTATATAAAGTAAAAACGCAGGAGTTTTTTTCTCCTGCGTTATAGCCTTATTTAAATTTCAAAAAATCAATAACTTTTGTATATAAATAATTTCTATTAAGACTTCCCGGTAGGGAATGGTTTTGATCGGGAAAGACAAAAAGTTCAAATTGTTTGTCAGCTTTTATCAGTGCCGATGTATATTCTATGGTATTCTGAAAGTGAACATTATCATCTGCCGATCCATGAATTAATAGCAGCTTTCCGGATAATGAGGAGGCAAGGCTGATTGGAGATCCCTTTTCATATCCGGATGCATTTTGTTGTGGGGTTCGCATATACCGTTCGGTATATACCGAATCGTAAAAACGCCAATTGGTAACGGGTGCTATTGCGATACCCGATTTAAATACGCCGTTTCCTCTGCTCAAACTCATTAGTACATTGTATCCTCCATAGCTCCAGCCCCAGATCGAAATATTTGAGGCATCTATATATGGTAATGTCCCGAAGTATCGTGCGGCTGCAATCTGGTCATCAGACTCCTTTATGCCTAAGTTCATATAGGTGCATTTTCTGAATTCCTGACCTCTGGCACCTGTGCCTCGTCCGTCTACTGCTGCCACGATGAAATTTTGAGTAGTAAGATAATCTGTCCAGTCAATAGTGAAACGATCGAGAACCTCTTGTGAATCGGGTCCGCTGTACTGAACCATTAATAGAGGATACTTCTGATTCGGATTGAAATTCGCAGGTTTCAATATCCAGGCATTTAGTGAAGTGCCATCCGCTCCTTTTACAGTGATGAATTCTTTCTTAGGAAGACGCAGTGAAGCCAAATTGCTTTTTAGCTCTTTATTGTCTTCAAGAACTCTTAATTCTTTACCTGCTGCATCATTCATTGTGATTACAGTAGGGTTTTCGGTATTCGACCAGTTATTGATAAAGTATTTACCGTTAGCACTGAAAGAAGCTGTATTGTAACCTGTTTTGGTTGATAGTTTGGTTTTAACCCCTTTTACTATGTCTACTTTATATATGGCTCGTTGTAGGGGGCTTTCTTCGGCAGCCTGATAATAAACGGTTTTACTTATAGGGTCGCATGCCAGAACCTCCATGACATCGTAATTGCCGGAAGTCAGTTGTTTTTGAGGAACACCTGTGAGTGAATACATATATATATGACTATAACCGTCTTTTTCACTTATATAGGTAAACTGATCTCCTATGAAATTGATGGAGTTAAAGAAGTCATAATTGATATATCTGTCATTCTGTTCTCTCATGATTAATTTGGCAATGGTGCTTCTCGGGTCTGCAAAGTACATATTGAAATCGTTTTGATTGCGGTTCAATGTCATTACAGCCAATTGAGAAGTCGGTGTAAATACAATTTTGGGGATATATTCGAATTCGGTATTCGCAGGGAAATTAATAGGTCTGATGGTTTTCGATTCAATATCAAAGATATTACATGTTACTTTCGAATTAGCTTCCCCTGCTTTTGGATATTTGAATGAAATGAAATCAGGATATAATTGCTGTCTGAAATTCTGAAAAGCAAATTCAGGAACATTCGTTTCGTCAAATCTAATGAAAGACAATAGTTTATTGTCTGGAGAAAAATCCATCAACTGTGTAACCCCGAACTCTTCTTCATAGACCCAGTCTGTAGCTCCATTGATAATTTTGCCAACCTCTCCGTCTTTAGTGATTTGTGATTCTGTCCCGAAGTCAAATTTCGACAGCCATATATTATTCTCACATACATAGGCAAGCATGCGTCCGTCGCGTGAAAATACGGGAGCCATCTGTTTCGACTTGTTATCGGTCAATTTACGTATCAGGTTGCGGCGTATATCAAAGTAATAATAGTCCGCTTTAAAAGAATGACGGAATATAGGTTCGCTGTTGGTATATACGATAAGGCGGTTTTCATCGGGACTCATTATAAATCCTTGAAAAGAGAGAATCGTACAGTCTCTGGCAGATTGTATATCGAATACCGTTTCGACGGCTTGACCTGTTTTGTATGAATACTTTATAATTTTGGTTCGGGCTTGATCTGCTTGAAAGTAAAATTCGCCGTCGACAGAAGATACTGCGGATGGGATTCCTTTGGCTCTATATTTACCATCTGTAATATCTCTAAGATTTAATGTCTGGGCAAAGATGGATGCTGAAATCAGTATTGCAGCGAGTAAAAAACAAACTTTTCTCATAGGTTACATATTTTGAGGTCTCAGACCTATTTATTGCATTGACAGGTGTATTAACAGTTGATAAGTAAATGAAAATATTTAATGATATATTTTCGAATTATAACAGACTATTGCTGTTATGCTTACCAAAGCAATGAAAAGGTCTAAGACCTTAGTTATGACTCTGAAATACGACATTGACTGTTTTCTGTTGGTTATACACTACAAATATACATTCTTTCGATATAGAATCATTAACTTCGTTTCCTAAAAAACAGATTGCCATGATAAATGAAGTAGCTTATTCGGATGTATTAGAAATCCGCCATAAAGTGATGTATCCTGATAAAGATAAGGATTATGTAATATTACCGGATGATGATACCGGTTTGCATATCGGATACTACAAAGAGGGTTTATTGGTGAGTGTGTTATCTTTATTTTTAAAGAATAGGGAATTACAATTTCGGAAGTTTGCGACATTGCCTGCATATCAGGGGCAGGGTTACGGATCGGAATTGTTGAAATGGGTATTGGATTATGCAAAGGATATGAAATTTGACAGAGTGTGGTGTAATTCGAGAATTGAAAAGACCGATTTTTATAAAAAGTTCGAATTCATGGAAACCGATCAGGTTTTTGAAAAGGACGGTCATCAGTTTATTATTCTCGAGAGAAAGTTTGAACACGAGGGCTGAGATACTTTTTATCTATCAGTGAGCAGGCATCAGTAGGGTTTGGGCTTTGTGCTGTTTGAGTTTAGTAAACAGGAAACAAGAAAAAATAAAGCAGTAAAAAAAGTGTCACTTTTGTCACTTTTGTAACCTTTTTAAATGTTAGTGTTTGATATTAAGTGGATTAGTAAATGCTTAAAAGTAACATCCGGCAGTCACCTTTGTCACCTTATTGATTATTTTTTGGAACTTTTGTAACGAATGTCACCTTATTTGAAGTCCGCCTCATTTGATACTTGAATGGGTGTTACCTTAAAAAAAAATAATGAACACCTTTATCTTCTTTGATTTAACTATATTTGCAACTTTGTTCACATAGGCAAAGAATTTTAAACAAACATTTTCACAATAAATATCTACTATTCAACATGAAAAAGTATAACTTAGTCAATAACATTTTTGGGTGGTTAAGCTTTATTATTGCAGCAATTACCTATTTGTTGACAATCGAACCTACTGCAAGTTTTTGGGATTGCGGGGAGTTTATTACTTCTGCATACAAATTTGAAGTGGGACACCCTCCCGGTGCTCCTTTTTTCATGTTGACCGGTAAGTTTTTCACCTTATTTGCCTCTGATGTGACTCAGGTGGCTAAGATGGTCAATACCATGTCCGCATTATTGAGTGCTTTAACCATTCTCTTCCTGTTCTGGACAATAACGCATCTCGCTAAAAAACTCATCTATACTGATACCGAAAAAGAAATGTCTTTGGGGCAAATGATTGTTATCATCGGATCGGGTCTTGTAGGTGCATTAGTATATACTTTCTCAGATACTTTCTGGTTTTCGGCTGTCGAAGGAGAGGTTTATGCTTACTCCTCGATGTTTACAGCTTTGGTATTCTGGTTAATCTTGAAATGGGAAAATCGTGCGGATAAACAGGGCTCGGATAAATGGCTGGTTCTGATCGCTTATACTATGGGACTTTCAATAGGAGTTCACTTGTTGAACTTACTTTGCATTCCCGCAATTGTATTGGTTTATTATTTTAAAAAGACCGAAACTCCTAATTTTAAAGGAATCTTATTAGCTCTTCTTGGTTCGATGGGATTAATTGTCGTACTTATGTATGGTGTTATTCCCGGGTTTACTAAAGTGGGGGGAGCCGTCGAGTTATTCTTTGTGAACTCATTGGGATTATCTTATAATAGTGGAGTGTTCTTTTACCTGATAGTTCTTCTCTTGTCTCTTATTTGGGGACTTTATGAAACTCTTGCTGCTAAGGGTAGCTTGCAACGGGCTAAAATAGCATTTATCTTAACAATGGCTCTATCCGGAATTACATTTATCGGATCGAATGTTTTGTTATGGATCGTGTTGTTAGGCGGATTGATATTCTTCTGCTTTAAAGGGAAAAAGATGACTTTCAGATTAGTTAATACAAGTCTTTTGTGTTTGCTGGTAATTCTGATAGGGTATTCGTCTTTCGCCATAATTCCTATCCGTTCCGCCGCTAATACACCGATGGATCAAAACTCGCCCGAAGATGTATTTTCTTTGACCGATTATTTGAATCGTGAACAATATGGTGATTCTCCTTTGGTTTATGGACGTACCTATGCTTCGGAAGTAAAGAGAGATGCTAGTGGCAAAGCTATTGAGTCTTCAAAAAAATCGAGATATGATAAAATAGTGAAGAAATCTCCTGATGAAAAAGACCGTTATTTTGTAGCCAGTGAAGTGCCTAAGTATGAATATACTAATACGATGTTGTTTCCTCGTATGTATTCGGATGAGTATCGCCATACTCAAGGATATAAAAACTGGGGTGGCATCACAGATGTTAAAGTTCCTCCTACATTCTTCGAAAATTTGCAATACCTGTTTAAATATCAGATAAACTTTATGTATTGGAGATACTTTATGTGGAATTTTTCAGGTCGTCAAAATGATATTCCATCGTCGGGTGAAATGAGTAACGGTAATTGGATTACAGGAATTAGCTTCATCGATGAGCATGTATTAGGATTAGGGCCTCAAGATAATTTACCTCCGGATATCGCTGATAATAAAGGACACAATGTTTATTATATGTTGCCTCTTATTTTAGGGTTATGTGGTATATTCTTCCAATTGACCAGAGGTAAAAAAGGCGAACAACAGTTGTGGGTAACTTTCATGTTATTCTTTATGACTGGTTTGGCTATTGTGCTTTATCTGAATCAAAAACCTTACGAACCTCGTGAAAGGGATTATGCTTATGCCGGATCGTTCTATGCATTCAGTATTTGGATTGGGTTAGGTGTAGCTGCTCTCTGGGTATTACTCAAACGATATGTTCCCGAAACTGTTGCTGCTGCCGTCGTTACTGTTGTAGCATTGTTGATTCCTGTGCAAATGGCTTCTCAGAACTGGGACGATCATGATCGTTCTAACCGTTATACAATGCGTGACTTCGGAATGAATTATCTGAAGAGTGTTGAAAAAGATGGTATTCTATTTACGAACGGCGATAACGATACATTCCCTTTGTGGTATGCTCAGGAAGTTGAAGGTTTCCGTACAGATGTGCGTGTTGCCAACTTGAGTTACCTGCAAACCGACTGGTACGTCGACCAAATGCGTCGTCAAGCGTATGATTCTAAGCCTTTGCCTATTGAATGGGATAAATCTCGCTACATCGGTGATAAAGGTATGTATGCCTACGTTATTACAAAAGAGCAGATTGAGAATGTGCTGAAACAACAATTTGAAAAAAGTTCAGGTTCATCGTGGATGGATAAGGTTCAGAATGAGCAGAATATCGATCTGACAAATTATTATGATAAGAATGCTTTTACCGATACTGTTTCTCTGGATTATATTATGAATATCCTGAGAACACAGGATAGCTATGTACCTAAGAATCCATTTATAGAAAGCTCGGGCAGTGAGTTTATCATACCCGGTAATTTATTATATATGCCCGTAGATACTACACTTGTCGATTGGAAAGCATTAAGTGCTCAACCATCTGCTCATATGCTGGTTAATCTGGGTAATAAGAATGTATTGTACCGTCAGGAGCTTATGATTCTTGAAATGCTGAACAACATCAATAAAGAAGGATGGAAGCGCCCGATATATTTTGCAACTACTGTAGGTGATGACATGTATATGAACTTGGCAGATAATCATTTTATGCTCGAAGGTTTGGCATACCGTATTACTCCGGGAAAGATCAGTCCGACAGGTGTAAACACAGAGGTTACTTATAACAATATGGTTAATGAGTTCAAATGGGGTAATATTGATGATCCAAGAGTATACCTGGATGAAAACAATATGAGAATGTGTAAGACATTCAGAATCATGTTTAATAAATTGATAAGTGCTCTTATTAACGAAGGAAAAGATGATAAAGCACTTTCTGCATTAGATTATTGTTTGAAAGTAATTCCTGCTAACACAGTGCCTATGGGTGGCGAATCGGTTTCTTTTGCTGATGCATATTTTGCAATAGGTCAACCGGAAAAAGCAGAAGCAGTAATTAAGATTATATTGGATAGATCTGAACAGTCATTAAATTGGTACCACCGTTTGAAGCCTGAACAAATGTCAAGTTCAGCAAGTGATATAAGAAACCATTTTGATAACATCTTGCGTATTGCTATGGTGTATCAACAACATGGTGATATGGCAAAATACAAAGCTTTAATTGAGAAATTACAAGGCTATGCTCAGTTATATTTCACAAACAGGGTACCTGCATTAGGAAATTATGCTTTAAAAAATATTACTGATACATCGATCCGAGGATATTATATTGCAGAGAAAGGTTCTGAAATACAGAAGCTTGAAGAGGGACTGGCTCAACAGTCAATGGCTTTGATGCAACAATTTAGTCCCGGATTATTAAAAGAATATACAAGTCAAAGCAGCAATTAAGATAATATTGCGTCTATAGTCATGGAAGGCACGATTTTTGCTTTCTGTGACTATAGATGATGATGTTATTTTTTTATAGATATGTTGATAGAACAACCGCCGTTAGTTTATAGACTTCTTTTTCCGGGAGGACATTGGAGACTACCTAGCAAAAACGAGAAAGTAATTTATTTGACCTTTGATGATGGACCTATACCGGAGCTTACTCCATGGGTATTGGATTTGTTAGATAAGTATGACATAAAAGCTACGTTCTTTTGTGTTGGTGACAATGTTAGGAAATACCCTGAAATTTATCAGGATATTTTAGACCGCGGGCATAATGTCGGTAATCATACATTCAATCATATACAAGGTATAAAAAGCCGCACAAAAAACTATATGAAGAATGCCGAACTAGCTTCGGAGTATATCGACTCTCCTTTATTCCGACCTCCTCATGGACATATGCGCCTGCCTCAGTTTTTTAAACTTCGTAAGAAATATAAGATTATATTATGGGATGTGGTAACACGTGACTATAGTAATAAGCAAACCCCGGAAGAGGTTTTAGAAAATGTGAAACATTATGGACGCAATGGTTCTATCATTGTATTTCATGATTCAATTAAAGCTGAAAAGAATATGAAATATGCATTGCCTTTGGCTATCGAATGGTTCAAAGAGCAAGGGTATGTTTTCAAAACTATTCAAGAAGGTTTAGTTGAAACTGCTAACGAAGCAATAGAGACGAATCTCCATAACTCAGAAAGCGATACTCGTGAGTTAGTGCGTGATTATAGATAGACATCCAATTGCCTTCGACAAAGGCGGAGACTAATAATAATAAAGTGCTTTGCGGCTGGTGAAAATTAGTAACTATGCCGCTTACTATTTTAAATGTGTAGCCCGGAACGATCATTATCTGAGTATCGGCAAGTAAAGTATTTATTGAATGCTTATCCAGATAGTCTAAGATGTTCTTTAGGGCTTTTTCTTTTGTAATATTATTGTCAAAAGAACTGTTATAAGGCTGCCATTGTTCTACTTTCAGTGTATTCAGATTTGGACTCTTTTCCAAAGCAACCCCAATATGATACAAACTTTCGAGAGTACGCACAGATGTTGTGCCTACCGCAATTATATTCCCCTTGTGCGAAAGTATATGTTCTATGGTTTCTCTCTTTACAGAAATAAACTCGGAGTGCATCTCGTGGTCGTTTATCACTTCACTTTTAACGGGTTTAAATGTTCCTGCTCCAACATGTAAAGTAACTTCGTTGGTTTCGATGCCTTTTTTCTTAAGTTTCTCAAATACCTTTTCTGTAAAATGCAATCCGGCAGTAGGAGCCGCCACTGAGCCTTTTATCTTAGAATATAATGTCTGGTAGGTTTCCTTGTCTTTTTCTTCGGTATCACGGTTTAAATAGGGTGGGATAGGTAGTTCGCCAACCGCATCAAGAATATCTGCAAATGTATATTGAGGATTATCCCATTCAAATTTGATAATATGTGTATTGCCTGCCGATTCTATTCGGTCAGCTTTTAGTAATATTGTCTGATTATCAATTTTCACCTCTTTCACAAGTGTGCCTTCTTTCCATTTCTTTAAGTTGCCAATCATGCATTGCCATGAGCACTCTTCTGTGGCTTGAAATATCAGATTGTAGTCGTGAGGAAGATATGGGTCGAGGCAGAATATTTCTATCTGAGCTCCTGTCGATTTATTAAAGTGGAGACGTGCCTGTATCACTTTCGTATTATTAAAGATCATTAGGCTGTCTTCAGGTAAATAATCTGTAATAGACGAAAAGTGACTGTCTGTAATAGATTTGTCTTTGTAAACCAATAACTTCGAATTGTCTCGCCCTTCTAGTGGATATTTAGCAATCTTATTATCGGGCAGATCGTAGTTGTAATCTTTAATATGTATGTGACGAGGGTCTGATAATTCCATTATTCTCTTTTTTTATCCGTCAAAATTAATCAACTTTGTATGAATATGAAAGTATTAAGGTTGCAGACCTTTTTATTTTCGTATTTTGTAGAATAATAGATTCTGCAAATAGAAAGAATAAATGGGTCTGAGACCCTCAAACATCATATTTTATGAAAGTAGGAGATAAAGTACGTTTTCTAAATACAACGGGAGGCGGAATAGTAAAAGGTTTTCAAGGTAAAGATATAGTAATAGTGGACGATGACGGATTTGATACACCGATACTTATTCGGGAGTGTATAGTTATAGAACCTGCAAATGAGGCTCAGGTGAGTCAGTCGGTAAAACCGAAGGCACACGAAGTTACATCATATCAGAAAGAACCAAAGATTGAGAGAGTTTCTGTTTCGGAGACTAAAGAAGGAGAGCGTATTACTGCTTGTCTGGCTTATCTGCCTCTTGATATAAAGACTTTGAGTACAACAAGCTATGAGTGTTATTTGGTTAATGATAGTAATTTTTATCTATCTTATAACTATATGAGCAGATCGGATAAAGGATGGATAAGTCGTGCCGTAGGAACTATAGAACCCAATACGAAGATTTTTCTGGAAGAATTCACGAAGACCGATTTGAATGATTTAGAAAAGGTCTGTGTTCAGTTTATTCCATATAAGATAGATAAGCCTTTCAGCTTGAAGAACCCTTGTTCTTCGGAAATTAGAATTGATACAGTTAAATTCTACAAATTGCATAGTTTCAAAGAGAATGATTACTTTGACGATGATGCTATCATCTATTATCTGATGAAAAATGATTTGACAGAAAGAGAATTGTTTGTATCGGCGGAGGTTATTGAAGAAGCGATGAAAGAGAAGAAGCAATTAGATCGTCAACAACCACAGCCTCTTAAAAAGAAAGATACATCATCTTCTATTATTGAAGTAGACTTGCATCTTGAAGAACTGATAGATTCTACAGTTGGATTGGATGCTAAAGATATTCTTGAATATCAGATTACTAAATTTAGAGAGATAATGGATGAAAACAAGGCAAAGAAGGGTCAGAAGATTGTCTTTATTCATGGTAAAGGAGAAGGTGTTTTAAAGAAAGCTATCTTAAGTGATTTGAAGACTAGATATAGTATGATGAATTATCAGGATGCATCCTTTAAAGAATATGGATTTGGAGCGACAATGATTACGATTAAATAATATGGAATGAAGTCTTAAAGGTTCTTTTTGAGGTAATAAAATATAAAAGTATGGCTATGAAGTTTCAAAAAAAATATAAGAATTTGCTAAGTGCATTATTTGTATTTGTAATTGCTTTTTCTTCATTCTTGGCTTTTGAACCTCTTTTTGAGCACTTAGGACAAAAAGCCTCGCAAGAGTTTGCTGCTGCTACTTTTGGGACTATTTTTGCTGCCGTAATTACGATGGTTTTGTTGAATAAACAAACTGAAACCGAAGTAGAGAAAAGTCGCAGTGAAAAGGTATTTGAACAGAAAATAACTCTATACAATCAGGTTATAGATACTCTACAGGGTGTTTTTGAAAAGCAGATAGACGGTGCTGAAATTAAATTAGACCGATCGGAGATTACCCAATTGGAATTTCTTCTCGCAAAAATGATGATGATAGGTAATGATAAAACCATAAACGAGTTTAAAGCTTTTTATGAGATTGTAACTAATAACTATTCGCCTCAAACGCAAACCTTATATTTAGACTCTTCGGACAAGCAGATTGTTTTTCGCTTTGCTGATTATTGTCGTGAGGAGTTAGGTTTATCAGATAAGACTCTGGAAAAAGAGATTTTGGAGGATATTGTTCTGCAAGGAGAATTATTCTATAATATAGAAGAAACAGGAGAACTTCACCCCAATTTGGTAGATACGATAAAAGATATTTATGGTTATCTGGTTTTTGATCTGGATTTACCTACTCGAAATATCGTTTTTAAACCCAATGGCTTCAATGCCTACATAAGTAAACGGCGAGAGGATAAAATGTGCTTTTTACAATGTACGTTTAATATAGATTCTGTTCGATTGGTTTTGGAACATGATCATATTATTAAAGGGTTTGCGAAAAATAAAGAGGACAATAAATCGATATTTCTATTTGAATCGGATGATCGTAAAAAAGTAAAACTGTATATTTCGGATATAGAGCGTGCAATAAAGCAAAGTTATATGCTAACGAAGAAGCAAATGTTGAACTTATGAAAAAGGATATAATTTTTTAATGATTAAATATAGAATGAAACAAAAACTATCTGCATTATTGCTAATATGTATAGCTGTAATGTTTTCGGGCTGTGGTGTTACTAACGATCTAACCAGCGCCTATAATGTAACAAAGTGTGAGTATGATTATAAATCTATTTCTAACTTAACGGTATCAGGAGTAAACTTGTCGAATGGAATATCGCCTCTGAGTGTTCCTAAACTATTAGGCATTTTAGGAGGAACAGCATCTTCTATTCCAATGAATTTTACTCTAAATCTAAATGTGAAAAATCCAAATACAACAGCTGCGATCATGAATGGTCTGCAATATATTGTAAGTATAGATGATATACAGTTTACAACAGGACATGTTGATCAGACGATGAATATTGCAGCGGGAACAACTCAGGTTCTACCTTTGAATATTGGTGTTGATCTTGCAACGCTAATGACTAACAATTCTAAATCGGCAGTAGAGAATATTGCTAAGAATTTTATCGGAATAGGCGACACTAAGTCTAATGTAAAGGTGCAAATCAAACCAACCTTTATGATTGGTGGTACACCTATTACTTCTCCGGTTTATTTTCCGGTAAGCTTCACGTTTGGAGGTAAATAAGGAGTCAGAAAACAAAAAGAACCGACTAGTCAATCTGATTAACCGGTTCTTTTTTTGTGTATATATGTGATTGTTTATAGCATAAAATCAGTCAATGGAGGATAAAGTCCTATGTACTCTTCTGTGCTTTCGTCGGCATATGCAATCTTAAGATTATCCATAAGGTCTTCTTCCTCCAGAACTTCTAATATCGTATGCACTGCTATATTTTTATCAACTACATAGCAAAAAATATTCATCGTTCCCGATCCTATATCTCCGCCATCGCAATGCCCGTTACCTGTCCATCCGAGGCAATTATTGAATAGCGATTCGAGATAATCTCTTTTCTCTGTTAGTTCTGTTTGATTAGCATCTTTATCGTATGAATATTGAACAATAAATTCGGTTAGATCTTCATGTTCCTCATAGCCTATCTGTTTTTGTTCACTTACATATTTTGCCAATGTAATGTTTGATGGAAGATCGTTCTTTCTGGTTTCTATCGTTTCAGTCTCTCCAACTTCTCCTAATATTCCTTTATGAATAGTGATTGTGTTATCTTCATTTATCCATATTTCAAAATACCTTGTAGTGCCTCCCGATTGCTTGTAAAGCTTCATCATCTTAGCATCGGTCTCTTCTTCATTTATGGCTGTGTCGTCATTCCATTCACTTACATTAGGGACTTTGCCTTCTGCATAGTATTGAGAGAATAGATTTATTATTTCGTTCTGAGTGGTATATGTTCTGCTGTAATGCTTAAAGTTATTATCAGAACCGAATACAAATCGTATTTCAGCATAATACTCATTGTTCTGTTTGATAGCTTGTATGTAAATACTGTTTTCTATGGGGTTTTTAGGCTCCAGAATGATATAGCTGTCTTCATCCTCAGTAAGACTACATATTGTTGCTTTAAGTACCTCTACGTCGTGTTTGCGGACGCTGCTTCCGTCCTTAATCAGTTTGAACTGTATCATTTGGTTATTGTTTTGTAATTATTTAAGTGCTCGAATCCTTCGGATAGAAAATGCCCGAAATCAAGTTCGAAATTCGGTGTAAATATATCTTTCCCTAATTGTGCTTTAATCTCACTTATGTCCCAAAAACGTCCGTCGGAAACTTCTTTCATATCTACCTTCGGAATTTGGTTGGTCTTTGTATAGAAGCAGTATGTAAGTTCTCTCTCGACATTCGTTTCTATAATATATTTGTCTATGTAATGTATGCTCAGGTTTTGCAGCCCTATTTCTTCGGAGGCTTCACGTAAGGCGGCTTGCTGAGGAGTTTCATTTAAGTCGATATGTCCTCCTACTGACGAATCCCATTTGTCGGGCTGTATATCTTTTGTAGCCGATCTCTTTTGCAGATACAACTTCCCTTCTTCATTAAATACATGAAGGTGTATTACCGGATGCAATAATTTAGAGCCACTATGACATTCACTACGCGTTGCCTTACCTATTATATTACCTTGTTCGTCTACTAAGGGAAATATTTCTTCTTGCATAATTTTATATATAGATAAATGAACAGTGCTTCATCTTTTACATTGTCTATTTAAGGTCATAGACCTTTTTTGTTGCTTTGGCAAGCACAACAGCAATAGTTGGTTATAAATCGAAAGTATATCATTAAATACTTTCATTTACTTGTATAGATTGTGAGTTACAATAAAGTTACATCGTATACATTTAGTTATACTGTTTGGTGACAAAGTAAGCACTTTTTGTATACTTTGTGTGTTTTTGTAATCTGCTGTAAATCAATTGAACATGATTCAAAAGGTTACAAAGGTAACAAAAGTAACACTTTTTTACTGTTTTATTTTCTATTGTTTACTGTTTACTAAATTCGGGCAAAGCAGAGCCTCTGCTCTACTGCTGACTGATAATTGTTGACTGACTGCTGTTCCAAAAGGTGACACTTTTCAGGTTATTATCTTTATTGTTTCTTTTCATCTTTTGTGCGACCATGCCACTTTCTTATTGATAGATAATTTTCCTCTTATTACTCCCTCTCAAAAGAAAATAGGGTGGGGTGAGGCAAGAAACTCTATTTGCTTAGAAATTGTTGTAACTCATCGTTATTGAGATTCTCCACATTGCCGTCAAATGGTAAACGAAATGTACATCCCACTTTCCATTCCGAACAGCCATAGGCTGCCTTTCCCTTCAAAAGTTTTCCTTTTTTGCAGAGTGGGCATAATACCGCTTCCTCAGGTTTTGGGGTTGTAGTTTTCTCTTCTTTCTTTTCTGCCGGTTCTTTTTTCTTTCGGGGAGAAGATTTTTTTGCCGGTTTAATTTCGGGCTCTTTTACTTCTTCTACTTCGATAGATTTTCTCGAATAGTCGTTCCTTACATTCATAACTATTTGAGTTAATAACTGTTTTAGCTCATCTATGAATATTTTTGTATCGTATTGATTTCTTTCTATTTGGCGAAGTTTATTTTCCCATATACCTGTTAATTCAGCCGATTTGAGTAATTCCTCCTGAATAGTTTGTATCAATTGTACTCCTGTAATTGTAGCCAGAAGATTCTTCTTTTCTTTGCGAACATAATTGCGCTTAAACAGGGTTTCTATAATGGCAGCACGCGTAGATGGGCGACCTATTCCGTTTTCTTTAAGAGCATCCCGAAGCTCATCATTTTCTACAAATTTTCCGGCAGTCTCCATTGCCCGAAGTAAGGTTGCCTCGGTATAATATTTAGGTGGAGAAGTCCACTTTTCGGTTAAAGACGGTTCATGCGTTCCGCTTTCCCCTTTCTCGAAAGAAGGAAGTATATTTTCTTCATCTTTATCATTAGTCTCGGAGTCGTCAGCAGAGGAATTATTCGATTGTTTTTCGAAAACAACTCTCCATCCCTGATCTAAGATTTGCTTTCCTGTTACTTTAAATTCGACTTTCGAAGCTTCCCCCAAGACAGTAGTTGTTGATATTTTACAATTCGGGTAGAATACTGCAATAAAGCGTCTGGTTACCATATCGTATACCTTACGTTCATTTTCGGTAAGAGCATTGGCTCTCACTCCCGTTGGGATGATAGCGTGGTGATCGGTTACTTTACTGTTATCGAATACTTTCTTCGATTTCTTGATTTTAGATGCCAGTATAGGAGCTACCAAATCTTCGTAACCCATCAAACCTTTTAGGGTGGCGGGCACTTTGGGAAATATATCGTCACTCAGAAAAGTAGTGTCAACACGAGGGTAAGTGGTGAGCTTTTTCTCATAAAGTGATTGTATAGTTTTCAAGGTATCTTCTGCCGAAAAGGCAAATTTCTTATTACATTCTACCTGCAATGAGGTAAGATCGAATAATCGGGGAGGCAGTTCTTCACCTGCTTTGATTGTTACATCTGTAACCTCAAAATCGGCCAGCTTTATTACTTCGAGAAACTGCGCCCCTTCTTCTTCCGTAGTAAATCGCCCTTTAGTTGCCGAAAAGGTAGTGTTTCGATAGATCGTTTTCAATTCCCAATAAGGCTCAGGCTTGAAGTTTTCGATCTCTAATTGTCTGTTTACGATAAGAGCTAAAGTCGGAGTCTGAACTCTGCCAATAGATAGTACAGATTTGTTCTGACCGTATTTTATGGTATATAGCCTTGTTGCATTCATTCCGAGTAACCAATCGCCGATGGCACGCGACAATCCTGCCTCATACAGTTTGTCAAAATCGCTTTGTTCCTTTAGATTCTGGAAACCTTCACGTATTGCATCCTCGGTAAGGGACGAAATCCAAAGACGTTTAACAGGGCACTTTGCTTGAGCTTTTTGCATTACCCAGCGTTGGATAAGTTCTCCTTCCTGCCCTGCATCACCGCAGTTGATTATTTCTTCGGCACTTGCGAATAAGGTTTCTATCACCGAGAATTGCTTGGCTATTCCCTGATTTTCTATTAGTCTGATACCAAATCGGGGAGGAATCATCGGAAGTAAATCCAATGACCAGCGTTTCCATTGGGGATAATATTCGTGTGGCTCTTTTAGGGTACAGAAATGCCCGAATGTCCATGTTACTTGGTATCCGTTTCCTTCAAAATACCCGTCTTTCTTATTTTTCGCTCCTAGAACATTGGCTATTTCTCTGGCTACACTCGGCTTTTCGGCTATACAAACTTTCATATTAAAGAAGCATGTCTGCGATAATTCAAACAGACATGCTGTGCATATTTTATTTTTATTTTGTGATGAGGTCTCAGACCTTTTTATTATTTGCTAAAAGGTATAAGCCTTAATAAGATTCTTTTTCATTCGGGAAATCAGATTCCTTCACGTCTTTTATATACGATTGTACGGCTTGGCTCATCATGGTATGAAGATCGGCATAGCGACGAAGAAATTTTGGAGAAAAGTCTTTATTGATACCCAGCATGTCATGAATAACTAATACCTGTCCGTCAACGCCTCCTCCCGCTCCGATGCCTATCATAGGAATCGCCAATTCTTTAGCTACCTGTTCTGCTAATGTTGCAGGAATCTTCTCCAGCACAATTCCAAAACATCCGACTTCCTGTAGAAGTGTAGCATCTGCCATCAGTTTATCGGCTTCGGCTCCGTCTTTGGCACGTACAGCATAAGTTCCGTATTTATTAATTGACTGAGGCATTAATCCCAAGTGTCCCATAACAGGAATACCTGCATCTATTATTTTTTTTATGTCCGCAATTATTTCTTTGCCTCCTTCTATCTTTAAAGCATCGGCTCCGGTTTCTTTCATCACTCTGATAGCTGCTTCTAAGGAAAGTGTCGGATTGCCCGAGCAACTGCCGAATGGCATATCAACGATAACCAAAGCGCGCTTTACGCCGTTTACTACCGATTTGCCATGATAAATCATCTGATCGAGAGTCATAGGTAGTGTAGTCGTATTCCCTGCCATCACATTGGATGCAGAATCGCCTACCAAAATGACATCCATACCTGCCTGATCTACTATCGAAGCCATAGAATAATCATATGCCGTAAGCATTGAGATTTTTTCGCCTCTTTGCTTCATTTCCTGCAAACGATGAGTCGTTACTTTGCGGTTATCTTCTGTATAAGTTGACATAGTTTTAAGTAAAAGTTAGAACTTAATTTGGTATCTTAAAATAATAACTGACAATCACAGTTATACTTAAGATTGATAATAAAAAGGTACGAGACCTTTATTGATATTATTAGCTTTGCAAATGTATAAAAAGCAAACGGTAATCAGTATCATAAGTAACGCTAAATATTTAATGCGATGTTTTATCGGCATAATAACTGCCTGTAGTTATTATGCCTAGCCAAAGCAACAAAAAGGTCTGAGACCTTAAATCAAAAAAGCTGTACTAATCAGTTAGTACAGCTTTTTGATATATTATATCTTTTGTTCTTAGAATCTATAACCAAAAGTAAGTAATCCGCTGAATAGATTTGTTTTAAGTTCAGCTTTGTCTGAGCCGGCAAAGCTATACAAATCGTCAGTACGACTATTCATTACAAATGCCACATCGGTGTAGAAATGAGGTGTAAACCTGTAACCGAGCCCGTAAGTGAAATAGTTAGCGTCTCCTACTAGCGAAAAGTGAGTTATAGTTCCTGCAGTAAGAGCGGTGTGTGTACCGTCTGCACTACCATTTACAAGAATATCTTTAACCGGACTTTGTTGCCACATGTAACCTACACGTCCCGAAAATTGAGGAGTAATACGAAACTCAGCACCTAAGCGTAAAGTTGATGAATTACGGAAAGACTCTTTAATATCTTGGTTTTCTTCAAAAGCGAAGCCATTTACGTCCTGAAAATTCATACGTCCATAGTTGGTAAGCTCATAGTCTGCACTTATTATCGCTCTTTTAGCAATAACTCCTGCTAAACTGAATACCCACTTATCCGGTGTGCGGAATTTATAATCTGTAAAAACAAGCCCTTCTTCACGTCTCGAAGAAACATTAGGTCTTCCATTGAAAGCATCCATAAGCACAGTATATGAATCAGTCATATTATACCATGTCGGAGAGTGATAGGCAGCCCCGATTCTTAATTCCTGAATTGGTTTGAAGATAAGCCCGGCTTTTACCTGCCAGCCTGATCCATCTGTTCTCAATTGATTTTCCATATCGTACTCATGTTTGGGAATATTGCTTGCATCTTCATAAAATGCTTCGCTGTAAAGTGACGATATATTATAACTAAGGTCTGTTACAGAAATTGTAAGACCTGCACTAACCATATCTGCAAAAGTAGTACCCATATTAAAATCGTAAGAATCTACAGATCCTCTTTCGAATACATGCAGGTAATTATCAATAGTGGGATCTTCCATTTTGGTTAAAACCGATTCATACTGCCTTCCTCCTGATTTGGGTGTTATCATTCCTGTATTAAAAGCAAGGGCTCCCAGCCAATATACAGATGGTCTGTCGAAGAACGGTTCCTGAGCTAATTCCAAGTCTGTTGAAGGTATACCTCTGTTTCCATCGAAACGATTTACGCGGTCTGCAATATATCTGGTTTGGGATTCGTCTACAAAGTGCCCGTTCATCGTGTATTTACGATCAAATGATTGCACACGGTTGTAAGAGAAACCGAAATTAATGAGAGGAGCAACATCGCTATGTAGAGGAACTGTTCCTACGAATGCAAAATTATCAAAACTGAATTTGAATCTGCTATCATTAGTTCTACTGTCATACAAGTCTGTTCTGGTTCTAGTGTTGGCAAAATTCATTGTTGTTACTATCTCCGATGTCGTATACACACCTATTCCCGCCGGATTGATTGCAATCCCCGAAATATCACCTCCTAGAGCACCAAAGGCACCCCCCATTGCAACAGACCGAGCTGTTCCCTTCAATCCTGTATAAGATAAATTGAAAGCATCCATCTCTCCTTGTGCCAGTGCAGATCCTATGAAAGAAGTGGAAAGTAAAGCAAGAATAAAAATACGTTTCATAGTTATTGTTTTTATTTCTAAAAAAAAGCTATTTTAGTTTAAACAGCTAAAATAGCTTTTTGTTTGTATTCAATATTGTTTTGTTTCAATTTTATCTACGTCCGCCGCCACTACGACCACCGCCGCCTGAAGAACGTGCACCTCCGCCACCGCCTGATGGACGGCTACCGCCGGAAGATGATCTTTGTACCGATGATCCGGACGATCTGTTGGATGAGCTTCCCGTATTGAAGTTTCTGTTGCTATTATTAGTCGCAGGTCTTGCATTTGTTCCCGAAGATCTGTTTGTTGAAGACCCTTGGTTGCTTACAGCACCTCCTCTGTTATTCGTAGTAGCTCCACCCCTGTTATTGGTAGTTGCACCACCTCTGTTTGTTGTGCTGCCTGTTGTATTTCTTGTTGGCGAATTAGTTACAATTCTGCCGGTATTTGGATTGTAAGTAGCGTCTCTGTTAACAGATGTTCTGCCGGAAGCAGATCCGCCTCTTCCTGTTGTACCATTGTTAGTTGCAGGTCTGGTGTTTACCCCTGATTCTCTGGTCGAAGTACGTCCCGAATTATCTCTGGTAGTGCTACCGCGTGTACCTTCATATCTTCCGGTTCCGGTGCGGGTAGAGTTATCTCTTCCGGTTGAGGTACGTCCTCCTCCCGTTGCTTCTCTTCCTGATGCAGAACCACGTCCTGTAGTAGCATCTCTACCTGATGCAGAGCCACGTCCTCCGGTTGCATCTCTGGCTGAAGAGTTACGGTTGTTGTTTCTTCCTCCGGCAGCTGAGCCTCTGTTGCCGTTATTCCGTCCGGTAGTTCTGCCGGGTCGGTTATTGGTCATCCTCGGGCCACGACCCCAGCCGCCACCCCAGCCGCCGCCCCAACCGGGACCCCACATACCACCGCCCCAACCGGGACCCCACATACCACCGCCCCAACCGGGACCCCACATGCCACCGCCCCAGCCCATACCCCACATACCGCCGCCCCACATGCCGCCCATGCCCCAGCCCATGCCCCAACCGGGACCCATGCCCCAGGGACGCATACCCCAGCCCATGCCCATACCCATGTTCCAGCCCCAGTTATTCCAAGGGTCGTTCCAAGGGTCATTTCTCCAAGCCATGCTAGTGGTTAGGTTATTGGCGTTGTGGTCGTCAAAAGAACCGTTCAGGATAAAGACATTGATGTTGTCATCGCTTGATATTCTTACGCTATTGGGATCTTCGTATCTTAGGTTGAACGGGTTGGTATCTTCTTCCCAGTTTATATTGGCATTGCTATTTTCATCAACATCTATTGAAACATCTCCTCTGGTGGAAATATTCACATTATTATTGGCGTTCTCTATATAAACTCTTGTCGGTTGCTGAGTTGTATTGGATTGTGAATTCCTGTTTTGTCTTCTGGTAGGAGATGATCCGTAGATGTCATCACCCCAATTTTGAGAGAAACTCACTAATGGCAACAACGCTGCTAATAATAACAATTTACTCCTTTTCATTATTTTATCTCCTCTCTAATTATATAAGTTCGATTCAATTTTTTACTCATTTATTCTTAGACTAGCTAAACTACTAAATGGTTTAATAGACACTTTAATAAAATCTATTTTTTTTCATTACAAAGATGCAAAAAATAAGACTCTGTTGCTCGTGATATCCTTAACAAATCTAAAAACGAAAATCGCATTTATCAGGTCTACGCTCAATCGGATGAATCCTAAACATTTGAACTTTAATGTTTGTTCTGGAAAAATGCAATTCTTTTTGTAAAGAAACAAAATTTTATAAAAAAGTAAGGGAATAATCGACAATAAAAAAAGCTGAAAAGCAAGAATGTTAGAAACTTATTGAAGTAAAAACTATATTTTTGTTGAAAATAACAAGAAGAGCTAATTATATACGTCTATGTGACCGGATAATATTGAAGCAGGATGTTCTTGTTTTGTGTGAAAAAGATTATTTATGATATATAAAAAAAGTGATAAGATGAATTATATTGAAGCGGTGTTTCTTTGCAATCCTCATAGTGAAATTATAACAGAAGTATTATCTGCCGAACTAGCGGATATTGGTTTCGAGAGTTTTGTAGATACTGAAACAGGGTCAACTGCTTATATTCAAGAGAGTCTTTACAATAAAGAGGCGATAGATTTGGTGTTGGAAAATTTCCCGTTGGAGTCGAAAATAACTTATACTGTTAGTTTGATTGAAGGTAGAGATTGGAATGAAGAATGGGAAAAAAATTACTTTAAACCTCTTATCATAGATGACAGGTGTATCATACAAAGTACATTTCATAACGAACCGGCTTCTTATGAATATAATATATACATCGATCCTAAAATGGCTTTTGGTACAGGGCATCACCAGACTACGGAATTGATGATTCGTGAAATTTTGAATATGGATTTTACCGGTAAATCGGTTTTAGACATGGGCTGTGGAACTGCTATTTTAGGTATCCTCGCTTCAATGAGAGGTGCTGATCCTATTCTGGCTATAGATATTGACGAATGGGCATATGATAATGCAAAAGAAAATCTCGATTTAAATAAAGTCTCTAACATTGATGTTCAAATCGGAGGTGCTGATCTATTGACGGGAGCTCAGACATTTGATGTTATACTGGCAAATATCAATCGGAATATTCTGCTGAATGATATACATGTGTACGCATCTGTATTGAATCCTGAGGGTATATTATTTATGAGTGGTTTTTATACGGAAGATATTCCCGCTTTAACTGACGAATGTAATAAACATGGTTTGACCTTCGTCCATTCTAATAACAAGGATAATTGGGCGAATGTGAAATTTATAAAGAAAGGACTGGTTTAACCAGTCCTTTTCTATTATTTATTTTAAATCTTAATAATTTATCGGATAGTTGGGATTTATATTCGGATTGGGAGCTTCTTCCACCGAGATAATACTATCTACAATGAAACGGGTATAACCTCTCCATGGTAAAGAACCGAAATATTCCTTGTAGTGTAGTTTTACGTTTTGTCCGGTCAGATTCATAAGCCTCTGAGCTAATTCTTTGTTTTCGATAGAGAATTCAAATTCGTTAGATTGCAGACCGCCTACAGTTCCTGTCTTTATACCGGTCTGTATTAGTTTTCCTTCATATGTTTTGAATATGATTCCCTTGTGCATTACGTAATTAAGCTGTCCGGCTTTTACACTGCTGCTGGCAAAAGGAAAGTAAAAGTATGCAATTACGCCTCCTATTACTAATATGATAACGACAATAAATATTTTAGTAAATGTTTTTTTCCACGAGCCGGTTGTTGTTCCCATCTTTCTTGTTTTGTTAGTTATTTTTATTGATTAACATCGGGTGAGTTCTATTTGTTTATCTTACTTGGATATTTACAGGAATTTCAACTATTTAATGCTATGTTTTATTTGTAGGGGCAGACCTATGTGTCTGTCCTTTGTGGGTGAACACATAGGTTCACCCCTACACCAAAGTAATAAAAAGATATGAGACCTTATTTTTGTTTCCGCTTCTCTTTAGCCAGACGTTCTTTTTCTTTACGTTCCTTTTCAATTATTTTGAGGCGCTCTTTACGCTCACGTTCACGTTCTTTCAATCTGGTTTTTTGAGCTTTTTCTTTTTCCTTCAACTCCAGTTGACGCTGCTTGCGTGCATCTTCTCGTGCTTTTACCAGATTCTTTTGGTCATTTACTTTTGTATCTGCTGCTGCTTGCTCTTCGGCTTGTTTTTGTTTCTCAGCATTGGCTATAGAGTTTTGTTGTGCCTGCTCTGCATCCTTTATAGCTTGCTCTTCGGCTTTAACCTTAGCTTTCCTTTGTTTTTCGAGTTCTTTGAGTCGTTTGTTCTCAGCTTTTTGGGCAGCTTTCTCTTCTTTACTCAGTTTCGGTTTATTGCTTGAAGAGTTGAATAGATTTTTCAATCCATCCACAGGGTTATTTATTATGTCAATTGTTCTGTTGATTACTTCATCTGCGATTTGTATCTGATCGTCAGACAGAATATCAGATACACCGACTTCTTTATTTTCTTCTTTAGAATCGGACTTAGTTTCTTTAACGGGAGGAGCTATGGGTCTTGATGGAACTGTTTCAACCGGTTTCACTTCGGGCTCAGTTTCTTTAATTACGGGAGCCGTATCTTCCGGTTGAGGCTTCTCTTCAACGGGTGCTGCACTCCTGGTTCGTTGTTGGTTCCAGTACATAATCAGTTTTACCATTTCTTTGGTGTAATTCTTTTCAAAGAATAAGAAGTACTCATTGAGGCTCTTGCCATTCATCAATGCAACAAAGTTATCGGTTGATATGGGCAGAGGAATAATAGAAGGATCTAATTCATCCATCAACGATTTCTTATCAAAAGCTTTGTCTATATAAAATTCTATTTCATCAAGCGAATTGAATCCTTTAACCTGTAACATCTCTAACGAATTAGCCTCGGTGAAGCTTAGGTCAAATGTTTGATAAATAAAGTTCGAGAAGTTATAACTGGCTACATCATATATCAATTGGTTCTTATCAATTGTTTGAGATTTGTAGATGAATAACAGCATATATTCTGCTTCAGGGTCGGCAATAAAGTCTACTCCCGCAATTTCTTCTGGATTTTCACCTGTTCCAAACCTGATATCCCATATCATACCACGGGCAGGAGATGAATCGGAAGACAATGATTTTCCGCTTAAAATACCTTTCAGCATATCTGAAGCCAATGGTGTAACATCTGCATTAGGGTATGTTTCGATCAGGGCACGCAAGTGCGTTTTGAATTCTTCGGGATCGTTCGTTTGAGCATATGTAAGCGCATTCAAAAACATAAACTTAGGAATCAATACCGATAGTGGATATTTTTCTGTCATCGATTGGAAGTTTGTTCTAACCGTCTTTATGTTTCCGGCGAGATATGCTTCATACGTTTGTTGATAAAGATTGCCTTCCAGTTGGTGCATGTTTCGGAGGTTCCATTCATAATTTGGATCAGCCAACGCAGCAGCATAAGAACTCTTAGGGAACGAGTTCAACAGATAGCGTCTGTATAACTCCGTCATTTCTCTGTTGCCTAATCTCAAATAAATCAAGAATAATTGATAATATATTTCCTCTCTGTTCGGGCCATCGGGAAAACGAGAAAGATTGGTTGTGAAGGCATCTATTGCCAGATTATAATCTTCGAGTTTATCCTTATATATCTTTCCTAAATTGAAATAGGCATTCTCAATGATCTCATTAGATGCTGTTATGGCCTCCGGAGTCAGTGGTATTTGTTGTAAATAAAACTCAGGTGAGTAAATATCCTGAACAATTGTTTGGTTTTGCGTTTCGTCCTTAGGGTCTTTTGGGGCGTTCGGGTCGTCAGGCTTTTTTTCTTCCTCTTCCTGCATATTGCCTTCATCAAAAGTAGTGACACGTTTATTGCGCCTGCGCCAGTTGTCTTCTAGCTTTCTGTTTCCCCATTTGCGCTGAAAGGCTACTTTTCCCTGATTTACTAATTGAGGATTGTAGAAATAAAAAGATGTACTATTACCTCCTAAAATAGCAGGTCCTGATGGAATATTAGGTGAGGTTTGTTCGAATAATGGGGTATTTGGGTTCTGAGAGGATTGTGAGTTATTTTCTCTATTGAGCCTTTGTTGTTCTCGTCTTTCTTCCTCGTCTTTCTTTTTCAGGTCTGCTATTATTTTATTGACAACCAGTAACTGTTCATCGTAAGGCTTTTGTGCCAGATATTGAAGACTGTCCTGTAAATGGATAGCTTCGATGTGCACTACCAGTTCATCTAATACTTCGGATCTGAGGTTAACCCTTGGATATGCTTCGTGCTTTTTGTTTAAAGAAGCTAATGCTTCCGAATAGTTGGGTTGAGCTTTTGCATACTTTTGTTGTGCAAAGTAAATGTCGCCCAGTGCAATCAGATTGAGGGCTTTGTCGTAGCCATTGCGTATGCTTGCTTTGACTGCTTTTTCGTATTCGGCTACTGCTTTTACTGTATCTTGGTTATTCAGATAAATATTTCCGATGGCATAATGTACCTGATCCAGATACTCTTTGTTCTTGGGATCTTTACTCATTTTGTTGAGCAGAGACAATACTTCTTGTTTATTGGAGCTGTTAACAAACGATGCCTGTTGCATCTTTGCATTGAAAGAGAAAAGGTATGGAGTATTAAGCCCAATTACACTTTCGAATGCCCGATATGCTTTTTCCTGATCTTTGGTATAAGCATATAGTTGCCCCAACAGATACCTCATGCGGGTTCGCTGAAAACTATCACTTTCGTCTTTTATAGCCTGTTCGAGAAATGGTATCGCTTTTTCGTATTCTTTTCTTTTGATTAAAAAATCAGCATATACTTTATTGTACTCCGCAGTTAAATTATCGGGAACTCCTCCTGCGAGTTTGATTTTATGAAATATATCTTCCGCTTCGTAATACCAGCCCATAGCGGTATACGCTTTGGCAATCCAGATTCGTGCTTCGGCCACTACATCATTGTCTCCTTTATATAGGCGTGTTACATATAATAAAGTAGATACGGCTTGCAGATAATCTTCATTCTGAAATTCGGCTTTTCCCAATAATAGCCATGCATTCTTAAGGAAGGGATTGAATTCCTGTTGTTTTAGCCATGCCTGATATTCCTGATTTTTTCTTTTACCGGGATCACGTTCGGGCTTTGTGCGGATGGAGTGAATTTTTATGGCTTTTGTCGTTTTGTCTACAGTTACATTAAAACTTCCTCCCGGATTTTGTTTTAATTCTTCTTCTACAGGCGGACTGGGATATATGGCAATGATTTGAGAAAGATTATCCTGATATCCCGATTGTTTCGTTTTTAGGGATTCTTTATATGCTTCGTTGGCATTAAAGTAGATATTGTATTTTGTGTTTATGGCATGGTACATACGGGTTTTTGATGTATTCTTTTTAGAAGAACACCCCAACATGGTCAGGATAATGACAGACCCTATAATGAATTTGTACCTAAACACTCTGATTTAAAAGTTTATAAGTTTTCTATACGTTATTCTGCTACAGCAAATTATTTAATACAAAAGTAGCAGAATTATTGGTCATTGGAATTTTTGTATTTAATAAAAGTGAAAGAAGCTATTGTAATAACTGAGAAAATGTAATATACTTGTAGCCGCAATAACAAGAAATAGATTTTCGGTTGCTGTGTTTTTTAGTTTCAATAAACAACTAACTAATTTATGAAAAAGTGTTTTTTCGTGTTTGTTTGTCTAAGTGTATTTGTATTATCGGCTCATTCACAACTTCGTTTTGGAGCAAAAGGAGGTGTGAATCTTTCGGGGGTATCGGTTTCAGGTAATGACGGGGTAAATCAATTTGTAGACAAAAATGTAACCGGTTTTCAACTTGGTGCATCTTTGGAATGGATGATTAAGGGAAGATATGGACTTGAAGGTGGACTTTTGTACTCGGAAAGAGGAATGAAATTCAGAGGCGGTGACAGAAATAAAAATGGCTATATAGATATACCTGTCAATGTGAGGGTGAAATTCCCTGTTTCGAAAACAGTTACACCTTTTGTAAATGCAGGACCTTATATTAGTTTCAAAGTATCAGGTGATGACAATTTTTCTGCTATTTCGGGTGATATAGATGATCAATGGAAAGCGCAAAGCTTTGGAGCCGGACTGAATTTTGGAGGAGGAATAGAACTCTTTAAGTTTTTACAGATTGGTGTCAATTATGGTTTAGCTATGACTGACAATTATAAAGAAAGTGATGGAAACTACAAGGTAAAAGACAGAACTTGGTCTGCTACTGCTGCTGTCTATTTCTAAGGTATTTCTAAAAAATACAAATAACAAAAAAGCTTCTGGAAACAGAAGCTTTTTTTATTGGGCATAAATAGAGTCTATCAGCTTTATTCTATTATTAACTTCCTAGTTTTCTGCAAATAGAGTAAAAAGGTGTATTTTTGTGTCCAAATGAAAGAATACAGATTAACAGATTGGTTGCCTACAACCAAGAAAGAAATAGAATTGAGAGGATGGGAAGAGCTGGACGTTATTCTCTTCTCGGGTGACGCCTATGTAGATCATCCTGCTTTTGGTGCTGCTGTGATCGGCAGAATACTAGAAAGCGAAGGATTAAAAGTGGCTATTGTACCACAACCCAACTGGCGTGACGATTTACGTGATTTTAAGAAACTGGGTAAACCACGTTTATTCTTTGGGGTTACGGCAGGAGCCATGGACTCGATGATAAATCATTATACAGCAAATAAACGTTTACGCTCGGATGATGCATATACTCCTGATAGTAAATCGGGCATGCGTCCCGACAGACCATCCATCGTTTATACAAATATCCTAAAAGAATTATATCCTGATGTTCCTATTGTTTTGGGAGGTATAGAAGCTTCTCTACGCAGGATAACTCATTATGATTATTGGGACGATGTGCTTCGCAAGTCGATATTGTTCGATGCAAAAGCCGATATATTGGTCTATGGAATGGGAGAACAACCTCTGCGTGAAATTGTAAAGCGATTGAATGACGGACAATCAATCCCCGATCTGAAAGATATTAAGCAAACAGTTTATTTAACCGGGTCTTATGATGAACGGGAGAAAGATACCGTTCTTTTTCCACACGAAGAATGTCTGAAAGATAAGCTCAAGCAAGCCAAGAACTTCAAAGTTGTGGAAGAGCAGTCGAATATGGTAAATGCTTCGCGGATCATACAACAATCGGAAAAAGAGTATGTGATAATCAATGAGCCTTACCCTCCGATGAAGGAAAACGAGATTGATGCCTCTTTTGATTTACCTTATACCCGGTTACCTCACCCTAAATACAAAGAAAAGACTATCCCTGCTTTCGAGATGATTAAATTCTCGGTAAATATGCACCGCGGATGTTTTGGAGGATGTGCTTTTTGCACCATATCAGCCCATCAGGGAAAATTTGTAGCTTCTCGATCTAAAAAGTCTATCCTTAAAGAGGTAACTCAAATTACCGAGATGCCCGACTTTAAAGGTTATTTAAGCGATCTGGGAGGTCCTTCTGCAAACATGTACGCCATGCGTGGCAAAGATGAGTCTATCTGTGGTAAATGCAGGCGTCCGTCATGTATTCACCCAAAGATATGTAAAAACCTGAATGTAGATCACTCTGCATTATTGGATATATATAAATCGGTAGATGCACTCCCAAAAATAAAGAAATCGTTCGTAGGAAGCGGCGTAAGATATGATATGCTTCTTCATCGCTCGGATGATGATAAATTGAATAAAGTATCCGAGGAATATGCCCATGAACTGATTAAGAATCATGTGTCGGGACGTCTCAAAGTAGCACCCGAACATACATCCGATACAGTTCTTAATTTTATGCGTAAACCAAGTTTCAGTCAGTTCTATGCATTTAAGAAGATATTCGATAAGGTGAATGACGATTATGGTATGAAGCAGCAGATGATACCTTATTTCATATCATCACATCCCGGATGTACCGAAGTTGAAATGGCAGAATTAGCTGTGACAACCAAACCTCTTGGTTTTAATCTGGAACAGGTGCAGGATTTTACACCTTCGCCCATGACTCTGGCTACTGAGATATATTATACAGGCTATCACCCTTACACTCTCGAAAAAGTATTTACGCCAAAAACCAAGGATGAAAAACTGGCTCAGCGACAATTCTTCTTCTGGTATAATAACGATTATAAACCCCAGATTATAAAATCGTTAAAGGGAATGAAAAGAGAGGATTTACTAAATAAGTTATACCCCGCAGGAATAGGGGGCAATACTGTTAACAAGACAAAAAGCTATAATCCGAACTTTAATAAGCGAAGAAAATAATTCAAATAATAGAAATCTTATTTTTATTCGGTAAAAAATCTTATTACAGAGGATAAGATATAATTATTAACTTTACTTTTGTTAATAACGAACAGTCCTTAAAGACGTATACCAGAGCTATCTTAACTGAACGGACAATAAATAGGTTTAAGACCTTAAAATAAAAATATATGAATCAAATTTTTCAAGTATTCTGTAAGAATGACAATCAGCATCATTATTTGCCTTTAGGTATTACTTTGGCTGATGCTCAGAAATTAATGAAAATAGAGAAACCTTATCTGATAGTTAACTGTAAGGTAAATAATAAAACAGAATCGCTCGATTACCGTTTATATCAACCCAAGCATATCGAGTTTGTTGATATGAGTGAGTCGTCGGGAATGAGAACCTATGTGCGTTCGCTGTGTTTTATATTGGCGAAAGCTATCTCTGAAGTTTTCCCTAATGCAAGAATGCGAATAGAACATCCTATCTCTAAAGGATATTACGGAAGAGTAGGCGGTAAGGATAAGCTTACCGAAAAAGATATTAATAAGATCAAAGCCGTAATGGATGACCTCATTAAGGAGGATATTCCTTTTGTGGCATTAGAGGATGAGAAAGATAAAGTAGTGGAGCTTTTCAGAGAACGAGGGTTTGAAGACAAAGCCTCACTGTTGGAAGCATCGGATTCGGTTTATTCGAAATACTATCGTTTAGGAGACTATTTCGATTATTTTTATGGATACCTCGTTCCTTCAAGCGGATATATAAAGTTGTATGATATTGAACCATATCTTAACGGCTTTTTATTGCGTGTCCCTAACCGAAATCATCCCGTAGAGCTGGAACCCCGTATTGAACAACCGAAGATGCAACAGGTTTATCTCGAACATCTGAGATTTCTGAACATATTGGGAATGGAAAATGTATCGGACTTGAATAAAGCGAACAAAAGTGGAAATATGTCGGATGTGGTGAAAGTTGCTGAGGCTTTACAAGAAAGGTCTATAGGTGATATTGCTGAAAAAATAGCCGGTCGTTTCAAAAAAGGAGTTCGTATTGTGATGGTATCAGGTCCGTCTTCATCGGGAAAAACGACTTTTAGAAAACGTCTTGAAGTGCAATTGATGGTCAATCTTATAAAGCCTGTCGGAATTTCGCTGGACGACTATTTTGTAAATCGAGAGGATACACCGAAGGATGAGAATGGCGATTACGATTACGAATCGTTGTACTCCCTTGATCTAAAGCAATTCAATGATGATATGTCACGTTTATTGAAGGGTGAAAAAGTATCACTTCCAACCTATAATTTTACAACAGGACAACGTGAGTATAATGGGCATGAATTACAGATAGACGAAAATAATGTTATTATTATAGAAGGCATTCACGGACTGAATCCTGAATTGACCAAGTCTATAGATGACAGTAAGAAATTTTTGGTATATGTATCAGCTCTTACTACTATATCCTTAGACGATCATAACTGGATATCTACTACCGATAATCGCCTTATTCGTCGTTTGGTAAGAGACTTCAATTATAGGAATTATTCGGCTATTGATACCATATCCAGATGGAATAGTGTAAGGCGTGGCGAAGAAAAATGGATTTTTCCTTATCAGGAAAATGCAGACGTAATGTTCAATTCTGCCATTATGTATGAGCTGGCTGCACTACGTAAATATGCCGAACCGATCTTGATTCAGGTTCCTAAGACAGCTCCCGAGTTCTCGGAGGCGAACCGTCTGCTTAAGTTTCTTAGTTATTTCAGCTATATAAATGATTCGGAAATGCCACCGACATCGTTGTTGAGAGAATTTATGGGTGGAAGCAGTTTCAAGTATTAAGACTGTAAATTGATAATATCGACAATTAAGTAAATGAATTTGCTTAAAAATGCGTGGGTATTTGTCAGTTACGATAATTGTTTATATTTTTGCATCCGCTTTGCGTAATCTCTGACGAGACAAACTCGTGAATATTGCGTATTGTTTTACAATATAAAGCTATAATAGTCATGGATTTAATGAAGATTGCACAAGATGCATTTGCTACAGGTAAAGAACATCCTCAATTTAAAAGTGGAGATACTGTAACTATAGCATATCGTATCAAAGAAGGTAACAAAGAGCGTGTACAGCAGTATCGTGGTGTTGTTATCAAAATCGGCGGACACGGCGCTAAAAAACGCTTTACTGTACGTAAAATGTCAGACAATATTGGTGTAGAACGTATCTTCCCTCTTGAGTCTCCGTTTATTGACAGTATCACTGTAAATAAAGTTGGTAAAGTTCGCAGAGCGAAACTATATTACCTACGTGCTCTTACAGGTAAAAAAGCAAGAATTAAAGAAAAGAGAGTGGCTCGCGCTTAATCTTTCCTCACTTCATAAAGAAGCACTTCAAGCAATTGAGGTGCTTTTTTATTTCACTATATTTGTAGCAAATGATACAATCAACATGAAAGGAAAAGATAGACCTATATTCGATGCTAAATGTCTAAAAAAATACAATATCAGGAAAAATTTTGTTTTTATAGGAGGTATAATTACGTTTGTGCTATTTCTGTTATTTACAATCAATAATACTGTAGAATTTGCATTTTGGTTTGCCCTAATTGTTTGGTTATTATATGGTTTTATTTTTTCTTTGGTTATCTTTAGTGAAGAATACTACAAACCTAAACAGATAATGAAGAGACTAAGCTCTGCTAAATATCTATATTTCGACAAAGCAGGTTTTGAAGTTACCGAGAATCTCACTTTAAAGGGGAGCTATAAAGGTTTTGATATTATACTATATCCTCAAACGATATACAAACAAAAAGAAAAAAATGTGACTTACGATGTTATTGAGACCTTCTATACCATTAATGAAGAAAGCTGTTTGGAGAAGAAGGAGAAAAATATGAGCGGGAAATATAATATAGGAGAACTGTTCTTCCAAAATCAAGCTGTTAGTTTTGTTCCATACAAATGGTGTAATCCGGATTATGAGTCTATCATAGAAGATCTTATAAATATTCTAAAAAGAGAAGAATTAAAACCATTATCAAAAAAAGATTGGGATGAGAGAATAGGTAATCCTCTGAGGCTTAATACTAATTTGGAGGAAGAACAAGATGAACTGAGAAGAACTAAACAGATAGTAAAAATTGGAAACATATTAGACATAAAATATATTAAGCCAAAGGATAAATAAAATGTATAAAAGCGATCCCTCTTATATAATTTATTAACCTTAACTTTTGATGTTTATTGCTTAACTTCGTTCCTTGGAGGAAAAAAGATGATAGATCAACTTACGATAGATAGGATAATGGAGGCTGCACGCATCGAAGATGTTGTTGCAGAATTTGTTACGCTTAAGAAAAAAGGAATAAATTTTGTCGGATTGTGCCCGTTTCACTCCGATAAAACACCCTCCTTTTATGTTTCTCCCTCCAAAAATATATGCAAATGTTTTGCATGTGGAGAGGGAGGAAGTGCCGTGCATTTTATCATGAAGCACGAGCAACTTTCATACTATGAAGCTCTTCGTTATCTGGCAAAAAAGTATAACATCGAGATACAGGAGAAAGAACTTACCGAAGAGCAAAAAAATGCTTATAATGAGCGTGAAAGTCTTTTTATCCTGAATGAGTATGCACGGACTTATTTTATAAATACACTTCATCAGCATAGCGAAGGAAAAACTGTAGGACTGAGTTATTTCAGAGAACGGGGTTTCAGAGACGATATTATCAAAAAATTCCAACTCGGATATAGTCTCGAACAAAGAGATGCTTTAACGCAGGATGCACTGAAAAGCGGATTTAATAAAGACTATCTGGTTAGAACGGGATTGACTATAGAAGGCGATAACTATATGGTCGATCGCTTTCGTGGACGTGTCATGTTTCCTGTACATACTTTGTCGGGAAAGGTCGTAGCCTTTGGTGGACGTATTCTTAAGAAGGCAGAGAATACAGGTAAATATGTAAACTCTCCCGAAAGTGATATTTATCACAAGAGCGATCAGTTGTATGGTATTTACTTTGCTAAGCAAGCCATTTCGAAAGCCGATTGTTGTTTTCTGGTAGAGGGTTATACCGATGTTATTTCGATGCATCAGGCCGGAATTGAGAACGTAGTGTCTTCGTCGGGTACTGCATTGACTCTGGGGCAGATAAAACTGATTCATCGGTTTACACCTAACATAACCGTTATTTATGATGGTGATGCAGCGGGTATAAAAGCAGCATTGAGAGGTATTGATTTACTCTTGGAGGATGGTATGAATATAAAGGTAGTTCTTTTACCGAATGGTGAAGACCCTGACTCATTCTCTCAAAAGCAAAATGCAGAATCATTCACCGGTTATATCAGACAGCATGAGGTAGACTTTATCCGCTTCAAAACACAGTTGTTATTAGATGATGCAGGTGAGGACCCCATAAAAAGAGCTTCGCTTATCTCCGATATTGTGAATAGTATATCTATTATTCCTGATGGTATTATCCGTTCTGTATATACTCGTGATTGTAGCGTACTGTTAGGAGTGGATGAGCGGGTTTTGATAAACGAGATCAATAAGAAGCGTTTGGCTTATCTTGAAAAAGAAGGGCAAAAGCAGCCTCAGCAGAATAATATGCCACCTATGGAGGATGATTATCCCCCATTAAATATTCCGGAAGAATTTCAACCTCAAATACTTCCAAAATCACCTTTCGATAAGTTCGAACTGGCTATTTTGTATTATGTTGTCCGATTTGGTGCATTACAGATGATTCAGCGAGAGCCGGAAGACGGAGAGGAGCCTCACGAAGATATAACCGTGCTTGAATATATTAAATTTGATTTAGAACGTGATGGGCTTTGGTTTCAGAATACATTGTATAAAGAAATTTTAGATGAAGCCATCAGTATGATGGCGGATCAGAATTTTGTTCCTGCCCGTTATTTCTTAGCTCATCCTAAGCAGGAAATAAGCCGTTTAACAGCCAATTTGCTGGAAGATCGATACGAATTAAGCAAAGTTCATACAAAACAGTATGGTGACGTTAAAAAAGAGGAAACTCCGATGGCTGAGGAAAAGCATCTGGAGACATCGGTTCCTCGTGTGCTTACCGAATTAAAAGATGCTTTTATCTCTTACCAGATGAAAACTATCAAAGAGAAGATGAAACATGCACAGAAAGCAGGAGACTTCGATGGCTCTGTAGTTCTTATGCAGCAGTTGAAAGAACTTGACGGAATAAAAAAGACTTTAGCAAAAGTATTGGGGGAGAGAGTTATACTTCGCTACTAAGGTTGAAAAGTAGATGTCTGAGATGTCTCTCATTAGTAATAGTAAAAATAATAACCCCTCGGAAACACTTAATTTCCGAGGGGTTATTTATTCTATGATTTAGATCTTTCTCCTTATAGATAACCTCTGACAATTCCTCGTGGAGAGTTCTTGATGAACTCTACGATTAATTGAGATTCGGCTGTTTTCTCTAATTCCTGCTCAATTTTTGCAGTCGCATCAGAGAAATTATATCCCGATTGATAAATCAAGCGGTAGATCTCCTGTATCTGATTTATTTGTTCATTAGTAAAGCCTCTTCTGCGTAAGCCCACCAGATTGATACCTGCATAAGCAACAGGATCGCGACCTGCAATGATATATGGAGGAATATCTTTACCCAATCGAGTTCCGCCTTGTATCATTACATGTTTCCCGATACGCGTGAATTGATGTACCAGAACGCCCCCACTTAATATTGCAAAATCATCTATCTCTACTTCTCCGGCAAGTTGGGTTGCATTTCCTATTATAATATTATTCTGAAGTATACAATCATGCGCAATGTGGCTATAAGCCATAAGCAGACAGTTGTCTCCTACAATAGTTTTTCCTTTCGAATCGGTTCCCCTGCTTATCGTGACACATTCTCTCACTGTTGTATTGTTGCCAATAACAGCAATAGAATCTTCTCCGTGAAATTTTAAATCCTGAGGTATTCCTGATACCACTGCACCGGGATAAATTGTACATTTTTCGCCGATACGAGCTCCAGATCTGATATTTGCATTCGACATTATATATGTGCCATCCCCGATTACCGTATTGTCATCAATATAAGCAAATGGTTCGATGATTACATCTTTGCCTATTTGGGCATTAGGGTGTATGAATGCATTAGACGAGATATTTGACATGGATCAAATTTTAAATTATTTATTTT
This sequence comes from Indolivaga alginatilytica, assembly GCF_003201355.1. Lineage (GTDB taxonomy): Bacteria > Bacteroidota > Bacteroidia > Bacteroidales > Dysgonomonadaceae > Dysgonomonas_A > Dysgonomonas_A alginatilytica. Next base: position 101,145 of record NZ_QICL01000003.1, read on the forward strand.
TTACGATTTGGGCAGTGAACTCAGCTTCTGAAACTACTTTTTCCCCAACAAAAGCATAACCCTTCATGTTTGCGATACCTCGTCTGATTTCAGATGTAAAGTCTAGTCTGAAAATCAGAGTGTCACCCGGTACTACCTTTTGACGGAATTTTACGTTGTCTATTTTTAGAAAATAAGTCGAATATCTTTCGGGCTCATCTACTCTGGCCAGAACTAATACACCTCCAATTTGCGCCATTGCTTCAATTTGCAATACTCCGGGCATAACAGGCTCCTGAGGAAAGTGTCCTTGAAAGAAAGGCTCATTTGTTGTGATGTTTTTTACACCTACAATATGTTGTTGTCCGATCTCGATGATTTTGTCAACCATTAAGAATGGATATCGGTGAGGTAATAATTCCTTTATTTTGTTGATGTCAAGAACAGGTTCTTTGGTTATATCATAAACAGGCGGTTGCACATCATTTAGCTTGATTTGCTTACGGATAATACGAGCCATCTGGTTGTTGATCTTATGACCGGGGCGTGTAGCTATTACACGTCCTTTAATCGGCTTACCGATAAGAGCCATATCACCAATAATATCCAATAGTTTGTGACGGGCAGGCTCGTTTGGAGATTGGATTGGTTTATTATTTATATATCCCAATTCTGAAGCATTTTTATGTGCTACTCCAAGAAGATCACCCAGCTTGTCTAACGCTTCCTGCGATATTTGTCTTTCGTATATTACGATGGCATTATCCAGATCGCCGCCTTTTATAAGACCGGCTTCTAATAATTTTTGAATATCTCTTACAAAAACAAATGTTCTTGCACTCGCTATTTCTTTTTCGAAATCATTCAGATCATCCAAAGATGCCGACTGATTTGGTATATATGTCGATTCGAATTCAATGAACGAATTAATGCAGAAATTTTCATCAGGAAGCAGAATCAGTTTAGAACCTGTTTCTTCATCACAAACTTCCATTTTTCTGCGAACAATATAAAAATCGCGATCGGCCTCTTGTTCTACCAACCCGACGTTTTTTATAGCTTGAACATATTGTATTGCACTTCCGTCAAGAATAGGAAATTCGGGGGCGTCTACTTCTATCAGGCAGTTGTCAACGCTCAATGCATATAAGGCAGACATTGCATGCTCTACAGTGCTTACCTGAACATCGCCTTTGATAAGGACCGTACCTCTCTGTGTTCCTCCTACATTTTCGGCAAGAGCATCTATAACAGGTTCTCCTTCAAGATCGATTCTTTTGATCTTATATCCGTGATTTTCCGGAGCAGGATTAAATTTAATCGTAATAGGTAACCCTGTATGTAATCCTTTTCCCTGTAAAGAAAAACTCTCTTTAAGTGTTTTTTGTTTCTCCATTATAATTCCTCATATATAACATCTTAGAGGATGTTTTTTTATTTAGATTGTTTGTTTTGTTCTTCTTTTAATTGCTGTATTTCTTTTTCCAATTGATTCAATTGGCGATACATGTCGGGTAGTTTTGGAAATATGATGCTCGATTTGAAAAAATCTTTCACCGGAATAGCAGGTGATCCGAGTATTTGAGCATTCTCCTTAATATTGCTTATAACACCTGCTTGTCCTCCTATACTAGCATTGTCGCCAATGGTTATATGCCCTCCCAGGCCTGCTTGTCCACCGATCACACAATGTTTTCCTAATTTTGTCGAGCCTGAGATTCCGGACTGAGCAGCCATAACAGTATTTGCACCTATCTCGACATTGTGAGCTACCTGAATAAGATTATCCAGTTTCACTCCGTGACGAATAATAGTTGCATCCATCACAGCTCTGTCTATGGTTGTGTTTGCACCTATCTCGACATCGTCTTCAATAATAACGATGCCCATTTGTGGAATTTTCTTGTATATATCTCCTTCGGGAGCAAAGCCAAATCCATCGGATCCGATTACTGCCCCTGCATGAATGATACAATTGTTTCCGATTTTACATCCCGGATATATTTTTACTCCCGGATATAATATCGTATTGTCGCCTATTGTACAACCTTCACCTATATATACCTGAGGGTGTACAAGCGTATTGTCGCCTATTATGCTTCCGTCCGCAATGTATGCAAAGGCACCTACGTAAACGTCACTGCCTAGTTTTGCGCTATCGGCAACAAAGCTCATGGGTTCGATCCCCTTTTTTCTCGGTTTCGATTTCTCTACCATATCCAATAACATAGCTAAACCTGCATATGCATTAAATACCCTGATAAGAGTAGCTTTTACGGGTTTTTCTGCAACAAAGTCGTTGTTAACCAGAACAACACTTGCTTCAGTTGAATATATGTAATTGGTGTATTTGGGATTGGCCAAAAATGATAATGAGCCGGGTTTCCCTTCTTCTATTTTAGAAAAATCGCTAACTTTAACAGTCGGGTCACCTTCGATTGTACCCTTCAGAAAATCAGCAATTTGTTGAGCCGTGAATGAAAGTTGCATAAATGAGTCGAATATTTCGATGAAAATTGTTTTAAACTGCGAAATAAGGAATAATTTTCCAATAATGATGTTTTTTTACCCAGAAAATACGAGCCAATCCACTAATATACTCTTTATTACTTAATTCAACAAATTTAAAAAGCAACACAAGAAGTATACTAATATCAAAATATAGAAGGTTATAACCTTCCATTTCTGCTCCACCAATGTGAAAAAATGAGCCAATAAAATTGACATACTACAAGAGATCATATATAAATTAAGTGTCGGGTCAAAGATGATAAAGAAAAATGTAAGGATCGAAAATAAGGAGGCAAGATGTAAAAACTGAATATTAGCTCTGATTCTGATCTTATCCCGAAAAGAGTTGGTCTGATAATCCAGAGAGATAATGATGAGAAGAATCAAGGCTATTGCAACTAATAAACTTTCTCCGGTAAATGACGTATTTTCGATCGAACCATTCAATATCGGATATAAATGATTGAAAGGCTCTAAAAAACCAGCGATATTATTTTGCCATAAGAAAAAAGCAAAGGATAGCCAGTATATTGTGGCAATACCTAAAATGGAAATGATGAATGTTTTGAAATTGAAAATACGCATCATCCGGAAGCCCATCCAGAATAAAGGTAGATACATTAATGTGAAAAAGGAAAAAAGACTGCTTATGCCAAGTACAAATCCCAATGCATATGCATTTCTGCCACCTGATTTATCCTGATAAGAGGAATAAAGGATGTCTACACATATAAGGAATGCAAATGCCGAGACATAATAATGAGTCATGTATATAAATACGGGATGCGAACTGAAAATAAGACTTCCGAATACATACAGAAGATAAGTCCGGTTGCGTATTAACCCGTGTTTGGCATTCAATTGGGACGCATAAAAAGATATTGAAAATACAAAAAATGTACTGACTATAAATGATATGGTTCCGTTTGATAGAAGTTGCGTTAAAATGCCTGTCCAAAGATATCCGGTCCCAATGTTTTCATTGCCGGGAGCTTCCTTGACGAGGTAAAATATAATAAAACGTATAAGGAATGTCAGTATAATTGAAAATAAAACAAGGTTCTTATTTTCAACTATACTTTTTTTATATTGTCTTATGGCATCCATTAAAATCAGTTATCAGTTATCGGTCAACAGTTATCACTTGTTTGCTTTTTTTACTTCAGTAAATGAAAGTATTTAATGATATACTTTCTGATTATAACAGACTATTGCTGTTATGCTTACCAAAGCAATAAAAAGGTCTAAGACCTTATTTCAGATCGAAACCTATATCTTTCCTGTAATATTTACCTTCGAAATCTATTTTGTCGGCATTAGCGAACGATTTATTTAAGGCTTCGTTTTTGCTGTCCCCATATGAACTTATGGCAATTACACGTCCTCCATTAGTGACGATTGAGCTGTCAGTAGTAGCAGTTCCTGCATGAAATACAATACTGTCTTTTACCGATGCTAACCCTGAAATGGTTTTTCCTTTTTCATAATCTCCGGGATATCCGCCTGATACAAGCATAACAGTTGTTGCATAGCGATTGTCTATCTCAAGACTTTTTGATGCCAGTGTTTCTTTAGCAACGCCATCGAGTAGTTCTACAAAATCCGATTTTATGCGTAGCATTACAACCTCAGTTTCGGGATCTCCCATTCTGACATTATATTCAATTACCATCGGTTCGCCTTGTACTTCAATCAGCCCTATGAATATAAAGCCTTTGTATATAATATTATCAGATTGTAACCCTTTCACCGTGGGTATTATTATACGCTCTTCTACCTTTTTCATAAAGGTATCATCTGCAAAAGAAACAGGCGATACGGCTCCCATTCCTCCGGTGTTAGGACCTGTATCTCCTTCTCCAATCCGTTTGTAATCTTTGGCTACAGGTAAAATCTTATAGGATTGACCGTCTGTAAGTACAAACACAGAACATTCTATCCCTGAAAGGAATTCTTCTATAACTACCGTATTGCTTGCATCACCAAACATTCCGCCAAGCATTGCTTTCAGTTCTGTTTTGGCTTCATTCAAATCATCTATAATAAGTACGCCTTTACCGGCGGCCAAACCATCGGCTTTAAGTACGTAGGGTACCTTTAATTCTTCGAGGAATGTGTAGGCTTCTTCTAAATTTTCAGATGTGAAACTTTTATAGCGGGCTGTAGGTATGTTGTGACGCATCATGAAGCGTTTAGCAAAATCTTTGCTACCCTCCAGTTCTGCTCCAAGCTTCGAGGGTCCTATGACGGGAATGTGTTTAATATCATTGTCATTGATGAAGAAATCATAGATTCCTTTAACCAATGGGTCTTCGGGACCTACTACAACCATATCGATATTTTTATCAATAACTTCAGCTTTTACAGAAGCAAAATCAATAGGTGAAATATTCAGGACTTCGGCAATCTGCCCGATACCTGCATTTCCGGGAGCAACATAAAGTTTATTGATTTTTGGACTTTGTAGTATTTTCCATGCTAGAGCATGTTCTCGTCCTCCGCTTCCCAATAATAGAATATTCATAAAAGATATGTTTTTAAGGCCTCAGACCTATTTGTTACTTTGGTAACCATAATAGCGAGAGATAGTTATAGTTGTAAAATGTAACAATAAATAGTTACTATCACTTAATATGGTAAATATGTTCTTCTTCTTTTTATAATGATGAGTTGGCAAAGATAATAATCTTAATTATTATCTGTATATATACAAAGACTAGAAAATGGTGATAAAAAAAATACTGCTCAATTTACAAGGTCTGAGACCTTATTTGGAGAATAATTAAGAATCCAGACCTTTTTCCCATTTGCTGACTACTGTTGTGGCAAGCCCATTACCTAAAACATTTGTCATACTGCGAGCCATATCACAAAAGTGATCGATTGGAATAAGTAGGGCTACTCCTTCGGGGGGGATGCCAAACATGGCGCATGTTGCCACTATAATTATTAACGATGCCCGCGGAACTCCCGCTATACCTTTACTTGTAAGCATCAGTACAAGCAACATTATTATTTGTGTGGAGAGATCCATTTCAACCCCATATAATTGAGCAATAAATATGCTGGCGAAAGTCATATACATCATACTGCCATCCAGATTGAATGAGTAACCTAAAGGCAAAATGAACGATACTATTTTAGGGTTGCATCCGAATTTTTCCAGTTCGTCAATCAGCTTGGGGAATACTGCTTCGCTGCTTGTCGTTGAAAATGCTATAAGTAAGGGACTTTTTATAGCCTTGATTAGAGCGAATACCCTTTTGCCTAAAATAAGATAGCCTATAAATATCAGTATAATCCATAAGGAGACCATTCCTATAACAAAGGCGAGTAAAAAATGAGCATATAACTTAAATATGGATAATCCATGAGAACTCACGGCAGCAGTAATAGTCCCGAATACTGCAATCGGAGCGATCCACATAATGTACCCTACTATTTTGAGTATAACATGAGATATGATGTCAAGAGCTTTGCTGACAGGTTCACCTTTCTCTCCAAAAGATGCGAGAGCCACACCGAAGATTACTGCAAATACTAATATTTGAAGTATCTCGTTATGTGCCAGTGCTTCAAACAAACTCTTTGGGATAACATGATTTACAAACTCTGCAAGAGTAAGTTTTTGGCTGTTCGCTATAAGATCGGTCGCATTTGCCGTATTGCTAAGATCAAGAGTTGCTGTGTCTCCCGGTCTTAGTATATTTATCCACACCAAGCCTATTGTGAGAGATACAAGTGAAGCCGATATAAACCAGAGCATGGCTTTTCCGCCTACACGGCCTACCATTTTCATGTCTCCCATTTTCGAAATGCCGACAATAATCGTACAAAAAACTAATGGAGCAACAATCATCTGTATCAGGCGGATAAATATAGTACCTAACAGTTTAATGTTATCAGAAACTATAAGTATAGTTTTCAGAGAGCAGAAACTGTGTACGCATTGACCCACTATTACTCCGAGAGTTAATGCTATTATGATATAATAAAATAGAAGATTGTTGTTTGATTTGCTTTCCGGTGATACTGCCATTATTTATTATTGGGTGTTTGTATTGATGTGAATTTGCCGTAAAAGTATGAAAAATGTTTTATTATCTCTTGTTTTGCTTATTTTAGGAGTGTTTTTTTTGAAATATGTGATATTTTGATGTGTCTTAAATGAAAGAAAGGACTCGTCTTTTGGACAGTCCCCTCTTTTGTTTTAAGCTACGATCTATTGCATAATAAGTCTGGCTATAATTCTATTTTATAGTAATCCTACTTGGTAGGAACTAATTGTTGCTTGTGCTCGATTAGCTAGGCTTTAACTCTAATTCCCGATTCTTTATAGATTCTGATAATCATTATTTTATAGCTGCTATCCTACTGATATATTTTCCTATAATGTCAAACTCTAGATTTACAATAGTTCCAACCTCAAATTGGTGAAAATTAGTATGCTCATAAGTGTAAGGGATAATGGCAACCTGGAACGAATTGTCGGTAGTATTAAAAACGGTTAGGCTTACTCCATTTACCGTAGCTGACCCTTTATCTACGGTTAGATAACCTTTTTTTGCCATTTCTTTGTCGTAATCATATTCGAAAGTAAAATACCAGCTGCCATCCGCTTCCTCTATCTTAGTGCAGCGTGCTGTCTGATCAACATGACCTTGTACGATATGTCCGTCAAGCCTGCCGTTCATAAGCATGCTTCTTTCAAGATTTACTTTATCATCTATTTTAAGAAGACCCAGATTTGATCTCTCCAGAGTCTCTTTAATTGCAGTTACGGTGTACGTGTCTTCGGTAAGATCTACAACTGTAAGACATACTCCGTTGTGAGCTATACTTTGGTCAATCTTCAATTCATTGACAAAAGAGCAATTAATTGTTAAATGGATATTCTCGCTTTCTTTACGCACAGCTACTACTTTTGCAGCTTCTTCGACTATTCCTGAAAACATATAAATATTGATTAAATGATTGATTGAAGGTCTCAGACCTCTTTATTCCTTGGTAATGCAATAGACCCCAATGAGAGAAACAACTCCTTCTCTCATTTCTCCTTCTCGGTGGGGGAGGGTTGGAGGTGAGGGAGAGTATATTTTTAAATACTTTCATCTACGGATTCTACTCTTACAAAAGTAGGAAATAAAATAAATATAGGAGAATTAAATAAATATTATTAAGATTGGTATTTGCTAATAGAATGAATAACTTATCTTTGCAGATTATTTAGACACCGATACTTTTAACACTGATCATAATTAATTAGGTTTATACGAATATAATTTAACGATAAATGAAGAAAATTAGTCTCATCCTATTTTTTATTTCTACCATCTTAGTAGGGGCAAATGCCCAGTCAAAAGGTAGATTGTGTGACTTTGGGATCACTTTCGAAATTAGTAATAATGCGAGTTGGGGATATGGAGAACCTGTAATTCTTTCGGTTGAACCATTCTCTCCTGCTTCTAAAGCGGGTTTGCAAGTGGGCGATGTTATAATGGAAGTAAATGGTTCTGCAACCTACTTGAGGAATTATCCTACTATAGCTTCTTGGCTTTTTGATGCTACGACATCTGATATCAGATTAACAGTCCGAAACGTAGATACTTACTTTAAAGAGCATGAAATACAACGCGATTGCAAAAGTGTAAGTGCACTGAGCGAATTTCATTTAGCAGATGCCTATGCTTTCTATAGTCTCGAAGATACGAATGAACGTTCATTTTCGCTACCGCTAAAAGTAGAACCTAATACAAATGTTGATTTTTCAGATTATCATACTTTTGATTTTCTAAAAGAAGAAACTTCCGTACCTGATGTTGATTACTATATCAATAGTCAAATTGAAAAAGCTTTAATCGATAGAGGATTGGTTAGAAGTTCTCAGGATCCTGATATTATTGTTCAGACTTATTACACATATCAGCCTAATCTGAAATACAATACTACAAATAAAAGCAAAAGCCTGTATTCATGGAGATATGATAGTGAGACTAAAGAAATGGTAAAATTGCCTATTTTGTCTGCTGATGATACGAATGCGGAAGCTAAGGGACAATATATACTGGAATTAGGGGTTCGCTTCTTCGACAGAAAGTATATTAATAAAGAAAAGATGACTCAAATATGGGATTGCCGTTCAAGAGAATTCCTTACCGAGGATTATGACATTCAGGAATATGCCAGAATGCATGCACCTTTACTGATGATGCAATACCCATACTCATCAGCTAAAAATACAGCTAAATATGTTGTGAGTAAAAAAGGATTTAATTACACCGGGTTAAATTTTGACTCTAAAGATATTGCGGTTGTTACGGATGTGGATGCTAATTCGCCTGCTGCTCTGGCCGGAATTAAAGCCGGTGACCGTATCTCGAAGATAGGCAAGATCAAATTCGACTATAATAATTCTGATCTAGAAAAAGGATATAAGCGTTTTATTGTAGAATCGATGCCTCTAAGAAACCCTAAAACACGCTTTATAGATGCTAACGGTTTCCCCGATTGTATGTACTGGAGTATTAACAGATATCCGGAGATCGCAGAATTATTTAAGAAAGAGAGTATATATACGCCATGTTTTAGTTATCTTTACGCCTTCAATAAATATGTGTCGGGAGCTAATCCTCCAAAAACGTTAGATATTGAAATAAAGAGCCAAGGACAAAAGAAGCATGTAAAAGTGACTCCTCAGGTTCAACGGTCAGTTGTCATAAAGGCACTTTAAGTACCCGAAGTTAAATTAAAATAATATATAACTTGGTGAGTAACATTAATCTGCTGCTCACCATTTTGAATTTAATATGATTACAGTTTCTAATTTAGGAATCCAGTTCGGTAAGAGAGTTTTGTTTCAGGATGTGAACTTGAAGTTTACACCGGGCAATTGTTATGGTATCATTGGAGCCAATGGTGCAGGTAAATCTACTTTCCTGAAAATATTGAGTGGAGAAAAGGATGCGACTCACGGTTCTTTCTCTTTAGCTCCAAACGAGCGTATGTCGGTTCTGTCTCAGGATCACTTTGCTTATGACGATCAGACTGTTATGGATACAGTACTGCAAGGGCATAGTATTCTTTCGGAAATAATGAAAGAGAAGGATGCGTTGTATGCAAAAGAAGATTTCACGGATGCCGATGGTATCAGGGCATCGGAGTTGGAAGAGCGATTTGCTGAACTCGAAGGCTGGAATGCTGAAAATGATGTTGCCAGTTTGTTGAGTGGTTTAGGTATCAAAGATGAATTTCATCAACAAATGATGAGGGACATGAGTGGTAAACAAAAAGTAAGAATCTTACTTGCCCGTGCTCTATTCGGAAATCCTGATAACTTACTATTAGATGAGCCTACCAATGACTTGGATATTGAAACCGTAATGTGGTTGGAGCAATATTTATCGAATTTCGAAAATACGGTTTTGGTAGTATCTCACGACCGTCACTTTTTAGATTCGGTTTGTACGCATACTGTTGATATTGATTTTGGTAAGATCAATATGTATGCAGGTAACTATAGTTTCTGGTACGAATCGAGCCAATTAGCTTCACGTCAGCAAGCTCAACAAAATAAGAAGGCTGAGGAGAAGAAGAAAGAGCTTGAAGAATTTATCCGCCGATTTAGTGCGAACGTTGCTAAGTCGAAACAAACTACCAGCCGTAAGAAAATGATAGAGAAGCTTAATATCGAAGAAATTAAGCCTTCGTCGAGAAAATATCCGGGAATTATATTTACTCCTGATCGTGAACCGGGAAATAAAATTTTGGAAGTTAACGGTCTTAGTAAATCTATTGAAGGTGTGAACCTTTTCGATAATATCAGCTTTAATGTTGAGAAAGGTGATCATATTGTTTTCTTATCGAAAGACCCAAGAGCAATGACTGCTTTTTTTGAAATTATAAATGGATATGATACTCCCGCACAAGGAACTTTCGAATGGGGACAAACCATAACAGAAGCATATCTTCCACTGGATAATTCAGAATACTTTAAAATAGATCAGAATCTTGTAGACTGGTTAGGTCAGTTCTCGGACGATACCAGTGAAATATATCTGAAAGGATTTTTAGGTAGAATGTTATTCTCAGGAGAAGAGGTTTTGAAGAGTGCAAAGGTGCTTTCAGGAGGCGAGAAGATGCGTTGTATGATTGCTCGTATGATGATGAAGAATGCAAACTGTCTTGTGCTTGATTCACCAACAAATCACCTTGATTTGGAGTCTATCCAGGCTTTCAATAATACATTGAAACAATTTAAAGGAAATGTATTGATGTCTTCTCATGACCACGAGTTCATACAAACCGTATGTAATCGTATCATAGAGCTTACTCCTAACGGAGCTATTGATAAGCGTATGGATTATGATGATTATATTATCTCTCCTGAAATAAAAGCATTAAGAGAAAAAATGTATAGCTAAGGTTGTAGATCCTTTTATAATCTTAGACAACATTTCAATACAATGCAAACAATGGTCTGTGACTAATGTTAAAGTCCCGAATAAATATTTATTCGGGATTTTTTTGTTCGTTAATCTTTAAGTATATCTATGAGAGCGCTGTGGATTTCTCTGAATTTAAACTGATATCCGTTTTGCTCTAGTTTTTGAGGGATAGCTCTTTGTCCGTCTAAAAGAAGGGTCGAGGCTTCTCCCATAAATAAAGAGATAATTGCTGCCGGAACTGTAAATAAACAAGGTCTATGCAAAGTATTGGCTAAACTTTTAGAAAACTCTTTATTGGTAATCGGTGTAGGAGCAGTCATGTTGATAGCTCCTTCGATCCGAGCTGTTTCTAATATGTATTTTATAATGGAAACTACATCTTTGATATGTATCCACGAAATATATTGATTTCCGCTTCCAAGGATACTGCCTGCTCCAAGTTTGAAGATGGGGAGTATTTTTGCTAACATACCTCCTTCTGTGGATAGTACAATTCCTGTTCGCAAAAGGCATACTCGGGTTTTATCGCTTTTAGCCTCCATGGCGAAAGCTTCCCACGACTTGCATAGCTTGTTTGTAAACTCTTCATGGGATTCTGTATCCTCCGTAATTATGGTATCTTCTTTGTTGCCATAATAACCAATAGCTGATCCCGAAATAAATATTTGTGGTGGATTTTCTCCCGCTTTTATCAGTTGGGTTAGCTTTTTGGTTATTTGCCAACGGCTTTGACAAAGTCGCTGTTTTTGTATAGCTGTCCAACGTTTAGTGGCGATTGGCTCGCCAGCCAGATTTATTACAGCATCATATTCATCCAATGAAGTTAATTTTTCAAGCGAGTCGCAATATTTTACATGACTGCCTAATATAGCTTCAGCTTTCTGTATATTTCGGCTCAAAGCGGTAATTGTGTGACCTTCCAGTAAAAGATCAGGAATAAGTTTGCTTCCTATTAGGCCGGTTCCTCCTGTGATAAATATATTCATAACTAATTCTTTATAAAACGAACACTTATATAGGGTTTTATGTTCTACAAGAGAAAGAATAAAATCGCAGACTTTTTATTATTAGGTGTATTTAAGGAACGATGGCTTCTGATTAAAAAATGTGCAATTACAAAAACAGACCAATATTTGATATGAAGAAAAAACTACAGATTCTTATTCCAATTCTCATTTGCTTCTTTGTGGGGTTCATTGGAAGCCGTTTTCAAACAGATGCTATTAGTAATTGGTATCCTTATTTAAATAAACCGGATTTGACTCCTCCTAATATTGTATTTCCTATAGCTTGGAGTATTCTGTACATATTTATGGGGGTATCTGTCGGATTAATTCTAAATTCGAATAGCCGCAAAAAAAGATATTTTGTGAAAATATTCCTTTTGCAATTATTCCTGAACTTTACATGGAGTATTTCCTTCTTTTATTTCCAAAGCCCGGTTGCCGGTTTGCTTAATATTGTTTTGCTTGAGATTGTTATTATTTACTATGCTCTTAGTGTATATCCTATTCGCAGAACAAGTTCGTTTCTTTTTGTGCCCTATATCTTGTGGGTAAGCTTTGCTTCTTATCTTAATTTTTATATTCTGTTGTATAACTGATGGTTATATTCGAATTTGTGATATTGGGGTAATTTCTTCACTCTTTCGAATTTATCCCGGTTTTTATACTTGGCTACAATATTTATGGAGGCAATAAAAACGCTTATATCCTTAATATGCTTTTATTAACAGAAATAACTACCTTTGTGGCATTAAAATGGATTTTAAGCTATGGAGTATAATTTCAAAGAAATAGAAAAACGTTGGCAGGACTTTTGGGTTAAAAATGAAACCTATAAAGTGAGTGAAGAAACCAATAAGCCTAAATACTATGTCCTCGATATGTTTCCCTATCCATCGGGAGCAGGTCTGCACGTAGGGCATCCTCTGGGTTATATTGCTTCAGATATATATGCCCGCCACAAACGTCTCCAAGGCTTTAATGTTTTGCATCCTATGGGGTACGATGCTTATGGATTGCCTGCAGAGCAGTATGCTATACAAACGGGACAGCATCCGGTAATTACAACCAATCAGAATATCAACAGATACAAAGAACAATTGGATAAAATAGGCTTCTCTTTTGATTGGAGTCGTGAAATCCGCACATGTGAACCCGAATATTACAAATGGACTCAGTGGGCATTTATTCAAATGTTCAATTCATATTTCTGTAATGATGAGCAACAAGCTCGTCCTATTGACGAATTGATTGAGGTTTTTGGATCTCAGGGGACAAAAGACATGAATATCGCATGCAGTGAAGTATTATCCTTTTCTGCGGAAGAATGGAATGCAAAATCAGAAAAAGAACAACAGGAAATATTATTGAATTATCGTATCGCTTATTTAGGTGAAACGATGGTTAACTGGTGTCCTGCTCTGGGAACTGTATTAGCAAATGATGAGGTTATCAACGGACTTTCGGAACGTGGTGGCTATCCTGTAGAGCAACGTAAAATGCGCCAATGGTGTTTGCGTGTTTCTGCATATGCTCAACGTTTGTTGGATGGACTTGAAAAAATAGATTGGACTGACTCAATCAAAGAAACTCAGAAAAACTGGATCGGAAGATCGGAAGGTGCTGAAATGAAATTCAAGATACACCGCCCCCTAGCCCCCTCCAAAGGAGGGGGAATAGAATTACCTCCAAATTATACTACTAACAAGCTGGACTGGCATTCTAATATAGATAATGCTAAGGAAATGCGATCTAACCCAACTGAATATGAGTCGATTCTTTGGGAAGCTCTTCGTAATAAGGGAATTGGTTATAAATTTAGGAGGCAGCATTTAATAGATCAATTTATTGTCGATTTTGTTTGTCTTGAAAAAAGTGTAATAGTTGAAGTGGATGGTAAATATCATAACGATCCCAATCAGCAGGAATTAGATAATCAAAGGTCAGAAATATTAAGAGACTTAGGATATAAAATAATCAGATTTACGAATGATGAAGTGGTCGTAGACTTTGATAAAGTAGTATCAACGATAAAGGCTTTCTGCGATCAGCAAGTCTCTTCCTTTGGAGGAGATTTAGAGGAGGTGTGCGTCTTCACCACCCGTGCCGATACTGTATTTGGTGTGACTTTTATGGTACTTGCTCCTGAAAGTGATTATGTGCCACAATTAACAAGTGCAGAACAAAAAGCGGAAGTTGATGCTTATTTAGCTGCAACTAAAAAACGTACAGAGAGAGAACGTTTAGCGGATAAAAAAATATCGGGTGTGTTTACAGGGTCGTATGCTATCAATCCGATGAACGGTAAAGAAATACCCATCTGGATTTCAGACTATGTACTTGCCGGATATGGTACAGGTGCTATAATGGCTGTGCCTGCACACGATAGCCGTGACTACGCTTTTGCAAAATATTTCAGTTTACCTATTATTCCTCTTGTTGAAGGATGCGATATATCGGAAGAAAGCTATGATGCCAAAGAAGGTATTGTAACTAATTCTGATTTCTTAAATGGCTTGACAGTAAAAGAAGCTATTGAGAAAGCAAAAGAATATATCAAAGAAAAGAATTTGGGTCATGTAAAAACCAATTACCGCTTGCGTGATGCTATATTCTCGCGTCAACGTTATTGGGGAGAGCCTTTTCCTGTGTATTACAAGGAAGGTTTGCCTTATATGTTACCTATTGATAAATTACCCCTAGAATTACCCGAAGTAGATAAATTTTTGCCTACTGAAACAGGTGAGCCTCCATTAGGGCGTGCAACCAATTGGGCTTGGGATACTGTGAATGAAAAAACAGTATCTGTTACCGAAATAAATAATACAACTATCTTCCAATTGGAATTGAATACTATGCCCGGATTCGCAGGATCTTCTGCATATTATTTGAGATACATGGATCCGCATAATGATAAGGCTTTGGTTTCAAAAGAATCCAATGAGTATTGGAGAAGTGTCGATTTATACATTGGAGGAACAGAGCATGCTACAGGTCACTTGATTTATAGCCGTTTCTGGAATAAATTCTTATATGATATTAATGTATCGTGTGAGGATGAGCCTTTCAAGAAGTTGATTAATCAGGGAATGATTCAGGGGAGAAGCAATTTTGTGTATCGTATCAATGGTACAAATAAATTTGTGTCTTTAAATCTGAAAGATCAATATGAAACGACTTCTATCCATGTTGATGTGAATATTGTAGATAACGATGTTCTGGATGTTGAGAAATTTAAAGCTTGGCGTCCTGATTATGCTGAGGCTGAATTTATATTGGAAGATGGTAAATACATTTGTGGATATGGCGTAGAGAAAATGTCTAAGTCATTACATAACGTTGTAAACCCCGATGATATTGTTGAAAAATATGGTGCTGATACACTTCGTTTATATGAAATGTTTCTAGGGCCATTAGAATTATCTAAACCTTGGGATACAAATGGTATCGATGGGGTACATAGGTTTTTACGCAAACTTTGGTCTTTATTCTATAAAGGAGAAGAATTTGTTGTTGTGGATGAAGCTCCAACGAAAGATGAATTAAAAGCTCTTCATAAATTAATCAAGAAAATATCTTTTGATATTGAGAATTTCTCATTCAATACATCTGTATCCGCTTCTATGATTTGCGTGAATGAGCTTACTGCTCTTAAATGCAGTAAAAAAGCAATATTAAATGAATTAGTTGTTCTTTTAGCTCCTTTCGCTCCTCATATTGCAGAAGAACTGTGGCATTCATTAGGAAATACAACAACCGTATGCGATGCTGTATGGCCTCAATGCAATGAAGAGTATTTAGTTGAAAGTGTAATTAACTACACCATTTCCTTTAATGGTAAAGCACGCTTTACAATAGAATTTGCTGCCGATGCAACAAATGAGGAGATTGAGAGCACGGTATTGGCACATGCCAATTCTGTAAAATGGTTGGAAGGTAAGACACCTAAGAAAGTAATTATTGTACCTAAGAAAATTGTAAATATTGTACTCTGACAAAATAGAATATGCCGAAAAAATATCTTAAAGAGTTTTACTGGAGAGACTACGTTTATATTACATTGGGTCTCGCCTTGTATGCAATAGGCTTGGTTGGTTTCATTAAACCACAGGGTATTGTTGTCGGCGGATCTACAGGTATTGGTCTGGTTATTGAGTATGCGACAGCCATCCCTTTTCAGTATACCTATCTGTTTATTAATAGTATTCTTTTTGTTATTGCACTTAAAGTTTTAGGACTTAGGTTTATGATAAAAACCATTTACGGGGTGCTTACTCTAACTCTGCTTATAACCATTTGTGAGAAAATAATTAGTGAACCATTTGTAGAGAATGAACCTTTACTTTCGGGTTTGATAGGTGGTATTATATGCGGAGTAGGTGTCGGTCTCGTTCTTAGTGTAAATGGAAGTACAGGAGGATCGGATACACTTATAGCGATTATAGGTAAGTATAAGAATATCTCTTTTGGACGCGGAGTCCTCCTTTTTGATTTTGTAGTTATTTCATCTTCATTCTTTATTTTCCACGATTATCAAAAAATTGTAGCCGGACTCATTGTATTGGGTGTTATGTCGTACGCTATGGATATGGTCATCAATGGCTCGAGGCAATCGGTGCAATATCTTATTATATCCGAGAAATATGAGATTATTGCTGATGCTATAAATAAAGAATTACATAGAGGCTGTACGTTATTGGAGGGAATGGGATGGTACACGAAAAAGTCAACCAAAGTTATTTTAGTTCTTGCCAAACGTAGTGAGTCTATTGAAATGTTTCGGCTTATAAGAAGTATTGATGAAAAGGCCTTTATCTCGCAAAGTACTGTTCGTGGAGTATATGGCGAAGGGTTCGACAAAATAAAAGGATAAATAATGATAGTAAAGGAGGCATACTGTAAGAACTGTAATACTCAAGTGACAGATAACTATTGTGCGAGGTGTGGACAACCCAGCAAGACTTCGCGCATCGACCGACATTATCTTTTGCACGAAATTCAGCATAGCATATTGCATGTAGACAAAGGTATATTATATACAATCAAGGAATTGCTTGTAAGACCCGGATATACAATAGAGAGATATTTAGATGGCAAAAGAATAGAGCATTTCAAACCTTTTGCGTTTGTGCTTATGGTAGCCGCTATTTACAGTTTTTTAGTTCATTTTTTTCAAGCATACCCGGGAGAAACTATTGAAGTGGATCAGACTAAAGGTCTTTTCAATTCTATTTACTCTCATTACTCTTTATTCCTTTTAATAAGCATACCCTTGTTTGCTTTGTCGTCCTTTCTTGTCTTCCGAAAAAAAGGTTATAACTACATAGAGCACCTAATAATAAATTCATATATAGTAGGTATAAGGATATTTATATCAATCATATCTTATCCCATATATTATATGTTTCCCTCCGTATCCATTTTTTGGATAATTAATATTTTATCTATTTGTTATAATATTTGGGTGCTGACCCAACTGTTTAAAACTAAGAATTGGGTTTTGACATCTATGAAAGCCTTATTTAGTATATTATCAGTGATGATATTTGGCACTTTCATAGCAACTGTGATATTAATATTATTTTTTTTAAAATGAAATGTTTCGGCTTATAAGAAGTATTGATGAAAAGGCCTTTGTCTCGCAAAATATTGTCCGTGGGGTATATGGTGAAGGTTTCGATAAAATCAGGTGATATAATTAAATATTCAGTGTAAAATATATATATGGAATTTCAGAGTTATATGTTTGTTCAAATTGCTTTTTTTATAGGAGTATTATTATTCTTATATAAGGAAATGACCGTAGCACAAAAACTGTCGGATCGAACTGAAAGGAAACAGTTTTATTTACTTCAGTTTATATTATTTATAGGGGTTTTTGTCCGATTGTTCAATCTCTCTTATCCCGACGGTGTTTTTATTGATGGGGCTCAGGGAGCTTTTGATTCTTGGTGCTTGGCAAATTTCGGGATCGATAGTAATCTCGCTTCGTATCCTGTATACCTTAAGTCATGGGGGACAGGACAAAGTGCATTATATGCCTATTTTGCTTTACCTTTTATAAAGGTATTTGGTTTGTCGGCAGAAGCATATCGTTTACCAATGTCGCTAATCGGTTGCTTTACCCTTTTGTTTTTTTATTGGACTTTACGAAAAACACAAAAAAATAAACTGCTGGTATTCTGTCTTGCAGCTTTTCTTGCAATAAATCCATGGCACATAATTAAATGCAGATTTGCCGTAGATTGTAATATCTTTCCTGATCTGCTTTTTATTGGTATTTGTTTTATTATACTAGCCTGTTACTCAACTTTTAGCCGTAAACAATCGCTGTTTTATATTATTGGTTTTGGCATTATTTCATTTAGTGCTTATGGATATGCCGTGTCCTGGTTTGCTTTACCATTCTTATATCTTCTCATGTTATGGTATTTGTTTAAAGCAAAAAAAATAGATAAGAGCACGGGTATAATAAGTGTTGTGACCTCATTTCTAATTGTTGTTCCATTACTCTTATTTGTTTATGTTCTATTTTTTGATGGAGATCAATTCCAAATAGGAAAAATGACTATAACAAAGTTAAGCACAGGGAGGCATGAAAGCACTACATTGCTGGGAGCAGAGAATGTACTTTCGGCCTTTCTGAAGAATATAAAGGATATGGGGCGTTTGCTTATTTTTGGTGTTGATAATATGTCTACAAGCACACTTCCTGTATATGGTGAATTTTATAATGTAATTTCGTTGCCATTCCTTGCGTTTGGTATATACAGACACTGGAAGTTAAAAGATAAAGAACCTGTTTTTGTTATCTTTTTTATTTGGCTCGTTTCTTGTTTTTTAGTCGTTTTATTGGTTGCGCCTAATGTTAATCATTGGAATATATTATGGTTCCCCATTACAGCTTTTACGGCTTACGGGATTCATCTGTTTGCAGAAAAATCGAAAGAAAACCAAATTTTATTTTTCTCAATCTACAGTATTATATTTGCCGTGTTTTTGTATACGTATTTTGATAAGAGGATATATAATCCATTTAATTCTTATACATTTAAGGATGAGATTATATTTTCTCAGGAACAAAATCTGGACAAAGTATATTACCCTCGTGATATGCAACATCCTTTTATCCTTTTCTATAAACCTGTTGCTCCCCTTCAATTTGCAACAACGTTGGATCGTGATTCGATAACACTTCGTTATAAATCTTATGATAATGTTATATTGGGGCTTCCTGAGCATATAGAGCCTAAGCCTAAAACAGGCTATCTTATTCCGAACGATTTGTTGAAGTATATCGATTTGTCTCAGTTTAAGATCAAACGAGGGAAATATTATTATTCGTTTATCTGGAATGATTGAATGGATATACATAATAAAAATATCGTTCTTACAGGAGCTTCGTCAGGAATTGGTTTGGCTGTTTTGAAACTTTTACTTGATTATAAAGGTGTGAGAATCGTAGCCGTAGCACGACATATTGAAACTATTCCGTCTATAGACGGAATAGTTTTTCCATTTTCGGCAGACCTAAGTAATAAAAGAGGTGTTGATAGTTTATTTGAATACGCTCAGTCGGTTTTTGTTGAGATTGATGTTTTTATAGCCAATGCAGGATATGCCTTTTTAGAAAAATTATCCAATCCGGATTGGAAACATACCGAAGATATTTTTGCGTTGAATACGTTCTCTCCAATTTACTCTTTGCAGAAATTCGCAGAATCCGGTACGAATAAGCCCAGATGCTTTGTTGGTACTATTTCGGCGGTAGCACAAGTTCCTTTGCCATATTACTCATTGTATTGCTCTACGAAAGCTGCTCTGCATCAATTTATAGAGGCATTCAGATACGAAGCTGCTTCTGATTTGCAGGTGATGGCTGTGTATCCGGTAGCTACACGAACTGCTTTTTTTGAAAAAGCAGCGAACGGAAAGCAACCTCTTATTCCTTTTCTTTCACAAACTGCAGAAACTGTTGCGAAAGCAATTGTAAAAGGAATAGAACAGGATAAGAAGCGAGTGTACCCCTCCTTTTTGTTTCGTATATTTAAACTTTTCGGGGGAATTTTTCCTTTTATATTCCCTTTATATTCAGCCTTGGAGAAAAGAAAAGTGGATAAAAGATACCACTTATGATATATTGACTAAATTTGCAGTCTGTTGCCATAGACCTGTCTGTTATTTTGCGGATTTTTGTTAAGTGTTTAATTCTGTGGTGTTTGTTTAGGTGTTTTCTAAAATAAGATAATATAAAGAATGGAGTTTCAAAATTATATGTTCGTTCAGATAATCTTTCTGTTGGGAGTTTTGTTATTTCTGGGCAGAGAAATTTTTCTTGCGAAAAAGAGGTTGGATTTAGTTGAAAGGAGACAGCTTTACTTCCTTCAATTGATACTATTGATAGGAGTTTTGGTTCGAAGTTTTAATTTGCTGTTGCCATATGGCTCGTTTATTGATGAACCGATGGGGGCATACGACTCTTGGTGTCTGGCAAATTTTGGCGTTGATAGTAATCTGGCATCCTATCCGGTATATCTTAAATCATGGGGAACAGGACAAAGTGCTCTGTATGCTTATTTAGCGCTTCCTTTCATAAAGTTATTTGGTCTTAGCGAAGAAAGTTACCGTTTACCAATGTCTCTGATTGGTAGTTTCGTTATACTCTTTTTTTACTGGACATTAAGGAAAACACAGAAGAATGTACTTTTGGTATTTTGCCTTTCAGCATTCTTGGCTATAAATCCGTGGCATATTATGAAATGCCGATTCGGGTTGGACTGTAATATATTTCCGGATATTTTACTTATCGGTATCTGTTTCATCGTGCTAGCGTATAATGCAAGGACTCAAGCAAAACAATTTATATCTTATCTGCTGGCTTTTTCTTTTTTATCCATAAGTGCCTATGGATATGGTGTGAGTTGGTTTATGTTGCCGTTTTTGTTTGTTTTTCTTCTCTTCTTTTTAATAAAGAAAAAGAGAATTAGCACACAAGCTTGTATTGTTAGTTTAGTGGTTTCTTTATTAATTGTTTTTCCTTTAATCTTGTTTGCATTTTCGTTGTTTACAGGTGGAGAACAATATCAGATTGGTTTTATTACAATAACTCAACTGGAAGCGGGCAGACATAATGCGACCACTATTTTCGGAACAACAGATATCTATCAGACTTTAATAGATTATTTAAAAATCTCATTTAAAATATTTGTATGGGGTATTGACGGGGTAAGGTTGAATTCATTTTTTCCATATGGTGTGTTTTATAATATAATTTCATTACCGATGTTTATTATTGGATTGTATTATGGGAAAAAAGAAAAAGATCTCTTGAGTATATTGTTTGGAGCAATTCTAATATCTTCTATACCGATTGTTTTATTTGTCGAACCTTCTGTCTGGCATTGGAATGTGCTTTGGTTTCCTGTTATTTATTTTACTGGTTTGGGTATTTATAAAATTTGTCAGAATAAACTATTGCAGTGGACTTTTTTATGTATTTATATTACGCTGTTTTCGAGTTTCATATATATGTATTTCGATAAAAGAACATATGTTCCTTTCTATTCATATAACTTTAAGGAAGATGTTAAATTTGTTCAGACCTTAGATGTTGATAAAGTGTATTATCCGGCGGAGATTAATCATGCTTATGCCTTGTTCTATGCTCCGGTGAGCCCTTATATTTTTGCCAAAACAAGGATCGATGAAGGTTGGCCTATTAAGGTTGCTAAATCTTATGGCAATGTTGTAATCGGATTACCTAATGAGATAGTGCCTACACCTAAAACAGCCTATGTTATTCCTAATGATTTATTGAAGTATATTGATCCTGCTGAATTTAAGATAAGACGAGGAAAACATTATTATACAGTTATTTGGAATGATTAATCAGTATCAATAACGAAATATTGTTCTTACAGATGCCTCTTTGTAGAATGGTTTGGCTATTTTGAATCTTTTCATGATATATAAGCTGAAGTTGTAGTCTGTTCGTCAGAAACTTAAGAGCATGGATTTTATATTACTTTGGCAACAGATAACAATAGCGATTTACCTTTATGAGAATAATACATAGTTGGGATTACTTATAAACAGTTAAGCGATTTGGCGACAGATAAGACAGATAATAAATCATATAAGCAAATTCTGAAATCGACAAGTGTTTTTGGCGGTTCACAGATTATAACTATTCTTATCGGTATAATCCGGAATAAGATTTTGGCTATTCTGTTAGGTGCTGCCGGTGTGGGATTGATTAGCATATACCAATCTACATTGGACATGATTAAATCTATGTCGAGTTTAGGTATCGAAACTACAGGTGTACGAGAAATTGCTGCTATCCATGAAGATGACAAGAGCCGGCTCTACCATATCATATCAATAATAGACCGTTGGGCATTAATCTTTGCCACATTGGGAGCAGGCATTTGTTTAGTTCTTTGCTACCCTATTAGTTTGTGGGTGTTTGGAGACTCTTCTCATTCTTTTGAATTCGCATTGCTTTCCATTTCTATGTTTTTTACTATTCTGGCTGCCGGACAAGCGGTTGTTCTGCAAGGGCTTAGAAGGATATCATATATGGTAAAATCTGCCATTCTTTGGAATACTCTTGGCTTGCTTATTTCAGTGCCTCTGTATTATTTTTACCGTTTAGATGGAATTGTCCCTGTGTTTATTATTGTAAGTATTGCCATGTTTTTAAGTGCATACTTCTACAGGAGAAAGATCGATCTGGAATCCGTACCTGTATCTTTTGACCAGCTAAAAAAGAAAGGTGCTTCTGTGTTGCGGGTAGGTATATTTATTGTTTTGGCTTCCATTCTGACCTCCTTTAGCTTTTTCCTTGTCAGAGCTTTTCTTTCCAAGAATGCCGGACTGGAATCGATAGGGTTATTTCAGGCGGCATGGACTATAACCAATGTTTATTTGATGCTGATACTGAAGTCAATGGGTTCCGATTTTTATCCCCGTTTATGTGCTATTATCGCAGATAATACAAAAACCAAACTTTTGATAAATGAACAGACTTATATAGTTCTCATAGTGGCTGTTCCTATGATAGTTTTATTGTTATTATCTTCTAAGGTCGTTTTATCTTTATTATACTCTTTTGATTTTGAGAATGCAGCCGCCATTCTCAACTGGCAGATTTTAGGAACTTTCTTTAAGGTCTTGTCATGGCCTTTGGGTTTTATTCTCCTGGCTAAAGGAAAAGGACTTATCTATTTCTTTTCGGAGACTTTATTTCTTCTGATATATATAGGAAGTATGTATTGTTTATTTCCATTCTATAATTTCGATTCGGTTGGTATGGCGTATCTTATCGCTTACTCCCTATATTTACCTTTGGTATTTGTGTTAGGACGAAAGTTAAGCCGTTTTGAATGGACTAATGAAAATCTTACAATAGGTTTTATTAGTTTTATTCTAGTTTTATTAGCTTTTTGTATTGTTAAATATGCACCAAATTATATTATCATTGCAGGAATACCTCTTTGGGTGTTGTCACTTCTGTTTTCGTTGTATAAATTGAATAAGGTTTTTCGTTTGAAATCTTTATCAGGTTTGTTCAGTAAGTAGTGTGGTGATAAATATTTTACAGCAGTTCTAATTAGTCATAACTCAAAACATCGTACTTTTGTCTAAAATAGATAAACTCCATATGCTTAAATATTCAATCACGAGTGTGAGAAAAGACGTGATCCGTAATTTAATATTAGTCGTGTCCGGTATAATTGTTATATCGTGTGCGAGTATCGGGTCACCTTCGGGGGGCGATTATGATTTTGATCCGCCTAAGGTTCTATCGTCAACGCCTCAGCCTAATCAGACATTCGTGAAAAGTGGCAAAATCCAAATTGTGTTCGATGAGCTTGTGCAAATCGAAAAACCGATGGAGAAGGTGATCGTAACACCTCCTCAAAAGAATTTCCCTATAATTCGTGCTCAAAATAACAGGGTAATAGTCGAATTAAAAGACACGTTAATTGCTAATACCACTTATACCGTTGATTTTACGGATGCTATTGTCGATAATAATGAAAAGAATGCATTGGAGAACTTTGCTTTGTCTTTTTCTACAGGAGAGATTGTAGATACTCTCTCTATCTCGGGTAAAGTGCTCTCCGCATATAATCTGGAGCCTGTATCGGGAATGTATGTGGGTATACATTCCGATTTGTCGGATACGGCATTCACTAAATTGCCATTTAAGAGAATTTCGAGAACTAATGAGTTAGGTCGATTTACCATAAAAGGTATAGCTCCCGGAGAATACAAACTATACGCCCTGGATGATGTAAACAGAGATTATAAATATGATAATCCGGCTGAGGCCATTGCCTTTTTAGAGACCATTATTGTACCAACGGTTCAAGGGGCTGTTCGCGAGGATACTATTTTCAATAAAGATTTGACAGTTGATACTATACGTACCGTAAACTATACGAAGTTTTTACCGGATAATGTTGTATTACGGTCTTTTACGTCGGATTTCAAACGACAATATTTGCAAAAACATGAACGATTAACAGACGATATAATTTCTATTTATTTTGGATCAGCTACAGAAATGCCGAAAATTGAACCTTTGGATGTTCCATATGGAATATCGGAATGGACGGTACTCGAACGGACAGCCGGTAATGATACTTTGAAATTCTGGATAACAGAAAAGGCTATCGCTGATATGGATACTATAAATTTGAAAGTGTCTTATAATAAGACCGATTCTTTGAATTTATTACAATCCGTAACTGATACGTTGAAATTTATAAACAGGACTAAGAAAAAGACACCTCCTAAAGACGAGAAAAAGAAAGGTAAAGAGCCGGAAATAACATTCTTAGCTCTTACTACTAATATTGCTCAGACTTTTGATGTATACAGAAATATTGATATTGAATTTGATTTTCCGGTAAAGGATTTCGATAAGAGTAAAATCCGTTTAGGCCTCAAAGCTGATTCCACATATTCGGATGTAAATTATATCCTGAAACAGGATACTTTAAACCCTCGTAAATATCAGCTGCAACATAAATGGAGATTCGGAGAAGAATACCGGTTTGCAGTAGATTCGGGAGCAATACATAGTTATTCCGGATTATGGAATGATAGATTGGAGGCTCTTTTTAAAATAAAAAAACTGGATGAATACGGATCATTTATATTCTCCATGTCGAATTTGCCGGATAGTGTACCTGCTTTCGTCGAATTATTAGATAAATCGGATAAAGCAATGTATCAGGCGCCGGTCAAGGATGGTGCTGCATCTTTCGAGTTTATTAATCCCGGGATATATTATGCGCGGGCCATAGTGGATAATAATGGAAACGGAAAATGGGATACCGGAGAATATTCGGAAATGAGGCAACCCGAGATGGTGTATTATTATTCTAAGGCTCTTGATCTTAAACCATTCTGGGAGATAAAGGAGTATTGGGATGTTCTTTGGGCACCATTGGATAAGCAAAAACCGTTGGATATCACCAAGAATAAACCGAAGGATGACGAGAAACGCAAGAAAGCGATGGAGCGTAGAGATGCCCAGAACGAAAAAAGAGAATCTCAACAAAAATCGAATAGGAATAATGCAAATGGGATGAATCAAAACCAGAATCAGAATACTGGTGCTAATTATAATCAATCGTATTGAAAATAGAAACAGAAATTTACAACAGACAATGAAGCTATTAAATAAACTGACAATTTTATTGGCAATGTCGTTATTGACGATAACCAATGCGTCGTCGCAGTGTAGTGTTGATAATAAATACTTTGATGCAGGCGAACAATTAAGCTATGACCTTTATATAAAATTTGCGGCTACTATTAAAGGTGGATATGCAACACTGTCTACTCAAAATATAAAATATGCGGGTAATGATGCATATAAAATGACTCTGATCTCGGAATCACAAGGATTTGCCCGAAAAGTATTTGAATTAAGCGATACTCTGGCTTGTTATACAACAAAAGGGATATTGCCATTGGCATACTTCAAGGATGCACATGAAGGAGGCGACTATACTAAAGAACGATTAACGTACTCATACCCGGGTGGTAATGATGTGAAGATTCGTGCCATACGACATAAAAACGGAGATTTCAAATTTGATGAGACTCTTAGCTTTTCGGGTTGTACCTATGATTTGATGAGTGTCCTTTTCTATGCTCGTACTCTGAACTATCCGCAGATGAAAATTGGAACGGAGACAAAAGTCAATTTTGTAACAGGGAAGTCAAAAGTGAGTATGCGAATTGTATACAATGGAAAAGAGGCTGTAAAGGCTAATGATGATAAGAAATATAATTGCCTGAAATTGACACTATACATTCAAGATGATGCTTTTGATGGAGGTAAAGAGGCTATGAAAGTATATATTACCGACGATAACAATCGTATGCCTGTTAAATTAGAAACAAAACTAAAGGTCGGCTCTACCCGTGCAGTCTTGAAAAGTTATAAAGGGGTTAAGCATCCTGTAAATATTGTAAAATAAGATAATACAGATTTTTAGAGCTTTATCCATTTTCTATTTATAGAAAAAAGTTGTAAAAAAATTCTATCTTTGTAAAGAATACTTGGATAACTAATAATAAGTATTTTTGTAACATTTCAAGAAATAACTATCAGTTGCAATTATACTTACCCAATTAACAAATAGGTCTGAGACCTTAATAAGAACAATAACAATTTATGTCAAAAGAATTATTGCCCAATTTACCATACTTGGTTGCAGACATTAGTCTGGCTGACTTCGGTAGAAAAGAAATAGAGATAGGTGAGCATGAGATGCCGGGTTTAATGGCTCTTCGTGAAAAATACGGAGATTCTAAACCTTTGAAAGGTGCTCGCATTATGGGATCGCTTCACATGACTATCCAAACGGCGGTTTTGATAGAAACATTGACAACGCTGGGGGCAGATGTTCGCTGGTGTAGTTGTAATATATTTTCTACGCAAGATCATGCTGCTGCTGCAATAGCTGCGTCTGGTGTTCCTGTATTTGCTTGGAAAGGCGAAACATTAGAAGAATATTGGTGGTGTACCGAGCAGGCTCTTAATTTCCCCGGAGGTAAAGGTCCTAATTTGATTGTTGACGATGGAGGTGATGCTACATTGTTGATTCATTGGGGATTCAAAGCCGAAGATGATGCTAAAACAATAGATCGTAAAGGAGGTAATCACGAAGAACAAGTTATTCTTGATACTCTAAACAAAATCTTAAAAGAAGATAGCCAGAGATGGCATCGTACAGTAGCCGATTGGAAAGGAGTTTCGGAAGAAACAACTACAGGTGTACACCGTCTTTATCAGATGATGGAGCGTGGCGAATTATTGATTCCTGCTATCAATGTAAATGACTCGGTTACTAAATCGAAATTCGATAATCTGTACGGATGTCGTGAATCATTGGCTGATGGTATCAAACGTGCTACGGATGTAATGATTGCCGGAAAAGTTGCCGTTGTTGCCGGTTATGGTGATGTCGGTAAAGGTTGTGCGCATTCATTACGCTCATACGGAGCTCGTGTGATTGTTACTGAGATCGATCCTATTTGTGCGCTACAAGCTGCTATGGAAGGTTTTGAAGTGACAACTATGGAAGAGGCTGTAAAAGAAGGTAATATTTATGTAACTACAACTGGTAACAAAGATATTATTACAATAGACCACATGAAAGCCATGAAAGATCAGGCTATCGTTTGTAATATCGGTCACTTCGACAACGAAATACAAGTAGATAAGCTGGTTACTTTTGCAGGTGTTAAGCATACAAATATTAAACCTCAGGTAGATAAATATACTTTCCCAACAGGTAATTCGATATTCTTATTGGCAGAAGGTCGTTTGGTTAATTTAGGTTGTGCAACAGGTCACCCCTCATTTGTGATGAGTAACTCATTTACAAACCAAACATTGGCTCAAATAGAATTATGGCAAAAAGATTATGCAGTAGGTGTATATCGTTTGCCTAAGCATTTGGATGAAGAAGTTGCACGTTTACACTTAGCTCAAATCGGTGTTAAGCTGACTAAACTTACCCCGGAGCAAGCTGCTTATCTGGATGTGCCGGTAGATGGTCCATTCAAGGCAGACCACTATAGATATTAATTCTGTTTTATAATATAGAAAGCCGCCGGATCATATTTGATCCGGCGGCTTTTGTTTTGTAAATTGTTATATTTGTTTCCAGCTAATCTATGTATAACGATACAATTTACTTTAAATATGACATCAATTAACATTAAGCGTGTTTATGAAGACTTCGACGAAAGTGATGGTTTCAGAATTTTAGTTGACCGTTTGTGGCCAAGAGGTGTAAAGAAAGAAAACCTGCATTATGATCTTTGGGCTAAAGATATAACACCTTCTTCTTCACTTCGTAAGTGGTATCACCAGAGCATTGATAGAAATTGGGAGGCATTTGTTATTGCTTATCAGAAAGAGTTGGCTAATGCGCCTGACATGCGTACCTATATTGATGAAATAGAACTTCACCCTATTGTAACGTTATTATATGCGGCTAAAGATCCTGTGCATAATCATGCAATAATTCTCAAAAAATATTTGGAGACTCTGTTGCAAAGTAAAAGCTGATATAATTGGTGAATAAGTAGTCTGTATTTAAAGGAGGTTTTTCTAGATCTCTTTTTTTGTGTTCTAAAATGTTCGAATATTCAATTTTTCTTATTGTTTGCTTTAACATAATTAAACAAAATTGCATATCACTATTTTATCCCTTTATTTGCAGGACATCTTACTGTATATAGTACAATATACTCGCTATTCTTATTGTTTATCGTACAATATACAATAAATTGTGTTTCAAATATTTAACTAGATATTATATTCGTATATGTTTTGTGGTTGAAGTTATTTTGTATATTTGTTCAAGCCTAATCATATAGATATAACTTTTAGTTTAAGATATACCATGAAGACCAATTTTATACATACCTATGTCTCTGTTGATTGTGTTGTCTTTGGTTTTGACGATGAGCAATTGAATATACTTTTGGTTCAGCGTAACAACATAGATGAGAACGATCCTAAAAGATTAAAACTTCCCGGTAGTCTTATTTTTGATAATGAAGATGTTGATGATGCAGCTTCGCGTGTCTTGTACGAACTTACAGGCATAAGACGTATGACTTTGAAACAGTTCCGTTGTTTTGCTGCACCCGACAGGGCGAGTAACCCTCAAGATATAAAATGGCTGGATCAGGCATACAAGCCCGATATTGACAGACTGATAACTGTAGCTTACTTTTCGCTCTGTAAAATTGGAAGAAAACTTAACGTAAGCAATATAACTAAATATAAAGCAGTAGAGTGGTGCCCGTTGAGCGAACTTCCCGATATGCCATTTGACCATAATAAAATAGTTGAAGCCTCTTTAATTGATATACGCCGTTGGATTGAAACCGATCCGGTTATCGTATTCGATTTACTCCCTCAAAAATTTACGATTAGCCAATTGCATCGCCTGTACGAGTCTATTTATAATAAGAAAATTGATATTCGTAATTTTCATAAAAAAGTGGCTACTATGACTTATGTTCTGCCTTTGGCTGAAAAACAACTAGGAGTATCACATCGTGCAGCACGTTATTATAAGTTCGATAAAAAAGCATACAATAGATTGAAAACAAGCATCTAAATATGCAAACCGATTTCCTTACTTAATACTGATAAACAAACTGGTCTGTGACCTTAATAACCATAAACACATAAAATATATGTATCTATTAGGATATGACATAGGTAGTTCTTCTGTGAAAGCCTGCTTGGTTGAAGCTGCTTCGGGCAAGATAATAGCTTCGGATTTTTATCCGAAAGAAGAAATGAAAATTACAGCGGTTAAACCGGGTTGGGCAGAGCAAGAGCCCGAAGAGTGGTGGGACAATCTGAAAAATGCCCATCAATCAATCATGTCAAAATCGGGCATCAAGGGTGAGGACATCAAAGCGATAGGTATCACATGGCAGATGCATGGATTGGTACTTGTTGATAAAGATCAGAAAGTACTTCGCCCTTCTATTATCTGGTGCGATAGCCGTGCGGTTCCTTATGGGGAGAAAGCTTTCAATGCTATAGGACACGAAAAATGCCTTTCTCATCTACTTAACTCTCCCGGAAATTTCACTGCTTCTAAATTAGCTTGGGTGAAAGAACATGAGCCCGAGATATTCCAAAAGATAGATAAATTGATGCTTCCCGGTGATTATATCGCCATGAAACTATCGGGTGATGCCGTTATGACTATCGAAGGATTGTCGGAAGGTATGTTCTGGGATTTTAAGAATAAATGCCTGTCGGAGGATGTCTTGAATTATTACGGGATACCTAAAAGTTTTTTTCCCGAGATCAAACCTATATTCGGACTTCAAGGCGAAGTTTCAGCTACGGCAGCAAAAGAACTTGGCTTGAAACAAGGTACTCCAATTACATACCGTGCAGGCGATCAACCGAATAATGCACTGTCCTTAAATGTGTTCAACCCCGGTGAAATTGCATCTACTGCCGGAACTTCGGGGGTAGTTTACGGAGTATTGGATCAATTGGATTATGATAAAAAATCGCGTGTAAATACATTTGCACACGTCAATTATACCGAAGAGCAGACCCGTCTGGGTGTTCTCCTTTGTATCAATGGTACAGGTATTCTTAATTCATGGTTAAGACGAAATCTGGCATTGGACGGATTGTCTTATGGTGATATGAATAATCTGGCAGCACAATCGTCCATAGGGGCTAACGGTGTATCTATTATACCATTCGGTAATGGGGCAGAACGTGTTTTAGAAAACAAAGAAGTGAATTGCTCTATTCACGGAATCAACTTTAATGTTCATAATAAATCCGATTTATTACGTGCAGCTCAGGAAGGAATTGTCTTTTCATACGAATATGGTATGGAGATTATGAAAGAAATGGGTATGAACATCCATCTTATAAGAGCAGGTTATGCCAATATGTTTTTGAGTCCTCTTTTTGCACAGACTTTGGCTAGTGTAAGTGGTGCAACTATCGAACTGTTTAATACAGATGGGGCTGCGGGTGCTGCTAAAGGTGCAGGTATGGGAGTCGGAATTTATGCTTCTAACGATGAAGCTTTCGGTTCTCTTGAGAAACTATCAGTTGTGGAGCCTGAGTTAGATAAGACGAGTCAGTACAGAGATGCTTATCAACGTTGGAAAGAATTAATCAAATAAGGCTTTAAACCTAATAGATAAGAAATTAATCATTTAAATATTACAAAAATCTAGATCATGGAAATTTTAAAAGGAAGTAAAGAGTTTTTCCCAAATATCGGAAAAATCAAATTTGAAGGAAAAGAAAGTAAAAATCCACTGGCGTTTCGTTATTATGACGAAAAACAAATAGTAATGGGCAAGTCTATGAAAGACTGGATGCGTTTCGCTATGGCTTGGTGGCATACATTGTGTGCTGATGGCGGCGATCCGTTTGGCGGCCCCACTATTCATCATCCTTGGAAAAACGGTGCTGATGCACTTAGCCGTGCTAAATATAAAATGGATGCAGGTTTTGAGTTCATGACTAAAATGGGCTTCGGTTTTTATTGCTTCCACGATGTGGATTTAATTGAGCCGGGCAACAATTGGGTGGAGTACGAAAAAAATCTTCAGGCTATTGTAGAATACGCTAAAGAGAAACAAGCGGCTTCGGGTATCAAATTACTGTGGGGTACTGCCAATGTGTTCAGTAACGAACGCTATATGAATGGGGCGGCTACAAACCCTAATTTTGATGTGGTTGCATGCGCAGGTACTCAAATCAAAAATGCGATTGATGCTACTATTGCTCTTGATGGTGCAAATTATGTATTCTGGGGAGGACGCGAAGGTTATATGAGCCTTTTGAATACAGATATGAGGCGTGAAAAAGATCACTTGGCTCGTATGCTTATTATGGCTCGTGACTATGCTCGTAAACAAGGTTTCAAAGGAACATTCCTTATCGAGCCTAAACCAATGGAACCAACTAAACATCAATACGATTTTGATACTGAAACAGTAATTGGTTTTATCCGTCATTATGGTTTAGAGAATGATTTCAAAGTAAATATCGAAGTGAATCATGCTACATTGGCAGGACATACTTTCGAACACGAATTACAAGCAGCTGTTGATGCTGGTCTATTAGGTAGTATCGATGCTAACCGTGGAGATAATCAAAACGGATGGGATACAGACCAATTCCCTATCGACTTGTATGAATTGGCTCAAGCGTGGTTAGTAATGCTTCCTGCGGGTGGTGTTGGTAACGGCGGTGTGAACTTCGATGCTAAAATTCGTCGTAACTCAACAGATGCCGAAGATTTGTTTATCGCTCATGTATCGGGTATGGATACATTTGCACGTGGTTTGTTGATTGCTGCCGACGTACTTCAAAACTCAGATTATACAAAAATGCGTGAAGCTCGTTATGCTTCATTCAATGGCGGTAATGGTAAAGCATTTGAAGATGGAAAACTGACTCTGGAAGATTTACGCACTATTGCTCATAAATCGGGCGAGCCTGCACAAATCAGTGGTAAGCAAGAGCTTTATGAAGCTATTGTAAACATGCATATCTAATAATGATTTAAAATAAACAAGCAAGACCAAAGGAGTCTTGCTTGTTTATAATAGTTTCTATATACCTTTTAATACCATTTTAATGAAAAACGAAGCTAGTAAATCATATACCATCGGGCTAACTGTTATAGCTACTCTCGGAGGATTGCTTTTCGGATACGATACGGCAGTAATTTCGGGTACGGTGGAATCTCTCCGTCATTTTTTTATTGATCCTATGGGTTTGCCAACCAATGAGGCAAACGCTATGGAAGGATTTGTTATTAGTAGTGCTTTGATCGGATGTATATTCGGAGCTGCTATTGCAGGATGGGTAAGTCAGCAATTTGGTCGTAAGAAGGCTTTATTTGCGGCAGCTATCCTCTTTTTGTTTGCTGCTATAGGCTCAGCGTGGCCTGAAATAGGCTATCATATGCCCGATGTACAGGATCATACATTTGTGTACCATTTCGTTTTTTACCGTATCATCGGTGGAATAGGGGTTGGTATTGCTTCTATGGTATCTCCTATGTATATTGCCGAAATAGCTCCTCCTGAGAAACGAGGCAGCTTAGTCGCTCTCAATCAATTTGCCATTATATTTGGTATGTTGGTTGTGTACTTTGTTAATTACTTTATAGCAAAACAAGGCGATACTCAATGGTTGCATGCAATGGGCTGGAGATGGATGTTTGCCTCATTGGCAATTCCTTCGGGTCTATTCTTTGTACTGTTGTTCTTTGCTCCTGAGACTCCAAGATGGTTGATAATGAAAGGGCATAAAGAAAAAGGTCTCGATATTCTGACTAAACTTGTTGGAGCTACTGCTGCCAAGAAAGAAATGGATGAAATCCAATATAGTTTTGACAAAGATGAAACAGCCTCATTAAAACCATATTATAAGTTTATGATGACATGGTTAGTTTTGTTCGTTGTCGGTCTTTTGGCTCTTTCCCTTGCGGGAGTACCAAGTGCTCTTGAAATATCAATGATCTGTAGTTTTATAATAGCTCTGTTTGTACCTATCCGTTCTTATGGATTCCTTATCATTATAACTGGGGTGTTACTTTCTGCTTTCCAGCAGTTTGTAGGAATCAATGTTGTGTTGTATTATGCTCCTGAGATTTTCAAGAGTATGGGATCGGGAACAGATTCGGCTTTGTTACAAACCATCATTGTCGGTATAATAAACTTGTCGTTTACAGTATTGGCAATTATGACTGTGGATAAATTCGGTCGTAAACCCCTGTTGATTATTGGTGCATTGATTATGGCTGTATCTATGTTAGGATTGGGAACCTCATTCTCTCAAAACCTGAATGGAACTTTGAAATTGATTTTTATGTTGACATACACTGCAGGGTTTGCCATGTCATGGGGACCTGTTTGCTGGGTTATGTTGTCTGAAATATTCCCGAACTCAGTACGATCGTCTGTGATGTCCATCGCAGTTGCTGCACAATGGGTGTCGAATTTTCTTATTTCGTGGACTTTCCCTATTATGGATAAGAATGAAACTTTAGTAAGTACATTCAACCATGGATTTGCTTATTGGATATACGGTGCTATGTCTGTGCTGGCTGCTGTGTTTGTTTGGAAATTCCTTCCTGAAACAAAAGGTAAGACTTTAGAGGATATGGAACAGCTTTGGAAAAAATAAGGTCACAGACCTTTTTATTACTCAGGCGAGTATAGCGATTAAAAAAGAAACGGACGAAAAGCAATATTTAGCTTTTCGTCCGTTTTTTATGATGTATGACAAAATGTCTTGTTTCTTAAAGAATTAGCATCGAGTCGCCATAAGTTCCGAAACGGTATTTCTCTTTTACAGCTTCTTCGTACAATTCCATTACTTTATCATATCCGCCAAATGCAGCAGTCATCATAAGTAGTGTTGATTGTGGAAGGTGTAAGTTTGTTACCATGGCATCAGCAATGTTAAACTCATAAGGAGGGAATATAAACTTGTTAGTCCATCCCTTGCTTGCTTTTAACTGATGGTCGGTACTTACGATCGTTTCTATAGCTCGCATAGATGATGTACCTACGGCACAGATCTTAGCCCCATTCGCTTTTGCTTTATTTACAATATCGGCAGCATGTTGTGTAACTTCCATTTGCTCCGAATCCATTTTGTGCTTGGTAAGGTCTTCTACATCAATTTCTCTGTAGTTGCCTAATCCTGAGTGCAAAGTGATATGAGCAAAATCAATCCCTTTTATTTCCATACGCTTCAGCAATTCACGGCTGAAGTGCATACCTGCCGCAGGAGCTACAACGGCACCTTCGTTTTTTGCAAATATGGTTTGGTATCTGTGTTTGTCATCTTCTTCCTCCTGACGACCCAGATACTTAGGAATTGGTGTTTCTCCTAAAGAATAAAGAGCTGTCTTGAATTCTTCTGCCGGACCATCATATAAGAACCTTAGTGTACGTCCGCGTGAAGTTGTATTGTCAATTACTTCGGCTACCATCGAATCATCATCGCCAAAATACAATTTATTGCCTATTCTTATTTTACGGGCGGGATCAACCAATACATCCCAAAGATGGAATTCTTCGTTGAGTTCACGTAATAAGAAAACCTCGATTTTTGCTCCTGTTTTCTCTTTATTGCCGTAAAGACGTGCAGGAAATACTTTCGTGTCGTTGAAAACAAAAACATCTTTATCATCGAAGTACTCAAGGATGTCCTTAAATTGCTTATGTTCGACTTGACCGGTCTTTCGGTCGAAAACTAACATTCGTGATTCATCTCTATTCTTGTTAGGATGACTAGCAATTAGTTCCTCTGGAAAATCGAATCTAAATTGTGAAAGTTTCATATTTATATATCTGTTTATTTATTTCTTATTATTATTTATGCCTATCAAAGCTTTAAAATCTCTACCATAAAGACTCATTAGTCGCAAAAAGTAAACAAAATAAGTAACAAAAGTTACTCGTAAATGAGTAATAAGTGTCACTTTTTTCACTTTCATAAGTGATTGTTAATCAAAAGATACTGATAAAAAAGGTGACAAAAGTGACAAAAGTAACACTTTTTCTACTGTCTTATTATCTCTTTTTTTACTGTTTACTTTTTCCTGATTCGGGCAGACACACAAGTCAGCCTCTACGGTATCCTGTCAGCTGTTTACTGATAGATAATATTATCTATATCTTCTGCCTTCATACATTGATCTAGAGTAACTTCTCCAATCCGGGTACGTATAAGAGCTGTAAGATGTCCTCCTGATTGAAGTGCTTCACCAATATCTCGTGCCAAAGCTCTGATATAAGTGCCTTTACTGCATACTACGCGTATTTTAATACTGTCTTTGGCGAAATCGAGTAACTCTATCTCATCTATAACAAGTACTTTCGGTTTTAGTTCTACCTCTTCACCGTTACGTGCCAGATTATAAGCTCTTTCACCGTTTACTTTGCAAGCCGAATATGCCGGGGGAATCTGCTCGATCCGTCCAACAAATGACTTAAGTGTTTCCTCGACCAGCTCTTTTGTTATATGCGCGGTCGGAAAGGTTTTATCTACTTCCGTTTCCAAATCGAAAGAAGGAGTAGTGGCGCCTAGTTTAATAGTAGCTACATATTCCTTTCCCTGATACTGGAAAGTCTCGATAAGTTTGGTCTTTTTTCCGGTACATATAATCATTACCCCTGTTGCCAAAGGGTCTAATGTTCCGGCATGACCAACTTTCAGTTTCTTTATATTCAAACCTCTACATAATTTACTACGCAATTTCCGTACCAAATCAAAAGATGTCCAGTTTAAAGGTTTATCTATATATATAATTTCTCCCGAAATGAAATCCATCTGTTTTTTTATAATAGCAAGTATTTAATGATCTTTTTAAATTTACGAGCCTCAAAGTTTGTTTACTCATATACCTGTTAACTATTTTTATACTTGCCAAAGCAATAAATAGGTCTGTGACCTTACTTGCCAAAGTAATAAATAGGGTCTGTGACCTTATAGAATATTCAGGTCGTGACCTGTAAGTAAGTAAATAAGAATTCCTAGTCCTAAAACGATTCTGTACCAGCCAAATAGCTTGAATCCGTATTTGGTTACATAGCCGATAAAGAATTTAATGGCTAGCATAGCTACAACAAATGCAACTAAATTACCAATGATTAAGGTTGACATATTGTCTTGTAGAATCTGAGCCCCGTCAGGTTGCATCAGTAGCTTTAGTAATTTATATCCTGTTGCCGCTGCCATAGTAGGCACTGCAAGAAAGAAAGAAAATTCGGCAGCCGATTTACGTGTCAGTTTTTGACTCATACCTCCGACAATAGTTGACATTGAGCGGGATACGCCGGGAATCATAGCAATACATTGGAAACATCCAATAATAAATGCATTCTTATAGGTGATTTCTTTGTCCTTGTCGGGAGAGTTAAACCATTTATCAACGAATAGCATAACAATACCTCCTAAAACCAAAGTTGTAGCTACTACATATACGTTTTCGAGCATATCATCAATAACATCATTGAATAAAAGCCCCAAAATAGCAGCAGGTATAAATCCGATTAATAATTTAATGTAGAAATCCCACGATTGGAAGAAACGTTTCCAATAAAGAACTAATACAGATAATATGGCTCCGAATTGGATGATAACTGTAAATGCTTTAACGAAATCGGTACTCTCGATGCCTAATAGCTTCTCAGCTATAATCATGTGACCGGTCGATGATATTGGTAGAAACTCTGTAAGCCCTTCTACAATGGCTATAATAATAGTCTGTAGTGTATCCATTCTTTAAATAGTACGTTTTATTTTATATTTTCCGGTGTGTTATGTTATGCTTTGGGGGAATCCTGAGCTAAAGAATCGTCTTTTTGCTTGTTCGGGTATAATATTCCGACTATCATCAGTAAGAAACCAAAAAAAGAAAACATGGGACCTGCAACAATACGTCGCGTGCTAAAAATATCAGGTTGAAAACCGCTTTCGATACTGGTTGACGAGCCTGTCATTAATAAAAAACCAATCATAATAATCGCAAACGATGCTGCACATATTATGTAATTAAGTTTGCCTAATGCAAAATTTTTCTTTTCCATCTTCTTTTTTAGTTTACTCGTTTTACTTGCCCACTTGTTTACTTTTTATATTAAGCGTGATACAAGTTATTTGTATTCATATTTAAATATCGGTTTACTGCCGATGTGGTTGCCAAAAGCGGAAGGATTATACCTAATGCCAAAACAACAACATAGAGGATAACCAGATTCTGCATCCTTATTATCGAGATGATTTCAGGAAACTCTTTAGCCAGCATATATATCAATGCAGTGATTCCGATATTTGCGATGATAGCAGCTATCACACCATATACTATTGCTTTAATGACAAAAGGTTTACGAATAAAACCATTTGTGGCACCAACCAATTGCATGGTGTTTATTAAAAAACGTTTGGCATAAATGTTAAGCCGGA
Source organism: Indolivaga alginatilytica (assembly GCF_003201355.1). Lineage (GTDB taxonomy): Bacteria > Bacteroidota > Bacteroidia > Bacteroidales > Dysgonomonadaceae > Dysgonomonas_A > Dysgonomonas_A alginatilytica. The sequence goes on from NZ_QICL01000003.1 coordinate 139,124, forward strand.
TAGTGTTTCTGATAAGAGTGAATGATATAAACATCAATATAACGGCTAGTATCAATAATCCTGTTCCTACCTTCGATAGGTTCGAGTTGATCATCTCTATCGTATCTTCGCTATATAAGAAACTCTTTACAATTTTTTGTCCTTTAAGGCTTTTCTCAACCACCTTGATGCTGTCGATATTGGCATATTCGGATTTTAGAGTAATGTCAAAATAATTTGATGCCGGTGTATATCCCAGTATTTCTTCAGGGTCACCGCCTAACTCTTCTATCAGTTCCTTTTTAATTTCATCTTTACTGATGAAGGTTACCGATTTTATATAAGGCTTGGCATTAAGCTGTTTTTGAAGTTTTGCAGCGGCGGCATCTGTTGTGTCGTCTGATAACTCTATCGTTATACTGAGGTTCTCTTTTATAAATGATGAGATTTCGCGTCCCATAACTCCTACAAAAAAAGTCAATCCCAGTAAAAATAAAACTAAGGTAATACTTACAGTTGTAGTTACACCGGTTCCAAATAGAGATGTAGTCTTTAGTTGACGATTTTTTGACATAAAATATTTACTCTGCTTTTATTTTTGTATCTTCGATATGAGTGATTTAGATACTTCACGCCTTAATTTGGTGCAAAGAAACAAAATATAATGCTGTTTTGTAGCATTTTTTATGTTTTTTAATTATAAAAATCCAGAATACCGGGTAATATGATTATTAGAATGTCTTAATTTTGCCGATCAATATCTCGATTTTATTATAGCTAGAACAAACCCTCTTGGCTGATTGTTTTCATATATGTGTAATCTTTTATATATTCGCATATATAATAGAAAGGGTTTATTATTAAAAATATCAATTGTACTAAAGGATTAAATATAAAATGCAAGAAGATCAAGATACAATATTGGATGAGATAACATCCGGTGATTATAAATATGGTTTCGTAACCGATATAGAAAACGAATCCATTGGTAAGGGTTTGAATGAAGATGTGATCAGGCTGATTTCATCTAAAAAAAATGAACCCGAATGGTTGTTGGAATACAGACTGAATGCTTACAGACATTGGCTTACAATGAAAATGCCTGAATGGGCACAGTTAGATATTCCTGAGATTAACTATCAGGATGTAATTTATTATTCGGCTCCAAAACAAAAAATAGCTCCCGAAAGTTTAGATCAGGTAGACCCCGAATTATTGAAGACATTCGATAAATTAGGTATTTCTATAAACGAGCAAAAAAAATTAGTAGGAATGGCTGTGGATGTTGTAATGGACAGCGTTTCAGTAAAAACGACATTCAGGGATGTATTGTCCGAAAAAGGAATTATCTTTTGTTCTTTCGGTGAAGCCGTGCAGGAATATCCTGACTTGGTTAAGAAGTACTTAGGGACGGTTGTTCCATCCAAGGATAATTATTTTGCGGCTTTAAACTCGGCTGTATTTAGTGACGGTTCGTTCGCTTATATTCCAAAGGGAGTTCGTTGCCCGATGGAGCTTTCGACTTACTTCCGTATCAATGCAGCTAATACAGGTCAGTTCGAAAGAACTTTACTTGTTGCCGATGACGATTCGTATGTGAGTTACCTGGAAGGCTGTACTGCTCCTATGAGGGACGAAAACCAGCTGCATGCTGCTATTGTTGAGATAGTTGCTATGGATCGTGCAGAAGTGAAATATTCGACTGTTCAAAACTGGTATCCGGGTGATAAAGAGGGTAAAGGCGGTATCTACAACTTTGTAACTAAACGTGGAATCTGTAAAGGAGAATCATCTAAAATATCGTGGACTCAGGTTGAAACAGGTTCAGCTATAACATGGAAGTACCCGTCTTGTATATTGGTCGGAGATAACTCAAGCGGAGAATTCTACTCGGTTGCAGTTACTAACCATCATCAGCAAGCAGATACAGGAACGAAGATGATTCACATTGGTAAAAATACCCGAAGCCGTATTGTTTCTAAAGGTATCTCGGCAGGACAAAGTCAGAACTCTTATAGAGGATTGGTAAAGGTGTCTCCAAAGGCTGAGAATGCCCGTAATCACTCACAATGTGATAGTTTATTGCTCGGTGATAGATGCGGTGCCCATACATTTCCGTATTCCGAAATAGCTAACTCTTCAGCTATTATAGAACACGAGGCTACAACTTCCAAGATTAGCGAAGATCAGGTTTTTTATTGTAATCAACGAGGTATAGCCACCGAAGATGCAGTAGGATTGATTGTAAACGGTTATGCAAAAGAAGTTATGCAAAAACTTCCTATGGAATTTGCGGTAGAAGCTCAGAAATTACTCCAAATTAGTTTAGAGGGTAGCGTCGGTTGATCGAAATAATTTATACTATATAAATGAAAAGAGTATTTCAATTAGAAATACTCTTTTTTTTGCTTTGTAGGGGCGTATTGCATACGCTCTAAAAAATTACGGGCGTATGCAATACGCCCCTACAACTATTCTATATTTTTTCTCACTTTCGTTAAGAATTCTAACATTTCACCGGCATCTTTCTTTTCGATGATTGAAAGCAATTGTCCCAGTTCTTCTCTTATCTGTTCCACTTGTTGTGGAGTATATGGGTTGAATAAAATCTCAGTCAAAAGGAAATCGTCTTCCGACAAAAGACCTTTGGCAATATCCATGTGTCTTTTGAAAGTAGTTCCTGGAGCTTCCTGATGTTTCATAACCGAGGCAAATACCAGAGTTGAAGCAAAAGGTATAGATAGCGAATAGGCTATCGTTTGATCATGCTCATCGAAGCTGTATTCAAATACTTGAAGGTGTAGGCTTCTGTATAAATCCAGAAAGAACTCTTTACCCTTTTCCGATGATTCTGATATAACAATGGCACTTTGGGTGCTAAGGTTCCGCAGATCGGCAAAGGTAGGTCCGAACATAGGGTGTGAAGAGGCAAAAGGTTGTTTTATGGATGCGTAAAATTCCTGTAAGCCTGTTTTTACCGATGCTATATCCGAGATAATACAAGTTTCGCTAATGTATGGCAGAATAGTTTTGAATGCATCAATAGTATATTTTACGGTTGCCGCATTGATAACTAACTCCGGATTGAATTCCGAAATTTCTTTCGGATCACTCATCCTTACCACATTGTAAGCGAATTTTAATCGATCGGGGTTTGTGTCAAATATCGCAACCTCATGATTGGAACTCAGTACATCAGAAAAGAAAGATCCCATCTTTCCTGCACCTAATATTAATATTTTCATAACTGTGTATTATAAAATATAGCCAGTTGTTTATTGATTTATCAACTGGCTATTTAATTTTTATAAAGAGGTCTTCCGACTTTTATTTATTTAAAATATCCAGTTGCACTCTTACTGATTCTTCGTGTATAGCTTCTAGTATAACACGCATAAATTCAGGATTCATACCCATTTCAGTAGCTTGAGCAATACGTTTAGTCAGAATTTCATCATAACGATCGGTTTGTACGATAGTCATATTATGCTCTTTTTTGAAAGTGCCGATCTCTTTGGAAACACGCATGCGTTTAGCTATAAGTTCGAGTAACTGATCGTCTGCTTCATCAATTTGACGGCGAAGAGCTGATAAATCTTCAGTTGTTTGTTTACCTTCACGTATAATTAATGCACCTAGTATTTCCTTTAATCTCTCAGGTGTTACTTGTTGAGAAGCATCACTCCAAGCAGAATCGGGGTTGCAATGTGTTTCGATGATCAGACCTTCGAAATTCAAATCCATAGCTTGTTGAGAAAGCGGTTGAATCAAATCGCGTTTTCCTCCGATATGGCTAGGGTCGCAAATGATCGGAAGATCAGGGTAACGACGTTTCAATTCGATTGGTATATGCCATTGTGGAAGGTTACGGTATATCTTTTTGTCGAAAGAACTGAATCCTCTGTGTATAGCTCCCAGTTTAGTTAAACCAACATTGCTTAAACGTTCCAGTGCACCGATCCATAATTCGAGATCAGGATTTACAGGATTCTTTACTAGTACAGGAATATCGACTCCTTGTAAAGCTTCTGCAATTTCTTGTACAGCAAAAGGGTTTGCAGTTGTACGTGCACCGATCCAAAGTAAATCTACTCCGTATTTAAGAGCTTCGTATACATGTTTTTGAGTGGCAACTTCTGTAGAAACATACATTCCCGTTTCTTTTTTCACTCTCTTCAACCAAGCTAAGCCTTCGCTTCCGATACCTTCAAAACCTCCGGGTTTAGTACGGGGTTTCCATATTCCGGCACGCATTACTTTAATACCGTCAGCTGCCAGTTGTTTGGCAGTTTCCATTACTTGGTCTTCAGTTTCGGCACTGCAAGGTCCTGCAATAACGAAAGGTCTTTTCGGGTCTACTCCCGGAAGTAAAATTGATTCTAATTTCATCTTGTTTTTTATTTTAATTATTGATTATTACTTTTTTTGTTTACATACAGAGGTCACAAAGGTATATCACAGAGTTGAGTTTATAAAGAATCATGCCTCTATTAAATATTCGCAACCTTTAATGTCATTGTTATCTCATCTACATATTCATCAGATGATAGCTTAATAAAATCGGGATGCCTTCCAATCTCTGTAAAACCGAATTTATGATAGAGTGCAATTCCATTTTTATTGGTTACGTATGTTCCCAGCCAAAGAATTTCTATCGATGGATTTTCTTTAGCCCATTTTATTGCAGCCTCAAAAAATGCTGATCCAACTCCTTTGCCCCTCCATGATGCAAGCATACCTATACCAATGCAAGAGGTGTGTTTCATCATTTCTCTTTGGGCTCCGTTAAGGCTTATATTCCCAATGATCCGATTATCGTATGTTGCTACTAATAGCAGGCTATTTTTGCTGTCGATAAGAGATTTGATCCATGTGGCTTCTTCATCCGCCGTAAGGTTAAATTCTCCTTGAGTGTAGGGTATAAATTCACTCTCTTCAACATATTCCTTTACAACAGCTACCAGCTCTTCGGCATCGTTCATTCGGGCTTCACGGATAACTATGGTTTCTCCGTTCTTTAAGACTGATTCTATTGCTTCAAATTTCATGTCTGATAGAATTTAAGCCAGTTTTTTTATTCTTTCCAAAGCCTCTTTCAGCATTTGCTCATTGCAGCAAAGAGAGATGCGGATGTATCTTTTGCCTTTATCGCCGAATATAAATCCGGGGGTAAGGAATACATTTGCTTCATATAGAATTTTGTCTGCCAGTTCAGCACTGTCTTTGTACGTATCAGGAATTTTTCCCCATAAGAACAGACCTACTTGCTTCGGATCAAAAGTACAGCCTAAGGTATCCATTATTTGCTCTGCATACTTGCGGCGGGCCGTGTATAAGTTGATATTATTCTCTATATGCCATTCTTCCGAATTGTTGAGTGCTGCAATAGCTGCTAATTGAACAGGTTTAAACTGACCGCTGTCGATATTACTTTTCACTTTCAGTATCCATTGTACAAATTGCGGATTGGATGCCAACATAGCCATACGCCACCCCGGCATATTGTGCGATTTGCTGAGCGAATTCATTTCAATACAAATATCTTTAGCCCCTTCTATTTGCAGGATGCTCAATCTGTTTGTATTTAAAATAAAGCTATATGGATTATCATTGACGATTACAATTCCGTGTTTCTTACCGAACGCGACCAAACGCTCATATAATTCTACTGTTGCATTTGCTCCGGTAGGCATATTGGGATAATTAACCCACATCAATTTTACATTCGACAAGTCTGTTTTTTCGAGAGCCTCAAAATCCGGCTGCCAATTATTGTTCTCATCCAGATCGTAAGTATGTATTTTGGCTTGCACCAGATTACTAACTGATGTATATGTCGGGTAACCGGGATTTGGGATGAGTACACCATCTCCGGGATTAAGAAATGTAAGTGAAATATGTAAGATTCCTTCCTTAGATCCTATAAGCGGCTGAACTTCCCGAGAAGGGTCTAAATCTACCTTATACCATTTCTTGTACCAATCAGCGAAAGCACAGCGTAGTTCGGGTATACCTACGTAAGGCTGATATCCGTGTACGTCTGGTTTTACAGCCGATTCGCATAGAGCCTCTATCGTCTCTTTGGAAGGAGGCAGATCGGGGCTTCCTATGCCCAGGCTTATTACATTTTTGCCTGCTGCATTCATCTCGGCAACTTCTTTAAGTTTTGTCGAGAAATAGTATTCGCTAATAGAATTGAGGCGCTCTGCCGGAGTAATCTGTTTCGTGCTCATATTTCTAAGTAAAGTTACAATTTAATGATAATTCCGGTTGTAGGGGCAGACCTGCGTATCTGGCTTTTGTAGGTGAACATATAGTTCACACCCCTACACCAAAGTAATGAAAAGGTATCGAACCTTTATAGTTCACTTTGTCTTCCTTCAGGGTAATCTCCCAATATTTTCAAATCGCTGATTAATGGACGTATTGCTGTCAGTGATTGTTGATATCGTTCATAATTATCGAATTTTATATCTACATAAAACTGATATTCCCATTCTCTGCCAATAATAGGAAGCGATTGTATCTTAGTCAGGTTTACATGATAGAATGAAAGTACAGATAGTACCTGCGATAAGCTTCCCTCGCTGTGAGGCACTGTAAAAACAATAGATGATTTATTTAATACTTCGTCTTTCTGTATTTCGTCTACAATCCATCGGTTGCCAAAAATAAGAAAGCGAGTAAAATTGTGCTTGTTAGTTTCAATTCCCCTCGCTAGTATATCTAATCCGTATATTTCGGCTGCTCTTGTACTGCATATGGCTGCTGTGCCTACTAGGTTTTTATCGGCAATATCTTTTGCTGCAAGTGCTGTATCCTCGTGTTCCACTACTTTTACTTTAGGTAAAGTTTCTAAGAAATCGACACACTGCATCAATGCAATAGGGTGAGATGTTACTTCTTTAATGTCATGTATACTTTGTCCGGGTAATGCAGCCAGGCAATGCGATACACGTTGTTTGTATTCACCGGCAATAGGTAGCTTATTTGTCTTTAGCAATTCATAGTTTTGTAGGAGACTACCTGCAATTGTATTCTCAATAGCCATGATCCCGATTATATTCGGATCTTTCTTGATAGAGGTAAAAATATCTTTAAATGTGATACAGGGAACGATTTCAACCTCTTCTCCTACAAAAAAGTTTTCTGCTGCTATCCCGTGATATGCTCCGAGTCCTCCTTGAATTGCTACCTTTCTCATTTGAGTAATTTCTATTATTTGTTTGTATATGACTTAATATCTGAGACCTTTTCTTGCTTTGACAAGTATAATATCTATTGATTATTATAGCTTCTAAATACTTCATTCATTTTTCCGGAATACTTAAAATGAAAAAATCCCGTCAGGCTTGACAGGATTTTATATATCTATTATGTTGTTTTCTTTACTACATACAAAATCCTGTCTTACCTTTTAAAGTAAAAGTAAAAAAAGAAGTAGTATGCAAAAGAAAAATTTCTCATTGTTCTGTTTTTCGTAAAATGATTTGACAAAAGTAATATTTTTTTGACAAATGCAATTCTTTTTTCATATTTTTTTATTGATCACTTATATATACTGTATTTTGCAGTCTTTTTTTGTGGATATATAAATGTCTTTTTGAAGTTTTTTAGGCGTATTTTCAATCATTAATTATTGCTTTATATAAAACTATAGTATTTGTAAATTTCTAATCTTGTATTTCACTCTGTTTTTATACCTTCTTTTAGATGTTATAAATGCTGTTTTTTGTTGATTTTTTTATTTTTATTATTTCTAGTGTTATGTTTGTCTAATAGAATATAGTATTTGTAATATCTTATATAATAAGGTATTGTATTTTATGTTTTTGTGAAATTGCTTATTAATTATAGTGTCCCTATGTTCTATATAAATATATGATATAATGATTTTATTTGAAGTTATCTATGATCATTTTAATGGTTTATGTAGGCTTATAAAGGGTGGTTTTTTGCTATTACTTACTTCCATTTTATATGAGAAAACACTTGTTCTTTTAAGAGATATTCTTGTTAGGTAGAATTATTCTGTTTAGTAATAATGTTTGACTCTAAAATATATCACCTATGATAAAAAAATGGAGAATTAAAGAATTAGATATAACTTTGTCTTCGATTTTTTAGATATAGTAGGTTCTAATAACGTTTTTCTTAGACTGCTTGCTGAAATAATAAATAGGTCTGTGACCTAAATCAATTAAAGTAATGAAAATTAGCAATATAAATTTTACAGACCAACCGGTCTTTCTGGCTCCAATGGAAGATGTTACGGATATGGATTTCAGAGTTTTGTGTAAAGAATTTGGAGCAGACATGGTTTATACGGAGTTTGTTTCGAGCGATGCTTTGATAAGACATGTAAATAAGACCAAAGAAAAGCTGATTATCTGCGAAGCTGAGCGTCCTGTTGCCATACAAATATATGGCAGGGAGGTTGAGGCGATGGTAGAGGCTGCCAAAATCTGTGAGGAAGCTCAGCCTGATATTATCGATATAAACTTTGGCTGTCCCGTAAAGAAGGTTGCTGGAAAGGGTGCAGGTTCGGGTATGATGAAAACGCCGGAACTTATGGTTGAAATAACACGTGAAGTTGTAAAGGCTGTAAATTTGCCTGTTACGCTGAAAACCCGTTTAGGCTGGGATCATGACTCGAAAATAATTGTAGAACTTGCCGAGCAATTGCAAGATGTGGGTATACAGGCTTTGACCATTCACGGCAGAACCCGTAGTCAAATGTATAGAGACAATGCTGATTGGTCTTTGATTGCAGATGTGAAGAACAACCAGCGTATGCACATTCCTATTATCGGTAATGGCGATGTTACTACCCCTGAAGAATGCAAATTTCGATTTGATCAAACGGGTGTAGATGCAGTGATGATAGGCCGTGGTGCTATCGGTAACCCATGGATATTTAAAGAAGTAAAACATTTCCTTAAAACGGGAGAGTTGTTGCCTGATGAATCATTTGTCTGGTATTTAAATATTCTGAAAGACTATATTAAAAAGAATGTAGACCATTCGGGAGAGCGAGGAGGCATTATTCATAGCCGCAGGCATTTAGCGGCAAGTAACTTGTTTAAAGGTATCCCCGATTTCAAAAAGACCCGTATTGCTATGCTGAGGGCTGCAACTCTTGACGAATTATTTTCTATATTGGATTCTATCCCGGGAGAGTTTGGTCTTGAATAAGCCATTTTGTGATATCCTGAAAATAAAGAGTCGAATACTGGTTTCACAACTGGTATTCGACTATAATTGAGTTAGTAGTAAAAATTTTATCTTGAACTAAAGTCGGAAACTAATACCCCTTTATCTCCAATGTTCAGGTAATCTATAGTGAGTAGCTGACCTTCCGAACCATAGGTGTACATTGCGTATTTTATTTCATTTTCCCACATTTCATTTGATTCATTGAATGTTGTATAAGACAGTATTTGGAGTTGTCCATTAGTACTGTACTCATATTGGTATTTCTGAATCGCATTCCATTTCGATTGATTAGAATTCCATACAGATAATACTCTCTCCCGAAGATTTCCATTGTTGTCATACTTATTCTCGTATTGCTTAATAAGTATGAGATTTTTGTCGTCTTCACCTTTGCAAACAGTTGTTTTTACTATTTGCCCTTGTTTATTTACTTCATTGTTTTTATAGAGACTTTCTTTGCCGGAGGCGTTTTCAATATTGGCTATCAGTGCAAGAGCTGAAATAGCTAAGGTAATTATGATTGTTTTCATGATCTTGAGTATTTGTAATTAAAGGCTGTTTAGATATAAGACTCCTCGAAGAGGTTATTTGTTACAATCCAATGCTTTTTAGTATATTTTCTCTTTTTTTTAGAGAGCTGTTTGCTAGGGACGGTGATTACCCCGTCCGTTATATAAAAGGATGACAGCATTGAGAGTTACTCCTGTACTTATGTACCTTGTTGATTACTTAGTCGTTATCCCAGTAGTCAGAAAAATGGTGACGATAATTAATCGGTTCATCTATTATTACTGTCTTATTAAGAGGACTGTTTATCTCGATTTCAAATAATTCTCTGTTCCACGGATGATTTCTGTTGTACAAATGAGGTTTGAGCAGTACCAGTGAATCGTGTATATTATAGCTGAATTTAGCATCCGTTGCTTTTGCTTTTGCTGCCTGAAAACTCCTGTCAAAGGCCGTCTTTTTTATTTTTATTTCAAAATTTTTATAGATAGTATCCTGATTTACCCGAACTTTTGGAAAAACAAACCAAGATTTAGGATCGCCGTCTAAAGTATATAGTTCATTTTCATTTTTTCCCCAATGATATGCACTCTGTAAATCGGGATGAAGCCTTACATGCAGCGTATCGGATGTGGTATTTATATGGACTCTTTCTGTGAAATCGGCATCTTCGTAATAATTTTTTGCCTGTTTGGTTGATATTATTCCTATATAAGAGCCTGCACCAATCCATATCAGAAATGCAATACCAAATATGACGAAATCTTTAGGGGTGATTTTTGTGTATATTATAATCCCTAAGTATATTAAACAGATTGCAGGTAAGAACCATAAAATTGCCAATGCAATATTGATATTACTGGAGTAGAAGCCAAATATGATTAAGAAGTCGCCAACAGAAGGAAGGTCTACTATCGCAGGAAAGAATATTGCAAATCCTCCAAGTAGAATTATTCCTATTCCAATCATGAATATGATAGTTCCACACACTGCTTTAATAATAGAACCTAGTACAGATCCCATGTGGCTTTCTCTTTTTCTTGGAATTTTGGCTGTCCTGTTTTCTATAGCTTCTATACTTGGATCTTCTCCCGACATAGCCAGTTTTTGAGCCATAGTTCTGGCTTTGGGCATGGCTATCCATAATAGAAAGTAGGAAGCAAGGAGATAACCGGCCAGTTTATCCGTAGCAAAACCTGCTAACGCAATACTGGCTGCGTATGCAACTCTGACTATGACAGGATCGAGGTGGAAAAATTTTGCCAGTCCGGCGCAAACCCCTCCGAGAACTCCGTTTTCTTTATCTCTGTATAATTTTTTGCGGATTGTTGTATTCTCAGGCTTTTCGGGTTGGCTGTTATTATCAGTGTCTGTTGCTTCTTCCTCAAAATCAACAGGATTCCCCATGATACCTATAATGCTGTTAGCATCTTCCAGCGTGATTATATTTTCACTTTTACTTGCTTTCATTTGCAGGAGTTCGCACATACGAGCTTCTATGTCTGCAATAATCTCAGTGCCGTCTTCTTTGTTCTCGAAATGGAGCTTCAGATTATCAAGATAAGATTTCAATATCTCGTATGCGTCTGCATCTAATGTGAATGCGTATCCTCCTATACTGGCTTTTATTGTCTCTTTCATTTTGGTACTTTGTTAAGTTGTAGTTATTTGTTATCAACTATTTGATTCAGGGACATTCAGAAATTGATTTTTCCGGATGCGGGCAATCGTATTTACCAGATCTGCCCATACATTGTCGAGCTCTGCTAATACTGCTTTGCCTCTCTCTGTGATAGAGTAATACTTACGGGGTGGCCCTTGAGTAGATTCTTCCCATCTGTACGACAGTAACTCCTGATTCTTTTGTCTGGTTAACAGGGGATATAAAGTTCCTTCAACCACTATCATTTCCGATTCTTTCAACTCATTGATGATCGAAGATGCATAGGCGTCACCTTCTGAAAGGATGCTTAAGATGCAATACTCGAGAATGCCTTTTCTCATCTGAGCTTTTATGTTGTCTACATTAATTGGTTCCATATTCTGATTTTTTAATGCGTTAGTTATAATAAGTAACGTTAAATAGTTGAAGCGATGCCTTATCGCTATAATTGCCTTTGAATATTTTATATACCAAGGTAATAAGAAAGTCCGAGGCCTTGGATGCAATATTGTTTGTCACAAAAGAGAGATCTGTGGCTTTATTTGCTGTAATTTCTAAGATTTTCGGGAGTTATAGGTTCTCCGTTCATTTCCATCTTTTGGATAACGGTTTCAGCTTTCGGCATAATTACCCAAAGGATAATATAGGCGAGCAGGGCAGAACCGCCGAAGAAGAATACAAGAACAAAGATGGCTCTGATTATTGTTGTGTCTATTTCGAAATAGGAGGCAAGACCTCCGCAAACGCCAGCAAAGACTTTGTCTTCCATGTTGCGATATAGTTTCTTATTTGTTTTCATTTTTTTACTTGTTTTTTGTTGTGAATTACTATTCGAATTTATAGTTGAGTCTATTTCCCCAAGACATTGAATAACGACTCTTACTGAATCTTCTCCAATGACCTGATTGGGATATTTTATTTCTTTCTGAAATATTTCGGCAACTCTGGCTTCTACATCTTCCATTATTTCTTTTGCATCTTCTTTTGGTAAGGATGCTTCGAATCTCGATAAATATGCTTTCAATTGAATGTAAGCATCATCTTCAATTGTGAAATTGATTCCTCCGATATTGACTTCTACTACTTTTTTCATATCTGTAATTTTTAGCTTTTCTCCTATGCAATGATTTATGTTATGCAAATATATGTAATAATTTTAGTACTATGCAATACATAATACCTTCTTGTGGATTGTACTAGGTTTTGTGTTTTGGTTTAATGTGTTGTGATACAGATTTTTATTGTGTTTTTCTTATTTGTTTATTTAACTTTATTTAACTGTGAAGGGCGAAAAAAAGAGGAAGTGCATTAGATACACTTCCTCTCTGAGGCTATTATTTTTATTGAGACTAATCAATAAAAGGGTCTGAGACCCTACATTCTGTCAGGAACCTCGATACCTAATAACTGCATACCTGTTTTAACTATTTTGGCCACATTAGCGGACAAGGTTAATCGTAATTCTTTTATGTTCTTATCTTCTTCTTTTAAGATAGAGTGATCGTGATAAAACTGATTATACTCTTTTACCAGCTCATACACATAATTTGCAATAAGTGCAGGATTATATTCGTCTCCCGCCTGTTTGAGGGTGCTTGCAAATTCGGCAATCAGTTGTATAAGCGCAGTTTCTTTTTCGGTAAGGTTTGTTTCTTTCTCTAAACTTTGAGGGATACTCAATCCTTGCTCCGCAGCCTTTCTTAATACCGATTGTATACGCGCATATGTATATTGAATGAATGGACCCGTGTTTCCGTTGAAATCTATCGACTCAGCCGGATTGAATACCATATTCTTTTTAGGATCGACTTTCAGGATGAAGTATTTCAAAGCACCCAGACCAACTATACGTGCGATATTAGCAGCTTCTTCATCCGTGCAATTGTCAAGTTTGCCCAATTCCTCAGAGGTTTCCCGTGCAGTAGTTATCATGTCTTCAATCAGATCATCGGCATCTACTACAGTTCCTTCTCTCGATTTCATTCGTCCCATACCTTTGGGTAGTTCAACCATTCCGTAGGAGAAGTGAACTAAGTCTTTCCCAAATTGAAAGCCTAATTTATCAAGAATGATAGATAATACCTGAAAATGATAATTTTGCTCATTTCCTACTACATAGACCATCTTGTCTATAGAAAAATCTTTGTAACGTTGCTCGGCAGTACCGATATCCTGAGTCATATACACGGATGTGCCGTCGCCACGAAGCAGTAGCTTTTGGTCGAGGCCTTCCGCTGAAAGATCAACCCATACCGATCCGTCTTCTTTTTTGTAGAATATATTTTTTTCGAGACCTTCAAGAACTTTCTCTTTTCCGTCCAGATAGGTTTCCGATTCGTAGTATATCTTGTCGAAGTCTACACCTAATACTTTGTAGGTTTCACCAAACCCTGCATATACCCAACTGTTCATGGTTTTCCATAACTCTACGGTTTCGGTGTCTCCTGCTTCCCACATTCTAAGCATCTCACGTGCTTCCGCCATTAAGCTCGATTTTGCTTCTGCTTCTTCCTTGCTAAGCCCTTCGCTTTGAAGTTTGTCCAGTTCAGCTTTGTAATGTTTGTCGAATAGAACATAATATTCACCTACAAGGTGATCTCCTTTTTCTCCCGTAGATTCAGGAGTTGCCCCATTACCCCATTTTTTCCAGGCAAGCATCGATTTACATATATGTATACCTCTATCATTTACGATGTTGGTTTTCTTTACATTTAATCCGTTTGCTTTCAGTACTTCTGCAAGAGCGAATCCCAAGAGGTTGTTACGGATATGTCCTAAATGGAGAGGTTTATTGGTATTGGGCGATGAGTACTCGATCATTACCAACGGCGAATTATCGGTTGGTTGTACTATCCCGTAATTTTCCTCGGAGTTTATATCAGAAAGCAACCCGACCCAGCATGATGAGTTTATTTCGAGATTTAGAAAACCCTTTACAACGTTAAAGTCTGCAACTTCGGGACTGTTTTCTTTCAGCCATTCTCCAATTTCCTGACCTGTTTGTTCGGGTCCTTTTTTCGAAATTTTCAGAAAAGGAAATGCAACAAGTGTAAGATGTCCTTTAAATTCCTTTCTTGTTTTTTGGAGCTGAACCAAAGAGCTATCTACTTCCGTATTATATAAATGTTTGATTGCCGAAATAATACTTGTCAGTATTGTTTGTTCTACTTTCATTATTAAAAAAGTTTCGTCTTTTATTTTCTATTGTAAATTTAAGGTGCAAAGCTACAAAAAAGGATTGAAAAGGTAAGGTGTCAGGTTGTTTTATTACTTGGATAAGCGCATTAGTCGAAGCTTATTATACTCTGAAAATGGAATGCTTTTTATTGGTGTCTTTTAAGTCTGCAAAATTATTTATTGCTTTGGTCGGGCAAAACGCCGGTAGATAGTTATGTTTATTAAATATTTTCCTTTACTTATAATATCATAAGCGCACATAAAAAAAGGAAAAGATTACAGATCTTTTCCCTCTTTTCTAAATCTTTGTGCTCTGATTTTACAGGTCAGATAATTCAGCTCCGGCTTTGAATTTAACCACTTTTTTTGCTGGAATATCAATAGCTTCTTTAGTTCTGGGATTGATACCCTTTCTTGCAGCTTTTTCTGATACAGAATATGTACCGAAGCCCACAAGAGCAATTTTTTCACCTTTTTTCAATTCGGCACCTACTGTTTCAATAAATGCATCTAGTGCTTTTTTAGAGTCAACTTTGCTTAGTCCAGCTTTTTCTGAAATAGCATTAATCAGTTCAGTTTTATTCATAATATTGCAATAAAAAAATAAATTAATTAATTAAACTGTATTTTAACGACTTACTTACATATTTAAACACCAAATATAGATTATAGTTTAGTAACTATCAAAAAAAAAGATAAAAAAACAGCCCTTAAAAGGGGTTTTGATCTAAAAAAATACCAAACTAAGCCTCTTAGAGCTGTGCTAACGAAAAATATACGTAAATTTGCCTAAAATTAGAGTATAGAAAAATATATAAGGTCTCAGATTTATTTATTACTTTGGTTAGTATAATAGCGAGAGATACTTGTAGTTTCAAAATGTAAAAATAATATTTACTGTTACTTATATGAATCAGAGTAGAGGAGGAATGTTTGCATCGGTGCCACCGGTAACATTGAATATAATTATTATAAATGTGTTGTTCTGGCTTGTACAGGTTGTATTTGCCAATAAAGGAATAGATATTTCGACTTATCTGGGACTCCATTATTTTAAGTCGGATTTGTTTTATCCTCACCAACTCTTCACATACATGTTTTTGCACGATCCTTCAGGAATCACGCATGTGTTTTTTAATATGTTTGCCGTTTTTATGTTCGGCAGAACATTGGAGATGATATGGGGAGGGAAACGATTCCTTTTTTATTACATTACGACAGGTATCGGAGCTGCATTATTTAATATGTTGGTTGTGTATATACGTATCAATTCGGCAGAAAGTGCATTGTCTCCCGATATTCTTGCGGAGATATATAAAAATGGAGCGGAACTGATCAGTACGGGTCGAAACTATGCCGATCCATTGTTGGGCAATTTCAATGCCTTGTTAAATCAGACAATGGTGGGGGCATCGGGTGCCGTTTTTGGGATTCTTGTCGCATTCGGGATGTTATTCCCTAATGTTGAATTGATGCTTCTGTTTTTTCCTGTTCCTATTAAAGCCAAATACTTTGTTATTCTTTATGGAATTATGGAACTATTTATGGGAGTATGGGATAGAGCCGGAGATAATGTAGCACACTTTGCTCACTTGGGTGGATTGTTGACAGGGTTTATACTGGTATTATATTGGAGGAGAAATAATAAGAGGGATGGGAAATTCTATTAAAACAATATTTAATAACATAAAATACCGCGATTCATTGTCACAATTGATAATTGTCAATGTGGCTGTGTTTCTTGTTATTGGATTATTGAGAGTGTTCGCAGTTTTATTTGAGCTGCAAACTCCCGATTTGCAGGCGTATATCGAGGTGTCTTCTAATATCGGTACTACAGCCAAACATATTTGGGTGTTGTTTACGTATATGTTTGTTCACTACGAGATATTGCATATTCTGTTTAATATGCTTATGCTGTATTGGTTCGGACGTATATTTTTGACTTATTTTACACCCAAAAATTTGGTTGCCCTCTATGTGTTGGGCGGGCTTGCCGGTGCACTCTTTTATATTTTGACATTTAATACGATACCTTATTTCCTGAAAATGAATCCTTCATCTATGATCGGAGCCTCGGCTTCGGTTATGGCAATTATATTCGGAGCTGCTTTTTACAATAAAGATCAGGAAGTGATGATGCTCCTGTTTGGACGTGTGAAAATTATATACATTGCAATATTTATATTTGTCCTTGATTTTCTGGCTTTGGGCGGAAGCTCTAATGTCGGAGGACATATTGCTCATATAGGAGGAGCTTTGATCGGTTATTATTACGCAATTCAGTACCGAAAAGGAAAAGATATTACACGTTGGATTAATCTTTTGATCGATAAGATTGTTAATCTATTTAAAGCTAAGCCAAAGATGAGGGTTACGCGTAATAATTATAATTCGAAAGACGATGCAAGTTATAATCAGCGTAAGCATAGCGAATCTCTGGAGGTAGACCGTATCTTGGACAAGATAAAACAGTCTGGCTACAATAGCTTGAATGATGATGAAAAAAAACGATTATTTGATGCCAGTAACAAGTAAGCAGATATTTGAATATTTAAGACGTACCTTTCGATCTTTTGTTCTTGGGGTAAATATATTTACCTTACTATTGCTGTTAAGCTCTTTTCTTAGTTGGAGTATTTCGCCTGCCCGAACTCTTATATTTGCTTATTTAGGTTTGGCTTTCCCTTTTATATTGGTAGCTAATTTATTGTTACTTGTTTTCTGGTGCATTGCATCAAGATGGAAAGTGGTGCTGTTGAATATCGTGGTTTTGGTTATATGTTATAGTCCGATTATCACTTATTTCCCTGTTAATATATTTCGGAGTAGCCCCCCTGAAGGAAGTATTAAGATATTGTCTTATAATGTAAGAGGGTTTAATTGGGAACTGGACAAGAAGTGGACGGCAGATATGCCTGTGGTTCAATATCTGAAATCGGTAGATGCCGATATCATATGTATGCAGGAGTACATGGCTTCTACCAGTGATAAGCATGCCAGTACGAGAAACTTACAGAAGGTACTGAAAGTGTATCCCTATTATTCGGTGATACCTTTGCGTCCGACTAATGGAGGGTATGCTTATGGTTTGGCTTGTTTTTCTAAATACCCGATCAAAGCTATTCAGAGTATTCCTATTGTTTCCTCAGACAACGGAGTTGCGATGTATAAGATAGATGTAAATGGTAAGATAATCACTGTGATAAATAATCATTTGGAATCTAATAGATTAACAATGAAGGATAAAAAGCTTTATAGAGATTTTCTTAGAGTCAGAGATTCCCGTAAATTTGATGAAGTTGCTCAAAATCTGGATAATAAACTAGGTTTGGCATACAGGAAGCGAGCCCCTCAGGTGGATATGGTAGCTCGCTATGTGGCAGAGCAAACTACTGATGCGGTAATTGTTTGTGGAGATTTTAATGATAGTCCGATATCTTATTCGTATAAAACAATAAAGAAGGATTTATTGGATTCATATGCTGAAACAGGTTTTGGACCGGGAATAACTTATCACGAGAATTATTTTTGGTTCAGAATAGATTTTATCATGCATTCGAAGAATTTGAAAGCGTATCAATGTACAGTAGATAAAGTTAAACTTTCGGACCATTATCCCGTTTGGGCTTATTTAAGTTTTAAATAAGGTCTTAGATCTGGTTTTTTATTGAATGCTTAGGCTGGTTAGAGCAATTTAATAATCAGTGAATATTTATTTTCAAAAAAAAGTTATGTATAAAATTAGTAAACAGTTTGCTTTTTCAGCATCTCATATATTAGAAGGACTTTCCGAAGATCATCCTTGTTCAAGATTGCATGGGCATAACTATATTATTACCGTTCATCTTAAGTCGGAGACTTTAAATGAGGTCGGTTTTGTAAAAGATTACAGAGAGTTGAGTATTATAAAAGAATATATAGACAACACTTTAGATCACAGGCACCTGAATGATGTGTTTTCAGTAAATCCTACAGCCGAAAACATAGCACGTGAGTTGTATACTATTTTCGTGAAAGAAATTCCGCAGATATATGCTGTCGAAGTTTGCGAAACACCTAAAACATCTGCTATATATGAAGCTTAACGTAAATGAAATATTTTATTCATTGCAGGGTGAAGGGGGTAGAGTAGGAGAGCCTTCTATATTTATCAGACTGACCCAGTGTAATCTGACATGTTCTTTTTGTGATACAGATTTTGCAGAAGGTGATGATATGACTTTGGATGAGATAGCTGAGGCTATTGCTGTATACCCTTGTAAATGGATTATCTGGACGGGTGGTGAACCTACTATTCAGTTAAAAGATGAGCATGTGGCTTTCTTTAGAGATAAAGGTTATAAACAAGCCATAGAAACAAACGGTACACGACGCGTACCATCTCTGATAGATTATATTACGTGCAGTCCTAAAATGAAATATGAGGACATTCGTAAGAAGATTCCTGTGGTAAATGAAATCCGTATTCCAATTGAAAGAGGGAATATATTGCCAGATGTATCGGTATTTCCAAAAGCTGATAAATATTTTGTGAGTCCTATATTCGATGGGGATAAGATTAATCCGGATAATGTCAGTTACTGTGTTGACTTGGTGAAAGAGAATCCGCAGTGGAGTTTAAGCCTGCAGGTGCATAAATTGATACATATCGAATGAATAAATTTGAATTACATATATTGGGTTGTGGCTCAGCTTTGCCAACCATGCAACATGCTCCCACAGCACAAGTTTTAAATGTCAGAGAAAAATTATTCATGATAGATTGCGGTGAGGGTACTCAGCTGCAATTCAGAAGAGCCCGTTTACGTTTCAATCGTCTGAATCAAATATTTATCTCTCATTTACATGGTGACCATTGTTTTGGTTTGATCGGCTTGATATCTACTTTGGGCTTATTAGGTAGAACCGGTGATTTAGTTATACATGCGGTTGCCGATCTGGAGAAACTTTTACGTCCTCAATTAGACTATTTTTGTAAAGATTTATCGTTTCAGGTAATAATAAAGCCCTTTGATCATACCAAACATGAAGTAATTTATCAGGATCGATCTGTAAAAGTTTCCACTATACCATTAGATCATCGGGTTGCTTGTGCGGGATTTCTTTTCGAAGAAGCTGAGAATGATTTACATCTGGATGGAGCAGCTATTAAATTTTATAATATTCCGATAAAAGATCTGGCAGGTATAAAAAAAGGTGCGGATTATATTGCAGAGGATGGTCAAGTTATTCTCAACAATAGATTGACTAAACCGGCGGATGCTTCCCGTAAATATGCATTCTGCTCAGATACAGCATACAAGGAGGATATAATTCCGATTATACAGGGAGTGGATTTGTTGTATCATGAGGCTACTTTTCTGGAAGAGGATAAGGCTCGTGCAAGAGATACCAGACACACAACGGCAAGGCAGGCTGCACAGATTGCTTTGAAGGCCAATGTGAAGAAATTAATGCTGGGTCATTACTCGTCAAGATACTCTGACGACAGCTTGTTTTTGGATGAGGCAGTGAAGATTTTTCCTCATACTATTCTTGCTAACGAATTATTATTGGAAAAATTGTAAAACGCTGAAAAAAAAAGTGTTTTACCAGTTGAATTTAACTAAAAAGCATTATATTTGTAAGCATCTAATTTAACAAATGGAAAAGATAATAAAAATATTAATACTGGCAGCCTTCTTTGCTTTGCCTTTCGTGGGGTTCTCTCAAGATAGGAAAGATGGGTTTGACTCTGAAAAACAAGGAGTTGAACTAACCATCAATGGCGAAAAGTTTGTAGTAGAAAACCTGCCACAAGATGGTACTATAGAGGTTTTTAATATTTTGGGAACTAAAGTTATGACTTTCAACGTTAATAGTGGAACAAATTCCAACCGTGTAAATCTTCCTAAAGGATATTATATCCTCAAATCAGATAATGTAACAAAGAAAGTGGTAGTTAAATAACCGCTTTTTCTGATTTTATCACCTCTCCATTTCCTATCTAACAAAAAATAACCCTATAATGTATTATTATAGAGTTCAATTTGTATGTGTAAAGTATTCGACAAAATAGCCAAAGACTTTGTATTTTATTCTATGTTGACTCTTTCTACTTCTATTTCCTTATTTAGAAATATGGATGCAGACTCTTTGAACTTAGATGCAGATTCTGTCGTGTAATATTTAGTTTCTCCATGTTTAGTGCAGTTTTCCTCTATCTCAGGGTGGCGGTTAAGGTAGTTTTCGAGGCTTTCAGCGATATATTTCCCCTGAGTTAATATCTGTAACCCGGATGGTGCATATTGTCTGATTTTATCAAGTAAAAGAGGGTAGTGGGTGCATCCTAATATAAGCGTGTCTATAGATTCATCTTTGCTTAAGATACTATTCATATCTTTCTGTATAAAATAATCGGCTCCGGGGCTATTAAATTCGTTATTCTCTACTATTGGAACCCACATAGGGCAAGCATGGGTGTTAACTATAATGTCAGGATATAATTTATTTATTTCTATCGAATACGATTCCGATTGTATAGTTCCGGGAGTTCCTACAATACCTATATGACGGGTTTTACTTATATTACCTATAATTTCGGCAGTAGGACGTATTATTCCAAGTACTCTTTTGTTCGGATTGATATGGGGCAGGTCGTTTTGTTGGATTGTTCTCAACGCCTTTGCTGAGGCTGTGTTGCAAGCCAGTATAACAAGGTTGCAGCCTTGCTCAAAGAGAGCTAAAACAGCTTGCTTCGTAAATTCATATACTACATCGAATGATCGGGTTCCGTAAGGTGCCCTCGAGTTATCGCCCAAGTAAATATAATCGTATTGAGGAAGTAGCTTTTGTATTTCGGAGAGAATGGTTAATCCTCCGTATCCTGAGTCGAATACTCCGATTGATCCTGGAGTGAGATTCTTTTTCATAATTGAGCCTCTTTGATCTGGGGGCAAGTAAAATCCGATGGATTTATCTTCTGTTTGATTGTAATCTGGCTTTTACCAATGGATTTGCATCGATAGCGTTGGGCGTAAGGAATGCAATAGCAGGATTAGCCCTGTCATATATGCAGGTATATCCTTGCTCTATTCCTATCTGATTAACAACCTCTTTTAGTCTCTCGCGGAGGGGAGCGATCAATTGTGCTTCCTGACTTTCAACGTCTTCCTGAGCTACTTTCATGAAACGGTTTATATTCTGTTCCAATTCATATAGTTCCTGCATACGTCTCAACTTAATGCTTTCGGCTAATTTATTTTGGTTGGATAAAAAGTCGGTATACTTATTATTGTAATCATTTTGCATTACCGCCAGTTCATCTTTGTATTTCTGATTCAATTCGCTGATTGCTTTGGAAGCGGCTACCTTACCTGGGATTGTCTCCAGTAATTCAATAGAATTGATGTATGCAGTTTTTTCGCTAGTCGTCTGAATTGACTGTGCTGAAATAGTATGGATGAATGTAATTGATATAATAAGTAATGCAGAAAGAAATATTCTTTTGGCCATCATAATAGAATGAAAATTAATATTATTGAATGGTTAAGGTCTTAGACCTTTTTGTTGCTTTGGTAAGCATAACAGCAATAGTCTGTTATAATTCGAAAGTATTTAATGATATACTTTCCTTTACTTAATACAAAGATTCAGCGTAGATTTATCGGGCCTCTACCGCCGTACCTGATTGATAGTTGTGTGTTTTCGGTGGTATATTTTGTGGGATACCACCGATCAAGGCATGATTGCTTGGTTACAACTATCAATTGGTTCTTAGGTTATGGTTACAAATATAATAAAATCTTTTTATTATAATGTTTTCTTTACTTCAATTTGTTCAAACGCTTCAATTATATCTCCAACTTTCAGGTCATTGTAGTTGTGAATGTTCAGTCCACATTCGTATCCGAATGCAACTTCTTTCACATCGTCTTTGAAACGTTTCAATGAGCCCAGATCCCCGGAGTAGATCACGATACCATCGCGGATGATACGTATCTTATTAGAGCGTTTAATCTTACCTTCTTTCACCATACAACCGGCAACTGTACCGACTTTGGTAATTTTGAATACTTCACGTACTTCAACGTTTGCAGTGATCTCTTCTTTGATATCGGGTGATAACATACCTTCCATTGCAGCAGTAATCTCTTCAATCGCATCATAGATGATAGAGTATAAACGAATTTCGACTCCGTCTTTTTCTGCTATTCTTCTGGCGGCAACCGATGGACGTACCTGGAAACCAATTACAATTGCATCAGATGCTGCGGCAAGTGTAATATCCGATTCGGAGATAGCTCCTACTGCTTTGTGAATAACATTCACTTGTATTTCTTCGGTAGACAGACGTATTAAAGAGTCGGAAAGTGCTTCAACCGATCCATCCACGTCACCCTTCACAATTACATTTAATTGTTGGAAGTTACCGATAGCAATACGACGGCCTATATCGTCAAGTGTAAGTATTTTCTGAGTACGTAATCCTTGTTCACGTTGCAATTGTTCGCGTTTGCTGGCAATATCTCTTGCTTCTTGTTCCGATTCCAAAACGTGAAACATGTCTCCCGCCTGAGGTGCTCCGTTTAATCCTAAGATTAATACGGGTGCAGATGGTAAAGCTGTTTCGATTCGTTGATTACGTTCGTTAAACATTGCTTTTACACGTCCAAAATAAGTTCCTGCTAAAACAATATCTCCTTGTTTTAATGTTCCGTTCTGAACAAGTATAGTGGAGATGTATCCACGTCCTTTATCCAGAGAGGATTCTATAACAGAACCTGTTGCACGTTTGTTAGGATTGGCTTTTAATTCAAGAAGTTCAGCTTCTAACAATACTTTTTCTAAAAGTTCATCAATACCTATACCTTGTTTGGCTGAAATCTCTTGCGATTGGTATTTTCCTCCCCACGATTCTACAAGGTAGTTCATGTTTGCAAGAGTTTCTTTTATTTTTTCAGGATTTGCTCCCGGTTTATCTATTTTATTGATGGCAAAAACCATTGGTACACCGGCTGCGGCAGCATGGTTGATTGCTTCTATTGTCTGAGGCATAACGTTATCGTCAGCTGCAACAATGATAATCGCAATATCCGTTACTTTAGCACCACGGGCACGCATCGCTGTAAAGGCTTCGTGACCCGGAGTATCGAGGAATGTCATCGGTCTGCCGTCTTTAAGCTTTACATTGTATGCTCCGATGTGTTGAGTGATACCACCCGCTTCACCTGCAATAACATTAGTTTGACGGATTCTATCCAGTAATGAAGTCTTACCGTGGTCAACGTGTCCCATTACGGTAACGATTGGTGCACGTGGCTCTAAGTCTTCTTCATTATCTTCTTCTTCAGAGATTGCTTCAACTACCTCGGCGCTTACGTATTCAGTCTTAAATCCGAACTCTTCGGCAACGATATTGATTGTTTCTGCATCTAAACGTTGGTTGATAGATACCATCATACCGATGCTCATACAAGTTGAGATTACTTTAATTACCGGAACATTCATCATGTTAGCTAAGTCATTAGCTGTAACGAATTCGGTAATCTTCAGAATTCTGCTCTCTTGTTCTTGTTGTTCAAGCTCTTCTTGTTGACGTTGAGAAACAGCGTCTCTTTTTTCTTTACGATATTTAGCTCCTTTGGCCTTACCTCCCTTGTTGGTTAGTCTGGCAAGAGTTTCTTTTATTTGTTTTTGAACGTCCTCTTCTGTTACAGCTGCTTTAGGTGTAAGAATTGGTCTGCGTACATTTGTATTGACTTGTTTTGCCTTGTTATCTTTTTGAAGGTGAGGATTTGTTCCTCCGGGAGCAGCAATACCTTTCTCGATATCCACTTTCCCTTTTTTGATACGGGCTCTTTTCTTTCTTGCAGGATCATCCGGATCGTCAAGCTTAAGAGTTTTCTTTTGTTCGTCTACGCTTTCTTTCTTCAAAAGTTTAACGGTATTCTCTTTTACTTTCTTCGTGTCAGATAATTCTTTATCAATACGTTCTTTTCTCTTTTCTGCTTTTGTCTTTTTAGCAGGACGAGTTTTGTCGTTAATTGCACTAAGGTCAATAGTACCTTTTAGCACAATATTCGATTTAATAGAAGGATTATTAAGTCGGAATACATCATCGTCACCTTCCGGCGAATTCGATTGACCTGCTTCTGTTGTGTTTTCTTCTGTTACAACAACCTTAGCTTCTTCTTTAACTTCAGCAACCACTACCGGTTCTGCAATTATCGGTTCTTCTACGGTTTTTTCAACTTTCTCTGTTTTCTCAACTTCAGGTGCTTTTGCAGCAACTTTCTCTTCCTGTTTTTCCAGCTCTTCTTTTTGAGCAACAGGTTTGCTTTCTTCTTTTTCAACATGTAGAGGCTCAACTACCTCTGTCTTTTCTTCTTTTGTCAAAGTTGAACTTTTACTTTTGTTTAGATTGTCCAAATCGATTTTGTCTACAATCTGAATATGTGGTTTTATATCTTCCGGTACAACTGTTTTTATTTCCTCAACCTTTCTGTGTTGTGGAATTACCACATCATCCTCATCTTCTTCTTCCGAAGAATCGTCATGAGTAGCTTTCTTCTTTTCCTTTTGTAACTCTTTGTTTCTATCGGAGGCTAGTTTTATTTTCTTGTCTTTGCCAAATTCATTTACAAGAAGGTCATACTGTTCATCGTCAATCTTCGTATTAGGATTTGCTTCGACAGCAAAGCCTTTCTTCTGCAGGAATTCAACAAGACTATTGATCCCTACATTCAAATCCTTTGAAACTTTAATTAATCTTATAGACATACGTTTTTTTTAAATCATGAAAATTGAACAGGCTGAAAAGAATAAATTTTTGAGCATCCGTCAAATACTTAGGGTCTCAGACCTTTTTATTGCTTTGGTAAGCACAATAATCAAAGTTAATTATAATTGCAAAATAAAATATTTTACTTAACTCGGATTATACAAAAGTATTAAGAAATCATAGAATTACCAAATAAGAGTTATTCTTCATCTTCAAACTCTGCTCGTAAAATAGCAAAAAGCTCCTCAACGGTATCTTCTTCCAGATCGGCTTCTTTTGCAATTGTCTCTTTACTGGCTGCAAGAATACTCTTGGCAGTTACATATCCCAGTTTCTTAAGTTGCTCGATTACCCACTCGTCTATTTCGTCTCCGAATTCGTCCAGGTAGATATCCTCCTCGTCAACTTCATCGATGTCACGATATACGTCGATGGTGTATCCTGTAAGCATACTAGCCAGTTTGATGTTTAGTCCACCTTTACCGATGGCAAGAGAAACCTCTTCGGGGCGAAGGAATACCTCAGCTTTTCTCTCTTCATCATTCAGTTTGATAGTAGTGATTTTAGCAGGGCTTAAAGCTCTCTGTATATACAGGTTCATGTTCGATGTGTAGTTGATGATGTCGATGTTTTCGTTTCTCAACTCACGAACGATACCATGTATACGTGATCCTTTCATTCCCACACAAGCTCCTACGGGGTCGATGCGGTCGTCGTACGATTCTACGGCAACTTTAGCTCTTTCGCCCGGTATGCGTGCTATTTTCTTTATTGTTATTAATCCGTCGTTTATTTCGGGAACTTCAAGTTCGAATAATCTTTCCAAGAATACAGGAGAAGTTCTCGAAAGAATGATCTTAGGATTATTATTCTTATTGTCAACTCTTTCTACTACAGCTCTCACGTGCTCTCCTTTTCGGAAAAAGTCACTTGGGATTTGTTCTGTTTTAGGTAGTAAAAGTTCCTCTTTATCGTCATCTAAAAGAAGGATTTCTTTTTTCCAGATTTGGTATACCTCTCCGGAAACAATCTCTCCAATCTTTTCTTTATATTTATTATAAAGGCTGTCTTTTTGAAGTTCAAGAATTTTTGAAGCCAAAGTTTGGCGTAAGTTTAAGATCGCCCTGCGTCCGAAGTCTTCAAAGAAAACTTCATCGGTAACATCTTCACCGACTTCAAAATCTTTATCTATTTTTTTAGCTTCGGAAAGAGAAATCTCTATATTTGGATCTTCCAGTGCATCATCTTCTACTATCGTACGATTGCGCCAGATTTCCAAGTCTCCTTTGTCAGGATTGATAATGACATCGTAATTCTCGTCTGTCCCAAACATTTTCGCAATCACATTGCGGAATGAGTCTTCAAGAACACTTATCATTGTCATACGGTCGATATTTTTCAGGTCCTTAAATTCTGAAAAGGTATCAATCATGCTTATAACTTCTTTCTTAGCCATAGTTATTTAAATCTGATTAGATATTTTGTATATTTTACTTCATCGTATTTGAAAGACAAATCTTCTTCAACAGCTACTTTACGTTTAGCTCCTTCGGGCTTTTCCATTTTGGTGATAGTCACGGTAAATGCACTGTCATCGCAGCTTTTGAGTACTCCTGTCGTTTTTTGTCCTCCTTTAGTCAAAACTTCGACCTCATTGCCTATGTTTACCTCATATTGTCTGGTTATCTTGAAGGGAGAGGTTACTCCTGCAGATCCCACTTCCAGTTCAAAATCTTCAGCATCACGGTCAAGTTTCGATTCAATATGTTTACTTAACTTAATGCAATCTTCCAGGCTGACTCCTTCTTGGCTGTCAACTTCTACAATAATAATATTTCCGGGTCTTATGATTACGTCTACTAAAAACGTATCGGAGTTTACCAGAAAGTCTTCGGCGATATCTCGTATTTCTAATTTATTAATCATCTGTATTTATATCAACGAATGAAAAAGGAGAAAGCTTTAGCCTCCTCCCCCTTTAATATTGATGCAAATATAATGGAAAATATATCACATTCCAAATTTTAAGACTTTTTTATTTTCGAATCATTAACTAACAAAGACTCACTTAAACTGTTCTTCATACAGCGAATAATATTTTCCTTTCATCTCCAATAATTCTTTGTGACTGCCTTGTTCTATAATCTGCCCGTGTTCGAGGACTAATATTCTGTCTACATTCCGAACTGTGGAAAGCCTATGGGCGATAATAAAGCTGGTTCTGCCTTCCATTAACTTATCCAGTCCTCTCTGTATGAGAAGTTCGCTTCTGGTATCAATGTTGCTTGTGGCTTCATCCAAGAGTAGTATTGCAGGATTGGCTACAGCGGCTCGGGCGATGTTAAGTAATTGTCGTTGTCCCTGACTTAGATTCGCTCCATCATTCTCAAGCATAGTGTCATATCCGTGTGGCAGGCGTTTTATAAAAGAGTGGGCAGCGGTTAGTTTTGCAGCTTCTTCGACCTCTTGGTCTGTAGCTTCCAATCGGCCAAATCGGATATTTTCGCGTACGGTACCTGTAAATAGATGTGTATCTTGTAAAACGATTGCCATTGATTGCCTTAGGTTTTCGCGTTTTATTTCTTTTGTGGAAATACCATCAATAGTAATCTCTCCTGATTTGATGTCAAAGAAACGGGGAAACATGTTTAATATTGTCGTTTTTCCTGCGCCTGTAGTTCCGACTAATGCTATTTTTTCTCCCGGTTTTGCTTCTAGAGAGATTCCTTTTAATATTATTTTCTCAGGCTTATATCCAAAATAAACATCTTTCATAACTACATCGCCTTTTATATGGGGGAGTGTAATCGCATTAGGTGAATCTTCCGGTTCGGGAGCTTCGTCTATCACTTCGAAGATACGTTCAGCACCTGCTATTGCAGCCTGTATGTTGTTATATAGACTGGCAAGTTCATTAATCGGACGTCCGAATTGTCTTGAATATTGAAGAAAGGCAGCTAATCCGCCAACATCAAAACCTCTGAAAATGGCAAGTAATGCTCCGACGATAGTAATAATTACATAGTTCAACGTACTCAGGTTTTGCATGATAGGCATCATCATACCTGAATATAATTGAGCTTTTTCGGCTTTTCCTCTTAGGTTTTGGTTCAGTGTATCGAAATCGGCTTCTACTTTTTTCTCATGCCCGAATACTTTGATAACTTTCTGTCCGCTTATCATTTCTTCTATATAGCCGTTTACCTTGCCTAATTTTTCTTGTTGGGCTTTGAAGTATTTCTTACTCTGCTTTACAATCAGTTTAGCACTCAGAAACATGAGGGGGACAGTGATCATACTTACCAATGTGAGAACAGGACTTATGTAAAGCATCAGGCAAATGATACCTATAAGAGTCAGTGCACTAGATAGTAAGTCGGATAGACTATCGGTTAAGACATCGCTAATCTTATCTATATCGTTGGTGTAGCGGCTCATTAAGTCACCATGCTGATGTGTGTCAAAGTATTTTATAGGCAAGATCTCCATTTTTTTGAATAGCTCCATTCGAAGACGTGTAACTGTTCGTTGTCCTATTTTATTTAGCAGTCTGTATTCTATATATGTGGCAATTACACCGACTAAATATATAACAGCAAGTAATAAAAGTATTTTGAACAATCCCGGTATATTGCCCGGTATTATATAGTCGTTGATGATAGGGCGGAGCATATACGACCCTAAGAGGCTCGATATAATACTCACTATAATAAGGAGAGCAATAATATATAAAAGGCTACGGTCGCATGATAAATACGACATCAGGCGAAGGAAAGTTTTTTTTCCTTCCTTCGCTTCTTCTATGGGTTTTGAGTGATCTCCGTGTGCCATATTCAATAGTTACAAGTAATTAGTTACGAGTTACAAGTCCTGTTTTTTTGTGAAAAAACCGTGACCTTAGAATGCTAATTGTTGCGAGTTGTATATTTCCTTATATACTTTTGATCTTTCCATCAATTCGGACGGTTTACCTACTGCATCTATCTCTCCGTCTTCGAGAACTATAACCCTATCTGCCGATTGCATAGTGTTGATTCTCTGGGTTATGATAAATACTGTTGTGTTTTGTAACATTCTATTGAGGTTGGTTCGTATTTTCTGTTCAGTATCTGAATCAACAGCGCTTGTACTGTCATCCATAATCAATATTTTAGGTTTCCTCAATAAAGCCCGTGCAATGCATATGCGTTGTTTTTGCCCTCCTGATAAATTGATACCTCCTCTTCCTAATTTTGTGTTGTACCCATCTGTAAACGAAGAAATGAAATCGTGAGCTTCTGCCGCTTTGGCTGCTTCTATTATCTCTTCGTCCGTTGCATCGGGTTTACCCCACCTTAGGTTTTCTATAATTGTACCCGAGAAAAGTTCGTTCTTTTGTAGAACCATCCCTATCTTGGCATGTATTTCGTCCAGATTATAGTCTTTTACATTTACTCCGTCGATCAGTATTTTGCCCGAAGTGGCATCGTATAACCGGGGGATGAGTTGTATCATAGAGCTTTTGGCCGATCCTGTAGCTCCTACAATGGCAATGGTCTCACCTTGTTTGATCTGAAAATTGATATTCCGCAGAACATCATTCTCGCCTCCATAATGGCGAAAGCTGACATTGTGAAAAGCGACTTCTCCTTTTTCTATTTTGTGAATGTTTTGCAAGCCTTTGGGAGTATTTGTCAGAGACCGTTCGGTCTCCATTACTTCAAGGATTCGCTTTGAAGAGGCAGATGCCCGTGCAAATGCCATAATTGTCATCGATAGCAGCATCAGTGATAGGAGTATTTGTGATAGATAATTGACAAAAGAAATGAGCTCGCCTACTTTCAAGTTCCCTGATATTACCTTTTGACCGCCTATCCATAAAATCAAGATGACTGAGATGTTCATTATTAATTGCATAACGGGAAATACCGAAACTACAATATTGGATGCCCTGATAACCATATCCCGCAAGTCTTCGCTGCTGTTGGCGAATTTCTTTGCTTCGAAATCTTCTCTGACAAATGATTTTACAACACGTATATTTATCAGATTTTCACGAACTATACCATTGAGATGATCTACTTTTTGCTGTACTTTTATAAACAAGGGAAAACCCTTGCGCAGTATAAGATATATGCTAATGCTCAGCACGGGAATTACTCCGATAAGTACCAGTGCTAAATCTGCATTTATTTTGATGACAAAAAATATGGCAAGGAAAAGTATTAATGGAGATCGTAACAGTATACGCATCGATATCAGTATCACCTGCTGAATTTTGGTAATGTCGTTGGTGAGACGTGTAATTAATGATGCGGAGTTGAAACGGTCTATATCCGAAAAGGATAAGTGCTGTATCTTATTGAAAAGTTCGGTTCTCAGGTCTGTACCAAATCCAATGGAAGTTCGCGATGAAACATATATGTTGAGTATACTTGCAACTAACCCCACTATTGAAATCAGTATCATGTATCCGCCGATTCCAGTAATGACTGAAAGGTTTCGGGGCATGACTCCATTATCGATAATATCGGCCATAAGTAGAGGTTGCACTGTTTCGCACACTACATAAATCAGAACCAGAAAAGGACTGATTATTAAGCTAAGTTTGTATTTCTTCAGGATTTGCCAGTATCTTTTCATCTTACTTATAGCCAACCGTTTTCTTTGTACCAGTTTACCGATTCCGTTAAGCCACGCTCAAGGTTGTACTGAGGTGTAAAACGCAAATCCTGTCTTAAAGGTTCAATGTCGCATACCCAGTTGCGTTGTTTCATTATCTTGTATTTGTCACGATTGAGTGTAGATGGTTTCTTTGTTATCCGCGCGATACTTTCTGCTACGATTGAGACAAGTTTCAATATCCAAAGTGGTATTTTGATGCTTAGGACATGTTTCTTACCTAATACTTTTTTTACTAAAGCAGTGTATTCTTTGTCGGTATGTACGTCGCCGTCAGCTACAAAATAACTCCGATTGGAAAGTGGGCTTTCCAATGCCAAAAAAGCGGCATCTACCAAATCTTTTACATAGATGAAAGTCAGATGCTGAGGTTTGAATCCTGCGCCGACGTCTAATCCCGATTTTACGGTTTTCAACATCAGAAAGTAATCTTTTTCCCGAGGGCCGTAAACTCCGGTCGGGAGGAGTATCATATATGGGAAACCGGTAGTGTTTTGCAAATATTGTTCCGCTTTTAGTTTGCTGATACCATATGCTGTATTAGGATGCGGTGTATCAGTCAATTTGATAGGAGTGTAATTAATTTCATCACCAACGCCAAAAGAACTGAGACTGCTCATTAAAAGAAATTTCGATGGAACACAGTCTGCCTCTTGCAATGCTTCTACAAAGTTTACTGTATTTTGATAATTGATACGATCGAAATCTTTTGGATCAAGACATTTGGTTATGCCTGCATTGTGAATGATATAATCAATATGCCCAAACAGATCTTTAAATTCTTTTAATTGCTCAACCAGTTTTTCTTTATTGCCAAAGTTCAGTTCTATAAACAATATATTGCTGTCTTGTAGATATTCTCGACTGCTGCTTTTCCTTACACCGGCCCATGTTTGAAATCCAAGCTTCAAAGCCTTTTCCACCAAGAAACTACCAATAAAACCGCTGGCTCCTGTTATTATTATTTTTTTCATTTGTGCATGACTTGTTGAAATTTCTTAAAACATGCAAAAGTACAAACTTATTTTTGTCCGATCCATGTAAGTTTGTGCCATATTTTCTCAAGCGGTCCTTGTTTGTGCGATTTTTGCCACCATTTGCAAAACTGCAATTGAAGAGCAACAATGATACATCCTACGATCAAGCTGTTAGTGAAACCACAATAAGGAGAGAGGTTTAATCCGATAGGGAAAAATATAAGTGCCCCTATAAACGATTGGGATATATAATTGGTAAGACTCATTTTTCCATAAACTCGAAACCATGATATTTTTTTCTGAAAGGCTTCTTTCTGATAAAGGATAATAAAAGAGGCGATAAGCACAAATGTGAATAATAGTTTTTGCCACATATCGAAGATTACACCTACCGTGTTTTTTATAAACAGGTCACTATTTGTGTCTAATAATTCAACTTTTAATTGATACATCGGAGCAAATAGAATTGCACAGACAATTAGAGTTTTAGTCCAGAATTTTATATTCTCAGGAGTTGAATTAAATAGTTGTCTGCGAGAAATGAGTAATCCTAAAAGAAACAATCCTGCAGTTTGTAAGAAGCGCCCGCCTTCTACAGCCCATAAAAAACTGGCTAATTGCCCTGTAGTGATATTTGCCCAAATGAAAGGGAGGAATTCTCCTGATTTATTGATTTCTATAATTTGAGCATAAAGAGCTCCATTGATTTGTTCGGGTAAAGTGAACTCAGGGTTGACAAGTCCGGATATGTAATAAAACCATTGCATAGGTTGTAATAAAAGAAGTATGGTAACAATGAAGATGGCTTTATCGTTCCATTTCCTGACCACAAAAAGAATTACACCTACAATTGCATATAAAAGCAAAACGTCTCCACCTGGAAAAAACATAGCGTTTAATGTCGCAAATCCTGCAAGAAGTAATAATCGCCATAAAAAACGGACTCCAAAATCGTTGCCTTTATTTTGTTGGTTTCTGAATTGAATTGCAAAAGTAAACCCGAAAAGAATAGAGAAAATAGCATAACCTTTTCCGGCAATTAAAGAAAATATAACGCTGAAGACTCCTTTGTCGAGGATATTAAGCCACTCAGGTTGTGTTATAGGATCAGGATAAACGGGATAGATAAAATGTTCGACACTGTGGATTAATACTATTGCTATTACGGCAAATCCGCGTAATGCATCTACCATTTCTATACGAGGTGTTTTTCCTGCTAATTCTTGCTGCATACAAATACGTGTTTTTTAGGTTTAATAATAATCGGTTTGGAACTGTTATCTGATAAGGTTTGTCAAATGTATTAAAAAAAATCTATACGGTTAATTATTGAAGTTAAGATAGACTTTGTGAGCGATTGTAAGTCAGAATAAATCCGAATGATTATATTTGTATTTATTAAAAATAGAAAATACACATTGTATGAGCATAGATAAGATACCTCAAAAGACAGCGCCAAGGAGAAAGAAAAGCGATATAGTTGCTGCTACTATCGCCTTTTTCAATAATAATACAAGCAATTCTTACAATTATAAACAAATCGGAGCCGAAATAGGCATCAAGAAACAACCAGAGCGTTTGATGTTGATGTCTATACTCGAAGATTTGGTAGAGGATGCCTTTATAACAGAAACAAGCAAGGGCAAGTATAAATCGAATACCAGAGGAGTTTTACTCGAAGGTAAATTTGAGAGACGAAGCAATGGCAAAAACTTTTTTGTACCCGAAGATGGCAGCGAAAATGTATTTGTAGCCGAACGTAATTCGGCTCATGCCATGAATGGAGACAAAGTTCGCATTCAGATGTTGGCTAAGCGTAAAGGCAGAGGTTCGGAAGGAGAGATTGTTGAGATATTAGAAAGAAAACAAACTCGTTTTGTAGGAACTCTTAATGTTCAAAAGCATTTTGCTTTTCTCGAAATGGATAGTAAAATTCTGGCTAATGATATTTTTATTCCCAGAGAGAAACTTAAAGGGGGGAAAACCGGAGATAAAGCTTTGGTGGAAATTGTTGAATGGCCTGAACGTGCTAAAAATCCGGTAGGGGAAGTATTGGATGTATTGGGAGAAGCAGGAACCAACAATGCAGAAATGCACGCTATCTTGGCTGAGTTTGGTTTGCCTTATAAATATCCTGAAAATGTAACAGCTGAGGCTGAGAAAATATCGGATGTAATAACCGCAGAAGAAATTGCGAAACGCGAAGATTTCCGTTCGGTCACTACATTCACTATTGACCCTCGTGATGCGAAAGACTTTGATGATGCTCTTTCTATCCGTCAATTGGAAAATGGAAACTGGGAAATCGGTGTGCATATTGCCGATGTAACTCATTATGTAATTCCGGGAGGTATTATCGATAAAGAGGGTGAAGAACGTGCAACCTCTGTTTACTTGGTTGACCGTACCATCCCTATGTTACCCGAAAGATTGAGTAATGGATTATGTTCGCTTCGTCCGAATGAAGAGAAATTGTGCTATTCGGCTATCTTCGAATTGAATGATAAAGCGGATATCAAAAAATACAGAATCGGACGTACTGTTATCAACTCAGACAGAAGATTCACTTACGAAGAGGCTCAAGATATAATAGAGACAGGAAAAGGAGATTTCAAAGACGATGTTCTTAAGTTGGACGAATTGGCGAAAAAATTGCGTGCAAAACGCTTCGAAAACGGATCTATCGCTTTTGAACGTGAAGAAGTTCGTTTCGAAATCGACCCTGATGGAAAACCTTTGAGTGTATATTTCAAAGAGCAAAAAGATTCTAATAAACTGATTGAAGAGTTTATGCTTCTTGCTAATAGAACTGTAGCCGAATTTATCGGAAAAGTAGCTAAGGGCAAAAAAGCAAAAACATTTGTATACCGTATACATGATGTACCTAATCCTGAGAAGATGGAGAGTTTGGCACAATTTATACGTCGCTTTGGATATAAAGTGAAAATTGACGGCAGTAATACAGCTGTAGCAAAATCGATCAATCAACTATTGGATGATGTACATAATAAGCCGGAAGAAAACTTAATTTCTACAATTGCCATTAGGGCAATGGCTAAGGCTGTATATTCGACCTCTAATATTGGTCACTACGGATTGGCATTTGATTATTATACTCACTTTACGTCACCTATCCGCCGTTATCCAGATATGATGGTGCATCGTCTGTTGACTCATTACATGGAAGGTGGACGCAGTGTGAGCGAACAACAAACCGAGAATGAGTGTAAGCATTGTTCTGATATGGAACAATTGGCAGCGAATGCCGAGCGTGCTTCTATCAAATACAAGCAGGTAGAATACATGTCGGACAAAATAGGGCGTGTGTTTAAGGCTGTGATTTCGGGAGTTGCAGAGTGGGGTGTTTATGCCGAAATAGAGGAGAATAAATGTGAAGGATTAGTACCTATGCGTGAACTTGATGATGACTTCTATGAATTCGATGAGAAGAACTATTGTCTGAGAGGTCGCCGTACCCGCAAAGAGTATCGTTTGGGTGATGAGATCAATGTGAAGGTGGTCAGGGCTAATCTGGAAAGAAAGCAATTGGATTTTACTATTGTAGAGTAAAATGAATTTTTTAATTTTGCAGTCTCATAGATAAGATCACAAATTTAATCTGTGTAACAAATTAAGTTTGTGATCTTGTTTAAGTGCTTTGAGTTTTTTTATGGTATTTAAGCTCGCAGAGCTTTTTATTGCTTTGTCAACTATGACAACCAAAGGCAGTTATAGTTTAAAGCATAGCAATAAATATTTACTATTACTTATCTAAGAACACTGAATGTTATTTAACTCGGCCGGATTCGCTGTATTCTTTATTTTTGTATTTTTTCTTTATTGGTTTGTTCTTAACAAATCATTAAAATGGCAGAATATATTTCTAGCAGTTTGTAGCTATTTCTTTTATGGTTGCTGGGATTGGCGTTTTATGTTTTTGCTTGCATTTTCTACTTTTCTGGATTACGTCTCCGGATTGAAAATCGCTGAAGCTAGTGGAACTTCGAAAAAGAAATTCTGGCTAATTTTGAGTGTCGGGCTAAATTTAGGATTTCTCGGCTTTTTTAAGTACTACAATTTTTTTATTGAATCATTTGCCGAATTACTGTCGTCTGCAGGTTTCACGCCTCATATGACTACTCTTAATATTATCCTACCTGTAGGTATTTCGTTCTACACATTTCATGGACTGTCGTATGTGTTTGACATTTATTTCGGGAAAATAAAGCCAACCCGTAACTGGATCGATTATTCGCTGTTTGTGAGTTTCTTCCCCTTATTGGTTGCAGGCCCTATCGAAAGAGCTACGCATTTACTTCCTCAGGTAGAAAAGCCTCGTGTATTTCATTATTCGAAAGCTGTAGACGGCTTGAGACAAATTCTTTGGGGTTTGTTTAAAAAAGTAGTGGTAGCGGATAATTGTGCAGAACTGGCAAATATGATATTCAATAATCATGAACAATATTCAGGCAGTACGTTAGCTCTCGGAGCTATGTTGTTTGCCATTCAGATATATGGCGATTTTTCGGGGTATTCCGATATTGCTTTAGGATCGGCTCGTCTATTAGGATTTGAGTTGTTACAGAATTTCCGTTTTCCTTATTTCTCCAGAGATATTGCCGAATTTTGGAGACGTTGGCACATTTCGCTATCTTCCTGGTTTAGAGATTATTTATATTTTCCATTAGGAGGTAGCCGTGGAGGTATGGCTAAGACTGTTCGTAATACATTTATTATCTTTTTAGTCAGTGGCTTCTGGCATGGAGCTAATTGGACATTTCTTGCTTGGGGTGGATTGAACGCTTTGTTTATTATGCCTTCCATCCTATTTAAGACCAATCGGAAAAATTTGGATACAGTTGCCGAAGGACGAATTCTTCCGTCTATAAGAGAATCCTTTCAGTTGATTTTGACTTTTTGCTTAGCCAGTTTAGCATGGGTGTTTTTTAGAGCTGAGTCTATAACGGATGCTTTTTTATATATCAAAGAAATCTTTTCTGCATCTTTATTCCAGAAACCGGATGTCATATCAGGAAAAGTGATACTGATAGTGGTTGTATTTATGGTTATCGAATGGTTGGGACGGGAAAATAAATATGCTCTGGAGAAACTTACATTAACGTGGAAGCGTTCTATTAGTTGGACTTTCTATTATTTAATTATACTCGCTATACTTTGTTTAAGCGGTAGTGAGCAACAGTTTATATATTTTCAATTTTAAGGTCTCAGACCTTTTTACTGCTAAGGTTAGTATTACAACCAAAGATAGTTATAGTGATAAAAAGCATAATTATTTAGATTACTTAAAGAATGGTGACTTTCTTAAAAAAAGTATTACGTTTTCTGGTCTTACCGATAATAATCTTTGTATTGTTAGTGGCTGGGTATATTGTATACGACCCCTTTAAAGTAGTACAATCTTATGATCGTTATTCTTCTCTTCAGGTAAACCGGGGGTATATCTCTACTGAAATGTTTTTGAAAAACTATAAAAAAGAAAATTATAATTCATTTATTTTTGGTAGTTCGCGTATATTCGGATATAATATAGATTCATGGAAGCAGCATCTGGGTGCAGATGCAAAAGTGTATTCTTTTGATGCATATGGAGAGAAAATTCAGGGTATGTATCATAAATTAAGATTTTTGGATTCATTAGATATTGATATTAAAAATGCCCTTATAGCTATTGATGTAGATTTTACTTTTAATAATACATTAAGCGATCCTTGGTTTTTATATGTTGAGCATCCTTCATTGTCAAGGGAAAGTTGGTACGACTTTCACAAGATTCATTTTCTGTCCTATCTTGACCCCGGCTTTATTATTTCACTTTATGCTAATCGTATTTTCGGAATAAATAATAGTTATACCCGGAAACACTATTATACAGTTGAAGCAACATTTGACCCGAAAACGAATCGTCCGTTTAGATCGGATTTGGAAAAACGGATTGAAAACGAGCCTGATTATTATGATTCGCCCTTGTTTTATACTGTAACTGATAGCTTGATAATAAGTCCTTTTACCCGAATAGACCCACTCCATAAAGAGGCTCTTCGTGGAATTAAAGAGATTTTATTGAAACATAATACGAAATACAAAGTAGTTATTAATCCGCTTTATTCTCAGGTGAAATTTAATCCTAAGGATATGGAAGTGATCTGGGAGGTATTTGGAAGTGATAATGTTTACGATTTCTCAGGAAGAAATAAGTTTACTACCTCTAAATACAATTATTACGAAGAGTCGCATTTCAGACCTTTTATCGGGGATAGTATTATGAATATAATTTATGGGAAATGATAAGGTTTCAGACCTTTTTACTGATTTGGTAAGTGCTATAATCATAGATTGTTATAGACATAAAATGTAACATTAAATATTTTACATTACTTGCCTATTGCGATATTTTCTAATTATGACTAATTTTGATAAATATGCCGCTGAGGCATTAGACAGGTCTATGACCTTATTTTTGAAGAAAACCTAAAACAAAAAAAAGATATGAAAAAAGTTGTATTGATCCGCCACGGTGAAAGTGTTTGGAATTTAGAAAACAGATTTACCGGTTGGACTGATGTTGATTTAACAGAAACAGGTACTAAAGAGGCAATCAAAGCCGGAAAACTTTTGAAAGAACAAGGGTTTAAATTTGAAAAAGCGTATACTTCATATTTGAAGAGAGCTAATAAAACATTGAATACCATCTTAGATCAAATGGATTTAGACTGGATTCCTGTTGAAAAATCGTGGCGTTTGAACGAAAAGCATTACGGTATGCTTCAAGGTTTAAATAAAGCTGAAACTGCTGAAAAGTATGGCGATGAGCAAGTACTTATCTGGAGACGCAGCTACGATGTTCCTCCAACAGCTTTGGATGCTGACGATCCTCGCTCTCCTTATCTTGATCCCCGTTACAAAGACGTAGATAAAAAAGATCTTCCATTAACAGAGTCTCTAAAAGATACGGTAGAAAGAATCCTTCCTTACTGGAATGATGTCATTTTCCCGTCATTGAAAAATCATGATGAGATTATTGTTGCTGCTCATGGTAACAGCCTTCGTGGTATTATCAAACATTTAAAAGGAATTTCTGATGCAGATATCGTTTCATTGAATTTGCCTACTGCTGTTCCTTATCTATTCGAGTTTGATGATAACTTCAATCTTGTAAACGATGAGTTCTTAGGTGATCCAGAAGAAATCAAAGCTTTGATGGATGCTGTAGCTAATCAAGGAAAAAAGAAATAAGTTTTAGAGACTTTTCAAGCCTCAGGAAAGCCGTTACTTAAATAGGTAACGGCTTTTTTATTTAGTGAATATATAGTCTAGGTATTTGGTTTTATTTATGATGGGTTATTATTTTATAAATAAAACCAATCATTAATTATTTGTGATCAAAAGGCTTTATATCAGAGTCTTGTCCTTTTAGTGAAAAACAATTAAAGATTATTTATTTTAAATGGCCGGATATCTTCAACAAATCACTAATTTAGATGTTCAATAATATTACACAGTACGTAAAATAATATCAAAACTTATAAAATATGAAAATCGGATTTGTAGGCTTAGGCAAGATGGGTGGAAAAATGGTTGAACGCCTGTTGAATCATGGACATGAGGTTGTAGTTTATAACTTAACTTCAAAAGAAGTAGATGAGGCTGTAAGCAAAGGTGCAGTAGCTGCCAAAGACTTGACTGACTTAGTCGGAAAATTAGACGGACGTAAATTAGTGTGGTTGATGGTTCCTGCCGGAAAACCAGTAGAAGAA
Source organism: Indolivaga alginatilytica (assembly GCF_003201355.1). Classification (GTDB taxonomy): domain Bacteria; phylum Bacteroidota; class Bacteroidia; order Bacteroidales; family Dysgonomonadaceae; genus Dysgonomonas_A; species Dysgonomonas_A alginatilytica. The sequence goes on from NZ_QICL01000003.1 coordinate 178,844, forward strand.
AATATTGCAGAACTTGTTTCTTTATTAAGCAAAGACGATATTATTGTTGACGGTGGAAACAGTTACTGGAGAGAAACTGTAGAACGTGGAAAAAAAGTTGCCGAAAAGGGCATTCATTATATAGATTGCGGTACTAGTGGCGGTGTTTGGGGTCTTCAAAACGGATACTGTTTGATGTATGGTGGCGAAAAAGGTGCTTGCGATTTCGCAGAGCCTATCTTCAAGGCATTAGCTCCTGAGAACGGATATATCCGTTGTGGAGAAAGTGGTTCGGGACACATGGTGAAAATGGTTCACAATGGTATCGAATATGGAATGATGCAGGCTTATGCCGAAGGTTTCGAGATTATGAAAAAATCTCCATATGATGTGGATCTGGAAAAGATCTCTCGTGTGTGGATGCAAGGTTCGGTAGTTCGTTCATGGTTACTTGAGTTGATCGGTAACGCATTGGAAGGAAACGAAGAACTGGATGGTATCAAACCATACGTTTCGGATAGTGGAGAAGGTCGTTGGACTGTACAAACTGCTATTGATTTTGATGTACCTGCCCATGCAATTACTGCATCGTTATTTACTCGTTTCGAATCAAGAGAAAACGACTCTTACGCATATAAGTTATTGTCTGCCATGAGAAATCAGTTTGGCGGTCATGAGATAAAAAAAGACTAACAGTCAGTTAGCAGTCAACAGTTAGCAGTTTTGCCAACTCGTTTACTTGTAACTTGTAACTGATTACTTGTAACTACTTAGTAAGTTTATGAAAAAAATAAAAGATCAGGTCTTGGTAATTTTTGGTGCGTCGGGCGACCTGACATACCGCAAATTAGTTCCGGCTCTTTTCGACCTGTATAAGCAAAAATCTTTGCCCGATAACTTTGTTGTGTTGGGCGTTGCACGTAGTTCATTTACTGATGAATCATTCAAAGAGAAGATGATTGACGGTATCCGTCAGTTTTCGATATCTAAGGATGCGCCTGAAAAAGAAGTGAATACTTTTGCTGAAAAACTTTTCTATCTTTCAATAAATACGGATGATGGTACTGAATACTCGAAACTGACATCTCGATTGAATGAGTTTGATTCCGAAAAAGGAACAGATGGTAATTACCTGTTTTATCTGTCCACTCCTCCTAATTTATACCCTTTGATACCAAAATTTTTGGCTCAGGAGGGATTAAATGAGAGTAAAGGTAAAATCAGAAGGATTGTTATTGAAAAACCTTTTGGTACGGACTTGAAATCGGCAGTAGAACTCAACAAAAGTTTGTTGAATGATTACGAGGAGCATCAAATATACCGCATGGATCATTATTTAGGCAAAGAAACGGTACAAAATCTTTTGGTTACTCGTTTCTCCAATAGTATCTATGAGCCTTTATGGAATCGGAATTACATTCATCATGTAGAGATTACGGCTGCTGAAAGTATCGGTGTCGAAAACAGGGGAGGATATTATGATCATTCGGGGGCAATGCGCGATATGATTCAGAACCACTTATTTCAGTTACTGGCTTTAGTGGCAATGGAGCCGCCTACGGTGATTGAATCGGATGCTATCAGAAATGAAAAACTGAAAGTGTTTCAAGCGTTGCGTCCTTTGAGCCATGTAGATATTCAGAATAATGTAATAAGAGGACAATATACGGCAGCAAATGTAAAACGTGTACCTCAAAAAGGTTATAGAGAGGAAAAAGGGGTAGACCCTAATTCCCGTACCGAGACTTATGTGGCAATGAAGATGTTTATCGATAACTGGCGTTGGGGTGGTGTACCTTTCTATGTTCGTACCGGAAAGCATCTGCCAACCCGTGTTTCTGAAATAGTTATCCATTTTAAACCCACGCCACTTAACCTGTTTGTTGACAATAAAGAATATTGCAGTGATGGAAATGTATTGGTAATACGTATACATCCTGATGAGGGTATCTTATTGAAAACGGGAATGAAGGTTCCGGGTAATGGGTATAAGGTGAAGGAAGTGAATATGGATTTTCACTATTCTCAACTTCAGGATACTTATGTTCCGGGAGCATACGAGCGTTTGTTGCTTGATGCTATGTTGGGAGACTCTACTTTATATACTCGTGGTGATGCATTGGAATTTGCGTGGAAATTTGTTCAGCCCATACTTGATTATTGGGAAACAAATCCGAATGCTCCATTGTATGGATATCCTTGCGGATCGTGGGGACCTGAGTGTGCCGATGGTTTGATTGAAGGTGAAAATATGACGTGGAGATATCCGTGTAAGAATCTGTCAGACGATGGTATATATTGCGAATTATAGGTCTCAGACCTTTTTATTATCCATCCAATATTATACAACGATTGTTAGTTATAACCTTGGAGCCTGACATTAAATATTATCAACTACTGTGATTATGGATAAGAAGATTAATATATACAAAGATGTTGAAGCCCTCAGCGAGGGCTTTACTTCGTTATTAAAAGAAGAGCTTTCGAAACGGGAAATAGTGAATGTTTCACTCTCGGGAGGCTCAACGCCTAAAGCCCTTTTTAATTATTGGGTAGCCAATTGTAAAGAGTCGATTGATTGGAATAGGATTGCTTTTTTTTGGGGGGATGAGCGTTGTGTACGTCCTACAGATGAAATGAGTAATTTTGGGATGACCAAAAGTCTGTTGTTTGATAAGATTCCGACAATAGATAAAAAGAAAATCCATCGTATACATGGTGAGAACGAATCAAAAGAAGAGGTTCAGTGGTATACTTCTATCATGGACAAGTATCTTCCGAAAGAAAACGGTCTTCCTGTATTTGATATTATGATGCTTGGTATGGGAGATGATGGTCATACGGTATCTATATTCCCACATCAGATTGATTTGTGGAATGCAGAGGCAGACTGTGTTACTGCCCAGCATCCCGAGACAGGTATGGAGCGTATTAGCTTAACGGGGCGCCTTGTAAACAATTCCCGTAATATAGTTTTTCTGGTAACAGGAAAAAATAAAGCGGAGAAGGTGAAGCAGATAATTGAAGAACGTGAGAAATTTGCAGATATTTATCCGGCAGCAAAAGTAAATCCTGTGAATGGAAAACTTTTCTGGATGTTGGACGAGGGGGCTGCAAGTCTTTTGTAAGAGAGAAAAGACCTTAATATCTAATCCATTGCTATTAAATAGTAGTGGATTTTTTTGTTTTCTATTCTTTCGCTTTCTCTATTTGTGAGTATGCCATATTTTTTATTGTAGTAATATTTTTATCTTTGCCCCTTATACTCGTAACCCATGAAATAATGATTACTAAAGAGACGTTTGTAATTAATGTAAAGGATAGTTTGAAGGAACTTATGTCGGTCTTTAAAGCCATATTTCCTAAGAATAAAGAAGAGATAATTTTATTGCTGTTTCTGCTACTGGTTTACGGTTCGTTCGGGTGGGGAATTGCCAATGAAACTTGTATACAAGACTGCCTGATAAAAAGATACGATGTTTACCTGAATTATGATGTGGGAATGAGGTTTCATGGTATTCCATTCGGACATGATATTGCTCATCCGTTATTTAATTTATATTCAACTCCGATGAGTCTAGTCTTGGAGTTCTTCGCTGATCTTTATGGTAATTACAAGATAAAAACAATTGGATTTGCAATGATCTGTAATCTTATGGTTTCGCTGTCGACTGTTTATATTTACAGATACCTGACAGAGATTATAAAGATTAAGAATATGCTTATCGTGTCTTTGTTTGTTTTATTTTATGCCTTTTCTTTTACATGCCTGATCTTAAGCTTTACGATTGAATCCTACGCTTTTAGTATTTTCTTTTTATCCTTTTTTGTTTATTACTATTCGGTCAGGATTCAGGATGGAGGAAAGATCAGATTCTCGACAAACTTCTTTTTTTGCTTTGTATTAGGGGGGATAACCATAACCAATACTGCAAAAGGGATGATCCCGGTGTTTTTGGCTAAAGAGAAATTCACCAAAGCCTTAAAAGAGACATTTCTAATAGGTTGCCTTTTGCTCGTATGCTTTTTTGCTGCGGTTTACAGAGAAGGTTTGTTCGATTTTTTTATAGAGAGATTTACTGAGGCTTTACCCGAAGATGCTTCCGAGAAATTGTTCCTCTCGGGTTGGAAATCCCTTATCGGAGGAGCCGTCCTGTTCCCGAATATTACTACAATTACAGATGTTATCCCAAAGGATACGGCTATTAATATAGGGCTTAAGTTCAAGGATTATTATATGTATCAGATTAATGCTGTTCCCTTTTCGTATGTGTGGGAATCTATTTTCATATTGTTATTGACTGTACTTATATGTATACCCTTGTTTACCGACTTCAGAAATAAGCTGGTTCAACTATTGTTCTTGTTGTTTTCCGTCGATATAATATTGCACTTGTTTCTCAAATATGGAATGTTGGATGCTTACATCTATGGAGGGCACTGGGTTTATATTGTACCTCTTCTCTTCGGCTGGGGATACAAATCTTTGGGCACATGGAAGAGATATACTTATTTGGGCATTATCGGCTGTTTGTTTATCTGTATGCTTATAAATAATTATGTGAGGCTGGTTGAATTTATTAATGAGGCTAATAACGTTTGGCCTGCTGCGTCTTATAAATGGTAAGTGCGATGTATCGGCTCTGTTAATTAACAACTCAATCATTAAACCCTTCGGGATTGAACCTTTTTTGATTATATTTGTGAAATTGCGAATCAACCTAAACTTAAACATTCATGAAACAACAAACACTAAAGACTTGTATCCTTATTGGCTCTATCGTCCTTTCTGCACTTATTGTTCCTACTTTACATGCACAGGATATGATGGGCAAAACCGGGTTTACCAAGCTTTGGGCAGGACTGAAAGAGAAACAACCCGAAAATCAACTGCCACATGGTAAAGCTCCTTTTCAGACCTCGGAAAGAAAGGCAAAGCAAAATATTCCCACAAAGTTAATCCCTACGCAAGATGGAGAGTGGATTATCTCCGATGGTTGGGAGATGGGTACTTCAACTCAGGTGATAGAATCTAAAGAGTCGATATTCAGTACAAACTTCGATACAGAGAACTGGTATAATGCAACCGTTCCCGGAACAGTACTTACTACTTTGGTGAATCAGGGGGAATACCCCGATCCCTACTTTGGTCTTAATAATATGGCGATACCCGATACGCTGGCTTACATGAAATGGTGGTATCGTACTTCGTTCGATGCTCCCGCTAATAGCGAAGGAAAACGAGTTCGCTTGTTGCTTAATGGGATAAATTATAGAGCTGAAATTTTTCTGAATGGACAGAAACTAGGAAATATGACGGGGGCGTTTATCCGTGGTGAATATGATATAACATCATTGATAAAAACTAGTGGTAAAAATGTCTTAGCAGTATTGGTTTCTCCTCCTGATAATCCCGGTATATCGCATGAGCAATCAATGGTTGCAGGACAGGGTTTAAATGGAGGGCAGCTAAGCTTAGATGGTCCTACTTTTATAGCATCTATGGGTTGGGACTGGATTCCAGGTATCCGTGATCGAAATATGGGTATTTGGCAAGATGTGAGATTGAGAGTTGGTGGTGATGTGACTATCGGTGATCCTCAGGTGGTGACTAATCTTGCTTTGCCCGACACTACAAAAGCTACGATAAAGATTATTGTTCCGGTAAAGAATCTAACAGGCTCTCCTATACAGGGAACTTTATCTGCTAAATTTGAAGGTGTAGATATTAACTTGGCTTATACCTTAAAGGCTAAAGAAGAGAAGGCGTTGGTTTTTGATCCCGTAAATTTTAAAGAACTGAATATAAAGAACCCAAAGCTTTGGTGGCCTAATGGTTATGGTGCTCCCAATCTTTATAATCTCGAACTACAAGCAAATGCAGGAACAAAATTCTCTGATTTGAAAAAGTTGCGTTTTGGTATTCGTGAATTATCATACGAATTGATGATAAACACTCCGGCTAAAGGAGATCATAGAGTAGCTTATACGCCTGTGGATGTCGAAACAAATGGCAAACCTATTTTTGATTATGAAAATGTAGTGAAAGTGGGTGATCCTAAACTGAACAGGACGATACCCACATTACAAAAGAATATAGATGAGACTGCTGTTTTTGAGCAACTGTCTAATAACGATCCTGTGGGTCAGTATTTCGTGTTCCGTGTAAATGGAGTTCGTATCTTTATTAAAGGAGGTACATTTGGTATGGATGATGCAATGAAGCGCATATCCCGTGAAAAATTCGTGCCCTATTTCCAGTTGCATAAAGATGCTAATTTCAACCTTATCCGTAACTGGGTAGGCGAAACTACCGAAGAGCTATTTTACGAACTGGCAGACGAATATGGTATGCTTGTATGGAATGATTTCTGGATTACGACAGATGATACAGTTGAGCCGAACGATTATCAATTGTTTATGAAGAATGCTACGGATGTGGTACGCCGTTTCAGAACTCATCCATCTATTGCAATCTGGTGTCCTCGTAACGAGGGGTATGCTCCCGAAGGAATGGAGCCTCAATTGGCTAAAATGTTAGCTACAGAAGATCCTACACGTCATTATCATGGAAATTCTCGTTTCTTAAATGCTGTGAATAGCGGTCCTTACGGTTTCTTTAAGGATCAGTCTCGTTATTTTACAGAAACGGCAGAAGGATTCAATACTGAATTTGGGGCTCAGGCTATTCCAACAGCAAATACTATCCGTAAGTTTATTGCTCCCGAAGATCAATGGCCTATAAATGATGTGTGGGCATATCACGATCTTCATCATACGACTCACTTCTTTGAAGATTTTATGGGTGCTGTAAATAGCTATGGAAAAGCCAGCAGTATGGAAGACTTTTCAAAGAAAGCTCAAATGGTAACTTATGATACATGGAGAGCTATGATTGAAGCTTGGAACAGTCGTATGTGGGACAATACAACGGGTCTTATTATGTGGATGAGTCATCCGTCATGGCCTAGTATGACATGGCAGACTTATACGTACGACTATGAAACTCCGGGTTCGTACTTCGGAGCTAAGAAGGCGCAAGAGCCTGTTCATATCCAAATGAATTTGCCTGATAACAAGGTGATAATCGTGAACTCTACTCGTGAAGGTTATAAGAATATGACAGTGAATGTTCGTTATTTCCATATCACGGGTAAAGAGTATTACAATAAAACAGAAAAATACGATGTGCCTGCCAATGGTAAGGTTGATTGTTTTATTCCGGAACTGGCAACAAAAGATGTACCTAAATATACATTAGTTCGCCTTGAACTGAGGGATAGCAAAGGAAACATTGTTTCAATAAATGACTATTGGAAGAATTGGGGGAATTTGCAATCTAACCAAGCATTAAACGCATTAGGTAAACCCGAACTGAAACTAACATTGAAAAAGAACTCAGGTGGTAAATGTCTATATGAATTGGAAAATACCTCTAAAGAATTTGCTGTAGCGGTTAAGTTGAATGCTAAAAGCAAAATAACCGGTGAAATAATTCTTCCTGCTTATTTTTCTGAAGGGTACATGAATTTACTACCCGGAGAAAAACGTAAAATAGAATTGGCATTACCGGATATGGTTCCAGCTAATTTTGCTATAATAGCAGAAGGTTACAATTTTGATTCTATAGAGTTGTAAAGGTATCTATTGATCTTATATACAGAGTGAAAGGTCGGTAATGTTGCCGACCTTTTATTGTATTGTTTTCCTAAATCAGCTTATTTATATCTATTAACACTGGAGTCATTTTTTTTATTATATTTGCAATCATTCGTAAAATTAACAAATTTTCAATTCGTATGGAAAATAACTATTCAACGCAAGAGTCTGACCAAAAAAGTTTGGAGCTGACTGATCTTTCATTTGATTTTTTAAAGGAGACTGCTAAGTGGGCAAAGTTTCTATCCATTCTGGGTTTTATAGGCATTGCTCTTATGGTGATCTTTGCTATTTTTATAGGTGTATTCCTATCTATGTTATCAGCTTCCTTTACTCAATCCAGTCCGTTCGCAGTAGCTCCGGGTCTTTTTTCATTAATATATTTAGTTCTTGCAGCTCTTTATGCTTGTCCCGTTTATTTCTTGTATAAGTTCTCAATAAATACACGTGATGCTCTGAATGCAAGGAATAGTGATCTTTTGACAGAAGGTTTACGTTATCTAAAATCTCATTATAAATTTATAGGTATAATGATGATTGTTCTTTTCGCTTTGTATATCGTTGTCATTATTGGTGCTATTGTTGTTGGAATTGCCGCTGCAACTCTATCCTGAGTTTGATATAAGTAAAAATAAGAGAGACCGAGATTATCGGTCTTTTTTTGTTTTTAGTTTATTCCGACAAGCCTGCTTCCATCCTCTACCTCTTTTACTGTAATATGTACAGTGTCGTGTGGTAGAAGTGACTCTATTCTTTCGGGCCATTCTATAAAGCATATGCAGCCACTGTAGAAATAGTCTTCGTATCCGAAATCGAATGCTTCTTCTTCTTTATTGATTCTGTAAAAGTCGAAGTGGTATATTAACTCTCCCGAATCAGACCTGTATTCATTTATGATTGCAAAAGTAGGGCTGTTTATAACATCGGTTACTCCAAGCTTTTCGCAGATAGCTTTTATGAAAGTTGTTTTGCCGGCTCCCATTTCTCCATGAAATGCAAAAACCGTATTGTCTCCCATCTGCTTAACAAATTCAGTTGCAGCGTCTGTGATTGTATCCAGTGATTTTATCTCTATAGTCATTATCTTATTCTTCTTAATGTTTATATATTTTGTTGATTTATATTGTTTTATTTCGGTTTGAGAGTAATAAATGGTAGTAACATTTCCTCAATGGAGACTCCTCCATGTTGAAAAGTATCAGTATAATAGGATGTATAATAGTTGTAATTGTTTGGGTACGCAAAGAAGTCCTCATTGAGAGCAAATATATATTTGCTGCTTAGGTTGGGAGAGGGTAGTCCTATCTGTGCAGGGTTTCGGCTCTCGTAGACTTTCTTATAATCGTAATCGAGGTTTTTACCTACTTTGTATCTTAGGTTGGTATTTGTAGCTTTATCTCCGATTACCTTTAGTGCATTTTTTACTCTGATGGTTCCATGATCGGTGGTCAATACAATGTTATAACCCATATTTGCAATATGCTTGAAAAGGTCGCTTATGCTTGAGTGTTTGAACCACGATCGGGTAAGTGAGCGATAAGCCGCTTCGTTTGCTGCCAATTCGCGAATCATTTGAGAATCGGTTCTTGCATGCGAAAGCATATCTACAAAATTGATAACTATCACATTTAGTTGATTATTGCCTAATGTGTTTAAGTTCTGTAATAATTTGCTTCCGTATGCGGATGTATGTACTTTATTATAAGAGAATGAGTAGTTTTTTCTGAAACGATCTATTTGTGCTTGGATCAAAAGATCTTCATTCAGATTCTTTCCTTCGTCCTCAATTTCCTCTACCCATAAATTGGGATACATCTGGGATATTTGCAAAGGCATCAATCCTGCAAAAATAGCATTTCGAGAATACTGTGTTGCCGTTGGAAGTATCGAAAGGTACATGTCTTCCTCAAATGTGAAGTCGGGAGCTAACATGTCTCTTATAGCCGCCCACTGATCGAGGCGGAAGTTATCAATAAGAATAAAGAATAATTTCTCTCCGTTATCTAATTTAGGGAATACTTTCTTTTTGAATAAATCGGGACTTATAATCGGTCTGTTGTCGGGGTCTTGTATCCATGATACATAATTCTTCTTGACGAATTTACAAAACGAATTATTAGCATCGAGTTTCTGTGCAACGATCAATTCTAAAAGCGGATTTTGAGTGGCAGTCAGTTCCATTTCCCAGAAAACAAGCTTTTTATATACTTCTGTCCATTCCTCAAAAGAATACGAATCTCCTATCTGCATTCCTATTTTATTGAACTCCTCGCGATACCCTTCCAGTGTAGCTTCTGATACAATATCGTTTTTATGGAGGTTCTTCTTTATAGAAGATAGTATCTGGTTCGGGTTCACCGGTTTGATGAGGTAATCGGCTATTTTTTTACCGATGGCATCGGTCATTATACCTTCGTCTTCACTTTTGGTGATCATTATTACAGGTATGTTCGGGTCTATTTCTTTTATCTTGCTTAAGGTTTGCAATCCTGTAAGTCCGGGCATATTCTCATCCAGAAATACAAGATTGAATCTCTCTTCCTTGCAGCAATCTAAGGCGTCCTGCCCGCTATTGACCGTTACTATCTCATAGCCTTTTTCTTCTAAAAAAAGGACATGGGGGCGAAGTAGTTCTATTTCGTCATCAGCCCAAAGTATGCGGTATTTTTTCATATGTTTTATGTTATCTATTCTTTATTTTAAGGTCTTAGGCCTTTTTGTTGTTTTGCAATGGTAACTATTTATTATTATATTTCGTAACTGTAACTGTCTCTCGTTATTGTACTTACCAAAGCAGTCAATAGGTCTGTGACCTTAATAAGAAGGTCTGTGACCTCAAAGTTAAGTATTTCTATATAACAAAATGTATAAGTAGTCTTTTTGTTTTTTATGCTCTCTTCCCACATCGGTAGGCTGACGGGTGTAAGCCTCTGTCGGAAATAAAAATACAATATTTAGACAGTTTTCAACACCTGATTCACAATAGTAACAAAAAGTAAACAAATAAAGTAACAAAGTAAACAGTAAATGACTAATAAGTGTCACTTTTGAGAGATTTTCAAACAATTGACTTTCAATACACAAGAGCTAAAAAGGTAACAAAAGTGACAAAAGTGACACCTATCACAAGCCTTTTTTCTCACTCAGATTCCTTTGTAACCTTTCCAGATCGCGTTTGGTCTTTTCGCTGTCTACAGTGATCATAAACGGACTCGGAGCCTGTGCCTGTTTCCTGCCTTTCGACTCGTTATATCCACCCGATAAAGAATATACAATAGCCGAAGTTTCGGGTACGCAGTATTTTTCCTTTACCACATATTCTTTTACTACCAGACTATAAGGATCGTCGCTATCCTTCGAAGCCACATACGTTGTTTTTGTTTCTACCTGCCTGTACCCTTCCAGCTTTTGCCGCATCGATTGGCGGGCTCTCTGCCTCAATTTCTCTTCCCGTGCTTCTTCCGCTTGTTGCAATGCCTCGGCAAAAGAAGACTTAGTTGCTTTCCATTCGTAGAAAACTTTGCGGCTAATGCTCACAATACGGCATATTTCGGTAATTGTATAATTATCCTCCTCTATTAATGCTGCAACCTTTTCGACAAGTGATTGACTAAATTTTCCCATAATACTTTCTTTAATAGATAAAAAGCTTGTAGGGGCGTGTTGCATACGCCCGGAAAAAGTAGACAGCAGATTATCCTAAACGCTAAGGAGCCAAAGGGCACAAACTACCCCGGCATTGTAGGGGCGAACCTATGTGTTCGCCCGATATTGGGCAGACACATAGATCTGCCCCTACCGTTTCTTCCTTTCATCAGGAGAGGGATGGGGTGAGGGTGTACCAGACTCTTAATTGTGTGACTCTAAATTATATCAATAGTTTTTTATTCGAATAAAATATGAAAATAGTGGGGCGTTTTTTTTGATATGTGTCTGATTTATTGTATTTTTGCACCTCGAATTACGAAGAGGTGAATAGTCTTCATGTGGTATTATTTTGATACTCACTTGGTTGACTATTTATTCTTGTCGTATTTGTAATGTAGTTTAACCAAATAAAAATTGAATTTTTTAAGTTCTAAAAATTAAAAGAAATGCCTACAATTCAACAACTAGTAAGAAAAGGTCGGGCTGTTTTGGTTGATAAGAGCAAGTCTCCTGCGTTGGATTCTTGTCCTCAGAGAAGAGGTGTTTGTGTACGTGTGTATACAACAACTCCGAAAAAACCAAACTCAGCTATGCGTAAAGTAGCACGTGTGCGTTTAACAAACGGTAAAGAAGTGAATGCTTATATTCCTGGAGAAGGACATAACTTGCAGGAGCACTCTATTGTACTTGTTAGAGGTGGTCGTGTTAAAGATCTTCCGGGGGTACGTTATCACATTGTTCGTGGAACATTGGATACTGCCGGCGTGAATGGTCGTACGCAAAGACGCTCTAAATACGGAGCTAAGAGACCAAAAGCTGGAAAAGCACCAGTTGCACCGGCTAAGGGAGGAAAAAAGAAATAATTTCCAATTCCGATAGTCGACATTTTTAATTAATTCAAGTATTAAAGTGTTTTTAAGTTTATTGGGTAGGCTACTATAAGGTTGAGTAAATGGTTCGGCGGAACCGTTGAAGACAGGGAGATCGGCAACCAAAAACAAGAACAAAATTTTTAAACAAAAATGAGAAAAGCAAAACCAAAGAAAAGACAGGTACTTCCGGATCCTGTTTTCGGTGATGTAAAAGTTACAAGATTCGTAAATCACTTGATGTATGATGGTAAGAAAAGTACTTCTTACAGTATTTTCTACACAGCATTAGAAGTGGTTAAAAACAAACTTCCTAACGAAGAAAAGAGCTCTTTGGAAATTTGGAAAGCAGCTCTGGACAATGTGACTCCTCAGGTTGAAGTGAAGTCTCGCCGTGTAGGTGGTGCAACATTTCAGGTACCAACAGAGATCCGTGCAGATCGTAAAGAATCTGTATCTATGAAAAACCTTATCCTTTACGCTCGTAAGAGAGGTGGTAAGACTATGGCTGATAAGCTGGCTGCAGAGATTGTAGATGCTTTCAATAACCAAGGCGGATCGTATAAAAGAAAAGAAGATATGCATAGAATGGCTGAAGCTAACCGTGCATTTGCTCACTTCAGATTTTAATTAAGGAGGTAAATAATACAATGGCAAAAGTTTTAGATAACTTAAATAATACCCGGAATATCGGGATCATGGCTCACATCGATGCCGGTAAAACAACGACATCAGAACGTATTCTTTTCTATACAGGATTGACTCACAAAATCGGAGAAACTCACGATGGTACTGCTACAATGGACTGGATGGATCAGGAGCAAGAACGTGGTATTACTATCACATCTGCTGCTACCACCACTCAGTGGAAGTATGATAATGAGATGTATAAAATCAACTTGATTGATACTCCGGGACACGTTGACTTTACTGTTGAGGTAGAGCGTTCATTGCGTGTATTAGATGGAGCAATCGCTACATTTGATGCAGTATCAGGTGTAGAGCCTCAATCAGAAACTGTTTGGCGTCAAGCTGATAAATATGAAGTTCCACGTATTTGTTATGTGAACAAAATGGACCGTTCAGGTGCAAACTTCTTTGAAGTTGTTCGCCAAATTCGTGAAATGTTGGGAGCTAATCCTTGCCCTATTCAAGTACCGGTAGGTGCTGAAGAAAAATTTACGGGTATTGTAGATTTAGTGACCATGAAATCTTATTTCTGGCACGATGAGACTATGGGTGCAGATTATCATGTGGAAGAAATTCCTGCTGATCTGTTAGAAGAAGCTCAAGAGTGGAGAGAAAAAATGTTGGAATCAATCGCAGAATGTGATGATGTTTTGATGGCTAAATTCTTTGATGATCCTTCTACTATAACAGAAGATGAAATCAGAGTGGCTATCCGTAAAGGAACATTGTCAATGCAAATTACTCCAATGTTGTGTGGTTCTTCTTTCAAAAACAAAGGAGTTCAACCTCTATTGGATTCAGTTTGTGCATACTTGCCTAGTCCAATGGATACTCCGGCTATCGAAGGTGTAGATCCTGAGGATTCTGAAAAAGTGATTACTCGTCACCCAAGTCCGGATGAGCCATTTTGTGCTTTAGCATTTAAAATTGCAACCGACCCATTCGTAGGACGTCTGTGTTTCTTCCGTGTTTACTCAGGAGAATTACATGCAGGTTCTTACGTATACAATACACGTTCGGGTAAAAAAGAACGTATTTCCCGTTTGTTCCAAATGCACTCAAACAAACAAAATCCTAAAGAGGTGATTGGTTGTGGTGATATTGGTGCAGGTGTAGGATTTAAAGATATTCGTACCGGAGATACTCTTTGTGACGAAAATCATCCTATCACGCTTGAGGCAATGGACTTCCCGGATCCGGTAATTGGTATCTCTATTGAGCCTAAAACTCAAAAAGATATTGATAAACTGGCTAACGGTTTAGCTAAATTGTCTGAAGAGGATCCAACATTCCGTGTACATACAGACGAAGATTCGGGTCAAACTATCATTGAAGGAATGGGTGAGCTTCACCTTGACGTTCTTATTGAGCGTTTGAAACGTGAATTCAAAGTAGAATGTAATCAAGGCCGTCCTCAAGTATCTTATAAAGAAGCAATCACTCAAACAGTGGAGCTTCGTGAAGTTTATAAGAAACAATCAGGAGGTCGTGGTAAATTTGCTGATATCATTGTTAAAGTGGGTCCAGCAGATCCAGACTTCGAAGGTTCTCTTCAATTCGTTGATGAGGTGAAAGGTGGTAATATTCCTAAGGAATTTGTACCTTCAGTTCAAAAAGGATTCTTGAATTCTATGAAGAATGGTGTTCTTGCCGGCTTTGCTATTGATAAAATGAAGGTTACTCTTGTTGACGGATCGTTCCACCCTGTGGATTCGGATCAGTTATCATTTGAACTTTGTGCGAGATTCGCATTCAAATCGGCATCAGAAAAAGCTCGTCCTGTATTACTTGAACCAATCATGAAACTAGAGGTGGTAACACCTGAAGAGAGCATGGGGGATGTAATCGGTGACTTGAATAAACGTCGTGGACAAGTAGAAGGAATGGAATCAAGCCGTTCCGGAGCTCGTATTGTTAAAGCAAAAGTTCCATTGGCTGAAATGTTCGGCTATGTAACTTCATTGAGAACTATTACTTCGGGTCGTGCAACATCAGCAATGGTGTTTGATCATTACGCAGAGGTATCTTCTTCTATCGCCAGACAAGTCTTGACTGAATGTCAAGGTCGAGTAGATCTTATTAAATAAGAAAAACTGTTTTGCAAACTGTGATTAGTAAATGACTCTTAATCACGGTTTGCATTACTATATAAAAACAACCCTTAATTTAAAAGACTGAAATGAGTCAAAAAATTAGAATCAAACTGAAATCTTACGATTACAACCTGGTTGACAAGTCAGCTGAGAAAATCGTGAAAACAGTTAAAGCTACGGGTGCTGTAGTAAGTGGACCAATTCCATTGCCTACTCACAAACGTATTTTTACTGTTAACCGTTCGACTTTCGTTAACAAAAAGTCACGTGAGCAATTCGAACTATCTTCTTATAAGAGACTGATTGACATCTATAGCTCAACAGCTAAAACTGTAGACGCTTTGATGAAGCTTGAATTGCCAAGTGGTGTAGAAGTAGAAATTAAAGTTTGATAAAATATTAGTAAACGAGTGGACGAGTAAACAAGTAAACGAGTAGCAAGGGATTGATTTCTTGTCAACTTGTCAACTAGTATACTTGTCAACTAAAAAAAAATTATTGAAATGCCAGGATTATTAGGAAAAAAAATCGGAATGACATCCGTTTTCAGTGCCGAGGGAAAGAATGTTCCATGCACTGTTATCGAAGTGGGTCCTTGTGTTGTTACTCAAGTGAAGACTGCTGATAAAGATGGTTATGAGGCTGTTCAGTTAGGTTTTGTCGATGCAAAAGACAAACATACTAGCAAACCTCTGCAAGGTCACTTTAAAAAAGCAGGAGTAACACCTAAGAGACACTTGGCTGAGTTCAAAGGATTTGAAGAAAGCTACAAGTTAGGCGATGTAATAACTGTAGATTTGTTGGAGGAAAACGGCTTTATCGATGTTATCGGAACATCAAAAGGTAAAGGTTTCCAAGGTGTTGTTAAACGCCACGGTTTTGCC
The DNA here is from genome assembly GCF_003201355.1 of Indolivaga alginatilytica. GTDB lineage: Bacteria > Bacteroidota > Bacteroidia > Bacteroidales > Dysgonomonadaceae > Dysgonomonas_A > Dysgonomonas_A alginatilytica. The sequence continues at coordinate 194,666 of NZ_QICL01000003.1, forward strand.
GGGGTTGGTCAGGCAACATTAGGACAACATAACCGTTTACGTGCACCGGGTTCTATCGGAGCTTGTTCTTATCCTGCTAAGGTGTTCAAAGGAACAAGAATGGGTGGACAAATGGGTAACGTACGTGTTACTGTTCAAAACTTACAAATTATTAAAGTGATCGCTGAACATAATCTTTTGTTAGTAAAAGGTTCTGTTCCGGGAAGCAAAGGTTCAATCGTATTAATTGAAAAATAATGGAACTTAGTGTATTTAACATAAGCGGTAAGGATACCGGCAAGAAAGTATCGTTGGACGATGCTATCTATGGAATTGAGCCTAACGACCACGTTCTTTGGTTAGATGTAAAGCAGTATTTGGCTAATCAACGTCAAGGTACTCACAAGTCTAAAGAAAGAAGTGAATTGTCGGGTAGTACACGTAAGCTTATCAAACAAAAAGGTGGAGGTGGAGCTCGTCGTGGCGATATCAAATCTCCTATCTTAGTTGGTGGAGCTCGTGTTTTTGGTCCAAAACCAAGAGATTATAGCTTTAAATTGAACAAGAAAGTAAAAGTTCTTGCTCGTAAATCTGCTCTTGCATACAAAGCTAAAGACAATCAAATCGTAGTAGTTGAGGATTTCAATTTCGAAACACCAAAAACTAAAGATTTTATTGCTTTGACTAAAAGTTTGCAAGTGGCTGATAAAAAGGTAGTTTTGGTTTTGTCGGATCAAAATAAAAACGTATATTTGTCGGCTCGTAATTTAGAGCGAGTTAAAGTTGTAACTGCTTCTGAGATAAATGCTTACACCATCTTGAATTGTTCAAGCTTGATTATGGCAGAATCTTCGGTTGCAGTAATTGATAAACTTTTAAAAGCATAAGGAGGTAAAAAATGGGTATTTTAATTAAACCAATTCTAACAGAAAAACAAACAGCGATCTCTGAAAAATTTCCGAATCGTTATGGTTTTCGTGTTGCTCCTAGTGCAAATAAGGTGGAAATCAAAAATGCAATAGAGCAAATTTACGGAGTTAAAGTAGAAGATATAAACACAATGAATTATGCCGGAAAACGCAAAAGCCGTTTTACAAAAGCTGGTGTGGTTAGTGGAAAAACTCCTGCTTACAAGAAAGCAATCGTAACCTTGAAAGAAGGTGAAGTAATAGACTTTTTTAGTAATATCTAAGATAAAAAATGGCAGTACGTAAATTAAAGCCCACAACACCGGGGCAAAGACACAAAATTATTGGTACATTCGAAGAGATCACTGCAAGTGTACCAGAAAAATCTCTTGTAGTCGGGAAGCATACTTCAGGTGGTCGTAACAATACTGGAAAGATGACTGTTCGCAACGTAGGTGGCGGTCATAAAAGAAAGTACAGACTAATTGACTTCAAGAGAACTAAAGACGGAGTACCTGCTACAGTGGCAACAATTGAATACGACCCGAATCGTTCGGCTCGTATTGCTTTGTTACATTACGCAGACGGAGCAAAAGCTTATATGATTGCTCCTAATGGCCTGCAGGTAGGTCAAACAGTGATGTCAGGTGCTAATGCAGCTCCTGAGGTAGGAAATGCTTTGCCTTTGGCGAATATTCCTATCGGTACAGTAGTACATAATTTAGAATTACGTCCGGGACAAGGAGCGAAACTAGTTCGTTCGGCAGGAGGATTCGCACAGTTAACTTCTCGTGAAGGTGACTATGCTATCGTTAGAATGCCTTCCGGAGAAACACGTAAAATACTTTCAGCTTGTAAAGCAACTGTAGGTAGTGTTGGTAACTCTGATCATGCACTTGAAAAATCAGGTAAAGCTGGTCGCTCTAGATGGCTTGGAAATCGTCCTCGTGTTAGAGGTGTAGTAATGAACCCTGTCGATCACCCCATGGGTGGTGGTGAAGGTCGTGCTTCAGGAGGTCACCCAAGATCACGTAAAGGATTGTATTCTAAAGGTCTTAAAACAAGAGCACCAAAGAAACATTCTTCTAAGTATATAATTGAAAGAAGAAAGAAGTAACCTGATTTAATTAAAAGAATTATGAGTCGTTCATTAAAAAAAGGCCCGTATATTAATGTTAAGCTTGAGAAAAAAGTTTTGGCTATGAATGAGTCAGGCAAGAAAGCTGTTGTTAAGACATGGGCAAGGGCTTCAATGATTTCACCTGATTTTGTAGGTCATACTATTGCTGTTCATAACGGAAATAAATTTATTCCTGTATATGTAACTGAGAATATGGTAGGTCATAAATTAGGAGAATTTGCTCTAACTCGTACTTTCCGTGGACACGGTGGTAACAAGAAGAGATAATCAAGCAAAAGCCAAAATTTATTCAACAAAAAAGAAACATTAATATAAAATGGGTAAGAGAAAAAGAATAGCAGCTGACGCTAGAAAAGAAGCCAAACAAACGGTTTCTTTAGCTAAGTTGAACAACATTCCTACTTCGCCACGTAAAATGCGTTTAGTTGCAGATATGGTGAGAGGTATGGAAGCGTTTAGAGCTCTTGGCGTTTTGAAATTCTCAAATAAAGAAGCAGCTGCAAGAGTTGAAAAACTATTGCGTTCTTCTATTGCTAACTGGGAAGCTAAAAATGAGCGTAAAGCCGAGAGTGGTGAACTTTATGTGTCTTCGATATATGTAGATGGAGGTGCGATGTTAAAAAGACTTCGTCCTGCTCCACAAGGTAGAGGTTACAGAATTCGTAAACGTTCGAATCACGTAACTATTACAGTTGATGCACTTAGTAATAAAAAACAAAATTAATTTAGCCAGATGGGACAAAAAATCAATCCGATAGCGAATCGTTTAGGTATAATAAGAGGATGGGATTCTAACTGGTACGGCGGCAACAATTACGGTGCTACTTTATTGGAAGATAGCAAAATCCGTAAATACTTGAATGCTCGCCTGGCAAAAGCTAGTGTATCTCGCATAGTGATCGAAAGAACTTTGAAACTTGTAACTATTACTGTATGTACAGCCCGTCCCGGTATTATTATCGGAAAAGGCGGTCAGGAAGTAGACAAGCTAAAAGAGGAATTAAAGAAAATTACAGATAAAGATATTCAAATCAATATTTTTGAAATCAAAAAACCTGAGTTAGATGCAGTAATAGTAGCTAATAATATTGCACGTCAGTTAGAAGGTAAAATTGCTTACCGTCGTGCAATCAAAATGGCTATTGCTTCAACTATCAGAATGGGTGCTGAAGGTATCAAAATCCAAATCTCTGGACGTTTGAACGGAGCTGAAATGGCTCGTTCGGAAATGTACAAAGAAGGAAGAACTCCACTTCACACATTCCGTGCTGATATTGATTATGCTCATGCTGAGGCTTTGACTAAAGTTGGTTTACTCGGTATCAAAGTATGGATTTGCCGTGGAGAAATTTATGGCAAGAAAGACCTTGCACCATCATTTGTAGTATCTAAAGAACCATCTTCTTCTCAAAACAGAGGAGGGAATGATAATCGTAGATCGAACGATGGAAGAGGTTTCAAGAAAGGAAAGAGAAAATAAGAATTAAACATTTGAAAAAAGATGTTACAACCGAAGAAAACAAAATTTAGAAGACAGCAAAAAGGTCGCATGAAAGGTAATGCCCAAAGAGGCAGCCAACTTGCTTTCGGTTCGTTCGGTATCAAGACCCTTGAGACCAAATGGATTACCGGACGTCAGATCGAAGCGGCTCGTATTGCTGTAACTCGTTACATGCAACGTCAAGGTCAGGTTTGGGTGAGAATTTTCCCAGACAAACCGATTACAAAGAAACCTGCTGAAGTGCGTATGGGTAAGGGTAAAGGTTCGCCAGAAGGATTTGTGGCACCCGTTACTCCGGGAAGAATGATTTTCGAAATCGAAGGTGTATCTTTTGAAGTTGCTAAAGAAGCATTGCGTTTAGCAGCTCAAAAATTACCGGTTACTACAAAATTTGTGGTACGCAGAGATTATGATTTAACTCAAAATTCTTAAGCACTATGAAGATTGCAGAAGTAAGAGAATTATCCGAAAAGGATTTAGCAGAAAGATTGAATGTCGAAAAATTGGCATTGGATCAATTAGTTTTGAACCACAGTGTGACTCCATTGGATAACCCTGGTAAGATTAAAGAAAAGCGCCGTGATATCGCTCGTATCTTGACAGTGTTGCGTCAAAGAGAAATAAATAAAAAGTAATAAGAGCTGATGGAAACTAGAAATTTAAGAAAAGAAAGAATCGGGGTCGTTTTCAGTAATAAAATGGATAAGACCGTTACTGTTGCTGTAAAATGGAAAGAAAAACACCCTATTTACGGGAAATTCGTTAATAAAACGAAGAAATTTCATGCTCATGATGAAAAAAACGAGTGTAACATCGGTGATACTGTACGTATTATGGAAACTCGTCCTTTGAGCAAAACTAAAAGATGGAGATTAATCGAAATAATCGAAAGGGCTAAATAAAATGATACAACAAGAATCGAGATTAGCAGTAACGGACAACAGCGGAGCCAGAGAAGCTCTATGTATCCGAGTACTAGGAGGCACAAGAAGACGCTATGCATCTGTTGGAGATATAATAGTAGTTGCTATCAAAAGTGTGATCCCTTCAAGTGATGTTAAGAAAGGTGCAGTAACTAAAGCAATGGTTGTACGTACAAGAAAAGAAGTACGTAGAGCTGACGGATCATATATCCGTTTCGACGACAATGCGTGTGTATTGTTGAATGCTGCCGGTGAAATCAGAGGAACCCGTATTTTCGGACCAGTAGCAAGAGAATTGCGATCGGTGAATATGAAGATCGTTTCTTTAGCACCAGAGGTACTTTAATCTAAATAAATCCAGACGGTAATGAGTAAGTTACATATAAAGAAAGGTGACATCGTTTATGTGAACACCGGTACAGACAAAGGTAAGACAGGTCGCGTTGTTAAAGTCATTATTGACAAACAACGTGCCATTGTTGAAGGTCTGAACATGGTATCTAAGCATACTAAGCCTAATGCAAAAAATCCTCAAGGAGGTATTGAGAAAGTAGAAGCTCCTATTCATATATCTAATTTGAATGTGGTAGATCCTGAATCAGGAAAGCCAACAAGAATTGGACGTAAAGAATTGAATGGTAAGCTAGTGCGTTATTCTAAAAAAACAGGGAAGGAGATTAAATAATGAGCAATACAACAACTCTTAAAACAGAATATAAAGATCGTATTGTTTCTTCTCTGATGAAAGAATTCGATTATAAATCGCCAATGCAAGTGCCTGTTCTTAAAAAGATTGTTATCAATCAAGGTTTAGGAATAGCAGTTGCCGATAAAAAGATCATCGAAACAGCAATCAACGAGTTGACTGCGATCACTGGTCAAAAAGCTGTAGCAACAGTATCTAAAAAAGATATTTCGAACTTTAAGTTGCGTAAAAAAATGCCTATTGGTGTAATGGTAACATTGCGTGGTAACCAAATGTACGAATTTTTGGAAAGACTTGTAAAAGTTGCACTTCCTCGTATTCGTGACTTCAAAGGTATCGAAAGCAAACTTGATGGACGCGGTAACTATACATTAGGTATACAGGAGCAAATCATTTTCCCTGAAATTAATATCGATTCGATTAGTAAAATTCTGGGAATGAATATTACCTTTGTAACTTCTGCAAAAACAGATGAAGAAGGGTATGCTCTTTTGAAAGAATTTGGTTTACCATTTAAGAACGCAAAAAAAGAATTGATATAAGATGGCAAAAGAATCAATGAAAGCCCGTGAGGTTAAAAGAGCAAGATTAGTAGCTAAATATGCAGCTAAAAGAGCTCAGTTGAAGTCTGAAGGAGATTACGAAGGACTTCAAGCTCTGCCAAAGAATGCGTCTCCTGTTCGTCTACACAACAGATGTAGTATGACCGGTCGTCCAAAAGGGTATTTACGCCAATTTGGAATCTCTCGTATTCAGTTCAGAGAAATGGCTTCTAAAGGCTTAATACCAGGCATCAAGAAAGCTAGCTGGTAATATAAAGAATTTTTTTTAGAATTAAATATTGTCCCGGGTTCGGGATTAATTTAAATCAATTTTATAATGACAGATCCAATAGCAGATTATTTGACGCGCTTGAGAAACGCCATCATGGCGAAGCACAGAGTGGTAGAAATACCAGCGTCGAATTTGAAAAGAGAAATTACTAAAATTCTCTTTGAAAAAGGCTACATACTTAACTATAAGTTTGTAGAAGAAGGTCCTCAAGGTTCTATTAAAATAGCCTTGAAATATGACCCCGTAAATAAAGTGAATGCGATTAAGAAATTAATTCGTATCTCAACTCCAGGTCTTCGTAAGTATACAGGATACAAAGAGATGCCAAGAGTACTTAACGGTCTTGGTATAGCTGTATTGTCTACCTCTCAAGGTATTATGACTGACAAAGAAGCTCGCGGTTTGAAAGTGGGTGGAGAAGTTTTATGTTATGTTTATTAATTAAGAGGAGGTATACTATGTCAAGAATTGGAAAATTACCTATAACTATCCCTGCGGGAGTTACCGTAAGTGTGGATAAAGACAATTTAGTTACCGTAAAAGGTGCTAAAGGTGAATTAACTCAAAGTGTAAATCCTGATATCAAAGTTACTGTTGACGCTGAAGTGTTGACGGTTACTCGTCCAACTGATGAAAAAGAGCACCGTGCTTTGCATGGTCTTTACAGATCGTTGATAAATAACATGGTTATTGGAGTTTCTGAAGGATATCGTAAAGAATTAGAATTAGTAGGGGTTGGTTACCGTGCATCTAATGCAGGGCAACAATTAGACCTTTCTCTAGGTTATACTCACAACATTCACATGTTGTTACCAAAAGAGATAATCATAGAAACTAAATCTGAGAGAAACAAGAATCCTCTAATCATTTTAGAATCTTGCGATAAAGAGCTTATCGGTATGGTGTGTGCTAAAATCCGTTCATTCCGTAAACCAGAGCCTTATAAAGGTAAAGGTATTCGTTTTGTGGGTGAAGTTATACGTCGTAAGTCTGGTAAATCGGCAGGTAAATAATTTACGTAAACTGTAAAAATCATGACAACGAAGACAGATAGAAGAAATAAGATAAAGTTAGATGTACGTAGTAAAATACAAGGTACAACTGAACGTCCCCGTTTGACAGTTTTCAGAAGTAACAAGCAAATTTATGCTCAGGTTATTGACGATTTAACTGGAAAAACCCTAGCTTCTGCTTCTTCTCTTAAAATCGGAGACAAAGCTCCTAAAAAAGAGATGGCAGCAAAAGTAGGTGAGCTAGTAGCTAAGGCTGCTCAAGAAGCAGGCGTAACATCTGTAGTATTTGACCGAAACGGTTATTTATATCACGGTAGAGTTAAAGAAATGGCAGATGCTGCCCGTAAAGGTGGACTTAAATTTTAATACAAATGGCAGGAATTAATAATAAAGTAAAATCGACCAACGATATCGAACTGAAAGACAGATTAGTGGCTATCAATCGCGTTACAAAAGTAACAAAGGGTGGTCGTACATTCAGTTTTGCTGCTATCGTCGTTGTAGGTAACGAAGATGGTATAGTTGGTTGGGGCTTAGGTAAAGCCGGCGAGGTAACTACAGCCATTGCAAAAGGAGTTGAAGCTGCTAAGAAAAACCTGATCAAAGTTCCGGTATTGAAAGGAACTATCCCTCACGAACAACTTGCTCGTTTCGGTGGATCGGAAGTTTTCATCAAACCAGCTTCTCCCGGTACAGGAGTAAAAGCAGGTGGTGCGATGCGCGCCGTGCTTGAAAGTGTTGGTGTAACTGACGTTCTTGCGAAATCTAAAGGTTCATCTAACCCTCACAACTTGGTGAAGGCTACAATCGAAGCTTTAGGTGAACTAAGAGATGCTTATACTGTTGCTCAAAACAGAGGAGTATCTATGGCGAAAGTGTTTAAAGGTTAATTTGCAAGAAAATCAAAATTATGGCAACAATTAAAGTTAAACAAGTTAGAAGCAGAATCAATAGCCCTATAGATCAAAAAAGAACATTGGATGCTCTGGGGTTAAGAAAATTGAATAGAGTGGTTGAACATCCCGATAATCCAGCAGTAAGAGGGATGATCGAGAAAGTAAAACACTTAGTTTCTATAGTAGAGTAATAATCTAGTAAAAGATAAAAAATCTAAGCATATGAATTTATCGAATTTAAAACCTGCTGAAGGTTCTACTAAAACAAGAAAAAGAATTGGTCGTGGTACCGGTTCTGGTTTGGGTGGTACTTCAACAAGAGGTCATAAAGGTGCTAAGTCTAGATCGGGTTATTCAAAGAAGATCGGTTTTGAAGGAGGTCAAATGCCTATCCAACGCCGTCTTCCTAAATATGGTTTTAAAAATATCAATCGTATAGAATACAAACCTATTAATTTGAATGTACTTCAGGATTTGGCTGATGCTCAAAAACTAACAAAAATTGATATTCAGACCCTGATCGACGCTGGTTTTGTTTCATCTAAGCACTTAGTGAAGATTTTAGGTAATGGAGCATTAACTGTAAAGTTAGATGTTGAAGCTCATTCTTTCTCTAAGACAGCAGAAGCTGCGATTTTAGCAGTAGGTGGAACCGCAACAAAACTGAAGTAAGATGGGATTTGTAAAAACAATAGAAAATATATGGAAGATTGAGGATCTGCGCAAACGGATTCTCACTACTTTCTTTTTCGTAGTGATCTATCGTTTTGGTACACACGTTGTGTTGCCGGGCGTAAATCCCGCGGATTTGGAAGCCCTTCGCCATAGTGCATCCGGAGGATTGTTAGGCTTGCTTGACATGTTCTCTGGTGGTGCTTTTGCAAACGCTTCTATTTTTGCATTGGGTATTATGCCTTATATCTCAGCTTCGATTGTGATCCAGCTGTTGGGTATAGCGCTTCCATACTTTCAAAAACTACAAAAAGAAGGGGAGAGTGGACGTAATAAGCTTAACCAATATACCCGTTATCTGACATTAGTAATTCTTCTTTTCCAAGGACCGGCCTATCTGTTAGGTGCTTTGGGAGGAGCTGCTCCTGGCGGATTCTGGACTTTTCTATTGCCTTCAACCATAATTCTGGCAGGGGGTAGTATGTTTGTACTATGGTTAGGTGAGCGTATTACGGATAAAGGTATTGGAAACGGTATTTCGTTTATAATACTTGTTGGTATAATCGCCCGATTGCCTCATGCCTTAGTTGGAGAGTTTACGTCTCGTCTAAGTGATAGCGCCGGTGGTTTGATCGTATTTTTGCTTGAAATGGTATTCTTACTGTTTGTTATTGCAATGGCAATACTTCTTGTACAAGGCACTCGCAAGATACCTGTACAGTACGCAAAACGTATCGTTGGTAATAAACAATATGGAGGTGCGCGTCAGTACATCCCATTGAAAGTGAATGCTGCCAACGTGATGCCTATCATTTTTGCTCAAGCGATTATGTTTATCCCTGTTGCTGTTGCCGGATTTGCAACCGCAGATAAGACCGGATGGTTTATGCGTTCTTTGACTGATAACACTAGCTGGTTATACTGCCTTATATTTGCTTTTTTAATTATAGCATTTACATGGTTCTATACTGCGGTTACTATCAATCCAATACAAATGGCTGATGAATTGAAAAGAAACAATGGATTCATTCCAGGTATTAAACCCGGAAAGAAAACGGCTGATTATATCGATACTATTATGTCTCGTATAACTCTGCCCGGTTCATTATTTCTAGCTCTAGTCGCTATCCTTCCTGCTTTTGCAAGTTTAATCGGGATTAGTAAAGAATTCTCTCACTTCTTTGGTGGTACTTCTTTATTGATTTTGGTAGGGGTAGTATTGGATACTTTACAGCAAATCGAAAGTCATTTGTTGATGAGACATTATGACGGTTTGTTGAAGTCAGGTAGAATAAAAGGACGTTCAGGTTCAATTGCGGCATATTAAGTAAGTTTAGTACAGATCAATGATTTTCCTAAAAACAGAAGAAGAAATAGAATTAATGCGTGAGAGTAACCGCTTGGTTGGTATGACTCTGGGCGAACTCGCCAAACATATCAAGCCGGGGGTTACTACACTGCATTTAGATAAAATAGCTGAAGAATTTATCAGAAGTCATGGAGCAATTCCATCTTTTAAAGGCTATAAAGGTGCACCGGGTGCAATTGATTTTACAGGAAGCATATGTGCTTCGGTAAATGATGTTGTAGTGCATGGTATACCCGGAGGTTATGTTCTTAAAGACGGAGATATAATATCTGTTGATTGCGGAACTGAGAAGAATGGCTTTTGTGGGGATTCGGCCTATACGTTTTGTGTAGGTGAGGTATCGGAAGAAGCTAAGGCTTTATTAAGAACCACTAAAGAATCTTTATATAAAGGTATAGAAAAAGCCATCGAAGGTAATCGTGTCGGAGATGTTAGTGAAGCCATTCAGACTTATTGCGAGAAACTGCGATATTCGGTAGTGCGTGAATTAGTTGGTCATGGCATTGGTCGTAAAATGCATGAAGCGCCTGAAGTTCCAAATTATGGAAGAAGGGGTATAGGTCCTTTGTTAAAGAAGGGTATGTGTATAGCCATCGAGCCGATGATTAACCAAGGAAGCAGGAATGTTGTATTTGAAAGCGACGGCTGGACAGTAAGAACAAAAGATAGAAAATTATCAGCTCATTTCGAACATACAGTTTCGATACGTGAGGGTAAAGCAGATATCTTATCAACGTTCGAATTTATTGAGGCTGTACTAGGAAATAACGGAATCTAAATTAATTTTTATGGCTAAACAAGCATCAATAGAACAAGATGGCGTAATTATAGAAGCATTGTCTAACGCAATGTTTCGTGTAGAGTTAGAAAATGGACATGAAATAACTGCTCATATTTCCGGGAAAATGCGAATGCACTATATTAAAATATTACCCGGTGATAAAGTAAGAGTTGAAATGTCTCCATATGATTTGACTAAAGGTCGGATCTCTTTCAGATACAAATAAAAAAACAAAATATGAAAGTAAGAGCATCATTAAAGAAGCGTACTGCTGACTGTAAGATCGTCAGAAGAAAAGGTCGCTTATACGTAATAAACAAAAAAAACCCTAAGTATAAACAACGTCAGGGATAATTTACTAATTTTGCAAAAATAATCTAGTATATGGCTATAAGAATAGTTGGTGTCGATTTACCGCAAAATAAGAGAGGCGAAATTGCCTTGACATATATATATGGTATCGGACGTAGTAGTTCTAATAAAATTTTAGAACAAGCAGGTGTTGATAGAGATCTTAAAGTAAAAGATTGGACAGACGAACAAGCTGGTACAATCCGTGAATTAATTTCAAGCCAATTTAAGGTTGAAGGAGATTTGAGATCTGAAGTTCAATTGAACATCAAGCGCCTAATGGATATCGGTTGTTACCGTGGTATCCGTCACCGTATTGGTTTGCCTCTTAGAGGACAAGGTACTAAAAACAACGCTCGTACACGCAAGGGTAAAAAGAAAACTGTTGCAAACAAGAAAAAGGCTACAAAATAATAGTTTGATATGGCAAAAAAAACAGTCGCAGCTAAGAAAAGAAACGTTAAGGTTGATGCAAACGGACAAGTTCACGTGCATTCTTCATTTAACAATATTATTATTTCGATTACAAACAGCGAAGGTCAAGTGATCAGCTGGTCATCGGCAGGTAAAATGGGTTTTAGAAGTTCTAAGAAAAATACCCCTTATGCAGCTCAGATGGCAGCATCAGATTGTGCTAAAGTAGCATATGACTTAGGCTTGAGAAAAGTGAAAGTGTTTGTAAAAGGTCCTGGTAACGGACGTGAGTCTGCAATCCGTACAATACATGGTGCAGGTATAGAGGTGTCAGAAATAGTTGACGTTACTCCACTTCCTCACAATGGTTGTCGTCCTCCAAAACACAGAAGAGTTTAATCCCAATTTCTAAGTAGAAACATGAGTTGTGATTGATTGCAAGTAACCCTCTCTGTAATCGCGGCTGCACAATTCTCGCTTCTTTTTAATGTTTTAATTTAAAAAAAATGGCAAGATATACAGGACCAAAATCAAGAATAGCCCGTAAATTCGGTGAGCCTATCTTCGGACCGGATAAAGTTCTTTCTAGAAAGAATTATCCTCCGGGACAACATGGTAATGGTAGAAAGAAAAAGACTTCTGAATACGGTATTCAGTTGCGTGAAAAACAAAAAGCTAAATATACTTACGGAGTATTGGAAAAACAATTCCGTAACTTATTTGAGAAAGCTGCAAGTGCACGTGGTATAACAGGTGAGGTTCTATTACAATTCCTAGAATCAAGACTTGACAATGTTGTATTCCGCTTGGGTATAGCTCCTACAAGAGCTGCTGCCCGTCAGTTGGTTTCGCACCGTCATATCTTAGTAGATGGAAAAATTGTAAATATTCCTTCATACTCTGTAAAACCAGGGCAAATAATAGCTGTTCGTGAGAAATCAAAATCTTTAGAGGTTATTGATAATGCTTTATCAGGATTTAATCATAGTAAATATCCATGGATAGAGTGGGATAACTCTACTAAATCAGGAAAATATTTACATCTACCTGAAAGAGCAGATATTCCAGAGAACATAAAAGAACAGTTGATAGTAGAATTGTATTCTAAAGATTAATTTCATGGCGATATTAGCATTTCAAAAACCCGATAAAGTATTGATGTTAGAAGCGGACAACTTCTTCGGTAAGTTCGAATTTCGTCCGTTGGAACCTGGCTACGGTATTACTGTAGGTAATGCTCTTCGCCGTATTCTCCTTTCTTCACTTGAAGGTTTTGCTATTACTTCTATAAAAATAGATGGTGTTGAGCATGAATTTGCTACAGTACCGGGAGTTATAGAGGATGTAACAAATATAATCCTGAATCTGAAAAAAGTTCGATTTAAACAAATAGTCGAAGAAATAGAGAATGAGAAAGTAAGCATTACTATTTCGGGTTCGGAAGTGTTCAAAGCTGGAGATATAGGTAAGCATTTATCTGGATTTGAAGTTTTAAATCCCGAACTGGTGGTTTGCCACTTAGATCCAAGTGCGAATCTTCAAATTGAGTTGACCATTAACAAAGGTCGTGGATACGTTCCCGCAGACGAGAATCGTAGTCTTTCCGATGATGTTAATGTAATCGCAATTGACTCTATCTATACTCCGATCCGTAATGTAAAATACTCTATAGAGAATTATCGTGTAGAGCAAAAAACGGATTACGAAAAATTAGTGATAGAAATATCGACTGATGGATCTATACATCCAAAAGATGCACTGAAAGAAGCTGCAAAAATCCTTATTCATCACTTCATGTTGTTTTCTGATGAGAAAATCTTGTTAGAACAAACTGAAACTGACGGTAATGAGGAGTTTGATGAAGAAATACTTCACATGCGCCAATTGTTGAAGAGCAAGTTAGTAGATATGAACCTTTCGGTTCGTGCTCTGAACTGTTTGAAATCGGCAGAAGTAGAAACTTTAGGAGAGCTTGTTCAGTTCAATAAGAACGACCTTCTTAAATTCCGTAACTTTGGTAAGAAATCTCTTACTGAGTTAGATGAATTACTAGATAGTCTGAACCTTTCTTTTGGCATGGATATTTCCAAATATAAATTAGATAAAGATTAATAAGCGATGAGACATAATAAAAAATTTAATCACTTAGGTCGTACTAATACGCATAGAAATGCCATGTTATCTAACATGTGTGCTTCTTTAATTATGCATAAGCGTATTTTTACAACTGTGGCAAAGGCTAAAGCTTTAAGAAAAGTTATTGAGCCTATAATTACTAAATCAAAGGAAGATAGTACTCACTCAAGACGTTTAGTATTCCAAGATCTTCAAAGTAAGACAGCTGTAACAGAATTGTTCCAAAATGTATCTGTAAAGATAGCAGATCGTCCAGGTGGATATACTCGTATTATCAAAACCGGAAACCGTTTGGGTGACAATGCTTCAATGTGTTTTATTGAATTAGTAGATTATAACGACAATATGTTGAAAGAAACTACTAAGGCTGCTGCTAAACCTAAAACACGTCGTTCTAAGAAGAAAGCTGACGAAGGTACAGAAGTAGCTTCTGAAGTGAAAGAACCTAAAGCTAAAGCGCCAAAAGCAGCTAAAGCTAAAGTGGAAGGTGAAGACAAAAAGACTGAAGAATAATAACGATATATTACTCTTTAATAGAAAAGCACTCTCATTTGGGAGTGCTTTTTTTATGTCTAATCCAGAGTGTAAGTGAGGTCTCAGCCCTATTTGTTCTATTTTTTACCTTGTTAAGTATAGCAGAATAGTCTGTTACATCCCGAAAAAATCTCATTAAATATTTCTATTTGCTTATATGAATGATTGTCATTTATTTTATCAGAGTGGGATAGTCGGCAAGAGCTAATAACTCTTTATCTCCGGCACTATCACCGTATGCATATAAGATATATTCATTTCTGTTGGGAAATTGAGCTAAGAGGCGATTTACTTTCTCCTGCCCGTAACAATTTTTTGAGCTGAAAGAACCTTCGATTATGTTATTCTTAACTTCGATTTCGGTAGAGAGTACTGTTCTTATACCCATTTCTGAAGCCCATGGTTTTATCCAATTGACAATGGAGGCACTTACTATGATAACTATGTGATTTTGCTCTTGATGCCATTCTATCTTCTTTAAAATGGCAGGTCTGACAATCTCATGTATTCTTCCTATATAATCTAGGCTTATTTTATTGAACTCATCAATATTTTTATTCTTGAAAAAATAGGAGAAAAGCTTTTGTTTTGCCACATCATTCTTTATGAAACCTAGTTTGTATAATATAAGAGTAGGTGACAGTTTAATTAATCCTTTGAGCAGTTTGCCGCTTCCTGTATAAAACCTGATGAAATCAAAAAGAGTATCTTTTGTGGTGATTGTTCCATCAAAATCAAACGCCGCTATTGTACTGTGTTGCATAAATAAATTAGAGTTAGGCAGGATATAACTTTAAGGTAATGCTTATAAAATGGTACAAATGATACATATTATTTGTAAACATTGCAATAAGTATAAATCCGTACAGCAGGTACATGTATTTCTGTGCTTGTTTAGACATCGATTGATATAGCCAGCCTAACATCAATGGAACTATATAAATCCAGTGAGCTCCAAACATGAAAGGCTCGTCCAGACCATATCTTATGTAAACATGGATCACCAGATTAAAGAGTAGAATTAAAAAGAGAATCTGAACAAAGTTTTTTTTGTAATTTCTGATAAAAGAAAGTATTATTAAGCCGGTTAAGATTCCAATGAATAAGTATTGCCACCAATGGTGATAATATCCCATACTAATAACGTCTGCGTCATCATTTCGTAATTTGTGAATCCACAATTCAGGAGAGAAAATGGGAGATCCCCAGAATAGATCTATGATATGTTCATATAATTGCCCTGTGGTATGAGTGAACCACACCAGACGAGTTTTTGTATCGGCAATAAAATGGTGACTTAAGCCTATCCAAGCTACTACAATACCTGCAAATATACCTATGATCGTTAAATCCTTAATTTTCTCTTTTGTCGTTTTCTTGAAGTATATATATGGTAGGGTACATATTATGAAGTTAGTTATGGTTATACCCATTGCAATTACAGACAATATTACTTTTTCTAAAATAGGAATATCAGTTTTGTGTTTTATACTATATGCTGTATAGTATAAAATAAAAGTTATTATATAGATCGATATGGTGAATGATTCGGGAGTGAAGCAAAGAATTAGGTTTATAGGTGTTATCACAAATATCATGGATATGAGAATTGAGATATTATCTCCTAAGTTTATTATGTTTCGAAGATATTTAAATATAAATAAGACAGAACCGGATATCATGTAATTGCAAAATATGATCCAAAGTAGAGTTTTTGCTTTCTGAGAACCTGATAATAACGCTAGCCAATCTCCAACAAATATGATAGGACTTGTTAAAAACCTCATAAGCGGATGTGGAACAATACTCTGATAGCCATGTTGGTATATTATATTGTTATCAAAAGAAAAATACAAATCAGCTAAGGTCTCATGATCTATAATTGATGTGTAAAATGCTATTATAATAGAGTATGAGAAATAAAATAGCATGACTGAGCATAATATTATTACTTCTTTTCTATTTTCAGGTAGTAGGTGATGTAGAATATTTTTTCTAAGATCCATTAATCTTTTTGCTCAATTATTTATTTAATAACCACATCGAGACGAAAGATATCACCCAGCATACAATCGTTATTTGTAGGAAGCGATCTTTAAGTACTAGATTAGTGGGACTATCTCCTTTCTTCTCGACAAAAATAGCTTGGAGATATCTAAATAATCCAAGTATTACAAATAGTGATGTGATATATAGATATTCACCGTTTCGGTTAACAACCTCTGGCGATATAGTGTACATGATATAACTAAATATAATTATAGTCACTATTGTTATAATCATAGTATTTAAGAATTCAAGATTATAGCCGGATATACTTTTTCTTAATTCTTGCCCTGTTTCGCTATATATAATTACATCATTACGTCTTTTGCCTAGTACCAATAATAAAGCTAGCAGGAAGGTGAGAATGATGATCCAATGAGACAGTTCGATACCCGTGGCAATACTACCGATAAAGAGACGAATAACGAAGCCTATAGCTACAATTGTAATATCAATGATCGCCAGTTGTTTTAATTTGAAACAGTAGCAGATATTTAACACAAAATAGAAAGCAAGTAAAGATGATGCTGCATAATCTTTTAATACAAACAGATAAATAGAAAATCCAGAGACAATCAATAATAAGCATGCAATAAAGGCACTTTTTACGCTTATTGTTTTAGCTGCAAGTGGTCGATTCTTTTTTGTTGGATGCTGCCGATCAAGTTCCATATCTTTCCAGTCATTGATTATATAAATAGAACTGGCAATAAGGGAGAACCCTGTGAATGCATAAAATGCACTTAGAAGGGCTTCTGTATTAAAAAAATTAAAAGAAAAGAATATAGGGGCAAAGATGAAAAAATTTTTCACCCATTGATGAACACGTAATAATCGAAGATATGTATAAATAGTTCTTGCCATCAGAATAGTTTTTAAGTAGCGTTAAATATTTAACGCTATATTTACCAACATAAGACCTCACCCCAACCCTCTCCAATAGAGAGAGAGCTACTCCTCCTATTTGGGGAGGATAAGAGGGTGCTCGGCCAAAGCAATAAAAAGGTCTGCGACCTTAATTACCGGGAAACAACTCAAATGCTAAATTAGTAAAATTAATAAATTGAATCGTATTATTTATAATAAGAATGATTACCATGACAGAAAGTATAATCGAAAGAGTATTGGATCTTATTCGATCAACTTTACTATATAGCCATCCCAGAAGTATCGGAATGAAATACAGCCAATGTCCCGAAAAGAGATAAAACTCATCAACTCCAAATTTCAATACAATATGAACCACGATATCTACAAGTAAAGTTGAACAGACGATCCAAACAAACTTGTTTTTATAATTATATATCAAAGAGACGCTTAATAGAATTAAGAGTAGTATGACAAATAAGAATTGCCACCAACTGTGGTATGTATCAAAAATAATTTGGAATAGACCTGCTCCGGGAGCTCCACAAGGTCTCGAGATAACATCGGGCATAAGAACCGGTATGCCCCAGAATGTAAATATACTTTCATAAAAGATATTAGTCGTAGGAGATTGTATCGAGAATTTTTGATATGCAACAGATGTTTCCTCCCATATATCATACTTAAGTTGCATGAATATTAAAATAGTTGTAAAAATACCTCCTATTAATATAATTTTCAGGATTGTTAATGACGTTTTATCTTTAGTGAAAAACATGGGAATAATGCCTTTTATTCCATTAGTTATAGTTACTCCTCCAAGTGATAAAACGAGTATAAGATTGGTTAGTAAATGTATATTTTTATTTTTATAAATCATGGTTGAATAATAGCATATAGTCAGGCTTAACAGATATGCAGAGATGGTAAAAGCTTCAATTGTAAAACTAAGTAATATATTCATTCCCATGAATGTGTAAAACACCATAATGAGGCAGAGAGGATATTTTTGAAGTTGAATAATCTCCTTAAGATACCTGTAAATGTATAGTATGGAATGGCTTATTCCTAAATTGCACGCTAAAACAATGATAAAGGTGCGTGACTTCATAGAACCTGTTATAAGATAGAAAATATCAGCAATTCTCAGGATCGGAATTGTAAAGAATTTAATAAGAGGATGCCTCCCCAGTTCAAAATATCCTTGAGAATAATACATGGGATTATCAAAGGAGAAATAATGATCAAGTATAAATCTCTTATTATCGAAAACATTTGTGTAAAATAATGGAATAAAGGCAAAGCAGAAAAATAAAATGACTAAGCAGGATACGAGTCTGAATTCAGTTTTATTTTTTGGAAATATAAACTTAAAAAGGTCTTTCAACTGTCTGTAATCGTCTCTCCAGCTCCAATTCTTCAAGAGTGTTAGCATATATTAGTGTGTGTAAAATAATGCAGCAGAATATCACTTTATTCTGCTGCAAGGTGTTTATTTGTTAAAATTCAGCATTGTTCGGAGTTCGGGGAAATGGTATTACATCTCGAATATTAGTCATACCTGTCACAAACAGCATAAGACGTTCGAATCCGAGTCCGAATCCAGCATGAGGGGCTGTACCAAATTTACGTGTTTCTAAATACCACCAGATTGGATCGGCATTCATTCCTATTTCTTTGATGCGGTTCGTCAGTTTGTCATAATCGGCTTCACGTTCCGATCCTCCGATGATTTCTCCGATTTTAGGGAAAAGAACATCCATACCACGAACCGTTTTTCCATCTTCATTCTGTTTCATGTAAAATGACTTGATTTCTTTCGGATAATCAGTCAAAATTACAGGACATTTGAAATGCTGTTCTACCAGATAACGTTCGTGCTCCGATTGAAGATCTGCTCCCCAATATACGGGAAATTCAAATTTATGTTTGCTCTCCTCTAGAATTTTAACCCCTTCGGTGTATGTCAAACGGATAAATTTATTATTGGTGATAAAGTTTAATCTGTCGATTAATTCTTTGTCATATTTATCGGCTAAGAAAGCAATGTCATCTTTACAATTTTCAAGAGCATATTTGATCAGATATTGTAAAAAATCCTCAGCCAAATCCATGTTATCATTGATATCATAGAATGCCACTTCGGGCTCTATCATCCAGAATTCGGCAAGATGTCGAGGTGTATTGGAGTTCTCTGCACGGAATGTAGGACCAAAGGTGTATATGGCACCTAAAGCCATCGCACCTAATTCACCTTCTAATTGCCCTGAAACTGTAAGGTTTGTTTGACGTCCGAAGAAATCCTGACTATAGTCTACTGCACCTGTTTCGGTACGAGGCGTATTATTGAAATCCAGAGTTGTTGCCTGAAACATAGAACCTGCACCTTCCGCATCAGATGCTGTTATGATAGGTGTATGCAGGTAATAAAATCCATTGTCATTAAAGTATTTATGAATAGCAAATGCCATGTGGTGACGCATACGCAGGATCGCTCCAAAAGTATTTGTTCTTGGACGTAGATGTGCTATTTCACGTAGGTATTCTAAAGACGGACCATTCTTTTGCTTTTGCAACGGATATTCTTCAGGATCGGCAATACCATAGATTTCTATTTCTTTGGCTTGTATTTCGCAGTTTTGACCTTGTCCTTGAGATGCAACTAAAGTACCAACCACGTGGATACATGCTCCGGTAGTGATTTTCTTTAGTACTTCTTCATTAAAGAGTTCATTGTCTGCAACTACCTGTATATTATTAATTGTAGAACCATCATTTAAATGTATAAAGCTCACAAATTTATTGCCTCTGCGGGTACGTACCCAGCCTTTTGCACTTACGGTTGCTCCAAAATCGTCTCTGCGGAGCAAGTCTGAAATTTTAGTTCTACGAATTGTTTCCATTTTTAATTTAAGTTTGTTCTAAATAGGGATAATTAGTCAACAGTTATCAGCCAGCAGTAATAGGTAAACCCTATAAACTGACTACTGATAACTGTTGACTGATTATTGTAATTCTGTTTATTCGAATGCACCCATGCGAAGCATGTTTACTTCCGATTCAGTTAAATATCTCCACCGGCCACGAGTTACATTTTTCTTGGTAAGTCCGGCAAAATATACACGATCTAATTTTAGCACCTGATATCCTAATTTTTCGAATATACGGCGTACGATACGATTTCTACCGGAGTGGATTTCGATTCCTACTTCATCCAGAACGTCTTCTCCTACGTAAGCAATCGAATCTGCATGAATTTCGCCGTCATCAAGCATAATACCATCGGCAATAGCCTGCATATCTTCTATGGCTACTTCACGATCGAGCTTAACTTGATAAATCTTTTTCTTTACATATTTCGGGTGCATTAGCTTAGATGCTAAATCCCCGTCATTAGTAAGAAGTAGTACCCCTGTAGTATTTCTATCAAGACGACCTACCGGATAAATACGTTCAGGACATGCTCCTTTTACCAGATCCATAACAGTTTTTCTGTTTTGTGGATCATCTGAAGTCGTCACTGTATTTTTCGGCTTATTAAGAAGAACATAAACTTTGCTTTCCAAACGTACCGGTTTGTCCTGAAAAGTTACAGAGTCACCTCTTTTCACTTTTGCTCCCAGTTCTGAGACCAATTCTCCGTTAACCCTTACTACTCCGGCTGTGATGAACGAATCGGCTTCGCGACGAGAACATACACCGGCATTAGCCAAGTATTTATTTAGACGAATCGGTGTTTCAGGATCTAGGTTCTCCTTGTACTTAACAGGTTTAAATAGCTGTTTAGGACCTTTGTTTCTGTTTTGATCGCCACCTCCCGATCTCTGATCTCTGTCATAAGGTCTGCGATTATTGTCTCTTGACTGGTAAGAACTGTTTCTACGGTCTCCTCCAGAATTATAGCTGCCTCCTCTGTCTCCGGAATTGTAACTGCTGCGTCTGTCATCAGAGTTGTAATTACTTCTTCTTTCTCCAGAATTATAGCTGCCTCCTCTTTCTCCAGAATTGTAGTTACTACGTCTGTCGTCAGAATTGTAATTACTCCTTCTATCCTCAGAGTTGTAATTACTGCGTCTATCATCAGCATTGTAGTTGCTGCGTCTGTCGTCAGAGTTATTGTTATCCCGGTTAATCACAGGGCGAGCATCGCCTACACGAGGACGTTTTTTCTTCGCTTCACTCTGATTATTCTTGTTAAGAGACGGTTTATTTGATGATGAGTAACCATCTCGGCTTTCATTATCTCTGTCTGTAATCATCTGTAATAAGATTTAAATTTTAATCAATTAATTAATTATAATAACCTCGCGGTTATTGGGGTTATACTCCGGTATATGTATGAGGCGTTATTTTTCTTAGTTCTTCTTTTATTTCATCACTTACAGAAAGTCCGTTAATGAAATTAGAGATAGACGTCATTGTTATAGCCTCATTGGTACGAGTCAATTCTTTTAGTGCTTCATATGGCTTTGGATAACCTTCACGACGCAATATGGTTTGTATTCCTTCAGCTACTACTGCCCAGTTTTTCTCCAGATCGTTATCTAAAGCATCTTTGTTTAAAAGTAACTTACCTAATCCTTTGAGGGTACTTTGCAATGAAATAATAATGTGTCCAACAGGAACACCCACATTTCTTAGTACGGTAGAATCGGTTAGGTCTCTTTGTAAACGAGATATTGGCAATTTTGCTGATAAGTGTTCTAATATAGCATTAGCTATGCCCAGATTTCCTTCTGCATTTTCGAAATCAATGGGATTTACTTTATGAGGCATGGCCGATGAGCCTATTTCCCCTGCTTTGATCTTTTGCTTAAAGTATTCCATCGAAATATATTGCCAGAAGTCGCGATTCAAATCAATTATGATTGTATTTATGCGTTTCAATCCGTCAAAGATTGCCGCCATATTATCATAATTGGATATCTGTGTTGTATATTCTTCTCTAACTAATCCTAGTTTGTCTGACACAAATTTCGAGCCAAAGTCTTTCCAATTGTATTGAGGATAGGCAACGGTGTGAGCATTGTAATTTCCTGTAGCTCCCCCGAATTTAGCTGAAAAAGGAACTGATTTTACAAGATTGACCTGATTCTTAAGTCGGCTCACAAAAACCATAATTTCTTTTCCTAATCGGGTAGGGGATGCCGGCTGTCCGTGAGTCTTTGCCAGCATAGAAACTTCTTCCCATTCCTCTGCTCTGCTTTGGAGTAGGTTTATCAATTCATCTAAAAGCGGATAATACACATTTTCTAATGCTTCTTTCAAAGAAAGAGGTATCGATGTATTATTTATATCCTGCGAAGTCAACCCAAAATGGATGAATTCTTTGTATTCCTCCAAGTGTAGAACATCAAATTTCTCTTTGATGAAATATTCTACAGCTTTAACATCATGATTCGTTATGCTCTCAATCTCTTTGATATGAGTAGCATCTTCTTCAGAAAAGTTACTAACTATTTTTCTTAATTCCGGAAAAATTGTATGATTGACATTCTTCAATTGAGGCAACGGAAGTTCGCATAAAGCAATGAAGTATTCAACTTCAACTAATACACGGTATTTAATCAATGCATATTCCGAGAAATAGTTAGCTAATTCTTCGGTTTTGTTACGATAACGACCATCAATAGGGCTAATGGCTGTTAGGGTATCTAATTTCATGATGGTTATTTTGAGTTTAATAGTCTGATATCTCCTTTTTGATGCTCCTAAGTGCGTTACAAAGGTAATTATTAAATCAATTATCTGTAGCCGATTACAAGAAAAAACTTGATAAAATATATCATTATTGGTGAAAATACGATAATATGCTTATTTTTGAGGGGATATATATTATAGCATATTTTAGTATTAAGTAGCGTTAACTATTTAATGCAATATTTTTCAATATAACTGTCTCTGGTTGTTATACCCAGCCAAAGCAATAAAAAGGTCTGAGACCTTATATTGCTTGAATATAATTCTTCGGATTTGGTTGCTCTTTTTAGAGCAAGAGAATCTTCATTTCAATACACTTAAGATGCTTCAATTATTTTTAAATCCTGATCTTGTAGAGGCCGGTTGTGATGAAGCCGGACGCGGATGTTTAGCCGGTCCTGTATTTGCAGCAGCTGTTATTCTACCTCCTGATTTCAGTTGTGAACTGCTAAACGATTCAAAACAACTTAAAGAAAAAACGAGATACAGTCTGCGGAAGGTTATCGAAGAACAAGCTCTGGCATGGGCAGTTGGTGTTGTGTCTCATACTGAAATTGATGAGATAAATATATTGAATGCATCTTTCCTGGCAATGCATAGGGCTGTATCCGATCTAAAGATGACTCCCGAGCATTTATTGATTGATGGAAACAGATTTAAAAAGTACGAAAACATACCTCATACTTGTGTCGTAAAAGGTGATGGTAAATACCTTGCAATTGCTGCTGCATCGGTATTAGCTAAAACTTACAGGGATGATTTTATGATGAAACTGAATGAGGAGTATCCTCAGTACGGGTGGAATCAGAATAAAGGATATCCCACGATTAGACATAGACTAGCTATTGAAGAACATGGAATAACACCCTATCATCGTCTGACATTTAATTTGACAAATAAACAACTCCGTCTTGATTTTTAAGTAATTCCGGCAATTCAATACCCTATCTTGAAATTATAACTAACTATAGTTGTCCTACTTATCAGGGTTATAATAAAGTCTGAAACCTTAAAGCGTATCCGGTGCGTTTAATGCGTTCGCCAAACTGTCGGCCAATTCGTTTAGAAAGAATAAAGTACTTCTTTGGATATTTACTCTTAACTCCTGCTGGGGGCCTGCCACCTCTAAGGCCGATGGCGTAATGATATCTTCTGCCTTTACACTCTTTTTGATATTATGTAATTTGTAAGTAATACCTTTTACCTCAAATACGCATTTGTCATTAAATATAAATGCATTGAGATGGTAAGTCATAACAACTTTCTCTCTTATTTTCTCATTATTCTCGGGAAGCAGAAGTTCTATTCTTGACTTTATAATAATCTCTTTGTTTGTATTGTCATATCTTATATTTGAGATAAGGGGAGATGAAGCATATCTTTCTTTACCCCATTCCTTTACTCTGTGAAAACTTTTTTCAATATCATTGTTATTCAGCGGGATTTCTCTCACTAATACTACCTGGTTGTTGAAAAGTGGAGCGTAAGTAAATTTGTCATTCTGAACTAATACCTGAGCAAAAATATTGCCGGATAACAAGGTTAAGAGGAATACAAAACAGATTGTTATACTTTTTACTCTGGTCATGATGTTTACTTATTTTATAATAATTAGTTTCTGCTCATTTGCAAGTTTGTTGTTGTAGGAAGCTCCGTTGCGATTGAACCCCTTACGAAAAAGGTAATTTAGTAACAGTAAATGTTTATTGTTCCATTTTATAACTATAACCGTCTCTCGCTATTATACTTGGCAAAGCAATAAAAAGGTCTGAGACCTTATATCTTTCGTCTTCATACAAATTTATGAAAAATATAATAGTACAGTTGTCGTTTAACAATAAAAAAGAAAAAGGAAGAATAATTATTCTTCCTTTGCTATGAGATAGTTTTTTAGAGTATTCGAGTACATCTCCAGGATTTTATTCCTAAGAAAAGGGATGTCTTTATTCTCGAGTTTTATTTTATCAATCTGCTTTGATATATAGTCCTTGAAATCATTAACCTGTTGGTCGGTGTAATGCTCTTTGTATTTGTTCGAATTTTCCAACAGGTCATGAGCAATGTAGTTACAAGGGCTAAATTCATAATTCAGATGAATTTCACGATCAATAATTCTGGCAACAGCCGATATGCGCTCTTTTTTATCCAGTGATTCTATGAAATCTAATTTGTCATTTATTTCATTCCCAAAACGGAAGTGAATTTTTCCTTTAAAGCCAAGCAGCCCGATTTCCATATTTCTTAGGTCATCTATTTGGGCTTTTTTGTATTCGGGATTATCTCTTTTTAACTGAAATTCCATTGCCTTCAGATAATCACAAGGGTCGTATTCGTACGAAATAGATAATGGTAGTATATTCAGACTTTTGATTCTTTCTGTAAATCCTCCTGACGGAGCAGACAACGCAAGCATCTTCAGTACACTTTCCTGAGTTCTATCATTGGAATCTTTAGCCCTGCCTTCTCTTTGGGCAAGCCATACCGATTCTTTCTTTTCATTGATTACATGATAAATGTACTCTGACATATGACGCGATACTTCGAGCATTTGTCTGACAGATACACCTCGCTTGACAAGAAAACTTTTATTGAGGCGAACCAGTTTCTCTATCCACGGGTGAATTAATAAATTGTCGCCGATAGCTATTTCTGTAGTATCCATTCCTTTATCATTGCGGAGTATGTTTAATATTCCGGCATCCAGAATGATGTCTCTGTGGTTTGATATGATAAGGTGAGCTTTGTCTCCTAATTTTTCCCATCCGGAGCTAGTTACACCGGATGATGTTTTGTTTGCCAATCCCCATACTGTCGGTGCAATCATTTTTGACTGAAAATCAAACTTTGTATTGTACTGCAACATTTCAGACGAAAACTCATCCCAATTTATATCCGGAAGTATATACTTAACAGCATACATGAAACCGGGGTCTACTACCAATTCTTGGATAGCTTTCTTTACGTCCTTATCTTCTAAAGGGGCTATATCAACGAATTTACTATCGCTCATCATAAACTCTTTTGTGTTTTTTGATATTCACATTCAATAATTTCACTTAAAACATCTGTTATATTTAAACCTGCAGCTTTTACTTGCTGTGGGATAAAACTCGTAGCGGTCATGCCCGGAGTCGTATTTACTTCTAATAAATAAGGAGTATCCCCTGAAATTATAAAGTCGGCTCTTATTATTCCTTTTGCTCCTACCAGATCGTATATTCTGGATGTGAGTTGTTGTATCTGGAGAGTAATTTCGGGTGATAAATCGGCTGGAGTTATTTCTTCAACTTCTCCCATATATTTTGCATTGTAATCGAAGAACTCGTTCTTGGTAATTACTTCGGTTATTGGAAATACAACTTCATGATCTGTTGTTTTGTAACAACCACAAGTAACCTCTCTGCCACTTATAAAGCTTTCGATAATTACATCGGATGCTTCGCTAAAAGCAAAATCTATAGCTTCCTGCATTTTTTCTATTGATTTTACTTTAGTTGTAGCAAAGCTCGATCCTCCGGTATTTGGCTTTATAAATATTGGAAATTTAAGAGCTTCAGCAATATTCTCTGTGTTATATTTGGTTTCTCTGCTTAGATATACTGATTTAGCAACATTGAGCCCGAAATTCTTTAAAAAGTTATTGCATACAAACTTATTGAATGTGATAGCCGAGGCCATCCAGTCACAAGAAGAATAAGGTATGTTTAGCATATCAAAATAACCTTGCAGACGTCCATCTTCTCCCGGAGTGCCATGTATAGTTATGTAGGCAAAATCAATTTTTATCTTTTCTGAGTCAAAAGAGATACTAAAGTCGTTTTTGTCAACATTGTATTCCTTATCTTCAATATTTGCAGTCCACCCTTTTCTGTCTATTTTTATTTTATAGACATTATATCGGTCTTTGTCTAAGAACGAATATATTCCGTTCATACTTTTTTCCGAGACTACAATCTCAGAAGAATATCCTCCCCATATAATTGCAACATTTTTCTTCATGGCAAGTACTTAAGTAATTTCAGATATATATATTATCAAGTAACGTTAAATATTAAATGCGATGCTTTGTCAACATAACTGTCTTTGTCCGTTGTACTTGTCAAAGCAACAAAAAGGTCTGCGACCTTAAAGTTAAAAGTCTCTATTCGAAATGTAGCCTCTCCATTTATCAATCATAAGAGTCATATCTTCAGGTAGAGGAGATTCAAATAACATTTCTTCTCCTGTACGCGGATGAATGAAGCCTAATGACTTGGCATGGAGTGCTTGGCGTGGACACAAATTGAAGCAGTTCTGAACAAATTGCTTGTATTTTGTAAATGCAGTACCTTTTAATATAATATTACCTCCATATCGCTCGTCATTGAATAGTGTATGCCCTATATGTTTCATGTGGACACGTATTTGGTGGGTACGACCTGTCTCGAGGCGACATTTCACTAGTGTTACATAGCCTAACCGTTCCAATACTTCGTAGTTGGTAACCGCAGGCTTTCCTAGTTCGGGGTCTTCAAAGACAGTCATTTGCAGTCTGTCTCTAACGTTTCTACCAATATTACCTTCTATTCTACCGGAGTCTTGTTCGATTGCACCCCAAACTAATGCGATGTATTCGCGTTTGGTGCTTTTGTCGAAGAATTGTTTTGATAAGTGGGTTTTTGCCATCGGATTTTTAGCGATGACCAATAGTCCCGAGGTGTCTTTATCTATACGATGCACCAAGCCTAAACGAGGATCTTTGGCATCATATTCGGGAGTATTCTGTAAATGAAAAGCTATTGCATTCACCAAAGTTCCGGTATAATTACCATGACCGGGGTGTACAACTAATCCTGCCTGCTTATTGATAACCATTAAATCCTCATCCTCATATACAATATCAAGAGGCAAGTCTTCGGGGATTATTTCAATCTCACGACGCGGACGATCCATAACTATTGTTACGACATCGTTAGGTTTCACTTTGTAGTTTGATTTTACGGGTGTTCCGTTCACTAAAATACAATTTACATCTGCTGCATTTTGTATTCTGTTACGCGAAATTCCGTCTATACGTGTTGTTATAAATTTGTCAACACGCAATAAACCCTGTCCTTTATCGGCTACAAACCGATAATGTTCAAATAATTCGGACGAGTCTTGTTCCGGATCTCCTTCTAGGAGATCTTCTATATCTTCAAGCTGATTGGTCATTCTGTGAATGTTTCACTTTCTTCAGTGTGTAAACTGTCTAGAG
Source organism: Indolivaga alginatilytica (assembly GCF_003201355.1). GTDB lineage: Bacteria > Bacteroidota > Bacteroidia > Bacteroidales > Dysgonomonadaceae > Dysgonomonas_A > Dysgonomonas_A alginatilytica. The sequence continues at coordinate 222,673 of NZ_QICL01000003.1, forward strand.
AAGTGTCGCTTCCATTGCCATTTCCTACTTTCAAGGTTACGGTCGAGCCCTTTGGTATTTTTTGTCCACCTTTAAGCGGAGTACCTTTGTATTCAACTCCGTAAACTAAATCTTGAAATTCGGATGGAACAGAAACTATGTTAATTTGATAAATTCCTAATGCATTAAGCAGTGTTTCCGCTTGTCTTAAAGAAGCATCTTCAAGATCGGGAATTGCTACTAAAGGTTCATTTCTAGCCTGTACAGTGAGGTATATTGTACGACCATGTTTTACGTTGGACTTTCCGCTTGGGATTTGTTCCAGAATAGCACCGGGTACACCATCTTTCTGAAAAAGTGAGTCTACTATTTCGTATCTTAAATTTTTCGCAGCAATCATAGCTGCTGCATCCTCAATTTGTAGTCCCTTCAAATCAGGAACCTCTATTGCTTGGTCGTGGCGTGTATATTTATTGATAAAAAAAAGGGTAATCCCTGTAAGAACAATAGCAATGAGAACCATTGCTGCTATATTTCTTACATATGTATTACTAATTGCTTTTTTTAGAAAACTATCTGTTTGTTTATCTTTTCCCATTGTATCTCTAAAATCACTTGTTCTAAAGTGCAAAAGTATTAAAAAAAAGGGATGTAAGTTGTAGCTTTTGTATTTTTTAGTAAACGAAAAAGACAATCTATTCGAATAGATTGTCTTTTTCGTCTTATTTGAGTATATATGTGTATGTTACTCAGGCTTTGTGATTGGAATTTGACGTTTTACCCCTTGACTCAAAGAAATCATAGTTTCGGTTGCAACAACACCGGGTATCTCCTGTATTTTATTATTCAGGAGTTCCATTAAATGTTCGTTGTCCTTGGCATATAACTTAACCAAGATTGTATAAGGTCCTGTTGTAAAATGAGATTCTACTACCTCCGGTATCTTATCTAATTCGGGTATTACAGTTTTGTACATCGATCCTTTTTCAAGCTTTACACCGATATATGTGCATGTGTTATAGCCTAAAACTTTAGGGTTGATAATATATCCCGATCCTACGATTACTTTCATTTCGATCATTCGCTGTACACGTTGATGTATAGCTGCTCTGGATACACCGCATTCCAGGGCAACATCTTTGAATGGAATCCTTGCATTCTGCGAAATAATTTCGAGAATCTTTTTGTCAAGTTTATCAATCTTTTCCATATTCTTTCTTTTTATTCTATTTATGTGTCAAATATAGTAGTATTTTTTTACCTACGTATTTTTTTAGGAGAAAAAATGGGTCTTTTACTAGCATATTATTAAAATAATTAAGGTCTCATCTGATTGTAAAATGTAAGATCGTACCATTTAAACTGAACTATATCTTTTAAAGCTCATAAATATCCATCTTTTAATAATCACAGATTCTCATTTATTTTCTTTCCGATGATAAAACAGGAATTGAATTTCTGAAGAAAATCTGTGATTATAATAAAAAAGAGACTGATATATATCAGTCTCTTTTTTATTATGAAGTTTTCGAAAAATTATTTTTCAACACTCACCAATTCTATATCAAAGATAAGAGTAGAGAATGGAGCGATAGAACCAGCTTGTTGTGCACCATATGCAAGGTCGTAAGGGATATATAGAGTCCATTTTGAACCTGCAGGCATCAATTGAAGTGCTTCTGTCCATCCTTTGATTACTTGGCCAACGCCAAATACAACAGGGTCTTTACCTTCGTTAGTTTCAAATACAGTACCATCAATTAAAGATCCTTTGTAGAATACTTTAACTCTGTCGCTGGCAGTTGGTATTGCACCTGTACCTTGTTTAACTACTTTGTATTGAAGTCCGCTAGGAAGTGCAACAACACCATCTTTTGCTTTGTTTTCTTCTAGGAATTTAGTAGCCGCTTCGATTTGTGGACCGTTTTGTTTCTTTAGTTCTTCTTCTTGTTTAGCTTGAGACTTAGCTTGAGAAGCCATCATCTTGCTGTTAACTAGATCTGTAGCGTTTTCAATAGCAAGTTTTTCATGTTTTAGAGAGTTAAGTAAACCGGCAAGTAAAGCTTGTTTATTAACTTGTGCAGAGTCTAATACTTGATTTTGAAAACCTTCAGACATTTGTTTCAATTGGCTGCCAATTTGAAGACCGCTGAAGTATGCATCTTGATCTTTGCTTGTGCTATTGAAACTTTCGCTTAATCCTTTGATGAATTGAACTAAGTTTTTAGAATTAGCTTTATTTAAAGAGTCTATTTTTGAAACCAGAGCTTTTTCAAGTTGAGCTTTCTTTGCAGGATCAGATTCTGCAGCAATACGTTGTCCTTCTACTGCTTTGAACATAGCAGTGTCTTGGATTACGCCTAATTGTGATAGATACTGGTTTAGTCCGCCTTCTGATAGTTGTACTCCGTAAGCATAAGAAAGAGAGTCAACCTCAGTCTTTAAAGTTGCATTAGGAGTACCGGCGCCTCCCTGACAAGAAACAGCCATTGTTCCAATAGCAGCAATTGCACTAAGTGCAAGGATTTGAAATTTTTTCATTTGAAAAATTAATTATGATTTAATTATTATACAATATCCAATACTTCGACTTCGAATACTAATGCTGAGTTAGGTTCGATTGATTGTCCGGCTCCTGCTTTGCCATAAGCAAGATCAGCAGGAATAAACAATTTCCATTTTGAACCTACGGGCATTAATTGAAGAGCTTCTACCCAACCTTTGATTACTTGATTTACACCAAAAGTAGCAGGAGTTCCGCGTTGCACGCTACTGTCAAATACAGTACCATCGATAAGTGTTCCATGGTAGTGACATTTTACCTGATCGGTAGCTTGTGGTAATTTACCTTCTCCTTTAGTGATGATTTCGTATTGTAACCCGCTAGGAAGAGTTACTACAGACGGACGTTTTTTGTTGATCTCTAAAAATTCCTGACCAGCTTTTTCGTTGATGTCAAGTTTTTCTGCTTGTAGATTTGTAAAGTAGTCGTTAATAACGCTCTTAGCTTCGTCGTAGCTCATAGCTGGCTGATTATCGTTTAATACATCTTCCAATGCTTTAGCAAATACTTTGATGTCGATCTTTTTGATACCTGAGCTTAAAAAATTGTTTCCAATACTTAATCCTAGAGCGTAGCTTATTTTATCCATTGTCTTTCTATTATTCGGGATTTTCCTTTTTTTATACCCTACGTTGATTTCTGATTTTATAATCTTGCAAAAATAACTCTTTTAGTGATATTTTATCTAACTTTCATGCTTGAAAATCAAAGATCTTGGTAATTTATTTGTTAAATCTTATAAAAAATATTTGAAGTGAAAAATATTGTTGTTTTAACCGGGGCCGGAATGAGTGCAGAAAGCGGAATTGCAACCTTTAGAGATTCCGGTGGACTATGGGCACAACATCGTGTAGAAGATGTGGCTACACCGGAAGGTTTTCAAAGAAACCCTCAGTTAGTTTTAGATTTTTACAATAAAAGAAGGAGGGAGTCTTTATTAGCCAAGCCTAATAATGGGCATATCGGGTTGGTAGAGATGCAACACGAATATAATGTGCAGATTATAACTCAGAATGTAGATAATTTACATGAAAAAGCCGGAAGTTCAACAGTTATACATTTGCATGGCGAATTGATGAAGGCCCGATCGTCAATAAATCCGGATAAAGTCTACCCTTTGGATCCGTTGAATCCTGATATAAATGTAGATGATAAATGCGAGGACGGATCTCCGCTTCGTCCGTATATAGTTTGGTTTGGAGAGGCTGTGCCCTTGATGGCGGAAGCAGAGGAAATTGTGAGAAGAGCGGACGCTTTGGTTGTTATAGGAACTTCTCTGAATGTATATCCGGCAGCAGGACTTATTAATTATGTATATGCAGGAACTCCTATTTATGTGATAGATCCAAACGAAGTTTCAGTTTCCCGAGGCAAAGTTCATTTCATACGCAAAGGTGCATCGGAAGGTGTAGCTGAGTTGAAAGGTTTACTGAAAGAGCAATTTGAGCATAATAAAAATAAGCAGTAAGTTTAGACTTCTGCTTATTTTACTTCTTCGTAATCAATGTATTCGCCTTCTTCTTTGCTGAATATTTTTTGATGATTATTCTCGTTATGTGATCGTTGACCCTGTTGGTCATCGTATCTATTATTCTGAGTTGACCTGCTGTTATTGAACCCACTCGTTTGTTTAGTAAACAAACGTACGAATCTCAACACAAAAGCTCCGATCAAGCCTATGATTGCAAAGAATACTATTAGTATAAATAAAAAGAAACTACCCATCGAAAATTGTAATAAGTAATATACTAGTATTTATTGCTATATCTTAGAAGTACAACCGATTATCTCTGATATACTTGCTAAAGCAATAAAAAGGTCTGACACCTTGAATGTAAATATACAATGAATACCGATTCAATGAAAAGCTTTTTTGAATATTTAACGACCTTCTGCTAATTCTAAGTAATTTCAACTATTTAGTGATATCACCTCTGTTTATAGGAGGTTCTTATTATATATACTCACCAGAGCGATAAAAAGGCCTGAGGTCTTAAGGTTGCTTTAAGAGTTTAGACGTTGTTGCAGATAGTATTATGTAAAGTATTATTCCTGCAGCAATACCTAATAATCCCCAAAAGGAAATGGCAATTATCATAAAAAGTATCAGAAGATACCTCAATTCGTTTCCTTTGAATTTTATGCTTTTGACTTTTAATGAAAACATGGGTATTTCGGATGTTAACAGAAGAGAGAATACAATAATAAGAGCTATTATCGGATAAAAACTAATAGTTTGGATAAACTCATCTCTTTCACTGATTCCATAACATAAGCTTATCCAGAATAGAGCATTAGCAGGAGTTGGCAATCCTATAAAGGATGTTGATTGACGCTCATCGTTATTAAATTTTGCTAATCTGAGAGCCGAAAATATTACCAGTAGAAAACTAATATATGGTATATATTCCGCAATCGAACAATCAAGTGTATTTATTGTTGGTGAATCAGACAAAAGCCTGAATACAACAAGAGCAGGTGCTACTCCAAAACTAACCATATCAGCCAAAGAATCTAAATCTTTACCGATTGTAGAGCTTGCTTTTAGGAGCCTTGCTGCAAATCCATCCGAAAAATCAAAAACAGAAGCAATTATAACCCATATAACAACCCATAAATAATTACCATTGAATGCCATGACGCAAGCTATACACCCCGAGAAGGCATGCATTGATGTAAGTAAATTTGGGATATGTTTTTTCATACGTTGTTTTGTAACGGAAGTTCTCCTATAACAGTTTGATTACCTGTAACCTTTTGATCCATAGTTACATTTATTTTAGTGTCAAGCGGTAGAAATAAATCGACGCGTGACCCTAATTTAATGAAACCCATGTGCTCATCGATATGTGCTTCATAGCCTTCATCTGGATATGTAACAATTCGTTTTGCCATAGCACCTGCTATCTGACGCATAAGTATTTCTACTCCGTCTTCTCGTCTTATGACGACTGTAGAACGTTCGTTTTCGGTGCTTGACTTAGGTAAATATGCCGCTTGGAAGCGTCCGTTATGATGCTTTTTCAATATCACTCTGCCATTAATAGGAAACCAGTTGGCATGCACATTTAATGGCGACATAAATACGGATACCTGTAATCTGTTGTCTTTAAAATATTCGGGTTCGAACACCTCTTCTATTGCTACGATTTTACCATCGGCCGGACACACAATGGAGTTGACCATATCGCCTGTAAAACGGCGGTATGGACTTCTGTAGAAGTTAAGAACAATAAAAAAGAATGTAACAGATGCACCTAGTACTAAAAAGGTGAATATGTTTTTCCCAAAAAAGTAGACCAAACTACCATTGAGTACCAATAGTATGCAGATTAGTATTGCTAGTTCACTGCGCCCTTCGTGATGGAGCTTCATCGTTTCAATATATATTCGTTATTATTTAGCCTTTTAACAAGCAAAAATATTCTTATTTGCTGACATGGCAAAACATTATTGGCTTTTTCAAAAATAAAGATTGGGTTCAGTAATAGAATTACGAACCCAATCTTGCTATATGTGTTGGCTTACAGAACGTACAAAGAGCTGATAGACTCATTGTTACATACTCTTCTGATTGAGTCTGCAAAAACATCGGCTACAGAAAGAATTGTAACTTTTTCGCATTTCTTTGAGTAAGGAATACTGTCTGTGAATATAATTTCAGATAGAGCCGACTGATCTACACGTTCCGATGCCGGATCAGACATTACTGCGTGGCTGGCAATAGCTTTAACCGAGCGTGCACCATGCGATTTCATCAGATTGGCAGCTTTAGTTATAGTGCCTGCTGTGTCAACTATATCATCAACAAGCAATACATCCATTCCTTCTACATCTCCAATGATTTGCATTTCAGATATTTCGTTTGCTTTCTTACGTAGTTTATAACCGATAACCATAGGAACACCAAAATATTTGGCATACGAACTGGCACGCTTTGTTCCTCCTACGTCAGGAGTTGCTATTACAAGATTTTCACGATCCAATGTTTTAATATAATCAGAGAAAATTGCAGAAGCATATAAGTGGTCTACCGGTACATCAAAGAAACCTTGTATCTGATCGGCATGTAAATCCATTGTAATGAGTCGGTTGATTCCTGCTGCACTTAGCATATCAGCAATAAGTTTAGCACCTATGGATACACGAGGCTTGTCTTTGCGGTCTTGCCTTGCCCATCCGAAATAAGGAATAACTGCAACAATAGAACGGGCTGAAGCTCTTTTAGCGGCATCTACCATTAATAATAGTTCCATCAGATTGTCCGAAGAAGGGAAGGTTGATTGAATCAGGAATACCTGACGTCCTCTTATCGACTCTTCGTATGATACAGAAAATTCGCCATCGGCGAAGTACTCAATATTCATATTGCCGAGTGGACAACCTAAACTATTACAGATTTTTTCAGCTAAGTAACGAGATTTGGTTCCCGAGAAGATTTTGAATGGTATCTGTTCCATTTGTTCCATTGATGAGTTGTTTTATTGTAATTGTAGATTTATCGAGTGCAAATTTATAAAACTATTTGTTAGGAAATGAATATCAATGCATAAATTATGCCATTAACACTATTTCGGATATTGTTTGGGCTGGTTATTTGTTAGTACGGAGTGAGTAAACTCTCATATAACGCCTTGTTCTTATCTTTCTCTAGCTCCTGCATAGCAACCTCATAGCCTACATTGAAAATATCTTTAGTATGTTCTAAAGTGAACATGGCATAGGAAGATAACCTATCGGGTTCTATTAACAGATCGCAAAGTTTCCGATCAGCCAGAGAGTTTGATACCGAGATATAGTGAAATGATCGCTCGGCAATATATAGCAGAGAGTTCTTGTATTTTAGTTTAGTAAGAGGTGCCACATTTACACCTATTATACTTTCGCACTCGAAGCGGATGGGTGTTACCGGAAAGTTTTTAAATAGACCTCCGTCTACATAGTGTACCTTCTCTATCTCTACAGGGGTAAATACAATAGGGTAGGCGCACGATGCTGTAATTGCCGGAATAAGCGGTCCTTTGTCAAATACGGTGCTTGTTCCGTTGGCTATGTCGGTAGCCACTACTTTTAGAGGAGTTTTCAACTCTTCGAAAGTTCTTGCTTTCAGGTGTGTCTTCAAAAACTGCCTGAATCGATCTGCTTTAAATATACCTGTGTGTGGAATAGTAAGCTCGGCAAACTCTTTGAAAGCCTTTTTGTGAAAGAAGGAAAGTATTTCATCGGGACTGTTGCCATCGGCATACAGTACTCCGGCAAAAGCTCCTGCACTTGTTCCCGCTATTATAGACGGGGCAATCCCTTTTTCTTCAAGGGCTTTAAGTACGCCCAGATGTGCAAATCCTTTTGCGCCTCCGCCACTTAAGGCTAATCCTAATTTATATTTATAAGTATTGGCTGTGCTCATAAGGAGTAAATCTCAATTGGATCATAAAAGTAAAGCATTTAAATGATAAAAAGGACTAATTTAAAGAGCAATGCCAATCAATAACCGAAATAGTTACACAACAGGGTGACATTCGTTCCAAAAAGTAATCAATAAGGTTACAAAGGTTACTGCCGGTGTTACTTTTGCGTGTTTTTTTAATGTTCTGTATATTAATGAGTAAGAATAAAAAAGGTTACAAAGGTAACAAAAGTAACATCTTTTTTACGATCTTTATTTCTCTTGTTTTTTCTTTGTTCGGTCAGCCGCTACTGTACCCTGTTAACTGATTACTGTTGACTGCTAACTGATAGATAAAACCTGGCTTCTTAATCGAAACTGAATTTGAGGAAGGGAACCAGTTTAGGAGCAAAAGGCTGAATGTATTTATAGGTGGCAGATCCATTACGTATTTTAGGAGCTAACAGTTGATGATGTTCATCGGCTTGTACGATAAGGTTTACAGCAATACTTATTGCGAATAACCATTTGGTAAGGCATAATGCAATTCCGGCTAATTTGTTTATTGTACCCATTTTTACCGTCTTTAGTATTTCCTCCATCATGGTTCCCAGTAAGTAAAAGGACGAAATGATAATGAGGAAAGTAAGAGCATATGACAGAGGAGCAGCCATATAATCGGGTATTTGTTTTATATGCTTTACGTAGGGAAGAATCAGAATGGAGAGTTTGCCCGACAGAACGGCTCCTACTATAAGACCGGCGAGCGTAGATAATTGCTTAACTAAACCTGTTTTATATCCTTTTATGATACAATATATTATCACTATGATTATGCAGATATCAAACCAATTCATCTATTTAAATTAGGTAAGTAACGGTACTTGTATGAATGACAAAAGTAAGAATTAAAATTAATTCCTACTTTTATTTTATACAGAAGACTAAACGAATAGTCTATTCTATTATTTCGCAGCTTCGTCAGATACAGTTAATTTGCCTCTGCCTTTTGCTCTACGAGAAGCTAATACTCTACGACCGTTAGCTGTAGCCATTCTCGAGCGGAATCCGTGTTTGTTTATTCTCTTTCTTCTAGAGGGTTGAAAAGTTCTTTTCATTGCTATATTATATTATTCGTTATTGTTTCTGATCGAATTTGGCTTGCAAAAGTAGATAGTTTATTTTAAATATACAAGTATATCTTTATTTTAAGTAATGTAAAATATTTTATTGCTGTATTTTACTGCTTTTACAATCCATCTGTTTTGTTGCCTGTTTTTTTCTGTTGTAAATAGTACGACGTACTCTAATCGATCGGTGTTTTGTTTGCCGCAGCTTGTTCTCTTAATATTTTTTCGGCTTTTGCCATAGCTAAATTAATATTGGGGCATATATTCTTTTCGCCTAGCAGTTCACAGAATCCGAATTTTTCGAGTGCTGCCCTTACGTTTGGTCTTACTCCCGAAAGTATCATTCTTATGTCTTCATCCTGAGATTTTTTGCATAAACTCTCTAGATTGTGCATTCCGGTGGAATCAATAAAGGGAACTTTACGCATACGTATAATTCTGACCAAAGGCTTATCTTCTATAACGCGCATGCTCTCTTCAAACTTATTGGCTATACCAAAAAAGAATGGGCCGTCAATCTCATACACTTCAACGCCTTTGGGTATTATAAGATTGTCATCCGATGAGGCTCCCTCCTTGTCCGATGGATTCAGTTCGTCCGTGATAACCGAGACTTCGGTGACATCCATAATACGTTTCATAAATAAGAATACTGCAAGCAATAAACCTATTTCGATGGCAATAGTTAAATCGAAAATTACAGTTAATAAGAATGTGGTAACCAATACCATTACATCTGCCTTAGAATTTTTCAGTAAAGCCAGAAAAGACCTCCATTCACTCATGTTATAGGAAACAACAATAAGTATCGCAGCTAAACAGACCATGGGTATATGTTGGGTTAAACTTCCCAAAAAAAGAACCACTAATAATAAAAATGTAGAGTGAACTATGCCTGCAATAGGGGTTCGTCCACCGTTGCTGACATTGGTCATAGTGCGAGCTAAAGCTCCTGTTGCAGGTATACCGCCAAACAGGGGGGCTACAATATTGGCAAGCCCTTGTGCTATCAGTTCCATATTCGAATTGTTCTTTTCGCCCGTAACGCCATCTGCAACATTAGCTGAGATGAGCGATTCTATTGATCCGAGAATTGCCAATGTGAAGGCATAGGGGAATAATGTATTAATAGCTTTTATGCTAAAAGTAATACCTTGTATGTGGGGTAATTCGCTGTTTATGCTGAATCGGTCGCCAATTGTTTGAACCGTATCGATATTGAGGTAATAACGAAGAAAATATACAATCACTGTTACAAGGACAACAGCTATAAGCGAACCCGGAATTTTCTTCGATACTTTGTGTGCAAAGATAATGATGAGTAAGCTTAAGACTCCAATACCAACGGTAACAAGGTCTGTACTATTTAAATTAAGAATGTATTGTTGCCATTTACCCAAAAAATCAGGAGGAATGTTTTTAATATCAAGCCCTAAAAAGTCTTTTATCTGAGTGGAAAATATCGTGACGGCTATACCGCTCATATAACCGACTATAATAGGATAGGGAATATATTTGATGACGACTCCCAGTTTTACGACTCCCATCAGGATGAGGATTATACCCGACATGACCGTCGTGATAACTAATCCCTGAAAACCGAATTGTTCGATAATATTATATACGATTACTATAAATGCGCCCGTAGGACCTCCGATCTGGACGGTACTTCCTCCAAATACGGAAATTATGAATCCTGCGATAATAGCCGTATAAAGTCCTTTTTCGGGGCTTACTCCCGATGCGATACCAAATGCAATAGCGAGGGGAAGTGCAACAACTCCAACAATTAGACCGGCCATGAGGTCGGCCATAAATTTCTCCTTATTATAACCTTTTAAGGAGTCAATAATTTGCGGTCTGAATGTTTTTAAAAAATCCGTGTTCATAGCTCTATAAATAAATGAAAGTATTTGATGATATACTTTCGAATTATAACAGACTATTGCTGTTATGCTTACCAAAGCAACAAAAAAGGTCTGAAACCTTATCGTAACCTTTGGTTTTGAGCCTGCAAAGGTATGAAATGATTTTTGGTTTACCTCATAATCTGAAATCCATTTGTTTTAACATCCCCGGTTAATCCGAAAATCGTTTATTTTCTTTAATTTTGTGACTCAAAGGTCTCAGACCTTTTTATTTCTTTGGCAAATGTAATAACGATAGATAGTTATAATTATAAAACAGTGCGATATCAGTTTTATAGTAGAGTTTATATCCAATAAAAGTATATTCCATTGAAATAGTGTGATTAAAAACAAATCGTTATGAATTAGATATATAGTTATCTATTGAATTGACTCTATTACTTCATAGACTTTCCCGGATAAATAATATCCTGTTGTAAGTCGGATATTTCAGAATGAGCACTTTTATTAAAAGAATATTGATGAATTTTCGTATTTTATTTTTCTTATCCGTTTTTTTCTTCCTATTCGGAGCTTGCAAGGGTAAAAAAGAAGAATCTGCATCAGTCGATAATGCCGAAACCAGAACGTATACCCGATTCAGGGGGGCGTATAAGTCGTTTAACGATATGCCCGAATTACATTTGGAGGCAGCTCAGCGAAAAGGTATTTTACCTATGGGGGTAAGAGGCGATACAGCTAAGCATCTCAATGATATGGTACATTTGCCTATGGAATTGGATTTATATAAAATAGACAAACTCAAACATTCGATTCCTTACCTGGTGGGCGATGCTTCTAAACTGTTGGTGCAAATCAGTTCGAATTTCAGAGATTCCCTTATCAGTAAGAAACTGCCGGTTTATAAATTAGTCGTAACAAGTGTAACCCGTACTCTCGATGATGTTGCTTCCCTGACCAAACGGAATGGTAATGCAAGTAATAATTCGGCACACTGCTATGGCACGACTTTTGATATTTCGTGGAAAAGATTTGAAAAGAGAGGGCCTAAAGGTGATAACGATGTAAGTACCGATCGTCTGAAACTTATTCTTGGCGAAGTATTACACGACCTTAGACAAAGAGATCAATGTTATATTGTGCATGAGAAAAAACAGGCTTGTTTTCATATAACAGTCAGATAAGAAAGGTTGGCAATGAGTAGATATTTTATGTACTTGGCTTATAATGGCACTAATTATTGCGGATGGCAGATTCAGCAAAATGGACTTTCGATACAGGAAGTAATCGAAAAGGCTTTAGCTACCTTATTACGTGTACCCACGCCCATTCTGGGTGCAGGTCGTACCGATGCAGGAGTGCATGCCCGACAAATGATGGCTCATTTTGATGCTGAGGTAGGAGATACCGTCATGCTGACAGAAAAACTGAATCGTGTTTTACCAAAGGATATTGTAATATATAAAGTTGTCAGGGTTAAAGAAGATGCTCATGCCCGTTTCGATGCTGCATCTCGTTTGTATCGGTATTATATGACTACACAAAAAGATCCGTTTATGTATCCTTATAAATATAAGGTACACGGCGATATCGATGTAGACAGAATGAATAGGTGCAGTGAAATTTTATTCGACTACATAGATTTTACAAGCTTTAGTAAATTGCATACCGATGTTAAAACAAACGATTGTACTATTATGTATGCCCGATGGGAGCAACAGGGCGATGATTACATATTTACAATCAAGGCAAACCGTTTTTTGAGAAATATGGTTCGTGCAATTGTCGGCACACTACTAGAGGCCGGACGAGGAAAACTGGATGAGGCAGGAATGCGAAGAATAATAGAAGCCAAAGACAGAGGTGTTGCAGGATGCTCGGTTCCGGGGCATGCTTTATTTCTGGAAGAGATTGAATATCCCGATGAAATTTTCGGGTAATACATAAGTGATAGAATCTAGGGATATGAAAAAAGTATGATAATATATATGGAAAAAACTGTATGTAATATTCAGCTAAATTAAAAACCCTAATCAAATGAATAGAATGTTTTTAAAACCATTACGAAAAGCTTTATCGGACGAGAAATCCGGAGGTGTCGTGTTGATAATTTGTACGATAGTTTCTTTGATAATAGCAAACTCGGCTTTTAAGGAACAGTACCTTCATTTCTGGCACATTCCATTTGCAGGGCTCAGTCTCGAATTGTGGATTAACGATGGTCTGATGGCAATCTTCTTCTTAATGATCGGTCTCGAACTGAAAAGGGAAGTGGCCGTCGGAGAATTTTCCCGTCCCCGAAATGCAATATTGCCCGTTGCCGCAGCCTTGGGAGGAATGATAGTTCCCGTAGCATTCTTTCTGCTATTCAATCTGGGATTACCCACTCAATCGGGTGTCGGTATACCTATGGCAACCGATATTGCTTTTGCATTAGGAGTATTATCGTTATTGGGAAAACGGGTGCCCACATCATTGAAGGTGTTTTTAATGGCTCTGGCGGTGGTTGACGATTTGGGAGCAATTATGGTTATTGCTATCTTCTACACCAAAGATCTTATGCTCCTCGACTTGTCTGTTGCATTGGGAATATTCGCTTTTCTAGCTGTATTGAACAGATTTAAAGTGCATTCGCTTATACCTTATTTTATAGGTGGTGCTGCAATGTGGTATTTCATGTTACAGTCGGGTGTTCATGCGACTATAGCCGGAGTATTGCTTGCTTTGGTAATACCTTCTGCTGACAGGAAGGACGGACGATCTCCTTCTTTTATGGTAATGCATAAACTACACCTTCCTGTTACTTTTATTATACTCCCCGTATTTGCACTGGCAAACACAGCTGTAACCATATCATCGGATTGGCATACCCTTTTTGCCGAACCTATATCGTTAGGTATTCTTAGCGGATTGCTTTTGGGTAAGCCGATAGGTATTACATTGGCATCTCTGATTGTTATTGTGGCAAAGTTGTCGAAACTGCCAACAGGAGTCAACTGGTATAATATGATTGGTGCAGGATTACTCGGGGGGATAGGATTTACCATGTCGATCTTTATTACCTTATTGGCATTCGATGATCAGGAAATAATAAATACATCAAAAATAGTAATTCTGACAAGTTCTCTTCTTGCGGGAGTTCTTGGATATATATGCTTGCACATGACCTTAAAGAAGTCGTAGGTAGATATAAGTAATGTGAAATTAATGTAAAATATTTATTGCTATATTTCATAATTGTAACAGACTCTATTTGTCACACTTGCCAAAGCAATAAAAAGCTCTGAGAGCTTAAATACAAAAAAAAATATGTGGTTAGGTTTAGCGTTTCTTTCGGCTTTCTTTTTAGGGTGTTACGATATAAATAAAAAAATGGCGGTTCATAATAATGCGGTAATACCCGTATTGTTCCTGAATACGTTCTTTTGTACCTTGTTTCTTCTGCCCTTGTTTTTGTTGTCAAGAGTAGTTCCTGCAACTATCGAAAATACTATTTTTTATGTCCCAACGGTCAATTTCGAGGCTCATCTTTATATCATACTCAAATCAATAATCGTATTGTCATCTTGGATATTCGGTTACTTTGCTGTTAAGCATCTGCCGTTGACGATAACAGGGCCTATTAATGCAACCCGTCCCGTGATGGTTTTGGTGGGTGCATTGCTTATATTTGGAGAGCGTCTCAACTTTTATCAGTGGATAGGTGTTATACTGACTATTGTTTCGTTCTTTTTATTATCGGCTACAGGAAAAAAGGAAGGAATTAATTTTCGTCAGAATAAGTGGATACTGTTCATCTTCATTGCTTCCATCTTGGGTGCAGCCAGTGGGTTGTATGATAAATACCTGATGCAGAGAATCAGTTCCACTTCAGTGCAATTCTGGTATAACCTCTATCAATGTATCATGATGTTTGTGATACTGGTGATATTATGGTATCCGAAGCGGAAAAACTCGACTGCTTTTAGCTGGAAATGGAGTATTCTCCTTGTATCGCTTTTCCTGACTATAGCCGACTTCGTTTATTTTTATGCACTAACCAAGCCGGATGCACTGATTTCTATCGTATCTATGGTGAGGCGTGGTTCTGTAGTCGTTTCTTTTATCGGAGGAGTATTCTTCTTCCATGAAAAAAACTTAAAAGGGAAGGCGATGGATCTGATCTTAATTATTATAGGAATGTTTTTCCTATATTTGGGTACAAAATAATTAACAAAGGGTATTTGAGGCCTGATGCCTTTTTATTCTCATTAAAGCAACAAACAGGCTTGAGGCCTTAGACGATTACACAACAGATGAAAAAAATAGTATACATAATTTCTTTATTTTTTCTAGGCTTGGCGGCTCATGCACAAAATATAGCACCTCTGGTTATTGGTATGCCCGATAATATGTTGATCGGTGTAACTCTGGAGCAACGTAAGCAACTGATTGTTCCCGAAAAGGATACGGCTGGGGCTGTTATTGTAAATGCAGTGGGTGACACAGTGAAGCGTCTGGGCTTTACGGATGATTACATTGCCTTGCAAACCTCTAAGGTTGGAACGTTACAGGTTAAATTATTGTCGTTGGTAAATAATTCGCAAATAATAGGAGTAATAACCACCGTTTGCGGTCCGGCATGCGATAGTCGAATCGATTTCTATACAACAGATTGGAACCCTTTGGGGCAGCCGGATCTATTTCCTCCGATAACTAAAGACACCTTTTTGAAGAATGATATAGATCGCACTTCCGATGATTTTCTAAATGCATATGCATCATTAGATATGACTCCCGTTAAGCTCGAATTCTCTCCTTCCGATAAGAATGTTACAGCAATTTACGATATAAAGAATTATCTATCGAAAGACGATTATGAAATATTAAAACCTTTTCTGAAAGATACTCCACAAGTCTATACTTGGGATAAGTTCGCATATAAGTAAACAATCCCGAAAATTAAAATATAAAAAAGAATCACTTCAATTGAAGTGATTCTTTTTTTATTCGTATTCCTCTTGAAGTAAGTTCTGGTATTCAGGATGCCTGTCTATATATGCTTTTGTATAGGAGCATAATGGCGTTACCTTCAAGTTGTTTTTTACTATATAAGTCAATAAACATTTAGTCAATGCACCTGCAATTCCTTGCCCTTCGTATTTAGATTCTACTCCTGTATGGGTAACTACCAATACATCATTCTCCTTGTAATAATTGATTACTCCTATAATTTGCAGATTTGCTAATGCTTCGAATCTTTCCTCTCCTGCATTATGTTTTATTTCGTAGTCCATGTTTGTTATTTTATGATCTTAAAAGGACGTTGAAGCCCTGTTTGCTATTTAAACAAATATACAATGAAAGAAGTTTTAAAGAATGATTTAGTTTTCTGGTTTATTAGTCTAATCGAGGTATTTACAGTACACTGATTTTAATGTATATTTGTGTTTTGGTTCTTAATAGGTAAATAAAAATAGTTGACAGTTGTAAGAGAGTTGAAATATGGGAAAGAATAAATTAGCAAAGTTTGCTAATATGGAGGGATACCCTCATGTCTTTCAATATCCATTTGCAGTATTGCAGGAAAAAGGATTTGAGATGAAGGGCAAATGGAATGAAAAGTTTTTTAAAAATGACAATCCTATAATCCTTGAACTGGGATGCGGAAAAGGTGAGTATACAGTTGGACTCGCAAAACTGTATCCCGAAAATAATTTTATAGGAGTTGATATCAAAGGAGCCCGTATGTGGTCGGGAGCTAAACAGTCTTTGGAAGAAGAACTATCTAATGTTGCTTTTTTGAGAACGCATATCGAGTTGTTGAGTAACTTTTTTGAAGAAGGAGAGATTTCCGAGATATGGATAACTTTTCCTGACCCTCAGATGAATAAAGTAAACAGACGAATGACTTCGACTCGTTTTATGAAATTATACGCACAGTTTCTTAAGCCGGAGGGTGTGATACACCTTAAGTCGGATAGCAATTTCATGTTTACTTACACTTCCGAAATGGTGGCGTTGAATCGGCTGAATGTCTTATTTAAGACTGATGATCTATACAATTCGGATTTAGTGGATGATATTTTGAGTATCAAAACTTTTTACGAGCAACAATGGATTGCACGGGGGTTGAATATAAAATATATCAAGTTTGAATACTCTCCTAAAGAAGAATGGTTGGAGCCTGAAATTGAAATAGAACAAGACAGCTACCGGAGTTTTGGGAGAAGTAATTCCCAGATTCTGACAAAGCGGGCACATGAATAACTAGCGATAAATAGGTCTGTGACCTTAAACAGTAAAGAATTCAATTAAAATAAATAGATAATGAGTGTGAAAATATATCCTAAATTAGTTCTTGATGCACTTCGTAATGTGCGTTATCCGGGAACGGGTAAGGATGTCGTGGAAATGGGGCTTGTGTCTGACGATATTCATATCGAAGGCAATAAGGTTAGTTTCTCTATGCTTTTTGAAAAGCCTAACGATCCTTTCATTAAATCTGTCGTTAAAGCCTGCGAAACGGCTATCCTTACATATATAAGTCCCGATATCGATATAAAGGGAAATATTGAGGTTAAAACAAATGAAGTTGCCCCTCCGCCTGCCCCTCCGAGATTATTACCGGACGTTAAAAACATAATTGCTATTTCATCGGGTAAAGGTGGGGTTGGTAAGAGTACGGTTACAGCTAATCTGGCTGTTGCTTTGGCAAAGCTAGGCTATAAAGTAGGTGTACTCGATGCCGATATATTCGGGCCTTCTATGCCCAAAATGTTCGATGTAGAGGATGTACAACCCTTTTTAGAGCTTGTCGAAAATAAGGAAATGATAATTCCTGTAGATAAATACGGTGTGAAAATGCTCTCTATAGGTTTCTTTGTAAAGAAAGAAAGTGCTATTGTCTGGCGTGGAGCTATGGCAGGTAATGCTTTAAAACAATTGATAACCGATGGTAACTGGGGCGAATTGGATTATTTTCTGATTGATTTTCCACCGGGTACAAGCGATATACACTTAACATTGGTGCAGACGCTCCCTATTACAGGCGCTGTAGTGGTGAGTACACCTCAGGAGGTTGCTTTGGCCGACGCTCGTAAGGGTATCGATATGTTTACCAATGAAAAGGTAAATGTGCCGATTTTAGGATTGGTCGAAAATATGGCATGGTTTACACCTGCCGAACTGCCCGAAAATAAATATTACATTTTCGGAAAAGACGGAGCTAAAAATCTGGCGGAGGAAATGAATGTTCCTTTATTGGGTCAGCTTCCTATTGTACAGAGTATCTGTGAAGGTGGCGATACCGGTAGCCCTGTGGCTTTGAACGAAAATTCGGTAACGGGAGCAGCTTTTGCTTTATTAGCAGAGAATTTTGTTGCTTCTGTAGATAAGAGGAATAAAGAGGGTGGACCTACGCAAAAAGTTGAGGTGCATTTGAAGTAAGGTCGCAGACCTTTTTATTGCTTTGACCGGGCATAAGAACCAGAGATAATTATGTTGATTAAATATGCATTAAATATTTTAGGCTACTTAATTATAATAAAAAAAGCTAGTCATACGGCTAGCTTTTTTTATTATAATTTTTTATTAACCTACTAAAACCCATTCACCATTCACTAATACATAGTGGCTACCTCCTCCTTTAATCTTTTTTAAGTCTTTATTTTCTAATTTTTTGAAATTTTTGATTGATTTCTTTTTCATGATTATTTTTTTTTTGATGTTTTTATTACTTACTTCCTAAACAAAGATAGTTCTGTTTATCAGATGTTTATATAATAAAATACTCCTTTTTTTCTTGATAGAGAGCTTGTTGGGGTTAAATGTTTGTGTTGTTTTTTCTAATTTTTTCTTTCTTTTATATAATATTAATTTTTTCCGTTTTCTTTATTTTTGTCTTATATTTGATTCTCAGTATATTGTTTACACAATTAAACGATTTAATACCTTTACTTTATGAAGTATGCCTATATGACCCGTTTTTCAATATTAGCTGTTATTGTGATATTTTTATCTCAAGCTTTTTTAGTCTATCGTTTATTTCAGGCGAATGTAGACTTGCTTCAAAGAGAGTTGAATCTGGTTACAGAATCAGTATACAATGCAGATTTGAATAGCCGTTTAGCTTCAGACAAAAATATAGGTGTTCCTGATATTAAGTATTTTGGTTCTACTCCACCTCCGGGAGTTGATACAACATCGATTAGACGTATTAGTACAAAAGATATGGATAAAGAGCTAAATGGGAGAGCTGTCTCTATTATGACTTTGGCTATGGAAGAGTTTGCAGGAATGAAACATCCGATAAATTTAAAGGAAATAGACAGTTTAGCTGCGATTCTTTTAACAGAGAATGGGATTAATCTTAAATTTTATTCTGAAATTGTAGATGTCAAATCAGATACAGTCATAGAAACCTCCTTGCATAAATCTGTGAGCGTTTCCAATGTATTGTCTTCTAAAGGAATTCCTTTAGATCTTAAACAAAATAAAGAACTTCGGTTGGTTGTTATTAATCCGATGTGGAAGATATACCCCCAGATGGCTTGGATGCTGGTACTCTCGTTATTGCTTTCTATATTCTGTGTATACAGCTTACATATTCAAAAGAAAACTCTGGCTAAGCAACGAAAATTAGCGAATCTAAAGAATGATTTCTTCTCCGAAGTGTCTCACGAATTTAAACAACCTTTGGCTGTCTTAAGCCAGTCAATGACTTCATTAAGTAATGAGAAAATACTGTTGAATGAGGAAAAAAGGACTCGTATGTTGCGGATAGTAGGTGAGGAGATTGCGAAAATGACAAGCCGAACCGAAATGTTTCTCAGTCTGGCTCAAGACGACGAAGGGCTTTTCGAATTACACTGTTCAGAATTCGATCTGGTGAAAGTTGTTTTCGATCTTGCAGATAGGATTGTAGAGACCGCACCCGGTTCTCCCGAAATAGATGTTGATAATGAATTGAAAGATCCTATGATTTTTGCCGATAAAAATCATATTGAAGAAATGGTCTCTAATTTAATCGGTAATGCTATAAAATATTCTAAAGAAGAACGTATTGATATACATATCAGATTATATAAAGAAAATAATGACGTATGCATATCGGTAAAAGATGCAGGAATTGGAATTTCTGCCGAAAATTTAAATATTATTTTTGAGAAATATTTGCGTGTCGGAAAAACTTCTCATGCCAAAGGACACGGTATAGGCTTGAATTATGTGAAGCGTATTGCCGAAAAACATGGAGGCAGTATCTCTGTAAAGAGTGAACTAAACGTTGGTAGTGAGTTTATTGTTAGCTTGCCTTTGGTAAAGAACGCATAAAATAATATATTAATTTATTTGAGTAAGTTAAACTTTACTATCTTTGCAAAACAGATTATTATTAAGCACATTTTACAAACTTATGTCTATGGCAAATATATTATTAGTAGAAGACGATGAAAATCTAGCCTTTATGCTATCAGAAAATCTGGAAGTGGAAGGATTTGATGTACAACATGTGAAGAAAGGCGAATATGTAATGGAAACAATTGATGAACAAGCTATTGATCTTATATTGATGGATGTTGATTTAGCCGGAGAAATGAATGGATTTGATGTCGCGGAAAGAGTAAGGCTATCGAATTCGTCTTTGCCTATCATATTTACCACAGGAAAAACACATTTCAAAGATATTGAGCGTGGCTTGAAATTGAGGCATGTTGATTATCAAAAGAAACCATACGGAACAAAGGAACTACTGGCCCGAATAAATAATCTTTTAAACAGAGTAAGCGAATCGGGTTCAAAGAAGTTTGTATTCTCAGGTCTTTCTTTCAGTCCTATCGATCAGGTGATTGAATATGATGGTCTGGAGCTTAGAGTTGCAAAAACAGAAGCGGCTTTTTTACGCCTGCTTTGTGAAAATGCAAACGGAGTTGTGACAAAAGAAAGTATTGTATGGTTGTTGTGGGGTGAACAAGATGTATATCAGAAAGAACACTCTTTAAATAATCTGACTCATAAGATCAGAAAATATCTAGAAGGAAACCCTTATGTCGAATTAGTTACAATATCTAAAGTAGGGTATAAACTTATGGAAAGATAATATAGTTACAAGTAAACAAGTAAAATAACTGTTAACTGTATAAAAAAGAGGAATATAATTTGAACTATATTCCTCTTTCTATTTTATGATACTATAAATAAGATCAACCGGTATTTCTCATTCCGGCGGCAATTCCCGAAATGGTAACCATTAATGCTTGTTCTAATTCATCGGGATGTACTTCATTACTTCTCACACGCTGAAGTAATTCGACCTGAAGAAGATTCAACGGTACTGTGTAGATATTTCTCATCGCAATATTGCTTGCTATAAGAGGCAAATTCTCCATTAACGATTTATCGTGTGCAATATTCAGGATGGTATCAGTGTCTTTAGCAAGTTGCTCTCTTAACTCTGCACCCATATATTGAATTTCCCGATCCACTAATCGTTGATCGTAGTAGGCGGCAATACGGCTGTCGGCTTTTGCATAAACCATTTCAAGCATACTTATACGGGTATTGAAGAAAGGCCAGTCCTGATACATCGTTTCCAGTGTATTCATTTTACCTTTATCGATAATTTGCTGTAAAGCCTGTCCCGCTCCTAGCCATGCAGGAAGCATTAGCCTGTTTTGCGACCAACCGAAAATCCAGGGAATAGCACGTAAGCTTTCTACGCCGCCTGTCGATTTGCGTTTTGCAGGACGTGAACCTAAGGGAAGTTTTGCTAATTCGGCTTCGGGTGTTGCCTGATAGAAATATGGAATGAAGTTTTCATTATTTCTAACAAGGTCTTGATATATCTTGCATGAAATATCGGATAGCTCATTCATTGTCTGTCTCCATTCCTCTTTCGGTGCAGGAGGCGGTAATATGTTTGCTTCTAATATAGCATCTACATAAAGAGATAATGTTGTTATAGCCAAATCAGGAAGTCCGAGTTTGAAACGGATCATTTCGCCTTGTTCAGTAACACGAAGTCCTCCTTTTAACGATCCGGGAGGTTGAGAGAACAATGCAACTTTAGCAGGGCCACCGCCTCTGCCGATTGTTCCGCCTCTACCATGAAATAAGGTAAGAGTAACTCCGCAATCGTTGCATGTTTTAAGTAATGCTTCCTGTGCACTGTATTGTGCCCATCCTGCAGCTAATGCTCCTGCATCTTTAGCAGAGTCGGAATAGCCGATCATTACCATTTGCTTATTCCCGATAATGCCTCTGTACCAGCCGATATTCAACAGTTGTTGCATAACATCGGAAGCGTTGTTGAGGTCGTTAAGGGTCTCAAATAATGGTGCTACAGGTAATGTATAGGGACATCCCGTGTCTTTCAGCAATAAATGTACAGCTAAAACATCGGAAGGGGTACGAGCCATCGAGATAACGTAAACAGGAATTACTCCTTGTGGAGTCTCTGCAATTACTTTGAATGTATCTATTACCTCTTTTGTTTCTGCACCGGGCTCCCATTGCTGAGGGATTAACGGTCTTTTGGAAGATAGTTCTTTTATCAGAAAAGCTTGCTTTTCGGTTTCAGACCAGGCAGCATAATCACCCAAACCTAAGTAAAGAGTCAATTCCGATAATGCTTCGGTATGTCTTGTACTTTCCTGACGTATATCTATTTTTACTAATGTAATTCCAAAACATTTTACACGGCGAAGTGTGTCCTGAAGTTTATCATTTGCTATGCTTTCCATACCACAGGCGATGAGAGAGTCGTAGCATTTGATAAGTGGTTCCCATAGCTGCTCATTCCTGAGAATAATATCATCACTTACTGTAACGTGCTTTCCTTCGATCTTTTCATCCAGATAGATAATTGTCTTTTTGAGCTTTGAGCGAAGTTTTTTCATTAAAGCCCTGTAGGGTTCCTGTACTTCGGAATCACCCAGATAGTTTCTGAATTCGGGAGTACAGTTAAACATCGATAGTTCTTTAACCAGTACTTCTATATCTTTTAAGAATAGAGCTGCTGCACGTTTACGGCTTTGAAGCAGTACATCTTTGGTAACTACTGCCGTAACATTGGGGTTTCCATCGCGGTCGCCACCCATCCACGAAGTGAAATGTATAGGGCGGGCATCGATCGGAATTTTATACCCGACAGAGGCTTCCAGTTGTTTATTGAATTCTTTCAGAAAAAAGGGTACAGCAGACCAAAGGCTGCTTTCAATAACATCATAACCCCATTTCGCCTCTTCGTTAGGCGTTGGTCTGTCTTTTCTGATTTCGGCGGTAAACCAATATTGAATAATAAGTTGTTTCAAGCGACTCATTATATGTTCTTGCTTGTAACTTACAATATCATCGTGGTCTAACTGCTGAAGGCAATCACTTACCTCATTCAGATTATTAATCAAAGACCGGCGGTTTATTTCAGTCGGATGAGCTGTCAGAACCAAGTCTATTGATATTTCATCAATTGCTTTTTTTATCTCTTCGTCTTTTGCTCCTTTACTCTTTAGTGTTTCATAAATACGGGCAAAGTTTACAGGATTTTCTTTTCCCATTGCATGCTGAGATATGGTGTCATATTGCTCGGCGGTATTCGTCAGATTCAAAAACTGGTTGAATGCCTGTGCTACGGGAAGAAAATCTTTATCGGGAAGATTTTGAAGAGTTTCTACCAATTTATCATGAGCTTGCTTGTCTCCATTGTGCGAAGCTTTGGATAATTGGCGAATTGTTTCGACGCGTTCATAGGTGCCTTCACCCAATGCTCCCTTGATGGTTTCACCAAGTAATTTACCGAGCATTGCTATGTTGTCGTTCATCAAAGAATTTGATTGACTCATAGTTTACATTGTTTTTATTAAGGTCTCAGACCTATTTGTTATTCTGGCAGGTAATAAGTACAACAGATTGCTGTGATTCAATCATCTTATACTCATTACTTGCTGTTACTTATTTATTCATTTATAAGACTGAACAATTCTTCTGCCGCTAAACGTGGTCCTTCTTTTGTTCTGCCTTCTATAGCCAGAGATGTGTGGATCTCTCCGATCTTAACACCATTATCATTCATTTTTCCAAAATACCTGCGAACCAGTTTTTCGGCAAGTTCTCTTTCCTGAACAGGTCCGAATGGATTTGCAAAATAAGATTTTACCAAACCTACTTCGCTTGTTGTTCCCTTGGCCTTTCTTGCTCCGTCCTCAAATACCTCAATAGCCTTATCGAGATCATCAAAGAATGTGATCTTCTGATCGGTTTCAGCATAATTGTTGGCATAAAGCATATAATCTACTTTATATCCTTTAGAAATCACCTCGTAAGTTGCAACAGGAATCGTAACACGAGCATTTACTTTGTCGGGATTCGTGTATATTCCGCGGTCTAATTGTTGATATGCATATGAAGGATCTAGGTCATCAACACGGACAAATGCCCCGATTTCAGTACCATATCCTTTTACCGAACCGTCAGCTTCTATATTCAGATAACCCATATCATCAAAAATGATACGCATATGTCTGATATATTTTTCGTTCAGATTACGGAATGCTTCCAAACTTTCAGATTTTCCGGCACCACTATCACCCATTATGATGATGTTTGATTCTTTTCCGTTTTTCAGTGCAATGTTTACCATCGCTCCGTGTATCGGTAAACGGTCATACTCCATTTGTTTCACATTGTGAAGGGTTAGTAGCATTTTTTTCATGTAACCGAAATAATCGATATCGTCACAATAGTTTGCGTATCCGATAAGAATATCATTTTGTTTGTCTTTGTAGTAGAAGGTGCGTTTTTCTTCGTGCCCATCCGCATAACCGAATACATAAATCATATCGGGTTTTTTACCGATGTAGCTGCTTGGTGTTGCCAATTCAAACAGATTGGACAATCCTAAACCATGATCGATAAAGTCTTTATGGAAATAAACGAAAGTAAGCATATTACCTACCCAAGCCGGAAATATAAACCATTCGTCATCATTTAAAGAGATATTTGCTATCGGGTTAGAAGAATGTTCCTGAAATATTCCGTCGCGTGTATTTCTTTTAGTATATGTGATCAATGGTGGTTGAAATATCACGGTGCTTATAAAAGGCACTGCTGCCAGCCCTTTGTATTCAATAGGACAATTCCATGATACTTCGTCATTCAGGATAAGCCCTGCGTTCGCACCTGCAATCAGCTGGCGGTATACCCTGTGTTGAAATCCCATAACAGTTTCTTCGATGCGGCGGTAGGTAGCAAGGATAAGATCATTAAACTGAGAGTTTGCCTGAGTAAATCTAACATCCTGTAAACCTTCTCCAACGCTCGAATTGCGTACAATAGAGATGCGGTCTAACCGTCTCCAGTATGAATATAATAGTTCGATCAGTTCAATGAAAAGGTCTTTATCCGAAAAGCAAACCGAATACCTGTTGTCTACTTTTACTATTTCGTTTTCGTCACACACTGTAAGAAACTTGAACACTTGAACCAGTGATTGAGCAAATTCGTCATCGTTGTTATTGAAGTATTTAATATAATAGTCATATATAATGACATTGTCTTTTTTTAATACTTGAATAAATGAGTCGATTACTTTTTTAAAACCATAACTATTCAAAAGTTTCTGACGGTTGTCACAATATTTCAGTGAGAAATTAATCATTGCTTTTCCTCGACTGATTGTAAATTCGTTTAGCATTGTTTATTCGGTTTTATTTATAATTTTAGTTATTAAGCTTCTCAGATTTTTTTATTGCTTTGGCAAGTATAGCTAAATAGTTGCGGGTTACGAGTAGACAAGCTACGAACAGACAGGTCTTGCAAACTGATAACTGATTTTAAATGTAGCAATAAATAGTTGAAATTACTTTGATTTTTTTATGATCTGTTTCTGATATTTTTTCCAACAAGAATCTAGTTCAAATTTAATCATTTTACTTGTATTAGAAAAATCGATAAAAGACTAATTTCGGTTTACTTATCGATTGCTTTATCCTTTGTCTTTTCATTGGATAATTTTATAAATTGGTCATTCAAATTTTTCAGGCAGTCGAAGCATAAACAGTTTCCGTAAGTTGTTTTGATGTATTGCCTGACTCCATCTCTCAGATTGAGTTTGGTACAATTGCATAATTCTATTTTGTCTACTCTGCAAGTAAATGTTGATGAGCAACAAGGGCATGTTTTATCCATTCTTTGTATTTAAATCTTTGCACAAGTTTTAGCCTATGGTCGGATCACTTGAAAGATCCGGTCATATCTTAATCGATAGCTTTTTTTGAAAGTATCTTTTTGTTTGTTTTTATCATTATTATAATGATATGTTGCATCAACTCTGTTTCCCGAAAGTCTTTTGCCTGTATTCTTTCTGGCAGGTCTTCTGACTTGCTTCATTTCTAAACATCCTTCCCATCTTTTTAATCAGTAGTTATCAGTTCTGTCACCAATATAATTGTTTGACCGTTCTCTGTTAACCGTAGACTGTTCCGACAGTGGCTGGAGTATTGTTTAGAAACTCCTTATGAAGCTTACAGCAGCGGGTCTGTTCCGGATTTGCACCGGATTCCCTTTTCATTATTCTATCAGGAATTGTAATAGAATAACACCAAAAACAGTGTAAAGATAATAAAATGTATGATTTGGGATGCACGAAGAAACAAAAAAATCTTTCCTAAATAAAGGAAAGATTTTTTGTTCCAAGAATGTGCCTATAGGAGAAGGAGAGTCCTATATAAATTGAGATATTATGGATTGCGTTTTCCTGGCACTTTTTTTTAGATTTCCGGTTAGTAATTGAAATTCGTATGTATGTGTATGAATATACTGTATTTGAGTGCAAATAAAGGCATAAAGACCTGACAAGGCTATAATTAAAATCTCCTTTTTTTCTCAGATTTGAAGCTTTTTTTATTTTTCCGATTAAAAGACAACGCCCATATCTACAATGGTAGTTATGGGCGTTTGTATAATATGGGCTTTATTTTTAGAATTTTAGGCTTATCCCTCCCATGGCATTAATGCCTTGATTGGTATAACCGTATTGCCTTTCGTATTTCTGATTCATTATGTTATTTGCTCTTACAAAGAATGTTAGCCAATCCAAGATATTATAACTCCCTTTGATATTTAGCTCGTTAATATTAGCCATATTGCTTGAAGTATTATTTACGTAAGCCTTGCGTCCGCCTTCGAATATGTAATTAACCGATAGTGTCAGATTATCAATAAATGAAAAATCAGCATTAAAATCGAAAGTTAAGGTTGGTAATCCCCATGCTTCTTTTTTATCGGGTGCATTATCCGTTAAAGTATATTTGCTGACATTATAGAAATATCCCGTTGCTTTTAACGAAAGATCGGTAGAAGGAATTAACTTTGTTTTTAATGCTCCTCCAAAGTGTCCGGCACCTAAGTTAGCATACAGCATTTCTGATACATTTCCCCACGATGAAGCGTTGTATGGAACAAATAAATGATCGTCTTTAGTATATTTATATCCTCCGAAAATATCGAACTCGAGACCACTGACAATTCCTGATCTGACCCCGATCTGAGCATCGTATAATGTTTGAGAAATAAAAACGCGTGATGCAGGGTTGATATATCGGTTCACCCGATTCATTTCCACGAAATTATTATCATTGATACCGCCACCTACATTAAAATACAACAAACTTTTCTCATCGAAATTCCAGGATGTTTTGATAGAGGGAGCAGCCACAAATTTGTTTTGTATATCAGAAGCCCAGTTGATATTGACTCCGAGTGATAGTTTGAAGTCTCCTCCATCAATGCTATAATAAGGTTTAGCTTTAAAAATAGTCAGGTTATGAAACGGATCTGTATTTAATAAAGGTAAAAAGTCGATGTTGCTAAACGATTGAAAGAAAACGCCTCCTTCGACTCCTGCTTTATGATCTGTCTGAACAGGTGTTGCAATATTAACCATTGCATCAAATATACTTCCGGATACGCCGTCAGTCGTGATATCAGGACCGTATTTAGATGTGAAATTATTATATTTTACATTTGCAGAATAATACATGGCATCACTATGTTCTGTTGAAGTTATTCCCGTTTCCGCCTCAATAACATTTACTCCCTGATTATTTTTCATAAAACCTTCATAGATGGAAGCATCTTGGTTGGGCGAGCTGAATATATACGGATTACCATAATAGTTAAAGGTATTGTTGAAAAACGAACCGTTTAAATACCATGTCAGCGACTCAAATTTATGGCTATATTTCGCCTTGATCAGGTTCTCCATGTTCTTGGCTTTCGCTTGGTCAAAAAGAAAATTGGGGTTTAAGTATTTGATGTTACCGTCAGTCGAGTTGTGAGTCGCAAAGAGATCAAACCGGTCATTCTCGGAGTCAACAATTCTATATCCGGCTGCACCGTCTAAATTAGAGTACATTCCTGCTCCGAACAAAAAGTATCCCCGATGTTTGCTAAAAGCAATATCGGTTTTGATATCTCCCGAACCGGTGTCCCCAATCGGGTGAGAAGTGATATTTGTATTAGGGATACTATTTTCGAATTTTATATCGTATTGCTTTTTGGCCGGTTCGTGAAGAGCGGGAAGCGTATTGATTTTTGAAGCATCCTGTATTGTGGGAGTGTATTCTCTTTCGAGAGATACCTGACGGTTTAGGGTTGTATCCTTAGCGGCGGTTTGAGCTGCAATGTTAACTGATGCAACGCTTAGTCCCAATGTGCTAATAAATAAAGTTTTATATAATGTATTCATTATCTTTTAATTTAAGTAATTTTCAGTAAACAAGTAAACGGGTTGACACGTAAACGAGAAAGTGTTGGCTGTTGACTGCTGACTGTTAACTGTTGACTGATTTAAAATTATTTATTTAATTGAGTTAAACGATCATTTATCATTGTCGTAATGTCTGCTTCGTTTCCGGTATAGTTGGCTTTCAGGCTTTCAAGATATTGCTTCGCCTGGAATTTATCTCCTTTAGCAAGATAGGTGTCCGACAATACAATGATAGATTGTGCCATCCAGTAAGCATGAGGTGTTCCCTGCTTCATCAAACCAAGAACCTGTTGCTCAGCTTTATCATAATTACCGTTTTTCAGATATGTTTTCGCCAGAAGATATTGGGCTTCGGCTCCGTATACGCTGCGTGTATCGCTTGCCGCCTTTTGGAGATCATCTATAGCCTTATTTGTCTCTCCTGTATTCAGATATGCTTTAGCTCTGTAAAGACGCGCTTCACTCACTACCTCGGGTGATGTTTTTCCTTGAGATAATAAAGCTGTTGCGACGGTAATTACTTCTACATCTTTATTCAGACTATTAGCTACTTTAAGCATACCCAACTGAGCTGTACTCTTATCATCGGCACTGGCTGCTGTGCGCATCATCTCTTTGTACGCATTGTATGCTGCCTGATTGTTGCCTTTGCTTAGTTGTATTTCTCCAACAAGAGCGAGTGCTTTATTCAGATTTTTTGAATTACCCGAATTGATAGTATTATTGAATGCCTGAAGTGCTGTTTCATAATCCTTTTTATTATAGGCTATTGCTCCGATATAATAATGTGCATCTCCGGCAAATTGCCCCTGTGGATAAGCTTGCAGGTATTTGTTCATTGCATTTGCTGCCTCACTTGCATGACCTTTCATGTATATGTTTTCGGCGGCAAGATAAGATAATGAATCCTGGCGGCTGGCGGTAATTATAATACCATTGCCTAAAGAATTCGCAAAGCTGGCATAAGAACCGATGTCGTTTATATCACGATAAATTCCTTCAAGACTTTGTATCGCAATACGAGCCTCTTCCGAATTTTTATGATTTTGTACCACTTGCTTATAAGCCTCTATTGCTTTCTGAGGATTATTGCTGTTGTAGTAAGACTGACCTAATTGTACGCCTGCCTGTGTAGCCACATTCGAATTGGGGTAGTCGTTAAGAATTCTGGTCAGAATAGGAATTGCGTCCGTCTCACGGTTAAGCATAATTAGAGCACGGCTCTTTTCATACATGGCATCATCATAATATTGTGAGTCGGGATATTTTCTCATCATCACATCCAGTGCCGCAATCTTGCCGTTGTAGTTATGCTGCAAGCCTAGTACAAATGCTTTTTGGAAGTCTGCATATTCTGCACTTTGAGGATTATTTATCGATGCTTGTGAGTATGCATTTTCAGCCTCAATAAAATTGCGGTTGAATAAATAAATATCGCCGATACGATTCCATGCATCAGAATATGTCATCAGTTGCCTGTTTCTTTCTTGAGAAGCATATTGTTTAAAACTGTTTAATGCATTGGAATATTGCTTCATATTGAAATACGTATAACCGAGATTATACAATGCATTGCTATAATTATCGTCCGAAGCATTGCATACCGAAAGATATGTTTGATAATCTTTTACAGCTGCCGGATAATTATTCTCGCGATAATAGGTTTCGCCTCTCCAGAAATAGGATTCATTTTTAGACTTAACGTCATAATTGCCTAAATTAATGGAAGCATTGAAACGCTGGATTGCCTGATCGTAGTTTCCGTCAATAAAATCCTGCGCCCCAAGTTGAAACAAAATAGTCTGCTTAGTTTCGATTATTTGTCTTCCCGGATTACGCATTTTGTCAATTACCGTAAGTGCAGCCTGATAGTTTTTCGTAGAAAGTAGGGTTGCTGCCAATTGATTGTTTATCTCGTTTACATATTTTGAATTCGGATATTCATTTAAGAAACGCTGTAAAACTGTAATCGATTGATCGAAAACAGATAACGAAGTCTTATGAACCAGCATAGCGTAATTATACAGAGCCACCTCGCTGACCGATGGATCGAACTGTACACGTGATGCTGCATCAAAAGCCATTAGGGCATTTGCATTGTCATTTACCTTCAAATAATTTTGCCCAAGCAGCATATACGCCGTCTGCCCGAGTTTATTTTCTGTTGAAGCGGCAAATTGCAGTGCTTTTATTGCATTCTGATAATCGCCTGTTTGTGTGTATGCAATTCCCAGTTGTAGCATATCTTCCGCAAACGGTTTAGATTCGGATGCCAGATATTGCTCGTAATTCGAAATAGATTCGTTTATATTACCCTGCCTGTAATAAGCATTACCCAGAATACGATATATTTCTGCCGAGTTTTTGTTATTAGGATATGTGTTCAGGTAATTATGCCCTGCATTAATCGCTTCATTCAGGTTATTCTTAAGAAATAACCCTTGTGTTATAAAGAATAAAGATTGTTCTTTATATTCAGGACTGTTTTTAAGACGCTCAAATGTGGCAAGAGCATTATCGTATTTGCCTTTCTGAAAATCTATGTATGCTTTGTAATAGGTGGCAGGCTCATAATATTTATTACTGTTACGTGCCAATAATTCAAACTGATTAGCTGCAACAGATCTTTTTCCTTCCTGAAGATTGGCAAACGCCGAGCGGAAAGTGTAATCTTCTTGCTCTTTAGTTGCCAGATATGCAACATCAGCCTGTTCGAACCAATAGAGGGCTTTAGACCAGTCTTTCTCATTGAAGTAAGACGATCCTATGTAGAAACAAATATCATTTCTATGATAAGATTCGGGGTAGGTATCCAGATATTCACGAAGAACGTCAACCGCATTCCCCTTACCTGTGAAATAGGATGCAGCTGCAATCATGTAGTCAGCTTCTAGTTCAGCATTTTTGTCTTTGGATAATCTTTTAAACTCAGTAAGGGTGTTCTGAGCCCCCACAAAATTATTATCGAGAAACATTTCTTTACCTTGTAAAAACAGCCTCTCGGGAAGCTCGTTATTGATTCCCTTCTGAGCATAAGTTAACTGTAGGGTAGATGCTATTCCTATCCCCGTAATAAGTAGTATTTTCTTCATAAATTCATCATTTGTATTTTTGCGATCCCTTGCTTAACGGAGCGTAGTCCAAATAAAGAGGGATTTAAATCGGATAACGGTAAAAATTTAAGCTCAGCCACATCATCATTTGCTGCAAACCGGGCATTGCTGTCTACTTTGCATAAAAAGAACAAATCAGTTGTTTCAACTTCAAAGCCTGAGTACATATATAAATTAGGTATAGAAAAGAGATACTGAGCAGCAGATACATCAAGTCCGGTTTCTTCTTTTATTTCTCTGATAACGGCTTCTTCGGCAGTCTCGTTCATATCCACGAATCCCCCCGGAAGATCCAAAGTGCCTTTTGCCGGCTCATGGGCTCGGGTTGCGACTAATATTTCGTTTTTCTCATTGAAAATCACTCCTATGGTTGCAGATGAAGGATTGAAGTAATAAATGAAACCACAGTCTTCACAGCATTTTGATTTGAAATTGTTGTCAACAAAGTGATTAGACCCACATTTAGGACAATATTTGAATTGATAAAGAGGATGTTTCTTTTCTGGCATAACATTTTTATATTAAACTTCTATATACACAACGTACAAATATAGCTATTTATAAGATACATGTTTTAAGTGTAGTTATTGTGCTATTAAAATTAACGCATACTTAAAGGTTAATTTAGCTGTGTATTTGTTAATATATGTCATATTTAAACTCTCTAAAAAATGCGATTATATTCGTAAATCACTTTTTTCTATGTTAAATATATTGAAATATACCCTTGTTTTACCTAAAGACAAGAAAAGATGATAAAAAGGTTATAGCATAACTAGGAAATTTATTGTTACTTTGTGATAAAGTTGGTTGTTTGAATATAAATTTGTTAAAATTCTTTCTGTTATGAATGTACGTAGTACCTACATGGTGAATCTCGTGTCAACGTACCTTTCGTTATGCAATGTTGTGCACAATAGAAAAGTGATTGGCGTTCAACTAGATTTTGAGCAAAAAGATTCTTCTATTCTCGCAATATCCAATATACTGAAAGATTACGATCTAAGTTGTAAAACTTATTATTCTGATTTTGATACCTTGAAGAAAGACAAACGGAAAGGAATACTGCATCTAAGGATAGATGGTGGCCGTTACGTTGTTCTGAAGAATCTGGGTGCTGAGGGGAATGTTGTTTTCTATGATCCCGTAATCAATAAGAATATTGAAATCTCGAAATTTGCGTTTCAAAAATTGTGGAGCAGTATCGTAATATATTCCGATGTAATGCCCTCTGGGAACGAAAACGAGACGAGTAAAGAAAGGATCACTAGAAAAAGTGTGCAAGACTAATTTCTTAGTAGTTTGAGAAAAGGTCTGTAGGCATCTCTTTTAGGTAGTTTTTGAAATATTAAGAGAGGGAAAAGGTTGATTTTTATCATATTTTAAATATGTTGTCTTATAAGATTCTTATAAAACACAGCTTCCTTTGACTTTCCTTAATTTTTTCTGTTTCTTAGTTAATATGCTCTAGTAAGACTGTATTTCTTGTACTTACATAAATTACTAGCGTTATCCGAGGTCTATCTTTTGAGAGGTTTTGAATCTGTAACAATAGATAAGAGAGTTGTTTTGCTAAGGCTTAAGATATGATTGACTATTATTGGTTTCCCAATTAGTCTAAGCGTATTAAAGCTGTTCAGTAAAGTTCCTCTGTTTTAATGTTGTATACAGGAGTTAAATTGTTTTGTCTTTGTGTATCTGTACTTAAAAAACAAATGGGGTAGGTGTTATAATATAAACCTCATTCCGGAAAAGTTAGATAACATTAGACAAGTTCTGTAGATATAAGGCCTCTTGCTGGAGAGCCTCATGTTATATAGTATAGCTGAAGCCTTGATCTGAGTTTTAATCTGAATAAAGATAAAAACTTAGGGAAGGTTTCAGTTTTTCTTTTTTAACTATTAAGAAAGGGAGAAAAAGAAAATTAAATTAGAAAAAAAATAGAAAATATGGTGTTTATATCAATTGAGAAAACATTAGCCGACCTGCTTAATGGATTGTAGAATGTTATAGATTGGTCGTTTATGATATTTTTCCAGAATCTTATATCACCCTTCTTTAGCTTCCGTGATATTTTCTTTAGTATTTATAAGAAAAGAGAGGTGACGTGTAAATCGGTGTTTTTCTCTATTTATCGACTCAACTTAGTATATGCTATACATTATATATTATGCTTACTGTATAAAAAGAAAGTAATCTATCATGTGTTAGTATCAAAGTTTGTTTTAAATGGCCAAACCTCATGATCGTACTATACTTTGTTTTAGATTCATGTTAGCCTTTACCTCATATTGTTTTTTCTAAAATCCGTTTATTTTAAATCTATCGAAGCTGATTGCAAGCAAAAAATTGCTTCAAAAAATTGAGTATGTTATTAAGGAATAGGATGGGATAGAGACTTAAGGCTGCTTTGCATCCTGGATAGCCTGTTTCTTGTTGTGTTAGTAGATTGTTTCTATTTGTTAAAAGGAGTTTTTATTTTACTAAGAATAATGCGAAACATAAAAATCCATGTTTTTTTATCATTTTTTCTGCTTATTGCTCTCCACCCCCTATAAATACTAGGATGTTGTTGTCCTTGGTGCGGTTTTTTTTTGTTTATTTGCCCTGTATTTATTGGGGAATTTAATAAAATTGGGGGAATGAACATTTTGAAAATCGAAAGGATGGACTTTTGTTATAAACAACAGTTCATTCTGAAGGACTTTGAACTGTCTATTACTGAAGGCAGTATTTATGGTCTTGTAGGAAAACCTAAATCGGGAAAGACAACAGTATTAAAATTAATTTTAGGTCTATTAAAGAGTACTTCATCAAGAATATATCTCAAAGGTCAGGATCTCTATGACCAGAGAGATAAGATTCAACAGATGGCAGGTGCTATTATTGATCTGCCGTATTATCAAAATTTTCTAACAGTGAAGGAAAACTTTAAGTATATAGATATGCTTTTTGGTTTTGGCGATTTACGTATTGCGGAAATTTTACGATTTACAGGGTTGACAAAGCATACCAATATAAAGGTGAAAAAATTAACTATGACTCAACGGAAGTTATTAAGTATAGGCCTTGCTTTGTTTCATAATCCCGATCTGCTCATTTTTGATGATCTATTGAGAGGTTTAGATAATGATTCGAAGGAGAACGTTTGTAAATTACTTCTAAAGATAAAGAAAAGAGGAAAAACAATTATTATGTCTAATAGGAGTATCTGCGACATAGAGAAGGTCTGTACGCATATAGGACTTTTAGAAGAAGGGCGGATTTCTATTGAAGGGAGTGCACTGGAGGTAAGAAAAGAACTGGAGCAAAATCTGGATTATAGTGAGCAAAGGCTTTATTATTCCCCTATCGAAAGTAAAGCTATACCAACTTTTTCTTTTTGATGATTTTTTTTCTGTTGTAAAACACTGTTTTGATAGTAGTTAAGGAATGAGTTGCAAAAACTTTCAAAAATAGTTTCTATAATATTTGGATTGTATTAAAAAGTGGACTACTTTTGCACTCGCTTTAGAACCGAGAGATGGTTTAGAAATAAAGCAAACAGAAGCGATCCTTGACAAGGTTATACATAAAAACAAGAACATAGCATTAGACGGGTAGAGACTAATTATATTAGAATCTAACTTAAAAATTCGTCAAGAACCAAGAGTAAATAGACAGACAAGAACTTCTAAGAATATAAAAAAAGATATACAAAGAAGAGTTTGATCCTGGCTCAGGATGAACGCTAGCGACAGGCCTAACACATGCAAGTCGAGGGGTAGCATGAAGTAGCA
>NZ_QICL01000004.1 GCF_003201355.1 Indolivaga alginatilytica
GAAGCATTGAAACAAGGAGACTACGAAACAGTAGGTAAAAAGATGTATGAAACGCATATCGGCTTAAGCCGTAAATACGAAGTAAGCTGTCCTGAACTGGACTTCTTAAACGATGTTGCCCGTCAGTGCGGAGTAACGGGTTCCCGTGTTATGGGCGGAGGCTTC
Organism: Indolivaga alginatilytica; assembly: GCF_003201355.1. GTDB lineage: Bacteria > Bacteroidota > Bacteroidia > Bacteroidales > Dysgonomonadaceae > Dysgonomonas_A > Dysgonomonas_A alginatilytica. The sequence goes on from NZ_QICL01000004.1 coordinate 166, forward strand.
GGCGGCTGTACCATCAATCTGGTCAAAGATGAGTTGCACGATGGCTTTATCAAGCGAGCTACTGAAAGCTACGAACAAAAGTTCAAGACCAAGCCGAAGGTATATGATGTGATTATTAAAGATGGGGCGAGGAAGTTATCTTAAGGTTAATTACTATTTTTGTATAGAAAAATACCTTAAGGTCTCAGACCTATTTATTACTTTGGTTAGTATAATAGCAAGAGACAGTTATAATTTACAACTATTTACTGTTAGCTAAATATATAATACAATGAGAATATTCTCTTTAATTATGGGTCTGTTATGTTTTAGTATTTGGACGCAAGCCCAAATACTAAACGTTTCAGATTTTGGCGTAAAGCCAAATACATTTGTTGATGTGACAGAAAGCGTTCAACAAGCTATAAACGCTTCGTCCGAGAAAGAAAATACAACTATTGTTTTCCCAAAAGGACGTTACGATTTCTGGCCTGACAAAGCAGAAAAAAGAGAGTACTTCATTACTAACACATCCTCTGAAACTGATTGTCCATCGAAAATAAAAAGTATCGGGCTACTATTCGAGAATAAAAAAAATATAACTGTTGAGGGGAATGGCTCTTTGTTTGTTTTTCATGGAAAAATGACTTGCTGGGCTATTGATAAATCGACGAACATCAAATTTCAGAATATAATTGTAGACTTCGAACGCCCGACTATGTCGGAAATGACATTTCTTAAAGTATTTCCCGATTCTGTTATAGCAGCCATACACCCCAACTCCAAGTATACGATTATTGATAATAAACTAAGCTGGTATGGCGAAAAATGGGGAATGAATACATATTTCACTCTTTTGGCAGATACAATACAGGGTACAAATATGTATAGTTCGTCTGACCCTATACAGCAGAGTAAAGCGACTGTTATTGATCCTTTAAAAGTGAAATTTGAAGGAGATTTTTCGAATACAAATTATAAGGCCGGACAAATATTTACTTTACGAGATCATATCAGAGATCATGTGGGAGTATTCGTGAATTTGTCGAAAAATATACAATTCGAAAATCTGAATATGCATTATATGCACGGATTAGGTATCGTGTCTCAATTTTCGGAGAATCTATTCTATAAAAATATAAATATTGTACCCTCACATGGACGTGCTATCGCCGCCTTTGCGGATGGCATGCACTTTTCAGGATGCAAAGGGAGTATAAAGATTGATAGTTGCCATTTCAAAGGATTACATGACGATCCGGTGAATGTTCATGGAACCTATTTACAAATCAGAGAGATTAATGCTCCCAATTTAATAACGGTTAAGTTTATGCATGCTCAAACTTACGGTATGCCTGCTTTCTTTGAGAACGATTCTATTGCTTTCGTCCATTCCCCTACCCTTCAAACAAAAGGGTTTGGTATTGTCAAAGGGGTTAAGAGATTGTCTGATCGAGAGATTCAACTCGAATTAACTAAACCATTGCCTAAAGAAATAATTAAAGGTGATGCTATCGAGAACATTACATGGACACCATCTCTTGATATACGCAACTGCAAATTTGAAATGACCAACACCAGAGGGCTACTTGTTACTACCCCTAAGAAAGTAGTTATAGAGAATAATCATTTTTACCGTACCGGTATGTATGCAATTATGATTGCAGCAGATGCTGGAAGTTGGTATGAGTCGGGTGCTGTGGATGATGTGCTGATTCGTAATAATATTTTTGAAGAATGTGGATATAATATTCCATCGAAAGATTATGTGATTGCTATTTTACCGGAAAACCACGAATATGCAAAAAACGATTGGGTACACAGAAATATCAAAATTGAAGATAATACATTTAAAATTAACGGTAATCTTATACTGAAAGCCAAAAGTACACAAGGGTTGATTTTCACAAATAACCTGATTGAATATGCACCTTTTGTTTCACCATTAGATAAAGATCTGCCCAAGACTAATGCATCATTCGATTTAGATAATTGTACTAAAATCCGGATCAATAATAATACATACAATCTACCTTCTAAAATTTCGGTAAGATGTAGTAGAATGAGTCATAAAGATATTCAAACAGAGAGAAAATTACCAGTAGTATTTCATTAAGATCACAGACTTTTTTTATTACTTTGGCAAGCCTTAAATTACACGTAGACAAATTACGAACAGATAAGTAAGATAACCCCAATAATACTTAATTTATACCTGATGAAGAAGTACGCTTACATTTTACTGCTTATGAGTCTGCTTACATGCGGATTGCAAGCCGAAGTTAAATTACCTCATATATTCTCGGATAATATGATTCTCCAAAGAGACAAGGTTCTCAAAATATGGGGATGGGCTGATAAGGGGGAAAAAATACAAGTCAGTATTCTGGAACAAACGAAGAACACCCAAGCCGACGAGTCAGGATATTGGTCTGTAAACCTTGATCCTATACCCTATGGAGGTCCTTATCAGATGAGAGTACAGGGAAGCAACAATACCATTACGTTCGATAATATTCTTATTGGAGATGTCTGGCTATGCAGCGGACAATCGAATATGGAGATGCCTGTGAATGGATGGGGACAAGTCTACAATTACGAGCAAGAGATTAAAGACGCCAATTATCCGACAATCAGAGCTTTTAATGTAGAAAAAGCAATGAGTATGACACCCAATTCCGACTTCAATGGAAAATGGCAGGTTTGTTCGCCCCAGACGGTTTCCGGTTTTTCGGCTGTTGCCTACTTTTTTGCCCGTAAACTAAATAAAGAACTGAATATTCCCATTGGTATTATAAACTCATCGTGGGGAGGAACGGATATAGAAACATGGATCAGTGAGAATTCTTTTAATAAGCTACCCGATACTTTCAAAGAACGATATGCAGCATTACAAGGTATTGATCTAGCAAAATTTGCTCAAGAGAATGAAGCAAAAAAGCAGATCTATCTAAATGCCTTAAAAAACGATCTGGGCATAAAGAACGAATGGTTTAAAGCTCCTAAAAGAATTTCCTTTGCATGGAAGAAAATGCAGGTACCTCAAGAATGGTCATCGACCGAGCTTGCCACAATAGACGGCATTGTCTGGTTCAGATACAGCTTTACATTACCCCAAAATGCTAATGGAAAAACGGCCACATTGAATCTGGGACCTATAGACGATGATGACATCTCGTGGATTAATGGTCTTAAAGTGGGCGAGACTGTAGGTTATGGCGTACCTCGTACATATAAGATCGAAAAAGATATTTTAAAAGATGGAGTGAATACGTTAACTATAAAAATTACAGACCATACCGGAGGTGGTGGACTTTACGGTTTGCCTAAGGACATATATCTGGAAGTGGACGGAGTCCAGTATCCTTTAGCCGGAGAATGGGAGTATAAAGAATCGGTTACTAATAAAGAATTCGGCTACATTGATTTTTCGCCTAATGCGTATAATTCATTACTATATAATGCGATGATCAACCCGATAACCTCTTTGGGTATAAAAGGTGTAATTTGGTATCAGGGAGAAAATAATGCTAATGCGGCTTATAATTATCGCACACTCTTCCCTACCCTAATCAATGATTGGAGAAATAAATGGGGTTATGAATTTCCTTTCTACTGGGTACAGCTGGCAAATTATATGGCAAAAGACGATCAGCCTCAGGATAGTAAATGGGCTGAACTGCGCGAGGCTCAAACCATGACTCTTTCGTTGCCTTATACAGGACAAGCGGTAATTACTGATATCGGTGATGCTAAAGATATTCACCCCCGAAATAAGCAAGATGTAGGACTAAGATTATCTTTGATTGCTCTGAATAAAGATTACGGACGAAAGGATATTATTTATTCAGGACCCACGTTCAATAAGATGGCGATTTCAGGAAACAAAGCGATTATCTATTTTGACAATATAGCAAAAGGTCTAAAAGTGAGCGATAATAACCAATCTATCAAAGGATTTTCAATTGCAGGTGCTGACAATAAATTTGTATGGGCAAAAGCTTACTTAGATGGAGACAAAGTAATTGTTGAAAGCAATGAGGTTACTAATCCTGTTTCTGTAAGATATTCGTGGTCTAATAATCCCGAAGTAAATTTATTCAATAGCGAAGGATTACCTGCTGCTCCATTCAGAACAGATAAATAAGATCACTATTCTAGAATAAAAAAAGACGGACATATTACTATATCCGTCTTTTCTATTTAATGTAAAATATATCACTATTAAAAACAGAAATACCTATACCTTACTTTGTTTTTAAAGCATCTATTTTTCTCATTACAGCTTTTTCAATTTCCACAATTACAAATACTGCAAAACCTAGAATAAATGGATATACCCAATCGTTTAACTCTAAAGGATAAGTTCCAAATACATTATTCATAAATGGAAGATAGGTAATTGCCAATTGAAGAATAACCAATAAACCTGACACTACAAATACCGCTTTATTGGTAAAGAAGTCTTTATTGAAAGCAAAGCCACGAATACTTCTACTATTAAACAAGTGGAACATCTGAGCTATCACGATTGTTTGTAATGTAATGGTTCTCACAATTTCTTCACTCACGCCTTTATCCAACAGATTTATAGTCATCCAAAGAGTTCCGCCCCCAATAAGTACCGATACAAACAATATTCGCCAGATAAAATATCCGCTTAATAATGGGGTTTGTGGCGATCGTGGAGGACGTTTCATTGCTCCCGGTTCTATTCTTTCAAAGGCAAGGGCGAGAGAAACGGTTACCGATGTTACCATATTAACCCACAAAATTTGTACAGGAGTTAATGGCATCATTGTTCCAAATAAAATACTGGCTATTATCAGAAAACTTTCAGCACCATTGGTAGGCAATATAAATAAAATAGTCTTTTTCAGATTATCATATACCCTTCGTCCTTCTTCAACGGCAGCCACTATGGTACTAAAATTATCGTCAGCCAATACCATTTCCGAAGCATCTTTTGTAACCTCAGTTCCTTTGATACCCATTGCAATACCCACATCTGCTTTTTTTAAGGCAGGTGCATCGTTTACTCCATCGCCTGTCATGGCACAAATTGTACCTCTGGCTTGCAAAGCCTTCACCAGTTTCAATTTATGTTCGGGACTTGTACGGGCAAAAATATCATATTCCTGAGCTGCCACTTCAAGCTCGGCATCACTCATTTTTTCCAGATCTTTACCTTGTAAGGCTTTCGTACCATCACCAATACCCATTTCTTTACCAATGGTTTTAGCTGTATCCACATGGTCGCCTGTTATCATTTTCACCGTGATTCCTGCTTCCGAGCACAATCTGATAGCCTCGATAGCTTCTTCACGTGGCGGATCTATTATCCCTGCAAGACCCAGAAAAACAATACCATCGTGAATGTCTTCGTGATCTATATCAATTATACTTTTATCTACCTTTTTATAGGCAGCACCAATGATACGTTGTCCTTTTTGAGCGAGTTCTGTAATTTTACTCTCCCAATAACGGCGATCAAAGTCTTGCTCTCCGGCTTTAGATTTCTCTTTCTCAGCCATATCTAAAAGTCGATCGGGAGCACCTTTAATATATATAATATTATGGTCGGTATCTTCTATCAAGGTAGCCATATACTTATATTCCGAATCGAACGGAATGGTCGATTTACGTTCAACATGGCTATGATCTACATCTGCTTTTTGGTATAAAGTTATTAAAGCACCCTCGGTAGGATCTCCTTTTACAAACCAATGCTCGTCTTCATCTTTCCCTAAAGATGCTTCATTACATATATTGAAACAGCTGATCAACTCTTCCAATATAGGCTCTGAATCAAAATCTACTTTAACGCCATTGCTCAACACATCTCCTGTTGGGGCATAGCCTGTTCCGCTAACTGTAAATTCGCCATCGCATATTTCTACAGTTTTTACGGTCATTTCATTCTTAGTAAGGGTTCCCGTCTTATCAGAACAAATAACCGACACTGCTCCCAATGTTTCTACTGATGGAAGTGTACGGACAATTGCATTTCGACGAGCCATATTCTGAACACCTATCGCCAGAATAATTGAAAGTATAGCCGGCAAACCTTCGGGTATAGCAGCTACAGCCAAACCTATGACAGACATAAGCAGTTCGCCCGAATCGTAATCCCTAAAGAAATGTCCGAACAGATAGATTACAAATGCAATACCTACAATAACTATAGATACCGTTTTTCCGAATTTAGCTGTTTGTCTGAGCAGAGGAGTTGTAATTTCTTCTACTTCTGAGATCATTTCATTTATCTTGCCTATCTCAGTATCCTTACCGATAGCTATTACAACACCCATTCCCGTACCTGCACTAACAGTGGTACTCGAAAAAGCCATGTTAATCCGATCTCCCAACATTGTATCAACAGGTAAAGCGGCAACCTTCTTTTCCGAAGGAACTGATTCTCCTGTAAGTGGAGATTCTTCTATTTTCAAGTTGTCGGCTCTTACTAAACGTAAGTCGGCAGGAACTTTATCCCCCGGACTCAGTAAAACCATATCTCCAATAGTAAGAAGAGAAGCGTCGATCTCCGTTCTCACACCATCTCGTACGACTTGAGCTTTAAGCGATAACATCTTTTTGATGTCTTCCAGTGCTTTCTCGGCCTTATTTTCCTGAAAATAACCGATTGATGCATTTACAACGGCAACCAGTAGAATAACAATAGTATCAACATAATGTCCTAGGAAAGCTGTAACAATTGCAGCAACAAAAAGTACATATATTAATATGTCATTAAAATGTTTTAAGAAGCGAATAATCTTGCTTACTTTTTTCTTTTCTGGTAATACGTTCTCTCCAAATTGAGTTAATCGCTGGTTAGCCTCATCATCTAATAGCCCTACTGTAATATCAGACTCTAAAGTGTCTATCACATCAGCACTATCAATAGAATACCATTCTCTCTTCGTATGAATATAATCTTTCCTCATAAATATGGTTGTTATGATATTGAAACAAAAAAAATTAACTATTGTTTATTCTTCCATTGCGAAAAAATGTAGAAAAAATCCAATTAAATAGAATACCATCTCTAAAGAGAGGAAACATTCAAGAACAACTTACTACTTATAAAAGAGTTGCAGACAATAAAAGCTATCAAAACTCTTATCAGGAGGCAATACATTAAATATATATTATACAACTATTTACTTTATCTATATAATAAAGCAATATGGCAAAAGATAAAACTACCCTTCAATTATTTTCTCCGATAGAATTGTTTCTTCCAATTGGAAACAAGCGAATGGGAAGCGACTTTCGTGTCTCAACAAAAATGAAATAATAAAAAGTTACAGAGGCTTCATCGGAAAAACAGTTCGAAATATCTGTTACTTTTGTTACTTTTGTTACCTTTTCAATATTTAATATCTGATTTACAGCAGCTTGAAAAACACACAAAATAAACACTAATTGTCACTTTTTTGTATAAAGTATACAAACCGAACAACAAAGAAATCGTACATTTGAAATTACTAAACAATACAAATGGTTATGAGAGAGAATAAGGACTTAAAGTTAGCTGTTCTCATTGATGCAGATAATATACCCTATTCCAATATAAAAGGGATGCTCGATGAGATTGCTAAAATAGGTATACCTACTATAAAAAGAATATATGGCGATTGGACAAAACCAACCGTATCGGGATGGAAACAGCCCTTATTGGAGCATGCTATAACTCCTATACAGCAATATAGTTACACTACAGGAAAGAATGCAACGGACTCTGCCATGATTATTGATGCAATGGATATTCTGCATTCCGAAAAAGTGGATGGCTTTTGTTTGGTTTCGAGCGACAGCGATTTTACGAGATTAGCTGTCAGACTAAGAGAGTCGGGGATGTTAGTTATTGGCATTGGAGAGAAAAAGACCCCCAATCCATTCATCGTAGCCTGTGACAAGTTTATATATATTGAGATAATCGGAAATTCGGAAATAGAGAATTCTGACACGCAGCAAGATTCTTTATCTTCAAATCATTCTAAAGGCGAAAAAGACTCTAATATTGAGCCTATAAATAAAAAGCTTATTCAACTACTTAAAACGACTGTTATGGATTTAGCTGACGATGATGGATGGGCATTCCTTGGAGATATGGGTAATCTGATTATCAAGAAGAGACCCGACTTTGACCCTCGAAATTATGGTTATCCAAAACTTACGCCACTGATTAAATCTCTAAACAAAGTTTTCGACATTGATGTCAGGGTTGCCGATAAAAAGCATATCAAGCATATCTATGTGAAAATTAAAGAATAAGTATCAAAATGAATCAGTAATCGAGTTATTTTATCTATCAGCAAACAGTTATCAATAAAAAAGGAAAAAGAAAAGCCGGTAACAAAAGTGTTTTTTTATTACTTTTATATACATCAGAGACCAATTGGCGTTATGATATATTAAAAATTCGTCTTGATTTTAAAAGAATGCTTTACCATACTTCAAAACATAATTATGAAAAAATATAACATTACTTATCTTTCCCTATTATTACTTTTGGGATTCTGCTTTTTAACATGCAGCAGTGTAAGTAAAAAGGGCGAGTCTATAAGCGAAGAAAAGAAAGATCGCAAATTTATAATGGCTACCATTCCCGAAAGCCTGACGACCCCATCAGACAGGGCTAATTATCTGGTAGAGCATTATTGGGATAATTTTGATTTTGCCGATACTGCTTATATTCATCTTCCTAGTATTACAGAGCAAGCCATGGCGGATTATATTGAGATTTTACCTCATGCCAATAAAGATATTGCTTATAGCTCAATTAAGAATACATTACTGAAAGCCGAGGCAGACACTAGTATGAATGCTTACTTTCTGGAGACATATAAGAAATACCTCTATGACCCTAATTCTCCAATGAGGAACGAAGAATATTATATTCCTGTTTTGAACTATGTTATAGAATCGTCCAAAACCAATGCAACCGACAAGGAGCGTGCAGATTTCAGACTAAAGATGATACTTAAAAACAGAATAGGAGATAAGGCTACAGATTTCACATATACTTTAGCATCAGGAAAAACAGGTACTCTATACGATATAAGAAGTGAATATACAGTTGTACTTTTTTATAATCCTGACTGCCATGCATGTGCAGAGGTAATTGCAGCTATCAAGAATTCCCCTATTATAAGCGATGGATTGGAGAGTAACTATCTATCCATACTTTCTTTTTATCCCGATGCCGACTTAGAAATATGGAAAAAACATCTGAATGATATTCCAACATACTGGATAAATGGTTACGATAAGAATCAAACAGTACAAAATAAAAAGATTTATGATCTGAAAGCAATCCCGACACTTTATCTACTTGATAAGGATAAAAAAATCATATTAAAAGATGTAGATTTTGTAGTTCTCGAAAAATGGTTATCTGAAAATAAACCAATAGTTATGCTTCGTTAATTTTCACCAGCCATTAATAGGGAATCCTTTTGCGACACTCGTTCGTTGTCTCAAAAGCAACAAAATTTTATTCAAATTTAGCATCTCTCCACTTGTCTAAATTTGTTAAATAATTGTTTTTCTGATTATTATTGAGTATATTCACAGAAATCAAGCCTGAGAAGGTTGTTTTATTTATTTACTTATAAATAGTGGAGAATATGGAAACTAAAAAAAGAGCACCCCAAAAAGGAAAAGAAGGTGCTATTAATCGATCTGAACGAGTGAGAGCAAATGACTTGGTGAGTCAAATGCTGGAAGATCATAAGAAAAGAATAGGTGAAGTTGTTTGTGTAGTAATTGATAGCAGAACATCAATTGAACTTCCTGCCAGCCTTACGCCGGAAGAGCGAAACGAGCATGTGCAGAATTACATAAAAAACATAGGGGTAAAACCCATAAAGTGATCATATAGTGTCACAGATAACAATTCAATTAGTCCCGCCACTCTCTTAGAGAGTAGGTGGGATTCTTATTTTAATGCCATTAATACTCTCACCCCATGCCTCTTAAATAAAAAAGCTGTTCCTTAAAAGGAACAGCTTTATATATAGACTATAAAATTATAAATACTTATTTAGTTTTCACTGTTGTGTTTACGATAGTTGCAGGAGGAAAACTCACAAACATTTTTGATACATATTTTGCAATTTTTTCATCTGCATCGCGTCCAAAGTTTTTATCTACATCGCGGTTACCTGCTGCATGCCAAACAAGAGTATTAGTTCTTGCATCAATCAAGTCAATCAATAACGATCCTTTATGATAAATATCCACATTGTGTTGAGTACGAGCTACGCTGGAACCGGTCATCATCATAGGACCTCCCCACATATAAGGACGGTGAAAACCACCCATTCCCATACCACCCATACCCATACCACCCATTCCCATACCCATTCCGGTAGTCATAGTAGTACTTGAATGTGATTCTCTTGATTCAACAAATGCCAAACCGTTTACCCATAGATCAGGAGTAGCAGATTCTGTTAAGCCACGTTCTATCAAAGCAGTTTTTATAGCCGCATAGATACGATTTCTATTTAGTTCGCTGATAGTCTGAGCCTCGGCATCTAATTTATAAATACCAAACGTTTTATACTTCGAAAAGTCAACGCTGCGATCATAGTCTGTAGATACGGTCAACGACGATTTACATGATGCAAACATCAAGGCGCTAAATAGCACTAGCGAAAAAAGTCTTAAAGTTCTCATAATTTTACTATTTTATTTTTGTACATCCAACTCCAAATTAAGCTTCCGTCTTATGTTAACAAGAAATAGCCGTATATTGTTTATAATTTACACTTTTCGAATTAGCCTAGACCGAATACTCATTTTATTTCACTTTCTATAACATTGTTTTTATGAATAATGTTCACTCATTTTTTTGCAATTATATAAATTGGAACTAAATTCTTAAAAGACTTTTTTCGCCCTGCTTATATTGTTGACAAAGGATTACTTCCCCGCTCTACTCTCACCTATTATATAAGAGAGAAACTTGAATGTCACCAATTCCTCCTTAAACCTGCTTTAATTTATCAATATCCATTTTTTTCATTTGCATAAATGCATTCATTACTTTTCCCGCTTTTGAAGCATCTTTCATTAGCTCGGGAAGGATGGATGGAACTATTTGCCACGAGAGCCCATACTTATCCTTCAACCACCCGCATTGAACCTCCTCTCCTCCATCACTGGTAAGTTTGTCCCAGTAATAATCTATTTCTGCCTGACTATCACAAAATACTTGCAGTGAAATAGATTCATTAAACTTAAAAACAGGACCACCATTCATGGCACTAAAAGATTGTCCGTTAATCTGAAATTCTACAACCATTACTGTTCCCTCGGGCTGATTATGAATTTCAAAACCTTCTTTACCATAATAACTTATGCCTTCGATCTTTGAATCCTTAAAAATAGAAGTGTAAAAAAGGGCTGCTTCTTCGGCTTGATTATCAAACCAAAGACATGGAATAATTTTATTGGTCATTTTTCAGAAGATTGATGTTCTACATAATTTCTAAAACGCTCTAAAATAGCCTGCCAGCCGTCTCGCTGCATATCTATAAGGTTAAGCGTTTCGGCATCGAACGATTCGATAACTTCGGTCTGTTTATCATCTATTACCGAAAAGGTTACAGTAGCTGCTCGTCCATCGTCCATCGTATAGCTGATTTGTTTATGATCAGTAATACTGTCATAGACACCTCCGAAATCAAATCCCATACTTCCATCTTTAGCTTCCATCCGATAACTGAATTTACGACCTACATGAAAATCATTTTCGGCTTTCGTTGTATGCCAATCGTCAGAAGCACTATTCCATTTAATGATATCAGCCGGAGTTATCCAACATTTCCAGACAGTATCTATTGATGCATTAACTTGTGTCTGCACCGTAATCACTACCTTATCTTGTGCCATACTTTAAGTAATTTAGAAGATTAGTGACCAAAAATACTATGCTAATGAATGAAGTCCTATACAATTACCTTCGGTATCCTCAACCAGAGAAATAAATCCATAATCACCAATAGAAAATTTAGGCTTTAAGATTTTACCTCCTGCTGATTCAACTCTGTTTTGCTCTACTTCACAATTATCACACGAGAAATATACAATAGTACTATTTCCTCCGGGCTCAACTCCTCTCATCTCAACTAAAGCCCCCGAAGAATTCGGAGCATCATCCAACATCGGAAAAACTACCATTTTCATATCATCCAAATCTTCCGACATTGGGAGATCAAACATTTCTCTGTCGAGAACCGTTTCATAAAAACGTCTGGCACGATCTATATTCTCAACATAAATCTCAAACCAACCTACAGGATTTATAGTCTTTTCCATTTTAGTGACATTCTCCGGGATTTAAATCAACATTAATCATCCAGTTTATTCCGAATTTATCGGTAAACATTCCAAAGTATGCATTCCAAAAAGTAACTTCCATGGGCATAGTTACAGTTCCACCTGCAGATAATCCGGCAAATATTTTATCGCCTTCTTCTTTTGTATCAATCTGAATAGAAAGGGAAATATTATTTCCTACAACTAAGTCGGGACCGCCGCAACCTCCCTCCATATTATCACTTCCGAAAAGCATAAATTGACCATTTACAGGTAATGCCACATGCATTATCTTATTTGCAAATGATTCAGGAAAACTTATTCCCTCCTGAGGTGGCATTTCTCCAAAACGAGAAATATGTACGAAGTCACCTCCAAATACTGATTTATAAAAATTGAAAGCCTCTTCACAATAACCATTAAAGGTTAGATATGGCTGAATTGCTGTTGTCATGGGATTTAATTTTTTAATGGTAAATAATTATTTTGCTAAAAACTGTTTTAATTCCGTTCCTAATATTTCTCTCCACCCTGCTAAGTAATTTTCTCTTTTAAAATCGGGACCACCATCAGAGAAAGTATCAACACCTTCGTGAGTCAAAGTCACTTTCGTATAATCCCTCACAGGTTCAAGCGTCCATGTTACAATAGACTCACCTTTACTCTGGTCGGGATGTGTCCATGTATGTTGAAACTTCTTATTAGGAACAATTTCGGTTATAACACAACGATGACGATATAACCTTTCCTCATCAGATACACTAAAATTAAAAACTGCTCCTTCTTCCAGAACAAAGTCTTCAATCGTAAAATACCATTCTTTCATTTGTTCTTTATCTGTTATAGCCTGCCAGACCTTTGAAAGGGGAGCCGGATATATCTCTTCTACAATAATTGCTGAATCTTCCATAATGCATTATTATTTTAATCATCTTTTAATGAGGTTATTTAACCTCATCTACTTAAAACAGAATAGTATAAAGTTTTGTTTATTCAGAAAAAATAATTGCACGTGAATAAAACGTTAAATTACATTTTTTAGCATATGTTGTAAAACACAAGATGAATGTCAACAAAATACAATAAAAAATTATTTTTATATTAAAATATTTTAACATATTTGTCTTAAACCTAAAAGATACGATGAAACACAATTCAAACCTACAAATCATTACAGGGAATCTGAAATTTAACATTCCAGATTTGTTGGTTTGCTCTAAAATATTAGAGAGAGAGAGAGAGAGAGAGAGAGAGAGAGAGAGAGAGAGAGAGAGAGAGAGAGAGAGCTGTAAATCAATAAAATACCAAACTTCTAAGTATTACTTACTTTATTATTCTTTGATAATAAAGCAAAAAAATCTATTAAAACAAGTCCTATTCATTTATATAATCACGTGTATATGTCTATTAGATATATACATGATTTTATGTGTTCATCCTCACGCAAACGTTATTAGTTCCTTTTATATTCAATCTATTCCCGTAGTAACCTTTGCTTTACTGATTTTATTAGTGAAGCGAAGGTTATTTTATTAGAAACAAATCATTCTTAGGTCATCCACCATGACAATATACTCCTCAATTTACAAACTAATAAATCTAAATTAATTATGCAAAATCAATCTACAAAAAAAGGTCGGCGAAAACTTCTGACCAGATTTGCTTGCTTAATGTTTATGATATTCACAGGAATATCCGCACAAGCTCAAATTGCTTTAACAGGAACAGTAGTAGACGAGAACAATGAGCCAATGATAGGTATTGGTATAGTCGTAAAAAATTCTACGATAGGGACAGCTACAGATATAGATGGGAAATTTTCCATAACAGTTCCTAACACAAACTCTGTATTGAACTTCTCTTTTATCGGATATAAAAGCCAAGAGATAACTGTTGGATCACAGAGAAAAATAAATGTAGTTCTAAAGGAAGATCTACAGTTATTGGACGAAGTTGTAGTAGTGGGTTACGGCACACAGAAGAAAGCAAACCTGACAGGAGCGGTAGCACAAGTTAGTGGAGAGGTGCTCGAAAATCGTCCTATAGTGAGCGTTGGACAAGGTTTACAAGGTGTTATCCCCAATTTAAATGTGAATATCAGATCCGGAGCACCGGGACAATCTTCAAGCTTTAATGTACGGGGAAATACATCTTTAAACGGGGGAAGTCCTTTGGTTCTTGTTGATAATGTACAAATGGATCTCGATCTTATAAATCCTGAGGATATTGCGTCTATCTCTGTATTGAAGGATGCGGCATCTGCATCTATTTACGGAGCCCGTGCAGCCTATGGCGTAATTTTGGTTACTACAAAAAATGGGAAAAGAGATCAAAAGCCCCAAGTTTCATTCAATACACAAGGTTATTGGCAAAGTCCGGCAAAGAAGATTGAGACTATAAACTCTATGGAATATTTGAAAATGATAGACATCGCCTACCAGAACGGAGGAGGTAGTGGACATTATTTCAATCCTGCAATATATGAGCATGCTGAAAAATATTATAACGACCCGAAGAATAATTCTCCCGTTTTTTATGATCCTGAAATAAATCCCAATAAGTATCAGTATGCCGGAAATACAAATTGGTGGAATGAAATCTATAAAAGTTCCAGTTTTTCCCAACAGTACAATATTGGAATTACGGGAGGTAGCAAAAACTCGACTTATTACACATCAGTTGGTTACAACAATGTTAATGGTTTGTTGAAGGAGGCTAACGATAATTATCAAAGGTTCAATATCAACACAAATGTGTCGTCCGACATTGCCAAGTGGCTTAATGTTTCGGGAAAGGTGATGTATAATCATTCAAAGGAAGTTCACCCTTCAGGGGGTACATCAGCTGCAAATTCAACTGCATATGCAGGTATCAGTAATTATAGCGGTTATCTGAAAAACGATCTTAGCCCTCTGATGCCCGTAAGACACCCTAATGGCAATTTTGCAGGGCAGGGAAGTTATACGAATCCGATAGCTATCCAGTCTCAGGGCGGTAACAGCAATATCAGGGTAAACGATTTATGGACAACTGCGGCTGTTAAAATCACTCCATTAGAAGGATTGGTTGTAAATGGCGATTATACGTTTAATGTATATAACAGGGGACAGAAAACACATGTAAGAAAATTCCTCGATTACACGGCAGTTCCCGGAACCGAGAATTATTATCCATGGACTAATCCCAATAGTGTAGTCATGGCTAATGATGAAGATTATTATACTGCCCTGAATGCTTTTGCCGAATATACGAAGACATTCAAAGAAGACCATAATTTTAAAATAATGGGAGGTTACAATCAGGAATACAAACACAACAGATATTTCTATGCAGCACGCAAAGATCTTATTGACAACAATAATCCTTCGATAAATCTGGCTACAGGAGAACGCTTGGTTAACGGAAACGAAAGCCATTGGTCTGTGAATGGAGTATTTATGCGTTTAAACTATAATTACAGACAAAAGTATCTGCTGGAATTGAACGGTCGTTACGATGGCTCTTCTAAATTTCCGAAGGATAACAGGTATGCTTTCTTCCCCTCCGTATCGGGAGCATGGCGAATCTCTGAAGAAACATTCTGGACTCCAATGAAAACATGGTGGGACGATATGAAAATCCGTGCCTCATACGGTTCGCTCGGTAATCAAACAGTGGACGGTTTAGAAATGGGTAATTTCCCCTATCTGCCCTCTTATTCAGTAAATACCGCCATGGCATATCTATTAAATGGGGATACTCCCGTAGCAATAGGTCCTTCGAGATTAGTAAGTCCGTTTTTCACGTGGGAAACTGTAAATCAAGTCAATCTGGGGATCGACGCTACTTTCCTGAAAAATCGACTCACAGCATCCTTCGATGTATATAGGCGTGACACTAAAGATATGCTGACCTCGGGACAGGCATTACCTGCCGTACTTGGAGCCAGTGTAACCAAGCAAAATGCTGCCGATATGAAAACAACGGGATTTGAACTGTCTTTGGCATGGAATCAGGTACTACCAAATGGTCTCCGGTATTGGGTGAGAGGGGTGCTTGCCGACTATCAGTCTGAGATAACCAGATTCATAAATCCGACAGGTGATCTTGGGCAGTATTATGTAGGACAAAAATTAGGTGAAATATGGGGGTATCGGTCTAACGGACTTTTCCAATCTGACGAAGAAGTAAAGAACAGTCCGTCTCAAAGCGCACTTTGGGGTGGTAACTGGGGAGCCGGTGACGTAAAATATTTAAATCTTGATGGTGATGACAAAATCTCCTGGGGCGATAACACATTGGATAATCCGGGAGACAAAACAATTATCGGAAACAATACTCCACGATATAGCTTTGGTTTTACAGCAGGATTCGAATATAAAGGTTTCGATTTCGAAATGTTCTGGCAAGGGGTCGGCAAAAGAGATTATGCCACAAGCGGTGTACATTTCTGGGGCTTCACCTCCGAGTGGGACGTTCCGTTGAAAGAATCACTCGATTATTGGACAGCAGACAATCCAGGAGCATACTTTGCCCGCCCGAACTGGAATAATGGAGGTAACAGAGAGATTTCCGACCGATATATACAAAATGCAGCCTATGCACGCCTTAAAAATTTAACTGTAGGATATACTTTACCGAGAGCAACAATCAACAAGATGGGTATTTCCAAGTTAAGACTATTCCTTGTAGGAGAGAATCTACTCACTTTTACCAATCTGATCAAATCTTTTGACCCTGAAACAATAGACAATATGGCTTATCCGATTATGAGAAAGTACTCGATAGGTCTTAATCTTACATTCTGATGAAATCAATGTCTTTTAGAATTGAATCGTATAGCAATATACATTTTCAAATTGCAAACCTTAAAATTCAGTAGAGTTATGAAATTTAAAAATTTATTATATATCCTCGGATTTGCCGGAATAGTAGCTTCATGCGAAGTAACGGACATTGATCCTTTAGACGCTGTTACAGACGCAACCTATTGGTCGAGCGTATCAGATTTACAACTATATGCAAATAGTTTTTATACTAATCTATCGGAACCCGCCGTCGACAAGGATAATACCAGCGACAATTGTATTACAACGAATTACAGTGCTTTCCTCTTCAACGAATCCACAATTCCGTCCACAGCATCGGGTGCAGGGTGGACATGGACAAATATTCGTGCCTGCAATTTCTTTTTGAATCGTTATCAGCAAGTTAAAGGCAGTGAATCCGAGATTAATGTATATGTAGCAGAAGTCCGCTTTTTCAGGGCACTGGATTATTTCGGAAAGATAAAGAAATTCGGAGATGTTCCATGGTACGAGAAAGACCTGCAGACAACCGATACCGAAGAGCTATACAAAGCCAGAGATTCCAGAGATTTCATCCTAGGCAAAATCATAGAAGATTTAGAATTTGCGATAAATTGGTTACCCGAATATGGAAAAGCAATCGAAGGGCGCCTCACAAAAGACGCTGCACGTACACAATTGGCACGTGTTTGCTTACACGAAGGTACTTTTAAGAAATATCATAATCTGACAGGCTCGCCTACTTCTAACGATCTACTTCGCAAAGCTGCTGATGTAGCAGAAGTAATTATGAATACAAAAAATTATAGTATAGTAAAAGGAACAGATGCCGGTGCAGGTCAAAAACCTTTTGAGGGGTATCCATTATATTATTGCAACCAATTTGTGCAGGAAGATTTGATTGCAAATAAAGAATGTATTTTGCCTCGTATCTACCAAGACGGTATTCTTACACACCAGACAGGTCGTCAGGCGGGAGGTTCGGGAACGGGCTTATCTAAAGATTTTATTGAGTCATTCCTCTGCGACGATGGTTTACCTATTGGCTCAAGCAGCCGTTATCAAGGGGATGACTATATTGAAACTGAAATTAAGAATCGGGATCCACGTTTGTATCAGATTGTAGACAATAAAAACCGTCCTTATTTGGTAATGAATGGAGAACAACAAGTAAATCCATATACAAATGTTGATCCTTCGGCTGCCGTAACAGGTTATCCATGTGTGAAATTCCGTTCACCGCTTCCCGTACAAGCCGAAGCCCGAAAAACTACATTCGACTGGTTTGTATATCGTTATGCAGAAGTGTTATTGATATACGCAGAAGCCAAAGCTGAACTAGGAGAATGTACACAGCAAGTGCTAGATTTAACGATCAATCAATTAAGGGATCGGGTAGATATGCCTCATCTGACAATTAATCCGATAGCAGACCCCAATCCGATTGATTACGGATATACAATATCGCCTCTGCTATATGAAATACGTCGCGAACGCCGTATCGAACTTATAACAGAAGGCTTCCGCTTAGATGATGTCAAACGCTGGAAAGCAGGAAAACTCTTTGAAAACCCAAAGACTATGCTTGGTATCCGGGTAACGGATAAAGTTATTTCGGTGTATCCGGCAGGCGTATTCGGAGGCGAAAATGGCCGCCCATTAATTGAGTACAATGGAAAGACTTATTTACGTCCCTATCTGGGTAAATCGCTGACAGAGGCTGGTCGTAAATGGAGCGACACAGATAAACGTTACCTCGATCCTTTACCTACCGGCGAGATATTATTAAATCCCAATTTGACCCAAAATCCGGGCTGGAAATAACAGTTTACTGATAATCAAAGGGAGTATAAATTGCTCCCTTTGTATTTTATTCCATTTTAGAATTGCTCTAATTCTCCAAAAATAGTATAAACCGCTATATTTGTATGGAAGAACCCTCTTTATATTTGAATTTATTATGATTACTATTCGTCATGCTGCAATAGATGAGAAAAGAAAAACATACGAATGGCTATGCCTTTCCGACACTGCAGCTATGCATATGGGTAAACCCGATTTTCCGGAGAATCCAATCCCCACATGGCAGGAGTTTCAAAATGATTTCGAAGACTTCTATTACCAACAAGAAAGCCTTCATTTAGGCTCGGTTATGATTATCGAAAAAGACGGGAACGAGATAGGTGCAACTTGTTACGCTTGCTTTCACCTTCATCACCATATGGCTGAATTGGATATTTGGCTGAAATCGAAGGCTTATTGCGGAAAAGGTTATGGTACTGAGGCTCTGAAAGAATTAATCAATTATTTGAATAGCAGTTTGGATACTACCCAATTTATTATCAGACCTTCGGAAAAGAATATCGGAGCAATTAAGTCATATCAAAAGGCAGGCTTTAGAAAAATAGAGAATAAAGAGGAAGCTATCAACCAATATCTGTTAGAGAAATATCTGGACAACTATGGAAGTGGCGATTATGGCATGAATAGTACAGCTGTTTTAACTTTAGTATTGGAAGACTAGAACTAATAAAACTTTATAATATGGAATGGAAATTAAGAAAGTGGCAAGATTCGGACTTAGACAGTTTGGTAAAACATGCAAACAATTACAATATAGCAAAATACCTTACCGATCAATTTCCTCATCCTTATAATATAGAAGATGCAAAAAACTACTTGTCGTTAATAAGAGACAACAATCCGACTAACGTTTTTGCAATAGAAGTAGATGAAGAAGCAGCTGGTTCAATAGGTATATTTCCTCAAACTGACATTCATTGCAAAAATGCAGAACTAGGGTATTGGTTATCTGAAGAGCATTGGGGTAAAGGAATCATGCCTGAGGCTATAAAACAAATTGTTGATTATGGATTCAAAACATTTGATATCACCAGAATATTTGCCCGTCCATTCTCCACCAATAGACAATCCCAACGAGTCCTCGAAAAAGCAGGATTTAAGCTCGAAGGTAAATTCGAAAAGGTATTATTCAAAAATGGAGAATATCTTGATGAATTCATCTTTGCTATAAGAAAATAACAGTTTATAAGATTGCCCGATTTATGCAAATTTATCTATCAATAAACAGTTATCAGCCAACAGTCAACAAGAGAAAATAAGAACCGTGAAAAAGTGTTACTTTTGTAACCTTTGTAACCTTTTAAGTGTTTTATCACTGATTTACAGCGACCTACAAAACGGTCAAAAGTGACAGTTATTAGCCCTTTAGCCGTTACTTTTGTTACTTAATTTGTTTACTTTTTGTAACCTTTGGTAAGTATAACAGCAATAGCTTGTTGCTATTCGATAGTATTTCATTAAATACTTTTATTCACTTGATGAGCCTTTATTGTAGAACTTTTAAACTACTTATCGGCATTAATAACAAATCGATATAACCATGCATTTAAAACATCTATTAATCGGGTTAGGAATTTATTCCGGCATATTTTCATTGTATGCTGATGTACCTCCACCCTCACCTATTTTACCTGGACCTACTCCCGAGCAAGTTCAATGGCAGAAGATGGAAAACTATGCCTTTGTTCACTTCGGATTAAATACGTTTAATGATCTGGAATGGGGATACGGAAATACTCCCGCTTCAACCTTTAACCCTACCGATCTGAATTGCAATCAATGGGTTTCTATCATAAAAGCAGCAGGATTAAAAGGCGTAATCCTCACCGCTAAACACCACGATGGTTTTTGTTTATGGCCTACCAAAACCACAGAATATAGTGTAAAAAACTCACCATGGCAGGATGGAAAAGGTGACATGGTAAAAGATCTATCAGATGCCTGCAAAAGACAAGGTTTGAAATTTGGGATTTATCTTTCGCCTTGGGATAGAAACAGTGCCCATTATGGTAAAGACGAATATGTAAAGATATACCACGAACAGATAAATGAACTAATCTCTAATTACGGACCTTTATTCGAATATTGGTTTGACGGAGCTAATGGTGGTAATGGTTGGTATGGTGGTGCAGATGAAACCCGCTCCATTAATGCTGACACTTACTACGGTTATGAGGTTGCCCGCGATATGATTAAGGCAAAACATCCTTCGGCTATGATTTTCGGTGGTACTGTTCCCGATATCCGTTGGGTTGGTAATGAAGAAGGTTGGGCAGGACAAACAAACTGGTCTATGATTTCTCCCGACCAAAAACCTCATTATACCCAAAATCAATGGGGAATGGAGAATGGAAATACGTGGCTGCCTGCCGAATGTGATGTATCGATCCGTCCGGGATGGTTCTATCACGATCGCGAAGATCATCAAGTACGTTCTGTTGGTAATCTGGTAAACTTATATTACGAAAGTGTAGGACGCAATGCAAACCTACTGCTTAACTTTCCGGTAGCTTTGAGTGGAAGAATTCACCCTATTGATTCTCTTCGTATAATGGATTGGCATAGAGCAATGCAAGACGAATTGAAAGATAATGTTCTTAAAAGGGCTACAGTTACAGCAACCAATACTCGAGACAAAGCCTTTTCGCCAAGTATGGTAAATGATGGAAATTGGGATACCTATTGGGCAACTTCGGATGAAGTAACCACAGGCTCTTTGACTATTACATTAAAGAAACCTTCACTTGTAAACAGACTTTTGATTCAGGAATATATTCCTCTCGGACAAAGAGTAGCTTCTTTTAATGTTGAAATTCAGAATAAAGGGCAATGGTCTCCCATAGCAACTTCCGACTCCATGACTACCGTTGGCTATAAGCGCATCTTACGTTTTGCTACAACAGAAGCAACTCGAATCCGAATCAATTTCACAAGAGCCCGAGGTCCTCTATGTATCAACAATGTAGAAGCATACCTTGCACCCATGTTGATGGAAGAACCTAGAATAACACGTAACGGAAAAGACGAAGTTCGTATAAATTCGACTAGCGATGGCGCCGAAATACTTTATACTACTGACGGTAGCGAACCCACACCGCAAACAGCGATGGTATATAACGCTCCGTTTTCGTTTCCAAGGAAAGGAACTATAAACGCGATTACTTACGATCGTCGACAAAAGAAACAGAGCCCCGTTAGCGCCCGACGATTTGATATACCTTCTTCATCGTATCGAGTTTCGAATATAGACCATCAGAAGACATCTGCCATGTTTGATGGAAATGGCTTTTCGGCTTACTATCTACCCGAAGCAGTAGATGAGTTGGTAGTAGTTCTTACAGAACCTCAAACAATCAACGGCTTTGTGTATGTACCTAATCAAGGGCGAGATTCTCAAGGTCATATCGACAGTTATCAATTTTATATAGACGATAAAATGGTTGCTTCGGGCGAATTCTCGAACATCAAGCACAATCCCATAGAACAGCGAATTCAATTCGACCCGATCAGAGGTCAAACTGTTCGCCTAAAGATTTTACGAGTGGTTGACGATGTTAAACGCATCGGAATAGGTGAATTCTCAGTTTTGACTACTGATTAATCAAGAATAAGTATCGACCTAGATAATAAGAACAAGAAGCTATTCGATAAATCCGAATAGCTTCTTTGCTTTTAAATAACCTCGAATATAAACGGGTAATCATTAAAAAAAACAAAATGATTGTTCGAAAATGGAAAATATGTCTATTTTTGTGGCATTACATATTATTCTAAGGTCACAGACCTTTTTATTGCTTTGGCAGGCATAACAACCAGAGATAGTTATACTGATAAAACATCGCATTAAATATTAAACGTTACTTAAATTATCGTATGAAACGGATCGTATCTATATTTCTACTTTTATTAATGCTTGTTGTTGGTGCCCATCCGGTATTAGCAATGCATTTTTGTGAAGGGAATTTACATTCGGTAGGTATCTTAGATAATGATATAGAAAAGTCATGTTGTGATGATATGCCAAATATGCCACAACACAATGAACCACAATCTTGCTGTGCAGAAAATTCTGATACAACATCTCATCATAAAGAATCAGGATTATCAAAATCGCACGAAGATTGTTGTGATATTCAAAAAATAAAAATCTCAACAGACGATTATCAGCGTCAAGAAAGACAGCTTAACACCAATCATATATTGCCATCTTTTGACAATGTCTGGTTTACATTAAACTATATATTAAACTCTATTGAACCTGATAATACAGTTGAAGTCAGACAAACTTTTCCGCCCGGAGGTCTCATAAATCAACATGTAGACCTACTTACTTACATCTGCATCTACCGTATTTAATTTTATAAGTCTGTAATAATTAATTATAGGCAAGGCACTTTTATGTCTAAACATGTGTGGAAATTCTACCATTCAAGTTTCGTGCTATTTGTGTTTTCGATATATCTATAATCAAATTTAGTATATGTTTATAAAATTAATGAACAATGAAACCTTTATATGTATTAATAATGGGTATCGCTTTATCAACAAGCTATACCATGGCACAATCGTGCCACAAGCAAACTATTACAAATGATTCTGTAATCTCAACAACAGAACAACCACAGTACGAAGTTATCAAACAGTTGCTAGATGAGCCGTCTACCATTATTATTGATGTGCGTACCCCCGAAGAGTTTAACGAAGGTCATATAGAAACATCTATAAATATGCCTCTGCAAACTCTTGAAGACTCTCTTTTGCCTTTGAAAGACTACAAAAACATTGTAATTGTCTGTAAAAGTGGAAAAAGAGCTGAGCAAGCAAAAACATTACTTACCCTTAAAGGGTTTACTAATGTATATAATGCCGGAGGCTGGCAAACTTTAGACACAGAACTTAAATCTAAAAAATAAAACTATGATCAACAGAATAATCAAGTATTTTCTTGATAATAGGTTAATAACAATATTATTACTTATTATGATTATTGCATGGGGATTATCGACCGCCCCATTCAATTGGCATGGAGGCTTATTGCCTCGTGATCCTGTTCCCGTGGATGCAATCCCCGATATTGGGGAGAATCAACAAATTGTAGCAACCGAATGGATGGGACGTTCTCCAAAAGATATTCAAGAACAAGTTACCTATCCACTGACAACCTCATTATTAGGAGTTCCGGGAGTAAAAACTATCCGAAGCACTTCGATGTTTGGTATGTCGTTTATTTACATCATATTCGATGACGATGTTGAATTTTACTGGAGTCGTTCGCGCATTCTTGAAAAGCTCAATTCTCTACCCTCAGGCACTTTACCCGAAGGTGTACAGCCTAGTTTAGGACCCGATGCAACTGCTTTGGGACAAGTATATTGGTACACACTAGAAGGTAGAAATCCCGAAACAGGAGAACCTACCGGAGGATGGGATCCCGATGAATTAAGAACCATTCAAGACTTTTACGCAAAATACTCTATATCGTCTGCCGAAGGAGTGTCGGAAGTAGCCTCTATTGGAGGTTTTATCAAAGAGTATCAGGTTGAGATAAATCCTGATGCTATGAGAGCATTTAATGTCTCGGTGATGGATGTAATGAATGCAATCCAAAAGAGTAACCTCGATATAGGTGCAGAAACCATAGAAATAAATAAGGTAGAATATCTGGTCAGAGGATTAGGTTATATAAAAAATGTATCTGATCTCGAAGAGGCTGCAATAACAGTTAGAGACGGTGTACCCGTTAAAATAAAAGATGTTGCATTTGTCAACCTTGGTCCTGCTACCCGAAGAGGCGGATTAGACAAAGAAGGTGTTGAAGCTGTAGGTGGTGTAGTTGTTGCCCGCTATGGGTCTAACCCAATGCAGGTTATCAACAATGTAAAAGAAAAGATCAAAGAGATGGAAGCAGGTCTTCCCCAAAAGACTCTGGCAGATGGTACTGTATCTAAAGTTACAGTTGTACCTTTCTATGACAGATCGGGATTGATTCAAGAAACAATAGGAACACTCGAAACAGCTCTTTCGCATGAGATACTTATTTGTATTATAGTAGTTATTGTTCTCGTATTCAATCTACGGGCATCTATTATCATATCAAGTATTTTACCGATTGCAGTACTCTGTACATTTATAATAATGCGGTACACAGGTGTCGAAGCTAATATTGTAGCACTATCTGGTATTGCCATTGCTATCGGGGTTATGATAGATGTGGGTGTCGTCTTTGTCGAGAATATAATCCGGCATATGGAAGAGGAAGAGAATCTCACCGTCAGGAAAGGAAAAGCCTTTGTAAACCTTATCTATAAGAGTGTAAGCGAAGTCTCGGGAGCTTTATCTACTGCTATGCTTACAACAATAATCAGTTTCCTTCCCGTTTTTGCGATGGAAGCTCAGGAAGGTAAACTATTTAAGCCCTTGGCATATACAAAAACATTTGCTCTGGTCTCTGCATTCTTGTTGGGTATTGCTATGCTGCCAACCATTGCTTATTATATTTTCTCACTTAAAATAACATCTAAGCAAGTAAAAAAAGTAGCCAATATAGTTCTTGTAGCAGGAGGTATTATTCTCTTTATGTTCACAGGAGTTATTGCTGCTCTTGGGCTTACCTTATTAGGCTTGAATAATCTATTCGCCTATTATTGGGAGAACAACAAGATACCTACATATATAAATATTGGAATAGCCCTTCTAATAGCAGTGTATTATCTGACTATAGAATGGCTACCGATAGGAACACAAGAAGGTTTGTCTATCAATTTTGTATTTGTGATAGCGTCTATCGCCATCATATTGGGAATATTGTGGGTATTGGTTATCTATTATGAAGGCATTTTACGCTGGTGTCTGGCTCATCGTTGGAAATTTATGATGCTGCCTCTTGTAACCGTATTCTTCGGAATCGTTATATGGCTAGGCTTCGATACTACTTTTGGTGTAATAGCCAAAGGTTTTGAAACTGTTGGTTGGAAAAGTGTCAGACAGACAGGATTCTGGCAAGCATCAAGCGAGAGATTCCCGGGAATAGGTGAAGAGTTTATGCCAAGCCTCAACGAAGGATCATTTCTATTGATGCCCACAAGTATGCCGCATACGGGGATAGAACAGAATCTTCAATTTATAGAAACTCTGGATAAACGCATTAGCAACATTCCCGAAGTAGAAATTGCAGTAGGTAAATGGGGACGTGTAAACTCGGCTCTAGACCCTGCTCCAACTCAGATGTTTGAAAATACAATTAACTACCGATCTGAATATATTTTGGATGAAAATGGTCATAGAAAAAGATTCAAAGTAAACAGAGATGGCGAATTCATTCTTAAAGATGGCTCCGTTTATAAGCCAAAAGACGGATTCAGATTAATACCTGCTGATAGTCTTGTGGCTGATAATGGAGGTGATTATCTTCGTCAGTGGCGTCCTCATATTAAGAATACAGATGATATCTGGCAAGAAATAGTAAATGTTTCTCATATGCCGGGATTAACATCTGCGCCAAAATTACAACCTATTGAAGCTCGTTTAGTGATGTTATCCACAGGGATGCGTGCTCCGATGGGATTAAAAATATCTGGCCCTGATCTGGAATCTATCGAGCAAGGAGGACGAGTCATGGAGCAAGCTCTCAAAGATGTGCCTTCTATTTTACCTTCAACTGTCTTTTATGATCGTGCAGTAGGTGCACCTTATATAGAGATTAAGTTGAACAGACAAAATATGGCTCGTTACGGCATTACGGTTGCCGATTTGCAGGATGTAATAGGTGCGGCCGTGGGAGGAATGGCTCTCACCACAACCGTAGAAGGCAGGGAACGTTTTCCTGTACGCTTGAGATACCCACGAGAATTGAGAAGTAACCCCGATGAATTAGCCAGATTAATTGTACCTACTGCAACAGGTGCACAGATTCCGCTAAAAGAGGTAGCCGATATAGAATACACTAAAGGCGCTCAAATGATTCAGAGCGAGAATACTTTTCTTTTAGGGTATGTTATTTTTGATAAAATAGGAGGCAAAGCAGAGGTTGACGTTGTAAATGAAGCTGATAAAATATTAAAAGAAAAAATCAACTCAGGAGAATTACAATTACCTAAAGGTGTGTCTTATAAATTCGCAGGTAATTACGAACAACAAGAACGGGCAGCCAATCGCCTACTAATAGTTGTCCCACTTAGTTTATTAGCGATACTCTTGATTCTGTACTTCCAGTTCAAAACTGTGACTGCCTCATTTATTCACTTCTCTGGAGTATTAGTTGCTTTCGCTGGAGGATTCATTTTGCTATGGCTATATGGCGAGCCTTGGTTCATGAACTTCTCTATGGGAGGCACTAACTTACGGGATCTATTCCAGATGCACCCGATCAATTTAAGTATTGCCGTTTGGGTAGGTTTCATCGCGTTGTTTGGTATTGCAACCAATGACGGAGTATTGATGGGTACTTATATACACGATACGTTTTTAGAAAGAAACCCACAGACAAAAGACGAAATCCGCGAAGCAGTAGTTCATGCAGGATTGAGAAGAGTACGCCCCGCAGCTATGACTACGGCAACCGCATTAATAGCCTTGTTACCCGTACTCACATCAACAGGAAAAGGATCGGACATAATGATCCCGATGGCTATACCAACATTTGGAGGTATGCTTATTCAATCGATGACAATGTTTGTTGTTCCCGTGTTGCAATGCTGGTGGAGAGAGTGGGCTATCAAAAAAGGTGGTAGTATAAAAGAGTAACAATAAAATACACAACGATATGTTAGACAAAAAATATAAATATATAATAATACTCGTAGTAATGACTCTGATCAGCACTCCCACATGGGGACAAACCGCCGATTCGTTAAGTCATTATTTAGAGATAGCAGCCCGAAATAATCCGGGAGTAAAGTCCGATTTTCTGGCTTACAAAGCATCATTACAAAAAGTGCCTCAAGCAGGTGCTTATGAAGACCCTGAATTGGAAATGGGATTTTTTCTTCAACCGATGGACATTATTGATGGTCGTCAGGTAGCAGAATTTAAACTGATGCAAATGTTCCCTTGGTTTGGAACAAAAAAAGCAGCTCAAACCGAAGCTACTCATATGGCTAGAATGTCATTCGAAAAGTTTCGTGAGACAAGAGATAATCTTTTTCTGGATGTATATACCCAATGGTTTATACTTTGCAGCTTACAACAAAAACTGATTAATAATCATGAGAATAAGAAGCTCTTAACTCAGTTAGAAGAACTTGCTTTGAGAAAATTTTCTTCGCCATCAAGTGGTTCCAGCTCAGGGTATGCACTCTCCGCTCCTGTTCAAGCAACTTCAACTACATCTACTTCAACAGGTGGAGGCATGTCTTCTATGTCATCAATGGGTGGCGGTGCTGCTACACAGGCAGCAACCCAAAGTAGTAGTGGAATGTCATCAATGGGAGGTTCAGGTGGAGGCAGTATGTCAGGTAGTTCATCTTCGGGAATGTCGGATGTACTACGTATTCAGATGGAAATAACCGAACTGGATAATAACATAGAAAGCCTTCAATCTGAAATAAAAGCAGAAAAAGCCAAATTCAATGCCCTACTAAATCGTTCAGCTGATAGCGAGATTATTATTCCTGATTCATTCGATCAAATACCTTTCCTTTTTGATGGAGCATCAGCAATGGATAAGATAACAGATCAGAACCCCATGTTGGGAATGATAAATGAAGAGGGGCTTGCTTATAAAGCTAAAGCCGAAATGGACAAAAAGATGAGTTATCCGATGTTTGGTATAGGACTTCAATATATGCTTATCAATAAAAGCCTTCCTACTGAAACAGCTCCAATGAGCATGGATATGGGCACATCTAATACGATGAGCAGTATGAATGGAAAAGACATGATTATGCCTATGGTGTCGGTTAGTATACCTATATACAGAAATAAATATAAGGCTCAACAAAAAGAAAGTAAGTTTTGGTGGCAAGCTAGTAGAGAGAAATACACCAATACTCTCAATACTCTCGAAGCCGAATTATACAAGACTAAACATCAATTGGATGACGCTTCGCGAAAAATTGCTCTTTATAAAAAGCAATCCAATTTAGCACAAACAACTTATAATCTGGTTGTGCAGGAGTTTATTTCGGGAAAAAGCGATTTGACGAATGTAATTCAGGTTCAACGTCAGCTTCTCGATTACCAATTGAAGGGAGCCGAAGCCATAGCTAATTATAACACCATGGTTGCAGCCATCCAGAAATTGATTTCATTTAAAGATATAGAAGAACAAAAATAAACTACATATTATGGATACGAACAAAATAAAAAATATACTAAGAAACAACTATCTAAAATATGGTTTGATTCTTATCGTTGGACTATTTCTTGGATGGGCTATATTCGGTAACAATCCCCATAGTCACAGCGAAGCAGAAGAACATGCACATGAAGATGCAGCCGGACAGGTATGGACATGCTCTATGCACCCACAGATAAAAATGGATAAACCCGGTAAATGTCCTATTTGCGGAATGGACCTGATTCCCCTGAAAACATCAGGCGGATCGTCTGATGAAGCAATAGACCCCAATGCTATACAGATGTCGAAAGAGGCTATCGCTTTAGCAAATATTCAAACAACCAAAGTGAGCCGTCAGAACCCGATAAAAGATGTACAACTATACGGAACAATAAAAGCGGACGAAAGATTGTCGCAATCTCAAACCTCACACGTAAATGGACGTATAGAGAAATTGTTTATCAACTTCACAGGAGAAACTGTGAAGCAAGGGCAAACAATTGCTACCATCTATTCTCCTGAGTTATTGAGTGCACAGCAAGAATTATTGGAAGCTGCGAAAATGGCATCCGCTCAACCTCTACTTGTTCAGGCAGCCAGAGAGAAACTTCGTTTATGGAAATTAACTGACGATCAGATTCTAAATATTGAACGATCG
The DNA here is from genome assembly GCF_003201355.1 of Indolivaga alginatilytica. Lineage (GTDB taxonomy): Bacteria > Bacteroidota > Bacteroidia > Bacteroidales > Dysgonomonadaceae > Dysgonomonas_A > Dysgonomonas_A alginatilytica. The sequence continues at coordinate 30,062 of NZ_QICL01000004.1, forward strand.
GGTAATGTTTCTCCTCTTGTTGAAATAAAAGCAAATACAGGAGGTATTGTTGTGAGCAAGAAAGTAAATCAGGGAGATTATGTGAATCAAGGAAATGTACTATTCGATATAGCCAACCTTTCTCAAGTATGGGCAATGTTCGACGCTTATGAGGTTGATCTACCTTTTCTAAGAGTAGGTGATAAAATAGATTTTTCGCTACAAGCTGTACCTGGTAAAACATTCTCGGGTAGAGTTTCATTTATCGACCCCATATTGGATAAAACAACACGTACAGCAAAAGTAAGAGTAGAGACAGCAAATCCCGGCTTTCAATTAAAACCAGAGATGTATGCTAATGCAATTATAAAAGCTCCATTGAAACAATACAACAATGAGATTGTTATTCCTAAATCTGCCGTATTGTGGACAGGTAAACGCTCAATTGTATATGTAAAACAAACTGATGGAGATGCTCCAGCATTTATGTTGCGCGAAATAGAGTTAGGTCCCTCTCTGGGTAATTCTTATGTTGTTATTTCAGGAATTAACGATGGCGACGAGATTGTAACCAACGGAGCATTCTCTATTGACGCCAGTGCTCAACTTGAGGGAAAACGTAGCATGATGAACGAAGAATCTTCACGTCCCGTTACGGGACATGAAGGTCATGATATGTCGAGCATGGGCAGTGATAGAGATATGAAGACAAACTCTTCTACTAAGAGTGAACATGCAATCATTAATGTTCAAGGGCTTTGTGACATGTGTAAGGATCGCATAGAGAAAGTAGCAAAAGGAGTGAGCGGTGTATCTTCCGCTTCGTGGGATCAAAAGACTAAACAGCTACATCTTAACTTTGATGCGTCAAAAACATCTGTTGATGCAATAAGCAAAGCAATAGCTAAAGTTGGACACGATACTGATAAAGACAAAGCAGATCAAAGTACTTATGATGCATTACCTGGTTGTTGCCAATACAGATAATAAAAATACCCCCTATTCAAAAGACATTCAAATATAAAGGACAGAAGGATAAAACCTTCTGTCCTTTATTATTTACTCTATTTTTCCGCAATAACAAACATCTCATTATTTGACGTAAAATCATTATTTCCTAATAGTTTATGCTTCACACACATATTTTTAAAACCAACTTGGCGGAGAACATTCGTTATTTCATCTTGAGTATAATACCTATCCCAAATAATGAAGTGTTGAATATCCTCTCCCTGAATCAAATTATACTGATATGCAAAAGCATTACTTTCAGTATAATGAAAAGTCTGACTCAACAATAAATACTCATCTTTTGCCCAAAATCCACCACTCGAAGTATATTCCCAATCAGAACCTTCTTGTTTGTCTTTGATTATATCCTCATTGAAAACATCAAAAATAATTTTCCCTCCCTCTTTTAATGAATGAAAACAATTATTCAATAAAATGTCTCTATCATCATCGGAGTGTGTACCCATGTCGCAATAGATCATAATGATGGCATCGTACTCTCCATGAGGAAAATTCTTGATATAGTCACCTTCAATATATTCTATGGATTCATTCTGCTTAACAGCATATTCGATCGCCTTTTTATTAAAATCAATACCAGTTACAGTATGCCCTTTTTGCGTGAGAGACTCAGCATACAATCCCGGACCACAGCCAAGATCTAAGATTTTACTTTTAGGCTTAATTTGCTGATCTATAAAATCTACTATTGTTTCTATCGATTCCTTATTCCTGCTAGCTGCATCGGAAGAAGGATTAAGATGTGCTTCCAATAGATTCTTTTGAATATAAAGATCAGTCCAGATAGAAGCCTCGGTCTTCTTAAACACCTCCGGTTTTGTATTAAGTATGTTCATTCTTTTACTTTTTTCTAATTTCCACCAAAAACCGGTATCAGATTCATCATACTTTTTCATCCCACATTTTTTCAATACTTTTTGGGAAGCATCATTCTCTTTATCTGTTTCGGCTATCACACTATTTACCCCACTTTGAGGCAATGCCCATTCGCACATCGCTTGAACAGCCTCTGTCATATAGCCTTCATTTCTATAATCTGCATTTATGCCATAGCCTATTTCCACATCGGAGTTCTCTTGCGGTGAGTTCTTAAAATTGGCACTACCTATAGATTTATTCTCCGATTTCAGTATAATTTGTCTATTACCTAACCAAAGGTAATTATCAGGATCACTTAGAGCCTTCTTGTATTGAGCTTCCATTGCACTCTGTACATGCTCGTCAAGATGCTCTTTAGAAGGTGTTAATCCTAAACTTTGCTCCATCTTTTCAACTCCGGATAGCCACAATTCAAATTGCTCCGCTGTAAGTTGTATAATTCTTAATCTTGTTGTTTCTATAATCATTTCAAATTCGATTCTTTAATTATTTCGATATAAATCAGCACTTTAAACAGAGATACAATAAACTCACCATTAGGTTACAAATAAACTTATTTTGTATACTTCTGTCACCTTTTTAAGACATTGATATTCAATACACAAAGAAGAAAAAGGTTACAAAGGTTACAAAAGTGACACTTTTTTTACGGGTTTTATTTTTCCTCTTGCTTGTTACTTTTACACAGCACTCTCATTATTTATAGATAAATAAAAGATACCTTTTATCCGGTTAAATTTGCTCCAATCCTTCAACAATAGACGATCACAAAGGTCGCCCATCCAGTAGGAACAGATCAGAATCCGATTATCCCACTAACTCCTTGCAAAGCATTTTCTTTGAGTTCACAACACATTACATACTGATCGGGAATACTATTTGCATTATTTATTCCAAACTCAGATGTTGATTTGAAACCAAATCGGTGATAATAACCCGGATCTCCACAAAGAAATACAGAACTATATCCCATTGACTTGGCACGTTCGAAACTTTCGCGAATTACCATCGAACCAATTCCCTTATCTCTATATTCTAAGAGTACGGAAACAGGAGCCAAAAGAAGCACTTCAAACTTTTTATCTCCATCCGTTATATAGGTCTTAGTTAGCATTACATGGGCTATCAATTTCCCTTCATATTCTACAACCAAAGCCAATTCGGGAATATAGTTCTCACTGTTTCGAAGCTTTACGGCAAAGTCTTGTTCATCTCCGTCTTTTACTTTAGCTGTTTTAAAAGCTGTTTCGATAAGATCGTATATTTCTTTGTAGTCTTTCGGTTCTTCTTGTCGTATAATCGTTTTATTTTTCATTATAATCTTATAATTATGAATACGCGAATCGATATCAATACCTCTGAAGCAGAGATACTATAACGTTATTGTAAAAAATGGATATAAAAATAGCATCAGACAGTTAAGAGATGTCCGATAAAATAGTGAAAGGATAGCATGTATCGATTAGACACAAGCTATTTACAACACCAGATACTTATTTGTAGTAAACATAAAATTATATAAGTAAAAAGGCGTAAGGCCTTTGTGTAGCAGCAAAGATATAATTTATTTTGAAAGAGAAGTATTCAGCAAATAAAAATATATTGATATCGATTCTTAGTAAGTCAGATGTTTATCTCTTCTAGAGGATTCCAATAAACAGTTTTCCAGTTCTTTATTTTATTGTTGACAATAACTACGCCCTCCGCTTCTAAGAGCTTTTGCATTTCACTCGAACCTCCAAAAGCATCTCTGCCCGATAATATCCCCTGACTATTCACCACCCGATGAGCGGGAATACCGGTTTCGAACGAGTTACATTGGCTCATTACTTTACCTACCATCCGAGGCATATTGTAGTAACCCACAGCCTTGGCAATAGCTCCATAGCTGGTAGCACGCCCGGAGGGAATTGTTTTTACAATATCATATACAGCCTGAACAAAAGCTTCTTTATCTATTTTATGCATAACTTTACAGAGTTAGTGCCAATCTTTATATTTTCAACAAACATACAAAATATGTTACAGAAATATTCCATATCAGAAATACTCTCTATTTCTAAAGACTTTATCCCCCATTTTTCGGGAACGTTCGAAGGAACAGACGATGGCGATGTTGAATGGCCTCACCGTCATTCATTCTACTCTCTGGTATGGTTTACTGAAGGGACGGGCTTATATGTAATCGATTTTCAGGAATATGAAATAAAACCTCAGCGCATTTTTTTGGTTAATACAACCCAGATACATAATTGGGATTACTCCGACAATTGCAAAGGCTATATATTGATGGTAGACCAAACTCTAGGTAAAGAACTTGATGTGGACTGCCCATTCCCGTATATTGATATTGAAGGAAAAGACAAATCGCAAGTAGAGATTGTCTTGCAAAACCTGATTAAAGAATCTGATTTAAATGATAATCTATCACTCAGTAATATCAGGATAAGTATCCAATATGTGTATGCCCTTGTCCGCAGAATTGCTAAAGAAAAAGAAATCAGTATTCATCCCCACAATTCAGTTATCGAGCAATTCAGAACGCTTATATTTGATTACAATATAAAGCTTTCGATAGAAGAATATGCCGAAAAACTCAACATTTCAACAGACGAATTGAACACAATCTGCAAAACTTCAACAGGCGAATCGGCAAAGCAATACTTGTTAGACCTAAAGATTACAGAAGCCAAACGACTTCTGCTTTTCAGCAACCAAAACATCAATGAAATTGCTTTTCAATTAGGTTTCGAAGATTCATCTTACTTCTCCCGAATATTCAAAAAGAAAACATCTTTCTCTCCGTCCGACTTTCTAAAAAAGTACCGAAAACAAGAATAAAAGTCCTATAACGATCATTAGCAGCTAAACTACTTTTGTACTACAAATATAAAAGTAGATGATTATGTCAAATGAAGAAATTGTAAAAATGTACTTTGGGTATTTCCTCAAAGGAGATACGGCTAAAGCCCTCGAATTGCTCAATGACAATGCAGTTTGGTTGGTTAAAGGGTCTCAAAATGTACCCACAGTTGGTAGAAGGAAAGGTAAGGATGAAATTGTGGATTTTTTCCGGAAATTCACCCAAAACTTCGAACCTAAAGAATTTAATATAAAACACTATTTTGCCAAAGAAAATTTAGTGATTGTCATCGGCGATTTCACCCATTTTGTTAAACCCACATCAAAACTAGTAAGCAGTGACTGGATGATCGAGTTTATTGTTGAGGAAGGTAAAATATGCAGTTATCGGATTCTCGAAGATTCTTACGCACTCTATCTCGCTTTCCTAAACGATTAACTATAAACATAAGGCTGCACATCACTTACCTGTTGAAGCTCCTCAGGAATTCTATAACGCAATTGTAAAATTTTTATAACCTAAACAAAAAATGAAATTCAGAATAATATTTACCCTGATATTTATTACACCTCTGGTTGCATCAGCACAAATAAAAGATATGAATACAATAGAAAAATCGGAACGTTACCAACGTGGTTGGAACAAGTTACAGGAAATTGACGGCGAAGCTGGCGAAAATGTTGTAAACGGACTCAAAAACATTTCTCCCGAATTAAGCCAATTTATTATAGAATATTCTTTCGGGGATGTATATAGCCTTGATAAATTGGATAATAAATCGAAAGAGATTGCTGCCGTATCATCATTAATTGCACAGGGAGCAATTCCTCAATTAAAAGTTCATCTCAATGGGGCATTAAATACAGGAAGTTCTGTTAATGAAGTAAAGGAAGTGATCTTGCAGATGTCAGCTTATGCAGGCTTCCCGAAAGCTATTAATGCAATGAATGCTTTCAAAGAAGTATTAAATGAAAGGAAAGAGAAAAGTATTGTGGATAGTATAGGACAACAACCAACGCCTAATAATGAAGACAGAAGAAAAACAGGCTCAAAAGCACTGGCAAGCCTCGATTCGAATCAAGAACAACTGATAATAGATACTTATGATAACTTCTCTCCCGAACTCACAAGATTTGTTATAGAATACGGATATGGCGATATATACTCTCGGGATAATATTGATAAGAAACTTAGACAAACAGCTTCTATTGCAGCATTAACAACTTTGGGAAATGCTCCTTCTCAATTAAAATTCCATATAAACGGAGGTTTAAATGTAGGACTAACGATAGACGAGATTAAGGGTATTATGCTTCTTATGACAGTTTATGCAGGCTTTCCGGCAGCTATTAATGGTACTAACATTCTGAAAGAAGTTGTAGCAGAGAGAAATAATAAATAACAGATATAAATAGTTTAGCTCCTTGTTTTACCAACCTAAAGCAAGGAGTTTTCAACTTTTATGTCCAGAATATTTATTGAGTAATGAATTGATCTGATCTTTTACTTTTTCTTTCAGAATATCGGGTTTTATAATATTGGCAATATCAGCAAACGATAAGTACCATCGGGCGAAATGCTCTAAGTTGAATATCCTGAAATGTATGTCCGTATAATCGCCTTCAACTTCCTCTTTCAACCAACCGTGGTAATATTTATAATCGTTGATAGTTATTAGATCAGAATTTTTGACGCGAATAATCACTTCATAAATATCCTTTTGCAATCTGTATTTTTCAATGTATTGAGGCAATGATAAATGTTCTTTAGAAAAAGGCTCATCTGTTAGAGCAAAACTGCTTATCTTATCAATACGAAAGCTTCTATAATCGTTTCTCAATCTACAAAATGCCACCATATACCAATTTATCTGGCTATAAAAACATCCGATGGGTTCTACATCTCTTTCGGACATGTTTTCGTTAGTGAAATAAATAATGCGCATCACCTTCTGTTCTGAGATACTTTTAAGAATACATTGTGTTATGGCTGTTGGAAGCTCCCGGCCTGTATCACTCTTACCCAAAATACTGATATTATCTTCAACATCCGAGAGATAATCCTTTTCGATATATTTTAAAACGGCTTTTATTTTGCTCATCCCCGACTTATAGGATTGCACATTCTGCAAATCGCTCATCTTTTCGATAAACTTTTCGGCCGTAAGAAATGCAATCGCTTCTTCACGTGTAAACATCAATGGGGGTAATTTGTAACCATCAACAAGGGAGTAACCGATACCCACATTTCCGATAATGGGAATACCTGCTTCTTCAAGAGTGCGTATATCACGATAAACAGTACGCAAAGAAATATCGAATCGATCGGCTATTTGCTGTGCAGTTATTACCGATCGGGATTGTAATTGTACAAGTATGGAGGATATTCGTTCTAGTCGGTTCATTCGGCAGTTCAATTGAGAGTATCGATAAAGATATAAAAAGAATGTGTTGACCACAAAAGTAAGTCAACACATTCTCTATCTAAGATTTTAATTGCGCTTTGGCATTTGCATAATACTCCAGTTGATACCGAATCTATCGGTCAGATTACCGTAATTCGGAGAAAAAGGTTTTGCTCCGAGAGGCTCAATTATTTCTGCTCCTACCGCCAGTTTATCGAAAGTTTCTTTTACATTTTTATCGTCAAAGAAAACAATATCAAGATGAATATTATTTCCCACAATAAATCTTTCACCGGGTAGAATATCCGAAACATTAAAACAATTATTACCAAAATCTAATCGGGCATTTTCAATGCGATTCTTAGTACTCTCGTCCAATTGATCGGCTAAAGTATCACCTTTGCCGTCTCCATAGCGGATCATATTCTCTATTTTTCCGTTAAATACTTCTCTGTAGAAATTAAGAGCTTCTTCGGCTTGTCCATCAAATGTGATATAGGCTTTTACTAACATAATTTTACTTGTTTTATTCGTTATACTTTGTTATCATCAGCAAAAGTACAGGCAACAAGTGACAGCCTTATGTCAGTAGCAAAAAAGAAAATTCAATAAAAAATCTGACACCTTATTTTAATGACGCCATATCTATTACATATCTGAACTGAACTTTTCCATCCAATACATTCTTATATGCTTCATTAATCTTTTGAATAGGAATAACTACCACTTTTGGATAAATATTATTCTTAACTGAATAATCTAACATTTCCTGTGTTTCGCGAATACCACCGATAAGCGAATGATATATTTTTCGTCTGCTCCACAAAGCATATGTACTTAATGTTGGAGTTTGATCTATGGGAGGTACACCCAAAAGTACCATCGTTCCATCCACTTTAAGCATAGCCATATATGGTTCTACCTTAAAAGCAAAAGGAATAGTACTGATAAGCAGGTTGAATGAATTATTCAAACCTTTCATTTCTCCTTCGTTCTTTGTATTCACGTATTTTACGGCACCCATATCTAAAGCTGCCTGACGCTTATCGTCTGTTATGTCGAAAACCGTAACTTCCGCACCCATCGATATAGCATATTGCACTGCCATATGTCCTAAACCTCCGAATCCTGCAACCGCAACTTTATCTCCTTTCTTCACATGATTATAACGCAAAGGCGAATAGGTAGTTACACCTGCACAAAGAAGCGGAGCCACTTTATCTAATGGCACATTATTGGGAACTGTTATAGCAAATGATTCTTTAACAACAATATTTGTAGAATAGCCGCCTTTCGTATACCCCTCGTCTTCGCTGCTACCGTAGGTATATGTAGCACCTTTTGTACAGAATTGCTCCTCACCTGCTTTACAGTATTCGCATTCTCCACACGAATTTACCATACAACCTACTCCGGCAATATCTCCGACTTTAAACTTATGTACATTTTTACCCGCCTTAGTAACGCGTCCGACAATTTCATGGCCCGGAACGCAAGGATAAGGGGTACCTCCCCAATCTCCCTTAACTGTATGTATATCTGAATGGCAAATACCCGAATAAAGGATATCGATCAAGATATCGTTGTCACCAACCGCACGCCGTTCAAATTCGTAGGGAACAAGATCACTTTTGGCATCCATTCCTGCATAAGCTTTTGTATGAATGCGTTCATTGTGTGAAGGATTGGTCTGTGCTTGAAGATAATTACAGAAGAATACGAATATAAAAGACAGAAGAATGTGTAAGGCTAATTTTCTCATAAATAATCAATATTAAATGAATGGATAATTTATCTCTATTTAATATGATCGTTCAGAAAAGAAAAACCCTACTAAAAAAGGGTATAAAATTCGCATCATCAATTCTATTACCTAATTATAAATAATCTTATTTGAAAAAAATTAAGCCCATAACAATAAGATTACTTTATTATCATGGGCTTAATCCTGAATCAATAATACATTTCGGGAGAAGACGAAACCAACTCAACATATAAAGCGTCGTCTTTCTCTGAAAAAAGTATCTTATTTTCTCGTGCCAACCATCCCAAAGCCATTAATATAAATCCATCACGATAATCGGTTAGTTCTCCAATTTCATGTATAGATAATATACCCTTCTCTGAAAGATGTCTCCAAATAGTTCCCGCATCAATACCAATATCTTCTTTAAACATATCAATTAATTTTTGTGGTTCCTCTTTTAACAAATATGTACAAAAACCGGCAGAAGCACATGTTCATTTCTTCCTTTAAAATGTTCAAAATTTCTCATTATATGAAATAAACAAAGAAATTACTCTTTTTAAGCTTCACTTATTTTAAATATCAGTAAACAAGTTGTTTCATCAATCTTATTATAGAGCAACTCTTCTTTATCTTGTATGTCTTCCGAATAAGTAAATCCTTCTTCTTCCATATCCTCAGACCACACTAAATCTTTATGCTCTTGACATAATTTCCTCACATTCTTTATATCTTCGGTGAAAGAAGTATGCATACCCGAATAAGTAAGTAAAGTAATAATCGTTTCCAATTTATGTTGACTTATATCTGAAATATTCTTTATAACACGAAAATCTTTTGGCTTTAATATTTGCTCACCCTGCACAACCAAGTTCATTCTACGATACAAAGCCTGTAATTCTTCGATACGCTTTTCAATAAGATCTTTTTTATCTCTTTTTATCTGTAATTTACGATCTAATACTTCAGGAATATAAACAGCCAGAAAAATAGTAACAACAAGAGTACCTACATCTACAATATTAATTGTATCAGCAACTGACAGATGATAATAATGACGGATTGCTATACCCACAATAAGACCAATAGCAACCAAAGAGAAGTACAAAAAGTACTTTAAAAATTGATTCGAATCTTTCATCCGAGAAATCTTATGTTAATAATTGGATAGAACTAATATCAACAATAAACAAATGTCTGTACCAATTGGTTCTTTACATATAAACGAATAAACAGAGAACTATGGATTTACACTCAGGGTTACCCTATTGGATTGTAAAAAATCCTCTTTATGATTATTTTAATCCTCTGGAAAAAGATATCGCAATTGATATTGCAATTATAGGATCGGGCATTACAGGAGCTTTAGTTGCTCACGAATTATGTGAAGCTGGACTAAAATGTTGTGTTGTTGATAAACGTACGCTTTCAACCGGAAGTTCCTCTGCAAGTACTGCATTATTGCAGTATGAAATAGATGTGCCTCTATACAAAATGGCTAAAGAATTGGGAGAAGACAAAGCAGTTTTAGCATACCGATCGTGCCTGCAAGGAATTACAGATATTGAGAAAATATTTACAGACATTGGTATCAATCCCAATTTTGAAAGAGTCCCCAGTGTTTTTTATGCAAGTAACAAGCAAGGATTATCTTTAATTGAAAAAGAGTTTGAAATACGTAAGAAACACAATTTACCTGTCACATTTTTAGATAATAAAGAATTGAAAAAGAAATACGGTATTGATGCTCCGGGAGCTTTAATGAATAAAGAATCAGGCCAAATAGATGCGTATTTGGCTGCGATCACCCTTTTGGATTACCACAGAAAAAAAGATAACCTGAAAGTATATACCCACACAGAAATAGACCAATGGACAGAGACTACAAAAGGCTATGAGTTAGTAACAATAAAAGGGAAAATCATAAAATGCAAATACGTAGTAATAGCTGCCGGATTCGAGGTAGGCAAGTTTCTTCCTGAGCAGGTAATGAAACTTACTTCTACCTATGTTATAATATCACAACCTGTACTACCCGAGTATTTATGGTACAAAAAAAGCCTTATTTGGGAAACAAATGACCCTTATTTATATATCCGCACCACTAATGAAAATAGGATTATGGTAGGTGGTGAAGACGAAGAATTTAAAGATCCTGTAAAACGCGATGATCTCTTAAGAGAGAAAACTGCAATTCTCGAAAAAAAGTTTAAAAAGCTATTCCCCAAAACCCCTTTTATCACCGATATGTCATGGTGTGGAACATTCAGTTCAACCAAAGACGGATTACCCTATATCGGAACATGGCCGGGTAAAAACAGAATGTTCTTCACTCTGGGATATGGAGGTAACGGTATCACCTTTAGCATAAATGCAGCTCAAATGATAAGGAATAAACTTGAAGGAAAAACAGATCCAAGAGAAGCAGTATTTGGTTTTAAGCGAAGATCTAAGACATAATAAGAGATTAATAATAAAAATATATTATTTACTCAATAACAGTTAAATAGGCTCAAAAAGCAGAACTTTTCCATGAGCTGGTCGGTTTTAATAAGATACGACTTTAATAAATTACTCTTATGGAAAATAAAAAACAAAAGGCACCGGATTATCTGAAAGATCCACATCTGAGTCTAGAAACTAAGGAATATTTAAAAGTTCTGAATGGTGGAGGTCCGGCAGTTGAAACCCTCTCAAAAGAGGATGCCCGTAATGTACTTACAACTGTTCAGGCAGGGGTAAAAGTAGATGTCTCAGGCATTGAAGAATCAGAAAAGACGATAACATATAATTCTCAGACTCTTAAGTTAACAATCGTTCGCCCTAAAGGAGTAAAAGAAAAACTACCAGTTTTTATTTTCTCTCACGGAGGAGGATGGATATTAGGAGATTACCCAACACATAAACGTATGGTTCGCGACTTAGTTGTAGAATCGGGATACGCCGCCGTATTCGTTAATTATACACCTTCGCCCGAGGCTAAATATCCACAAGCTATTCATGAAATTTACGAAGCTACCAAATGGGTTGCCGAGCATGGTAATGAAATAAATGTAGATGGTAAACGCCTCGCATTAGTAGGAAATAGTGTCGGCGGAAATATGTCAATCGCAACTAGCTTGATGGCCAAGAAGAATAAAGGTCCCGAAATTAAAGTTCAGGTTCTGTTATGGCCTGTGGCAGACACTAACTTTGAGACTGATTCATACCATATATATGCTGAGCAACGTTTTCTTACTTCTTCTTTGATGAAGTGGATGTTCGATCAATATACCACCGACCCTAAAGAACGTAAAGAAATATATTTAGCTCCATTACAAGCTTCATTAAGTGAGCTAAAAGATTTACCTCCTACTGTTATTCAGGTAGCCGAAAATGATATTTTAAGAGATGGAGCAGAGGCTCTTGGACGTAAACTAGATGAAGCGGGTGTAGATGTAACAACAGTTCGTTACAATGGTGTCATTCACGATTTCGGACTATTAAACGGATTTGCAACTATACCGCAAACACGTTCTTTATTTACATATACAGCAGCAGTATTAAAACATTACTTAAAATAAAGTCTAAATTCTAATTATATCTATCCTCGGATAAATATAATTAGAATTAAAGGCTCTAAGCCATAAAATAAAATATAAACTATTAATTTATACAGTTATGAAAAAAGTAATTTTAGGAGTAGGAATCGGTATCGGTATTATTTATTTAGCTCGCAAAATGTACAATGACGGACAACTTGATTGTTGTTGCGATGAAATTGATAAATTCCTAAGCAAGTCCAAAAGGAATTTGAGAATTGCTGCAGATGCCGCAAAACACGAAGCAGAATACATCAAAGAACGTGTAGAGGATACTATCGGAAAGAAGTAAAACCAGATAGTTACCTGATTTAAAAGAGAAAGAGGATAATCAATTGATTATCCTCTTTCTTTATTGTAAGTATAATTTATTACACAGTCCATAAATCTACAAAGTGCTCTTTTCGGTCATCTATCATAACAAAAGTATCTTTGTTCTCTTGTTGCTGCCCGTCAATAATCAGACGAGGCAATGACGAATCTTTTATCCGCAGAATGGTAATATGATACACCGTATCTTTATAACGATAATGTATCTTATAACTATCCCATTTCTGAGGCAATTGAGGAACTAATTGTAATTTATCTCCCATTAGATTTATACCCAATAGAGTCTCTACCAACAAACGGTACATCCATGCGGCAGAACCTGTGTACCATGTCCAGCCACCTCTTCCGAGATGACCCTCAGCGGCATATACATCAGCAGCAATAACATAAGGCTCTACTTTGTAAGTTGCAATATTCTCGGCAGTATCTCCATGATTTACCGGATTTAGCAATCCGAATAGCTCCCATGCCTTCTCGGTTTCACCCATCAAAGCAAAAGCAAGAACTGTCCAGATAGCACCATGTGTATATTGTCCGCCATTTTCGCGTACCCCGGGAATATATCCTTTGATGTAACCCGGATTGAGATCCGACTTATCGAACGGAGCTGTAAATAATTGGATTAATTTATCCTCGCGGCGAACAAGTTGTTTCTCGACTTGTTCCATCCCCATCAACGATCGTTCGGGATCTCCGGCTCCACTTATTATAGACCAACTTTGTGGCAGTGAATCAATATGACATTCATCATTCACTTTCGAGCCTAGTGGTTCACCGTTATCAAAATAAGCACGACGATACCATTCACCATCCCAAGCTTGCTCTCTTATGTTGTTTCTCAACACTCCGGCTTGTTCTATACAATGATCGGCAAATACAGTATCATTGCGAAGAGTCGCTATTTTCGAGAATTTAAGTAATACATCATATAAGAAAAATCCGAGCCAAACACTTTCTCCTCGTCCTTTTTCGCCGATAAGGTTCATTCCATCATTCCAGTCACCACAACCAATCAGCGGCAAACCATGTACCCCGAATTTAAGTCCGTATTTAATACTTCTTACACAATGTTCATAGAGAGTAGCCGATTCTTGTGAACGTCCCGGTAAATCATAGTACGATTCTTCATCGGGGTGCAACAACCGACCTTCAATAAACGATACTCTTTCATCAAGAATACCCGTATCTCCAACAGCTGATACATATCGGCAAGTAACATAAGGCAACCATAGATAATCGTCCGAGAAGTGAGTTCTCACACCTCGTCCCATAGGCGGATGCCACCAGTGCTGTACATCGCCTTCCACAAACTGCCTGCTGGCAGCACGAAGAATTTGCTTACGTGCAATAGATGGTTCGGCATGTACTAATGCCATCACATCCTGTAGCTGATCGCGGAAGCCATATGCCCCACCCGATTGATAATATCCTGAACGAGCCCAAATACGGCTACTTAGTGTCTGATACAACAACCATCCGTTTGCCATCATATTTACCGAAGCATCGGGAGTATCTACATTTACGGTTCCCAATGTACGATTCCAATAATCCCATACACCTTTTAGTACCTCCTTGGCTGCACCCGTATGTCGGAAACGTAACACGAGGTCGCGCATTTCTTCTTTATTATGAGCAAAGCCCAGTCGGAAACGAGTATCGCGTTCTTGTCCGTCTGCCAGATCGAATACTACCTGCATAGCACCGCAAGGGTCTAGTCCTGCACCTACTTTCCCCGAAAGGCGGCTGCGTTTCATTGCTGCCGGTTGTGCAAGGCTTCCATTCTGACCTATAAATTCGGTACGATCTCCCGTTAGTGTTCGAGATTCTCCCACATCCATAAAGGCAATCTTACCGGCAAAACCTATATTATAGAAATTACGGGCAAATAATACTCCCGTACGTACATCTATTTCTGTTTGTACATGCAGTAAACTCTTTTGACGTAAATCGGCAAGCACCCATTCATAATATCCTGTAACAGATATTTTACGAGGTCTTCCCGAAACGTTCTTAAGTTTCAGCACACCAAACTTTATGGGTGCATCCATAGCCACATACATGGTGAATTCCGATTCAATACCATTTTCGGTATGTTCAAATATAGTATAACCAAACCCATGCCTTACCACATAAGGAGTTGCTCCTTTTGCAGGAAGTGGTGTTGGCGACCAATATTCTCCTGTTTGCTCATCACGTATATAGAAGGCTTCACCCGAAGTATCTTTTACGGGATCATTATTCCAAGGTGTGATACGGAACTCATGTGCATTTTCTGCCCAAGTATAAGCTCCTCCGCTCTCGGAAATAACCGTTCCAAAATGCTGATTTGCCAGCACATTACTCCAAGGGGCAGGTGTGGTTTGTCCTGCTTCAAGAGTTATAACATATTCGTGACCATCGGGTGTAAAGCCTCCCAAACCATTTTCGAATATCAAATCCCTTTTAAGAAGAGGTTTCTCTACTTTCGAACTTATCGAATGTGTAGGATGGAAAGATGCAACTTGCAGCTCAGCAATAGTTAGAGATTGCAATTGTTTGGACAAAGTTCCCAATTCATCCGACAGAACTATACGTGCGGCGGCTTGTAACAATAGCATATCTTCGCGAGGAACTTGCTCAATACGACGAACAAAAATACCTCCCGCTTTTTCTAACAAGGGAGCCTCAATACCCGACGATATAAGATTGACAATTTCATCGTGTACCGATTGACGATATACCGAAACATCTTCGTTCAGTATTACCAGCTCAGCAGTCAAACCCTTCATACGCCAATAAGCGTGGGCAAGTACCATTTGTCTGACTAATTCGATACCCGAAACATCTGAAATTCTCAACAATACCAAAGGAGTATCTCCCGAAATACTATAACTCCAAAGCCCATCTTGTCCCCGTCTATTATTTTTCAAGATAGGTTGAGAAGCACGGCGCTGAGCATTGGCATACACCAAGGCTCCGGCTAATTTACTATATAATTGAGCCTCTGTTTCTACAATACCCAGTTGATTGAGAACTACTTGACTATGCGTCCAAGCTAATTCGAAAGCCCGTTCGGTCATACGAACATTTTGATACTTATCGGCTAAAGCAACCGCAACTTCACGTGTTTCTGCCATCCCCAACAAAACAGATACCGTTACGGTTCTACCTGCCGGAATAGTCACAGTACGACGCAGCGAAACAGCAGGATCGAGCACTGAACCACTGCTGTTAGACAGTTGTCCTTTATTCTCCAGAGCCAAAGGATTGGCTAAAGTGCGTCCCCGACCAACAAAGGCTGAACGGTCTGTTTCGCATGATACTTCTCCCTGCTGATTACCGGGAACCAATATTAAATGCAACAGATACGGAGGGGTCTCATTCTCTGATCGTGCCCTTCTTGTACATAAAATAGCCGAAGAATCGTGCAAAAATTCAGTTTGAACAAACAGATTACTAAAGGCAGGATGTGCCTCATCTGCTGCCTGAGGGGCAATTACCACTTCACTGTATGTAGTCAACTCTATTGTCCGGGCAGATTGCGAACGATTGATTAATCGTATACGTCTCAATTCGACATCATCTTCGGGCGAAACACAGATTGTAGTGTGTACCTCCAAATCAGCCTGTCGTTGACGGAATTCAGCATATGCCTGAGTGAAAATAGCCTCATCGTTTTTACCTTTACGCAAGGTCGGTTGATAAGTTGTAGACCAAAATTCACCGGAGTCCTTATCTCTCAGATAAACAAACATACCCATATTGTCGCTGGTGGAATCTTCACGCCAACGATTGACAGCGACGTTTAGCCAACGGCTATATCCGCTACCGCTATTGCTTACCATAACATGATAACGACCATTGGATAATAAATTAACTTCCGGAGCAATCTCCATATCGTTGAAATTTCGGACTACTTCCGAGCTATCAACCAATAATGGGTGCAGACCTTTTATTTCGAATTCCGAGTCATCGGATATGGCAGTTTCTGATATATTATGCGGTATACGTTCTTGTAACAAAAGCTCAGAAGCTCTAAGCATAGGACAAGCCATAAAACGCCTTTGCATAGAATTGTCTTTTATCAGATTGACCAGAGATAGCAGACTCATTCCTTGATGGTGCACCATAAACGAATGAATATTCACACTCTTTTGATCGGGACGAAGATGCAACGGTGTATAATCGATAGCTTCATAATAACCATACATTCCCTCGTGACCTGTCTCACTCAACCGTTGCATATTCTCGCAGGCTTTCTTGGGCAGAACCATCAATGCCATAACGGTAGCATAAGGCGTTATTACCAAATCTTCCGACAAACCTCGTTTTAATCCCAGACTGGGAATACCGAATGCTTTATATTGATAATTCTGCGAAGTATCGGTTCTATTATATCCCGACTCCGATATACCCCAAGGCACTCCAAGTGTTTTACCATATTCAATTTGAGCCCTCACGGCTACCTTATAAGTCTGATCGAGCAAAGTATGTTCAAAATTAGGCATCACCAACAAAGGCATCAGGTATTCGAACATTGATCCACTCCACGACAGTAATACGGGTTTTCCTTGCGATACTACCAGCAACCGGCTCAACGAGAACCAGTGTTCCTGAGGAACTTGTCCTTGCGCAATAGCTACATAACTGCACAATCGGGCTTCGGAAGCTAACATATCGTAGGACGAATTATCCATACGTTGTTCACTAACATTATACCCGATAACAAATAGTTTTTTTGAGGTGCTATAAAGAAATGCAAAGTCCATTCGAGCAAAAGATTCACTTTGTGCAGCCAATGATTTTATTATTTGCATTCTTTGAGCAGCATGCTTCACCGCTAATCGTAAAGCTGATAGCCAAGCATTCAAATAAGCAGTTATTCGCTCTTTGACCGATGGGTCTTTAAGACTCCGAAGGTTAACTAATTGTTCTTCTATTGAGAGACAAAGAGAATCTTCCAACTTGCAGATTTCGCGTAAAGTAAGACCTTTATCAAGTTCTTTCAGATTTGTAATAATCTCATCCAACTTATTATCGAACCCTTCATGGGGTATCGGTTGATTTATTTGTAGCCAAGGGGCAACATACAATAATTCTTCGATATGATCTTCGATATTATGTTGTAAAATTTGCACCCACGATTCTACTTCTTTATTTTCGAGAGACAAAGTCTTACTTAGGCTTTCTGCCTGATGTCTTACGGATTGCAATAGGGCAAGCGCTCCTTGTAACGATTCAGGGCTTGCCTCCAAATCTTTTTCGAGTTGGGCTATTGCGGAATTTTTGACCGTATATCGCTTCATAACACGTACAGTATCCAATAAGCCGGCGAAAATAACCGGAGTATAAACAGGTGCATCTTTCAACTCTTTTAACCCTTCGCCTAAAGTAAGCAAGTGGCCTGCCATGTTTCCGCTATCCACACTCGATACATACAACGGAGGAAGAGGTTCCAAGGTACGTGTATCATACCAATTATATAAATGTCCGCGATACTTTTTCAGATCACCCATCGTTGTAAATGTCAGCTGAGTGCGTTCCAGCATTTTTCCTGCCGAAAGGTATCCAAAATCGTACGCCGACAAATTAGCCAATAATGAAAGTCCTATATTAGTCGGAGAAGTTCGCGCTGCTATAACAGGTGTGGGTACTTCCTGAAAGTTATCAGGAGCCAACCAGTTTTCTTTAGCATTTACAAATGTCTCGAAGAAATACCATGTTTTACGGGCAATACGATGCAAAAGCAAATTTTGTTCTGTTGAAAATTCGGGTTTCTGTGCTTCAAACGCACGGCTAATAAACCAAGCAATACAGGGAGCCGCCGCCCAAACAATCCAAACAGGAAAAGAACAGAGTAACACCAGAGGGTCAAAGACAGCTAAAAGCGCGCCACAAGCAATGGCAAACACAGGGGAAAACCACATTGCCGAATAGAAGCTGGACAATGAATTTCCTGCGGTTTGCTCTGCATCAATAGATGTTTTCCATTTTAGGAGATGTTTGTGTGTCACCAACAAACGCCATAAGGTACATATTATAGCATCCAGATTAAGGTAAGCCTCGTAAGGCAATAATACCAATGAGAGTAAAACTTGTTTCAACTGACGCCAGCTTTTCCGAAAGGCATCCTGCAAATGCATTAACCATGACTGATCCTCTAATTTATAAAGAAGGTTTGTTGATAGACCCAAAAGGACAGGCAACAAAACTATAATCCCTACAAGCAACGGCATCAGCCATATACTTTGAGGAAATAATACGTAAAACAACACTAAAAATAAAAGAAAAGAGGGAGGTATTAAACTACGTCGAAGATTATCCATCATCTTCCACCTGCCTAATCGGGTGATAGGATTTTTAGCTGCTTTCTTTTGAAACGTAGGAACCCATGGCAATAACCATTGAATAATCTGCCAATCGCCACGAACCCAGCGATGACGGCGGATAGCATCCATATTGTAACCGGGAGGATAGGCTTCATATAGTTCTATATCACTTATTAATGCCGAACGTACATAGGTGGATTCTAACAAATCATGACTAAGAATTTTATTCTCAGGTAATCTATTTGCTAATACTTGCTCGAAAGCATCTACATCATAAATACCCTTTCCTACGAATGATCCTTCACGGAACACATCCTGATATACATCAGAAATAGCACGTGTATAAGGGTCAATACCCGGATCGCCCGAGACCAAACGTGTAAAAATAGAGCGTTGGCTACTAACCAGATTAATAGACACACGAGGTTGAAGGATACCATAACCATTGACTACAATATTTCGCTTCGGATCTATAACCGGATGGTTCAGCGGGTGTGCCATTGCTCCAACCAACTGATAAGCTGTATCACCCGGAAGTTGAGTATCAGTATCCAGCGTAATTACATATTTTACAGATGAAAGTATAGATGTATCGCCTTCGATCAGAGAAAAAGCATTTTCGGTTTTACCTCTCAGGAGGGCATTAAACTCCATCAATTTCCCTCGTTTACGCTCATATCCCATCCATTGATCTTCACCCGAATTCCAGCGACGGGGGCGATGAAATAAATAAAAAATAGAATTGACCGAGTTACTATCCGCAACATATTTTTCATTCAGTATCTGAATACCCTTTCTCGCTCGTTCAAGAATCGTATTATCAGAATCCATAACTTCTTGCGAAGCATCTGCAAAGTCGGTAAGCAGTGCGAAATGAAGATGTTTATCCCTATTCGACAGATAATGTAGTTCAAGATTATCTATTAATCGGTCTACTGTGTCAGGACACGAAATAATTGTTGGAATAACCACCATTGTGCGATACTCAGAGGGAATACCTTCAGAGAAATCGAGGCGAGGCAGTATCTTCGGTTTTACAAGTATCATGGCAAGCCAGTTGACCAAGTCTACAACAAGCTGACTAACACACAGAAGAAAAATAACAGACAAAAGAATGGCTTTCCAATTATCAAACGATACCCCTCTGGTTTCTAAGATCCCCATAAGCGCACCTCCACCTATAAACGTAAGGAGAACAATACCTCCGCCATAAGAGATCAAGGGGTAATTATGAATTCCTCTTCCTAAAACTGTGTTTAATGGTTCTTTTACTTTGAGAGACTTGTTTAAGACAGGTTGCCCGTCGCCCACTAAATAAAAACCAACGTGCGTATTTAAAGTATTTTGTTCCTGAAGTTTCGCTTGTTCTGCCAGTTGAATTACTCTCTCGGCAACCTCTACTTCCGAAAATGAACAATATTTTGTTATTGTTTCTATTCTATGGCGATAACGGTCACGAGTAGTAAAATCCATCTGGCTATAAATACCGGTTGGATCTTTTCTAAGTGTATTTTCAACAAGGCTTAATGTTTCGACAAAGACTTTCCAATCTGTAGCCGCCAGTGCACGCAAACTACCAATACTGTGGCTTACCGATAATTGATCGGCCGCCTGCGATTGACTTTCTAGATGAATAAGCTCTTCAATAGTTAATCCTTCTTCTGCCAACCTTTGCTCCAGCCATCTTCGGGCAATATGAAGCATCGGATTTTGGGACGATAAGCGTTGGCAAAATTCCGAAACAAAAGCACTCGAAAGCGGGATATTAGACTTAGCCATATCCGAGACCACCTCAATAAGCCTTGATGGTCTTTTCTTTGCCATAAGCTGAAGCTTATCTACCCATGCATTTGCAATATCTCGATGCGATTGCTTCTCTTGTAAACGGCTTACAATACGTTGCAAATTTTCGATAAGAGCCAATCGAAGCATAATAGGTACAGCCCATAATTCGCCCAATTTCAGATGAGATTTGGTTTGATACGCCTCTATAAAAGCTTTCAACGATTCTTTATCAATCTGAGCATCCACATGTGAAAGAAGCTCCAATACTATGCTGTAAACCCGAGGCATTCTTTTTGACACTCCTGTTTCCAGACACGGCAACTCCTGACTATATTTTTTGGGGAAATGCCGGCGTGCCAACTGAACGTGCTCTTCAATCAAATAGAAATTATCAACCAGCCACTTAGTCGCAGGAGTAATATTTTCTTGCTTATTCAGTATAAGTGTCGATTTATTAAAATCGCGCAGCACTTTATCATTGTAATTGAGTCGCTCAAGCAAGAAATTGTCTTTCCGACCGCTTGTCAGTTTTTCTTCTGAAGCAAGCTTTTTTGCATGCTGAATAAGTTGGTCAATCGTGAATAATTCATCACGTAGAGGTTGTTCTTCTGTTTTTTTATGCAAATACCTTATTTTATCCATATTTCTTAAAGTTACGTTATCAGCTATAAAGCAATAGTCACTACTTTAGCTAGTTATTACACAATTCACAGATTCTATCGTTTTGTATATCTTATACATTTCGTCACTCTAAAAAAGAGAGTATAGAATCTGTATCCTTCTTTAAACCGGTTAGATAAATGCCCAACATTACTATAATGTAGTTTAAAAGCTATTTTAGAGTAAGTTAGTTTGCTGTATGAAGTAAGCTCTTTGACCCGTTCTATTTTGCGAATAATGCAACGCTCAACATCAGAAACTTATGGTTCAGAAAACAGGTTAGAGAGGCAAGTATTATTTACAGTTAAGTTTTCGCTCAGATAATCTCAAATAGTTGATTTCCTTGCTGATTGTCCGAATAATGTATTAATTCGACGACCGATGTTGTTATTTATGCAATCAGCGTGTCTCGCTGATTTTCTATCGGTTAAATCCGATTCTTACAAAGCAATCTGTACCAGATTTCTTTTTTCATTTCAATTGGTAACTTTGTTATTGCTTAGTAAACCCAGTAATAACAAAGCTTATAACCTTAAATTAGATTCCCCACCATTTTCCGAGGATCAACCCATTCATCAAATTCTTCTGCTGTAACAAAGCCCAACTCCAAAGCTGCCGCTTTCAAAGTTGTATTATCTTGATAAGCTTTCTGAGCAATGGCTGCCGCTTTATAATATCCTATTTTAGAATTAAGAGCAGTCACAAGCATTAACGAATTATCCAGATTCTTTTTTATAGTTTCGGGGATAGGTTCAATACCCACTGCACAATGATCGTTAAAGCTTATACAACCTTCACCAATCAGGCGAGCACTATGAAGAAAATTATAGATAATCATAGGCTTAAACACATTCAGTTCGAAATGTCCTGTAGCACCGCCTACGGTTATAGCAACATCATTACCCATTACTTGGGCGGCAATCATAGTCAAAGCCTCACATTGAGTAGGATTTACTTTTCCGGGCATAATAGACGACCCCGGTTCGTTTTCAGGAATATGAATTTCACCAATACCCGAACGTGGACCAGAACTAAGCATCCGAACATCATTAGCTATTTTCATTAAACTTACAGCCACCGTTTTTAGTGCTCCATGAGTTTCCACAATAGCATCGTGACTGGCTAGAGCCTCGAATTTATTGGGTGCTGTTACAAAAGGTAAACCTGTTAATTCGGCTATTTTTGCAGCTACATTTTCAGAGTAATTATCAGGAGTATTAATACCTGTACCGACCGCTGTTCCTCCCAAAGCAAGTTCTGACAAATGTGGCAGTGCATTTTTTATCGCACACAGCCCATGATCAAGCTGTGCTACATATCCGCTAAATTCCTGCCCGAGAGTTAGAGGGGTTGCATCCATAAAATGGGTACGCCCAATTTTCACAACCGACATAAACTCCTTACTTTTTTCGGCAAGCGTATTTCGCAGTTTTTCAATTCCGGGAATAGTTTTCTCTATCAACATTTTATAAGCAGCAATATGCATTGCTGTAGGAAATGTATCGTTCGATGATTGAGATTTATTGATATCATCATTAGGCATCAGAACCTTTTCTTTATCGGATAACTTTCCTCCATTTAAGACATGTCCACGATTAGCTATTACCTCATTTACATTCATATTGGATTGTGTACCGCTACCTGTTTGCCATACTACCAGAGGAAAAGAATTATCGTGCTTATGTGCCAGTATCTCATCACAAACCCGTGAGATCAGATCACATTTCTCAGCCGATAAAACTCCTGCCTCTCTATTTGTTATAGCAGCGGCTTTTTTCAAATAAGCAAAAGCATGGATTACCTCTTTGGGTATACGATTAATATCCTGTGCAATCTTAAAATTGTCGATACTGCGTTGGGTTTGTGCCCCATAATATGCATCTGATGGAACTTTCACTTCACCCAGAGTATCTTTCTCTATTCTATAATCCATATTATACGGTTTTAGAGTTTATATCCTAGTACAATCGGAGTGTATTAAGAGACAGTGAGCTTTTAACACACTAATATTTAAAACAAGTAACAGATATTATAATTCTGACCAAAGTCGCAAACAGGTCTAAAACCTCAATCTAAGGCGGTCATAATTTAGCTTCTTCATTCTAATTTTCATAATCAAACGATTTACTTCTTTAAGCATAAAGAATTTTGAAATTTATCCCTACACTCAAAAAGGTATAACAACGAAAATAAATAAAGTCTATACTATATAAACACGATTAAACTCGTATTGTTTTTGTAGAACAAGATCTTTTGAAAGAGCAAACAGAAGTATTAAGTAGCTATCCGAGCAGCTAAAAGAAACAATCAGATTGTTTTACTAAGCACAAATTATTAAGTTTTTTGAAGGTCTCTTGGCAAATCTGAAGTATCTTTGAAAAAACGGAATAAGACTATAACGATTAACTAATATGTATCCAGATCTCATCCAACATATCCAAAGTTACACAAAATTAGAGGAAGATCAAATTAAAACCATCTCTAAATATTTTAAGCGAGTACACCTCAAGAATAAAGAATACTTATTGGAAGAGGGCCAAGTTTGTAAATCATATTTTTTTATAGAGAAAGGATGTGCCCGAATGTTCTTTTATACGAACAAAGGTGCAGAGCAAATAACTCAGTTTGCTTTAGAAAATTGGTGGATCACCGATTATTTCAGCTTTGCCGACCAAAAACCATCTGCATACAGCATACAAGCTATCGAGAAGTCCGAGATATTAGCAATTGACCATCTATCTTTCGAAAAGCTACTTAAGGAAGCACCCATATTAGAGCGCTATTTCCGAATAATAATGCAAAGAGCAGTAGCTGCATCACAATTGAGAATTAAACTACTTTACGATTTATCTAAAGAAGAGCTATACCTACATTTCAGTGCTAATTTCCCAGAATTCATTCAAAGAATACCACAATATATGCTGGCTTCATTTCTCGGGCTTACTCCTGAGTATTTAAGTGAAATCAGAAAAAAGAAATATTGACTCCAATTTCTTAAACTGGCTTAATTTTTAAAATATTCTTTATCCATAATTTTGTACCAGAAATAAAATTAAAACAAATAAGTACAAAAAATGGAAAAGCCAATACTCACAGAGAAATTTTTTGATGTAATTAATCACGAAGGAGTAGTATCAATTGTATCTTGGGGGCTTGATGAACCACATATCGCCAATACATGGAACTCCTATATCGTAGTAACAGAAGATGGCAGAATCTTGATTCCTGCATACGGATTACGCAAAACTCAAAAAAATGTAGAAGTAAACAACAAGATAAAACTAACATTAGGCAGCAAAGAAGTTCTGGGTTATAAAGATTATCAAGGTACAGGCTTTTTAATTACAGGAACTGCGAAATATCTCAACATCGGGGCTGATTATGATATGATGAAAGAGAAGTTTTCTTTCTTAACACGAGTATTAGAAGTAACTGTTATATCTGCAAAGCAAACATTATAAGAGGAATTTACTAATCTTGTAAACATATAAAAAGAAAGAGGAGATTAAATCTCCTCTTTCTTTTATTCTGCACAAAATACAGAAGTATTCATACTTAATCTTTTTTGATTTTATGAGTGGTGATTCCTTTTGAGGTTGCCACCTTTACAATATATACACCTGCACTCAAATTATTTACAGAAAAGCGTGATTCTCTATCAACCTTTTTCATCAATATACCCTGAATATTATATATTTCGGTTTTTATAATCTCAGAAGATGCATTAACAGTCAATATATCTGATAGATTCTCCAGTGAAACTAAAACTTTATCTGCTCTATCTTCCACATTCAATGGAGCAGTTCTGAATGAAGGACTCGACCATATATCATCGCCCCAAATGTCAACCGCATTTACTTTAATCGGTAAACGATCCATCAATTTACTGTTCGGAGTACGTTCTATGACTTGTACCTTACCTGCTTCTTTGATATAAGGCATAATGATATAATCACCTTCTTGTACCTCGTCAGTTATCTCACAAGTGTAAGTGTATGTGCTTCGAGAAGCAGTTATATCCATATAAAAAGCTCCATTCGGATAAAATAATCCAATACGTGCCGCAGTTGGAGCTGTGGTTGGCATATACACTTTAAATGGTACAAACTGGTCTATTGCAAACAATTCATTTACTTTATTATTGATATTCAACTGAATGTATTTATTTACACTTACATCTGTACTCGGAATATATGAGTTTACAGCACGCCCCCATATATCTTCATTTACTTTTAAAGGTAATTTATCTATCCAAGCAGAAGATGCAGGTCGTTCAATATCTATTCGTTCACCATTTTTGTAGATATACGGCATCAACATATAAGCACTATTAGGCGTTTGTGAGCGCAATTGACACGTATACACATTATTTGTTCTCGAAATAACGATTAATGAATCCCTTAAATCGCCATTTACAGGATTATATAATCCAAAGTGTACAGCATCCAAATTACTACTGGTGTTAGCATATATCTGGAAAGTCTGACCTTTACTTACTAAATGGTTATTATCAAGCTTCACTTTAAGATGATCCTTTAACTCAATAGCCCCCTGAGTTATTTTCACATTGTAAATAATTCTCAGACTCGGAAAAGTAGCGTTTGTCATTTCGCAATACAAATCATAACCTGCATAATTTTCTGCTATAAATTTACCATTCCCTAAACTTTTTACAGAAACAGGAGCTCCCGAAGCCTCTCGCCAATCATAATTAGTAATATTTCCATTGATATTGTATTCACTGCTCAAATCTATAATTTGGTCTGACGGGGTGTCTTCTCCAAGTATAGCCTTTTGGGATTGATATTGTTCTTTGAAAGGTGAAATAATAGGTAATGTCGAGAATTTTAGATTATTATTTTCACAGTATAATTTTTTTAATTTGTTATTATTAGACAAATCAAGTTTCTTTAACTGATTATTTTCACAATCAATATCTTCTAAGTCTTTATTTTCTGAGAAGTCAATATTTTTTATTTGTCCCCTACGACACATAAAATATTTCAACTTTTTATTATTAGATATATCGATTTCTTCAATTAAGGTATCCTCTATATTAAGTAGTTCTAATAAGGTATTATTCGTTAAATCAAGCTTGGATATCATATTTCCTCCACAGTTTAAAGATCTCAAAGCTTTATTATTCGAAAGATCTAGCTCGGTTAGATTATCCCCAGCACAATATAAATTCTCTAATTTCTTGTTTAATGAAACATTCAATTCATATACTTTAGTACCATAAACCCCTAAATCTAGAAGCTCTGCGAACTTACTACAATCTAAAGATCCTGATATTTTTAGAGCTTTTATGTAAAAATCAACCAGTCGTCGAGGAGATTCTGTATTCCAGACTAAACTAACTTCGGGTAAATATTGCTTCTCAATCCAATCTTCTGACAAATCCCAAGCAATTGTATCAGAAACAGTAAGCCCAACTAATTCAAGATTCAATTTACCTGCTTCGGCAGATGGTTGCCTCAAAAATTGACGAAGTCCCTCTTTATCGTCTTCATGATAAATATTGGTACTATTGGCTATTTCCACTGTATACTCCAATGTAAGACCAGGAAAATTAGCATTAGTCATCTTGCAAATTAGGAATTGATTACCTGATATCAAATTTGCAATAAATTTACCATTAGCAGGACTCTCCAATACCACTGCTTCATTATTTTGATTATACCAAGAATAAGTCGTTATATTTCCATTGATATTATATTCACTGCTCAAATCGATTATCTGACCCGATGGGGTGTCTTCTCCAATGATAGCTTGTTGAGGTGAATAGGAATACCACGAACTTGAGGGAAATGGGAGTGGTAATGTTGAAAATTTCAAATAGTTATTATTGCAATGCAACTCCTTCCAATCTAATCTTTGAGGAACTTTCAACTCTGCCAATTGATTAAAAGAACAATCAAGTTGCAATATATTTAAAGAAGCCGACACATCCAATTGAGACAATTGATTATTGGAGCACCATAAATCAAGTAGGTTAATGCAATCTGCTATATTATTTAATGATTTCAATTGATTATTTTGGCATGAAAAATGCGATAAATTGGAACAGTCAGCTAAATCTAACTCCTTTAATTGATTACCCTCACACGACAAATCATTCAACTTTGAATAATTTGATACATCTAATTCCGTTAGCTTATTATTTGCACACGAAAGTCTCTTTAAGTTATTTCCTGCATAAATATTTAAATTGGTCAAATCATTATTCCCACACAATAAAGATTCTAAATCAGCACAAGCAGATACATCTAAATCTGTCAATTTAGTACTTCCTTTATAATTCATAAAATATGTGAGCCTTTCACATTCTAAATATTTTAATTTTGGACAAACGGATGCATTTAATTTGGTTATTAGATTAGTTCCACATGCTAAATATTCCAAATCAGGACAGTTTGATAAATCCAAATCGGTCAGGTAATTAATTGAACATGACAAATATTTCAATTTTGGACACCCGGATAAATCCAAATTACCTATCATGCTCACACTACATTCTAAATATTCTAAATTGGGGCAGCCAGCTATATTTAGAGAAGACATGTAAAAATTGTTCGAACAAATTAAAGTCTTTAAATTTTCACAATTAGTAACATTATAGCTGGCAAGAATAGTACCAAAAGAAAAATCTAAAGATTCTAATTTAGCAAATTTAGCAAATCGTATAGACCCCGTAATTTTGTTACCCATATGTTTAAGATTCAATCCGATAAGCCTTTTGGGTACTTCATTTGACCATTCTACAGATATTCCACTGTTAGCATTGAACTTGTCCACCCACTCTTCCAACATATTCCAATTTAATGTATCGCTAGGGACTAGATTACACGCTTCCAAGTTTTTGTTTTCTTTCAAAAATGCCCGCAATCCCTCTTTATCGTCTTCATGGTATTTTGCATCCGGCAAATCTCCAAACCTAAAAGTTACAACACCGTTTTGATTAACAATATTGGTTAGAGGCTTTCCGGTCTCTATGGAATTTGCTACACTTCCATCGTTATATTCCAATACGGTTTTAGCTGACGGAATAGATGCATCAGTAAATGAAGTATATTCATTCCCGAAAACACAACCGATATTATTTATATCTCCATAAGAATCGACAATATTCCCTCCTTCTATCTGACCGGGAAAAGCATATATAGATGATGCACATACCGGATATAGTTTTTGGGGATAACTATAATTGGGGCTAGAAATTCTTATATTCTTGTCAACACGATATATCAGTAAGCCTCCTTGAAATGACGGTCCATTGTATTGTGGACCGTTTAATAGTCCGGCATCAAAACCTTTCTTTTGACGATTTTCAAGAATAAAAAAGTCATCCTGAATACTTTCAATAGAAGTAAAGTCGGTCAGATTATTTCCCTTCTGGTATATATATGCCACCGGATTCTCCGCCGCATTTTCGAGACTAAAAGAGCCAGAGTTAGTTAAAACCTTAGGCTTGACCCAACCAAGCCTTATCTTTTCATACATATTCATATGTGCAGGGCTGTTACCATAGAACATAGACGAGTAAAAATCATCTGTTATATAATTATGAGTGCCACCTCCCATCAAATCCCATTGTCCTGTACCTTTATATATACCATATCCATCGTAAAAATCTTTTGATTCGAAAAGAAGATGTGCAAGTTCATGAGTCGGAACACCTATTGTCGAAACTTGTTTCTCGTCTTTATTTCGCATATTGGGAGTTAATTCGGCAGAACAAGAATATCGTTTAAATCGATATGTCTGTCCATCTTTTGGACTTACACAAAGATAGTCGTCCGGATTTCCAGGTTCAGAAGAGGCTCCCATTCCAAAGCCATACTGATGTCCCCAAGCAAATCCATTAGCAAGACCTGCAAAAGCCTGATCTTCTCCAGCAAAAATGATGTGCAACCTATTTATTTCACTGTAACCATCCGTATATAAAGATAAATCCAGATTAGGTTCATTTTGTATTTTATTTTGTATTAAAAACTTACCTAGTTTACTCAAGTTCGTCACTTGGTATACATGAGTGCCTCTGTAATTAGACATTTCTTCGGCACGATAAGGACCAATCACATCAAAAGTGATATTCACTTTGCCATAAGAATTCTCGAGAAAGTAGTCTTTTACGCTACCATAACCGGGATTTCCTAATGTACCGACATAACCTCTTTGGTTTAATAACATTTCGAATTTATACTTTACATTTTCAGTCGTCATAGGTCTATCGGCAAAATCTACCAATACGCATAATACACGAAACTCTCCCTGATAGGGTCGGGAGCCAACCGATCGCACTCTGACCTGCTCCTTCTCTACATTCCAGATCTGAAGCATTTTGTCGACCTGAGAGTTGCTGTAAAACAATCTCTTAGGTATAGCAATAGTAGCAGGATCGATAGATCTTTTTAATGATGTACCCTTGTAAACAACTGTGGAAGGCTCTATGTCTCCATCGCTGTTTTGAAGTGCATACACAATACGCCTACTACTATCCAGCAATAATGTATATCCATCGGGGGACTCCATCCAGTTAATTTTCTCATCACCTCTCAGATAATATTCGACAGGTGTACCATCAGGTTGTTTGTCTTTGATTAAACCAGACATAGCAGGACCTGCATACATAGCCAGGGGTATAAAAATAATACCCAGAAAAAGCAATAGTAGTTTTCTCATAATAAAATAATTTGTGTGTATATTAAAGATGTATAGTTTCTCAAAGTTTGACAATTGTAAAGCGAACGCTAAATTAACATATTTTTCTTAAAATTAAGCACTATCAATGTGAATTCTATTATCATACAATTCTTAAAATATTATTTTTCAGATTTAAAAACATGTAATTTCAATTTTTATTTCGGCCATTTCTATAGAACCCGGATAGTCTTATTTGATTATTAACTACATTTGTACTATTAGCTTAATTGATCCTATAGATGAAAAAAGGAAGTATTCTTGTTGTTGATGATAATAAAAACGTACTAAGCGCATTACGCATTCTACTAGACAGTTATTTCGAACATGTCTATTTATTATCCTCGCCTAATACACTCATCTCGACATTGAGAGAAAAAAATCCCGACATTGTCTTATTAGATATGAACTACTCTGCCGGAATAAACTCCGGAAATGAAGGTTTATACTGGCTGTCAGAAGTCAAAAAGATAGATGCCGAACTACCCGTTGTGCTTTTCACCGCATATGCGGATATCGAGCTGGCAGTAAAAGCATTGAAAGAAGGAGCGTCCGATTTTGTTGTCAAACCATGGGACAATACAAAGCTACTGGCTACATTACAAGCTGCATTTTCGCTGCGCCAATCTCGTAAAGAAGTAAAAAAGCTACGCGAGAAGCAGAATGTACTAAACTCCGAGTTAAATAAAGAGGAAGACTTCTGTTGGGGAGAATCCAAAATAATGCAGAACCTTCTTGCCCTCATCAAGAAAGTAGCAAAGACCGATGCCAACGTGTTAATAACCGGCGAAAATGGAACAGGTAAAGAATTAATCGCAAAAAAAATACATCACCTATCCTTACGTGCCAGTGAAACATTGGTAAGTGTAGATATGGGCGCAGTAACCGAAAGCTTATTCGAGAGTGAATTATTCGGACACATTAAAGGATCGTTTACCGATGCAAAAACCGATCGTGCAGGAAAATTTGAAGCAGCCGACAACGGCTCTCTTTTTCTGGATGAAATTGGAAACCTAAGTTATACTCTACAAGCCAAATTGCTGACAGCCTTACAATCAAGATACATTATAAGAGTCGGAAGTAATACTCCTATCCCCGTAGATATACGACTTATTTGTGCAACAAACAGAAACTTATTTAAAGCGGTTCAGGACGGAGAATTCCGAGAAGACTTACTATACCGTATCGACACCATACAAATAGAAGTTCCCCCCTTGCGTGAACGTCGGGAAGATATCGTATTACTGGCGAACTTCTTCCTTGATAAGTTTACAAAAAAATACAACAAAAAAGAATTGAAATTAAGTGACAAAGCTATTTCAAAACTAGAAGGATATTCATGGCCGGGGAATGTGCGCGAATTACAGCATGCAATTGAAAAGGCTGTCATATTAAGTGATGGAACAGAACTGCAACCCACCGATTTCTATATGCGACCAATGGAAAATAAAGCGGCTGTTATAGAAGCAATAACTCTTGAGGAAATGGAAAAAATTCTAATTGAAAAAGCTTTGAACAAATACGATAAGAATATATCTGCCATTGCTACCGAATTGGGCATCACACGCCCTACTTTATATAGCAAGATGAAAAAGTATGGTTTATAAGTCGAACTTATATGATAATAAAAAGATAATATGTTTAAATCGATCGAATATAAGCTCATACTTTTTTTGATACTATTGATTCTGTCAGTAGCGGCAAGCACCTTTCTCATAGTCCAACACGAATATGTGTATGTCGGCATATTTCTATTATTGGCGATATTCTCCTTAAAGAATCTTTATAGCCATTATAAAAGATTCAATCAAAATATACTTTTCCTGCTCAATGCCTTAGATAATGGAGATTACTCTTTTCACTTTACGGAAGCCAAAACTTCGAAGAGAGAGAAAGAGCTGAATCAGATGATGAACCGCATCAAGGATATATTGACAAAAGCACGAAAAGAGGTAATTGAAAACGAAAAATTCCTGAGCCTTATTCTGGAAAGTGTTTCTACAGGAATCATAATATTGGATCACAACAACAATGTGCATGCAACCAATCGTGCGACCAATAAGTTATTAGGACTGCCTGTATTTACGCACCTTAACCAATTAAATGCTGTTGACGAATCGTTACCTGAGCTTTTTAAAGACTTAGAAGTAAAAGACAATACTCAAATAAAGATTGCCAACGAACGGGAAGAAATCCAGATAAGCCTGCATGTTTCCAAAATAACATTGAAGAAAGGTGCAATGAAAGTTATTACCCTCAATAATATTGGTAATGAACTTGAAGCTAAAGAAATGGAATCGTGGATACGCCTAATTCGCGTAATGACTCATGAAATAATGAACTCAATAGCGCCGATTACTTCTTTAACTGAAACTTTGCTCTTTTCCTATAAAATGAAATCGGATGAAACATCGGACGATTCCCTTCAAAGAAACACAATAGATGCTCTTGAGACCATTAGTTCTACAGCTAAAGGTTTGATCACATTTGTCGATTCGTATCGAAAATTTACGGGAGTACCAACTCCTCAATTCCGACAATTCGAATTGATTCCCTTATTAGAAAAGATACTCCGCCTCGAGTCTGCAAATCTGGAAGAGAAAGGCATCGTATCCCATATTATTTATACAAATAAGCAGACTACATTAAATGCCGATGAAGGGCAAATAACACAAATACTGGTAAATATAATAAAGAACGCTCTGGAGGCCATAGCAGCCAATCAAGATGGAAAAATAGAGATCAAGGTAACAGAAGCAGAGAATAGAGTATCAATAGACATTGCAAACAACGGCGAACCTATTCCACAAGAAATTGCCGCTCATATATTTATACCATTCTTCACAACTAAAGACTACGGTACTGGTATCGGACTTAGTGTTTCACGCTATATTATGCGACTACATGGTGGAAATCTAAAACACCATACTTCAAACGAATGGACTGTTTTCAGCATGGTGTTTAATGTGTAAGGTCTCAGACCTTTTTATTGCTTTGGTGCAGGGGTGAACCTATGTGGTCAATCACAAAGGACAGACACACAGGTCTGCCCATACAAGTAAAATATAGTATTAGATACTTTGTATTACTTAATATACAATATAGTAAGAGAGTTATTTTCTTATTATTTCATTCACTCTTTACCGAATTCACTGGATTTATCTTTGCAGCTTTCCAGCTCTGGAAACTAACAGCAACGAGAGAGATAAGAGAAACAAAAACACTTGCTGTAACAAACATCCACCAATTTAGATCGGCTTTATATGCAAAATTCTCAAGCCATTTCTCTATTATAAACCAAGCTACTGGTATAGCTATACAAACAGAAAGTAAAATCCACCTCAACAAACTTACATTAAGCATGGTAACAATCTCCCGATTAGTTGCTCCATTTACTTTTCTGATACCGATTTCCTTGGTTCGAGTTTTTATCATAAATGCCATAAAAACAATTAATCCGAGAATAGTAATAATCAGGCATAGTACCGAAAAGAACTTTATGACCTTTCCTGCATTCAATTCATTTTTATATACAACATTATATGTATCGCTCAGAAATTTATAATTGATCGGATAATCAGGATTTATTTTCCCCCAAACCGAGTTCAATGTCTGCATAGCCTGCGTTTCGTGTTCGGGTACAAAACGAATCATAAAACAATTCATAAACATATTCCGCTGTAATATTATCATCGGAACAGCATCTTCGTAGACACTGGTATATGTAAAATCGTCTACAACTCCCGATACTACCGCCGATTGAGTATAATCGAGTGCACTATGTTCTATTTTTATTTCTTTACCGATAGCCTCTTCGGGTGAAGTAAACCCCAATACTTGTAAAGCTTTCCTGTTAAGGATAATATCTTCTTTCAGATTCGAAAATATGTTTTCATCTATCCGTCTGAAAAGGAGTTCTTCCTCTTCTTTGAGAGACATTTTTAAAGGAGCAAACATCTTTCCGGCTTCTATCTTAATGCCATAAAAAGGAAAGAAATCTTCACCCACAACCAATACCGGCAAATGTATCTGCTCTTTTCCTTCGACAGTTGCCCCAATCATATCTCTGACCGCTGATCCCGGCAGTTGCATAGCTCCGGTTACCGATTCTATTTCGGGATGCTTCAATAATTCATCTTTTAATGATGAATAATTACTGATTATCTCCGGAGGCTGTTCATCGAAAACAACAATATTACTCTCCATACCTCCAACCTGAGTATTCCTTATCAGAGTAATCTGGCTATTTATCCCAAGAGTTACTATAATGATAAAAATCACAATACTATATTGAATAACAAGCATATACTTTACATTCGAAAAAGAAAACCGAATGGTTTTAAGATCAATACGGTCATTGAAAAAGAATGTCGATGAAATATTCGAAAGAACAGGAAATAATGAGACAAGAACAGTAATAAATAAAAAGAATAAACAGAGAATTATCTCTTCTCCAATGGAGATAAAGTTAAAGGATATGGAGAAGTAATCGGCAACAAATACGGAAATCAATTTACCGGCTAATATACCTGCAACTGTCAACCAAAACACCACCTGAATTTCATCTTTTGCCACCACATAAGACGATGCTCCATTAAATCGCAGTAATTGATAATACCTTTTATTATAAGAAAAGATAACACTGGCATTAAGCCACAAATTAAACATTACTATTATAAAAAGTAGCATGTTCGCTCCAATAATAAGATAGATATAATAGATATTGCCATTAGGTTCCATCTCCCTCAGGACATGGCTATGCAGGTGAATATCCGCCATAGGCATTAGATTGATCTCAGCACCAGGTCTCTGAGGATTTTCCTTTAAAAAGACATCTGATATTTTCTTCTCTAATTCTGAATAGTTTGGTCCTTTAGTAACCAAAAGATAAGCATAGAAAAAAGAATTATCAAAATCGGCTTCCCTGACAATAATATCGGTATGGAAATGAGTATTACCGGGCATGTCCTTAAAAACGCCGGCTATAGAGCATGTCATATTCTGAAACCTGCGTCCACTTAGTTCTATTTTCTCTCCTATAATATCGGCTTTTCCGAATAGCTGATATGCCAGCTTTTCGCTAATTACAACACTTCCCGGTGATTTAAAAACTGTTTGACTATCCCCGTTAAGCAAAGGGATATCAAGTATCTCAAAAAGGTTATCACTCGAAAAATAAAGATCGGTTATCACTTGCTTTGTTCCCTTGGAAGTAAGAATAGCTGTGTTTATTTTTGACAATTTAAGTACCGCCTCAATTTCGGATATACTTTGCACTATTTGATTAACATTTGTACCATACATACGCCCGTCAGCCTGTTGTCCGTCATAACTCACTGCCATACGAACAATGCGGTCTGCTTTCGAATAAAACTTATCAAAGCTAAGTTCTCTTTTTAC
The DNA here is from genome assembly GCF_003201355.1 of Indolivaga alginatilytica. Lineage (GTDB taxonomy): Bacteria > Bacteroidota > Bacteroidia > Bacteroidales > Dysgonomonadaceae > Dysgonomonas_A > Dysgonomonas_A alginatilytica. Next base: position 65,733 of record NZ_QICL01000004.1, read on the forward strand.
ATAAGTATACGAAACAAGTATACACGCAAACATGAGAGCCAAACCCAACAAATTCACAATTCGAAGGTTTTTTGTTTTCAGAAAACGCCTTACGACAAATGGAATATTATACATAATATCTATATTATAAGAAATACTCTTTACTCTCCTTTTATCGAATCAACAGGGTTCGCACGTGCAGCTCTTAAGCTTTGCCAGCTTACCGAAAGAAGAGACAACAACAATACTATCAGACCGCAAACTACAAATACCCACCAGCTAAGATCTATTTTGTAAGCAAAACCTTCTAACCATCTGCTCATAGCATAATAAGCTATCGGACAGGCAAACACAAATGCGATCAACACTCTGATAAAAGAATCCATATTCAGCATTCTCAGAATTTCACCTTCGGTAGCACCATTCACCTTTCGGATGCCTATTTCTTTTTCTTTCTGACGAATCAGATAAAGTGACATGGCAAAGACCCCCATCACCATAATCAGAATAGTAAGTATAGCAAATGCAGATATTATTTGGGAAGTCTTTTCTTCTTTTTCGTATGCCTTCTGGAGGATATCATTTGCAAATCGGGCTTCAAAAAGCTCCCCGCCATTATATTTCGAATAAGTATCTTTTATTTTATCTGCTGTTTTATACAAATCTGCTCCCTCTGTTATTTTTACGGTAATATCCCCTACCCAATGACCAGCCGGAAGTTTGCGTATGCGCATTAATCCCATAGGTTCATGTAATGATTTGAAATTGAAATCACTCACAATCCCAGCTATTTGCTGATTATTGTTGTTCCCAAAATTTGCCATGAATGAAACAGAATCGGGATGTAGCGCATTAAAAGCTTTTTGATTTACCCAATAAGTATCATTGGTTGGTTCTATACCGGTAGGTGATATCTTAATATCGAATATCTTGAAAAATACAGAGTCAACAACTAACTCCTGAAAACTAAACTGTACTCCATCTACCTCGAAAGAATTATTATTGCTGCCACTAACAGGAGTTCCCTGACTATAAGAAACTAATTCAACCCCGGATATAGTATATAGTATATTTTTAAACCCTACCAATCGGGCACTATCCAGAACATTATCCATTATAAAAATACGATCACGATTGAATCCTGTATCATAATTTACAAGGAAATCAGACTGCTGCTTAATAAAGAAACTACAGATAAGCAAAACGATAGCTACGATATACTGAAATACAATAAGTAATTTTGAATATTTCGACTTCACTTTACGGGAAAAAGATCCCTTCACTATTTCAATAGGGTTAAATCCTGATATGATTATAGCCGGAATAAAACCTGCTACAATAGAAATAAATAGGACGAAAATAGTAGCGATACAAATCAGCGTAAAGCTCAACTGGTCTGATAAGTTTAGATCCGTATTCAGTAGATTATTAAAAGACGGCTCAATAAGAAAAGCCATGAAAAGCCCCAGAATAAAGGTAAAAGAGGTCATCAAAAGCGATTCTGTCAATAATTGCAGCATTAAACTCTTACGGCTACAGCCCAGAAGCTTCTTCATCGCTGCTTCTTTTCCTCTGAATCCTGCCTGAGCCACAGTCATATTAATATAGTTCAACAGAGCAATTACCAATATAAGGATAACAATACCTGTATAGACCGAAATAAGTGTCTTACTATTTGTCCTGAGATTAGAATACGGCTCATTTATCTCGAAATAAGCATCTTTAAGAGGTATAAATTTAAGATCTTGGGTAAAACCGTCTTTATAAAACCAAAACTCTTTCTTAAATAATTCCAATAGCATAGGTGTTTTAGCCGGCAGATCGCTACCCTCTTTTTCCAGAAAATACATAGTGAAACCAAAATTGTATGGAGTTGTCAATATCCAATCACCCCCAAAAAATTGAGTAATAGATGCGTAGTTAACAACAAAATCCGCTTTAGGGATCTGCGTATTTTGGGGAATATCTTCCATTATACCTGTAATAGTATACTCTACATTATTAATTATAAGATGCACTCCTACAGGATTCTTACCTGAAAACATCTTATTTGCAAATGATTTTGTTACTACAACCGACTTCAATGTAGAAAGTACCTGCGAGGGATTACCTTCGATCAATTTAAAAGAGAATACATTAAAGAAAGTCGAATCGGCGAACAACGCTTCTGCTTTTACCTTCTGCTGTCCTTTTTCGCCCAAGACTACAGACATGGGGTGTATTCGGGTATATGCCTCTACTTCGGGACATTTATCTTTCACAAAATCGGCTACTGGATTACCAAATTTAGAAGACTCGTCATGAGCAAGTAAAAATATCCGATCTTTCTTCTCATGGAAACTATCCACCGACAGTTCCTGCTTTACATATATACCCAATAGTATCACAAACGTAAGTGATACTGAAAAGCCAACCACCGATACCAAGGTATATAATTTGTTTCGAGACAGAAACTTCTGGTATATTTTTAAATCTGCTATTCTCATTGTTTTTTATATTTAATTTTTCGATAAAAAGAAGGAGAAGTTTTATCTTACTAATAGTCACTTTGCACATGAAAAAAATGTAGAATAGACTTCTCCTTGACTGAATATTATGGAAACTAAAATTATTCGTTTTTAATAGATTCTACGGGATTAGTCGATGCGGCTTTCCATGTTTGGTAACTTACTGTTAGCAATGCAACCAAAGCTGATAGAGTTCCTGCCAAAAGAAATACCCATATACTTAAATCTATTTTTACGATAAAGCCATTCAGCCAATTACTTAAGAATAAATAGGATATCGGACAGGCTATAAAAAAAGAGATGATTACCCATATCACAATATCTTTATTAAGTAATAGTAAAAGGTCGGTAAGCGTTGCCCCATTTATTTTACGAATGCCTATTTCTTTTATCCTTCGCTGAATAGAATAAAAAGCCATGGCATACAATCCTGTTATTGTAATTATAAAAGTTATAACCAAGGCATAGCTTAAAACATTACGTGTATTGATTTCAGACAAGTATAACTTTTCGTACGTTTCATCCAAAAAATGATATTCGAAAGGAACATGCGGAACAATTTCTTTCCATTTCTTCTCTATGGTTCTTATTGCTTTTTGAGGATCGCCGGCAATTTTAAAAAATATAGGATTATTTGCAGTGTGCGATGCACTAAGATACATCTGGGGATCGGGCTCTTGATGTAGCGATTTTACATATGTGTCTCTTATCACACCCTTCACAATATAGGGTTCACCATCTTTTTCACTAAGCTTTCCCCCGATAGACACTAAACTAAAGGACTTTCCAACCGGATCTTTAAGTCCCAAAACCTCAGCAGCACGCTCATTAATAACACAGTAATTTGCACTGGATGAGCTTTCGAGAATCAGCGAGTTTTCGCCAGCAACAAACTTCATCCCAAAAAGATCAAAATAGTTAGGAGTAACCTCCGATAAGTCCAGCAATATTTGCTCTCCCGTTTCAAGATTCTTTCCACCTATCCCATTCCCCATTTTAAAGGGCAAGTTGTATTGTTTTATTGCAACATCTTTGATTGATGGGTCTTGAATCAATTCGTCACGTAAAGCTTTATAGTCAGCGCCAAAAGCATCCCATCCTTGTACATATATTACGTTTTTATTATCGAACCGTAAATCCTGAGACAGGATATAATCAATCTGCCTAGCCAAAAAGAATACTACTATAAGTAAGCAAATAGATGATGTAAATTGTATGATGATAAGTATTTTCTGAAAGGCTGACATCTTCTTTCCTCGAAACTTACTGGTAAGCGTCTCGATAATTCCGAATCGGGTCATCTGAAGAGCAGGGAAAGAGCCTGCCAATAGTGCTGTTATAACTATCAGGCAAATAATATATAAATACAATTCAAGAGACAAGAAATCGATACTTACCTGAGATCCGGTATAACTATTAAAGACAGGTAAAGTAAATACAGCAAGCAATACACCACCAACAACAGAAACCAGAACATACACAAGTGTCTCTTTATAGAAATCTGATATCAAAGATATTTTACTAGCTCCCTGCGATTTTTTAATTCCTATAGCCTTTGCCCGAATAAAAGAGGTTGAAATAAACAGATTCGTAAAATTTATACAAGCAATAATAAGTATAGCAATGGCTGTGGTTAGAAATATAATCAAAAGCTGCTTATCTCCTTTCACTGCACTATCAAAAGCGGGATCCGTTTTACTAAAATGGATTTCGTTTAAAGGCTCAAGCTTTACATCATTATCCGCACCGTCTAAAAATGAAGATGTACCCAATTTATTAATTTGAGTAAGTTTCTTCTCAATAGAGTCAAAATCAACATTACAAGGTATAACGAAGTAGGTATCATATGAAAAGCTACTATTCCAGCCCAAATCTTTGAATTCACCAAACAAAGGAAAAACCATCTCTCCTTGAATATGCGAATTTCGGGGCATATCGTACATTATTGCCGAGACTGTAAATTGAGACCCATGAATCTTAATTATTTTACCAATAGGATCTTCATCCTGAAAATATTTTTTAACTGCGGACTCAGTTAGAATCACATTATCGGGAGCAGAAAAAGACGTTCTTATATCGCCTTTTTTTAAAGGAAAGGTGAAAAATGAAAAGAAATTATGATCGGTAATAAGCACCTTAACACCCCAGTTAACCATATTATTTATAGTTACACCATCGGTTCGTACTACTACCCTACACATTTGCTCTATTTCAGGAATTTCAGCTGCAGCCAATTCTCCTAATGGTTTGAAAGAGGATGCTGCTTTTATCGGTTCTTCATTTAAAACAAAACTCTGCACAACCCGATACATTTTATCTCCATTGGCATGGAAATTATCGAATGTCAATTCGTTAATAGCCCATAATCCAACAGTAAGAGATACCATGATCCCAAGACTCAAGCCGCAAATATTCAATATGCCGACAGTCTTTTGTTTGCTAAAATTCCTGAGAAATTGCTTCATAATTTTCTTTTTCGCTAGAGATGAAATAGAATACGATTTACATCTTACTTTCTACTTCTGTAATGATTTGCCCGTCAAACAGATTTATGGTACGATGGGCAAACGAAGCATCATGTTGAGAGTGAGTCACCATCACGATTGTTGCACCTTCCTGATTTAGCTCTGTCAATAAATCCATAACGTCTTTACCATTCTTAGAGTCCAGGTTTCCTGTAGGCTCATCGGCAAGGATCAATTTAGGGTTGGCAATTACAGCACGGGCAATAGCTACACGTTGCTGCTGACCTCCCGATAGTTGATTCGGAAAATGGCTTGCTCTGTGGCTAATACTCATCTTATGAAGCGTTTCTTCTACTCGTTTTTTACGCTCTGCTGCTTTTACTTTCAAGTATGTAAGAGGTAATTCCACATTCTCAAAAACAGTCATCTCTTCTATCAGATTGAAACTCTGAAATACAAAACCGATGTTTCCTTTTCGGGATTGTGTACGTTCTTTTTCTTTCAGATTACCCACTTCTTTTCCATCAAGCAGATAGTGTCCTGAGGTAGGGTTATCCAACAAACCAAGAATATTCAATAAAGTTGATTTACCGCAGCCCGAAGGTCCCATAATAGCGATAAATTCACCTTGAGTTACATGCATGGAAATACCGTTCAATGCAACTGTTTCAACCTCTTCTGTGCGAAATACTTTCTTTAGATCTTTAATCTGTATCATAATATTGGTTTTTAAATTGTTTATTCAGTAATGAAAAATTTAAGTTTACAAGTTAATCGGTTTTTAATGTGTCTACAGGGTTCTGATTGGCTGTATATAAGCAATTCAGACATACAACAGATAACACAGTGACTAGCACAGCAGTCCCACAGGAAATAAATAGCAGTGGAGACAGTTCTGTTTTCTCTGAAAAATCTTCCATCCATTTAGCAGCAGCTATAGCGGCAGCTATTCCGCCACAAACAAGTGCGGGAAAAACAATCCACAAATTATCTTTGACAAACAGCTTTAATATATCCGATATTGTAGCTCCGTTTACTCTGCGTATTGCAATCTCCGATCTGCGGCGATTCACTTCATGGGTAGTATAGCCGATCAATCCGATAAGGGTTATTATCAGAGTAACAATTCCGCCTATTGTTATTGCATTCAGAAACTGTCGGGAACTGTAATATATCTGCACTATACTATCTTTATATATAGGGAGTGTAATATCTTTTTCAGGAAATATTTTTTTGAGTACATCATATACTTTTTGAATATTATCAGACTGCAATTCGTTCATTTTTATCAGTATAAATTCAGCCGGTTTATCGGAATAGAATATTGCCGACGGACGGCGATCCTCATTGCTGACTGAGCCTATTCGAATATCGTTATACACCCCTACGATACGACAGGCATCATGTTCCGATATGCGTATATCTTTGCCTATAGCACCATCTTTCCAATTAGCTATTTCTGATAATTTATCTGCAAATTTACGGCTGACTATAACATCTCCCTTATTCGATGTTTCTTTATCAAAACCTTTACCTTCTATTATAGGGATTTTCATTAAAGAAAGATAGTTTTCATCCGCTCCATATAAATCAGCAATATTAAAAAGCTCTCTTTCATCATTAGGCAGGAATACATTATTACCCGATTGACTATAAAAAGGTAACTGATCTGCCGTTGCAATCATTTCCACCTCAGACAAAGCACGAAGCTCGTCAATTATTTTTTGCCGTTCGTTTTCATTCATGCCACTGGCTCTGTAATAGAGTAATTTTTCATAATTATAGCCGGGATCAACATTCACCAATACATCGTATTGGCGTGATACAATAACCAGTAAGGTAACCAGAAAGGTTGTTGTTAGTAATTGAAAAAACAAAAGAGCCATTTTCCACCCACGGCGTGTACCAGTGAGATTACGAAAAACAGACGCTACAGGAATGCGTGAAAACAAATACGAAGGTATAAAACCGATAATCAAGGAAATAAGGATACAAATGATTCCTAGAAACAAGCAAGTGCGAAGGGAGAATAAAGAGTCTACGGATACTGACAAAATTTCTTCTGCTGTGCCTCTGAAACAAAAAATTAAGAGTATCGATATTACCAAAGAAATAATCAGGTGAAAAAAAGTCTCTCCAAAAATAAGTTTAGAGATATCCTTTTTTTCAGCTCCATAACATTTATAGATCGATATTACTTTTCCACGGTTAACCAATGTGGATATCAAGATCAATATATAATTCATGATGGATGTAAATATCAAAGCAAATGCAATGGCCGATAACAAAAGAGTCATTCGTTTAGCCTCAGGGTTATCGCTATTTAGTTTCTCAAGCGGTAATAGTGTGTAAGAAAGATCGATGCCTGCTTTTTTCATATCCTCCATAGATTGATTACGCTCTTGCATCTGACGAATGGCAGGAGCCAAACTTGCAGGATCGGTACCGGGCATTAACTTTACATAACCCAAATAACGATCGTTTCCCAGCCAGTCTAGCGAACCATCATACGAGAAATTTTTAATTGAGACTAATGACACCACAATATCATACTTTAGATGAGTATTTTCGGGTACATCCTTAAAGATGCCTCCAATAGTGATGCGACGTCCCGGATAACTCTCATGCTGAATAGATTGTCCTACAACATTCCCTCCCATCTTTTGGGCAATGCTTTCAGAAACTAATGCATATAAGGGTCGGGCTAATATCTCTTTTGCATTTCCAACAATCATAGGACGGGGCAATACATCAAAGAAACAACTGTCGGCCATGATAAATGTACCTGTATAATATTTCTTGTCGGGAGTATAGAATGGGGTTTTCCACCCCATATACGTAATGCGGGTAGCAGATTCCACTTCGGGCACTTCGGCTTTCATACCGGGGGCTATAGCACCACTTACTTGTACATATTCCTTAGTCTCTTCATTTCCGGCTGTTCCGACTTTTGCTACTGATTGTATCAGATAGATACGCTCCGAATCGGGATAGAAGTTGTCATAACTAAGCTCAAAAAACACTTTGGAGATAATTATCAGCCCCACAGCAAGCCCCGTTCCCAGAGATAATATTTTGATGATATTATTCTCTTTCTTTTTAAACAATGATCTTATTATCAAATTAAAGTTATTCATAGTAATATTCTTTTTACTTTAAGATTAATTCCTGCACATCACCATATGTGTCGTAAGACGAAGTAATTACTTTCTCGCCCGATTCAAGACCACTCGTCACTTCGTAGAAGTTGGGATTTTGTCTTCCTATAGTAATTTTACGTCTGATCGCTCTGCTTCCGTCGGGAGTAACAACAAATATCCATTGTCCGCCTGTTGTTTGATAAAAAGCACCTCTGGGAATCAGTATAGCATCTACAGGTTGTTCCAATTGCAGATTAATATAATAGGTTTGCCCTGCACGGATATTATCAGGGCGTTCGCCTTCGAATATAAAATCAGTTTTAAATTGTTTCTCCCTTACTTCGGGATATACTTTGCGTACACGTAAAGCGAAGTTTTTGTCCTGACGTTCAAAAGTTGCATCTAAACCGGTTCTTACCCTATCAATATAATGTTCATCAATCAAAGCTTCCACTTTGAAATCAGACAAAACACTGATTTGCCCCACTCGTCCGCCTGTTGCAACAGTCTGACCAATTTCCACATCCAGTAATCCCAATTGCCCGTCAACAGGAGCTTTTACATTCAGGTTATCCACTCGTTGACGTACCAATGTCAAGTTTCTTCGGATATTAAATAAACTTTCCTCCATTTGATCGACCTGAATTCCCCGATAAATAGAATCTTGTTTTTGACGCTCCACAACCAGATTACGACCATCAACTGCATAATCATAATCTTCTTTTGCCTGAATAAATTCTTCTTTCGAAGTCAAATTTTCGGAGTACAATTGTTTATATTGCAGGAACTTTCTCTTCTTACGTTCTACATCCATATCCAATTGAAGCTTCTCTTTTTTCAGGTTCAGCTTCTCCTGCTCCATGGCAACCTGTGTATTTCGAAGGAAATTTTGTTTCTCCGCCAATTGGGCTTCACTATCCAGAATATAAAGATTCAACATCGGATTTGTCAATTGAATAACAATATCTCCCTTGTGAACTTCCGAGCCTTCCTCAATCAACTTTTCGGCTACCATCCCCCCTTCAATCGCACTCAATTGTATGGTATTGATGGGCTGAACCTGTCCACTGATACGAACATAGTCATTGAACTGTCCCTTCGTTACGGATTGTACACTTACTTTCTGCTTCTCAACATTCAGCTTCGAAGCATGATTGCCGAAAATAAGCCATCCGACAGCTATCAACAGGATTATTCCTCCAATCACAAATGGAATATGTTTCTTCTTCAATCCTTTTTTCTTCTCTATAATCGTATCCATATCAATATGTAGTTATCTATTGTTTCTATTCTCTTTTGAGTAAAATAAAATATTTAATATCATTTCTCAGAACCATAACTAACTCTCGTTATTACACTTGCCAAAGCAATAAATAGTTCTGCGAACTTAATCTTCTACGACAAATGGCTCTCCTTTATAATAAGCCACCAACTTAAATTTAAGTTGAAATTTAAGTTGGGAGTTTAACTCTTCAGCTCTTGCCTGTAGCAGGCGATTTGCACTTGTGTGCAATTCCAATGCACTGATAAGCCCTTCCGAGAACTTACGTTCATTCACTTTCTGGGCAACTTCCATTGCCTCTGTTTGTTTTTTTGCCTGATAATATTCGTCTACCTGTCCGTTCATGTCTGCAACGGCCTGCTCTATCTCACTGTATAGTACCCGCAATGTTTCTTCACGCTGCGCTTGAGTTATTACAAGCTGTGCTTTTCCTCTTCTTACTTCTGCTGTACGGGAGAAACCGTTGAAAATAGGCACTCGAACCGAGAATCCAACATATCGCCCCATTTTATTCTTGAACTGATACCCAAATGATGAGTATTCGCTACCATCCATATATCTCGAAAAACCTGTAGAGTATCCACCCTCTACGGCTATAGTAGGGAATAAACCTCCTTTAGCCGATTTATATGCTAACTCCTGTACTCTCACTGAAGACTCGGCAACTAAAGCCTGAGGCAGAAACGATTTTGAGTGCTCGAAAATAGTATATGCTGTTTGATCCGACTTAACGACTATATCCAATGCTCCTGCATCGCCTACTTCAAGAGTTTCATCAATTGGATAATTCATTTTCTCTTTCAGCAAAATAACCCCTATAATGAGGATATTTTTTTGACGTGTCAGACTGTATTTATTAGCCGCTTCCTGTGCTGTCATTTCTGCCACTTCGGGAAAGCCTTTCACACCCAGCTCCATCATTCGCTGTACCTGTTTCAAGTTGGATGTACTTTCCTCCAGTTCCTGTTCTGCAAGTTTTACTCTTTCAGTATTATATAATACATTATAGAATGCCTCCATCACTTCGTAAGCTATCATATCTTTGGTATACTCCAACTGTTGTCTTCCCAACAATTTATTCACATGCTGCAATCTCACTCTCGTAACATTCGCTAACCCATCGAACAGAGTAAGTGATGAGTATAAATTGTAATTATTATTAAACGAATTTATATTGGTGTAGGTATTGGTTTCGGCATCAAGTCCTCTACCAAAGTTGAAAGAGGCCGAAGTGCTTGCATTGATAGATGGCAACAGCTGCCCTATAGCTTCCAGATAATTCTGATGATAAATGCTATTCTGAGCTTCCTGTTTACTTCTTCTGGGGCTATTCTTTACAGCATACTCCATGCAATCCATAAGAGTCCATTTTTTCTCCTGAGTATAACCTGTAATACTCATCAGAATAAAGAGGATAGTAGCTACGTATTTCATAATAATAATTACATTTTTAGTAAAATATAAACCAATTCTATGCCAAAAACGACAAATCACTAATTCATAACCGATTAGTGATTTGTCGTTTTCTCAATCATGTAAAATTATTTTACAATGAGTGATTAATTTTTTTATAGTAGTAAGGAAATTCTTGTATTAAAAATAATACGATTTAATATCTATATTGAAGTGTGACTGTAAAAGTGTTATCCTTCAGATCGTTTGTAAAACGAGTAAGATTATTTGTTTTCTCATTCCTGAGTATTTCGTAATAAGCTTGTAATTCTACGTTTTTGTAAGCATGCCAGATACCCCCGAACGCCAGCGCATTATATCGTATATCGGCTTCTGTTGTTCCATTGAGTCCGATAGCATTACCCGATACTTTCGTGTTAGGATCGTACCAATCGTATTTCAGGATAGCTTCAAAAGGAAGCTTACCGATGTCCTGAATAAGGATGGCATATCCACCCAGAAAATTCCGAAGATAGGTATCATTAGAAAGAGTCACCGATGAATTGGGGCTCACCGAACTGTTTTGTGATCCGGGCTGCTGTCCGAATATATATTCTGCTCTCACTTGTGTTCTCCCGAATGAGTTTAGCCAACTAGCCTGCAAGTCGAAGCCAAGGTATTCCCGTCGGGCAAATCGTCCCATATTACCGCGATCGGAATTCAATACGAAACCACCATCCTGCATCCTGTATACATTTTCGGTTCCCTGATACACACTTCCTAAATAATAAGAAGTTCCCACAGTTAAAGAAGCATTATTGCCGATTTTTGGAGATGCTGTCAGATGTCCGATAAAATCTCTTCTGCTATTATTTTCCATAGCTATACCATTTCCGGCAACCAAAGCAGTTTCAAGAGAAAATATATCGAGTGGTACCCCCTCTTTTGTCCTGAATTGTATACTTACTCCTAAATCGCGTTCATTAGGGAACAAAGTGGTAATGATTCGGGAACGTTCGGGAGACTCTCTGCGTGAAGAAGAATATCCTATCTCATGTCCGAAAGGGCGGAAGAAAAGCCCTGTTTGCAGAAAGCTCGTTTTAAACCAGGGATCTTTAATTTTCAGATAAGCATCCCTTATGCCAACAGCTCTTTCTGTCATATCCATTTGAAAAACAACGGCAGCCAATCCTTCTTCGTAAGTCGTTTTTATACGACCTCGTCGAATACCTACACGATTAAAACCTTTATCGGGGTTTTCATTCGCAGTGCCTATACGCAGATTAGCATCCTTTTGGGCTGATATAAATTGGGGTTGAAAGTAGCCGGTAATTCTCACATTATTAAGCCTGCCAACTATTCTCTCCAGATTTTCCACTCTCTTTTCTAATCGTTCAGCATCATTTATACTGTCTTTTTGAGCAAAAAGAGAAGTTGTGAATGCTAAGCAGAGAATAGTAAGTAAAATATATTTTTTGAGTTCCATATAAGTAATTCCAACTATTTAATCCTATATCTTCAAGTTCGTATTTATGTACATAAGTAATTCTAACTATTTAATGCAATGGCTTATCAGCATAACTATCTCTGGTTGTTATGCTTGCCAAAGCAATAAAAAAAGTCTGCGACCTTACAAATATATTCTTTAATTATTATATTCCTATTGAGTGTCGATCTTTTTAATAGATAAGGCTACCGTTAGGCGAAACACATCGAATCTCTAAAAAAGTGACATTCGTTACAAACGAATCAAAAAATAATCAAGAAGGTAACAAAAACAGCTATAAGGTGTCACTTTCGTGATTCATCTAAAATACTGTCTTACAGCAACTAACCTTCTAAAAGGTTACAAAAGTAACAAAAGTAACACTTTTTTCACGAGTTTTATTTTCTCCGGTTTGCTGTTTACCAATCACCGTTTACTTATAGATAAACTTAACTGCCGATTCGCATTATTTAAGCTCTCAGAGCTTTTTTATTGCTTTGGCAAGTGTAACAAATAAAGATAGTTATGTTGATAAAATATCGCATTGAATATTTAACGCTACTGAAATGCTTACATCGCTATTCTTCGAATATTCTTCTGCGAGCCAGTAAACAACTACCCACTATGCCTCCTTTATCTTTTAGCTTTGATAAAATAATATTTGAATCTTTATTAACTAAATTAAGTGAGTATTTTCTGACAGCACTTTTTATAGGTTGCAGAATATAATCTCCCGACAGAGAAACCGTCCCACCAATAATTACAAGTTCAGGGTTAAATATATTTATTAAGCCTGCTATCTGTCTGCCTAATTTCTGCCCTACTTCTTCAAAGATATCTATACATAGTACATCTTCCTTGTTTACCGCATCAATGATATCTTCGAGAAATATAGGTGTATGGCTTTTTTCTTTCTTCAAAAGGATGGAGTTTGCCCCCGCATTTATTCTCTCGAGTAATGTACGGTGGATTGCCAGTCCCGAAGCTTCGGTTTCGAGACATCCCTTTTTCCCGCAATGGCAAAGTATCTCATTATCGAATACATTAATATGCCCGAATTCTCCTGCAAAGCCCGATTTTCCTTGATATAATTTACCATCAATTATTATTCCAACTGCCAAGCCCCAACTTATGTTGATGAAAATAATATTGCTTTCGTTCTTCACATTCCCTACCATATACTCGCCATAAGTCATAGCACGGGTGTCATTGTCGATGGAAATAGCGTATCCCAATCGTTCCGCCAGAATATCAGTCAGCGAGCGTTCTTCCAGATAGAATAAGCTGTAACTATACCCCGAGTCGGTATTTACACGTCCCGATATACTGATGTTTATATTCAGTATTTTCTCTAAGTTTATAGTGAGGCTGTTTATAAAAGACTGTATAATTACGATCAGATTCTCAAAAGACTCAGTTGTATTCTGCGATGAAAAAGGTACATTCTTTTGCAAATCCAACATCTCGCCTTTAAAGTTCATCAAGGCAAGATCTATTGTAAATTTCTTAATATCTACACCTATAAAATACCCCGAGTCGGGATTTAAACCATACAGATTAGGATATCTGCCTCCTGATGTTTCCAATTTACCATAGTCAGTCAGAAACTCTTCGGCACACATCTCCGTTATCAATTTGGTGATGGTAGGTATACTTAGATTCAATTCTTTTGACAGATCAGGAATAGTCGAATTACCATTATTAATATAGTAATTTATTATCTTCTTCTTTATAAGTGCATTTTTTGTGCCTTTTGCTATTTCCTGAATAAAATTCTTATTCATACTGTGTTTGAGTTATGTTTTTCATTAATGCAAATGTAGCAAAATATTGAATCAATATACCAACAAAAACATGGATCGAAACGTATAATAAGAAATAAATTAACCATCATCGAATTATTAACTAAAATATTTTATTAAATAAGCTTGATTTAAATATTTTAATTAATATATTTGCAATATAACTTTTCTAATACTATAATAATCTTAAAATACATAATAACTATGGAAAGAATAAAAGGATTGATAAATGCACCATTTACCCCTTTTCTTGAAAATGGAGAAATAAACCTTGAACCGATAGAAGCTTACGGACATATGCTAGCCAAAAACGGACTGAAAGGAGTCTTTATCAATGGCTCATCGGGAGAAGGTTACCTACTTACGGATGACGAACGAAAGATGATAGCCGAAAGATGGGTGAAAACCACACCTAAAGATTTTAAAGTAATAGTACACGTAGGCAGCACTTGTGTAAAATCGAGTTTCGAATTAGCCAAACATGCACAGCAAATAGGGGCATGGGCTATAGGAGCAATGGCATCTCCATTTCCTAAAGTAGCGCGAATTGAAGAACTTGTAAAATATTGCGAAGAAATAGCATGCGGAGCTCCCGAGCTACCTTTCTATTTCTATCATATTCCTGCATTTAACGGAGTTTATTTACCGATGGTTTCTTTTCTGGAAGCAGTAGACGGTCGTATTCCAAACTTCGCAGGGATAAAATATACTTACGAAAGTATATACGAATACAATCAGTGCCGATTATATAAGAACGGAAAATTCGACATGTTGCATGGTCAGGATGAAACGATATTACCTTGTCTGGCAATGGGCGGAGCAGAAGGCGGAATAGGAGGAACCACAAATTATAACGGAAAAGCATTGACCGAAATTATTACTGCATGGAATGCCGGTAATCTCGAAAAGGCCAGAGAATTGCAAAACTTCTCACAAGATGTAATAAACGTGATCTGCCATTACAGAGGAAATATTGTAGGCGGAAAAAGAATCATGAAACTGATAGGCTTGGATCTGGGAAAGAATCGTACTCCATTTCAGAATATGACTGATGAGGAAGAATCTAATATGAAGAAAGAGCTGGAAAACATAAATTTCTTCGAGAGATGCAATAAACTCTAAAAATCGGAACACCCTAAAAACAAACAATTTAGTCAACAATTTTATTGCTGACAGGACACTCTTATACACTTTTTAAATAATGACAGCTACAAATCAATACATAAAAGACTGGGCGGAAAGATATCGAAAAGATCTGATCGAAGATATAATGCCTTTTTGGTTAACCAACGGTTTAGACAAAGTAAACGGAGGCGTTTACACCTGCCTTAACAGGGATGGATCGCTGATTGATACCACAAAGTCTGTTTGGTTTCAAGGACGATTTGCATTCGTTTGTGCTTTTGCATACAATACTATCGAAAAAAATCCCGAATGGCTGAAAGCATCTAAACTGACAATAGACTTTATAGAGAAACATTGCTTTGATACCGATGGTCGAATGTATTTTGAAGTAACAAATACAGGGCAACCTATAAGAAAACGCAGATACATATTTTCAGAAACATTTGCTGCAATTGCCATGTCTGAATATGCTATTGCTTCGGGCGATACCGGCTATGCTAAAAAAGCACTTGCCTTATTTAAGAATATGCTAAGGCTAATAAATACACCCGGGTTATTAACACCGAAATACGAAAAGACAGTGGACATGCAAGGACATTCCCTTGTTATGATTCTGATAAATACAGCGAGCAGAATACGTGAAGCAATTAAAGACCCTAGTCTTGATAGCCAAATCAATGAATCAATAGATTCTATTTGTAGAAATTTCATACATCCCCAATTTAAGGCTCTATTGGAAACTGTAGGCCCTAACGGAGAATTTATAGACAGTGCTCTAGGTAGAACCATAAATCCGGGGCATTGCATCGAAACCGCATGGTTTATATTGGAAGAAGCCAAATTCCGAAATTGGGATGCTGAGATGGTTAAGACTGCAACAACTATTCTCGACTGGTCTTGGGAATGGGGCTGGGACAAAGAAAAAGGAGGAATAAGCAATTTTAAAGATTGCAAGAATCTACCTCCTCAGGATTATTCGCATGACATGAAATTCTGGTGGCCGCAAACCGAGACTATTATAGCCACTCTATATGCTTATCAGGCAACAAAAAACCCTAAGTATCTCGAAATGCACAAGCAAATTAGCGATTATACTTATTCTCATTTTCCGGATAAGGAATACGGCGAATGGTTTGGCTATTTACATTATGACGGAACTGTATCTCAATCAGCTAAAGGTAATCTGTTTAAAGGGCCTTTTCATATACCGCGCATGATGATAAAATCGTATCAAATATGCCATGAAATAATTACAAGCAATATTACCTCTCCTCAATTATATTAACTTTTTTATTAAATCTAATTATTCACTTCTATGAGAAACTTTTTGGTATTATTATTTTGTTTGTGTCTATCCTTGCAGATAATAGCACAGACAAAGTCGATTACAGGAACTGTAGTTGACACAAATAATGAACCTATTATCGGAGCAACAGTTACCGAAGCAGGATCAGCAAATGGAACAATGGTCGATATCGACGGACATTTCTCTCTGGAATTAGCTAAACCCGACAGCAAAATAACGGTTAGCTTTTTAGGATATAAATCTCAAACTATCTCACCACAAAATCAGAACAACTTACGAATTGTAATGCAGGAGGATTCACAGATTCTGGATGAAGTTATCATAACAGGATATGGAACCAGCCAGAAAAGATCGCTGATGAGTAACTCTATATCTAAATTAGATGACAAAGTTCTCAAGACATCGGTAATGGCAAATGCCGCTTCCTCTCTACAAGGTACAGTGAGCGGTCTTCGGGTAATAAATACTTCGGGAAAACCCGGTAGCAGTCCCAATATCGTATTAAGAGGTGGAGCTTCTATCAATAAACCTCTGGAAGGCCCTCTGGTTGTTATTGATGGAATTATACGCTCTTTGGACGATTTCAATCCTTCGGATATAGAATCGATTGAGGTATTAAAAGATGCTGCATCTACTGCCATCTACGGATCTCGTGCCAATAACGGAGTTATTCTTGTAACCACAAAAAAAGGAAAAGAAGGACAATCGCTAGTAGCCTACAAATTTAGAGGTGGACCAAGCTATGCTCGAAAAGGATATAATTTTCTCAATGCCGAAGATTACATATACTATAATCGTCTGGGATATAAACGTACAGGGCGTACAGGGATTGATAACCAAAACGGATATGGATTAAACTCGGGGGGACTTTTCTCTCTTGCTAAAATGACTAACGACAACAAACACCTATTGGGTGAAGGTTGGAAATCGATGACTGATCCTTACGATGAAACTCAAACTCTTATATTTAAAGATTATGGCGGACAAATGCGTGAAGATGCTTTCAACGATCCGGCATCTATGCAAGACCATTACTTAAGCTTCTCGGGAGGTTCAGAGAAAGGTACATTCACCTCGACTCTTGGATACTACAAAGAAGACGGACAGGTTGTAGGTACAAATTATGAACGTTTCAGCGGAACTATCAACGGTTCGTATAAAATCAATTCGATATTAACAGTCAATGCGGGAGGTATCTTCTCTCAATCGAGCTCACCTAATTTATGGACAGGTAATAACTCGGGTGAAACGGGCGAGTTCGAGTTATTCTACCGATCAATGAGTATCTGGCCTACATGGGATCCTTATGACAAAGACGGCAACCCTGCATCAGGTTTTAGCAAATCGGACGGTAACCCTTTATATTGGAAAGAAAAGCTTAGCCGTAAAAATAAAACCAGAAAAACAACATTCAATATAGGAGCACAATTAGAGCTAATACCTAAGAAATTATTCTTCAATGAAAACAGTTCTTTGTACTATGTTGATTACCAATTCGAATCATTCGATAAAAAATTCCAGTTACAAAATCGTGCTACACCCGATAGTAATAGAGAATCGATGTTTAGGTTAACCAAAACCTATCAGGTACAACATAATGCAACATTAACATTCACAGAATCTTTTGCCAAGAAGCACAATTTAGATGCCATGATCGGGGGAGAGATATTTGAGAATAACTATTCTGAATTTTCTGCTGCCGGAAGAGGTGCTCCAAGTGATGACATCCCTACTCTAAACGTAGTTTCGGAGAAAACATCTATATCTTCATCCAAAACGGATTACAAGATTGTATCGGCTTTCTCACGTATCAACTATAACTTCAACTATCGCTATATGCTATCACTTGTAGCTCGTTACGATGGTATATCTAAATTATCGGATAACCGTTGGGGATTCTTTCCTGGTATTTCAGGGGGATGGAATATGCACGAAGAAGCATTCTTTAAAAATTCCAGCATCGAAAAAACAGTATCTGTTGTAAAACCACGTATAACTTATGGTACTAATGGTAATGTAAATGGTATTGGCAATTTTGATGTGTACGGTATCTATAAAACTCAGACTGCATATAACGAAAACACCGGATTTCTAAATACAGGTGTTGTAAATAATAACTTACGCTGGGAAAAAAGTAAAACTTTTGGTGTTGGACTTGATCTTGGACTTCTTCAAAACCGTATTTATCTGATATTCGATTACTATAATCGCAAAACAGAAGATTTGCTGACCGACCTTGATTTACCGGGATATACTGGATTCGATTCATTTAAAACAAATTTGGGAACCATCCAAAACAGAGGTTTTGAGATAGAAGCAAAATTCAACATTCTGAATAATCCAAAAGGATTCAGCTGGGATTTCTCTGCCAATGCAGCCTTTGTATCCAATAAGATACTAAAGTTACCCAATAACGGATTGGAGAATAACCGCCAAGGAGGACATGAAATATATGACCCTAAAAGCGGCAAAAACATCTGGGCAGGAGGATATCAGGAAGGACAACAACTTGGTGAAATATATGCCTACAAGCATGAGCGTTTATTTACAGATTGGGACGATATAAAAGCAAATGCAGCTGATCGTTACGATGCTATTGGCGAATTATACGGGCCTGATGCATGGAATGCTCTAGCTAATAAAACGGGAAAACAACAAATAGAACCGGGAGATGTGAAATGGGCAGATTTAAACAATGATGGAATCATAAATTCGTATGACAGAGTAAAAGTAGGAAACATTTTCCCTAACTGGACAGGAGGATTTTCATCGTCACTATCATTCAAAAACTTCTCACTTTATACTCGTTTCGACTTTGTATTAGGTCACACTATTTATAATGATCTTAAAGCTCGTTCGCTAGGTCAATATCAAGGAACATTTAATATCATATCAGAAGTAAAAGATTCTTGGTCGGAAAGTAATCCAAATGCCAAATATCCTAAGTTCTATTATGCTGATCAATTATCGAAGAAGAATATTACTCGTTCCAATAATGGAGGTACTGCCTTACACAACAACAGTTCGTTATTCTATGAAAAGGGAGATTACCTATCACTGAGAGAACTTTCGTTGAGCTATAAATTACCTAAAAATTTAATCAGCAAAGCTTATCTGAGCGATATGACACTTAGTGTAACCGGACAAAATCTTTTCTACATAACCGGTTATGACGGTACATCGCCCGAACCGGCAGTAGATTATCAAGCGAATGGACGTGGCGGTATCGACAACGGACGTTATCCTGTTCCTAGAAGTATATTGTTTGGTATTCAAGTTGCATTTTAATACCTAAAACCTATTTACAACCTTGGTAAGTATGACAACTGTTGATTGTTATCAACCAGAAACATATCATTAAATACTTCTATTTACTTAATAACTAATAAATCAGAAAACAATGAAAAATATATTTATATATATTCTGACATCGCTCTTCCTGCTAAGTGGATGTACAGATTTAGATATTGAGCCGACCAGCGAAATTACGGACAAAAACTATTGGAAGACCGAAGAACATTTCGATGCTTTTATGTATGGTATGCACAGTCGGTTCAGAACTCATTCATGGAATTTCTTTCTAATGGGTGATGCCCGAAGTGATATTTTTGGAGACCAAGCCTTTGGAGGTGAAGCTTCACAAGGAATGGAAAGATTTCCCTTCAATACACTAAATATAGATAATCCGGGGATATCTAACTACGGAGGTTTCTATACAAATATCAATCAGGTTAATCTTTTCATCAAAAAAGCAAATTCAACCAATGTTCTGACCGATAATGCAAAGGCTTACTATTTGGGACAAGCTTACGCCATGCGTGCTTATTACTTCTTCCAACTATACCGCACATGGGGAGCTGCTGTTTATACAGAAGAACCAAGTGAAAGTTTCGAAATCGGAAAGCTCGACAAAGCAGCCACTCCTGCAAATGAAATTATGGAGTATATCAAAAAAGATATAGATGCTTCCATTAACTCTTTCGGGAATGATTACTCGATAAAAAAAGTAAAATCATTGTGGTCTAAACCCGCAGTACTTATGCTGAAAGCCGAAGTATATCTATGGAGTAGTCGCCAGCTTAACGGAGGAACTGCGGATGCTGCAAAAGTAAAAGAAACATTACTTGATATTCAAAAGAATGCTCCTGAATTAGCTTTGCAGCCTAAATATACCGATGTGTTCGATTACAGTAAGAAGGGCAACAGCGAAATTATTTTCGCCATTCACAATCAGTTAAACGAAGCTAACCTTCTGGGAGGAAGCTATGCCTCCAACCTTCTTCCGGGAGATTTATACTTACGTAATTACTACGATGAAACCGGCACGAAAATAAATACAGCAGTAGAAAACAACTTCGGGCAAATACGTTTACAAATCAGAACTACCAACTATACCCGTTTCAATGATAAAGATTCACGCAAGAGAGCAATCATAAAAGGAGTATATGACTTTGTAGATGGTAAACTGACATTAGTAGGTACATATCCTAAAAAATATCCGGGAACAATGAACGGAAGTGTACGTGTTGCTGCTGACGATTATCCGATCTATCGCTATGCAGACTTACTCTTAATGCTTGCAGAAGCAAAAGCAATATTAGGAGAAAATCCTGCAAACGAAATAAATGACATTAGAAAGCGTGCATACGGAGATAATTACGACAGCTCGGTAGCATATCCTAATCAAGCAATAGATAAGAATGTAAATGACGCCATATTGGAAGAGAGGTTCTTTGAATTTATCCTCGAAGGAAAAAGATGGTACGATTTGAGACGTTTCGGAAACGAGTATGTATTTAAACACACACTAGCCGATCCTCTAAAACCACTCCGCCTGCTATGGCCTATCGACAAAAGTACGATAACTAAAAACCCCGCATTGACTCAAACACCGGGATATGAATAAATAGAATCTATCATAAAAGACTGCCTTGTGCAGGGCAGTCTTTTATAATTAAGGTCTCTGAGCTTTTTATTGCTTTGGCAAGCATAGCAACAAATGATAGTTATAATTCTGAAACACAATATGAGATATTTTCAGTTACTTATCAATAACGAGGCTATTACCAGTAAAGGAAAGTGTTATATTTATAGAATATTCCTCGTTACTAAATACAAAACCATGAAAAATTTATTCCTTAGCTTTTTTCTCTTATTATCACTTACAATAAATTCAGCAAGTGATACAGTTAAAATAAAAGCGCCTCAAATTCCGATTCTAACCGACAGGCAAGACAATGTCCTATTTTATATCCGATTGGATGCTGCCAACAGCAAAGTTCTAAACAACGTCAAAGTAAATCTTGACAAGAAGGTAAATCTGAATGAAATAAAATCAATCAAATTATACTACAGCGGCACTGAATGTGTGCAACGTGAAGGCAAAACATTCTATGCCCCTGTACAATATATCTCTAAAGATGCACCGGGAAATACTTTTGCAGCAAACAGTTCCTACTCTGTAAAGAAGACCGAATTAAGTACTCTCAAAAATGAGATTATACTTACAGCCGATCAGCCATTATTTCCGGGTATTAATTATTTCTGGGTGAGTATAGAGATGAAACCCGATGCTTCTTTGCTTTCTAACGTACAGGCAAATATAACAGACGTTATTCTGGATAATAAATCAGCTATTCTAGCTTTCGATAAAGAGAAATCGATTAGCCGAAAATTAGGGATAGGCGTTCGCCATGCAGGAGACGACAAAGCTGCTGCTTATCGCATACCGGGTTTGGCTACTTCCAATAAAGGAACTATGCTTGGTGTATACGATGTACGCTATAATAATAGTGCAGACCTTCAAGAATATGTTCATGTAGGATTGAGCCGCAGTGTTGACAAAGGTCAAACATGGGAGCCCATGCGCATCATCATGGACTTTGACGAATACGGCGGACTACCTAAGGCTCAGAATGGTGTAGGCGATCCTGCAATTCTGGTTGATAAAACAACTGGTACTATTTGGGTAGTTGCAGCTTGGACGCACGGCATGGGTAATGGCAGAGCATGGTTTAACTCGCAACAAGGAATGGGGATAGATCAAACTGCTCAATTGGTAATGGTAAAAAGTGACAATGATGGCAAGACATGGTCAAAGCCAATCAACATTACACCTCAACTTAAAGACCCTTCATGGTATTTTCTTCTTCAAGGCCCCGGAAACGGTATCACCATGCAAGATGGAACAATCGTATTTGCAAGTCAATTTATAGATTCTGAAAGAATACCTAACGCCGGAATCATATATAGTAAAGATCATGGCAAAACATGGCAAACACATAATTATGCCCGAACTAATACGACCGAAGCGCAGGTTGTAGAAATAGAACCGGGCGTGCTAATGCTAAATATGAGAGACAACAGGGGTGGAAGCCGTGCGGTAGCGACAACCAAAGATATGGGAAAAACATGGATGGAACACCCATCGTCTCGCTCAGCATTACAAGAACCTGTTTGCATGGCTAGCATTATTAAAGTAGCAGCCAAAGACAATGTCTTAAAGAAAGATATACTATTGTTCTCAAACCCAAATACAACGAAAGAGCGAAAAGATATAACTATCAAAGCAAGTTTAGATGGAGGAAATACTTGGTTACCCGAACAGCAAATCTTACTTGATGAGGATTACAGTTGGGGATACTCCTGCCTTTCGATGATTGATAAAGAAACAGTGGGCATATTCTATGAAAGCAGTGTGGCTCACATGACTTTTCAAGCAATAAAACTTTCGGATATAATCAAAAAATGAGTTTATAGCCTCAGTTAACTATAATCACTCACTATGAAACATATACAGTTCCCGTTTCTGTTCTTATTTTTATTATTCTGTTCCGCCTATGCCTATGGCGGAATAGGGCAATTATTGCCTAAGCCCCAGAATATAAAAAAGAACAATAATTACTTTCAGATGGATAAAGTATATCTGTCCACTCCTGTATTGCAAAAAGAGTGGGCAGACTTTATCTCCTCAACGGGAGGTCAGATTGTAAAACAGAGCGAGAAAAAGATAGAAATAATATTGGTTGATGATATACCAACAGCCCTTTACAACAAAGACGAAGCATATACTTTAACTGTAACAAAGAATAGAATAAAGGTTGAAGCAATTACTCAAAAAGGTGTATACTGGGCGATACAAACACTACGTCAACTGCAAGTAGAAAGCAAAATAAAATCGACCTTCGAAGGGTGTGAGATTATCGATTATCCTGCTTTCAGAATAAGAGGATTTATGCAGGATGTAGGACGCACCTACATTTCAATGGAAGAGCTGAAAAGGGAAATCGCTATTCTCTCTCAATACAAAATAAATGTATTCCATTGGCATCAGACCGAAGATTTAGGATGGAGACTCGAAAGCAAAATATTTCCGATGCTTAATGACGGTATCAATTATCAACGTATGCCCGGTCGATATTATACATTAAAAGAAGCTCGCGAGTTAGTTGAATTTTGTAAACAACACAATGTATTACTTATTCCAGAGGTAGATATGCCGGGGCATAGTCTGGCATTTCGTAAAGCATTTCGTCACGATATGCAAAGTAAAGAAGGTATGGCTATTCTCAAACTATTGATGGATGAGGTCTGCGAAACTTTCGATGTACCCTATATTCACATTGGTACTGATGAAATAGAGTTTACGAATCCCGATTTTGTACCCGAAATGATCGCCTATATCCGTAACAAGGGAAAGAAAGTTATTTCGTGGAATCCGGGGTGGAATTACAAACCGGGAGAGATAGATATGACACAACTTTGGAGTTATAGAGGGAAAGCACAAGAAGGCATCCCTGCCATCGATTCAAAATTTCATTACATAAATCATTTCGATGCTTTTGCTGATATAATATCCTTATATAACAGTAAGATTTTAAACAAAGAGCATGGTGATGAAGATCACGCCGGCAGCATAATAGGTATGTGGCACGACAGATACGTAGCATCCGAATATGATTTGCTTATTCAGAATGGCTTCTATCCCTCAATGCTAGCTTTAGCAGAACGAGCTTGGCTGGGTGGAGGATACGAGTACTTTGACAAAAATGGCACTATGTTACCTGAAGAAGATTCTCCCGAATTTAGATCGTTTCAAGATTTCGAAAACAGATTACTCTGGCATAAGGCCAACAACTTCAAAGGATACCCTTTTGCGTATGTTAAACAAACAAATGTAAAGTGGCGCATAACCGATGCTTTTCCGAATGAGGGAGAATTAACCAAAGTATTTCCTCCCGAAGAAGTAGAATTAAACAATACATATCAGTATCAGGGAGAAACGTATAACACCCGAGATGCTACGGGAGCAGCGATTTACTTACGTCATGTTTGGGGTCCTTTTGTTCCAACATTTTATAAAGGCCCTCAACCCGACCATACTGCATATGCATATACATATGTATACTCAGATAAGAAGCAAGAGGTTGGATTATGGATAAATTTCCAGAATTACAGCCGTTCAGAAAAAGATCTGCCTCCGCCACAAGGCAAGTGGGATTATAAAGAAAGTAAGATATGGGTCAATAATGATGAGATTCATCCGCCTCAATGGCTATCGAATCACACAGAAAAATCAAATGAAACACCTTTAACAAACGAAAATTTCGAGGTTAGAGAACCCATATCAATTACTCTAAATAAAGGTTGGAATAAAGTTTTACTGAAATTACCTGTTGGCAAATTCTCAACTCATGAGATACGACTTGTAAAGTGGATGTTTACCTGCGTTTTTGTAACACCGGACGGAAATAAGGCTGTGAATGGATTAATCTATTCGCCAGACAAAAAGATATAAGGTCTTTTATTTATGAAAAACACGATTATTTTTATATGTATTTTTCTCTCTTTGAATGGTTTTGCCCAACAGCGTAAGTACTCTACGTTTTATGAACAAAGAACTTCACTGTTTGAAGAACTATCCATATCGCCGCACGATATTATTTTTCTGGGAAATAGTATTACAAACGGTGCTGAGTGGGCAGAACTGTTCAATAATAATAAAGTCAAGAACAGAGGCATCAGTGCAGACATTACCCTCGGAGTCTATGACCGGCTTGAAATGATAACAAAAAACAAACCTGCTAAAATATTTTTAATGATAGGCATTAATGATATTGCAAAAAGTACGGTAGTTGATTCTATAATAATAAATTTTGAACGGATTATAGACAAAATAAAAGAAGAATCGCCATCAACGCGAATTTATATACAAAGCATATTACCTGTGAACCCTGATTTTGGGATGTTTCAAAGTCATATGAAACCCGATATAATAAAAGAAGTAAATAACAGGTTGTGTGATATTTCATATACACACAATATTCGATATATAGATCTGTATTCTCATTTTAAAGAAAATGATACGGATAAAATGAACCCGGCCTATACCAACGATGGTTTACATCTATTGGGAGCAGGCTATATATTGTGGCATAAAATAATATTGCCTTATGTAAACGAATAAGCAAAGCGATGAAAAAAAGTACAATTCTTATAAGTCTTCTTGTTTTGGCGATCATCTTTTTATCTCAGAGAAAAATGATAAACAACTTAAGCAATAAGATATTTAAAACAGAAGAAAAAACCGAAAACGATATGAAAACAATTATAAATTGTGAGCCACTACCCGACCTACCCATTCAAGGAGGGGTATCAGCTCCATTTACCGGAGTCTACGAAGATAAATTAATTGTTGCCGGAGGATCTAACTTCCCCGATAAACCGGCATCAGAAGGAGGTGTAAAAGCATTTTACAATGACGTTTTTGTGCTCGACATATCCGATAATGCAACGAATAAATCATGGATAAAATGCGAAGCACTTCCCTACGAAGCAGCATATGGAGCTTCTGTCTCCACACCCAAAGGACTGGTTTGTATTGGTGGACAAAACAAAGACGGTTCGTTAACTAACGTAACCCTTATTAAGTATGACGTAGATTCTATTATCTTTACAAAACTGCCTCAATTACCAGCAGGTCATTTCAACGGAGGTGCATCCCTTATCGGCTCAACAATATATGCTACGGGAGGGGTAAGCAGTAACAAAACAAAAGGATTCATCTTTACGCTTGATTTGGATAAATTAGAAAATGGATGGACACAAATTACAATACCTACGGACTATGAACGTCAACAACCCGTTGTAGTTGCACAAAACGGTCAATTGTTTGTAGCAGGAGGTTACGATGAAGCGGAAGCTAAAGTGTTTACAAACATCATAAGATATAACCCTGAGAAAAAACAATGGGATAATGTTTCCGAAATTGATGCAGGAAACAACACCATAAAAACATTTGTTGGTGCAGCCGGAGTTCCCTACAAAGCGGATCAGATTCTATTTATGGGAGGAGTCAATTACGACCTTTTTTCATCTGCATTAAAGCGGATCAAAAAAACTAAAGAAGCGCAAGAAAACGGAGATACTGCATTGGCTGATTCTCTTAAGCTAGTAGGAAAAGAATACATGAGCCAAGAGATTGGCTGGTATAAATTCGAAACAGAATTAATATCACTTAACCTGAAAACCAATAGTTGGGAAACACTCGGAGAGTTTCCACAATTGGCTCGTGCAGGAGCAGGCGTTGCTATCCAGAAAAACAAAATCTATATTATCTGTGGAGAATTAAAACCGGGAAGCCGTACAGCAGAAGTAAATTGTATTACTATTAAATAAAATCACAGATACTTCGTAAATCACAACAGAGATATAACTCTAAAGCAGGGCACTTTAAATTATCATCTACTTAAACATACCATATGAAACATTACTATCTACTAATTATTTGTCTTTTATTTCTTGGACAGAACCTTTCGTCCAGAGACAGAGTATCACTTAATGAAGGTTGGCGATTTAAGAAACTCGACTCTACTGAAATAAATCACACGCTCGACTATGCAAAAATAAAACAATGGGTTCTTCCTTCGGGAAATAAATTCCTTGTAACATCAAATAAGCCACAAAAACCAACGGGAAACCTCGACGGTGGAAAGTACGCCCAATACGGTTATGATGATAGCGGTTGGAGACAATTAAATCTTCCTCACGATTGGGGAATCGAAGGTCCCTTTGTTCAGCAATATCCGGGAGAAACAGCCAAGTTACCTTGGTTCGGAGTGTCGTGGTATCGCAAAAGTTTAGATATAAATGCATCCGATGCAGGAAAACAATTTTATCTGGATGTAGACGGAGCCATGTCTTTTTCTACAATTTGGTGTAATGGACATTTTGTTGGAGGCTGGCCTTATGGCTATGCATCTTACCGTATAGATTTGACTCCCTATATGAAAGCAGGAGAAAAAAATGTGATTGCAATACGCCTTGACAATCCCGATGAATCTTCCAGATGGTATCCGGGAGGAGGTATCTATCGTAATATCTGGCTAACGAAAACCAATCCTGTAAGTATTGCTCAATGGGGTACGTTTATTACAGCCACAGATATAAGTAAAGAGAGAGCCACATTGAATCTAAAAATGAACATAGATAATGTTAACTCGGCAAAAGATCAGATAAATGTAAAAACCGAAATATACAATGTAGACAAACAAGGTAATCCTACGGGAAAACCTCTGGTTATTGATAATACACCTCTAAAATTATCGGGCAAAGAAAGTCTACTTGAAAAATCACTGACTTTAAAACAGCCTGTTTTATGGGATATAGATAATCCTCATTTGTATGTAGCATCAATCACTCTACAAAAAAACGGAAAAGCAATAGATACATACAATACTGTTTTTGGAGTAAGAACCATTGAGTTTAAAGCAAATGATGGTTTTCATCTGAATGGCAGACGGGTTAGGCTACAAGGTGTATGTATGCACCACGACTTAGGTGCATTAGGTGCAGCCTTCAACTACCGAGCTATGGAGCGTCAGTTAGAAATTCTTCAAGAAATGGGTGTAAACGTCATCCGTACGTCACACAATCCACCTGCACCCGAAATGCTTGATCTATGCGACAAAATGGGATTTCTGGTTATCGACGAATTTATAGATACATGGGTAGTTCCTAAAAAGAAAAACGGCTATGCTATCTTATTTAACGATTGGCATGAACAAGACCTAAGAGCATTTATGCAACGTGATAGAAATCACCCGAGTATAATCATGTGGAGTACAGGAAATGAAGTAGGCGAACAAGGCTCTGCCGATGGTATTCGCATTTCTAATCTTCTTACTTCTATTGTTCACGAAGAAGACCCAAGCCGTCCGGCAACAATAGGATGCGACAATCCGAATGCAGCCTTCAACGGTTTTGAGAATACGACAGATATATTCGGCTTCAATTATAAGCCTCATCTTTATTCTAAATTTAGTGCAGACCGTCCAAACATTCCATTCTATGGAAGTGAAACAGCATCATGTATAAGTACTCGTGGCGAATATCTATTCCCCGTAGACGATGATAAAAGCGGAGGTAAAATCGGATTCCAAATGAGTTCTTACGATTTATATGCTCCCGATTGGGCATCACCTCCCGATACCGAATTTAAGGGACAAGATCAGGCTAAAGCCAATGCCGGAGAGTTTGTATGGACTGGATTTGACTATCTGGGAGAACCTACCCCATTCACCAGAGACTTGACTGTTCTTACAAATTATCACAATCCGATTGAACGTGCTAAAGCCGAACAAGCCTTAAAAGAAATGGGTAAAATAGAAGTACCTTCCCGTAGCTCGTATTTCGGGATTGTAGATTTAGCTGGCTTCAAGAAAGACCGTTTTTATATCTATCAGGCACGCTGGCGTCCCGATCTTCCTATGGCTCACATTCTTCCACATTGGAATTGGTCTGAAAGAATAGGTCAGGTAACACCCGTTCACGTATATACTTCAGGCGATTCAGCAGAATTATTTCTGAATGGAAAGTCATTAGGTAAAAAGATTAAAGGCGAATATGAATACCGTTTGCGATGGGATGATGTAGTTTACGAACCCGGTGTAATTGAAGTTGTTGCCTATAAAGACAATAAAGTATGGGCATCCGATAAGATAAAAACCAGTGGAGATGCTTATCAATTAAAAGTGGATGCTGATAGAAATACAATGAAAGCCGATGGGCAGGACTTGATATATGTAACCATAGAAATCAAAGATAAAGAGGATCTTTTTGTTCCCAGAGCTAACAATCTGGTACAATTTGAATTATCAGGAAATGGAGAAATAGTTGCCACTGATAACGGAGACCCTACCAGCCATGAGCCTTTTCAGAATAAAAATATAAAAGCTTTTAATGGTAAATGCCTCGTTATTATTCGCTCCATTAAAGGGCAAACGGGCAATATTCAGTTAAAAGCCATTTCAGAAGGATTAAAAAAGGAAATTATAAACCTTAAATCGATAGATTAGAGTCGGTTAAAAACTATTTAAAGCTATGAAATTAGAAAATAGAACAATCTACCCATGGGTTGTCGTGGCATTGTTATGGGTTGTTGCACTGCTAAACTATATGGATCGGCAGATGTTATCGACCATGCGAGATGCTATGATGATAGATATTACGGAGTTAGAATCGGCTGCAAATTTCGGTCGTCTGATGGCGATATTTTTATGGACTTACGGGCTTATGAGCCCTGTTGCAGGAATAATAGCCGACAAAATAAGCCGTAAATGGTTAATAGTAAGCAGCCTTTTCGTTTGGTCTTTAGTAACACTATTGATGGGGTATGCCACCAGCTTCGATCAACTGTATGCCCTTAGGGCATTAATGGGACTGAGTGAGGCTCTTTATATTCCTGCGGGACTATCGTTAATAGCCGATTTTCATTCCAATAAAACCCGATCTCTGGCAGTTGGTATACATATGACTGGCTTATATACGGGTCAGGCAATTGGCGGTTTCGGCGCTACAGTAGCAAAAGCATACTCATGGGAAGCAACCTTTCATTGGTTTGGTATCATTGGTGTTATATATAGCATTATATTAATTCTTTTCCTGAGAGATAAGAAGGTCGTAGAACAACCTGTAAAAACAGATAAGCCAGTAGAAAAGATACCCATATTCAAGGGGCTGACTATGCTAGCTGCAAATGTATGGTTCTGGGTTATTTTATTATATTTTGCAACACCTAGCTTGCCAGGTTGGGCGACTAAGAACTGGCTCCCTACTCTATTTTCATCGAACCTGTCGATTGATATGGCACACGCCGGCCCCATGTCTACCATTACCATAGCTGTATCTTCTTTTATTGGGGTTATTCTTGGAGGAATATTATCCGACAAATGGGTACAAAAGAATATAAAAGGACGTATCTATACAGGTGCAATAGGATTGGGGTTAACTATACCATCTTTGCTTTTCTTAGGATTCGGTCATAATTTACCTATGATTATCGGAGGAGCTTTATGCTTCGGCTTCGGATATGGAATGTTTGATGCCAATAATATGCCTATACTTTGTCAGTTTGTATCGTCCAAATATCGTGGTACTGTTTATGGCATTATGAATATGACTGGCGTATTTGCAGGAGCATTTATCACCAATCTCCTAGGAAAATCGACCGACTCGGGAACTCTTGGAAATGATTTTGCCATGTTGAGTATTCTTGTGTTTATAGTACTTTGTGTTCAACTATTATTCTTGAAACCCAAAGTTGCTAATATGGAAGAATCATAAAGAATCTCATAAATAGTAAGCGCCCGACATTTGTAAATATCAGGCGCTTACTATTTATATAATATAGGTTATTGAATAAATTCTACCAAATCATCGAATAGAACATCTGTATTTATAATATAACTACCATGATCATGATTTTTCATAATTTTCAATTTCGCATTTGGCATTATCTTCACCATATCTTTGAAACCTTTGCGATAGAACAATTCATCTTCTGCCGAAACAACTAACGTTGGAGTCTCTATATTTTTTAATTCTTCTAATTCTATATTTGGCTGCTCTAACATCATTCTGACTAAAGGGTCTTGAGTTTTCTCGTATTCATCAACCAAAGATTTGTATATATGCTTCTTAAAATCCGTCGGTTTTAAGTTTACTCCCAGAAGTATCATCTTATAGAATAAATCACGATGCTTTATCGCCAATAATAAGGCAATAATTGCACCATCACTAAAACCAACTATCGATAGCCTTTTCAATTCTAGTTTTTCAATCAATTGAAAAATATCCTCAGCCATTGTCTCATAAGTCCAGTCTTTAGTTTTAGTGCTGTCTCCATGATTTCTACTATCCACAGCATACACCGTAAAATTGAGCTTCAACTTATCAATTAGAGGATCAAAAATATGAAGATCTTCTCCATTACCATGTAAGAGGATAAGAGGATCACCTTTACCTGCTTTAGTATAATTCAGCGTAATATTATTAACATCTATCTTCATCATAAAATAATTAAGGTCTCAAACCTTTTTATTGCATTAGTAAGTATAACAGCCTCCTCTTAATCTCCCCTATTTAGAAGGGTTGGGAGGCTTTATTTTTTTCATCTATTTATAAAAGCTGTTATTTATAAATAGAAAATAAAAGTAGCTATATTCTCCAAGATTTTATAATCTAAGGTCACAGACTTTTTATTATTTGGCTGCAAAGGTAAATTACACTCTTTATCCTTCAGAATGAGTATCCGCAAAAGAAAAATTATATATTTGTACTCGAAATCATAAACATTCGTGCTTTGAGAATAATTCTCTTATATATTACTGCTTAATATTAGCCTTTAATACCACAGGCTAATATATTTTTCATTTGAGTAATTCAACTCAAATGAATTTTTCATTATCAAAATTTATTATCAGTTTACGATATCCTTTTAAAAGGCTACCGCTTAACTATTACCGAATCTTTATTGACCGTTTCTACACGATTCGATCAATTGATTCATATATGCATTAAATGCAAATGGAAAATTCCGAAAAAGATATTAAGCAGACTAATTCAAAAGAATTAAAGACAAATAAGAAAGTAGTTATAAATTTCACATGGGAGGTTATACCGACAACTACTCCCTTATTTAAGAGAAAATGCAGTAAATGCAGAAGTAGTAACCTTTATTATTGCAGCAATAAATTCAGACTAAACTCTCAAAAAAAGAGCATTGATGTATGGCTGATTTACAGATGTGTAAAATGTGATAATACATGTAATATAACAATTCTCTCTCGAACAAAGCCCGAACTTATTGACAAAGAATTGTATCATAAATTCAGTATGAATGACGAGAATACAGCTTGGCAATATGCGTTTGATCCTGAAACGATAAGAAAAAACAGCATGGAACTCGATTATAGTAATATCGAATATGATATAATTCATGAAGGTATTATGCTTGAAGACATCTTGAATATAGAAGGCGATTTAGTTGAATTTGAAATAAAGACCAGTCTAAATCTCAATCTGAAATTAACTTCAGTTATTAGAAGATGTTTCGACATTTCACTAAACCAATTAGAAAAGATGCTGAGTGCAGGTGTAATAACTATTCTACCATTAGGATCTGTAAATAAATGCAAGGTTAAAGATGGTATAACAGTCACAGTAAATCAAGGAAAATTAAAAACATACTTCGAGAAAGAAAAAGATAAAGAGTCTTCAATCCCGAATTCATGAGGTTTTATCATCTTAATATTTTAATTTATACCTTTACTCTATATTTAAAAAGAAGTCCTATCTATATATACTATTACTAAAGATGAAAGAAATTCTGATCACTTATGCTGTAAAAGATGAGTTTATGCCCGTAACTCTCGAAGGCTATAAGATAAGATATGTTTTAACCGGAATTGGAAAAGCTAAAGCAGCAATGAAACTAACTGAGGCTATTTGCGAAAAGCGTCCCGATTTTGTATTGAATATGGGAACATCAGGAACATTAAACCATACTATTGGAGACGTGTTTGTTTGTAGACGCTTTGTTGACAGGGACTTTCAGTCTGTAAAACTTCCAGGGGTTGAGTTTGAAATAGATTTTAACTCTCTACTTTCCGAAAAAGGAATAGCTCTAAATTGGATATCCTCAAACGGACAAACAGGTGTATGCAATACTGGTGATAGCTTTGTTACGCAAGCCGAATTTATAGAGGGAGATGTTGTAGATATGGAAGCATTTGCTCAAGCCATTGTTTGCGAAGAATTCAACGTTCCCTTTATTGCAGTTAAATACATTACAGATATTATAGGACAAAACTCGGTCAAACATTGGGAAGACAAACTAGCTGATGCCCGTAAAGGATTAGATGCTTGGTTTAGAAACAAAACAGTATAACACCTATATATTTGAATAATAGAATCTATGACAATTTGAAGTAAAAGAAGCGAGAATATTATGATGTAAAAAGAAAAACAGGCGAAAAGCCTCACCTTTGTCTCTTTACCGATTACTTTTCGCTACTTACGAATATCTTTTGTAACCTTCAGTCTAATTAATCTGTTAATATTTTTAGAATAGGGGAAAACTTAAACAGAGCCAAGCTTTTACAATATTGTAAAAATGAATAACTTTGAGGGAAAAATTTGGTAAAAATTATCAATCTATATAACGAATGAAATACAAATCTATTATGGCGATTGCTTTGAGTGCCGGAATGTTAGCTTGTGGCTCAGGTAAAGAGAAAACCGAAGATACTAACGAAGCACCTTTGATCGGAAAATCTGCAATAAAAATTACAGATGGTGTAATGACCCCGGAGGCTTTGTATAGCTTTGGGCGTGTGAGCGATGTGCAGGTATCTCCTGATAACGCTAAAGTGCTTTACGGTGTTACTTATGTGAGCGTTGAGCAGAATAAGACCAACCGCGAATTGTTTACCATGAATGTGGATGGAACAGACAATAAGCAGATCACTAAAACACCAAAGAGCGAAAATAATGCTGTTTGGGTAAAGAATGGTTCTAAAGTTGCGTTTTTAAGCAGCGAAAGCGGATCTTCTCAAATATGGGAAATGAACGTCGATGGAACAGATCGTATTCAGATCAGTGATGTAAATGGCGGAATTAATGGTTTTACTTACTCCCCCGATGGAAAAAAAGTACTTTATATCAAAAATGTAAAATACGGAGAGCGTGCAGTAGATAAATACCCCGATTTACCTAAAGCTTCGGGTCGTATCATTGACGATTTGATGTATAAACATTGGGATGCTTGGGTAGAAGAAGTACCCCATCCTTTTATTGCTGACTTCGACGGCGAAAAATTAGTAAACGATCTTGATCTTTTAGAGGGAGAGCCTTGTGAGTCGCCAATGCTTCCTTCGGGCGGTATAGAGCAGCTTGCTTGGAGTCCCGATAGTAAAACGGTAGCTTATACTTGCCGTAAGAAAAAAGGGCTGGAATATGCTTTATCTACAAATTCGGATATCTATTTCTATAATCTCGATACTAAAGAGACTCGTAATATTACCGAAGGTATGATGGGATATGATATAAACCCAACGTTTTCATCGGATGGTAAGTATGTTGCTTGGCAAAGTATGGAGCGCGACGGATACGAATCGGATAAAAACAGATTGTTTGTAATGGATTTGTCGTCAGGCGAAAAAATATATGTAACTGAAAATTTCGATTATAATACCGATTTTGCAGTTTGGAGCAAGGATAATCAAAGTATGTATATTGTATCGTGTGTCGAGGCTAAGACTCAAATATTCCAAGCTTATATTCATACAAAAGAAATTAAAGCTCTGACTAAGGGTGTACATGATTACGAATCGTTTGCTATTGCAGGTGATAAACTGATTGCTCTTCGCCATTCGATGTCTCAGCCAAATGAAATCTATTCGGTGAGCACTTCAACAGGAGAGGCAGCTCAAATAACGCATGAGAATAAAGAAATACTTGACCAAATAACAATGGGTAAAGTAGAAGAGAGATGGATTGCTACCACCGATGGTAAGAAAATGTTGACATGGGTAGTATATCCACCAAACTTTGATGCTAATAAAAAATACCCGACATTACTTTATTGCCAGGGAGGACCGCAAAGTACAGTGAGTCAATTCTGGTCATATCGTTGGAATTTGCAGATGATGGCTGCTAATGGTTATATTATTGTTGCACCTAATCGCCGTGGACTTCCTAGCTTTGGCAAAGAGTGGAACGAGCAGATTAGTGGAGATTATGGAGGTCAGAATATGAAAGATTACCTTTCAGCAATAGACGAGCTGGCTAAAGAGCCATTTGTTGATAAAGATCATTTAGGTTGTACCGGTGCCAGTTATGGAGGATTTTCGGCATATTGGTTAGCGGGTAATCATAATGAACGTTTTAAAGCATTCTTAGCTCATGCAGGTATTTTCAATCTGGAAGCTCAATACTTGGAGACAGAAGAGATGTGGTTTGCCAATTGGGATTTGGGAGGATCATTCTGGGATCGCAGCAATTCTATTGCTCAGCGTTCGTATGCTAACTCACCTCATCGTTTTGTTGAAAAATGGGATACTCCAATCATGATTACTCATGGTGAGTTTGATTTCCGTATCTTGGCTTCACAAGGTATGATGGCATTTAATGCTGCTAAATTGAGAGGGATTCCAACTCGTATGTTGATATTCCCCGATGAAAGCCATTGGATAGCTCAACCTCAAAATGGAATTTTATTTCAGAGAGAGTTCTTCCGTTGGTTTGATCAGTGGTTGAAAAAGTAAAGATTAAAAGATCATATGGAAATAATATCCCAAAGAATACTTTGGGATATTATTTCTTCTCATAAGCCATTTGAGTAATTGTTGCTTAATAATGTCTGATAATGAAATGGATAATGAATGTTTGTATTGTAAAATGATTTTTTTTATAAAAAAACGTTAGAAATGTTTGGAGAAAACGAAAAACAGACATATCTTTGCATCGCATTTCAGAGGAAATGTCACTTCAGAAATGAAGTAAAACAAAAATGGTGTGGTAGTTCAGTTGGTTAGAATACCTGCCTGTCACGCAAGAAATAAAGATTAAAACAAGACTGAAAGTCTATTAAATATCAAGCAATTACAATAAAATGTAGTTGCTTTTTTTATTGAGTTCAAGTTGTAGTTCAAACAAGTCTTTTTATTCAAGACAGATTAATATTTTATTGGTAATTTACTTTGTTTTTAATTTAACCTTAATCTACTATTGATTTCATATTCCGTTTTCTCAGGGTCTTTATCTTTTATGAATAACGGTTTAATACATGTTGAGAAAAAGCTAATAATTAACATGATTATGAAAACTACATAAAGTATTCTTTCTTTTCTTTCATCTTTTTGTTTACTCATATTCTTCTTCATCTTTTTTTCTTGGCAATTTAATTTTTAGGATTTTGCATTGCATATACAACAGAGATAAACACACCACGTACTGAACTATATATGTCATACTCTTTATTGCCTGTTCTATAAACAAAATGTTCATCTCTTATTATAAGAGAAACATCTTTATTTATAAAGACATGATTACCCACACCTCCATAATAATAATTTAGAGATTTATTCTCACTATACTTAAACAATAATCTTTTTGCTTGTGCATAAGTATTCTCATCTTTGAATAAATCTGTTTTATAACACATTAAGAGACTATTTTCAATGGTATAAAATAGAACTTCCCCACAACACCCCATAGCTCCAGCTTCTGCAAACTCTGCATAAATAATATTAAAAACAGAAAGTTTATCAAGTATTTCTCTTGATAATTCAATTTCATTTATACTCTCACTTCTAACATCTTCGTTCTTCATTGGTTATCATTTTTTTTTAATTCTTTCATCATCACTTTCTTTTTTCAGACAATCACCACAATAATCATCTGCAAAATATTTAGATTCTCCACAAATGGGACAAGTATTATCATTATCAGAATTATCTACTTCATAATCTAATATTGTAACCAAATACCTATACCCTTTATCAGAAGTAAACCTAGCTATACCCTTACTAATATCAGGTGGGGTAAAATGACTATTATCTAACCAACCTCCATTAGACCAATATATTTTTACAAGTTTATCATCTTCTATCTCAATTTTTAAAGTATATGTTGATTTTGAACCTGTCTTAGGATTATAGTAATTTATTTCTGCATTATATTCTCCATCAGAATAAACATACCTATTACTGTTCCCCTTACATGATAGCAAGAGGAACAGAACAAAAATAGGGATAAGTGATAATTTTGATTTCATATTATCATTATTGTTTACCTCCCATTAGTTTATATACAATTGCACCAATGGTAAAAATAATTGCAAGTGCTGTATAAATAGCATTATCTCCTAATGTTGCAAAAAACCAATATATCTCACTTAGAGCAGGTAAAAATAAGGTCACTATTCCTGCAATAACACTATGGCTAAAAGCAATAATAGCTGTCCATAAGTGATATATTGTTCCCAATATCCACATGATAGAGTTAAATGTTTTCATATAATTAATTCTGTGTTCAATTTTTATATTCGTGGCTCTAGTATTAATGTCAGAAATATTGTCTGTTACATCATTTAATCTATTGTCATTGATTTCAATAAATCCTCCAAGAAATAATGACATGGGTAATACTTCTAAATCATTTACTGGCTTTACTCCAATGTGTCTACCTGATATTAACTTTAGTTTAACTTCATTTTTGTAAATCTCTATAACTTCATATCTTCCAATATGGGCTATATCTGTAACAATCATTCCTAATTTTATATTATTCATAGTTCGACTTATTACAATTATTGTCCCTGTCTTTTCTGTTGGTCAACTCTCCAATTGTAGACAATATTCTGAGAGTTAATGTAAAACATATACCTATTTACAACAGTAATATATCCAAAATCGGGAAAGTATGCTCTTTTTAATTGTTCAAAAGTTAGAATTTCACCTCCATTTCCATCAGAAGAAACTGAGGTTGGGCTTCCCCAAGTTAATAACAAATCATGTTTAGATGAATCTAACCATGAATCCATATCTTGTTTAAACTCTTGTTGTCTATTTATTGATGTTTTTCTTGTTGTGTTGCAACTTAGCAGCAAAGAGAGAATCATTATTGCGTATAATATTTTTTTCATTTTGTATATTTTATTTGTAAATATTGGAAATTATTATCTTCGTCATATAACAATTTAGTACTAATAGCTTTATCCTTAATATAGTCTATCCATTCATAGGGAGAAAGAACAATAGCACTTTCATTATAACCTTCAATCAGACCTAATAATATATCTTTATGCTTAGGTATAATCACTATTCTTGTGCATGTATCACTATTTTTAAAATAATAAATGAAAACTACATAATCATTTGCTGCACCTATAGAATAGGTGTCTTTATCTGGGTAAGAAGAAGATACTATAAATTTGTGATGACTATTGGCTAGACTTTGTTTAACTTCTTGTTTTGAATCCCCAAGATTAGGCAAGGTCTGTGTAAAACTTTTTATTGTAAAAAATATTACAATTAATAAAAGAAGAGTTCTTCTCATTTCTTTGTATTCAATTCTGCACCATGATAACAAAGTAAGGCATGGTACTAACCTTACAGTAATCAGAGGTATCACCACAACACCCAAGTCACAATAAGTTAGCCCATGCCTATAACATGAACATTCACTTATTACTGTTGTGACTAATTTTGAAAAGTGGTGATTTCCTGATTACAACGAGTAATAAAGCAAAATGCTTTATATTAATTATGTCCTAAATTCTTATTTCTTCATAAGCAAACAATTAATGTTAGTTCAACAAAAATATAAATTATTGTTGATAACAAAACTATCAGTTCAAGAGAATGTCAAATTAGAACATGAGGCATGAGCTTATTTCTTGCACCTTTGGCACAAATATAAAGTAGATATTAATAGGTGGGGTATTTCTGCAACCTTGCAGATTGTTTAGAAGTTTTCATAATCAAGATCATCAATGATGAAGTAGTCTGAGTCATCATAAGAAAAACTAGTATTCCATTTTACCAATGTTCTATCTAAAGAAATTAACTTTGGGCAGCCTCTATTTCCTGTGATATAATAGTTATTAGCTATCTCATCTTCAAATTGGGATAAAAAGGCTTCTTTTATTCTACTGCATTTTTCATTGATGGAATTCTCAACAGGATTACAAATATCATCAATGCTTTTACCTATGCCATCAATATTTTCACGGTTAGATATATCATTGTAAATATAATGTAGCTCGTGTTTATATTGAGAAAGGTTTTTGAACATTATACCCTCTGGGTGTCTTAGGAATAAGAAATATACAGCTTTAGGTAATGGTGTCATCTTGATTTCAAGATTGTTATATTCGGGTAAGAATATTCTATAATCTTGATCTATGTTAATTGTACTGAGTTCTTTGGTCAGATAGTGCTTCTTAAAAGCCTCCACTTTACTAATCTTGTGTTCATAATTAGCCTCAATAAGGCATAACACATCTTTCAATGCAGATTTAAGTTTTGTTTCCTGATCTACTTTAGAAACTTCTTCCATAATCAATCTTAATAAAAGCTTCTCATGTCCAGACTGAATTAATAAACTAATTGCTTTACGTGTATTATCTATAAAATAATGATCAAAACCACCATCAATAAGGTATTCATCTCTGTCATAATTACTGAAAGTAGGAGAAAAGTTTTCATAATCATCACTTCTGCCTTCAAAGAATATTTCTACATTTTCAAAAAATGTCCTTATCTCCTCCAATAACACACTACTATTATTTGCTTCTAAAGAACAGAACAGAAACATTTTAAGTGAATAGCTATAGATTAATAGACCATTTGTTATTTGTTCCAAATCTGAGTGGTCAAAAATTTGACTAAAGAACCTAGTGTATGATACTGTGTCAATATTCAGACTATTAGTTAGATCAATTGTATTTAGGTCTAAATCTGGATAATGATAATGTAATGACTCTTTTAATCTATCAGACTCTTTAGACCATTGTTTTACCAATTGAGGAATATATATAAAGTTAAACTGCCCTGCTTCTCCATAGAGAAACTCTTGCCTAATCCTTATTTTATCAAAATAGAACAGCTCTTGATATATCTCTGTATTTTGAAAAAGAGAGTTTAAAACCTCATTATATTCTCTCTCAACATATAATATTTGATTACTAGGTAAGGAAAAAGGTAGTTTATCTGCTTCTATTAAAATCATCCTTCACATATATTTAGACTATCAAATGTAAAAATAATCTGTATATATATTATGTTGTCAAATGGCTAACATCAGAAATTCATCAAAAATAGGGGTGAATGACCTTACCTGTGCATCAACCCTCATAAAAGAACATTACAATATATAATGATGGATTTTACCCAATGATGATTTTATTGTAGAATGGTCTCTATTGGGTTTCTGATATTCACATATTATCTAATCCTATATTATATCCTTATTATTATTCCTGTATAGTAAACTGTAGACACTTTTTTGTAAACCTTATATATAGTCTTTTACAAAAAAGTGTCCATTGTATGAACTAGGAGCAGAAAAACATAATACCTCAAACCTAAAGAAAGAAGGTCTGAGGTACTATTTATTATTATGCTGCACCAATTACACCAGACAAACTAAACTGCCCTAAAGAGGCTTGATTTTGTTGGATGAAAGGTTCTTGAATATAGCTAGGTTGCATAGAGTGGTTCTCTATAGCCTTTTCTTCTGGTGAATAGACATAAGTATGAAATAAGGTCAGAACCTCACCAGTCTCTTTATTTACATACTCATAAGGCTCACATTCTACTTTATCTACATTACCCGGTAATTGCTTACCCAATAAGGTTTGGCATACCTGTAAAGGGAATGAGGTTGAGATACTTGTTTTGTTGGCTGTAAGGTAAAACTTACCTGTTGTTTCTGATTGAACTAGTCTTAGCTCTCCCTGAATTTCTAATGCTACAAATTGTTTTCCATCTTTTGATTCACATTGTTTGAATCCTACAATTATTACCATAATACTAATTTTTGCAAGTTGATTTTAAGTGAGATACCTCACAATGAAAGATTATCTTTCACCAACAATTAGTAAGGGTTGAAGGATGGTTAGAAAAGTAAATATAATAATCCCCTGCCAGATTTCCTTTTTTATAAGAGATGGCAGGGGGAGCTTGTTTATTTTAAAAATTGGTGGGTGTTGATATGGGGGCATTCATGTTTTCACATACCTCAAAGGAATATTTACCCTCTGAAATTTTTATAAAAAATAAAAATCATAAATATTCCTTTATTAACACTCATCTACTTTTAAAATCAACTTTTTCCACAATTATAGGTAACTCTTCATTCAAACCCTCGTATATTCTAATTACATGCTCTAGGTTGATTCTCATATATGTTTTCTCTAATAAAATAGCCTTAATGTTATTTAAGCAAGGTGTAATTGCATTCACTAGAGCAACAACAGACATATTTTTTCTATGTGGACTAAGAATTTCTAATAACGGTTTGAAAAAATTATTCTCCATATCAAATGGATTAAAATTACTATCTTCTAAATGAGGTGCAAAGTGAGTTCTGTATAACTCATAAACTTTCCTTAATAATTCCGTAGATTGCATATCTGTAAGCTCTTCCATGTCTTGTGCAAATACAGTCATTGATCTTTGAAATTGTTGTAGATCCCTTGATAAACTTGTTGTATATAAAGAAGAATTAGCCTTAAATTCATTAATGTTTTGAATCAAAGTCTCATAAATGCTTGATATTTTTGTTGTATATCCTACTGCTTGATTAGAAATGTTAACAGACTGTTTCCAATCAATATTTTTATTTTTAAGCTCAATATATTCTAATAGATCATATTTATCAAAAGAACTAAATATAGAGCCTCTTAGTATGATTTGTAAAATTGGATTAGGAATATTACTATCCTCAGGAGTAAGTTGATTCTTAAAACTTGTTAGGGATTCTATTTGAGGTATAAATGCACCTTGTAGAGAATATAGTTCCGCTACCCACCTATTTCCTACTTTAGTAATCCTTTTCTTATTACTAAAATATCCAATTATTTTATCTAATCCTACACCTAAAAATAGAGTTACAATAGGTATAATTACATTTAGGATATTAAAAATATTACTATTATCATTCTCTGCTTTCTCATTTTTCTCTTGTATTACACCATTAGTATTAGTAGATGTAATGATAGAATCATTCTCAACCCCAATTGTAGTCTTCAGTGTGTCTTTTAGATGATTTACAGTGTCAATATTAGCTTGTGCCCCTATGCTAAACAAGATTAGAATAAAAAAGATGTAATTCTTCATTTGTGTAAAATTAAAACTGCAAGATAGATAAATTTTTTAAGATTTCATTTTTTTCTAAAACCACTTTTCTAAATTTCATTTTGTGCATTCAGTAGGTTTATTTTAGATAATCATTATGATATTAACTATGATTTCATTGAATTAAAGACAGAGCTTCACAATTGTAGATTTTATAAAAATAAATTTAGTATCTAGTTTCACCAGTGACAAATTAAAAGATGATGAGGTAAGGTATTTTTCTTCAAACTCTGCATGGGATATATACTAATTGTAAATCTTTAAAATATAATTACCTAACTTGATCCCAATGTATAATATAGCTTTCATTCCTTAACCAAGATTCAGTTCATCAAATTTATCAAATATTTTAAGTGTATTATCAATATATTTCCTTGGATTACCAGAAGTTATCCTCTTTCGATCTTCAATCTTACTTCTCATCTCAGCAGAAGTATTTAACTCCAATATTGTATAATCAATATTCATGTGTTTTCTATAACCATACTTAAAAGGAGTGTCAATTTCTTTGAAATACCTTTTGTATTTATTTGAAATATATTTATTTTTCTTAATAATATAATCTTCAACAGAATGATGAATAACAATACCCATATATTGAAGATCCTCTTGTAGAAGAAAAGCATTAACTATTGGTTTCCCACAGAATATTTTGCGATCCCTATAAACAACTATTTCTCCATAAGCAATAGACGCTTTTAGAGGAATTTTTCTCCGAATTGAATTTCTCATAAAGCGTCTTATAAATTGAATGAAATTTCTAAATTCTTCAATTGAATCTGATTTTGTAAAGATAAATATACTGTCAGAAAAAGTGGTACATAGAATATGTTTTTCACTAATTTCTTCATCATTGTCTGATGGTAAAATCTTATTGAGGCTAATAAGCATCTTATGGATATCTTCTGTTGAATTACTAAATACATAATCTTTAAATCCCAAGATATCAAAATATGCAACAAATCTATTATCTATAGATTTCCAAATTGGTTGATCTTTAGTTGTCATATTTAACTAATTATTAATCTGGTATAACTTCTATTTTTATAAATTCACTTGGCATATTAGATAATAAGGCACCTATAAAACGACCTTG
Source organism: Indolivaga alginatilytica (assembly GCF_003201355.1). Taxonomy (GTDB): domain Bacteria; phylum Bacteroidota; class Bacteroidia; order Bacteroidales; family Dysgonomonadaceae; genus Dysgonomonas_A; species Dysgonomonas_A alginatilytica. The sequence continues at coordinate 109,514 of NZ_QICL01000004.1, forward strand.
AATATGAGGTCTTTGACTTGTATACCCATCAATGTCAATATTATGTTCATCATAGCATGCAATTACTTGAATGATATTATTTTCTTTCTCATCTAAGAATAACATTACTTTTTCATTCCAATCTTTATCTATATGGTTAATGAAAGATTCCAGTTTTCCAGTATTTTTCATTGGTCTCATTTTAACAGTCCATGTCTTAAAATCATATTTGGAATTATCTGTATTCTTATTTACAGCATCCAATATAAGTTTAATTAATAGCTTTGCATGATTGTCCTTTGTGTAGATTTTTATCATTATTTGAAGTTTTAGTTAAAATTGAAAGTAACACATAAATCTTCATAAGATATTAAATTCTGAATATGTTATAAAACAGGGAAATGCATCACTAAATCATATAAATAATTGTAATTAAAGACAGAACTTCACAATTCTACAAATAGAGATGAAGTCCTGTCTACTTGGTTCAACTTGCAATCAAAACCAAATACCTTTTGGTTATCTGTCAAATCTATTATTCAAATTTATATTAACATGACCTGAATAACATTGTTTTATATGGAGGTGGTAGTACTAAAAAAACTTAAATATTAGATTATATTTATTCAAGGAAGGCTGTAATAAATTCTTTTGGCTTTAATCCTAAAGTAGGTATTCCTAATTTTTGATAAGTCTCTGTAGCTTTATAATGGCATTTATCATCTATTGTGATGAAATAGTCACATTGTGCTCCATAAAACACATGGAGAGCATCATCTAGTAAATTAGAGAATTTATCGTCAGACTTAAATCCTTTTAAATCTAGTTTAAAATATGTGTCTGTTATTTTTTGATAATCTTCATTTTTACTTGTTTTTGTCTTAGGCAGGTAGGGTTCTAATATATTATCAAACTCTAGATATAAAGGTGTAGTAGAAATACTTTTGTCAACTTCTCTCAACATTTTTTGTTGTTGTTTTAGATTTGATCTAGCCTGGTTTATATATTTTTTTAATGATTTATAAATTGTAAAATCTTTTTTCGCATTATTTGAGAAATGGTATATATCCTCACACAATGCAAGCATATTCATATATATTTTTGTCTTAGGAAACATAACATTGAATATTGAATTAGCTTTGTATACATTCTTAAAACTGGAAGGTATTTCTATGGACTTCATTAGATTTAGTTGTGCATTCCAAAGCCCAGTATCATCCCAACTACACAATTCTGAGTATGAATCAGCTAATAAACTATTTTCGTCCAGTGCTGAACCAAAAAAATCTTTTACATCTCTATAATGCCAAGTTACTTTTTCATGACCCCAATATTGAACAATAGATAGATTATTTGTTAAACGTTGTAAGGTTGAGATATGTCCATTGATAAAATTAGGGTTATTCCTATAACCTCTTATTAAATCATTAATATGTGCATTTGAATAGGGGCAAATAATTTCTCCTTTTAAAATAAAATCTTCAATTTTAGAGAAAACTATTTGCTCTTCTTCCTCTAAAGAATCTATATGTTCAATTTTATTGAATATATTCCAATCAAGATATACGTATTTACTCATAATTGAAGAGGTGTAATTTAGTCTACTAATAATATTGGACAAGACAGAGTTCTATATAAAAAACAAGCAGAACTCTGTCTAAATCATATATCAAATGTAATGAAAACTTAGACTTATTCAATAAACCACCTATACTCACTATCCCCTTTTAGAGCAGATGCTACACCATTTACAAACTCAGTACCATTAGCAGCCCTGTTTAGAAATGAATCAATGTAGCTGTTCTTATTAGCCCCTGTAAAGAGATTATATACTTTCCACAGATTAATAGAATTGTCATTGTTCCTACAAAAAGCATCATCTTTATAATAGTTCCTAGCAATAATATTCAAATGCCCATCATTAAAATCTAGGTTGGGTAATTGTTTCTGTTCTTTTGATGGTAAGCACTGGTATAATCTTGATTTTCCTGCCAGTTGTGCAAATTGATGTTCTGTGAGGCTGTAATTCTTAAAGGTGTTCATTAATTGCAGATGCTTGGAAACATTATAAAGCTGAAACATCTGAATTACCTTATTGATTAGCTCATTACAATTTAAGGCTCTGAGTTCTTCCTTAAAGCCATCTGTTGAAACACAGAGATTGCAACATACCATATTCTTGAATCCTATAAAGACTTTGAACTTCTCTACACTTTTCTTGCTGTACAGGTTTTCATGGTTATAGGCTCTCACACCACCAATAGACAAATTTAAGAGGTTACCCTCAATATCTTCATGTATGGTGGGTATCTCCATTACAAAGGCTGCTCTTTCATAGTATAAGGTTTTATCTTGATCAAGAAGCTCATTCACCGATTTATGAATAGCATCTGGGGTTCTGCCTTTAATAAGGTGAGATACTCTTATTTCTGGTGCATCTATCCTCTCATTAGGAAATACTTTTGTTGCTGCTTCATAGACTGTTTCAATAAAATTGGTATGACTAATAGTTACTTCATTGTCTTTGCTGAAAACAGGAATAACACAATCTTGTTTCAGATGTTGAAATGTGACTTCTTTGGTATTAGCTTCTATAAAGGGAGTTCTTTTGTCTGATGTTCTAACTTGTGTAATATTTTGAATTGTATTAGATTCTTCAATGATTACAGCTTCTTCTATTATTCTGTTGTGAGTTCTGAATGATAAGGGCAAATTACCCTGCCTTATTTGTAATACTTGTTCCATGATGATTTATATTTTGATTGTTAATATTATTTGTTGATTTAGTTTGCCTAGATTGAAGTAATGTTTTCTGTTTGGCAAAATCAGTAGCCAGAAGTTTATACCATTCTGGATATTGATTGTAGATTGTTGTCAATTGATCTAATGAGGTTGTTTCTTTGATCTGTCTCTTTACATCATCTACCTTAAGACCAGAATTACACCAATCCAATATTTTAGTTCCTGTTGATTCATCTACAACAAAACTAGACTTATCCATAAACAGACCTGTCCTGTCTTTACTTGCTTTAGCTTGATGGTGAATATCAATATCCAATACTGTGGTGAATTCATAATCTATCTCATTCCTCTGAATTGCTTTAAGACCAATCTTTTCTACTGTGGTTTTATTATCCACAGTTTTAATGATATAATCCTGTTTTGTTCTGATGGTACATATTATATGACAAGGGGATTGTAAGAGCTTTTGAACAAACATATTGTACAAGGGTGTTATCTTGTTCCAGTTGGTAAAACTGTTCCCAGAAAGGGAACTATGGAGTTGTAGGAGGTAATGCCAACAATGACTAATGGAGTCAATGATTATAACCTCTATATTGGACTTCTCACATAATTCTATGGCTGCAATATATCTTTCTGGTGAAAATGGCTGGGAAAGGTTCAAAACCTTGAAATCTCCAATATGGGAATAGAGTTCAATACTGTTCTCAGAGTCTATGACTGCAACATTAGACAAGTTACCATTGCATAGTCCTTTGGCTATCAGTAAGGCACTCATAGACTTTCCTGAGGAGGAACAGCCTTGTAATGCCATTTTGATTTTTGATGCTTTTCTTTGGGTGGGTTTTAGTTCTAAATTCATAATTTGGGATTTTAGTGGTTATTGTTTTTGATGGAACAACAAAAAATCCATGATAGGGGTGAGTCTATCATGGATTATATTATTGTAAATAGTGAACACTTTTTTGAAAAACTATATTATAGCAGTTTACAAAAAAGTGTCTATATATGAGATGTTATTCTATTGTTCTTATTTCATTCTTATATTCACGTCCTTCTAATGTTATTGTTGAAACAGGCATATAGTCCTCTAGTGGTTGAGTTGACTGAATATACATATCAAATTCTTGACCTATTATATCACATTCATTTAATAATACAAGATCATCATAATTTTCTTGTCTTACATATTCATATTTATAGAGTAGATCTATGCCTGTTCTTTTCTTGGGTAACTCAATAATCTCAATATATTCAATATTTATATTTTCTGTTTGGTCTGTATTGGGTATAGGTTTATCTATGTGAGATTTTCCTGTTTTAATAAAGAATGTCTTTTTTAGCTCTTTATATATTTTTACTAGTGCATCATTCTTATTATCTGGATTTAATGAATCAAATTTTCTAAATACCTTGTAAGATTCATCTTTCATTATATTAACTATAGTTCTTATAATAAAATCTGTTTCAAAATCACTAAATGGATTCTCTGAGAAACTATTAAAATTTGAGTAAATATATTTTTTACCATTGTTTTCTTTTATGAAAACAATTTTTTCTAGTAACATTTGGTATAGCTTATATAAATTCAGATAGGTTTCAATAAGATTATTTTCTCGGGCATTATTTGTGAGTTGTTCATTGCTATATATCAAGGCATTTGCCATACAACATAATAAATAATCTTCTCCTTTAAATGGAATGTCTATTACATGACCTGATTGATCTTTTTGAAAATAATTGTCATGCAACCTTTTATTACCTTTTATTGCTTTTTGGAAGAAAGCAATAATATGTTGCTGAAAGGGTTTGTTTGATTTATATATCTGGGTATAGTTGTTAGCCCATGATATTGTATTTGAAAAAATATTCCTTTCAAAGTCTTTATATAAAATGTAGTCACATATTTCAAATTTGTTCTGATGTTCCTCTGAATTATAAATATCCATGAATAAATTATATAAATAATCATGCAAATGCCCATCTTCTATAACTACTTCTTCTGTAGGTTTTGAAATAATACTTTTTAGTCTACAATTTACAAATTGATTATTAAAAGCTGCCCAGATCATATAAGCTGATAAATCTTTTCCAAAAATTGCATACTTACTATAAAGGAACTTTTCTCCCCATTTCAGCATAAATTCATCTTTGGATGGATACCTAAGAGATGGCAAATATTCCCTTTCCCCTGTATCAGTTTTTTCTAGAACAAGATCTATTTCCTTTTTAACATCTGCATAGATTAGACCATACTTCACTCTTATAATTGCTTCTTGTTCTCCAAGTCCAATTTGGCTATATTCTGAATAATAATCTAAATCTTTCTCAATATTAGTTTCTTTCAGTTCCTCTAAAATAGGAATGTTAGGTAGTTTATGTATATATGAATTATAAGGGTCATTTATATCAGGAATAATTAACTGTGTAGGTGTAGGCATTATTACATATATATCTGCTTTTTCCCTAGCTCTTGCTAAAGATTGAATAATAGGTATTGTGCCATTACTAAATATACCTAAATTGTTATTGTTGAAATTTTTACTACTTGGAAAGCTATTTGGGAGTATTATCACATAAGCACTATCTTCGTGTTCTATACTTATCCCTGTACTAAACATTGTACCTATATTGCAGTAATCTTTTAAAAACTTTCCCTCAAACTCTATATTCTCAAAATTGTTTTTATCTAAACTCTCAAAATTGTCTTCTGAGATACTAAGATTTATTTTCCATTTTTTATCTTGAATTAAGGACTTTAGTTCATCATTATTTAGGAATAGTTGTACTATTTTTATTGCATTATCTTTTGAGTATGATAATATATTCAAATGCTGATGTTCTTTTATTATTTTCTTGAAGAACTCTACATACTCATCACTCTCAAATTTATAATTTCTTTTTCTGGTTAAGAACAAATGCAAATTACTCAGTTTTTCAGTCTGTTGAGTTCTTACACTTTCATATATATGTAGTTTCTTATCTGTTAATTCTGCTAGATAATTTATAACTGTTTTTGATGCTTCATTAAATGTTGCACTCAGAATAAAGCTTTTATGTAATACTCCACTGGTTTTAAATTTCCAAAGGTTAAAGATTAACTCTTGTTTAAAGTTTTGTATTCCTGCATGAATCTCATCAAATATCAAAATGATTTTTCTACCCTTATCTTTTGCATAATCTATAATTCCTTCAAGATACTTACTTTTAATTGAACTTTGTTCCATAGCATCATCTCCCGGATTTCCCAGAAGACAATTTATAGTCATTACATGTATTCTAGACCTTTTGCCATAGTTTATATTATTGGGGCTACTTGCTTTCTCACTATTGATACCTCGTTCTTTATAAGGAATTTCAACTAAATTGTTATAATCGGGAATCTTAATATGGTTTATCTCTTTTTGTATTAAAGAGATGTACTGATTGATCAGAGATTTGTAAGGTACAGCAAAAATAACTGTATATACAGGAGCATCAGGTCTTGGAAATTTAGGTAAAATATAATTTTTTGCAACTTGAATAGCAAAAGTGCTTTTGCCTTGACCAACAGAGGAACTTATGACAACTGTGTTAGATACCTTATCATTATAGAAATTCGGTTTTATTACATCTGTCAAGTATTTTCCAGATGGAATATCTATTGGTTCTTTTGAAAATTCTAAACCAAAAAAGTCTGATTCTGTAAGCTTTACATAATCAATAGGTTTCTCAAATATTTCAGTCTCTAATACATCATAGGAAGTATTGTATTGGTTATTCTCCATAGATTAGGGGTTTGTTTAGTTAGGAATAAACCCCTAAAGTATGAAAATTGTAAATACTAGATATTGTTTAGAGAGACTTTATTCTACAACAAATTCTTCATTGCCTCATCAATCTGTTCATTCTCAAAGCTGTTTAGGTATATTTGAGTAGTTTTTAAATCTGAGTGACCTAAAGTTTCCCCAATCAAAGCTATATTGACACCAGAGTTCTTTAGGATAGTAGCATAGCTGTGCCTACTCACATAGGTAGTCAGATTTGCATTAATCCCTGTTATTTTAGCAATCTCTTTTAATGACCTGTTGACTTTGAGTAATACTTTTTTCCTCCTATTATATTTCTGCATTTCAGTATTGTGAATGGCTTGATTGAGAATAGGGAAGAGAAACCCACTTGTTAAACTCTCAGAAGAATACTTTTGAAGTATAGCATTTGCTTCTTCACATAGAGGAATATTGATTTTCTTACCTGTTTTCTGTCTTACATAAATAAGCCTACCCTCAACAATATTGTTCTGTTTCAGATTAGCAATATCTGAGAAATTGATTCCACTACAGAAATAACTGAATATAAATATATCTTGGGCAAACTGCATATATTCTCCTTCTTTTGTTAAATCCAAATTCATTATTATTTTGATATTGTCTTTGGATATAGCCCTTTTCTCTGTTTTGATGCTGAATTTTGAGACTTTGAACTCATCAAAGGGATAAGTTGCTTTCTTGGCATGTTTAGCCTCTATAGCCTTGTTGTAAACACTCCTGAGAGTTCTAAAGAACATACTCATGCTTGTATCTACACAACCTCTCTGTCTTAAATATTTCTCATAGCCTTTTAGGAAATCCAAATCAATATGAGAAAATGGAATATCCAGTTTGTTGTTGGTAAACATCTCTATAGACCTTAGAGAGTCTTTGTAGATCCTTGAATTACCTATTCTTCCAGATTGTTCAAATTCAGTTACTAGCTCTTTGTAGAACTCTCCTACAGTTTTGATTATATGTTTTGATTTAGGTGCAATGAGTGTAGATGCTGTAAATTCCTGATCTTCTGATTTTAGTTCTAATATTCTTTTCTGATATTCAGCTTCCTTATCTAATATGATTTTCAATATTAAATCTTTGTTAGGACAATTTGATTTTGGTCTATTTTTATCAAAATCCCAAAATTGTGGATTAACAGAGATTCCTAAGCTTTTATACTTAGACTTTCTATTCATACAGATTCTTAGCATAAGGGGACTTTCTCCATTTGAAAGTTTTTTGTTTTTATAACATACTACATTTACTGTTGTACTCATGACTTAATTATTTAAGTCTTGGTTCAAACACTGGTTCAAACAAATCACTTGAAATCCTCTTTAAGACTAACTTTTGGTAGCTTAATCAATCAATGAATTTTTACTATTATTTCATCTATATTTATTGGTTATTCTACTCAAATTACTTGTGACAACACTGATTCTTTACCTCTAACACCTCCTGTAATCTTCTCATAATCAATAGTGATTAAAAATAGTTTAAAAAAACTTCTTCTAACTCTTGGAGGTTACAGAAAACTACACTACTTTTGCAATGCATTTGGGAGAAAATGCTACTCCTAAAGAGTATTTTTAATAATGGTGTGGTAGTTCAGTTGGTTAGAATACCTGCCTGTCACGCAGGGGGTCGCGGGTTCGAGTCCCGTCCATACCGCCTTATAAAACATTGATTTTCAAGCGATTACGATTAAAGTAGTCGCTTTTTTTATGTGCCTATATTTGGGATTGACATAGAAAAACACGGTTTTCTAAGCTATTCTTACACGGGTTGAGTTGAAATGTTTACAAATAGTTTACACTTGATTTAGGGGTTTACAAATAATTTTTAATTGTAAATTTTTAAACAAAGATTATGGCGACATTTAAAGAAGTAGTCAGAAAAAGAAGAGGTGACGGAATGTATGCAGTTTACATTCGGGTAACACACAACCGTAAGATTGATTATATCAAGACGGATATGTATGTGCATGACGGACATCTAAAGGGTGGAGAAATTACCGACCAGATCGTGAGAGCAAAATGCTCTATCAGAATTAAAGAGTTTTTGGATAAACTGAATTTGAAGGACACGGATAACTGGACGGTAAAGCAAGTGATGGAGTTTATCAGCAGTAATGACAAAGTTCTGTTTTATCCGTACTGCGATGAATTTGTTAAGAATTTAAGAGGGAAAGGTAGGGATAAGACCGCCGAAGGGTACGAAGATGCGATCAAGTCATTCAAGAAGTTTTTTACCGACACTAATCTGGCTTTTCAGGATATAAAGAAGAAAGATTTAGGAAAATGGATTGAAACCCTTATGGAAACAGCAAGGGCAAAGCAGAAATACCCTTCCAACATGAAGGCAATATTTGACGCAGGACGTGATAAGTACAACGATTACGAGGATAATGTAATTTTTATTGCGAATAACCCATTTTACAAATTAGAAATTCCAAAATGTGATACTCCGCATAAGAAGGCTACCGATACAGATAGTATAAGGAAATTGTTTTCAGCCAATCCAAAGGGAGAAAGAGACGAAATAGCTCAGGATGTTGCTAAACTAATGATTTATATGGTCGGTATAAATACAATAGATTTATATGACATGGAGGACTGGAGATTCGAGGGCGGTAAATTACGTTATAACAGGCATAAAACAAGAACAGTAAGAGAAGATAAGGCATATACGGAGGTAACTGTCAGACCAGAGATTTTGTATTTATTTGAAAAGTATAAAGGTAAGAATGGTTATCTGTTTAACTTTAAACAAAGATATAGTACACCTAAAGGATTCTATGAAAATGTAAATAAGGGTTTGAAGCAGATTTGCGATGATGAAGGTATAAAAAAAATGACGACTAATACTTTGCGTCACTCTTGGGCTACTGTTGCCAAGAATTACTGTAAAGCATCGGATGAATTGATTGACTTTTGTTTGGTTCATGCTCCCGACAAGAAATTAGCTTGGAAGTATATAGATGTAGACTACTCACCTATTGATGAATTGAATAATCAGGTTTTAGATGTAATTTTTAATCCGAAAGTGGATAAAGGAAAGAAAAAGAAAGGTGGTAAGAATAAAGAGGAAGAAAAGTCAGTAATTAAGGAAGAAGCAGCATAAAATAATGAATTGTAAGAAGGAGAGCCGAAAACGCTCTCCTTTTTTGTTTTAAATCTGACTGGGAATTTTAGTTATACATACCTTTATTACGTTTAAAGGCACATACAGGACAAAGAGGGTTATCGCAAGGTTCACTTTCTTCTAACATTTCCTCAAAACTAGGTATTTTGGAAGAAAGAAGCTCGGCGAGGTCGGGAATTTTTTGGGAAATCACTTTTGCTAGTTCGGGTGGTAACTGGTCTAAATCAGGCACTTTACCTCCATTTTCTATGAGGCTTTTTAAAACTATTAAGGCTTCGAGAGGTGAATCGACAGATAGTTTGACAACCTTTACATTGCCCTTGTTCCTGTAATTTTCAAAGGCTTGTATTATAAGTCGTGAGATTAAATCATTTTCCCTCATTGCGTTCGTAAGTACTTTGACTGCGGTATCAAATATCTGAGGATTTTGAAAGTTACCGACATTTACAGAAATGCCTTGCATAACATCTTCTTCGTTTATAGCACCTCCCAGAACTAATGCAAAAGTAGTTTCATCATCCACAGCGTAAATGTATTCGTGCAAGAGTTGTACGCTTTCAATAACGTTATCAAACGCTTGATTACCTGTTGTTGCATTTTGTTTTTTAGTTCCCATAAAATTTCGTTTTATTAAAATTAGATATATTCGAGTTTTATTCTCGTCAAAATCGGTTTACCTATACTGCTAAATGGAGTTTTCCGTATGTGGATTTGACTTCTTTAGTATTGTTTTGGTAGCGGCAAATATAGGTCTGTGTCGTTTTGATGTCTTTATGTCCCATTAATGAACAGACCAAAACAATATCCAAAGTGATTTCATAGTTGGTAGTCGCAAAGGAACGGCGGGCATCGTGGCTGGAGATAAATTTATATTTGGCTCCTGTTTCGACTTTTCCTGCCCTGACGATCTTTACTTCACTATTTATTCCTGCTTTTTCGCAAATCTGCTTAATAACTTTGTTAAAAGTCTTTTGTGCGTATTTGAAGTTCATTTCTTCATTAATAAGTTGTTCTGTAACGGGGCAACTAATAGTGTGTACAACATTTTTCGTTTTTTGTGCGAAATATATTATCTCGGAATTAACTATATTGGTGCTATTCAAATGTATTACATCGGAATAACGCATACCTGTAAGGCAGGATAATAGAAACTGATTGCGTATTGTATGCTCGATTTCATTTTCGGGCTTATAATTTATAAGCAACTGAATTTCATCTAATGTAAGGTATGTGTTGATTACTCCTACTTTTTTAAGTGTAAGTATATCGGCAAAATCCTGACAAGGCAAATTTATTGCCTCACTGTATTTATTCAGGATAGCTTTGATATGGGCACAATAGGTTCTAGCCGAGTTTTGCGATACTTCGTCTAACAGGTATTCGACAAATTCGATCAGAAATAGTTTTGTAAGGTCGTTCCAATCGACTTCTGTATTATTGTTGTAGCTTTTCAGATGGTCGAGAACGTATCTTTCCCTAAAGTACTTTTTCTGAAATGCGGTTGTGAATTTTATATTTAGGTTCATGGCTTTATGTTTTTAATCAATTTTTTACTAAAGTGTCAAACTGAATGGATTTTACAAAGTCGATAATCTTCTGATGATGTTTGTCGGATATTTCGACAAGTTTACCTGTTGATTTATCTACCGATTCATTCAACGCACAGTTTAAGGTACTACGGTCTATTTCAATTCGTAGTGCTATTTTACTTATATTGAAAAATCCTAAACTCCAATTGTGTTTAAGATATTTCCATGCCTGTTCAAAAGTAAGTTCATTTTTATTCATAGTCTTGGTTTTTACGAAAAGTCATTGGTTTTTACGAAAAGTCGTTAATAATGAAATGGCATACAATTATTTCTATGATGATTGCATGCCATATTCTAGTGATATAATTAGAAGGTTGTTAAATCAAATCTATACTATTGTTGGAACAAGGTTCAATTTGCATACGATCTTTGGAATCGACAACGATATGCAGTTTTCCGTTTTGTTCGTAAATAAAATATTGCCGACATCCGATAATAATTGTTAATCGGTCGGCTTGCTCGGCATCTTTAAGATCGACTTGATAATTCATATTAATTCAATTTTGGGGTCTAGGTTTAAAAAAAGATTTATCAGACATAAACCTTGCATTATCACTCTTTTGTATTCTTATATACTTAAAAAATGATTCTTGTGTTGTATGTCCTGTAAGAAGCATTATCCTATACAATGGAATATTCTCAGGTTGAGAAGCAAAATATAGGTTTGTTGCAAAAGTTCGCCTCCCAGTATGGGGAGTAATTAGTTCATACAAAGAATATACACGTTTATATAATCTTTCCCCTCTTGTTTTTTCTACTGTAATTGGCTTTGTTAAATTAGCTTTTAAACATATCCTTCGTAATGTTAACCCAAATGATTGTTGTGACGGACTTTGAGGTAGCTTATATTTGTATTTTTCTAATATGTTTCTTACAACTGGATGTATTGGTATTTCAACTATATAATTTGTTTTCTGGGTTCGAACCACTATATTAGTACCTATTATATTAGGGCTTCTAAGATTGATTGTATCGCTAAAACGAAGTCCAGTATAGCACATTAAGACAAAATAGTCTCTTACGACTTCCGCTTTAGGAGATAATCTTTTCACGTCAATTATGGCTTTTATCTCTTTTTCAGAAAGAGCAATCGTCTCAGGAGCTTCCCCCTTTACAATAATCGACTGGTAGCCAGAATCAATTTTAAATTCACGACTTGCTTTATTTAGTATAGTTTGAAGTATTTGAAACTTACATCTGATAGTATTTGGACGGTATTTTTTTGGATGTTGCCTAAGAAATTCGACAAAATTCTCAGTGGTATGTTCGGTAAAATCAGAAACTTTTAGGTTTTTATTAAATTTTATTATTAATTCCTTAGTAACTCTGAGTCTATTTTTATACCTATCGCCACGCAGAGTTGTAGCTATTAATTTATCAATAAATTCTGTTATTTTCATATTATTTGTTTTTAGTTATACCGAAATGCGTTTAATTCAGATGCTTTTTTTCCGTATTTTGCTTTACAAAGGGCATCTGCATATTTTTCAGAACACCATTCACAAAATAAATTGTTACTGTCGGCTATATAGAATCGTGTTTTTGCATTTATTCGTATTACACCATTGTAGCCTCGAATAATCTTTGTAATTATCCAATTGTCGCTATTTATAACTGCTTTGATTGATATTTTTTTCATTTGTCGGAGGTTTAATTTGATTTTTGATTGATTTACTCGGCTGCTTATAATAAGATGCACCATTTACAGTTACCGTCTTTGGTTATCCATGTTTCGGTATAAGATACTTCTTTACGCCAACCGTTGAGATACCAGACGTATGATGTTTTGGCTTGAATTGCATCGGAATCCATCATTATTATTTCATGTACTGTTATCTCTGTGTCGCCTCTTTCAGTCAAAAGGTCGGACACAATTCTTTTTGCTTCATTATCAGTCATTTTGTCGGAGGTTTTAATTAATAAATTTGGTTGAAAAAATTATAATTTGTTTAATTCCTTATTTGTTGCTGTAATTACCAACAATCCTGCTTCTAACACTGAACCAGAGACATCAATAAGGCTGTTCATGCGATTTATAAATTTGTCTCCTTCGCCGTGTTGGTTTAGTGGATCACAGGTAACTAATTCGGGCATAAATATCTTTATATCGCAGCATTTGCCGATAGCTCTTACATATTCGGTGTCGCCTCTCCTTTTGGCTACCATTTTACCGTATTGGATCGCTTCTTTCCTTTTGTCGGCAGGGAAATATGAAGTGTTCGAGATATTAGAGTTATACCAATTTTCGACAAACATCGCTGTACCACCGTGATTGTGACCTAATCCGAAGGTATTTACTACATATCGGGGTTCGCCTACTGTGGTGTAGGTGTGTTTGCCGATAATGAGGTAGTTGTTGGGCTTTTCTTGAAAGTTTCGTAACTGACATTCTTTGGTGTGTACTTCGTCGCCTTCTCGTATGATTCGGTTGCCAGTCCAATATGGGAGGTTTTCGGCTGCATTACGAACTTCCTTTATCAGTGCCTTCATAGGATTTAAACCTGATTTACCACAATTTCTTTCACTCTGCTTTATCTTTCTCCATAGTTGTCCGTTGTGGTAGAAGTAGGTTTCCCTGCAATTATACTTTTTTACTTTGAAAGCAATTTGTACCTCACTGTATTCTAGCTTTTGGAGGTTTACAGTAATGGTTTCCTGTTCTACTTTGGTTCTTTGTAGTTTATGTTTACTACTCGGAAAGTAGGCTGTCTCGTATTTGAGATTAACTTGTATTTGAATATTTTCCATTTGGTCGGAGGTTTTATGTTTCAGATTAATAGTCTTGGTCGGATTCTTGCGAATGTTCAAAATAGATTTCGGGTTCGGACGTTACGTTATAGATATAGTTCCCGAATTGTACCAGTAATGCACCTTTGCCGTAAAATTGTTTTTTCATTCCTTCGGGGCTTCCCGTTGCACTGAAATTAGCAAAGGGGGATAAGTCTATATTGCTTTCCGCTAAGTGGCGTAAAGGGCGTTTTTTTGCATCCCTTGCATACGGATTGATATAAGATAGTTTGTCTGTTATTTGACAAAGGGTTTCAAAGTCCATAACTGATAAATCATATTGCAATCCGTTTTGGTCGATTAATAATAACTTTCCGTGCAGATAACATATTTCATCATAAATTGAAGTGTCGGATTTGATTTTCAAACATGGCTCGCTCACATATTCTGACGGTTCGCCTATCCAGTTGGTAAGTTTCTCCAGTCGGTTTTCTACTTGTTCAAATAGTTCGTTGTATCGCTCGTTGAATGTTTTTGTTTCCATAATTCTGGTCGGGGATTATTAAATTGTTTTATTTCTCGGCTTCGTTATAATAGATTGTTAAAGTCCAGCCTTTAGTAGATTCAGATTGTAGAATTTTCATAATAACACATCGTCCGTCTGTTGTATTATCAGTAAGCCATTCGTTTACACTATTTTCAAGTTTCTCTACTTCGTTGTGAGTGAATATTTTAATTTTCTGTTTATACATGATTCATTTTTTTAGTTGATTTTTCGCTTCCCTAAATTCGTTTTTACTGTCCTCAAATTTTGCTGCTACTGCTTCACAAATGGCTTCCAGTTGTGCAGTAGTAGCTTCTTTAATCCATTCGTAATTTTGATATACAGGTGTTTGCGTGATTTCCCCGTTCTGTAAGTCAATGGCAATTGACATTATTTCTGTACCAAAATCGGCAATGATGGCTACATACTGAAAATTGAGTTCTAGTGCCAGAATATCGACTGTTACGGGTTCGAGGTCTGCACTTTCCCATGTGGTGCAAATCTGATTATCTTGAAAATTGACACGGTATAATTGTGTCATAGTTAAGTTGTAGCCATCTTTTTGGAGTTTTTCTTCTACAAAATGACGGGGATTTATTACAGTGTAACCACCTTCAAAAACGATATTATTATCTTGAACTACATATCTAGTCAGCTTTTGAAGGGTAAAACTTTGCATTGCTTTTTCGCCTCCAAAATAAAGATGTGCTGTGTCGATGGTGTCAATTGCGTTCGATACGTCCAGTTTGTTCATGTTGCGAGTGTTCCAATAGTCGTACCCTGCCATTTTGCAAATTTCCCTGAGCTTAATTGTCTTGTAATCTGCTTGGCAAATGAAGTATTTATATGCTTCGGTTCTCAACTCTTTGTCTGACTTGCTATTCTGGTCGATTGCATCAAGTATTTGGTAACTCAATTCTTTGTATTCAACTTCATAATCCTTACTTTGGATATAGTTGATTACTGCCTGACGGAATTTTTCGGATTCCGTCAGGTATTGTTTGTAGGTTAGATTTTTCATTGTCTATACTGAATAATTGGTTAATAAATCTTTTATTTTCCATTCTGCGGAGGGGTAGGCTTGCCAACATTCGTTGTTGGGCGACCATCGGAAACCGCTACTTTTGAGGGCTGTTCTCATTTTCTCGTCAGGTTTTGAGGGGAAAAACAATTTTATCCGATTTTCGGCAATGTCTTTTTCGACTGTTACCCCGTTGATGGTATAGGATTCGTTTTCTTTCCCTTCGGCATCGAGGCGTTTTTGCAGTTCGGCGATTCGGGCTTCTGTATTTTTGATTTTGGCATTGTTATTAGATAATTGCCATGTCTGAAACCCTTTTTTCTCATAAGAATATGTCGGATTGAGAAGTATATAAGCAGTTGCTTTTGAAATACCGAAGTTTGTCAATTCGTCAGAAACTTCTTCCTCTGTTAGTTTTTTGTTACGAACAACTTTGTTTATGGCTTTCATTGTCTCTTGCCATTCTTTTAGCTCGGACAATTTTTCTTCCTGTTCTTCGATCTCTGAACTAAGGGAGTAGTTTTTCTTTTTCTCCCATCGTTTTACTCTTTGGGTAATATTCTCACGCCATTCTGAAAACCTTTTATAATGATTGTCAGCCCAACGATTCAATTTTTCCATTCTTCGGACAGGGAAGTTTGATGCACCCGAAATAAACGATGAATAAATGGGTGTCTGTGAACCGAGCCATGCACGATATAGTGAAATGTATTTAGTTGTTACCCAATCATGGTATTCGGTAGGGATTTGTGACAGTAGATTTTTGACAGTAGATTTTTGAGGTCGTTCGAGTAATCGTTTATATTTCGTTCTGCGGTTGCCTCTGGGTTTGAATAAATGCCACTGCAAGCTCTTACTGCTAGGTCTTTTAAATCTCTAATTTCTTTCATTTTGTCGGAGGTTTTTATATGATTATTTAGTAATATTTTGAAATGAAATAGTTTGATGCTTTGCCCGTAGGGAATGGATAAGCATTTCGATGTCGAAATCGGGTTTTATTTTTTCGCTATCGTTCCAGATGATTTTTTCTCCTGAATAAAAATATGTTTCTATCCATCTGCCAGAAGATATAATTTCAAATGTCATGGATGATACTCTTTGAAGTTGTTTGATTTGTTCGGAATAGTAGTGCAATAGATTTTTAACTTTTGGAAGGCTCTTTTTAGCTTTTTCAAATTCGGCAATACTTTTCCCTTCTAAGAGTGCATTATTCAAAAGAAACGTCTCTAAACAATCGAAACCGATGCTATATGTTTTATTATCCTTTTCTCCTTTTACGATTGCAATGTTTGCAAGCGGTTTGAAGCAATTTTGACAACAATGCCCTAAACTTTCGAGTATGGGGATATAAAATTTATCCATTAATGTGTAGGTCTGTTCAAGAGACATATTACGTTCTATTATCTTTTTCATTTTGTCGGAGGTATTATATAAGAATATCCAGACGGTTGAACGGCAAGCGATCTCTACGGGTAGCAATTTTAAATCGTCCGTTTTGTCTATGATTATTCTTTCAGGTTTAATTATTTGTTTTCTTTTTTCGGATAGTCGGCTAAATGTTCTCTTATTTCACTTTTAGAAATGGTTCGGATAACTAAGCCTGTTTTTCGGTGTTTGATAAGGGTTGTTTTGTACAAGTCCTCAAAATCGCCTGTATTATAACTATCGCCTGCGATTGCTTTGCATTGGTTGGATAATGGGCTTTCGGTGCTGATTAGCAGTGTACAGTCGGGTTTGATGATATTTTCTTCCGAAAAACTTTTGTCTCTATCTTCAATAGCTATTTCTTCTTCGTTATATTCTCCGTATAATGAGCCGTCTATATATAACTGAAACTTTTTCCAAAAAGGGTTATATATTACGTCTGCTTTTATAATACCGTCTTGGGTATTGACAAATATTGCATTCATATTTTTTTAATTTATTATGTAAATAATTACAGCGAAGGTTTTTATGCTTCGCCGTTCGGGTCGGGTGTTAATCGAAACAGGTTATTCGTTGTACGCCTCTTTCGTGGATAGGGTTGATAAATTTTATTCCTTCGTAATGGAGAAAGCCACCATCGTTCAGGATGCTTTTTAAGGCATCATAACCGCCTCTGGGGGTATAGGGTGTATTATCGTTTTCGTAGGCTAAATATCCCTTTCCTTCGATATAAAAACAGCAACCTATAACGGATGCAGCTTGTTTGTCGGAACATTGAAATTTATAATCGTGGTCTATCTGTACTATTTCGAGTTGGTTGTTCAGTTCGATTGTTACGGAGGTACGTTCATCTGTATTTTTCATGCTATTTTAATTTTCAATAGTTTATTAATAGATTCTTTATGCTTCTTTTTAGAGAATATCCACCCTTCGCCACATTTGAGGTGCTTGTTGAATTTTCCTCCCAAGTTTCCCAATTGTTCTTTGATAGGTTTGGTTTCTCCTATCAGTGCAAAGGCTTTTTCGGAATAGTCAATAATTTGTATATCCAGATTTTCGGGTATGGCTTTTTGTTCGGGTTGTTCGGTTGGCTTTTGTGGTCGTTCGGCTTTTATTCTTGCTTGTTTTTCAACAACTTTAAAAGGTTTATCCCATTTACCGATTGACATTCCATTATAGAAATTTGTATGGAAATAGTCGATTTGTGCATCACTATCATTAAAGTTGTATGTTTGGGCGAAATCGAAAGCATCTTGTAATATCTCCCTGCATAGCTCGGTCAGTCTGTCGTCTTTGCTGATATGGTAGTAATTGACATCGAAATTGAGGGTATTTTCATTGTAATATTTCTTTTGGCAATCGTCTAAATTGTCATATACAATAACGTCCTGCGGTGCTTCCAATAATGCTATATCGAGGCTGTTGTAGTCGGGTGCAGTTATTGAAAATTTATAGGTCGGATATTTTTCTTTTAAATATTCACGGACAATTTTTGCTATGTCCTTAGTCCTTAAATTTGAATTGTAGTTGTCACCCTTCCATCCCCACGCCGTGTAAAATTCGCTACGGGTGCTTTGTGCGGTTTCGTTGGTTTTCACGCTCAATTTACTTTTCCAGATCGAGAAAAGTATATCGTATTCGTTGTTTATTTCTTGCATGGTTTCTGTTTTGCCCCCTTTGTCGGGATGGTTCGCCAGTGCAAGTTTTTTATATTGGCTTTTTAAGTCCTCTAATGAGGTTATGTTACTGAAATGTTTCATATCTTTGTTTTGTTAATTGATTTCTTTTGTCGGAGGTTAGTTAATGTTTAGGGTGCGTGAATCTTTTGTCGGAGGTACGCACCCTTCTTTATTAGTTGTTTATTGCTTCAAAACGAAATCTTTTCCCTTTTTTTATTACTCTGAAATTGCTTTTCGTTCCTAAGACTTGCCATTCGGTAGGGCTTATTTCTTTTAGTTCTTTTTCACTATAAAAATATTGTTCGAGACATATTTTTATACCGTCCAAAGTTGGAGAAGATGCGAGTAGGATTGTAACCTTTTTAGGTGGGAACAGTTTATCAAATTCGTTTTTAAATTCTTCATCTTCGTTGTAGATTCTTTCAATTTCATCTACTATCATTTTATCTATTTTGGTACTCATTTGATTATGTTTTTAAATTGTTCATCATTGAATATATTTTCTAATTCTGCATTTATTGCAGCCTGTGAGGTTTCTTTGATTGTCGCTTTGCTTATTGGTGGTAACATGATGCAAACGGCTTTAAATACGATTTCTTCTCTTTGTGCGACATTGTTTCGAGCGTTGCAAAATGCTACGTTTTCATTTTCAGCGTCCACTATTTCGGTTGCATTTTTCTGTACGGTCACATTGTTTGGATAATCTACCGTATATGGAAAGGATATTTCAAATTTTTTCATTTGTCGGAGTTTTTGTTATTTACCATCTACAATGTCACCGCAAGCAATCCAAAGAATACGCTGTATATTTTCATCATGGCTGTTTAGTTCTTTGTCGTCCCAAGCTCCATAATCATAGAGTTCGTTCTTTAGTTGTTCGGGGTCAATTTTCTTTAGTTGCCGTTTTATTTCGGGTAATTCGCTGATTCGTTTTATATCTTCGGAACAGTCGCCAGCGTGAAAACCAATTGCAGCCAGTTTTTTAGTGATATTCAGACATTCTCTGATATAGTTGAATGATACTATCATAGTATTAATATTTTTTGACTGATAAACCTTTAGGACACATAGATAATGAATAGCCGTTTTTTATTAGTTCATTTATTACGGCTGCATTACTTTCATGTATCAATATTTTATACACACTACTATAATTATCTGTTATAGGTGTATTAAAAGATACTTTTATTTGATTGTTCGTTGTAAGTATCTGAACTGCTTTGTTAAAATCTTCTGTTTTCATTGTCGGAGGTAATAAAGTTGTTTAACTTGCTTTTTCGTAGATCGCTTCACCGTTGGAAAATTGAGCCGTTTTAATGAGTGCGAGTTGACAATATTCTGATAAAATTTGTTCAACTTGTTCGGTTAGTTCAGGAGTAGCAGAACGAACAAATTTTTCTATATTCTTTGATTGTATTTTCTGCATACCCACAGGCATTTTAGAATAATAATCTAAATCCGTATAGTCGAAATGTTTTAGAAAATCTTTATAATTATCAAATGAGTAGCCGTCTATCTGTATATCTGTTATATAGTCCAGTGTTGCACCTTCATAGCGTCCATTTGATATTATTATGTGGCAGACTACATTTATAGTCACGTCTCCAAACGTTTTATTTAGTGCTAAACTATGGATATATGAGCCGCCATAATAACGGCTCATTTTATGATTTACATTATCACTATCTAAAGTGTAATAGGTTGCTTTTTCGGTCAAATTTTCAAGCTCTGTAACGATATTCTCTTTTATTTCGTCAAAATACCATGAATCAAATATTTCGCTTTCGTTGGTACTCATGCCGATAGCATAATATTTTGTTGCTTCGTATTTACAGAAATTAGGTGCTGACATGGCTTTATGTTTTGAATATTAGACAATTAAGAAAGCTGTATTTCTTTGTTTTCGTTGAGGTCAAAAATCGAAATTTGTTCGTTTTCTATTCCGAAACTTGCGGCTTCGTCCAGATTTTGAAACACATTTACGGCATCAAAATAGAACATATCATTTGCGGAATTATACCAACCACCGATAATATTTGTGCCAACTGATAAAGCGTAATTTATGGCATTTTGTAGCCCTAATATTCCAAAGTTGTTCTGTGTTGCTTTGTAGGCTGCAACATAGCCGGATGTAATAAATTGTAAACTATTTAGATTGAAAGTAAAGCCAGAAGGGTTGTTTTTGGCTAATTGGAAAACGTTATCTGTTAACGTTTGAAGTTGAGAAGTTTTATAGATTGCAAAATTTTTCATAAATTTGCCCCGATTACGGCGGGGACTTTTGTTTTCCCGTAATTGAAAGTTTATACTTTCGATAGGGTTGTGAGGTCGCCAAACTTTAGCAACCCTATCTTTTTTTAGTTAGAATTAGCTCCCTAGTGTTAACCCAATAACAAAAGGGATGCAAGCATTTTAAAAGTCGTTTTGTCGCTATTTTAGTAGTTCGGTTGTTCATTCAACAAACCAGAACAAACAGGCTTACACAAGTGAGTTTTAGTGCTGCATATTGTTTTTTATAAATATTTGTGTTAGGTGCGTGTTTTGTTTTTCATCGGAATGGATTGCAACCCATATAACACGCTTACCGCTTGCGATGCGTCCGATTATTCTAATATTTTGGCTACTATTCAGGTCGATTCTCCCTTTCGCCAGACCCCCTTAGAATGGGTGTCTAATTTCAATACGTCAAAGAACACTAACCGACATAGGGATAATCGGCTCAATCCGATTTTCTCTGTTCATTTGCCTCTTTTCTCGGTAAACAGATAAAGCCGAGATACTAGATAATAAGAGATATATTGTAATTCATTTAACGAGCTTGGCAAGTGGCTCAACTTGGCAGATTTTTAAACGTTATATGTATCTGCAAAACGGACTTTTTTTTATTGAATTATCGCTATAACTCCCTTATTATTACAGTAGTAAAGATACAAAATAGGTTTTAAACTACCAACAAATTTGATGGAAAAATGTAACAATTGTTGCATTTTTAACAATATGCAATAGTCAGGCTTAACTTAAAAATATACAGGCATATAAGAGAATGCAAATACCCCTATTATAGAGACATTAATACTATTTGCAAGCCCCTAAATAAATGATTATATTTGTTTATAACTTAAAGAGGCATAAAGCCCTGAACATTGCTATAAGGCAGCGTTTAGGGCTATTTGCGTTAATACCTTAATACAATGAAATACAAGATACCTAAGACCGCACAGGAGCGACAAAACGAAATTGAGAAACTTTCTAATTTAGAGCGTTTTTGTTTAGACGCTTATATTGTAAGTAAGTTCCCAGCTTCCCAAAAGGTTGTTATTGCTTACGAGCAGAGCAGACCGAGAGAAGCACAAGCCAACCGCCAAAGTGTCTATACACAAGCTAGGAATTGGATTAATACGGACAAATGCAAATACTATATAGAGGATAGGAAAAAAGAACTATTTGCAACCGATCAGCACAGATACAGTACTACCCAAAACGAAGGGAACGAAACAGAAGCGGACACGGAAAACAACCCCACAGAATCAAACCGCACGAAGGGGGAAACAATTTCAGAATTAAATAAACTTGCAGACAACACAAATGATGTAAAATTGAAGGCTGAAATATTGCTAAAGATTAGCGATCTGGAGGGGTGGAAGAAGGAGAAGGAACAGACGGACGATAATACAATACGCTATTATTTACCGCTTAGATGTAACGTTTGCTCACTATATAAGGCAGCAAAGGAGCAGAAGGCAAAACAGCAAACATAACTAATTGACACAGTGGTTAAGTATGCTTATACATATAAGCGAACCCAACGAAAGAGCCTAAAGGACAGGGAGCAGACCAACCCGAAGCGAGCAAAAAGGGTACACCCCACCCCCTAGAAAAATGAGCAGAAAACCCAATTCATTGCAGATAAATTTTTTGGGTATTTTTTTGGTAGTATTGGGGGGGATTTTTACCTGTTTGTTTTTTGTGATCGGAGTGTTAAAAACATAGATAAATTATGATAGTGCGGATAGTCAATAAAATAACGATAATTGTGATTTCGGTTGTTTACATCGCTTCATTACTTGTTTTATGGTTATCCGAGCGAATCTATTGAAATATTCTCTTTATAAGATATATATAGTATGAAGTATTAATTTGTTGATATACAGAAATGTAATCAATTATAATATGCACGAATCGAGCATATATTGTCTACAAAACGTGCATACAATTATTAGGGTATGAGTATTAGAGAGTTTAATGAGGATAACCCATTTATTGAGAAGCTACAAGACATAAAGACTGGAACTAGGACTGCTATTTGTTCCAGAGGGAATATTGTTTCGATGGTGGACGATGATACTGGAGAGGTAAAAGGTCGGGGCTTTAATGCGGTAATCAGAGAGAAGCAATACGATTCGGAACGATTTGTAAAGATGTATGCGGCAGGACGAAAGGTATTGCCTAATTTAAGTGTAGCGGCAACCCGAATACTCTGGTATATAGTAGACCACATGGGATATGATGATATGATAACGCTAAATATCACTAAGATAAAAAAGGAAACAGGCTACAAAAGTAATGCTGCTATTTATAGGGCTATTTCGGAACTAAAGAATCATTGCGTCTTAGCTAATGCGTACCAAAATGGAATATATTATATCAATCCTGCCATGTTTTATCGTGGTAATAGGTTGAAACTTCTAATCTAGTTTTGATAAATAATTTATTTACTGGACAATGAATTATTTAACATATTTGTAGTAGTTTTGTCGAATGTGATGTTTGTGTATTTATAATGTTGTAACCCAATATTATATAATACAGGTTGATAGTTGTTACCATTGAATTAAAAATAATATTATGAAAATTAGACTAAGTAAAGATTTTAAGGTTGAATTAAGTACATTAGTTCGATTTGAATGGAGAAAATACTATCCTGTATTAATAATACACGAAAGATTCGAGAAGATTATAAAATACACTATTTGGGCAATAATTATTATTACAATTCTAAGTTCATTATTAGTATTTCAGAATTGTATTTGTAGTTTAATTTTAGCTATAACATTATTTTTATTGCAAAAGTTATTTGAGAAAACAATATTTGAATATACAACTGTTGTTTTTGCCCCACTTCCTGACTTTGCAATTGATAATACGCAGTGGCTTACTAATGCTTTTCTAATACCAACTAATGAGGATGACACTTATGACAAATCACTTCCCGCAACGTTCTCTATTTGCTTCCGAGACGAAAATTACGCAAAAAAAGTATTTGAATTATTTAAACAATGGAATTATGAAGAAGATAATGATACTGAAAATAATATTATAATATCTTTCGTAGTAGAGCCTAATGAAAAGTATTCAACATATATATATCAAAACCCTAGAAGAAAAAATCCTGATAAATATTTTGAAAAAGTAAAAGAAAAAAACAAATTGGAGAAATATGGAAAGCAACAACAAAGATTCTTAGTAGGGTTTATTTTAGGTAAGAAATTAGATTTTAAAAATGGGATGCTTATAAAATTGTTTCTTGATTTTCAAGAGCAAAATAAACTATTCAATTTTATGCCTTCTACGGAAATTACAGTAGATGGAAAAAAAGGAGTGAAATTTTTAAATACCTCAACAATAAACAAATATGGCTTTGAACTAAAAAAGAGAAACGAATTAACAAAAAAAGATTTTGAATATCATTATCCAATATAAATAAAACAAGGGGAACATTTCTGTTCCCCTCTGGCACAACATCATAGTTGATTACGGATGCCTATGAATGTTGCCCTGTTGAAAGGTACTGATTAATCAGTGCCTTTTTGTCGTCTCACGACGATAATTGAGTAATCAATTTTGTTCTCAGGTTAGCGAGATATTACAAATGTATTGTCCTTTACCTTATTTTTCTAATTTAGCAAGAGAGAGTTTTCGTAATTCCGAAAACTATTGAAAACTCTGTATTAATCGGGTCTTGGTATCAAATACTTTACCTTCCGGCAACCAAAAGCAATCTTCTAAAGTCGGGTTCTCTTTTTGTAAGCACCAATCTTTGACAAAGCAATAGATTGTATTCTGCGTTTTATTGATTGATTGTGTTCTTACTCCGGCTACTTCCCGTTGTACGATATTTCCTGTTTTGGCATTAAGTACCCAGACTTTATCGCCTTCTGCGAATTGTGTTTCGAGTGTCATGTGTCGTAATTAATTATTGGATTGGTATTTTTCTTTTTCTTCCATGATAATGGCTTGGTCTGCTTCTTCCGATATTGACTTTTGAGCTTGCATTATTCGGTCAACAGATGATTTGTAAGCCTGAATGATTTCTTCGATAAATATAGAATCGGGAACACCATTGCATACTGCATAATAAGCCGCAAATTCCAAGTGTAGGATGTTTTGACCTTCTTCTGTTTTAATCTCATTGGAAATCCAGATAAATAACGGATTATCTTCACGAAAGCTAATACTCCAATTGCCATTTACTGTTGTAATCTTAACAGACCGTAGTTTTTGTCCCTTCTCAAATTTGATAATAAAGTTGCCGATTTGCGTTGATTTATCATTCTTACTTTTAAAGTTGTTTGGTTTGTTACTCATAGTGTAATTTTACTTAGTAATGTTATATAATTCGTCAATTCAAATGCTTGGTTACTATATAAATGTAATAAAAAAAAGGCAGTTATCCAAATTTGGATATTGACAGAAAAACAGCTATATTTATATAGACTTAACACAAACTATACGTTGAAAATACGAGCCGCTTTTGATGTCGGCAAGGATGGGGCTTTTGTGGTTTTTCGGGATGAAAAGCCAATAGAGAAAACCGTGATGCCGACAGTTGGGAATCAGATAGATTTGACCCTAATACGTGATATACTCAGGAAATACGATTGCGAAAACATTCATGTAGTCATTGAAGATGTACATGCGATTTTCGGTGCGGCGGCGAAATCGACTTTTAACTTCGGCTGGTCGCTGGGAATACTGGAGGGAATGCTTGCGGGGATGGGAATACCTTACACAAAAGTAGCCCCGAAGGTATGGCAGAAAGAAATGTGGCAAGGGGTTTCGCCTGTTTATAAATCGGGTAAGGCGATAGATACTAAGGCTACTTCTTTGATAGCGGCAAAAAGATTATTCCCGAACGAGGATTTAAGAAAATCAGGAAGGGCAACATTACCGCATGACGGGATTGTTGATGCTTTGTTGATGGCTGAGTATTGTCGGAGAAAGTTTTGAGATCATAGCTTACTAAGGTCATCTGATATTCGGCACAAATCTTCAAATTCGATAAAAGATAAAGAACATTGTGCATCCTGATTTACTAAAATAAGGTTGTCATTTTTCTTTACTAATACTATTTCGTCAAATTTAGGATATATATTTTTTATCTTTAAACAATTTTCGTCACAAAACTCAGATTTTACACCTCTTTCCCGAATCAACTTCCGCAAACATTCTACAACATTTATATAAAGTTCAGCATTAGTGTCAGTAAACGAGTTATAATTACAATCAGTTTCCATTTTTAATATTTTAATTTACTGCGAAGATAATGGAAATCATTTAATACTTGCAATTTCTTATTTCTTTACTAAGTATGAGACTAAATTGAAAAGTACTACTGTTTTGAAGTAGCTAAATTTCAGGCTAATATCAACGGTTGCAGTTCCAATACGTTCAATATAATTATCATAATATTCGTTTGTGATTATTGTATCTAGGTTATTTACAAACGGTAAGCCTGTAATACTACACATTTCCTCATAGGACATTTTTTCAACTGTTTTCTTGTCATATCCTTTATCTGCCAATACTTTAGCGGTATTTATGGATTCATCCCATAAAGCCTTGTTTGTTTGTTCTAATTCACTGGGTGTTTTAGATATTGATACAAGTAAAACTCCTAATATATTCTTAATAATATTTGAGTTGACTGTGGATTTACCTGTTTCAAAATCTGAGATTGTTGCCTCCCTGACTCCTATTTTTTCGGCTAACTGTTTTTGTGTCATTCCTAATTCTTCCCTTCTCTCCCGAAGAATTGTGTGCAACTCTTTCACTGCTAAATCTGTCGTCATATTCTTTTTCATAATATTATATTTAAAATTTTCTGTAAACTTACGCAATAGCGTATGAAAAAACAATAGTAAATATGTTAAATATTACGCATAAGCGTAAGTTTGTTTTCTATTATAACGATATTATGTAAATACCGCATGAGTTTGCGTTTAATGATATAGGTGGGGTCTTTGTATTCCTTATCGGTTCTGACTACTTCTACCCTCAACTTTCCGTGTTTATTACGGTAGGTAAAGTTAGCTTCAAACGTGACAGGGCTTTCGGCTGTCACTTTCTTCTTTCGGGTTTTCGTTTTGGTTTTCAATACTACACGCTCGTATTTATATACTTTGACCGCTTCGATCAATGTAAATGAAACCCGCCTTTGAAGGTCGGAGATTAGCCCTTTGGCTTGCATTTCGAGTAGAACAGCGTACCTTTCGGCTTCGGCTTGGGAAACGAAACTACCTAAGTGGTTGGTATATTTTATCTTCTTATCGGAGGTAATCAGTTTTGTTTTTACGGGTTTCATATCGGTATTTTAAATTATATCTGTATTGTAAACGGGTATCAAAATACAGCAACATCTTACATGGTAGCCTGAGAAAAATTCGTCTTTGGAATGAAATACGCCTACATTGTCGTCACATATTGTACAGGGGTAAGCACTTCCCCGAATGGTGTACCAACCGATAATTTCGGGTTTTGTGAGCCAGATACTATTGAGTGTATTATTATAAGCGTGAAAAATAGTCTGCTGCTCCAGACGGACAAGGTTGTCGAAGGATGAAATGTATATTCCCGAACCGAATGTTATTCCTTTGCTTAAAATGCGTTCTGCTTTAAAGCCCTGTTTTCTAAATGCGTCTAAGAGTAAGGGGGATTTATAGGGTGATTTGAACCAAGTAAGGTAATCGCTGAGAACCTGTGTCCGGCTCATGCCTTTTGCCAATCCTGCTGCGATATAGGCTTCGATTTCATAACTCATATTTGAGACGTATCGGTTTATCCTTTCTTGAAGGGTCTGCCCTGCTATGACAGAGCCTAGAAACAAAAGCAGAAACTTGTCTGATTTTTCTTCCGCTTCCTTTTCGTGTGCAAGTGTGTCTGCATATTTGCATCTTGTATAAATGATATTGAATATCTCTTTTCTGATTTCGTCATTTATAGATGAAACTTTTTCGTCCAGTTCTGAATTTGCCGAGAATTGAAAAGATTTACCCAAATAAGCATATACAAAGGCTTGGTCTATGAGCTTTCTTGTGTATCGCTGAATAATGGCTTTCAGGTCGGCATCGGAAAGAGCCATCTGGTCGATAACTCTTTCCATATACTTGATTGCTTCGGCTTGTCCCTTCCTCATTCTGCTGCTATCTTACGTTGGGTATTCGTTTTATTCATACCGTCATAAGGTTGCTGCATAGCGAGTGCTTCCCTTTCGTCTTTTTGTTCCTGCTCCTTCTGCTTTTTGAGGCGGTTCTGCTCGTCTGCTGCTGAGTAGACCGATACTTCGGATGCGGTTTCTTTTGAAGTAAAGCCCGATGTTACACCCATAACTAAGTTATTGGTAATCTCGTTATCGTTTTGGTGAACGTAGATGGATATATCGCCTCTGAGGTCTAGTTTTTTGAAATCGGAAACGGAATTGCCTTCTTCCATTGCATAGCCTTCTTTGAAAAGGGATATGATAGTATCGAACGACTTATTGTAAAAGTTTTTATCGTTTAATCCCTGTTCTATGGCTGGTGAATACATAATCTTTATAGTCACGCCGGGTAAATCTCCTGCGGGTGTTTCGGGGGGTAGTACGGTAAAGCTCCCCATCAGTATATATTTGAGGGTTTCTTTGAGTTGGAGTTCGAAGGAACTACTGGCATCTGCTCTCTCCATAAATTTTGCATCCCCTTCCTCATTATTGAATAACAATGCTCTGGCTTGTCCCGCCAAAGTGCCTTGAACCTCAACATCGCCTTTAATTATCATTATACGAAAGGCATAGGCTTTGTTATTTTCGAATAGCTGTGACAGGGCAAGTTCGAGTTTGTCGATCAAATCCTGAACGGCAGACCAACATGCACCATCTTCATTTTTAAGGTAAACGATTGGCATAGTTGTGAAGCCATGCGGTACGGGTGCATCTACGACGAACCAACCTTCTGTATCTGGAGTGTCTGATAAAGTCGGGAGGAAAGTCTTAGTGTCCCATACAATTGATTTTCCTGCTTTGGAATCCGTTGAATAAGAAAGCAATGTGCAATATTTTCCGTCCCAGACTTCCATATAAGGTACGTCCTCATTTCGCTCGAAGTCGTAGGCGGTGAAGCTGCGACCAAACAGACGGAGCTTGCCTTTGGCATCGAATACAGGGTGTAATCCGTCGCCTTTGAGAAATGAGAAAACACGATACGCAAACTGCTTGTTTTCCATGTAGGCACAGAATGCGGCATCGCCACAGGCTTTGACCGACTGGCAAAAATCGAACTTGGCGGTTTCCATATTCCGTTTATCCCAGCCTTGCTTGAACTTCATAAAGGTTTCGGCTTCGGAATCTGAGGGGTTGAGATTGTGATGTATGAATTTGATTTTGTCGCCGCAAAGGTGTGTGAGGTGTTTTTCGAGTATGACTTTCTGTAAGGGTACTGCGACTCTCTCGATGGGGACTTCTACTAGGCGTTTTTTACCTGTGGGTTCGCCGTTCCCATCTAGGATAGGCATTTCTTTTTTTATATCTTCGTAGTATGTAGGGTCGTTGATCTTATGTCCGTCAGGGTCTAGTTCTGCTAGGAACTCTGCCTGATAGACTTCCCTTCGGAATAGTTTTTTCGATTGAAAGCCACGATTGGGAAGGTTGCGGTAGAATCGTTCCCGTTGGTTATAGATTTGGTCTGAGGTTATTGGCATGGGGTTGTGTATTGTTTGTGTGTGTGTTAGTCAAATTTTATTTTGTGTTGTTGAATGTTCCGTGCTTTAAATTCGTCCATACTCAATTTTGAACACCACCATTCAAATATCAAATCGACATCTCTATTAAGTTTTGTAGCATAATATGGGTTTGATTCTACAAGATTGGCGATGGCTCGTTTATAGGCTTTTTCTACTTTCGGAAACATTTTTCTATCTCTTGCTATTCCTTTTTTATTAGACATGGGACACATAATGCAACCGATTCTGGTATATCCCATATCATAAAGTTCACAGTGCGGCAAGCCTCTAAATTTGAGGAAATCCCATACATCTTTATCACTCCATTCAAGAATTGGAGAAAGCATGATTTTGTCTTTCCCTTTGATACATGAAACCTCAGTTTCCTTATGAATTACAAACTGGTCGAATGATCCTGAGTATTTATAACCCGATAGTTCCAGTTCATTTCTTTTAGACCTTCTTACACTCTCGGCTTTTCTAATGCCGAGTATAGTTACCGTACCCGCACCTGATTGCTCTTTGAGTAAATCACAGCACCATCGGATTATTCGTGTTGGTAAGCATTTCTTTTTAGGTATGAGTTTATAAATACTTTCTTTGGGTCGGTGGAGTATAACGTCAGGGTAATATTTGCGAACAAACTTTATTACCTGCGGCGGGTCAACCGAAGTAAGATTCATGTGTGCCTGAAATTTTACTCCTGCCATTTTTGCTAGTTCATAAATTACTTGCGAGTCTTTACCTCCAGAGAATGCCAAATAAAAACCATCTTCCGAATCATACTTTAATGCTAATTTTTCAGCTTTCTTTATCAGACTGATTGAATATTCAATCTTGTGTTTTAAGTTCATTTTGTGTTAAGTATTGTGTGTGTTTATAGCATCCATACATTTTTTCTTATAGCTTTGGGATTCTTTACCTCGAAATATTCACGCATGAAAAAGGATTCCATAAAGTCGGGCGAGCGTCCGATCACTTTCTTCATTTCGACTTTTGAGATTAGCCGCCAATTCTTATCGGGGTCGGTATCGTCCTGTGCTACGGCTTTGCGTTCTTTCAGCAGAATGTTTTCGAGTGAAACATTTTTGTAGTTCTTGCCTGAGAATTTTTGTTTCAGGAGTGAGGCTTCTATACTGTAACCCCGTGCTTTCATGCGTTGGACGAACTTGTAGGCACATTCTGCTTTGAGGTTTTCGAACATCGCCCTGTCGCCATTGGTAGGCATTTCTTTATTATTGAACGGTCTTGCTCTCGGCATAAAGCCTTTAAATACTTGTCCCAGACCGTTGACATCGTAACAGAAGTTTTCTTCCAAAACACCATGCAGTTTGCAAAAATCTTTTGCATAGGCTACGGTCTTTTTTGCATCAACCGAAATAACCCGAACATCACGGGCATGGTAGCCTTCCCAATACCACATCACACACTTGTCGCCACCCTCGAAAGCCACATCACAGGTGACGCAGCGTAAACCTTCGTTGTGGTAGGAGTTTGCGAAGAAGTTCTCCATGTCCTCGAACGTTATCAATCCGAATCCTGCTGTTTTAAACTTCCAGTTCCCGCCTAAATCTCTTGATACTTGCTCGTCTGACTGATTGGCAAGGTTTCCCAAGTAATTGGGATCGGACTTCATTAGTTTAATATTTTCTTCGAGTTTACCTTCGATGAAGGTGACGGACTTGATAAACATATCTTCTTTGTTGCCAAACTGCTCGTATTCTTTTCGCCAGAGCTTGTCGATGCGTTCTTTTGCTTGCTCGTAGACTTCCTGTTTGGAATCACCCCAATAAATCTCGTTTACGGTGTCCCCATACATAAAGCAGTAGCGAAGTACTCCATTACGTTCGGGTATTGGGATTCCGTCTTCTGCAATCCACCAATCAATGAAAGTGGCTACCCATGAGTCGGGGTCGGGATTACACGTACCTCTGAATCTATTCTTAATATTGTGGGCGTTACGATTTGAGGTCAGCAGATATTTAAAGTATTCATAAGGCATGTGGGTAATCTCATCCACACCGACAAAGGACAGTTCAAGACCCTGAAAGCGTTTTTTGAAATCTTCGAAGGTGTCGGAATAGTAGTCGAATTTGAGTTTACCACCTGAATGGAAATTCCAAGTCATGTCCTGCTGGCTCTTATTATAAATGCCATATTGGGAATAGATACCGTCTGACTTATCGACGATACCGCCTGTTTTCCTTGAATCATCCTTTTCCTTGCGGAGCAGTGAAGCGTAGAAATTCGCATTGCGGATGTCGGGCAGGGCTTCCAATAACAGTGAATAAGTTTTTGAGCCTCCCCTTTTGCCCCCAAAGATGCAGATGTCGGCTTCGCACATTAAGAATAGTTCCTGACTGCCTTTCTGAGCGATGATATTCAGGGGTGAATCAAGTTCCCGAAGCTGGTTGATATAGTCTAAAGTGTAGACAGGTTCGGGAAATATGTAGTCCAGTTGTGTTATATTTTCCATCTAAGTATTAAAAATAAAAGCCCGATACTCCCCCCTAAAGAGAATATCGGGCTTACTGCCTCTATATTTGTATATTTATACATACAAATATAGCTATTTATGTATATATATCCAATAATATATCCTAAATCGTCCTATATTTGCATATTAATACAATTGTTTGTATATTTGTAATCACAATTAACCTTAGATGGACGGAAACGAAATATACACACAAACACAAACTGACAATTTCATTAATTCCTATGAGACAACAGACGGAAAACGATTCGAATGTCATTGTGGTGTACTTCTTTTTAAAGTGGTCGGCAATAAATTACAGTTTAAGTGCAGATACTCAAAATGCAAAAAGATACACGAAATCGACATACTTGAATTAGTGCATAAAATCAGGTCAGGAGAGGTTTAATACATATTGAGCATTTGCGGGTATATCGTTTGCTGTTCTCCACCAGCAAGGTTTTTCGATATTTCCCGCACGACATAAGGAAGTCTACTTCCGCAAACATATACTATAATGAGAGGCATAAAGCCCGATATACAGTTAACAAATAACTGTGCATCGGGCTTTTTTTATTAACACAAACTATTACAAAACACACATGGAGAAAGAAAAACTTTCCGCAGACTTAAAGGGATTGGTTGGAGAAACCAGCTTGTCAGACAGAACTTGGAACGACTATTTAGAACAATCAGTTATACCGCACCTTCCGAGCGAGGAAGATAAGATTGGCGACTATCTGGGAAAACATGCAATCGCTTTGAAGTCGATTAACGGTCAATTGAATAACGAAGTCGCCACACGGGTAAATGACTTTAAAAAGAACTACAAACCTGTTGCAGTTAACAGTGAGCAGTCAACAGTTGACAATCCAGACAAATCAGTACAACATGCCGATAATGAAAAGCTGACGGATTTGGAAACACGCCTGCAACGATTTGAGAAGGTAGAAGCTGAAAAGAAAGCCGCAAAAGCTAAAACCGAGAAACTGACGGAGGTCAAAAAACTGATGCAGAAAGAAGGTTCTACAAATGAAACGGTTATCGGCTTAATCCTTCCACAGTTAAAAATCCGAGAGGACT
The DNA here is from genome assembly GCF_003201355.1 of Indolivaga alginatilytica. Taxonomy (GTDB): domain Bacteria; phylum Bacteroidota; class Bacteroidia; order Bacteroidales; family Dysgonomonadaceae; genus Dysgonomonas_A; species Dysgonomonas_A alginatilytica. Next base: position 142,682 of record NZ_QICL01000004.1, read on the forward strand.
TAACAGCCGAAGATTTAGCCAAAGCAGGGAAAACGCTGTATGACAAAGCATACACCGACCTCTACGGTGAAACGTATGTTCCTGCATTTGGCGGTAACTCAACGCTAGGCTCACAAAAAGGCGATAAAGATGCTTACATGAAGCATTTAAAAGAAACAGGCAGAATAAAATAACCTAACACAAACACAAAACTCACAGCATGGGAACATTTAACACTTATGGGAATAAGTCAAAGAAATACGGCGGTGCTTACCCTGTATGGCTGACTGTTAGCCAGAAAGAAAGAAGCGGGGGTACGCTCGACGAATTACCTCCAGTCGGTACGGTGATACGCTCCGGCTCGCTTGTCAGCATTGACGGTGCGGGAGGAAAGGCAAAGATTGTCCCGACTTTCGAATTGGCTGAAAAAGTATTAGACACTCAAACCTACATCAAAGTGCATGCACACAAAAGCCATCCTGTACCGAAAGTAGGCATGAACATTATGAAAGCTCCCACAACTGTCGGTGGAACAGGTAAAGGAGCAACGATTATGGATGTAGAGCATGACCCTGTAAATAATATTTACATACTGACTATTGCAACAGGTCAATTAGGCACAGCAGCCATAGGCGACATTCTGGTTGAAGCCGATAAAGCGGATAACGGGGCGAAAATAGTTGCTGTACCAACAGGGTTAACCGAAAACGATGTCTGGATTGAAGATGGCGACTATGCCGCAACCCTCGCCAGTGTATTTCACGGCGAAATAATGGAAGATCGCATACAACCAATTCCCGATTGCATCAAAGCCGTTTTGCCACAAATCAAATTTCAAAAAGGAATCTAACCTATGACACCTAGAGACACAAACTATTACGACCTTATACGACATGGATTCGCTAACGAATCCTATCAGGAATTTGTAGATACCTATTTGGCAAGCCTGTATAACGGACGCAAGACCGACGGTTTCGAGTGGGATGCCGACATACAGATCGACTTCACGTACCACCAGATTCAGGCAGAATTAGGACTGAACACGATGCCTACTTATGTAGATATTGATTCACCGAGTGTATATAAACACCATGAAGGTTTCGAGCTTTCAAGCGGTACAATACCCCGTGCCAAACACGGTTATGCACTGAATGAGAAAATCCTTCGTGAAGAAATGATTTTCGCCCAGAGGACAGGGAAGTTTTCAACCAACCTCAGTCAAAAAATGAGGGATTTGGTTTTCGACCACACATCGAAACTGATAGGCGGTAACTACAACGGTTTGACATACCAGCGAGATCAGATGGTATCGACAGGCTCGTTCGTACTGGATGCGAGCAACAACCCTGCGGGTATCAAGAACATTACATTTTCGGCTAAGATTCCGACAACCAACCATGTGACGCTGACAGGCACTAAACGCTGGTTCACGGACGACAGTAATGTCGAAGGAACGGCAAGCGACCCGATCAAAGATTTGAAGAAACAAACCTACGATCTGAAACGCAAAGGGGTTTCAGCTATGCACTTCGAGGTGGATTACCTGACATTCCGCAGGACGATGGAACATTCCAAAATAAGGACTGCCATTGCACTGAATATTCATCCGATGGCTGATGCCGCAAATATTGCAGCTTTGGGTGCGGTTCTGGACGAATCGGTTGTGAAATCGAAACTGGAAGGTATAATCGGTTGCCCGATTAAGGTAATCGACAATATTGTAGCGGTTGAGAAATTCGACAAAGCGGAAGGCAAAGTCATTAAAGAACAAATACGCTCATTCAAATCGGATGTATGGGTATTAGTTCCAGACGGACAACTCGGCTCGATCAAAGCGGTAGAGCCTATCGCCATGCCCGACCCTGCGGCTCGATTGGCTTGGTACGACGGTGGACGCACTATTTTAAAACAATGGTACGATACCAGAACCAACACCCAATATATCGAATCGGAATTGACGGCATTGGTCGTACCTAACAAACCTCAGTACATGTTGTATTTGACTATCGCCTGAAAATGGAAATAGCAATCGACATAATCGGTGAAGGAAAAGTGGAAAAGGTGGCAGATTCCAATTCTGCCACTCTGACCGCTATCCCGAACGAAAACTGGACTTTCAAACATTTCCTGATCGGTAATACCGCAACATCTGAAAACCCAATATCAGTAACGGTTACAGAGGTAACGGCTGTATTCTATATCAGCATTGAGGACTATCTGAAAGGGTTGGTCGGCTTTGATGTTACAGAATCGGTTTTGAACTCGATCAGAATTTACCGTGAGATAAAAAAAAGGACGGATGTAGCCGAATTATCGACCAAACAAAGGGATTTGCTTTATGCAGACCTGTTGATGTGGGCTTCGACCTCTCCGACCTCATACACGGGGACGAAAGAGGCAGACGGTGGATGGTCGAAAACAGAAGCGAACAAAACGATTTCGGTAACGGATAAGAAACGCTTTGAAAATCTAGCCATGTCGATCTATAAGAAATATCTGGATAGAAAATATAACCCAAGTATAAAGATTGTAAACCTATGGTAGATAATCCGAGATTTCCCCACTATGTAAAGATATTCAGAGCAAAGACCGACACGAACGGTACGCCTGTAATCGACCCCGCAACGGGTGAGGAACTATTTGAATCCGTATTCGGGTCACAATGTGGTATGAGGGACATGGTACGGGGCTGGGATATTGATGTAGAGGTTGTCAAAGCCGATTACAAGCTGGCACTGCCAAAGCATAACATCATTATCAAAAAAGGGGATTATCTGGAATTTACCAACTCGATCACGGGTGAAGTGAAGAAAGGCAGGGTCGAAGAATCGAAAATCTTTAATCTGGGGGCGAACATCTGGTTTAATGAAAACGGAAACGGATAATTAATCAGTTAACAGTCAGCAGTAATCAGTTATCAATGAAAAGTATAGAGAAGCAGTTTGAGGATATACAGAACGATATTTATAAGGATATGTACTATTATATCGTACCTGAAATGACGAAGTTCGGTATAAGGATGGTTAGCGATGTATTACCTAACCAAGCCAAATACAGAAACCTGACGGGAAACACAATAACCTCGCTTGCCTTCGGAATCTATTACATGGGAAACCTTGAAATAATGGGATTCAATAATCACTACCCGCCACCGATACGCAATAAGCTAATCAAAGGAGAGGAACTGTTCGATTTTGAGGACTACGACGGAAATATACGGAAGTATTTTCGGGCTAAAGTACAGACTGACGCAGGCTACGGAACGAACACTTCGATGGAGTTTTTAAAAGGCTATCAATCAACCCGACAATTCGCCATCGTATTCACCACTGGAACGGAATACTCGGAATACTTGGAAAAAACACGCAAACTGAATGTACTCTCGGACGGCTACGATTATTCAATCACCGCATTTATAAAGAGCTTCAAACCTATCAGAAAATGAACCGCAATTTCGATATAGAAAAAATAGAAGATGTACTGGCAAACGCTGTGAAAGCGGGGATTGTAACGCAGAAGGTATTCAAAGGGCAACGCCCGAACGTAGATGCGAACATGAGCGATTTTGCAGTGGTATCGGTAGTAACCAGAGTAACGGACAGGGGGGCATTGGGGCGGTGTACATGCCGTATCGAACTGTTTGCAAAAAATCTGTCGAACGGAGAAAAGAACGGGACAAAACTCAGCCTGATGTACAACAAACTGACAGACATATTTCCGATACAGGACAATACCTACTTATTCGACATCTACCCTGTTACAATTCCATTGGGAAATGACGACTATGGCTACAATGTCATAGCCATCCAATTCGCAACACACATCAAAACTTTATAAAACACACTTAACACATGGCAGCAACCTTAACCAAAGCAGCACTCGACAAGGTATTTGTCGGTATTTCAAAAATTCAACTTGCACCTGTCGGAGCATTGGCAGTAACAACCTTTGATACTGCGGACGAAATCTTTACCGTAAAGGACAGTGTAAATTTCTCACAAGCTCAACCGAGTAAAACGGAAATCAAAGTCGATCAGTTTTCCGCACCCATAGCAGCGACTTATGAGGCGGGCGAGTTCTCGCTCACAGGGAGTATTCCGTCTATTGCCAAAGAAATTCTGGCATACTTCTTCAAAACAAATGCGGCTACTAATCCGGCTATAACAGGATTTACGAAAAGTACCGCTATCGACCTTGAAAACAAGATTATCAATGCGATGGTAAAGATCACGAACGCAGCCGGAGATATGGCAATCGTCATTCCACGCTGTGAGTTTATCGCAAACTTCGATTGGAGTTCGACTTCTTCCAACGCTTTTGCGGTAGCCTTTACAGCAACACCGAAAATGAATCCTGACGGCAAGGGGGATGTTCTTTTCTACGAGAAATGACACCCCCTAAATCCCCCGAATGGGGGACTTTCGCAAAGCGGTATAGCTAATCAGGAAAATACACAACACACAAACCTAAAAGGGAAGGGAAATTTCCTTCCCTTTTTTAATACAAAACTATGAAACAACCTAGAATACAAGACGAAAAGGAATTGCTTTCGATTCAGGAAAACGGCAAGGACAAACTGGTTATTCCACGAACAAACAAGGTTATCGCTATCGGATGGATGAAGGGCTACACCCTTGAAAAACTGTCGAAGCTGGAACTAAAGGAAGGTATCAAAGCGGAGGACACGGATTCGGAAAAAGTGATAGAGCAGCGTTCGAAGTTCCTAGCCAAAGCCGCTTCGCTGTGCATCCTGAACGGTATAAAGATTTTCTTTTTCCACTGGCTGTATTGGCGATACTTCTATTTCATCAAAGGGTATGCTTTCGACCAGCTAGAGCCTGTCATATCGCTTTCTAAAAAAAAAGTTCCTGCGGGAAGCTGGTACATAGCTTCTGCGTTGGTCGCTCGGATGAAGATAACGAACATGACAATGACGATGGAGGAAGCCGAGCGATTCCGACACGAACTTTCGTCGGAGCAAGGGCAGCCATAGGAAAAGACCATGCTTGGATATTAGCCCCTCTTACCCTGTTTTGGGGGCTTATCACGATTCCCGAATTTATGTACCGCTTCAAAGGCTCGGTAGCCAAATATGAGCTGATGGTTCTGGACGTGTCACGGGTAGTCTATGACAAAGAACCGAAGGACAAGCAGAACAAAACGAAGGCTGATGCTGAAAGCATACGGCTAAACGAGGAATCGCTGCGAAAAGCGAGAGAACGCCATAAAAAAACACAGTGGCAGGAAATGAAACTGTCAGACCTTAACACAAACACGTAATACTTCATGGCAAATATTGGAAACCTGAGCTTCGGTATCGGCGGTGACGATAAAGAACTGCGGAAGATTCTGGACGACAGGAAAAAGGATGCAATAGAATTGCAAAAGTTACTATCGTCTTTCAATGTAGGAGGCAAGCAAAACTCCAACCGTCAGCAAATGAATGACATTGTAAAGCTGACCGAGCAACGAAACAGGCTTGAACAATCGAACTTGCGGTTACAGGAAACACGGGACAGGGTAGCCGCTAATTCGCTGATCTCACAACAACGGGTCAATCAGGCAACCGAGCGAACCAATGCCCTGAACCTGCAAAGCCTGAGAGTAGATGCCGACAGGCTGGCTGCCGAACAACGCATCCGAACCGAGACGGAACGCACGGAAGCGGTTCGCCGAAGGCAACAAGTAAGTGCTGCACAGTTAGCCAGAATAGAACAAGACCGTATCAACAACGAAAGGTTAGCCCAACAACGGTTATTAACTGAGATACAACGCACGGAAGCAGCCAGACAAAGGGCTGCCATGATAGGATTGCAGGGTCAAAATTCGCTAAACGGAGCTTTGGGTCTGACAAACAGGACTATGTTCAATCAAAGAATCCTGCTGTCGGATTTATCGAGGCAGTTGGGTATTTATTTCTCTATATACCAAGTCGGGGCATTTGTCAAAGAACTGGCGATGGTATCGGGGGAGTTTGAGAAACAAAGGCTCTCGCTGACTGCCATGCTCCAAGACAAAGAAGCGGCAGACCGTATTTTCGGACAGATCAAAGATTTGGCTGTTTATTCCCCTTTCAATTTTAAACAATTGACCGACTATGCCAAACAGTTATCGGCATATTCGATTCCTGCGGACGAGCTATATGATACCATGAAACGCCTTGCGGACGTGTCGGCAGGGTTGGGCGTGGATATGAACCGCATTGTGCTTGCCTTTGGGCAAATAAGAGCATCCTCGATACTGAAGGGAACCGAACTCCGGCAGCTCGCCGAAACGGGACTGCCCATTGTGGATATGCTGATAAAGAAGTTTAAGGAACTCGGAGAGGAAACGGTTACAGCGGGGGATATATTCGACAAAATATCGAATAAGGAAGTTCCTTTTACCATGATAAAGGAAATCTTTCAGGACTTAACCAATGAGGGCGGTATGTTCTTCCAGATGCAAGAGATACAGGCGACATCGCTTGCGGGTAAGATTTCCAACTTACGGGATTCCTTCGATATTATGTTGGACAGTATCGGTTCGGCAAACAGCGATTTGCTGAAAGGCAGTGTGGACGGGCTTGTAAACCTGATGAATAATTGGGAGAAGTATTGGAATATTCTGAAAGGGATAATCATTACTTACGGTGCATACAAGGCTGCGGTTATCGTTGCAACGACAGGGGTACAGGTCTTGGCTTCGGCTCAGAAAGCCTATAATCTGCTTATGCTGAGTGCTGCTATTCAGGGTAACAAGCTGGGTGCGGTAATCGACCTGCTGACACTCAAATTCAACAACCTGAGTAAAGCTACAAAAATCGGGCTGGCTCTTTCAGCTATCGTTGCATTAGGCTATGCCTTAAAGTCGGCATACGACAATGCACACGAACTGGAAAACGCCCTGAAAGATATAGCCGGAAAGGTAAAAGGCGATGCCGATGCGTCGGTGGCAGCTATGGACTTGCTTCTGATTCGCCTGAAACATACCAATAAATATTCGAAAGAATACAGGGACATTATAGACGAGATCAATAAGAAATACGGCGAGTTCCTTCCCAACCTCATAAAAGAATCGGAAACCTACGACCAGATTGCAGCCAAACTTAAAAATGTAACGGCAGCTATCTATGAAAAGGCAAAGGCTCAGGCATATTCGCAGTCACTTGAAAAGCTCGAAACGAATCTGAGCGAGAATATTTCCAAAGCCTATAAATCTGCGATGGAGTCTTTGACTGAGAAACCGCTTATGGGCTTCGGGCAATATGTATTGTCGAAAGATCAGGCAAACAAGGTCGTAGCCGATATGTTTGCAGCGATACGCAATTCACCCGAACTGTACAGGCAGGAAAGAGAAGTCGAAAAACTGATCTCCGATTCTATGGCGAAGGCTTACGCCGCAGCAGGAAAAGGGAACAGTGTCAAAACATCTTTTGCCGACCTGTATAATATTACCCAACTGGACGGAATGATAAAGGGTGTAAAGAGTTATGCCGAAGAATTTACGATGCTTCCCGAAATACAGAAGGCTTATTTCAACGAAATAGAAGCAAGTTACGGGGCTAACGTCAATTATGCCAACAGCATCGAGCAGATTCAGCAGAAGTATGAGAAGCTAAATGCCGAACTGGATAAGAAGCCTTTTAAGGACAAAGGGGAATTTGATACCGCCAAATTGGAAAACCACAAGAATATGCTCTTGGAAATGATAGCGGCATATAAAGACTTCGGGCAATACAAGCTGGCAGAAAATGTACAAAAGCAATACGATGAACTGGCAAAAGCCAATGAGGGCTGGCGGGTAGAATTAAAAAACATTCTGGGTAATACACTGACTATTACCGCAGAAACAAACTTCAACGAGGTTGTCAAGGATATAAAGGATAAGTACAAGGAGGTAAAAGAGCGTATCGAAGCCCAAAAACCAATACTGATGGAAATGGGGCTGGACTTTAAAACAATGGCTTTCCCTTCGCCTATGAACGTATCACCCTCCAGACAACAAATGCTGAACGGTTACAAAAAAGATACGGACGATCTCAACAACCTGAACAAAGCGATCGAGGCGATAGGCTTGAACACAAGCGACTGGATTAAAACCAAAGGGGGCAGTTCTAAAAAGGACAGGTTTACCGAAGGGCTGAAAGACAAAATAGAGCTTATCAAAGAAGCTAAGAGCCAATACGAGGAACTGCAAACAGTGATGTCGAAGCCCGACGCTTTCGGTAAGATTTCGTCTATTCAGGGATATAAAGAAGTGAAGCAGACCGATATTTCGAAAGAGGGCTACAAGGATTATCTGAGAGGGAAGATAAAGGAGATCGAGAAGCATTTCGGCTCTAAGAAACTGACGGATGCGGCTAAGTCTCTGGTCGAATCGCTGAACAAGGAACTAAATGCTCTGGACTTTAAGGATATTACCGAAAACGCAAAGAAAGAGATCGACAAAATAGAGAAATTCCTTTCCCGCTATAAGGAGAAATACAGCACCTATAAGCAGCTTTCGGAAATCACAGGGGATAAGGGCAAAGCCGCAGAGCTTGTATTCGGTGATTCGTCCATGCCGATAAAGAACCACATCGACATGATGAAGGACAAATTGAAAGAATTGTCGGGCGGTGGTATCTACGAAGACTTACTGAAGGTTGACCCTGCAACTTTGACCGAACCCGTGCATAAAATGGTCGAAGATATTTCGGATGCGATTCAGGAACAGGATTTCGCCCTGAAAATCGACCTGTCGAAAATGATTGCCGATTACGCCACTACTGAGGAAAAAATCACATCTATCCATAACCAATATGAAACAAAACGGGAAGAAGCACGAAAAAGCGGTGCATCGGAAGATGTCATAAACAGATCGGTCGCCGCCTATGACAAAGCCGAAGCCGATGCAGTGGCGGAATTGCGTGAAGAACTGTGGCAGCTAACACCCTTTTACCGCCAGCTTTTCGGGGAACTGTCGGACATTAGCTACCGCCATTTGAAAAAAATGGTATCGGATGCCAAAGAAACCGTTACTCAAATTGCCAATACAAAAAATGAAGATGGTAGCCTGAAATACGGAAAGTATGACGAAAGGGGAAAACTGGAAGGTTACTATATGCCTAATCAGGATGGCAGTAAAAGCGATGTGCTTATCAATCTGAGGCAATATGAACGGATAATCACCCGAATCGCATCCGTACAGAAGGATATGCGGAAAGAAAACCCTTTCGACAGCCTTTTGCGTCCTTCAAGCGAATATAAGGTAGCCGAAGGGACAAGCGACGAGAAACAAATGCCTTTCCTAGACATTATGGGGTCGAAGGCTGCGGATTTGAACGCAATAGTGCAGGACGTGGGCGGTAGCCTTTCGGGTATGTTCGATGCTTTGGGGAATGAGGATGCTGCGGATGCGACAGCCTTTATCGGGGAAATGGTGGGGGCTGTCTCTAATGTGGCTATGGGTATTGCTTCGGGGAATCCTATTCAGGTAATACAAGGTATTATCGGCGGTATAACCGCTATTGCGAAAAACCATGATGCAAAGCTGGATAAAGCCATTAAAAAATCGCAGACACAGGTTAAGTACCTCAAAAATGAGTACTCCGAATTACAACGTGTGGTGGAACGCCAACTTGGAGCGATAAGCAGCAGTCAGGCAAAACAGCAAGTCCAAAACCTTGAAAAGCAGAAAAAGGAACTGCAAAGCCAACGCCAAAACGAGATAGACAAGAAGAAAACCGACTGGAACACGGTTGCAGACTACGAAAACCAAATTAGCGAAATCAAAGACCAGATCCGTTACTTCTATGAAGATTTGGCAGGGGAACAGTTTGGCATTAAGATAAAGGATTGGGCGAAGAATATTTCGGACGCACTTGTTGAGGCTTGGTCTAAGGGCGAGGATGCAGCAAAAGCCTTTGACGATACCGTTGCCGACATTATGCGGAACGTGTTTAAAAACGTATTGCAGTTACAGTATGTTGAACCGATGATGCAACAGTTAAGGACTTATATGTTCGGTACGGACGGTAAAGGGGGTATTCTGGGTGATGGCGACCTGAGTAAAAGTGATATGAACGGCTTGGTTCAGGAACTAACTAAACTCAAAGGTAATCTGAGTAATTGGCAAAGTGCTTGGGATTATCTCTGTGAAGCAGCCAAGCAAGCAGGGATTGACTTAGAGGAAAAGGTAAGTGACAGTGATACCTTGTCGAAAGGGATTCAAGCTGTCACGGAAGATACAGCGAACCTGTTGGCATCCTACATCAATGCGATGCGAGCCGATTTGTCACTTCAAAAGTCGATGGTTGAAAGAATAATGCTTTATGCGGAAAGGAATAATGACACTTTCGCTCTGATGCAAGCCGATATTATGCGTATTCAGATAAACACACTCGCTATTGCTACCAATACAAACCGACTTGTTGAAATTTCGGAAGATACCAATTCTCTTTTGCGTCGGGCAAGTACTAGCGGAAGCGGAGTAAAGTTCAACATCAATTAGTTTTCCACAATCGGGGAATTGTGCAAGAGTATGAGGTTGATAAATTCCGTACCGATTTGTGTATTTATATATTTGTCGAGGGACTTTACATTTTGTTTTTGTTGATGTGATTCAGGCAGCCTGATCGGGAAACTGTGAGGGCTGCTTTTACTGTAAAGTTCCAAAACGACACCCTCTTATATCAGTTCTGGGGAGATAATTAGAACGAGCCGTTACTTCAATTAGCGGCAAAACCGAGTGACAACACCCTTACTAAATGCCCTGCTCTGTCAGACAAGCCGACAACAGGCAACACCATGAAGCGAAAGCGAAAAAGTAAGGTCAGCGTGGAGACTGTATGTGCCAAAACTCTGAAAATTCTGAGAAACAGCGACTTATAACGCCTGAAAACGGACTGAAAACGACCGTCCGAGTATTTTTCTCTTAATTTTTTACCCTCTGTATTAATTATGGTGGAGAAGGGCTTGGAATGTGGTTGAATGAGAAAATAAGCAAATTAGAAAATGAATTTTAATTTGCTCATCTGCTAATTGAAAATTTACGAATCAAAACATTATGAATGTATCTGAAATGCTGAAAGAGGAAGCTATGAAATTTGGGCTTTGTGTCGGATGGACTGACGAATGGGGCAGCCCGACCAAAGAACAATTGGTTGAAATGTATATAAAAGGATTGGATTTTTGCATACTGCACAATTACCCTTCAAACGAGTTTATAAAACAACACTTCGGCGAGATCGCCATACAAAAGGGTGTCTATACCGATATGAAGGTCGATGTTCTTAACCCTCCTACTGCGATACTAAACGGTGAGTGTTCGGGTACGATTATACTTACAGGTTTCGTGTCCCGTGATATTCATGTGAGGCATAATAGTAAAGTAAAGATTATAGTCAGGGATTTTGCCAAAGCATTTATAAGGGTTTACGATAACGCACACGCCATTGTGGAAAATGAATCGGCTTCACGTTGCTTTGTATATAAAAAGGGTGGTATGGCTACGATTAGCGGTAATGTGCTGGTGAGGGAATAGCTACAAATAGATAATTATAACATTACAACAAAACGACTCGTTAAATTTTGAAATGAATGTCAAAATTTCTATTTTGTTGGTTTATAATCTCTTTTACTTCTCCGTCATATAATTTATCTTTTATTCTTAGAATACTTACTAATTTCCAATGCACTAGATTACAGGGTAAATTAAGCGGGATTCTTAACCAAGCCTTTTTTAAATCCTCAATATTTTGAATTGATGCTACTTTATATCCTCTGGTATAACTGATTTTTACCTGCTCATAATTTACAGATAGCTTATATCTAGTATATCCTTCTTCTGTAATATTTAAATGTAGAAATTGATCTCCAATTTTTTCAAATAGAATGAAGATACTGCCGTTTGAAATTTCCAGAATACTCCAAATCTGGCTGGGAAATGTTTTTGTTTCCGCATAATGTGGATTTTCTTTTTTTTCGTAATACAGCGTATTTTTTTCACGATCAAAATATTTATTAATATATCCCGAAGTTGTAGGAGTTTCTAGGTAAAGTTCAAAATGGAGGTCATTTAATAAAATCATGTTTTTATATTTCTCATCCTCAATCTCTTTTTTTCTTTGAATAAATTCTTCCCTTATTATACTAATGACAGAAAGAATACATAGTATTATTCCCGAAGTGAATAATACTATTCTAACAATGCTATCTTCTTTTATAAAAGCAGGAATAATACTGATAAAAACGCCTAAAATTGAAAGAAATATCTTAATTTTCAACATAATATATATAATAAACAAATAGACTAATGATACATTTAACTTTTAGCTATAAATTGCAGTTTTAGCTTATACTTAAAATATTAAGTTTACTATTACATTGATATGATTGATTACAAGCTATTCCTTCCTGATTTTCAGAAATATCGAAGGTAATTTATCCGCTTTAGCTTTCTCCTTAGCTATATGATCGAGCCAACGGGCGTACAGGTCATTCGGTAGTTCTTCGTAACCTAAATCATCCATCTGCTTATATAAGGCTTGCATTTGCTCGAAATGGGTATAGGCTTCGGGCAACATTTCTTTCATTATATCGGGCTTGGGAGCTTGCAGTAAATGAGCCAGTGTAAGAGTTAGCTGTGTTTCGTAGTCCGCTTTGAACATCAATGCTCTGACGCTGTTAGGCGAGTATTGCATCACTATATCGGCACATTTGAGTATAAAATCATCATAGCCGTATTTTTGATAATAGCCTCTCATCAGATGGGTTAGAAGTTCGGCGATGGCTTTCTTTTTTTCCATCGGTTCAAGGTATAACCCGTTCTGGATGGCTTCGGCTTTGATAAAACCGTTATTCATATAATGAGTGTCGCTAAGTATTCCCTGACAGGTAAGTTCTACATTGTACCAATTATTCTTGTCGTCCTGTATTTTGACAAAAGAGTGTCTGGGGGAAAAAGACCAATAGGCTTCTGCTCCCATTTCTTCGGCTAGGGTTAAGTAATATAAAGGCATGGACTCACATTGCCCTTTTCCTGTACGCATAAGGGTGGTTACAAAATGGCTGTCGAAACTTATATGTGAATCATAATCATCTAAGTTGTATTTTACGGGGTAATGGAATAGTTTCTTTTTGGTCGTTTTATCTCTTGTTTCCAATGTATCGGACATATAGCGGAATAACATCATGTTTTTGGTAAGGTTGTCGTTTTTGTCCAGTTTTTCATCTTCCATTATTTGATTACAGAAATCGACACTGCTTTTTATAGAGCTTCGGTATTCATTGTAATCTATGGCATTGTCGTAGTAGGCGTTCTCGATCAGGAATATGGCTCGTCCGATATTTAACGGGGTATCGCCTTTCAGCATACTATTTATTTCGTCAAAGGCATTGTAATAGTTTGCTGTGCCTTCGTTGTGAGCCAGCGAGGGGAAACCGCCTTTGAGTAGCATTTGAATATCTGTCTGCCGTTGGATTTCGCCTAACATTTGCTGGTGTTCTGATACTTCACGCTGTATGGCTGCATTTCTTTGTTGGACGTTTGTAATTGTGGCTGCATCCTGTTGATAGTTTTGAGGTGTGATTGTTTGACTGTTCGGGTATAGGTTATATATGTTGTTGTTAGGTGTTGTAGGTATATTGGGCTTAATAACAGGCAGACTAGGGATAACAACGGGAGAACTTTGTGCCAGAAGATGTAGCACAAAGAAAGACAGGATATAGGCTATACTGATTCTCTTTTTTACCATAATTGTTACACTTTATCTTTTTATAACTACCGATCTCATGCGTTGGTCGGATTTATCGGCACTGAGTGAGCCGAGCCAGTTTTGATACATTTTAGACGGCATCTTTCTGTAACCGAGTTGATGTATGGTAGCATATAGGGTGTTCATTTCTTCCATTCTACTATTGTCTGGCGTTTGCTTATAGAGTGCGGTAAGTATTTCTCCTTTAAGCAACATGGCATTGATATAGTTGGGGAAATGTTCTAAGGCTGTATCGCAGCATTTAATAATAAAGCTGCCGTCACCGATTCCGCATTTTGCCTGATAGCCTTGTGCCAAATCCAAGAGGGTCATGGCTACGGCTTCTTTGTCAGTCAGAGCCTTCATATAAACTTTGTTCCTGATAGCGTCTATATGGATATAGCCTGATGCCATTAACCACGCATCAGTAGGAAAGTCGGAGCAAGTAAGTTCTATATTGTACCAGCCTACTTTTTTGTTTTGTGCTTTTATATAAATATGATTGGGGGCGAGGGCTAAGTGGCATTCCTGTCCTAGTTTGTCCATTATCATTTTATATAAATAGGGTAATGAATGGCAATTGCCTTTATTAGTATCAAAAAGCGTAGAGACAAACATATTAGACCATTCTTTTTGCCCTGCGTAATCTTCATAGTTATAAGAAAATGGTATGCTACCGACAATATCAGTACCTACCGAAATACGAACTGTATCTGTCATAAAAAGAAATACGGCACATTGAGCCATAGCGACCTCTTTATCCCTCTCTGTATATTCAAGACTGCCATTAGTCATTAAACTTTTGCAGATAGAAGTGTATAATTGAATATTATCCTTAAACTTCTTTTCATCCAGTTCCCCTTCATAATAAGCATTTTCAGTCAGGAAAACTGCTTTTTGAAAATCAAGTGGACTATTATCGAAAAGCATGGTGTTAATTCCTGTAAATGCTTCTTTATAATAGGTCTGCTGTGCATTGATATTAGTTACAAGTAAGCTGATAATCAATACAAGTATAATTCGTTGTAACATATTTCATATTTATTTGCTGTTACATTTCAATTTTGGAGGGTCATAAGAGTTCATTCCCTTATTGGTAACTACTCTTTTAAATTGGGATAAGTCTTTTTTACAGAAATAATAATGTGCCCCTCTAATTTTTTCATTTATGACAAATTCAGGATAAGCCTTTTCATCATTTATAAAAGTTGAATCTATTTGATTGTATTTAGACAGTACATTAACTATTTCGTTCGATAATATCTGAGTGGAATCCCCCCAATATATTAATTTATTATTCCGTTCTATATAATGTGATGGAAAAATATTCGTTTCTGCTCCAATTTTATCTTTCGTACTTGGATAGATTTTATTTTCATGTACGCTTGAAATACTGACTCCCAATATATCATCATTATCAATATAGATATTTACTGAAAAAACGCTGTCTGTTTTCTGCAAACTGCATTTATCCAGAAAATCGTTTACAGCTATTCTAATTGCCTCATTACGCAAATCGTCATTATAAACTCTATTTTGCATAGCAGCACAGCAAATAAAAAGGATAGCCAACCCAAAAATCAATTTTAAGTTTAAAATATTCATAATTAATATTCTATTGGTGAATAGCCTAGTGTAAGAATTGTAAACTTCTTCACCTGTTTATGATACTTTTGAGTATTGCTTTTACCATTTAAGTCCTGTTCGGAAGGTCTTGTTTTATCGCTAACGGCTGCTCGTGAGGGGTGTGTATGCCAATCAGTATGTTCATAAAGATTACCCATTACAGAAGGATAGTCCCTTTGCCCATTATAATTTTTGTATGCTTTATCATATTTATTGTTTTCATATTTACCGATATGAACATTGCTAATGTTTTCAGTTCCTTTATTTGCAAGATCATATCCGCTTATCTCAACACCAACCATTTCAGAAAAATTCATAATAAAATCTTGAACACCACTCAATGTAGCCTGATTTTCTCCACCGACTGCTACGAGGTTATTTTCAGTTTTAAAATTAATGCCATCCTTCAAAATTCCTTTCTCAATACCATCCATTCGGGTTTTTGCTTCTCCCTTTTTATTTGTTTGCAAGGTATAAGTGTCGGTTTTCTTATCATATTTGAATTTTCCAATCTGATCTGTTTTATCGTTATTTTGCACAGCAAGAGTAAATTGTCCCGACTTATCATCAAAACGGTAAATATCCCGTCCGTCTGGGTCGATAAATTTAATTGGATTATTTGCGGCATAAGCATAGGGTGAAATCCAGTAATATCTCTCGCAATGAGGATCAATAGACATCGCAGCCGTAGCCGCAGGGATGTCAATAGTTGTTTGTCCTTCATCGAGAACTTTTACGATCTGTTTCGTCTTGGTGTCGAACAATACAGAACCGATTTCAACCATATCCGTCTGGTCGTGAAATTCTTCAAATTCGCCTTTGGATGAAGTGGCGACCAATAGATCATAGCCTAATTTTTGAAACGGATTCACCGTTTGACAAAAAATATAAATGGGAATTAACGTAAAGATTAAGGTAAATAACAATTTTTTCATAATGCTCTGATTGTTATGTGTTTTTTATACGAGTAATACGCACGAAATATATTAATATTTGTTTAAATAACAAAGTGTTTCTCAATTTATTTTAATAATTTATCTGCGAAATCTTGGGTTAAACGGAATGTATAATTTGTAGGCTATATTTATACCGTCTTGGGAGGCAGGAATCCATTGCTGAACTTTCGAGAATGATGCCAGAACCAATTTGACATAGCCATCGCATTTATTGATATTCTTAGATTTTTTCCTCCTTTCTTCTTTTCCATAACAAACAACATTCCCTTTGGAATCTATAATTGCATATATTGTCAAAGGTCTTACATAAATAGAATCGCCGTTTTCGTCAACTAGGCTTAGGGGAATTTTCAAATCCCTTATTACTATGTCAGTGATAGCCTGATTATCGGGCAATCGGGGCGGTGTATCAGATTGCAGGAACACAGGTTCATTTAATAATGAATCTTTGCAACAAGAACATTTTACATTATCGTTGTTTTCGGAATAGTTGTTCTGTGCGAAACCGACATAATATGACAGGTTTATTATAAATAGAAGCAATATAAGTTTTTTCATTTGGTTTATTCATTTAGGTCTAATTTGTTCCTCTAATTCTTTACCGGGGAAATTTGCTTCATCCCAATATGTGTCCCATTCCGATCTGATGTGTGAGGCTTCGGCTACGTCTTGGACTGTCCCTTTTCCTTTTTGCTGCCTGTCAATTTCATTGAATATAAACTGTAATTGTCCTTTAGTGATGTATTCGGGACGTTTTAATTTCCAAAGATCGCTTAGTTTCTTCCCATCAATTATTTTAACATCATAATTCATAATATTGTAGGCGATATTTGGGTCTGTTCCCTGAACCGTAATAAGGCGTTCCCATCCTATATTAATCAGTTTGGTATCTTCCGCTTGTGTCAAGGCAAAAGGGTGGTGCAAACGTAATGTATGGAGTAATTCGTGTACTCCGCTTTCTCCTAAGTCTGTGGTTAAAAAGGAATCGTCGATAGGCATTGATTCGACTTTGGCATGAACGTCAGTCGTTTGAGTTCCTAATGTGAAAAATCCTTCTACCTTTTTGGCTTCTTCGATAATGTCAAGTTTGGGGACAACTTGCGGTGGTTCTTTGGTATATGTCCCGTCAAAGAACAGCTTACCTGTTACCAGCCCGTCCGAAGACAATTCAAGTGTTCGTTTGAATTGGTTGTTTACTGCTTCCTTGTAATCACCTTCGGTACAGCCCATTGCCAAATAGTTTACTTTAGATTCAATATTGGCGAATATTTTTAATAATCCACCATCTTTAATCCACGTCCATCCGAAATTCTCTTTTAGTTCTCCGACTTTATTATCGTTATAGTAAAATTCGATATTACCAAAATTCTGATTATCTGCTTTAAAGTCACATTCTACTTTAAAGTACGGGATTGTCATTGTGCCGTTTTCCTCAATCGTACCGTTGATTGTAAATTCTTTGGCTTGCCCTTTTATTCGTCTGCCTTTGTTTTGTTTTACGGTAAACTCTACATTGTCACCTTCGGTAAATTTGCTAAATTCAATTTCTAAATCAGTCGAATGATTCAGCATTATATCTTTACGCTCAATACCTCTTTCCCGTCCTTTCCAATAAATACGCTTTATAGCGGGTTCGGCTTTTTCCTGCGGTTGTCCTCCTTGTTGGTTTATATCGGTCTGCTTCCAGTTCTTTTGGAACACGAGTTGTTTATTGACACGTATAGTCGCAGGCGAGATTGTGAAGGCTAGTATCATAGGTATGTTAGAATATGCACTATGATGTTCCGAAATTTCAGTTATCCACGCATCCCAAAACTCGATACGTCGCATAGGCATATATTCGTCTTTGTGGTCGTATAGTTCTATCACACCATGATTTAGGTATGTACGCCCCTCTTTTAGATTTGATTTGAACCAGTGATAGAAAAAATCGTCGTCGTCGGTCGATTCCATTGTGAAGTCGAAAAGTCCGCCCAATGGTTCGCCGTAACGTCTGAAAGCATAGGGCGAGGCTTTGGCGACCGCCATATAATCGTATAGTGTTGGATATGTTTTAGTGACTTTTGAAAAGTCGACACCCCACATGTCAAAAAGGTAATTGTGATAAGTTAATAAGGTGCGTTCTTCACCTTCTACTTTCAGTATTGCTTTAAATGCCATAGTGTGTTTTATTAATTGTGTTAGAAGAAATTGTTTGTGAAGTATATAAAAACACTCCACAAACAAATATATAAAGATATGGTTGTGAATTAAACTTTTTTTTAAATTATTCTATCTAAATAGAATAATTTAAAAATCTATTCAGGATATAACAGAGCTTTTATATTAAATTCATTCATTCCCGCCTGATGTAATTTTCGCTCAATATTCCATTTGATGTCAGTAAGATTAAATGTATTTCCTTTGCTATCTATTATAAATGCAATGGCTTCTTCGGAATATTGAAGGTGACATAACATCAATATTATAAGATCGGTGTCGGTTAACGCTCCCGAAAGTTTTTTACCGAGATAGAGGTCACTTGAAAGATAGTCTTTAGCCACGATCAATAATTGTTCGTTGGTTTGCTTTTTCAATGCGTCAACCATTGCCTTGATTTCGATATAGATTTCTATGTCTATTTCTTCCCTTCCTGTCAATAATATTTGGTTGACTTTGGTTTCTATGTCAGACCACCCGATGATGAAGTGTTCATACACATTTTCAAGGTAGCTTTTACTTGCTATGCTGTGTTCGAATAATCGGTCTTGCGTTAAGGAATGTACTTTTTCTTCCAGTTTTTTTAGTTTTTTGTATTTCCTTTTACGGCAAAACATAATTGCCAACAGCATCAAGATAAAAACTGTGACTTGCAGTAATACAAAGAATTTTCTTTCTGCTTTATGTTCTTGTTCCTGAATCTGCAACTGATATTTGTTTTCAGCGTTGAACAGTTTTTCGGTACTTCTTTCCTCCAATATCTTTTGGTTAGCTTCCATTTGTAATCCTTTATAATAAAGGGCTTGGCTGACATCGCCTATTTGTGAGTTATAATCGGATAATGAACCGTAAATACTTTCAAGTAAATAGTTATCTTTAATTGCAGAGACTTGGTTTTTAATTAAGTCTGTATAATATTTAGCTGAATCGGGTTTGCTTTTTTCGTTATACAATAAGGAGAGGTTCAGATATATTTTGAGCGAATCTTTGGTATTAGCTGTTTGCTCTAAAGCCTTACTCAGATAAACGGTTGATTTATCATACTGCTTCATCCTCATAGTGATATATCCTAAGTTATAGGCTTGTATGGCTTTATGCTCGGCATTGTCCGTTTCATTTGCCAAATCCAATGATTTGTTGAAAAAGTAATATGCACTGTCTAACTTGTTCGCCAGATCATACGAACGCCCTAACGCTGACATAACCTGTAATCGCCTTATACCTGTTTCGGATTCGTTGTTATATAGATTCAGTGCATCGTGTAAATGTACAATGGAGCTATCGGTAATGCCTTGTTCCAAGTATATATTTCCTAAGAAATGAAGGCTTTTGGCTGCCAGCATCGTATTTTTGGCTTTACGGGAATACGCTGTTGCGAGCAAAAATGAGTTAAGAGCTTTTTCGGGTACGTGTTGTGAACGATATACTGTCCCCGCATAAAAGTTAGCAACTGCGGCTTTGTCAAAATTACTTATGTCATTGTAATATTTCTGAGCTTCAAATACAAGAGTGTCGCCAGTTATATCTTCATCGTTATTGTATCTTGCTTGTACACGGGTTACTACATATTGCATGTAGTTGCCTTTTCCCATTTTTTCGGGGCTTTTAATTGAATCGAGCAGAATAATGGCATTTGATGGATTGTTTGCTGCCTCATTTTGAGCCTGTTTTAGCAAGTCCACTGAACGGTTATCTGTACATGAAAACAAAAAAAGTAGTACGATTGGGAATAAGGTGCTTTTTTGTAATGATATTGTCATAGAAGTGAGAATTTGGTTCTAATGCTCAGGAATCCCTAAACCCGTTATTAAACAGGCTTAGAAATTGGTGTTGGTATATCTCCTTAGAGACTGTTACTATTCAGATTATTTGATACTGTCGCTATCCTGATCGGTAGCTATACTTTCTTTGGGTGTATCAACAAATTGACTTTTGGGGTCGCCACTTCCTCCCGTATTTCCCAGACCGGCAGAAAACACTTGTGGTTGCGGGTTAGAAATTAGTGTGTCGCTACTGTTTTTAACTACTTGATTTGCGTTTTTCAATGACTCTATTTTGGGATCACCGCTACCGCCTGTATTGCCCAGACCCATATCTTCTATTTCGGCATTGGAACAGGAAGAAAAAACAAATACAATGGAACATAGTAAACTGAAAAAGGTAAAGCATTTAATTTTCATAATACAATTTTTGAATGTGGGAATAATAGATTAATTTGGACGCTAGGTTTAGTTTAGTTCTTAATCCTGCAAATCTAGCACGCTATAACGCAAAAAACAATACTTTTACTGCCCTATATAGATTTTTGTTAAAGCCATAGCAATCTAAATAACTTATATTAAGATATATACCAGATAGTAAGTATACTTATCATACAGATTTTTTTTAGAGCCGTCTTATTAAAAACAGTAAAATATGATGGGTTAATTTCTAAAAAAAATGGCGTTCCTTTTGCTAAAATATGTAAAAATGATTCGTATCAATGACAGTATGATAAAACACTATAATTATAGGTTTGTTTGCCCCATACAGATTTTACAGCTTTTAAAAACGTTAATATAAACATTGTTAAGAAATTAAAAAAACGACATGCGGATTTTTTTAGAGCCGTCTTGTTAAAACAGTAAAATATGATGGGTTAATTTCTAAAAAAATGCCATTTTTTTGCTAAAATATATAAAAATTGATTTATCGGGTGGGAATTGTTCATTCCATCCGAAGCATTCTATCGGGATGAAATATGAAGGTATTCCCAATTTTGGCACATCCTAAAAAATAGCTATATTTGTGTAAACGATACAGAGGCACATAGCCCGAATTGGAGAAATCCTTTTCGGGCTTTTTGCATTTACACACAAACGATGGCACAAAACTATAAACCTTGTCTGTTTCAGAAAATAGCGGGTAATACACCTGTAAGGGACAGTATGGAATGGGGTATTTATATAAAAAGTGTCCCCTTTAAAGTATTCCCCGACATCAAAGAACCGCCTTCCCGTGACTGGATGGATGAACACGGGGACGATGAATATTTATCTAATACCCCCTACTACAAAGCATACGAGATTGATTGTCAGTTTGTCTTTATCGGGACGAACGGAACAGCCAATACCAAAATCAAAGCCTTTCTGAGCTATCTGGCAGAGGGTGGCAAATTCAGGATGTACGACACTTATACAAAAATAGGGCGTACCGATGTACGCTATGTCAGCTACTCGGAAGATGTGTTTTACCGCCGTGAAGGGCAGGACGATGTAGTTATGTTCTCTGTGAAGTTGAAAGTAAACGACCCTATTACGGACATAAGCCTCCCCTAACCCCTCCAAAGGAGGGGAAGAAAGACGCAAAGCGATTAAAACACAACCTTAATACAAAATGCTACACTTATACTCGAAAGACGGAAAAATACAGAAAGCCGAGATACATAAGTTTACCTATCAGGGGACTTTCTTAGGCGAGTGCTTCGTTTCGGCTAAAATAGAAACGGAGTACCCTGTTTATTTCGAGATCGGAGATTATTTTGACTATCGGGGAGAAAGGTTTACACTGAACTATATCCCAGCCAAACAGAAACAAGCCCGAAAAGGAACATACGGCTCTGCCTTCGTTTACGACAATATCAAATTTAACTCGCTTGCCGACGAACTGACACGGGTTGAATTTCTGGACGTTGTATTGCAGGACAACGGCATCCATTATACAAGTCTGCCCGACTTTTCTTTCTATGCAAACAATGTAAAAGACTTGGCAGACCGCATACAAGCAAATTTGAACCGAGTATATAGCGGTGCGGAACAATGGGTCGTGATCGTATCAAATGATATTATTACCAAAGACAAGGTTATCAATGTCAGCAAAATAAACTGTTGGGATGCAGTGGCACTGGCAAGCTCGGAGTTCGGGGTAAACTTTATTGTCAGAAACCGAACTATCACCATCGGTACGGCTGGTATGGCGGTGGGTAAGGTATTCGGCTACGGAAAAGGGAAAGGGTTGTATGATATACAGCAAACAACGAATGAGGATGCACTGATTATTACACGCCTGAGAGCCTATGGAAACACCCGAAATATCCCCAACCGATATTATAACAAGATCAAAAAAGCGAACGGTCAGCCCTATATTTCTGACGGGGTATATATCCCTAATCTGATGCTGCCTTCTTTCCCTTATACCATTGCTGACCCTGCGAAGGTATTTATCGACTCCCCGAAAATGGCAGAATACGGCTTGCGGGAAGGCTCTGTTCACTTCGATGGCTCGGACGATCTGCCCGACATCTTTCCGTCACTGGAGGGCATGACAAAGCAGCAACTTTCGGATGCAGGAATATATGTCTCTCTCCAAAATGGGGATAACGGAAATATAGACGAGTGCCTGAGTGCCGATAATCCCACCGATAGCGGCGAACTGCCCGAAGAAGGAAGCGGAGAGATACCCGCCGAGTTTACCATTTACCTGAAAGATTTGGGTTTCGACCTGTCCGAAAAAGACAATAACAAGCAATATAAATTTGCTACTTCGGACACGATGCAGATAAGCATGACAAGCGGTATGTGTGCCGGACGTATATTCGATGTGATGGATAACGGCATAGTCAAAGATACGGTTCAGGGGTTTACTCGTTATAAAATAACCTGTAAACGTTTTACGGACGACACCATAGCAGGGGGAACGGCTTTTCCGAACAACTTATATAAAGTAAACGCAGGGGATAAGTTTGTCATTCTCGGTATTGAAATGCCTGATGTCTATGTAAAGGCGGCAGCTCAGCGATTACAGATGGCAGCAAAAGACTATCTGCCCCTACACGATGAAACGAAATATACTTATACCCCGAAGATCGACGAAATCTTTATGGCAAATAACCCCGCTATCGGGGAGAGCATCAAAGAGGGCGATATACTCAATTTTGACGATACCGACCTAGAGATTGATGCTTCGGTCATTATTCAGACCTTAAAAATAGAAGTGGGTGCGAAGTTAGTTCCCACTTACGAAGTGACATTAAGCAACGAACGAGTAACAGGGGCAATCGAAAAAATGCAGAACGCTATCTCTCAACTGGCTTCGAACAATACAGGGATAACAATAGACCAAGTAAAATCGCTGATTGCGTCCTATGGCACTAAGTATTTCCTAAGCCGTGTATTTGACGATACAGCAGAAGGGAATATTACATTTGTTCAAAACGTATCGGTGGAAAAGGAATTAACGGTATTCGATACGGTCACGGCAAAAAAAGATGTCGTTTCCAATCAGTTCGGGAACTCAACCTTTACTTCGGGACAATTCGGCTCCGGCTTTCGTGTGTGGCAGAACCCGAACAACGGGCAGTCATACGGCGAGATTGATAATTTAATGGTACGCCGTGATACAATTTTCAACAGGCTGACAATTGCAGATATAAAAAGCGTCGGCGGTCAGATATTGTTATCTCTCGCAAATATGTTATGTTCGGATGTGATAACACAGGCTGATGGTTTTGTATGCTATTTCGATACAGCAGAAGGAACTATTATTAATCAGTTTGCCCTTAACGACCAAGTAATCTGCCGACGATTCAACGGACAGAATATTAAATACTACTGGCGAAGGGTCACGGCTATCGGAACAGACTATTTAAAACTATCGAAAACGGATGCTGACGGATCTGGTGTACCCACAAAAGGCGACGAAATGATACAGTTCGGAAACCGTACCGACGCAAACAGGCAGTCGGCTATCCTGATTTCGGCTTACGGCTTCGATGCACCGAGCTTCAAGCAGTATGCAGGGATTAACAGCTACGATCTGACAGGAAAAGAAGTCACTGCAATTACACCTTCGGGGAATAAGTTTACAGGTACTTTCGAGGTAAAAAGCGGCAACCAAAGCATAAGAGTACCAGCAGATCGGGGAACATGGTCTAACGGAATGGTCTGCTATTACTACGACCGTGTATCGTATAACGGGGCATTATGGCTCTGTATTGTTCCCGACGGACAAACGACTACTGAAATACCTTCCCTTAGTTCTGCGTATTGGCAGAAGCAAGTAGCAGAAGGCAAATCGCTGCGTCTGGAGAAATTCGCTACACCGAGCTACGAGTTTTACAGACCGAGCCAACCATATAACGCAACAATCAGTGTCCGTGTATTCGAATCGGACGAGGATATAACACCTGACATGGATATTCACCAATTCAAATGGGAACGTATTTCTGAGAATACGTTGAACGACCCGACTTGGAACGAACTTCATGTGAATGCGGGGAATACTGTAACCCTGACAGAACAGGACTTATCCGGCGACACGACATTCGTATGCACGTTTCTTGACTTAATACAAAACAAAACACTAACAGCAAAATTCTAACTCACATGGCAGTATTAGCACAACAACAATTTACTATCAGGCGATTGATTGACGGGAAAACACTAAACTTTCTGTTACAATCCAATCAGGCACTTACTCAAATCTACACGCCCGATCCAGCGACTTATACGCCCAATTGGGCGACAACGAACTTAAAAATTACACCTGACCTTTTAGTTTCAGGGGAAACAGGAACACAGATCGCACGTTTAAAAGCCGCCCCGACATGGAAGATAAACGGAAGTACTACGCTTACAACTTTCGGGGCTACCGCAGCGACTACCGCACCCTACGCCCTGACGATCAATAAAAATATGGATTCAGTGAATCAGTTGGTAATCGAGTGTAACGCTATTTACGTTCAGCCCGTTTCTTTGGCAGAAATGCCTGTTTCGGCGACTATGACCTTTACAAAAGTTGCCAACACAGGGGCAAGTATTATAGCCGTATGTACGGCGGCTGACGGTGTGATTTTCAAAAACAGCAGCATCACTTCGCTATCGGCTGAGTGCGATATGTGGCGGGGTGCTGAGATCGACAGTACAAACGTAACTTATCGCTGGTTTATCAAGACTTCGGGGGCTTATGTGGAATTAACTTCGGCAAACGCAGCTACATATAACGTTGCAGGCTACACGACACGAAAGATCACAATTCCCAATAGTGCAGTACTAAATTATGCGACATTCAAATGCACAATAAAGGACACTGACACGGGAAGCTCGACCTATAACAAGGAAGTAACGGACACGATTTCATTTATAGATATGAGTGACCCGTATGATATTCGTATGGATTTTCCACTTGGAAACGGTATTTCGACAGGGGCTTCTATAACCGCTAAAATAGACGTGTATCAGGGGGCAACTAAAATGGCTGATACTTTCTTTACAGGTAAGACATGCCGATTTTTCCGTAACAATGCAAGTGGAGTCCTTGATACGACTTGGGGTACGAGTGGATATAAAACGGGACGTTCAATTACTTTAACAGAAGCTGATCTGCTTTCTACTTATCAGACGGTTTTCGGGGTAGAACTCAATGGATAAACACCTCTCCCAACCACCTCACCCCAGCCCTCTCCAAAAGAGAGGGGGCTTTAATTACTTACAAATAACCTTGACACAAATAATACTATGGCTCTTATAGCACAGGGACAATTTACGATTAAAAGAGCAGCAAAGGACGGGCAATATACGGTAAACCAATATGCGAAAAGCACATCGGATGCGGTAGCCCCTGCGAGTGGGTGGGCTTCGAGTCCTCCTACCTTAGTGGCGGGCGAATACCTTTGGATGCGAACAGGTTTGGTTATACCTCCAGCCACTACACCTACAAGCTGGACGTTACCCGTCAGGATTAGCGGCGACAAGGGTAATCAGGGCGATGCGGGGACACTCAATTATATTGAATGGAAAGATTCATGGACTGTCGGCAATTCAGCAATTGCAGGATGGGGAAACAACGGTACAACCGATGAAAACATTCGTGAAATGGGTAAAAATCCATTCGGTTTACAATCTATGCTCTGGAAATGTATTCCCAATTTGGACGGGAACGCTGCCGGCGGTTGGGTTACAAATCCCATTCTGCTGGATACAAAATATGCTTACCGTTACTCGGTATTCGTCAAAAAAGTGAAATCAGGAACTACCTATCACGGATGTTATGAAGTAGTGAACCTTAACGGCACGGCAAATACGAATCCTTACTTCTGGTCTGGTACTACTCTGAGAACGAATGAATGGTTTTTAATGGTGGGTATCATTCATCCGTATGCTGTAACTACTAATAGCGGAATAGGCGGAGTTTACGATATGGCAGGGCGTTTGTTTTCAAGTGGAACTGATTATAAATTCAACGCTTCTAACCAAGCGGTAAGGTTCAGGTCGTATTTGTTCTATTCGAGCGATGCGACGGATTTGCAATATTTTTTCAATCCGATGGTGCATCGGCTCGATGGGACAGAACCGAGTATTAATGATCTGTTACAGGTTCAGACCGCTTCGGTTGTCGATACTTCATTCAAGGTGCTGGACGATAAGATTATTACAAAAGCGAACCAAACGGATTTTACAGCCTTACAAGGCAGGGTTACTTCGGCTGAATCGACCATCGTACAACAGGGAACTAAAATTGAATCGACCGTTACAAAAGTAGACGGAAAGAACGCTGTTTATAAGTCGCTGACATCGGGTACGACGGACAGACCCGTTATACCTTACGCAAAGAATGACCTTTGGATAACATATACG
The DNA here is from genome assembly GCF_003201355.1 of Indolivaga alginatilytica. Lineage (GTDB taxonomy): Bacteria > Bacteroidota > Bacteroidia > Bacteroidales > Dysgonomonadaceae > Dysgonomonas_A > Dysgonomonas_A alginatilytica. Next base: position 169,771 of record NZ_QICL01000004.1, read on the forward strand.
GGTGAAATAAAGCAAAGCACGGTGACACGGCTTACAGGGTCTTTTACTGATTCGGATTGGATAGCAACCACAAAATATACAGACGATACGGCAGCCACCAACGCACAAAACACAGCCGTAAAGAAAATACGTTATATCCGGGACTGGCTGAACGGCAGTACCGCCAACACGGGCAACCATTGGGTGCAGATTATGGCTCTAAATACGGCGGGAACAAATGTTGCACTGAATAAGACCGTATCGGGGGATTCGACCAATACACGCATAACCAACGGTAGTACTGACTCAGCTTCTTATGTGTCAGTAGCAGAAGGGCTGAGATATGTTGTCGTAGATTTAGGTGCGGTATCTGAAATATCGAAAGTGAAAGTATGGCACTATAACCTAGACAGCAGGACATACTATAAAACAAAAACCGAAGCCTCTGCCGATGGCATAAACTGGTTTCCGTTGTTTGACTCGGCAATCGAGGGGACATATAAAGAATCGACGGCTGGCAGGACGTATTATGTAAGGGACTATGATAATAACGCTGTTTCGGGACTGAGAAACCGCACCTATTACTCTGATGCCACACCCGCAGTTCCCGAAGTGGGGCATAAGGAAGGCGATTTGTGGTATAAAATCAGCCTGACAAACGGTTGCTATACTACTTACAGGTGGAACGGCTCGGCATGGGCGGTTATCAACGAATATGTGTCGAAAGCCCAACAGACAATAACAGATACCTCGATCACGAACCTTGTTACAAAAACGGGTATCAATTCACTGGGTACGGGCGAGACTCTGATTTCGAAGATAAACCAGACAGCAGACAATATTACCCTTGAAGTGGGAAAGGTACAGATCGGGGGAAGGAATTTACTTTTAAATTCGAATTTCGTTGTTTCCCCGGACTTTACAAGCTGGGGAACAAATGGGGGTACTAGGACTATCGAAGCCGATGCAACTTTCGGGAAAGTGACGAAAATAGTGGCTACGGGGGGTAGTCAGGGGATATATCAAAATCCGGCTACAAGGCGGACTTCGGGCAAGAACTATGTTATTTCGGGGTATATGAAAGCGGCAGCCAATATGAATGTGTCTTTTTCGCATGAAGGGGGTACAGGATCGAAGGCTTTTGCGGTAACTACCGCTTGGCAGCGTTTCGAAACGCAGGGTACGTGGACGAGTGGCGGCAGCGTATGTTTCTATTCGGGCGGGGCGGGTACTTTTTATCTGGCAAACTTGCAATACGAGGAAGGAACAAAATCGTCGGCATGGTCGCCAGCACCCGAAGATATACCTCATATAGCGGGGTCGGCACTTAGTATATCCGATAATAAAATAATACTTGCAAGTAGTTCTATCATAATGAAAGGTACAGCTATTACAGAAGCTATTAAAGCACAGACTGCACAATTCGGGGGCTTTACGGTTAGTGGGGACAGGTTCGAGTCGATAGCCAAGACAGACAATGTGCCTAACTTGTTCCTTGACGGAAAAAACGGAACTGCATTTTTGAGAGGTGGTTTGCTGACTCCGTTTAAAAACGGGACATACAGGCTAAATTCAGGCGGTGGTGCGACTTTTTCGACATACGGTTTGCAGGACAACAACAATGTAGTGATAACAGGTGATACACTGGGTTGGACGATTGCTTTTGTTGTGCCATTTACAAAGGAATATAATGGTTTTCGTGCAACGATCATTAATGAAAAGTTCGAGAGCAAAACACCTGTTGGGAATATATCGGCATCTGCTCCGAATGGTATGTATTTTTTTGAGAACGGGGTCAAAAAAACGGAACTAACTATACAGAAATACGAAGGGGTGGATATGATCGGCTATGGTGAAGGGAATAACTTTTACGGATGGATAATTTTGAATAGGTTCAATACGAACTCCTATAATCAGTCTGGGTTCGGACTGAAACTGTATAATATCGGTATGGTAAGAAGCGGTACGATAATCAAACAGACGACTCCTGACCCGATTTCGAGTATTACCCGTGTGTCGGAAGGTAGGTATAAGTTGACTTTCCAGACCCCATTCTCCAGTGCAAATAATTATATAGTTTTCTTAACGTGTGAAACAACTTCATATATGGGGCGTTTTGCGAATGTGACCGCCAAGACGACGACTTATTTTGAGGTGTACACAGGTGACGACTCGACACCGAACGACGGGGATTTCAATTTTATGGTGGTTTCTACATTGAACTGGACATAAAAAAAGAGAAGGGCAGACTCGTTAAAGCTGCCCTTATCTCGCTCTCCGTATATGGGTTAACAATAATATAATGTGAGAATATAGCCGTAAGGTGTTTTTTTCCTCTTACTTTCTCTAGGGAATGGTTTTAGTGCATTTGGAGCAATAAATAGAGAAAAATCGAGGTTTTAATGCTTAATCTTTTCATTATTAATTCTGATTGTTAACTTACCGGAGAATCCTCTCCTCCATCACAGTTTATTTAATTTTGTTGGTTTTTTAGAAAGAGTGTCCTCCGTAGTGTTAGAGAGGACACCCTAACTGGTCTTGTTTACAGCAATTTCTGCTTTAGGTTATCGCTTAGACATTGTAAACTGTAAAAGACCTCTGGTTTAGAGCAATTGATTGATAAATAATTGGTTGTGTTCCTGATAAAATATTAGATTTAAAATAAGTGAGAATTGGTTGTTTAACTATAATTAATTTCCGTCCATAAATAGGTAGGACTCGGTACATATATTATTCTTAAAACGACATGTCAGGGTAGATTCAGATAAAGGTATTTCCAATTCTTTATATTCGTTATCTTTATCTGTCCTAATGCACCTGTAATTTTGGTATATGCCAATTACTACATCCAAAGTCAGCCCAATACAATCGGGAACTTTTAAGATTTTTGGCAAAATTAAAACTCTAATTTCTAGTAGTTTATTTAAAATAACATCTTTTTTTATTGTGCCTTCGGAAAGTTTACCTGTTTCCATACAAATAGTAATTAGACCTGTTTATCCTCTATTCTAGGTTGTTAATAATAATGTTAATAATAAAAAGCGGAGGAACATTAACTATCCTTGCAACATTCGGAAGTCCAATTCCCCACGCAAAAGAATATATCAACGCCCTCCGCTATTTGCAGAAAGACGTTTATTCTGATTTTGTTACGTGATTAAATCTTTGGACTTTTAAATGTTGCAATCAGAGCTAAACGCTCATTTATATTAAATATTTTTACAAATATGAACTGACTCTACAATTCATCTTATGACACAATACTATAATTGAAACGCTACTACACATACCATTTTTTAATATTGCATCCGCAAATATATTTTAAGAGTTTGATAATAAATATTATTTTCAAACAATAAATATTATTTGTTATAGAGGTAAATTTATATCTTTATATTTTAATAAAAATATGATATGAAATTCGATGTAGTTTGAGCGTATTTTTAGGCTTATGTGACTATTTTTTATTAATTTCGTGGAGAACATTATTTGATAATATATTATGGCAACAGATACAGTAGAACAAAAACCTCATCAGGGTGTTAACGTGATGATAAGACGTAAAAGAAAAAATATGTCTCAAGAATCACTCGGTAATCTAATCGGTTTACCACAATGTGATATTTCTAAATTAGAAAATCAGGAAGTAATTGAAGAAAAAACATTATCAAAAATTGCTAATGCTTTAGGTTGTTCCTTAGAATCGTTAAGAGATTTCGACGTAGACCATGCCATGAACTCCTTTAATTCGACTATAACAGACACTAAGGATAATTCTTTTATCAATAGTGGCTATTCAAACGAAATACATCAGACATACAACCAAACTTCTCCCGACTTAATAGATTTGTATAAGACCCTTTTACAAGACGAAAAGGATTTGCGGATAAGAGAGGTTCAAACAATGGAAAAGGAAATTGAATTTTTGAGAGTTCAACTAGCTGAATCTTTGAAAAAGTAACAACTATTTTCCCGAATGAACAGCTCAATGGTTATAAACGCTAAAGTTAAAAAATCAGATAAACTATTGGAATGGCATACTTCTTCCTAAATTTGTAAAGCTAAAATATATAAGATTATGTGTACGATAAGCATAAACGAATTTAATTGCAATCCGCAAAAGTATTTTCAAATAGCGGAAACCGAACAAGTAATGATTAAGGACAATGGCAAAGTCTATCAGCTTGTTATGACAATAGATGAAAAAGATTTTATTTCCGGCGAAGAATTAAAGGAGCGTGTTCATGCAAGAATAGAACAAATGTACAAGAGCAAAAAGCAGGTAATAACCGAAGAAGATTTGAAAAACTCATATTCGCCAGAGGAGTTCAAAACGGTTATGAAAAAGGAAATTCATAAAATGTTTAGCCAGCAATAGTAGATGGAAGTTCGTTTTTCTCATGCAACAAGTATCTTTCTGAGAGAATTGATACAAATTCTTTACGAAGAAGATTATTTCGGTTTTGAAGAGGCAGCGATAGAGTATGTCAATGATCTGGTCGATGATATTCAGTCGGGTATTGCCCGTAAGCACAAAAAACCTGCTCCTTCTTATTTTGATAAATACGGTCAAAATATGTATTATGTATCTTATAAGCGAAATAAAAATACAACTTGGTATATATTTTTCAACTACTCGGAAGATGTTTATTACATCCGTTACATAGGTAACAACCACACTATATCGCACTATTTGTCAGAATAATTAATTTGTAGTATATTTATACTCATTATAAGAGGCATAAAGCCCGAAACGGAAGTAACATTCCTTTTCGGGCTTTTTTGTTTTTAACCTTAACACAAACTACAAAACTATGCTACAAATAACAAACACGGTAACTACTAAAGACGGACAGGTAGTAATAGGCAATGTGACTTATGCCATTAACTACTCTATTATCAATAACGAACTGAACTCTATTCAATGTGCGATTTCATCAATGTCAGATAATCAGTTTGAACAAATCGGATTTATCCGCAAGGAACATGGAAGACTGAACACCGACTTTTTAGACAGGGTTGCTCCGATTGAACACTTAACCGTTTTTGAAAATATTGTCAAAGAAGTGGAGGCTGATCTTTTGGCTGAAACAAAGAAAAAACAATAATCCTATGCACGAGTTTTTCACGACTTTTCTTGAACCAATTCTTACTTTCATTGCCGGAGGTGGAATTGTGGCTATTGTGAAATGGCGGTCTATAAAGAAACAGGCAGAAGCCGAAGCGATGAAGGCGGTTCAGGAGGTTTATCAGGAAACGATAAAGGATTTGAGGGAGGATAAGGAAATGATGAAGCGGGATAATGCAGAACTGAGGGTTATTGTTGCCGAACTTCAAATCGTAGTAAATCAGAACTCGAAGGATATTAGCGAACTAAAGGGGTACAAATGTATTGTGTTGGATTGTAAACTAAGAAAGAAGGAATAGCCATGCAAAAACTAACACCTAAAGAGTTTATCAAAGCCTATCTGCCCTATGCAAAAGACTCAGAATTAAAGACAGGAGTGGATGCCATTTTTACTCTGGCTCAGGCTGCCTTAGAAAGCGGATGGGGGGAGCGTGCGGTAGGTAATATGTTCTTTGGAGTGAAAGCGAAAAAAGACACGCCCGAAAACAAACGTCAATTATTGACTACGAGAGAGGTATTGGATAGACCAGATATTCAATTCCCCGAAATAATATCGGTAACTAAACGTGCCGATGGAAAATATGAGTATCGAATTAAGGATTGGTTTAGAAAGTACAATTCGCCGGAGCAGAGTTTTACAGATCACGGACTATTTTTCCATGAGAATAAACGATATGCAAAAGCATTAGAAGTAAGGTATAACCCTTATTTATTTGCAGAAGCAATAACCAAAGCGGGATATGCTACCGACCCGAACTATGCTACTATACTGAAAGGAGTGATAACAACGATATATAATAATATGTAATGAAAATTACAATACGAAATATAGTATTTATACTGCTTGGCTCTTTGCTTTTGGTACTTTTGACAACGTGCAGGGCATCGAAAAGCGAAAATGTCAATTTAGCTCAGACTGAGAACATCGTTCAGGATATGAAAAGCCATTCCATAGGGAAATCAAATTTACAGACTGACATTAAGACTATTATCGAAAAGGTATTGTCTGAAAGTATGGGTATTAAAAAAAAAGAAACCGAGTATGATACTGAAAAGCCTGTATTGCCTGAAACGGGCAAGCCACCTGTGAAAAAGGAAACGGAACTAACGTTATCCCAAAAAAAGGAAGAAGAAACCCATTTCAACGAATCCAATATCAGTACAAGGAATGATGTAGCCGAGTCAGCCAATCATGCAGCAATCAATGCTTCAATTGACAGAAGTATTGAAAGTACTTCCGAAAGAAATATACAGAAAGAATCCGATATATTTCTGAAATGGGTAGGGGGAATTACTATTTTTTTGGTAGTTCTAATTCTGATTCTTTGTATTCTTGGCAAATCTTTAAAAAAGCGACTACAAAACTTTTTATAATTTGCATTTCTGAGGTTAAAACATTTTTTGAAGTTCCGGCTTTAGTAATGGGAGTTATCTGATTTGCGATTATCTTTATACCATATCCTACCCCTGACGTTTTTTTCTCCGTAGTTGCTGCTATGTGCCGTAGCTTCACATTTGAAAATCTGGTTTTAACACAATAATAAAAAATATGCCGATATGTCGGGAGTCCGTTTGCATGGGACTTTCCTTTCATATCATCTATTTTAATATTAACCAAGTTGCAGTAACGAGTTAAAAGCCTATCCATTTGTTACTATGCTGTCATTAATGTAGTTCATAATAATTTCTTTCAGGGCATCTGCCGCATTACCGAATTTTTCAGAAAATGTATCATCCATTTTTGTATCGACAAAACGCACCATATCGGCTGTATGGTTTTTAATCTGCCTTATTGACCGTTCAAATTGCAACTTTAATCTTGGGTCGGCATCTTTCAGAATATCATTTATATCCATTACCAACTGCTCGTTGACATCAGCTACCAAATGACAGACATTTACCAATAGTGCTAATTTTTTAAAGTCAATGCTTTTATTATTTATTATGACATCGGTCGATGGTTTTATTTGTTTTGTTTTTTGGCTATTGTTTTGCTTTTTTCTATTATTCGGTCTTGGGAATTGCTGTTTATTGGGAATATATACCTTATTGTTTTTATTTTTCATAAATTTTAAATAACAGATTCATCATAATCTGATTAAGTATTCTACAATGAGTTATTTTATTACTCTTTTTCGGGAGCAGTCAACGGATATTTGTACGTGATTGATTCCGTACCTATAATTTCCCTGATTTTCTCCATCATATTTATTTCATAATGTTCGAAATATATTATTGTAGAAGCAATTAAACAGAGAAAATGTTCTTCGGATATTAGCAATGTATTATATAGCTCTGTCATTTTCGAATCGCCAACATGCAAGAGGAATTTTCCTTCTTCGTTTTTTCCGATTGTTATACTTTGTTTATCATTGAATTTCATTTCAATGTACTTAGGAATGCTTATTTCTTCACTGGAGGGTGTGCTTTGCTTTTGTTGTCTATTATCTTTCATATTAAGAATTTATTAAGTTGTATTCTCTGTTCTTATTTATCAATCTGCACTCTGATTTTACTTCCCTAATTGATTTTTTTCATAGATTCTCTTTTGTGTACATTTGTTTGACTTCCCTAGCTTATAATTAGCTTTATTTATTACGTGTAGTTTTCTAGTATTCAATTTTTTACACCACAACAAGTACAAAATTAGTTAAAAGAATAACGATAAATGGAATTATTTTAACTAATTTGCTGGTTTTTACGAAAACTTTTTGAAACATCTCCAGTCGGTATAATTAAAATATTTAATTGTATTTTGTTGCTAGTATTGAGTTAATAGAAAAATAATTAATGTTATTTTTGTAATTTGCAACTTAACATATTAACATCATGTATCGTAATAGTACTTACGAAATAATTAAATATAAGACTAATGAACAGAACGGACTTTGAACTTTCAACCAGAGAAAGGTTGAAAAAATTTTTAGATGAAAGAAATGTCAATTACACGGATTTCCTAGAAAGGACAAATCTTTCAAATGCTTTTTTAAGAATAGAAAGCAATAGTATAACCAGTAATAATCTGTCAATTATACTAAAATCCTACCCTGAGATAAATTCTGAATGGTTGCTAACAGGACAAGGGCGTATGGTAAAACCTCAATTTGAATTTTCTATGATGAAAATAATGAAGAGAGGTAAAGAAACTAAAGCTGAAATGTCTTTGGAACAAATTATCAGTATTCAGGAAGAATTAGCTAAACATCTTTACCTCACTATCTTCGATCAGAATGAGCAATTACAAAAAAAGGATGCTATAATTATAGAATTAGAACGGCAAAACGATAAGGGCTATTAATTAATATAGCTTGTTATGCCTGTAAGGGCGGGTTCTATTGTACTTTAACTTTAAATCAACATGCTCCCATAGACTGATAAACATACGGTTGCACAGTTCCTCAATTTGACTTATCGTGCAGTAAACCGATTCTTCTTCTTCACATGCTACCAACTCGGTGATAACTTCCCATATACTTTCGGTAAATGTTTTAGCTTTCACGATCTGGGACGAAAAAGCGATGTTATTAAGGTCATAGTTCCTAGCTCCGGCAAAGTCCAGTAAACGGATAACTGCGTCCGCCAGCTCATCTTCTATCGTATCTTTTATATACGTGTTGAAACTTTTGACAAAGCCCGATTTGTGTTCTGATTCAGTATTGTTTTTTGTGCAATAGTAGAATTTCGTCAAATCTGCTTTTTTGCCTTTGCGGTGAGCTTCTACGGCTTCCATTAATTCGCTCACAATAAGGCATAGGTGATGTTTGTCGGGGTGCGGATGGTCGTGGAATCCTTTTTCTTTGTTGGCAGCATATACTTTTTTGCTGAGTGGCGTGAGGTCGGGTCGGGTCATTTTGGTACGCTTGGTATTAAAATTTAATTGGTCGAAAACTCGTTTAACACTTTTGTCGCCAACAGAATTGGCATCTTTTAACTTGTTAATACTCGTATTGATGGTTGACGGATGGCGATTCAGAAGTTTGCCTATCTCTGTCTGCGTATATGTGGGGTACATCAGATAAGCAAAAACAGCCCGATACAATGGTAGGGGCTGTTTTTGTGAATCTGAGATTAAATCGGATGGCTTGACATTTACCTTATGGCAAAAATCATTGAGGTTATGTATCACTTTCTTTTAATTTTAATGTGTTATCAATGCAACGCCGTAATAAGTCGGCATTGGACTTACTGATATTGGTGAACCTGATATGTTTCTCCAAATACTCTTTCGGGTATAGCAAAACAAGGTCAGTGATGGGATATAGGAAGTGTGTAGTCATGCAAATCAATCCACCACAATCGACAGTAGCCCTTTTTCCATGATAGAGCTTCTTGATAATCCTGTCCCGAACCTTTTCGCCTTGCTGGTAGGTGATTGCCAGATTGGATTTGATAATGTTGGATATTTTCATAATTAAAATTGTATTTTGGTATCTTTGCGGTTATGGGAACTATGACAGATATAATGCAAAATCATTTCGATATGATTTTGGAAAAAGCCCAAAACAAGAAGCAGATTGCTTTCTGTAATTGGGCTAAATCACAAATCAGGGAGATCGGTTTGTCGCCAGTAAAGGATTTCTTCTCTGAGAATGAAATCAAAGAATTGAGGAAAGAACATAAGTTTTCTTATAGAGAGTGTTTTCGGACGGCTGCTATACTAGCTCTTGAATACCCTAATATCAGCTATGTAGAAGGCTATTCTTTTAATTCGGGCATACATTTCCCCCATGCTATAAACAGGATTATATTACCCGATGGGTCAGAATTTTTTTTTGATTTTCAAATGGAGATTATAAGCAAGCATAAAGTTGAAGAACTCTCTTTTGTTGTTTTGAAAATCTTTACCGATGATGAACTTGCCGAAGAAATAGAACTACCAAAGAAACGTTATGCCGAACGTGTATTGAATTGGTACTTTGATATATATTCGACCTCTAAAAAATAAGATTTATGTCAGAGCTGGTTTCATTTTTATACGAATAACCTTCTATTGATACTTCTAAGTGCGGTACTAAATTTATTATTCCGTAATGTTGTGAATCCTTAAAATACAGGAATAATAAAGCCTTAGTAAATATATCATGTACAAAATCCATAACATCAACATTTGAGTCTTTTGCCAAATCTTCGGTATATTTATTTGACATCATACAAAGCCTGTTTTCTTTTTCTTCAAATTCGGCAGCCATTATTAAAATTCCACTCCTAGTTGTTATTAAGAAATAGTGTTCGGTTTCACTAACTATCAAATAATAAACTAAATAATTACCTAATATTATTACCCCATGTTTAGTTTCTTTGAAAATCTGATTAATTTTTCTACTTACTGATGGATACACCCTACCACTGGAACTGAGAAATAACTCGCTTATCAGTTTCTCTATTGATTCTGTCGGAAATTCGATATTATCTTCTAATATTATCGAGAATTTTCCTATTTCTCTTTTTATTTTGTTTTGTGCTTCGTAGGCATCTTGCTGACAACTACAAAAACTGTCACAATCAGATTCACACATATTTAAAGGGATAGATATTAGTTCATCTAAAGGGAATTGTCCTATTTTCCCCAATATTGGATATTCGTCTATATTAAAAACCATAATTATTATTTTTATTAATTATTTACATTGATTATTACTTCCTTCTGGATTCGCCATCTAAAACGATTCTATTATACATTTCCTTTATGCGGTCGGAAATGAAACGGTCATTTACGTTGTCATACAGTCGGTGTGTTTCATCGGCATCGCAGTTGGTGGTAATGTAAGTCTGTATTCCTTCTGTACGCCAAAGGTTGTAACGTATATGTAGTATGTGCTGCATAACATTGAGCTTCTGCCCGAAATGATTGGAGGGTATCGTTTCCCGCCCTAACTCGTCAAATGCCATGTTTACAGGCTTACGGCTATATCCTGTCTGATTGTAAGTATATACATCAAGCTCGCCGTTCATCGCATAGTCGTTGGCTACTTTGGCACAGTCATAAATTCTAAATCCATCGTACCGTTTTTTGCCGAACTCGGAAAAGATTTGTAAGAGTGTTGTCTTACCCGTTCCGTTGCCGCCCATTAGCCAGATACCTTTTTTTAGGTCGTAACCGCCAACCTGTCCCGTGTAATACAGGAACAGGTTTTTGATTACTTCCGTGTTTTGTTGGTCGTATATAAAGTCGGGAATCTGTTCTTTAATGATACGGGACAAGAGCAAACGAAGCTGAGAGGTATATTCGGGCGACAGGGTTTTGTCAGAAACCTTTACCATAGTCTTTCGGTTTGTTATTATCTGTCCTATTGTTTTCATTTTTATTTCTGTTTTGTTCCCATGTACGAACACACGCTTTCCAATCTTTTACTTTAGTCTTGCCCCGCATCCATCCGTTAGCTGTATAATGGTCGATAAAGGTTTGCGGGTCGATACCGTTTTTCCTCTCCAGACAATAGGTTTCGACTTCCTCAAAACGGGGTGGAATGAAAGGCTTCGAATGGTTCTTTTTAGTGTTGTCTGAACTTCCAAATGTGGCTGTGGCAGTGGTGGAAACTGTACCAACTTCTGTACTAACAACTGTACCATTAACTGTATTGGACTGGAAAGACCGTGTAAAGGAATACTGACTTACTGAACTTCTGCTTTTACCTGATTTATAGAATACCAATCCTGCGGATATAAGTTTATTCCGGGCATTCACGAATGTGTTTTTTATAAGCCCTAAATCGTTGCATAGCTCTTTAGAGGAACAAAAAAATGTATCGGGAAAGCCTTCGTGCCTGAATACAGCCATTAACTCGTAAAACAACGCTTGTTCATTTGCGGTAAAGCGATAGCGTTTACGCTGTTTACGCATACAGTCAATCATGGTATTTATATCCATGTTAAGCTGCTTGTTTGTAGTCGTCTGCGATTCCATAATCAAGACCTACCCGAATTGTATCTGCCTGTTTGAAGTTGGTTATAAGCCTAGAGCCAATTAGTTCTACCATTTTAGCGGTTACAGCATTGCCCAACAATTTATAGCGTTGTGTTTTGGGTACTTCTTTTATTATGCCATCATAGTTGCCGTATTTCGTCCAGTTGTCGGGGAATCCCTGCAACCTTTCGCACTCGATCTCGGTAAGGCGACGGATAATAGAACCATCAAACACTCCTTGAACATTTTGTGCTGTAAGAGTGAATGAAGGTTCACCATCTATTTCTTTTATTCGCCTGCATTGCTGATTAGAGATTATACGTGAAGGATTAATAACAGCCTTTGTCATATTCGGCTCGTTTCGATGCTGTAATGTATTATTAGCTGATATTACGCTGACATACGTGTCGCTTGCTGTTCCTCCATATCTGGTTGTAATTGTAGTACAAGTGTTGGTTTGAAACCTAACTTTGTTTGGTTGTCGGCTCTTATTAATAGTTGTTTCATTTTCTCCGACAGGAAATACGTTTCGCCAATCTCGGTAAGCGGTTGTAAGATGTCCGATAAGATATATTCGCTCACGATTTTGGGGTAAAAGCCATGATGTATTAACAAGTTGCCACTCGATGTCATAACCCCCAATGTTGGCAAACGCTTGGATAATTGCCCAAAAGTCTGAGCCAGCGTTTGAGGAGAAAGTTCCTTTAACGTTTTCCCATATAAAAATGTCTGGTCGGAAGTGAGTAATAGCGGTAATTGCTTCTTGGATAAGGGAGCTTTTATCTCCTGCAAGTCCTTTTCTGTTTCCAGCAAGGCTGAAATCCTGACAAGGCGATCCGAATGTGATAATATCGGGTCTTGAGATTCCCGACTGTATGATATTTTCAACTGAGCCGATATGTTTGGCATGTGGGTAATTGTATTTGTAATTAGCGATTGCGTGTTTATCTATCTCGGAATAATATACCTCTTTGAAATCGAATCCTGCTTCTGTGAGTCCTTTGTGAAAGCCTCCCGTGCCAGAAAAGAGGTCTAATAGTATTAAGCCTTTGTTTGTCATTTTGTTCCAAAAATTGTATGTTCTTTTACTGTGTCAATTTTGAAATTTCCTTTTTTGTCGAAGTAGCGGGATATTCGTCTTTGCTTTTGTTCTTCGGACAGGTCGTTATCAAGTAGGATAATAGTTCTGGGAATTTTGCATATCAGGATTGGTGTGTATTGTTTTGCTTTTTCCATTCTTGGTATTTAGGATTATCAAGTTCAAAATTCCCTTTGCCTTCTTTATGTGCTTTACAGTAGCGTAGCCCGAAAATGACGCAATGTTGAAGATGCGAACAGTGCCACATATAACCGAACTGTTGATTTTCGCCCTGATTATGTAAGCAGTATTCGCACCTGACAGGGATTCCGTTTTTAGTGTGTTCAACTCCCTTTATAGCCATTTAGCCCATAGTAACTTTAAACCAATGATAGTCTGTATCGTAACATTTGATAAGGGATTCTCCATTGATGTAAGTATAGCCCTGCTTCTGTATCTTTACATAGTTCCTGATGTCATTCGAGCCAATAATAAATTCACTCGGTTTGTATTTTGTCCTGAAAGCAGTATCGCCGGATTCCAATTCGTTGTAATTGCAGGGAATGAGCAGACAGTCCACTCTTTCTAATAGTCTGGGGTCATTATAGAATAATCCGTAGGTATCGGCAGCCCCATACATAACTTTCAAATTGTCTGCGGTACAAACCCCGATATGCTTATCTGATTTCTTTAAGCCCGTCGGTTTTAACAGGGTTATGCTTTCGGGGACAAACGAAAGGGCATTGAGGTTGACAATTTTATTCAATGGGTCTATCCAGACTAGGTGTTCTTTGTCTAAGACCTGTTGCAAGGCTTCTTTTTCTTCTTCGGTCGCTTTACGTTTGGCATAGTCAGCCAAGAACCAATCGTTTTGCCTTAGCAGTTTGGCACGGTAGTTATAATTAATGAAGTAATGTACTTTACCATCCTCGATATGAGATACTATACATATCCAAGTGCTTGCCGGGGACTGGCATATTATAAAATCGCCTTTTTTGAGGTTTTGAACGAATATCGGACGTTTGTATTTTTCGGCTTCGAATACATCCTGATTATTATTTTTCATATTGGGATTTGTTGTTTGAGTGAATAAAAAAGGGCTGATGTTTCACAACAGCAGCCCCCCAAATAGTTTACAGAGAATTAGGAGTATATAAATACATCCATTATTTGCGTTTCTTCGATTTTGGGAAGTTCCCAATCTGCGAGTGTTCCTTTCATCCCTTCGGTGAGCCTGTCTTTGGCTACTTGGAGATCAGATGCTTTAATCAGCATCAAAGCCTTAGTCTTTTTTTCGCTGCCTGCTTGTTCGTCCAGACCGATGTAGGCTACGGTTGCTTTGAAATAGCGGTCGCCGGAGCCGTCGAAGAATGTTTCGGCTAGGGGATAGCGGCTTATATCGGCAATTGTGAACTCGCCGGATATAAAGGGCTTCATTTCTTCGATGATACGGGCTTCTGCTTCGGTGAAGGACAGGGCATCGACTAGGTAGGGTTCTGTTACTTTTCTTACCTTACTGCTTTCGAGTGTCTTTTCGTAAGACACTTTACAAATAAACCAATTGTGCATAGTTATAAGTGTTTAGAATGGTAAATCATCATCCTGACTGGATGAATTGTTTGAATTGTTTTGTGTTTTATTGCTCCCCTCCCAAGTTTTGAGGCTGCCGATGAAAATTGTTTTATCGTCGGGCTTGCGTTGGTCTTTGGGGACGTTTACGGTAATGGCATGGGTTTCGTTGAATTTGCCTTTGTTTTTTAGTTTGGGAACTGCAATATTGATATATTGCTTGCCGTTTTTTTCGCTTTTTGTTATCAGTTCTTTGGGAATATCCGACAGGCAGATAGAGCCGTACAATAGATCGTTCATGTTTTGATGGGTTAAAATTTGGGTAATAAAAAAGCCACGTCTTTTTCGAGAGTGGCTTCAAGTTGTTTGAGTTTATATTTTGCTTTTTTTACCAGATTTCCGATGGTGTCGGTTTCTTTGGCTGATACCTGTACGATAGTGTCACGGGTTACATTGTAGACAAGCAGAGGGGTTGCCCTATTTTCGGGTCGGTAGGATATGAAATGCAGGGTTTTGAGTTTATCGAGTACGGTAAAGTACATAACTACTTGCCAGACATATTCTTCGACCATCGAAAGGGGGTTGCGTAAGTAGGCTGTATGTGTGATGCGGTTCGGACATTTGATTTCGATTGCCCGATCGAGTTTTGTTCCTATTATCCCGTCGGGTGATAATCCGGCTATGCCGTTATTCATTTCTATCCATCCGTATTGTTCAACTGTTACATTATGGACTCTTTCGTATTCGGCACGGGCTAGGGGTTCGTACATATTACCCCGTTCCATATCCCGTGATGTAAATGCTTCTTCGTATTCGTAATCTTCGAATCGGGCTGAAAGCAGGTCGTTATAGATTGCCGATTCGTGGACGGGTTTAGAAACCATTAAATGCTTCAACGCAGAGCCTCCTATTTTGCCGTATTTAAGCATGAACCATTCATCGGACTGCTGTTGTAAATCTTTGTATATTTTCATCGCAATACGGCTTTTAATTCGTCTTTAACGGCTATGATCTTGGTATCGCTGCGGTGTCGAAGGTTCTGAAAGGTATCTTTAAGCTCGTTCAGGGTTTTACATTCTCTTAGTTTTGCTTCATCGGCTGCAATCTCACTGTCAAAGGTTTCCTGTTTGGGGGCAATGGGTCTGACCCGCAGACATTCTACGGTTTCCCCTGCTACTTTTGTGGTAGTGGGATAGAGGGTAATCTTTTTTCCTTCCCAATCCTCGATATAGGGTGATCCGTGAATCTTGGTAATGATTTTTGCGTTGGTGCGGTTGACGATAAAGGGTTTTTGCCCTTTGAGGGAGGCGACGGTGCAATCTTCTTCCTTACCGTTTTCGCCTTTTACCCGCTTTACTTCTACTTTTACAATTTCTACGGTCAAGTCCTGCCCTTGCAGGGAGTAAGCTCCGATGTAATCGAGATTGACTAATTGTTTCCAATGGGTTTTTTCTGACATGGTTATTTGTTTTTGGTAATTTGTTTTAAGCAATATTCGGTGTACTGTTCGAGTTGTTGCGGTGTGAACCAGAACATTACTGCTGTGTCGGATTCTGCGTTTGTTGTGGAGTAATCTTCGCAGAGCTTTTTGGCTTGCTCTTGGAATTTCTGGAAGTCTTTTTTGGTTGCCATTGATAGTTTCTTGTGTTTATTTTATCTAGTTCTAATAATTGTTTGCGGGAAATATAAATTGTGGAATTTGGGTTTTCACTACTTGTCATTTGGTCTAATAATTCCAGTTCGATTAGTTTTTCGACCCGATCACGATTGCGAATAGTATATGCTTCGGATTTACTGATAAGGTCGGTGTCTAAATTCCTTTTCCTTTTTCGTTTATATTCTTCATATTCATAAAATGCTGCGAGAAAACCTTCTTTAAGTGCTTCTTTAAAGCCATCGAATATTGCACTTCTGATATTCACATACGCATTTCCTTTAAAGAAATCAATTGCTCTTTGAATGCCTTTTTTCTTGGGTTGCCGTCTCATTTATTATCTGTATTTTAACATATTATAAAAAATAATCTTAGGTGTATGGGACAAAAAAAGGGCGTACTAAATTCAATTAGTACGCCCGAAGGTGTTAGTGTGTATAAAGTTGATTGGTTGTGGTGTTATGTCTTATAAAAAATGCTCCCCATCTTCAAATCTGATTTCTTGTAAATCGTGCCTGTTGGTTATAAATGCGTTCCATGCAATAGCTATATAGCTTGTTTTCAAACTATCCGAAAGTCCAGACCGCTTCACATATTTTCTGTTTTTATCTCTCTTGCCTGAATTTCTCGCATTGACGAGCCTACGGCGGACTTCTTCGATAGATATACAGATACACCTTTCGATAGATGCAAATTGATTGAAAAAAGAGTAAACTTTTTCAGGCTCATGCCCTTTATGCTTGATTAGATAGGATATAAAACCGCAATAATCTGTTGTTGTCAGGATATTGTATGCCGAGTTCAGTTTAATGCCTTTTTGCAATATTTCGTCATATAATTCTTTATTACATCTGTATTCATTTAATTGATCGTTAGGTGTGATCTTTTGCCTTTTTGAAGATATGTTATAGTCAAGAGTGTGCCTTATTAATAGCATATACCTCTTTGTTAGTGCGGCTAACTGAACATGGTATTGGTAGCCGCTTATTTTGAATGTGTCGGAGGCAGTCCGTGTACGCTGTGTATCAAGAATTTCAAACGCCCTTTGATCTACATTACAGATGGATAATAGATTTTGAGGTTTCCCTGATTCAATGATACTTAGTAATCGCTGCTGACCGTCGACCATATTCATATTTTCATCGAATTTAATCGCTAATCCGCTTCTTTCAATCCACATGTCACGAATCATTTGATTTGCCAGAAAGCCTATATGTATCTCGTTTACATCCCGATTCTTTATATTATATTTTTCGAGAATTTCTTGTGCTGATTCGGGCGTGACGTGAATAGCCTCTATGTACATATCCAAGAGCCAAGCCCCATTGCCTGTACCAAGACCGATTTGCTTTTCCATGTTAGTTTACTTATTAATTTTATTTAAAATTTTATCATTTTGAACCAAAGGTATTTTATGCTAAAAGTCTGGCATTGATTTAATTTGAAAAGTTTTCGTAAAGAATCGACAGTTTCAAATATTTAAAGTGTATATATTAGAAAATGAGATATTTAATTAGTTGAAAAGTTTTCGTAAAAAGTAGGAACAGTCAGACCTGAACTGACTGTACGCCCGATTCGTATGTTCCCGAAGTATCTGCCGATGCAAATACTCTATATATTTAATCACACAGGGTTTTATTATCCTCCCACCCCAAAGTAAATAGCCATAGGCAGTGTGTATTTCGTTATTTTATGCACAGAACCACTCCACAACCCAATGCGGAAACTGTCGTAACAGGGGTTTGCTTGTCAACATGTCAAAGAGCTTACCAAAGGAAAGAATATTCAATATTGCCTGTCTTTCCGTATTTCTGTTTCTTGTTCAATAGCTTGCCAATATTCAACATTTCTGCCTTCTACCATTTTCAAAATCTCTTTTTTTAATAGGTCGCTGGCTTCTTCGATCAGTACCCATTCTGAATCCAAAATCTCGGCTGTCTGGAGGGTTACTTTATCGTCTTTGCCTGAAAAATCAATAATATACCGAAAGCCAAATAAACAATTGTCAATGTTCTGAGGTATAGGCTCTGCAAGCGACTTCTCAACTAATGATATGGCTATATTCATCACAGAAAGTAGTCCTTGCATTACTCTATTGTATTATTTACATTATTGAAATCTCATTTAATCTCATTTTTTCAATAGAAATGTTTGATATTAAACATATTCTCATTATATTTGCAACAAATGTTACAATTGATATACAAATAAAGCAACAAATGTTGCAATAAGCGATACGTTTATGCAACAAATATTTCATATTTAACTTTATTTACGATTTTGATTACGGATTTTTGATTACGGATTTCTTCAAATATGACTAAACATACAGATAATGAGACTCTTGATTACACTTTAATCAAGAGACATAGAAAAAGGTTGCGTATCACACAAGACGAGTTAGCTTCTTGGATGGGATTGCAACGTATGAGTATTGTTCGTTATGAAAGAGGTGAACCCATTCCCCCCGAATCAAAGAAAAAACTCTTATATTTTCTAAATACGGAAACACAAGAGGAATTGTACGGTAATCCTACTGACGATTACGGAATGGAGTACCAAAAATTGTCGGGAGGAAATTACATATTAAAAATACCTTTTACTCCTGTTTGCCAATACAGCTATTTACTTGATACCTTTGATTTGGGAGATACACAGATTAGCATTGTATTTGATAGAATCAATTCAGGTGCTTATGCTGCTTTTGAGGTTAGAGGGGAAGCGATGGACGATAATAGTCGGTATAGCCTAAGTAATGGGGATATAGCTATCTCTAAAGAGGTAAAGATAGAAGATTTAAGTGAAGAAATAAACCCTAAAGATTTTTGGGTAATATTAATAGAAAACGATATTTTAATTAGAAAGATTAAAGGGTATAATCAAAACGAAAATAGTATTGTTTTTAAAGCTAATAATCCTTCAATTGAATATGCAGATTTCAGTTTGAATGTTTCGGATATTAAGAGAATATACCAAGTTACACAGAGGATAACCAAATTCCTAAATTGAGAGCAATTTAGACCTGTTTATAAATAGTTTATAACAACAACGTAATTAATTGAAAATCATAGCGGAAATACCTGCCTGTCACGCAGGGGGTCGCGGGTTCGAGTCCCGTCCATACCGCCAAAGCAAGATGCAAAACATCGCAAAGTCCTGAAAGTTAATACTTTTGGGACTTTTTATTTTATCCCACATAAGCAAAAAAATGCCGTTTCAGGTATCTTTCACAGGCTTATCCGTGGGACTTTTTATTTCCCGGATTTAGTCCTACGGATAAGGATATATATTATTGATAATCAATAGTATTATTGTCCCGAAATTTGCTTGAAATTGCTTCCTTTTTTTAAGGCTTGTAAACCTAAATCGTGGGACTAAAATATCTCAATAATAAACCTGAGAATTTAGTTCTATAGCAAATTATCCTTGTATAGTACTTTCTTGGTAAGCTTAAAATAAGGGAGTAAACCCTTACTTCTGTAGTCCTGTAATGTCCGGTCACAGACATGTATGAGCATTCGCAGATGCTCATCTGTGATGTGACGTTCTCCGTTGAGTATTGGTCTGTAATCGGCGAAGAGCTCTGCGAGCTTCCCGGAGGTGATATCCAGTGAATCGAATGCTTGTTTGATCCGGGGATCATTTTGGTTCATTATCTCCATGACTCTTTTTTGTTTTAGGGTTATTATTTTTAATAATCATATTTTCCTTGAGCAGTTTGTCCACATCATTTACTCGATAAAATATTTTGTCTACGATCTGGGAGAATCCGATCCTGCCGGTATCCCGGTAGGTCTGGAGGGTCCTCTTTTCGATGTTGAGTATGTCACAGACCTGTCCTCCATCTAGTTTTTCTCCCAGATGCTTGCTTTTGTATTTTTTATGCAGCTGGGCAACTTCCTGGCTGAGTGCTTCGACCCGGCTGAGCAGGGATTCGAAGACTTGCGATTCTATACAAACAATTGAACTCATAATTTTAAATTTTTATTATTTAACAATAGGCTATCGTCATAGCTGATTTTGAATATTCATAACAAATATATAGTATGTTTTTTATTAAACAATTATATATCAGCGTATTGTCTATATAAAGGTAGTATATGTCCTCTTGTGTCCTCTTGAAGACAACTGCCTTGTCTTTATCTCGTCCTAAATAAGGTTTGTATTGATAGCTATAAATTGATGGAGGCACAAAAGAAGAAAAGCAAACCTAAATACTTCAAACCCAAAACTGAAAAATGAGAATTAAGATGTCAATTTAAGTTGACCGAACTTAAATTTGAAAGCTATCAGATTGTAGGAGATATGCTTTAGGAAGAATATCGAATTGATTTATTAAAAAAATCCCGAGTCAGGCAATCTTCCGATTCAAAGAGCGACACACAGAAGTAGGCTTGCAGACTCTTTGTGGGTTGTTTGGCTATCCCCAAGCAAGTTATTATAAACAAATTAAATTAAATGCCAAACGACTTGCATAGTGAGATATTGTCACATTTGTCCATAGGTTAATCCGTATTGTACTAAACTACATTATCTTATTGATCAGTCAAGGTATAGGATTGACCAGAAATATTTATATACTATACTTAAGGTCCTTATTCAAAGAGAGGCAATCAATATTGTTGCAAAGAATATACAGATCTATTGAAAAACAATAATGTCCGCATTAGCATGACCCGAGAATAGATACCCTAATTGGAATACTTTAGCTGAGAGGATCAACGGTATCCCTAAATCTGAAGGGATAAACCTCAATCATTACAGTTTTTTAGTATGGAAAAAGAACGTATTAATTAGGTAATCAATATTTAATTTAAAATACTCTACAACCGCATTTAAGTTGTGGTATGACGACTCTTATTAACAAGCCACAAAACAAGTTAGAAAAATGAAAACAGATGGTATAAACCAAAAAACAATATCTTTAAATGAATTGTTGTAAGCCCTTATATAGTAGAAGACAGAACCACAGGATTAATATTCTCATATTTATGAAAATACAAAAAGCCAATTATACCTTATTTCTATATGGATATTTTTATTTTTCGCTCCAATCTTTAAAGCCAAGTTCTTTAGCCTGTCTTAAAATCTTAGCAGCAAATTTAGCTTGTTTAAAAGAAAGTTGTAGATTTCTGTTAGTTGCTGTTCCAAAATTGTAAGCTGCTTTTCTATCAAGAGGTGACATAAGGTTATTCTCCTTGGCCCATTTTGAAATAGAGAACCAAATAATTGGCGAAACTCCAGACATATCATCTACCAGTTTTTTTTCTGCAAGGGTATATTCTTGTGAATTCTCATTAATGTCATCAGACTCTTTTTTTATTTCATATTCAAGTCCTTTTATCTCAAAGTATTTTTCGGTAATACTATTCCAGCAATCAATCTTTTTACACCATTCTCCAATGTTCATTCCTTTTTTTTCCGGGGTATTTATTTTTTCCCAAACATAAGGAATAATTTCATCAATTATCTTGAATAAATTCTCAGATAACATCTGTTTTTCCCATATTTTATCGAGATCAAGTTTCTTCTGTGTTTTATAAGAAAGCAAAGATATAATATAGGAAACCATATTAGCCTTATACCCACCTAGCTTTTTTCTATTTACATGCTTATCTATTTCCTTAAAAAGAATAGCTCGAGCAATTGTATGATGATAATATATCTCGTCAACTTCTATGTTACTGTTTTTTATTATATCATCAAATAACTTAAATATTTTTTCTCCACCCTTACTTACATCGTATGGTTTTTGCATCCAACTCATTTCGTATTTAGCTAGATCTGTTTTATTGAATTTATTTTGACTCGGATATTCTATTCTGAATCTTTTTAGTTCTGCTCCATTCTTTTGAGATTGATCGTCTAAATACTGACCTCTAGTTCTCTCATAGAACCATTTACTAGTAGCTTTACCTCCTGTCTGTGCCGGAATCCACTCTTTTCTTGAAAAAGTTTCCAGTTTTACGTGATATTCATCATTAGAACTTAAGTCAGAATCTTTAACAACTGTCTGGCTATTAGCGTATTTAGATATGCTCGGGATGATTTTATTTGAATTAACAGTTTCTTTAATAACAGAAAGTTTCATCTGAACAAAAACATTAGACAAATCAATTTTTTTATCTAAAGATGTAGAATAAATAGAAGCGGTAGTTTGTCCTCCATTCACAATCTGCCATCCATTTATTTTAGTTATATAAGCTATATTATTTTCAGATTCTATTTCTACACTATCAGCAATAGTAGAAATTCCATTATTGTATGCCAGAAACATATCAGGTTCTTCACTAATAGTTTTTTTTATTCCCCGGTTAACTTTAACTTTAAATTGTAAAAAAGTTCTAACGTTCTTCTCAAGTAATCCTTGATGATAAGTACCATATATTTTAGCAAGAATTATTCCAGGGATAATAACCAGATAGACATTTACTTTATCACTGACCTCATCCATTTTCAGACACTTTAGTTTATGATTATAGTCAGTAGGAAAATCAATTTCAATTTTCTCTTTACCTGCTCTTACTGAATATTGCTGATATATCCGATCCATGTCCCAAAGATTATACTCAAAACTGACTCTACTATCGGTTATACACTCTGGCAAAATATCAGATGATACAGTTCCGTTTGTTAATACAAAAAATCTTACATGTTGATGTTGATTTTTTATTTCATCAATTAACTGAGCCAATTCATACGCATCTTCATTTGACTCGTCTATTTTTGATATCAGTTTATCAGAGACAGCCATTTTGTAAAACTCGCAGATTTTTTTAAAAGCATCCTCAATATCATGATCTGAAGTTTTCTGTAAACCTGTTCCAGATTTTAGTATTGTGACAAAAAGATCCAATGTATTGGACTCTTCATTATAATCATAGGCATTGATCTTTATGCCTCGTTGTTTATAATGGCATATTATAGGCTCAAATACTTCTCCACAATCTTTAATATATTCAATAATATCTTTTGTTAATTCATCTTCTTGATTACTGTCCCCTGCCTCTATATTTACAAAAACATTTTCAAGGAAATCATCTGCAAATTCTTTTATATTCATATTATATATTTTTAATCATTTCGGATTTATTTATTTCGAACCTTCCACATGCGGAAACTATAATTGAATATTTCAAATCGCCTATGCCATCGGGTAATATCGAAGGTGAAATTGAAGGAAATCCTTCCGTTATTTCATATAGCTTTAACTTCGTTATTGAAAACCCAGATGTATATGCGTGAGCTAAATCTCTATTATATCCTAATCTGATTAACTGTGCGTCGAATATGCTTAATGCTACAGAATCATCAGAAAGTATTTTTCGGATAGATTCAATCTTTGCAAACAATGATCTATCAGGAGCATTATCATGAATATTAAGGCAATAAAGAACTAAGAACAGATTTTTGAGTCCTGTTTTATCCAATTGCTTTTCGGAACTGATATATATTTTTTTATGTTCTTTTCCTGCTGATGTTTTAACTTCTATAGCCGTATTATGTAGTTGAAAATCATGATTTGTTCGTTTAGCTCCTGTCCAGTATAGCATAGCCTCATATGTTGTATATTTTTTCAGAATAAAATCTTCAAGAAATAATAGTTCACCGAATAAGCCTTGTTGTGCAGATATAGGTAGAATTTCATCTGTATATTTTTCAAAGAATATTTTCCATTCGTTCAAAGATCTACTTAAAGTAGGTTCCAGTGAAGAAAAAGATGCCAGATTTACGATATCATTACATATATCTGATACAAATAATTCAAAAATATTTTCTGTCTCGGGGATTATCTGAGAGATTTTTAGAAATCTACAATTATGATGATCACCGATAGAATTATTCACCTCTGCAATATCGAGTCCTCTGAACAATGGGAGTCTATTCTGATTAATATAGATTCCAGAGGAAAGGTGAATGTAAAGACAGCGGATATTTTTATTGAAATCAGTTGCAATAAAAACAGCTTCATTACTTTCAGCCAGAATTTTCCTGGCGATTAATGAATTAGGGTTATTCCGTGATTCTTCATTAATCTCTTTCCATATTTCAGTATAATCAATTTTCTTCATCTTCATTGAGGTCCAGTTCTTGATAAACAGTATTTACATAATATTGCATGTCAACCGAATTTCCACCATCCGACCAGCTGATTGCAAAGCCAACGATATTCTTATTAAATTGCAACACATCATCTCTTCCATAATCAGTTACATTCAGTACATATATCATCAAGAGGGGGTTAGATAATCTTCCTGGTAATTTGCGGATCTGCTTTCTTGATAAATGTCTCGGATCTGTATCAAGGTCTACAACTTCGTCAATTTTATCAGTCATCATTTTAATAAAAAGTTTATCACTGGCTTCTTCTTTCAGCGAACGACTTACCGGTCTTATTTTATGTCCAGAAAAAGATATCACTCTATCTTTTTTCTGTGAATTATCCAGAGTTATCAATGCTATATTCCAATTATCAAAGTCTGTTATATCTTTTGCTCTCTGGGTTTCAAGATATTGTTTTATTCTTTTTGAATTTGCAGCAGGAAGTCCTTTGTAAGTCTGATAATTATCCAAAAAGTCTTCTATAATACTGACACGTCTGTTTAACCAAACTATTTTATCTTTTTCATTTATATCTGGTCTTCTCAATCCTAAGATAAGACTTTCTGCGCATTGATAGTTTGATTCAATAACTTTTTCATTATTGGGGAAAGATGTGGTTTCAGTACATGTTCCTTTATAGTTCAGTCGCAATGGAATAGAATCCCGCATTTTCATTGTACTTGTAATCATCATATCTGGATGAGATATGATACGTAACCCGAATTCTTTGGGAGTCAATCTTAATCTTTCCATTTCAATTAGCTCTGCACGCAAAACTTCGAATGCTGTTGATATATTCCTGTACCAGTCATATAGTTTTTTTGTTGTATATATCCGACAAAGATCTTCAAATCCTGTTCTGTAGCCAAACCATCGTCCCATCTGCATGAGCGTGTCATAGAGGGATGTGGTACGGGTAAAATAACTTATAGTCAGTCCTTCAAGGGTGAGTCCTCTGGATAGTTTGTCTCCTCCGACAGCAATCACCCATAGTCCAGTTTCTTTTTTATTTGCATAATCCAAAATATCTCCTACAGTACCGTTTATTATTAGGCAATTACTTTCAAGTTTTCGTATAACTTTACTGAAATTCGGCAGAATATCATTCCAGCAATGAGAGGCTTCATACATGCTTATGGTGGTGGGGAGGTGATCTTTTTCATAAAGATTCTTCAGTTTTTTTATTGTATCAGCATCATGATTAATAATATGGTCGGATAATTTTTCAACATATTCCTTTACTAATTGTGCTATTTTGTTTTGTACACTTGTATATCTGGTACAGTGAATAAGCATTGTGTTATGCTTTTTAGACTGTCCCCTAAACC
Organism: Indolivaga alginatilytica; assembly: GCF_003201355.1. GTDB lineage: Bacteria > Bacteroidota > Bacteroidia > Bacteroidales > Dysgonomonadaceae > Dysgonomonas_A > Dysgonomonas_A alginatilytica. Next base: position 195,514 of record NZ_QICL01000004.1, read on the forward strand.
AACGTATAGCCGATGATATAATAAAGGAGTCTATAGCTTCTCTGAGACTTTCAGAAATATTCTCCGGGGTGTAATCTGCTTTATGTTTCAATGGAACAAAATCTGATTCTTTAAGACCGGAATCGCTAATTGTTCTGTTTATAGGTAGTCCAAATTCTTCGCAATCATTAAGTCCGAAAACCCTTTTAGGTCCAAAATAATTAGAGGGAGCATCTAGAGTTTTAATGAAGGATTCAGGGAAAAGGTCTTTACCCAATATAGTATGAGGTCTGTCGTGATGTATGAATATATTGGCAAAAGGAGTAGCGGTATATGCCAGATAAATTTTTTGTCTGAACAATTGCAGAAGTTCCCTTATACACTCATTTATGGCTGTTGGGTCCACTTCTTCTCCGTCTGTATTTATATGTGGCTTAGTATTTACAGATGCCTGATCAGCTTCATCATCCACAATTAAAAGAGGCAGGTTATTAAATTGTTTTATATCTCTGTCTTCGTATACAAGATCCCCGTCAAATGTCTCTATCCAGCCTTTAAAATACTTAATAAGATTTTTAAGTATAGATTTATTCTTCTTTACCACAAAAATAATACATCTGTCTGATGTCGGAGGTGTACCATGAGATTTTTTCAGGTTAAAATCCCCGTTCTTGCGAGCATCGTAATTGGACTCTGTAAAGGTATCAATAGGGTAATATGTTTCTCCAGGAAGAGTTGATACCCCTATTCTTTTTATCTCCGCCTTAATACTAGTATCTCTTCCAAGAATCTCTTCATCTATGCGTTCCTGTGTTTGCTGGCGGAGGTTCTCATGCATGCCAGCCAGTACTATAATAATTTTATACCCAGAATCAATGGCTTTATTAATAACTCCCATAAAACTGGCAGTTTTACCAGACTGAACATATCCCACAACTAATCCTCTTCGATCAAACGCTCTGTTTTTTACAGTAGGATCCTCAAATAGTTCAATAATGCCATCAGTTGTCTTATCCAGATTTTCAACTGTAGAAGTAGCCCAACCTTTAATATGATTGAGATATTTTTTATATCTCGGCCAGAATCTGAAATTTATAGCGTCTTCTGCTTTTTTCTGTTTATACCATTCTATATGATCTTTATTGTCAAAAATGGTATGTTGCTCCCCATCTTCCACAATAATATTGACTTCCTCACTGAGCTCTTCGTTCAGCAAATCAACAACTTCCTCAATAGAAGAGAATGTCCTCGAAGGATGTAATATCTGCTCAACCGGGATAGAAGACAGGAAACTGTTGATAGAGGTACTTATTGCTTGTGGAAATGGCATCAGTTTTTTTAAGGTTTCATACACACCTCTGACATTTGCTTTTATCTCGTTGTAATGAATCATAATACATCTAAATGTTTACTGAATAAATCAGTTGTTTTTAATATTTCTTTAGCTTGTTCAATATCAACTCCAGAATCATTCATTCCTTTGAGCAGTTCTGCATAGATTTTTCTGATCTGTTCAGGTTCGTTATCCAAAGATTGCTTTAGGGAGACATTTTCATCGTATGAATCATTCAGAATCATACCAACAGGTATGGTACTTTCAATGGTTTTAATATATAATTTGAATATCTGCTGATTATCTGCCAGAATGTCTGCAATCAACACAAACAAGGGATGTTCCGGATTAATCTGATAGAATTTTTCTCCTTTCCGTGTTTTGCACTTCCATGTATATACGATCTCTTTTTTCTCTCCTTTTCTGCGAATATATGCACCTCTGTGAGTATAGACCTTTATTCCACAGGAAATAGCATCAGTACATATCTTTAGAATGTTTTTTCTTATAATATCCGGAATTTTAGCCGATGCTTTTTTTACGTCAATCTGCCATTCTTTATCATGCTTATTGGTGATATCTATACAAATACGTACTAAACGTTGGCTTTCCCTCTGTTTGAACTTAAGATCCATCCAGGAACCGTCAATAATAAGTCTGTCATTGCGATAAAGATATATTCCTTGATGTTCAATCCATCCTCTTATTATATCGTATTTTTTCTGTTCATCTTTTGATAATTTTGCTTCATGAGGCAATATATATGGCTGTACTGAAATCTGAGAACCATTCATAGTAAAAAAGTTCTCCTGTAATTCCTGAGAAGGGTTGCTATCTGATATAACAAATGGATTTATTGGGGAAATCTGTTCTCTATTGATGCAGATGAGAAGTGATTTCTTTTCAAGAAACCTATGAAAAACAAGACTGAGGTATTTTTTTACATTCTCAAACTTACGATAGAAGTCCCCCTTGTCTGTATTAGGATTACCAGTTTCAGCAAGACGATCAAGTTTTTCCCATAATATTACTGTTCCGGTATTGTTTTCAAACTTTCCAAGTTTTGTGGACGAATAATCATCGAGACATTTTCTATACAGCACCCATTCTTTTTCATCCTGTATTTTATCCAGATCCCAGACACGGATACTTGATGATTTACCATCATTAGACAAAACACTTAAACGTTTACACTGAGAAAAAGAAGCTGTTTTCAATCCCAACCCGAATCTTCCGAGATCGTCTGTACGTCTTTCATCTGAAGGGTTAAAACTACCTAATTTCATAGCATTTATCAGCTCTTCTTCAGACATACCTTTCCCATTATCCTCTATTCTTACATGGGAGCCAAAAGAATCTATATCGTAAGTAACTGATATCTTATCAGCTCCAGCTGTTATAGAGTTATCAATAAGATCGGCTATAGCTGTTTCTACAGAATATCCAAATGCTCTGAGTGAATTTACTTCTTTTTCAGGATCAGGTCTGACAATATCATAATGCTGTATTTTCATCATTGATTTCTGATAATATTTTTCAGCTCTTCATGCTCAATCAATCCATAATGTTTATCCAGTAATTTATGACATGCAGGACATACCTGTATATAATCTCCGATACATACCTCAACCGAAGCATTTTTATCTGTAGAAAACCTTTTTATACAATGATATTCCATGATATCTTCCCCAAGTTTTCCATATATATTATTTAATTTTATCCTACAGACCGAGCATGTTCCGGATTTACCATAGTGATACTCTTTAACCTTACGGTAAAATGAGGTATCAACTTCTTTACTTTTATGTAACTGGTACAAATTATTATCCATTTCATCATTCCGTTTCATTTTATCCTGTATATTACCAGGCTTATCTTTAGAAAGAAGATGCTGAATATTTACATTGTATTTTTTTTCTATGTCAGCTACTGCGCTGGCTAATAATTTGTCTTTCTTGCAATATTCATTGAATATTTCTTTAAATAATCCTGTACCTGAACTGAGTAACCCTTTTGTATTACATTTAGGGTCACAACTTCTGAAATTACTTAACCGGAGTGAGACTGAAGCTATACTTCTGAAGTTTTCAGAACGTATATTCTTTTCATATAGGGGTAATTCATTCAAAACTCTACTTAATGCTATAACCTTGGGGTTTGTACCGTGCATCTGTCCAAAAGTCAGAACTTTATATAATGCCAGAGTGAGAATCAATTCTTCTTTTTTCCAGGGTAACTGCTTTCTGTTCTCTTTTTTTTGATCCAGATGTTTTTTTTCAATATCAGACACCGCTCTTTTAAGCTCTGTTGGTTTTTTATAGAATTTCATAAAAATCTCTTTGTCCAGCATAGAGCAGGCATAAAGACCCTTACCTGCATAATCAGGATCAATTGCAGAGAAATTTCCAAGTTTACGAGAAATTCCATTAGCATTGCGAAATGTCGGATTTTCATTCAATCCGGGATGAATATTCAGAGATCTGAGTTTTTCACTCATTTCCCGGAATGTTGAATAAGAATGTTTTTTTTCTCCTCTCTTGATCTTAAGATATAGATCCAGAGTAAGAGTCAGCTCTTCTTCTGTCCATTTCGGTAGTTTCATGTTAATCCTGAATTCGTTGATTTACAAACAAATAATGCAATAACGCATACATTGTATTTACGCTCAGTCCATTTCCAGCCTGTTTATAAAGTTGATGATCACTTACCTCAGCATCTTTTGCATTATTAAAGAATTCTTCATCAAATCCTTGAAGCATGAGAGCTTCTTTTGGGGTCAACTTCCTAACAGGTTGGGTATATAATATTTCCTTTGCTGTATCTTTATGACTTATACCGTTTATGATATAATCATCTGAATAATAATTATCTTGACATGCTCGATGCATTTTTACCATTGTTGCAGTCAGAGTTCTTGCAATATCCAAATCAATCTGTGATTTGGATTTAAAATTTTTAGAACCATCTGCTAAGATAGTATGTTTTATTTTCTCTGAAAGATAGTATTTATTGTCAACATTTTTGTCCAGTATATCTAGAACATTATTGTATATACATAAAGAATGTTCATCGATATTTCTGAAATTGTCAATTATTCTTTCTTGAGTAAGTTCAATTTCCAATTCTCTTCTACTGCATACAATAAATATCCTGGACCGCCTCTGTGGAAGTCCAAACTCTCTTGTGTTCAATACAACTGTTTCGACAAAATGATATCCGTTTTTCCGAAAAAAATTCATAATGTTATGGAGTGTATCTCCATTGTTGTGTTTCTCGAGATGTCTTACATTCTCAAGCACTATAAATTCAGGAGTTTTCACATTCAAAATTTTTTTTATACTGAAAAGTATAGAACCGCGGTCATCACTAAAACCCAGCTGTTTCCCCATAAGGCTAAAAGCCTGACAGGGAAATCCTCCCATAAGAATATCAAAATCTACAAGAGAATTGACATTTTCATCTTTATCAGCAAAAGAAATAATATCATTCATTTCCGTTTCTTCAGTAATATTATAATTCGCTTTATACGTCTTTAAAGCATGAGCATCTATTTCAGAGAAAGCAACACAATCGAAAGGAATGCCTGAATCCCGACTTAATAACTCGGACGCTTTCTTGAAACCACCAATACCTGAAAATAGTTCTATATACCTCATTCGTAGAAACTTTTTATTGTCGTTGCAATCACTTTAGCTAATTTGACAGGAACGGCATTACCTATCTGATAGTACCAGTCATTCAGAGAACCTCTGAAAAAGTAATCATCTGGAAATGTCTGAACTCTTGCTGCCTCCCGAGGGCTCAATCCCCGTGCTTGTGTCGGATGAATATACATATGGCAATCTAGTCTCATGTGAGATGTAATAGTTTTACAAATCTCATCACTTCTGAGTTTCTTATATTTATCTTTAAATATTTCTTCTCTGTTTTTATATTTCAGAATATCCTGTATGCTTTCCGCTGTAGAATCCTCTCCAGGTAGAAGGCGGCTGAAAATCTCAATATCATTATCATTATTATATCTGGACTTATGATTCAGCAGATATTGTACTTCCCGGTAAGAGTTGATTTCAGAAATATATTTATTGCTCTTAATCATAAATTTACGGGTTGTATACCCATGTTTCTCACTATCAAGATGAGAACTTTTTATATGAGGATTGGTAGATATCTCTGGTAATCCAAATAAAGCATCCTTCAGAACGTATGGTTTATATCCATTACTGATCACATTAAACTTCATCTGCATTTCGAGCGGTGAAATACCGATTCTATTTCCGATGAGAAAATATCTCTCCCTATTCTGAGGAATACCAAAATCTTTAGCGTTCAGTACCATTGGAAAAAACTCATATTCTTGCCCTGCAATTTTACGTATATCACTTTCTATCTCACTTTCTTTATTTTTCATTCCCTTAACATTCTCCATAATAAACCAGTCTGGTCTGATTACAGAAATCATAGTAAGATAAAATCTATATAAAGAATTCCGGGGGTCATCTTTCAATGGTTGTCTGTTTGCCATGGAAAATCCCTGACAAGGAGGTCCTCCAGCTACAAGTCTGATGTTCCGGAAAAGATGTCTGAAATTATCAAGCTCGATTGTAAGATTTTCGATGTCTCCACCGAAAAAATTGTCTAATGGAAGGTTGTGGTTAAAATAGTAGGTTTCCAGAGCCGATTTATTATGATCATTCACAAACACAGGGCTAAATCCCGCTTGGATAATTCCTTCGCTGAGTCCACCAGCTCCACAGAAGAAATCCGCAAAATGAAACTCTGTTTCATTATCAAATGTTTTGTTTTTATCCAGATATCTGGATAAAAATGGATCTTCACCAAAATAGGATTGAATAGTATAGTAAAGATTATTTAGTTCAGAAAACAAATCATTACCCAGAATTTCCTTATATTTTTTATTTATTACAATTTCAGATGTGGAGGTAGGTTTTATTCCTTTCAATAAAAAAACTGAATCTATCTCTTTTGAAAGTTCTCTGCTTTTTAATGCAAATCTGTTATTGTAATATTTATAATAAAAATCTAACATTCTTAATATTGTTTTTTTATATCATTTACCAACATGTAGAGTGTTTTATCTCTTTTTTCTTTTTTCAAGTCACACTCCCAGATGGTTAGTACATGCCATTGCATTTCTTCAAGTAAACAGAATGTTGTTTTATCATGTTGTTTGTTATTGTTGATTTTATTAAGCCAGAAATCAGTTCTAGTTTTCGGTATAACAAAGTATCGACATCCTTCATGGCCATGCCAGAAACAACCATTGATAAATATTACTGTTTTATATTTTGGCAATACAATATCTGGTTTACCTGGAAGTGTTTTAGAGTAAAGTCGATATCTTAGTCCTTGAGAAAAAAGATGCTTTCTTACCAAAATTTCAGGTTTGTTATTCTTCCCTTTAATTTTGCTCATATTGTAACTTCTTATTTCTTTTGAATGAACGTCTGCCATAATTATATTTTCATCAATTATTTTTATTATTTAGAGATTAACGACATTACCATTTATGCATCCTTTCAAGTTAGATTCTATTTTTTCTAACAGATCTAAACATTCTATAATTTCTTTTACTGTAAACGTTGTTAAACCGATTGTAGCATGAGATAGGGGATGCATAGTTACTTTTTGATATAATTTTAAGTTTTTAAGAATGCTTTTTAATTGTGAATGGTTTATTTTTCCATAACTATCTATTTTATTACATATTCTATTTCTTAAATCACGATCATTTCCGTCAGCTAAAATGATTTTGACATCATTAATCAAATCATAACCAGTTTTATTGTTATCATAATAAATCGATTTGTCATTTAATATGGAAGACAGGATATTTTTCGATTCTTCAACAGCACCAATCATCATTAATTTAGAAAACTCATACAATAATATTTCAATTTTTTTTCTAATGCGATTACCTAATTCTGTTATATTATAACCTCCTGCATTAAAATCTGTTCGTATGCAACTAACTTTCTCAATAAGAGATTTCTGGTAGACTTTGTGAGAATTGTTAAGTTCATATAAATTACAAAAATCCCATTTGGGGTTTTCGATATTTATTTCATTAATAACAAACATTATTAAATTGTAAAAACTTATATTATGTGTTAGTATTATTTTTTGGAAATTACAAAATGTTGATAAAACATGGTTTATAAGATATGTTCTATTTGAAGCATCCATACTTGTAACAAAATCGTCCAAAATTAGAAGCCTTTTCTTTGAGGAATCTTCAGCTATATGAATTATAGTAAAGAGTAGAAGTAAAATAATTAGATTTAATTTGGCTTCATTAAAGTAATTCTTTAATTCTTCTTTTCTCCTTAAATTCTTTGGGTCATCAATTATAATACATTTAAAATTATCACTATTATCAATAGAGATTCGAATATCTTCTTTAAAATCCCTTTTTAGGATAAGATTAACTTCACTTTCAATTAAATCGTAATAATTATTCAAAAAAATATCTGTATCTCCAATATTAAAGTAACAAGTTCGCATAACATCTTCAAGAGAAATATTAGACTTGACCAGAATATCCTCAGAAGATATCATGAAAACTTGATAATCTATTTTGTTAAATGAGTCATAGTCGGTGTTGTTTATCTTTAGTTGAAAAGGGTTATTAACCTGTTTATTATTATAAGATGATTTTAAGTCATTCTTTTGTTGTTGCTTCTCTTCTGGAGTAATAGTTGTGCGGATTTTAAGACCCTCAATTTTATCTTGAAAAAAGATGTATTTTATTGCTTCATATATAGAGCTTTTTCCAGCCCCATTTTCACCATATAGTAATAAATTTTTATTACCTATCTTCAGTTCTAGCTCTTCACTAAATGCCTTGAAATAATTAATAAATAATTTTTCCATGACTAATTATTTTGAAAAAAATGATAGAAGAATATTCTTAAGATGATTGTCTCTATTTATAAAATCATGATACGTAAAATTATTATTATTTAAAAGAGCTCTTACATTATCTATATGAGATTTAATATAGTATTCGCTTTTTTTATCAAATGGAAGATTTCTTTTAGGTATATCTAAAACGACAAAATTCCCTAAGCTTTCTACCACATTATTCAAATCTACATTTTCCCAATCTTCCGAGAGTAAATGCTTATCCTTGGTCGTTATAATTCTATCTATTGTGTAAGAAGGGATGTTAATATGATTCTCTAAATAAAAAGCTAGCAACGCAAATCCTTTCTTTAACCTTCCTAAATAGAGAAAATAATCTATTGGAATTTCACTCCTCTTATAAGAATCTATATCTGTTTTGCTAGAGGTTTGTTTTATTATATTATAAATTTCGAATTTTACAGTAGTAGTAGACCCTTGATAATATATATATCGAACTATCGATTTCAAAAAATCGATAAACTTCCTATCTTCTTTAAATCCATAAACGTATAGAAAATTTACAATCGCATATTTGGGGTATTGATTCGTATATGCATCTATTAGCTGTAACCATATGGCTGTGTCTGTCGTTTTTATCTTTTCTTGATTAAGATATTCTAGGATTTCTGTGATCTTAAATAAATCAGATAAAACATCCTGATAATCCTTAAAACTTAAAGGTGAATATGATTTATTTATAAAAAACTCTCTCAAGTTTTTTTCTCCAGTTGTAATTCCTTCAGTTCCCCTTATTATATGTGAATAGTACCTAAACACATCATCGACCTTTAATTGTAAAGCATCGCAAGAGGCTTTGAAATCCACCCATAGCCTAATAAAAGAATCCTCTTCCTCCTTTCTCTTTGCTTTATTGTATAACTTTGCTTTAAAAATATCTGCATCCTCTAAGTTCATTCCTCGGTTATTTATTGTTTCAAAAATAACTAAAGCTTTAGTATTAGCTTCATCAATAGAGTTACCGACTAATTCGATTGGTAATAAATATACATTCTCCAATAAAAATTTTATAAACTCTTTACTCTTATCCAAACCGACGGATCTTTGAAAATCTACCAACCAACCATAAAAGAATAAACTATTAGCTTCAATACGGTTATCACATAATCTTTCTAGAATCCATCCTTGTTTATCAGATACTTTTTTTCGTTTTTCTTCAAAATCATCATTTTGATATTTAAAAATTTTATCTAAATCATTACCATCACTACTCTCAAAAATCTCAGATCTAATCCTTGAAAAGCTATCATCTCCCTCCCATGATTCTATCTCTAACATTTTTTTTAGAATTTTCATTTCAGGATATAATATTGATAACACTTTAAGAAATAAAAAAAGTGTTATTATTCTCTGTTGCCCATCTACAACTTGAAGAATCCCTTTATTATTTGTGCTTTTCGCAATGATTATATTTCCAATAAAGTAATCTGTATTTTCTTCGAATGCTTCCATTAGATCATTATAAAGTTGGAAACATTGATCATATTCCCATGAATAAGGCCTTTGGTAAGAGGGTATTACATACTGGTCCTCATTGAGGAATATGTTTTTTATATTTTTTTGTTCTGCGCTTAATGATAATGACATTTGATTATGCTTTGTAATTTGACCTTTAATTATTCTTTACTTTTCTCTATCAAAAATCCATAACTATTTCTTGTTTTTTTCTCTCCCACTTCTTTTAATTAAAATATGATAGTTGCTTTTGTTTCCAAAATTAACTAATTATATCTATATAGTATTAATCTCCCATCCCCTATTTTGGTAAAATATCTTTTTCTACCTGTTCTCTCAAATCACGAGTAACAGGTGCTGTCGATTATATATATTTAAAATGGTGCATATAATCTTTTTGACTGAATTCTTTATCTCCAATTACTGATTTAAATAACTCATTTCGATTTTCCGCTTTTAAATATACAGGTGGGAATGAAAGCAGTTCTTCGAGACCTCGCTCGATAATAATTGGTGTAAATTGAATGTAATCAACTGTTTATAATTATATTTTGAAATACGATCATTTCAAAATTTCCAGTATTCGCTTCAGTTCCAAATGCTAATGCAACACCTAATTTATATTTATAATGTTTTTCGATCATTTAATCATCTTCAAATAATTTTTACTGTACAATATAAAAAATATATTTGATATTTCACATTACTGTCATTTTATTTCAGAAATATTCATATATGAATTCCTTAATATATTAATGACTATTATATTCAATAAAGGTATATATGATTCAAAATCAGTGAAATTGAAATTCTAAAATTATGTAGACCGCAAGCAATGAGCATGACTAAATCGTCAAATCCAAACTTGCAACATCTGAAACCTTCTTTGAGAATAAGACAATTTTTGACACCGCCGATGGCATATTCTACAAGGATGCAAAAACGTGCTTTTTTCTGTTTTCTTCTTTCTGATTATCAGTCAATAGCTTGATTTTAGGTTTCCTTGTTGGTATATTAACTATTAAATTTTCAGGCTTATGTCCAATAAATTCTGTATCTTGCCACATTGTAGCTCCTAAAGGCAGGCTCAGTGGCTGTTCATCAAGAATCTTCTTGTCATAGCAAGGCGTAAATTTCAAATTCCATTTTCGTTTACTTTCCTTTGTTAGCAAATTTAACTAAATATTTACTTTAACTTATAGATATTCATTTTTTTAATTAATTGTCTGTAACTTTCCCAAAATCCATCCCTAGCCGAACCGATACAGAAAATTAGACCCTCTGCTGTCATTTTCTGAAGGTGATATTTAACTCCATCGGACGTTATACCTAATATAGAGGCTGACTCGTTACGTGTAATCTTGGAATTATTCCCTATCTGTTCTATGATTTTGTCACGTATCGAGCATGGTGTGTTGCTTTCAAGAGCCAACGTTTCATCAATTACACCTAAAGTAAAATCTATAAATAGTTTACAGCCATCTTCACCTCCACTAACTGCAATAGCTTTATAATACTCCTTACGATATTTATAAACTATATTCTCAATAGGTAAAAAACAATTTCAATTCAGGGTAGTCAATAGGGTAGTTTTTATTGGGTAACACTACCCAATAAAAACTTATATCTAAATGTTTGTTCATAGATCAAATATCAGATAATATTTCAATCACTTCCCACCTAACATTTCGTCCTTTAATAAAAATCACGTATTTTAGCTAAATAATTGATACAGAATAGAACGCAAACAGAACTTATAAATCTATTTGTACCGACATAGTGTTAAGTTCTTGATATAATATATTTTATATTTGTTGTATCGAGGGGAAGTATGACCAACGACAATTTTCTTTTCCGGCAAAGATGGATTTGAATTACTATTCAGCAAAAATAGCTTTAGCTTTTTCTAAAGTATCAGTCTCATCTATTCTACGTATAAAGAGTAAATAAGAAATCTGCTCGATAGCATTAGGGGCTATTTCCTGCAAACTTCGCCACGGCAATCAGATGGTAACTTTCATCTATCATCTTGGTAATAAAAATTCCTCTGACTACATACCTGATGAAGTTTTTGAGTTTTTAATTCTTTGGTCATTATCTTCAATGATGATTATTTATCAAACAATCATCGGTAGCTAGATGTGGTAAGAAAAATATGATATATTTGTACAAAAATTAACCTATTACTATGAATAAATATTTTGTAAGATCCATTTTCATTGTTTTATCCTTATTATTTTTTAGTTGTGAATATGAAACAGAAAAGGATTATTTCGTTGAAAAAGAAAAACCTTCTGAAAATATTGATTTAAGGTTGAATATCCGGAATATAGGAGAAGACGGGATAATTTATATATATACAACAACAGAACTGATTTACTCTATTGATGCTGTAAGTCAGCAATTATTAAATATTACATTTACTTTAGATGGTCAGAGTATTCCTAAAAATAATAATGCTATCATTTTATATTCATCTGATCAAGAGAAGGAACAAAATCTAAAAGTAAAAGTCGAACTAAAATCAAATACTGGCAGTTTGGCAGATAAATTATATCTGGAAAAATACGTAGGGGAGTTCTCATTCAAAGTCAGATTTATAAAAACTGATCTGAAATTAAACATTGTTCAAGAAATGACGAATGATGGCCGTTTGAAACTTGTATGGGATAAACCGTCATTAGAACAAACTCCGGTTGCAAAATATAATATATCATACTACGACATTATATCGGGGAAGGAGAAAAGCTTTGATATAGATAATCCTGAAAATTCCTTTTTTATCGATAACGACTATGTATATGGATTTCGGGAATATAAAATTACAACATACTTCGAGAACAATAAAATCAAACCTTGGACGGATATGTATATTGCTCAATATAAACAATTGACAATACAAGATATACATTTGAATTTAAGACAACAGCGTAGTACTGCTGGTTATTTAGAACTTATCTGGGATAAGCCGAATATAAACCGAATGCCTGTGATCAAATATTTGATAGAATACTATGATAGTCAGTTAGGAGGTTGGCAAACTAAAAACATCGAAGATCAGAATAAAACAAGTTTTGTAGACGAAAATTATGCTTATGGGGAAAGAGAATACCGGTTTACAGTATGGCTATATAGTGATCTATTTAGTTTTACCACAAAATATATACCTGTATATAAAAAACTTAGTAAAGATGATTTTGTCTTCGAAGATATCGATTTAAAAACAATACGTATATCCTGGCCCCAACCGGAATTTAATTGCACGCAAATAGTAAGATTATTTGATGATAAAAATATTCTTGTAGTTGATGGGACAAACACTATAGATGTAGAAAGGTTGCCATTCCCCTACATTGCATGGAGATGGAGTAACTACGATATGATTGATGTGCATTTATTAGGAAAACAAACAAACTATGAGCTTACTCGTCATCCAGGTTTTTTCAGCCAAGGCTCTTTTGGTACGAAGTATTTTTATGATCAATTCAATATTAGTGATGATCCCTTGGGTTTTGTTCCTTATTCGAAAGGAAATTTACTATATATTTTGGCAAGAAGAGGTATATACAAAACCGATATGGTAACAATGAAGACGGCTAAAGTTATGAGTTTTGATGAAACAATTAGTATATCCATGTCTTGTGATCAATATTCCACTAAGATAGCTGTAAGAGATTACAATAAAATAAGTATATATAAAAATCATAGCTTTACAAACCCGACTCAGATCGAATTAGCATACGGTGTACATCCAACATATGAGATTTTGAAATTTACCAGTGACAATAAATTACTTATATCTTCGAATAATAGTGGTTCTAATTTCTATAATATCTCTTTAATGGTTTTTGATGCCAATACTGGGAAATATTTATACGATATTCCAATCCCAACTTCTGGAAAGAACATCAACGAGATGAGATTATCTGCTGATAATAAATATATGTTATTGAGTCTATTTAATTTCAATGATGAATCTTCCATGCAAGTTGATATTTTAGAATTGAATGGAAACCAAACCAAATTAATAAAAACATTAAGCTATAACGATTTAATGGCTAATGGACCTTTTATTTATTTTAACTCTTCCAATCCAACTCAATTAATACAGGGGAATAATCAAAAATTTCGTGTATCAGAACTACCCTCTTTCAACAAAATAGCAGAAATTGATGGTCAATTTTCGTCTGTAGATGTGGTTAATGGCAATTTTTTATATACTACTTCTGGCCAATTATATCAAAATATTAATGTGCTGGACCCGACTTTTTCAAAACTTTTATTTCAAATGAGTATTGATAGCGAAGAGCCTCTGTCATATAATAATATTTTAGTGAGTCCTTCAATCCATGCATGGGGTTCATACTTCGACATCTCAAAATTCATGAAGAAGACTAAATAATGAAAAAAGGAATAGCTATAATATTCATTCTTTTATTTACATACTCATGTGAATATCAAACTGAAGAGACTCACTTTGTAGAAAAAGAAAAGCCAATTCCAGATAAAGAAATTGACATCAACTTGTATGGGGTCAGAGATAATGACATTATTTATATTTATGATAAAACATGGCTAAGTTATAGCATAGATGAAGAAATTGACAAAATATTGAAAACGGAAATAACTCTAGACGGTATACCTCTTGAGAACAGCCACAATGGAATATTAATCAATCCCGATGCCTATGACAATAGTATTCATAAGCTTAAACTATATGTTGAATCTACTTCCGGAACGCATAGTCTGGCAGAAAAATTGGGTTTGGAAAGATACATTGGAGAGAAAGAGTATACCCTAAAATATATCCATGTAGATAGAGGATTGCAAATAACAGATGGTTTATCTGAGAGCGATTACTTGAAAATACAATGGAAGAAGCCCAATATTGAAGGACTGGAAGTTGACAGGTACGAAATTACTTATGACAAGGATTGGTCATGGAACTCAGAAATAACTATTACAATATCAGACCCCAATCAAACATATATAATTGATGAAAACTACGTTCATGGATATAAGGATTATCAAATAAGAACATTCTTTAAAGATAATAAAATAGAACCTTGGTATGACAGGTATACCATGAGCTATTCCTCTTTAGGTGGAGAGAAAATTCAGATTAAAACAAATGATTTAGAAAGTGGTTTTGTGTCATGGAATAAAAACAAATATAGATGTAAATATATATTTGCTTATGGTGTGGATGAAGAAGGATTCACAAAAACAGAAACTTTAGAATATACATCAACTAGCAAAAATATTTCGCTGCCACCATTCCCAGAAGATATTTATGGTTCAATATATGTATTGCCAGAAAATTATGAAGGTAATAATTATTGGACATGGGGCGAGAATTTCTTTTACTATTATTATCCAACATTTCTCCCAAGAGACTACTACAACAGATATTTCGTAGCTGATACCGGAAATAAGTTACTATACGCTTTTAGGGGATACAGTATAGCACAATACGATGTAATCACAAAAGAACAGCTCAAGACAGTATCTATTAGCTATATAGACTATCACGAAAATGACAAACTATCTTGCTCTTCACAAACAGGAAAAGTTGCAGTTCTTCAATCTCTGACCAGACAGATTCATATTTTTGATAAAGATATGAATCAATTAAACAAGTTTGAAATAGATGGAAACACGATATATACAAACTTGGACGATGTTTTCGCCATTACAGACAATGATATGATTATTATAAGTGGAATGAGCTATTCGAGAAAATGTATGATTTATAATATCAAAGGTGAACTTCTGTATAATATCACTGTGCCAACATCTCCGTATAAAACTAAGATTACAGTCTCCGATGATGGTAAATATATGTGTATATACAATACTTTTGACAATATAAAAATATATCAGATAAAAGAAGGAGGAGCGATATTGTATAAAGATATGGATATTTCTAATGTTTCTGGCTGTTATTTTGATCCGATTACTGATAATGAATTGATTGTTCAAGAGTCAAAAAGTTTTTATAAGTTGAATCTAGAAACTTTAAGTAAGACAGAGGTAATAGAAGGAACATATATCTCTACAGACCCATATACAGGTTATATACTATATTATGACTTAGATTTTAAAACTAATAAAAAAGGACATATTCGAAAGTCAATAACTGATATCAAAACTTACAACATCAAACTAAGCACTTATTATAGCAAAGACTTAGTTGGTAATACATATATATTTAATAATACTCTTGTCACAAATAATCCTTATTGGGATATCTCAAAATACTTGAAATAATGAAAAAAGCAATTTTAGTTTTATTAAGTTTATTTTTTATTCTACAAGCACAATCTCAGATAACAGTAAAATATTCTGTAGGTTACGGATCATATAAAATGTCTGATATGAAAGATTTATTATCAGGTACACGGAATGCTATTTTAGCTAAAGTCCCGGGATTAGATATTTCAACTACTGATAATTTCCCGGGTTATATCATGCATACCTTTGATCTAGGTTATAGAATGCAAAAACATGAATTCGGAATAACCGTTAGTTATTTAAATACTGCAGGAAAGATTTCCTATGCCGACTATTCGGGAAAAATAAGTTCAGAGATAAAAGTAAGTGGATATCGGGGAGGAATATTCTATCGAAATTATTTTTATAGTATTAGTATGGGCGAAAATCAAAGCATGTCTTTTTATGGAGAAATTTCACCTAGCCTTATTTTTTCAAAAATTAAAATAGATCAGGAAGTTTTTCCGAAAAACAACATTCTGGAACTGGAAGATAATAGCTATAATAATACAAGTGTTAGTCTTTTGCCTCAGTTAGGAGTAAAATATAATTTTACTTCACACATTGGACTATTTGTTTCTACTGGTTATGAAATAAATTTCTCATCTAAAATATCAGAAATTGAAAGTGAAATTGATTGGTCGGGTTTACGTGTTAACGGTGGTATAAGTTATAGTTTCTAAAAATATGAATTATGAGCCTTACAAATTTATATTTACAGGCTGAAGTTGAGATTCAAATCTCATATATACGCTAACAATTACAAGATTTCTAAATTATTAATATGTTATTACTTCGATATATACTTTACATCTACAAAATCAGTAAGCCAAACCCCATTGTCTGAACAATAAAACAAAACACCATCTTCATGCATCTTACCAGTCATAATAGTTAAGATGCAAACCTTGCCATGTCTGGAACCCACTTTTTCTGCCGTCTCCTTATCACTGCTCAAATGTACATGCTGACGGCTGCCTTTTATGATTCCTTCCTTCATAATAGAGGACAGAAACCGTGTAGCTGTTCCATGATATAGAAATTCGGGAGGCTCGACAGGAGATAAAGCCAGATCTATATCTATCGAATGTCCTTGATTAGCCCTTATTTTATTCCTTTTTTCATTGAACGAGTAGCGTTGCTTATTATTTGTTTCGACAATTTCCTCCAATTCTTCCATGGAGAAATGATAGCGGTGCTTTTTAAACTTTTCAATAAGTTCCTGTACATTCGCCCAACCCTGTTCGTCAAGTTCTAAGCCTATTTTTTGAGGTTCGTGTCGAAGCACTAGGCTCAGAAACTTACCGATCCGTTTTTTATGTTCTTCTGTCATTTTAGTTGTATTTCTCTGCTAACCCTTTTAAGTGTCTGCGATAGAAAATATGTTCTGCATCTTCGATGATTTCGTCCAAACTGAAATCCACTGCATATTGTCCTATAAATTCTTTTACCTGTTCTTTTGTTAAGGTTCGCTTATCACTCAAATAGTCAGCCATTTTGATTAATAATTTTTCCTGTTTTTGTAATGTTGAGTATGCCAATTGTTCTGCTTTCAAGAGCAATTCCTTTGCATCTTTATTAACGGTTTCACTACTGTTGTCAAATATGACCGATGGCGTACCGTTCATATTCTCATTTCCGAAAGCGGCTTTTACGTCTCCCATCCCACAAATATATAGCACATAAGTTGCTAATTTCGTGGCTTTGCTCAAATCTGAACTCGAACCGATAGTTACATTCTCTTCTCCAAAGATAATACGTTCGGCAACAAGACCTCCCAGCAAAACGGCCAAACGGTTTATGATTTCTTTTTTAGAAATGTAATTCCATTCGGGTCGGGAAAGGACAAATCCATCGCTGTTGCTATCGGCTGTTACCGAAAATACGACCTCAGGAATTGTTTTCATCAGCACAGACAAAAGTACTGCATGACCACTCTCATGTACTGCGACTATGGCCTGTTCATCGTTTCGTTTTTCCTGACGGAGTTTTCCTAATACCAACGTTTGTTGATCGATAATATGGTGGATAACCTCTCCATTTTTCAAAAAATCAATCTTCAGTGCAGTGCTATCTTTTTCAGAAGCTTTATCGTCTATTCTAAAATAAAGCGAATCTGCTTCAACTCCTTTCAGGTAGATTTCATTCAGTATTTTACCTAAACGTGTATTTACAACCTGATGAACAGTAGTAAACAACGGTCGTGTTCCCTGCGTAGGGTATACCCCTTCTTCATATACCAGACGTTCTACTTTATCATCGAAGATCATGGAGAGACCGTAGGTGTCTGCAACTTTTCTTTTTACTTTATCCAGTTCTAAACGTATAATACCGTAAAATGATTTTTCGTCGAATGCGGGATAGATAATATGGTTGTTACCCAGACGAGCTATTTGTTCGCTACGGAAACGGTTCAGCAAGGCCTGCTTTACTTCTGTAATCGTTATTTCGGTCGATTGACGGTGAAGTTCATTCGCACTCATATCGGGATTGAAATTGCGACTCATTGTGTATACTTCATCCAGATTGCCCATTACAAATATTAACGATTTGGTACAATCTACTGTCTTGGGTTTCAAAGATGCTTTATAGAGTTGTATCAAATAATCAATTGTCTGATCGCCATCCATCTCATTCAATTTGTCTTGTAATTCGCTTTTTACCAAAAACAAATGATCTACCATATTGAAGATTGTGTCCAGATCGCTGTCTGATACAAAAGGAATTTGCTCTACTTTCTTGTTCTTCTTCACTTCGGGTCTATTGCTTGAATTCACAACATCCCAATACAGGTCTTCGTTCCCTGAGATAATTCCTTTCTCGACTGTTACTCCTTTATATAATGCCAGATCAAGCTTCTTTATCAGTTTATTAAACCAATTCATATTGTATTCGAAGTCGATAACATCGAACTTTCCGCAATCGAGTAAATCCCATATCGCACGGATCGAAGCCCTGTCTATTTCTTCCTGCTCTTCGTTTATTGTCCTCGCCAGTTGAAATTCGTCCAAGTTGATTATAAAAGGTTCTCCGTCACAATTATTATAGATATCTTTAAAGGAATCTTGTATATCATAGTAACGGCTAGTACATTCTCCGAGATCGAAACGGAAATAATGTTCCGAGAAACCGATCAGTTCAGTGAGGCGTTTGATTAAGGATGTTTTACCAATACCTGTCAATCCCCACAGGTTAATAATAATCGGACGATCCTGTATTTCGGGAAAGAAAAACCATGAAGTAATTGTATTTGCTATTTGATCAATAATACCATCAATTCCGATAAATTCTTTTTTCAGCTGAATAACAGCATTATTCAGGACTTCTTTCTTTTTCTGTAAGTGATTTTTATATTGTTCTGTTTTTATTTGTTCCATTATTTTCTTTTATATTTATCTCTCAAAATATTCAAAATACTTATTCCATATAATTTCCTCATACTTTAAAGCATAGCTTTCCGCATAATTCTCTCCTCTGGCAATTTTTCGTGATTTAGTATTAATTCTGTCATGATGGTGTCCCAGTTCATGAAGAAAAATGTGCAAAAGTAAATAAGCTTTGATTTGATTCTCAGTAAAATCACATATAACAAAATCTTCCTTTAATGTATATCTAACCTCAAGCCTATCAAATATTTCTTTGTGGGCTTTGAAATAACCTAAGCTATATTCTTTAGTCATCTCTTTTTCCCAGGCACATATTCCGATCACTCCGTTTTCGTACCACCCATCTCTGTAATAACTTCCTCTTGATAATAACACAGCATCAAATTCAATATCAATTTCTTCCCTGTTAGGGAATATCTCTAAGAACTGTTTTATATCCCTTTTCTTCAGGAAATGCTTGTAGCCTTTCCCGGGATTTTCTATATCAATCTGAATCTCATCCTGACGTGTGTTCCAATAATTGGGAGTTTTGGCATGCCTGTTCTTCTTTTGGACAGCGCCCTTTTTTATTCTGGTTGTCGTTCGTCTTGCAAACATAATTTTAGTCTTTTTAATTCAACGATTCCTGTATTACTTTCACAGGATTGCCTCGTTGCAAATTATTATGATTATTCCAATTTTTCTGAGCTGCCTGCATACTCTGTTCTATATTCCAAGCAGCCAATTTAATTAACAGCCGTTTCGTTGCCAGCTTTTTATTCTGCAATTGCGAACGCTGATCGGAAGCCGTAACACTCAATCCCGAAGGAGTGTGAATTGCTCTCACCGCCGATTCGGTTTTATTGACATGCTGTCCACCGGGACCCGATGCACGAAGAGTCTGATATTCAATTTCCTTTTCGTTGGTATCCTTAATGTCAGGTACAATAAAGGAATTTAACCCAATAAACCAATTCTTGCGTTTATGATAGATACGATAAGGGCTTTGGGCAATCCATTGAATTGTACCTTCCCATTCCTTTACTATATCTTCGCATCCTTTACCCTCTATCGAAAGTGTTGCCGAAAACAAGGTGCGATTAATCACACCCTGTTCTCTTTCCAACACTTCTGTATTAAGCCCTGCCTTTCTAGCTTGTTCCATTATTCGCTCTAAAACGAGTGCGACCACACGGCAACATTCGGCAGGACCTCGTCCGGAGGTTATTTGTAAGTATATTTTACTACTCATGTTTTGTTATTGCTTAATTAGCTAATTGGCACATTAGCTAATTACTCTTTATTCATTCTAACTATCCGTGGCATAAACCTGCCATGGATATCCACTAAAGATTCCTGAGCAGGCATTACCTTGTCAATATCTTTATAAGCCAGAGGCATTTCTTCCACACTACCGCCTATAAGAGTCACTCCGTTTTGAGTAAGTAATTTCTTCAAAGCCGATTGTGTAAATTGTTCTTTTGCCTTTTGTCTCGACATAGCCCGTCCTGCTCCATGTGAAGCAGAGTTTAACGAATCGGATACACCTTTACCGCTTACCAGATAACCCGGTGTTGCCATGCTTCCCGGAATAAATCCCGCAATGCCTTTTCCCGCAGGAGTAGCACCTTTACGATGCACTATCGCATATTTGTTCGGAGCTATTTCTTCTCTCCATGCAAAATTGTGATGATTATTTACATTCGCTAATGCTTTTAATCCAAGAGCTTTGCTTAAGTTGATATGTATACGCTCGTGACATGCCTGTGCAAAGTCTCCCGCCAGATTCATACTCATCCAGTATTCCTGTCCGGCTTCGGTATCCAGTCCTAACCAAGCAAAATGCTGTGCCTCACGTGGTAGTTTACATACTTCACGAGCCACATCACTGTAATGTCTGGCAATAGCTGCACCCATTCCACGGGAACCTGAGTGTGATAGCAAGGCTGTATAATTTCCCGCAGGAAGTTTTAAGACATTGTTTTCTATTAACTCTATCTCCCCAAATTCAACAAAGTGATTACCACCTCCTGATGAGCCTAATTGCCTAACTACTTTTCCATGTAACAGTTTGAGTAGTGATGTAAGCTGAAATTCATTCCTGTCCAATATATCATGTTCCTGAGGAAAACCCAGACAGCCATCCATTCCGAAGTGTGTATATTCTTTTAACGCTTCTTTTATCTGATGTGAATAGCGTTTCAAAAAGTCCACATTGGCATCGAATATGGTCAGACTCATTCTGCAACCGATATCTACACCAACAGCATAAGGTATTACCGCATTTTCTACTGCCAGCACACCTCCGATAGGCAAGCCGTATCCGGCGTGTGCGTCAGGCATCATAGCTCCGGCAAGTGTAACAGGTAATCGCATTGCCAGATTCATTTGCTGTTTGGCCAAAGTATCAATAAATTTATTTCCGTATGTTTTGAATGCCAAAGGCTCATCGAGCAGGTTGTAAACTGTGAACGATTTGTCTACCGGCATCGGTGAAAAATGTTCCGCCAGTTTTCCCCATACTTCATTGCCTTTATATTTATCGGGATATGCCAGCAAATCGCTAAGCATTTTTATAATTTGTTCTTTGCTGTCGTGTTTGCAATATTTGCTTACTATGTTGATCGCTAAACTACGTGCCACATTGTTGGTATATCCCAGTTTACTTAATTCTTTAGGTTGTATGCCCATTTTTGTTTTTGATAATACAGAGACATATATAACAGCCGTATGGACGTAATTAACCCATAACAGAATATATCTCTGTGTAAGATACGAAAGACAGAAAAGTATATAACGATATACCTGTCAACGCATCGACATTGATAATAATTAAAATTTAAATTGTGATTGTGGAACTAATCAACGATAACCAATTTGCAGCCGTAGATTTTTGGTTTTCTAATTATATACATAAGTTGCAAAAGCTCTTCATCCCGATGAGCCAGCTTAGTTCCTGTTTTCTGTGTTTTATTTCTTGACCAACATAATTATACCCTTTCGTGATTTTTTAAGGGTTAGTACTCTTATTTCTGCCACAAATATACTGCGATTTTTTATATTAACAAATATTTGGAATAAAAAGATAGTTGAAGATTTATACTTAAAGAAAGAAATTACAAAGGACAACGATTTTGAGGAGTTAAATGGGGGGGAGGATAGAATTCAAAATATCACAACAATCTACCTTTATTTGTCCATTAACAGGTTTAACTTTTTAGCTATCTCATCCCCATCAGGTAATAGCTCCTGATATGATTCGGGCAATTCAGTTGTAAGGCTATAAGTGGCAATACCTATCGGCTGATTTGAATCTTTTAGTGCATATTCCACTATTGTACGCTTTTTAGATTTACATATAATGATTCCAATGGAAGGATTTTCGTGAGGCAGCCTTATTTTATCATTCAAAATATTGAGATAGAACTCCATTTTTCCTTTATATTCAGGAAGGAACTTACCTATTTTCAGCTCGACGGCGACCATACATTGAAGTTTACGATGGTATAGAAGCAAATCAATAAAATACTCTTCACCCTCCAGTTCAATACGGTATTGATTTCCTACAAATGTAAAGTCTGTACCGAATTCAATAAGGAATGAACGGATATTTTTGATTAATGCCTGCTCCAGTTCTGTTTCTGAGTGCTCTTCCCCTAATCCAAGAAAGTCGAAAGTATAATCGTCTTTTACTGCTAAAACAGCCTGATGTTTTATATTATCAGGTAATGTTTT
Source organism: Indolivaga alginatilytica (assembly GCF_003201355.1). GTDB lineage: Bacteria > Bacteroidota > Bacteroidia > Bacteroidales > Dysgonomonadaceae > Dysgonomonas_A > Dysgonomonas_A alginatilytica. The sequence continues at coordinate 218,599 of NZ_QICL01000004.1, forward strand.
GTCAAAGTTAGTTTGTCCTAACAGATATTTTTCAAATGCTTTTGCTTCTATCTTATGTATAAGCACATCTTTGGTCCATCCATACTTCTTGGTTGACAAGATATAAAATTGTCGCTCCTGTATATCTTTACACTTAGTCATTATTGCTAAATGTTTTGTCCAGCTAATTTCTGCAACTAATGGTTGCAGAATTTCATTTCCCTCATACTCAGTGTAAAACTGCTGCATATACCAAATATTACGTGCACCAAAGCCTTGAATGCCCGGAAATTCTTTCTGCAAATCTTTTGACAATGTCTCGACAACAGCTTTCCCCCAACCGGATGCCTGCTGTTTTTCTGTTATTTGCTTACCGATATCCCAATAAAGTTGTATCATTTCTTTATTGACTGCTTTCATTGCCTCATATTGAGCAGAACGGATTCGTTCCTTGATCTCAATCAGGAAATGATTATAATCGTTGGGTTGGATATTAGTCATACAAATATTTATTTTACTTCAAAGATAACTTATTTCAATATATTACTTTACCTTCTTTGAGCTATTTCGCATAGTCTTTAATAAACAGGTATTTTATTTATCATCTGAACCTGTCAGCAAAAAAGAATGAGCCTGACAGCGAAAAATTATTCCTGTCTTTATACTATATTTGTATGATATAAAACCTGTCAGCATGGAAACTTCAAAAACGATAAATTATTCAGGCACATTCCTGTCCTGTTTCTTTGATAACAATACAAGCTGTGTACATGCCACAAAAGACCATACACTCGTATACCTGTATTCAGGGAAACTGATTATCGAAGAAAGAAATAAAGAGACCATCGTTCATCCGGGCGAATGCGTCTTTATACGCCGTAACCATAGGGTTAAAATGACGAAATTGTACTCTGATACCGACCAGTACAAAGGAATATCCATGACCTTTAAACGCAATTTCCTCCGTGACTTTTATAGCGAAATAGATAAAAACCATATTCCTAAAAAGGTCAAATCTCTGAAAGAAAGCATATTCAGAATACCGCTTAGACCAGATATAACCAGTCTTTTCCAATCTCTGATACCGTATTTCGATTCTGCCGTGCAGCCAACGGATCACATTATTAATTTGAAAGAACAGGAAGGAGTCTACTGCTTATTGAACACAGACAACAATTTCTTTCCTGTCTTATTTGATTTTTCCGAGCCTTGGAAGATTGATATTCTTGATTTTCTGAACGAGAACTATATGGATGATCTGACAATGGAAGAGATAGCTGCTTACACTGGGAGAAGCCTTGCTACATTTAAGCGTGACTTTGCGAGGGTCAGCGATATTACACCTCAGAAATGGCTTATTACTAAGAGGCTGGAAGTAGCCTACGACAAGCTAAAAAATCAAAATAAGAAAGCTAGTGAGGTATATGTCGATGTAGGTTTTAAGAACCTGTCTCATTTCTATGCCGCATTCAAAAAGCAATACGGTTTTTCTCCCCGAAGATAAATACTTGTCTGCAAAAGATTTCGAGCCGTAGAGCATTTCTGCTTTGCGGCTTTTTGCTTTTACTTTAAAATGAGCTTACAAGCGAAAAACATTGAGCCTGTGAGCAAAAATTATTCCCCTATCCCATCTTAATTTTGTAGCATACAATTAAAATCTCGAAAAAATGAAAAGGTTATTTTTATTCACATTAATAGTATTTGTTATGAGCAACTCAGCATCGGCACAAAGTGCGACAGTCGCACAGCAGGCAGACCATTACACTTTTCAATTAAGTGATAAGGTTACACGGCAAAAAGTAATGTTCAAAAACCGTTATGGAATTACGCTTATGGGCGATTTGTATATCCCCAAAAATACCAAAGGGAAATTACCGGCTCTTGCCATAAGTGGTCCGTTTGGTGCGGTAAAAGAGCAGTCCTCGGGGCTTTATGCTCAAAATATAGCAGAGCGTGGTTTTATTACGCTTGCTTTAGATCCGTCTTATACGGGAGAAAGCGGAGGCGAACCCCGCCATGTAGCATCGCCCGACATAAACACCGAAGATTTCAGTGCCGCAGTTGATTATTTAGGAATACAAGCGAGTGTTGACCGAAACAAAATAGGCATCATTGGTATTTGCGGGTTCGGAGGTTTTGCGTTAAATGCTGCCGCTGTTGACAAACGAATTAAAGCAGTAGCAACTACAAGCATGTACGATATGTCAAGAGTGAATGCCAACGGTTATTTCGATGCCACAACATTGGAGCAACGCACCCAAACATTAGAGCAATTAAGCCTACAGCGTTGGATGGATGCAGAAAACGGAACTCCGGCTTTAGCCCCCAAAGGGCTGCCTGACAAAATTGAAGGCAATGAACCTCAATTTGTAAAAGAATACTTTGATTATTATAAAACGGAGCGGGGTTTTCATCTGCGTTCAATAAATTCAAATGGTTCGTGGACAGTTACCAATGTGTTATCGTTTATGAATATGCCGATTTTAACTTATATCAAAGAAATCTCGCCAAGACCCGTTTTGCTGATTGCAGGGGAGAATGCACATTCCCGCTATTTCAGTGAAGATGCTTATAAAGCAGCTTGCGAGCCCAAAGAGTTAATGATTATCCCTCAGGCTGTTCACGTGGATTTATACGACCGTTTGGATGTTATCCCATTCGACAAACTGACAGAGTTTTTTACTAAAAATCTGAAATAATGAAAGATATATTCGAGCGCGACCTGTCTGGCGAGTTGATTCCACTTACCGATCCGGACTATTATAAAATCGGCGCAATAATTAACGAGGCACAGAAAATCATTGCCGAACTAAACAACTCGTATCATGACACAGGGGAAGTGCAAGCATTATTTTCACGCCTTACAGGCGTGGAGGTGGATGAAACATTTGAACTCCTGCCTCCTTTTTACACCGACTTCGGACGGAATATCCGAATAGGTAAAAATGTATTTATCAACCACTGTTGCGAATTTATGGACAGAGGTGGCATAACCATAGGAAATGACGTTCTGATTGCACCTAAAGTTAATCTGATCACGATCGGGCATCCGTTGAACCCTGCCGACAGACGTGCAACATATACAGCTCCCATAATTATCGGAAACGGCGTGTGGATCGGTGTAGGAGCAACGGTAATGTCTGGTGTAACCATTGGTGAAAACTCTGTTGTGGCTGCCGGAGCGGTCGTAACCAAAGACGTACCTCCCAATACGATAGTGGCAGGCGTTCCAGCAAAAGTGGTGAAAACATTAAATTTCGATAGCACAGATTAGATATGAGAATAATAGTACTTCATCTCATTTTCATATTCGGGATAATATTTAACCTGAGTGCTTGCACTACCGATAATGAAGCTCCCCCGCCAGCAGAAAAGCCGACGGAGCAACCCCCAAATCCGGAAGACAATCAAAATCATTCTGAAAATATGAATATCAAAATTATTATTGGAGACAAGATACTTACAGCGATCTTGAATGACACGCCGACATCGCAGGACTTTATAGATAAACTTCCTCTAACTCTGCAAATGAGCCGGCACGATGATCGGGAGTATTACGCAGATATGTCTCTATCGAAAAACGTAGCGACTCAGAACGGCTATGTAGTAGGTGATATTTGCTATTGGACACCGGGAGATTGTATCGTATTTTATTATGCAAAAGGTTATACCGGAAGTCTTATCAAAATGGGCAGAATAACATCCGATTTGAGGATCTTTATCAGCTTGGATAATAATATCTCTGTGAGAATCGAAAAAGAGAATTAGAACCACTAAAGTTCACAGTCAAAGATAATGAAACAGAGGACATTTTGCCAATTGATAAATACAAAGAGTACACAAGAAGATTACAGAAAAACAAACAAATTTAAATAGTTAAATTTAGGTTCAAGTACCTTTTTTACAAAAGTACCGCTTATCTTTACAATCAAAGTTCATTGATACAATACATTACGACGAAAATTGGCGAAAAATACGCGTGGGTTTATTCGTGGGACTGAATTTTTAGACATCTGCAATATATTGGTATTCAAAGGATTGAACTTTAGGTTCATCTTCCGTCCATACCGCCTCTCAAAAAAGTAATCTATTGATTATCAATAGATTGCTTTTTTCATTTATACAGTTGTGTTGCAAATTGGAAAAATATAGCCTTTCTCATAATAAAAACAACTATTGAGAAATAGTAGAAAATACAGAAAAATTTATTTAGTTCTTCGCTGCAAATATTTCTCCATGTAACGACGTACGAAATGTCTAATATCTTTACTAAACATATACATCTCTTCTGATTTTCCAGATATTTCTCTATACATAGGATGTTCTAGCATCTTTAGGGTATCCTCGAAATTCTCCAAAGATTTTACTTTTTCGGTTTTGGTCTTTGATGATTTAAGAACTTTGTATGTATCAAGTCCGATTTCATAAATCCAAGGCAAATCATCTTTTATCAAGCTAGTCATCATCAAAAAAGTTAAACTAAAATTCTCTAATTTCATCTCCATATGCATAATCTCTTCTAGCATCATAGGATGAAACTTTCTGCGCCTTCTAATGTCTGGGTCGTATAACCTACTTTCAATTCGAGAAGGTAAAGCATCTACCTTGGATTTCAACTCTTCAATAATTTTAGATGATTGCATCCCTTTATCTATGTTTGAAACTGAAACTCTCAAATCAGAAATAGCTTCAACAATATCTGCTAAAGAACGTTCTTCTGCATCACCACTCTCTTTTAATACTTTTAGATCTAAAGATACCGAAATAGGGTTATGTACTTCATTATTGCCTGTTTCAATAGATTTTACTTGCGAAAATATTTCTTCTTTTGCAGTTGCGACACTGTCTAGATTATGTAGATCAAACTGAATTATTCTTGTCGCAGCAACGTCAAAAGGAATAACATCGCCTTTTCTTATCATTTGTACAAGAGGCTTCCTAACGGCATGCCTAACAGCTAACTCATAAAATACATTTGGATTCCGTTCTGTTAAGTCGGCAACTACAAGTTCCGCACTCACAATATATTCAATAATCTGTGTAGTAATAATTCCCGGTTCAGATATTTTATCAGCTCTAATCACTTCATATCCTAATTGTTTCACAGGTTCAGTAATTATGTGTTTCAGTATCTGATCCGAGCGTTCTCTTGTTTCAGAACCTTCTTCTCCTATTGGAGATATGACAAAACAAATCTTTTTATCCTCCTTTTTAGCCATTGTATATCAATTTATTTATTTTATATCTTATCAAACCATTCGGGATTAATAATGACCTCTTCTATTAATTCTGTTTTAACACCAAGATTAAATTCTTTAAGTTTTTCGCAAAGTAAATCTCCATCTATTAGGTCAATCGGAGGTGCACCATCTCTAGACGCTTCTTTTATTGCATCTCGTGTAAATTTACCTGTAGTTATAAATAAACCCTTATCTGCTCGACCTTGCATTGCTCCTCTGAAATCACGAATATAGCTTGATGCTACTGAATCTTTAAATCTTTTACATTGAAAGAAAACATGAAAACTTAAGAAACCATTAAGTCGCACAATACCTTTGCCATCAATACCTCCATCTCCAGATTTACCTGTGACCTCCACTTGTATGAATCCACTTTCTCTTAAAATCCTTTGACTGAGCCTTTCGAAAGCTGATGGATCAATGCTTTGAAGGACTTTCAATAGCTTTTCTTTCCAGTCTAACTCATCAGGTTCATTTTCAACAACTGTATCAAGCATCTCAGTCTGTTTGCTTCGTTTAATGTCCGGTTCATTGTTCTCTGCCCTGACAGTTTTAACAATTCCATTCGAATTAAAAGAATCAGGATTTATATCATTATCAATTAATGACCAAATACCTCTTGAAGAGTTTTCTATCAATCCATATTTTTTAAGATATGTTCGTGCCCACGCAAGGCGATAGTCAACTTTACTCTGTATACCGTCTTCTTTATGAGGAATACTTAGAATATCCTCACTTATACTAGCTATTTCGTATACTTTTTCATTGATTTCCTCTATAGTTCCAGAGCCGTCTAGCTGTTGTAAAGCTTTGAGTGTAGGGATAAGTAGCTTATCATAAGTTGGTACTTGATCGTGTTTTTTTTTCTTCCCATATTTTTAGCATAAGATTTAAATTTTCTGCAATTTAAGAATAATTTATAGGACTACCTTTTAGCAAATTTTTAATTTTGAGAATAAAGGATAAAAAAATCTTCTTATTTTTACCTTATGGCTAATAAAGTAAAAAACATTTTCAGATCAATTGGTAATTTTTTGATGGATAACCTCCATCAATCACTTCATCTTGAATACAGGCTTTTAAAACGGGGATATCTATTATATAGACATGAGGTCTTGAAGAAGGGTAAGACATTCGAAATATATGCAAAGGATTATTTGGCTGAAATATATAACTTCAGCTATAAAAACCCAAGAGAACTAGCCGAGAAGACACGCATTCACTCCAAAGTAGTGGATATATTTACTCTTCGCCCCGACCTTATACAACAATATTTTGATAAAGACTTTGACTTCAGATTCTACAAACAGTTGATAAAGGAATATGATACTTCAGAATTTATTCCTAGCCAAGTTGACATAACAGATACTACTCATATGGAATTAGCTGAACCAAATCCAATCGTTGAACAATTTCCAATATTAGACAAAGAAGAGCAACTTGCTAAAGTGCGAGTAGAAATACTAAAATATGAATCAGGAGAAAAACAACCTAAACATATTGGACAGCGGATGTTCGGTTATTTACTTAAAGCTAATTATTTTAGTGCATATAACGATGAACAACGAAATGAAGCTTGGCAAAAGTTCACAGGTTTAGAGACTAAACCAGAAATGAGTTATCTACGTGATCCCTCTTATAATAAAAATTCAATAGCAAAAGAAAAATTTTCAGCACAACTTAAGCGGATTGATGAGTTTTTCTATTTAGTGGGGCTAAAAATGTAGTTTGTCAAAAATACCTAATCTTAATATATGAAACCAATAAGTAAATATTTTCACATCGCATTTTTGGTTTGCCTTGTAAGCAATCCGATACAAAGTCAAATGCTTTCTCAGAAGCAAATGCAGGACGATCTGTCCTTTTTGCAAGGACACATTCACCAATATTTCTTTCCGTTAGCATTATTGGAACAACGGACAGGCGTAAATGTGGATAATGAATTCAAAAAATTAAACGATGAAATAACACCTGCAACCTCTATCGAAGACTTTGTCCAAATCATCCGACAAGGATTAAATCTACTGAATGATGCACACTCCCAAATCATACCCGGTTCTTCTCTGGCAAGCTATGTTTCGCCCGATTATTATTTATCATCGATAGGAAACGTCTCACTGGCAGATACGACCAATGCCGATTATTATTACCGTTTACTTAACAAAAGTATGAATGGGAAGGTGCAAATCAATATCATGACTAAATTCATGAATGGAGAATATTACAATATACGTCCTTTTCGATACAATAGTATCCGTGTTAATGGAGGAGAAAAAATAAGCAGCATTGACGGTCTACCGATGAACCAGTTTGTTGGAGACAATTCCGCTAAAATGTACTATTTATTCTGGGACCCAATCAGTCAAAAATACTATTCGCGTTCTTTCACAATGGTTTTACCACTTTTGAATATAGAGAAATTCACCCTAAATATTGGGGATAAAGAGATAGCATTATCATTGGACACAACAGTAGAGACTTTGCAAGAAAGACACTCTCAATCCAATTATAGAAACGTGATGCTTATCGACAATAACATTCTTTATCTGCGAATGCCGGCAATATCTGACAGAGAATGGTACATCAGCGAATTGCTTCGCATATATACACCCGATGTAGAAAAAATAATATTTGACATAAGAGGAAATTCGGGAGGTTATGACGGTGTATGGATAGATCTGCTTCGCAAAATAATCGATAGACCCTTGGAATATAAGTATCATGTTGGGATGAATCATAACCCAGCTATTGAAAATTCAATTCTATCTTCGTTCAGTGAATTAAAAATGATACGAAAAGGAGATAAAACAGAAATGTACAGGCAAACGGTGCAATTACCTGACAGCAATAGCGTCCACTTTAAAGGTAAAATGTATGTATTGCAAGATGAATTCACTTACTCAGCTGCTGCGGCATTAGCATCTATAGCATGGCAAAACGAAAATATGGAGGTGGTAGGTGCTCCCTCAGCTATGATAAGCGGCTATACCCTACCAGCCATCGCATTTAAACTTCCGAATTCGGAAATCGTTTTCTCTTTAGCATTCACCGCTGATCTGGCAGGAGGAGAAAAAAATCCGTATATGGATAAAGTAGAAGTTGAAATTCTGGAAAATAATATAGATGCCTACGTTGACAAAATATTGAACTACGATTGTTACAGTGAAGAATACCTGTTGAATAAGGATAAGCTGATAGAATATGTAAGAGAAAGATAAACGATTATAGAATTTCGTCTTCATTATAACCATATTTAGCAGGCTATCCGCCTGCTTTTTTTATGCCTGTTTTCTAAAATTTTACTCTATTTTCTAATGACGAAAATAAGGGAAATAGCACAAAAATATCATATATTATCATTAAATATCGAAAACTTTAGGAGGTTGATTTTCAGTGTTATATTGCATAAAAATTCAGAAAACTAAATTCTTATTTTTATGCGAAACAAAAACTATTCACGTTGGCAAAAGCCGGAAAAAGAAGAAACTATCAAGGATAATTCTTCTACCGAAAAAATGTCGCTTATAGATATAGCGATGAGTAACCTAATCAAAATGAAAGAGGCTACCAAACTTCTCAAAGCCTCTGCTCCCACTGTCCGTAAATACGCTCGGCTCGGTTATTATAAAGAATACCGATTCGGAGAAAAACTTGTCTTCTATGATAAAGAGGAAATATTAAACTTTATCCTAAAGAGATTCAAAACCGCAGAAGATAGTTAACTCCCATGAAAGGAAAAGAAACTACTTCCGCCCGTCAATCGAAAAACGAACGGATCGAGCAGAAACTACGTACGCTGTATAGCTTTCGTTACAATAGCGTAAAAAGCCGTACGGAGTATAGGGAAATCGATGCACAAGGGGAGTTCAAGCCTGTAACCAAATATTTTTTGAACTCCCTTCGCAGGGAAATTGATGTCAAGGTAGGTATTACAACCTCTGCCGATAATATCCGGGCTATCCTCGAAAGTAATTTTGCAGAGAAGATACATCCTATCAGGGAATATCTCTCTCAACTGCCAATGCTGAATCCTCGGGAATCTTGCTATACGGAACAGCTTTTACAGACAGTGATTGTTTCCAATCCTGACAAATGGGAAGAATATCTGATTAAATGGCTGATAGGTGTTGTTGCCAATGCGATGAGCGATGTCGGTTGCCAGAATCATACTTGTTTGGTTCTGACAGGCGAACAGGGCAAATTTAAAACGACATGGCTCGATCACCTTTGCCCCACATCCTTAAAAAGCTATCTCTTTACAGGTAAGATAGACCCGCAATGCAAAGATGTATTGACCTTGATAGCCGAATATTTGTTTATCAACATTGACGATCAGTTAAGGGCATTGAATAAACGGGACGAAAACGAACTGAAGAACCTGATAACCACTCCGGCAGTAAAATATCGTAGACCATATGATACGTATATTGAAGAATATCCACACTTAGCCAGTTTTATGGCATCGGTAAACGGAAATGATTTCTTGACAGACCCGACAGGCAGCAGACGCTTTCTGCCTTTTGAGGTTGTCCGTATTGATATTGACAAAGCTCTCTCTATAAATATGGATAATGTATTTTCCGAAATCATGTATTTGTATAAACAGGGAATGCGTTATTGGTTCGATGATTCGGAAATAGAAGAGCTACACCGTTTAAGTTCAGGCTTCCATGTGCAGACCGTGGAGTTTGAGATGCTAATGCAGGGATTTGAAAAACCAACCGTAGAGAATGAAAACGAACATTTTATGACTACCGCCCAAATACTAAATTATCTGCGGATGTTCACCAATGTACCATTGTCTGAAAAACGGATGGGTGAAGCGATTCGAAAAGCAGGATTCAAACGGTTACAAAAGCGAATTAACAACAATCCATCTCCTGTATATGGTTATCGGATAAAGAAGATTAAACCCAATCCCTTTATTGATTATGAACTGTAATTAATAGACATTATTTTCTCACATTACTACCTTACTACATAACAAGCTAATCCCGTGAAAGAAAAGAAGATTAGTTGTAGTAAGTGGAGAAAGCGCCGTCTTACTTTCTTGTTACTACTTACTACATTTTAAGATATGTAGTTACTACTATTACTTCTAAAAAATACACCTTTTATGCTATTAATAAGCAGGTTAAAGTGACTGTAGTATGTAGTAAGAATATATCTGTAAAAAACAAAATATAAAAGAATCAACATCATGACCACAATAGAATTAAACAACCTGTCCATCAAAGACTATCTAGCCGAACAAAACATCCATCCCGTCAAAGACAGAGGATACTACGGCATGTACCATTCCCCATTCAGAACAGATAGCAACGCCAGTCTCAAAGTTGATTACACTAAGAATCTATGGATAGACTTCGGCTCTAACGAGGGTGGCACAATGATAGACCTTGTTATGCGATTGGATAACTGCACCCTAAAAGAAGCCATAAACAAGCTCGAATGCAGATACGCAAATATGCAAACAGGCAGCAATACCGATAATCAGCCCGAACCCTTCTCTTTTCACGGTAATAACCATTTGGAAAAAATCGAAAACAATCAACTATCAGGAATATCGATCCAAAAAATATTGCCCATTACCAACCAAGCATTACTCTATTATCTCACAGAACGAAAAATCAGTATTGATATAGCTAAGCAACATTGCAATGAAATCCATTACTCAGCCAACAATAAACCATATTTTTCCATCGGCTTTAAAAACGATTCGGGAGGCTATGAACTTCGGAATAAATATTTCAAAGGGTGTACCTCTAAAAATATAGCAACAGATAGAAGCACTGAATCTAATACCGAAGCCTGTTTAGTTTTCGAGGGATTCATGGATTATCTATCTTACCTCACAATGAAAAATATTCAATACTCAAAAGTAGATATTGTCGTGTTAAACTCAATAGCTAATCTGTCCAAAGCCATAGACTTTATAATATCACACCAAAAGATCTATACCTATCTGGACAACGACCAAGCAGGAAAAAACGCAACCCAGCAGATAAGTAAAACTTGCAAAGCAGTCATAGACAAGTCAACAGACTATGCCAACTACAAAGACCTAAACGAGTGGCTCTGTAAAACCAAGCTAATTGAGAAAGAACAGCAAGTACAAAAACAAGAGCAGATACGAAGACCCTCCCGAGGAATCAGGCGGTAATTCCCGTCAGCTACCCAACGGGCTTTTAAAGAAAAGCCATAGCTCATTAGGGCATTTTCTTAACGCTCCGTTGCACTCTCACTAAAAAAGCCCTCCTGAGTCAAGGGG